>NZ_AP019781.1:1311129-2622259 GCF_019669965.1 Methanoculleus chikugoensis | reverse complement strand
GAGTCCAACGCGGTCTTCATGAAACACGACGGGTTTATTTCACGAAGGCTCCTGGTCTCAGATAAGGGATCGTACGCGGCGATCGTCGAGCACCAGAGTAAGGACACGTTCATGAAGATGCATACGAGCAAGGAGCACGAGGTTCTGCGCGCGAAAGGTGATATCCTGATGGACGGGAATCCGAAACCACACTTCTACGACGTTGTCGACCTGTAGCCCGGGTGCGGTGGCGTCTGTGGTTGTTCAGTATACGGTATCGATGTGAGGGTTGTAAAAATCGCAGATCTCTATTACCCCGGAGACCGTGCGAGGGGGAGGGATAACCTCACCCGGCGCCGAAGGTGCCGGTCGATCGAGCATGAAAGCCAAACACCTCGCCGGCGCACTCATCGGAGCATTTGTGGGGGTAATCGGCCTGCTCTGGCTCCTGCAGGGCACGGGTCTCCTCCGGATACGCCCCATACTCTGTATCGCGAACTGTGAGGAGATCGTCGGCCCGTCCCCGGTATGGGCGGTATCCGGGCTGATCGCCCTCGTCATTGGGGCTATCGTCGTCTTTGTGAGTGTAAGAGGCATCAGAAGACCCTGAGTGCCTGATCAACCTGCCGCCGGTTCCGCGATACGGGCATGACCCGAGGAGGCACACTTTTTCCGAACAAAACTTTCATCCGCCCCGAAATCCCACCAGAGTATCAACAAAGAGCCCTTCTCGCCGTCGGGCTCCGGGAGCACCATGCACTACCACGAAAACATCGTCCTCATCGGCATGCCCGGTGCCGGGAAGAGCACTGTGGGCGTCGTCCTCGCAAAATCGCTCGGGATGCAGTTCATCGACACGGATATCCTGATCCAGGAGCGGACCGGGAAGATGCTCCAGGAGATCCTCGACGAGGACGGGGCGGATGCGTTCAAGCGGATCGAGGAAGAGACGATCCTCTCCCTTCACTCCAGCCGTGCGGTGATCGCGACGGGCGGGAGCGTGGTCCGCAGCGAGGCCGCGATGGCGCACCTGAAGTCCGAAGGAGTGGTCGTGTATCTCGAGATCGCGTACGAGGAGATGGAAGCGAGGCTCAAGAACATCACGGCCCGGGGGATACTCCTCCTCCCGGGCCAGAGCCTCCGCGAGATGTACGACGAGCGCGTCCCGCTCTACGAGAAGTATGCCGATCTCACCGTCGCGTGCTCGGGCGAGGATCTCGAGTCTGTGGTTCAGCGCGTGGTCGAAGCGTTGTGAAAGGGGCCTGGGATGCACAGAGGGACACCCGGCCGAAAGGCAGAACTCCAGGTTTCGCGCAGGATGGCCCGGACACCCTCTTCGAGCGTGGCTTCGGGGCCGAAGGTTCACCTCTGGACCTTCAGGCCGGGCACGAACCTGATTGAAGTTGCAGAACTCCCGCTACCATAAGAGATATCCGGCGAGATATCGCAGATAAGAACGATCATGCACATCGCGTATCCCGATATTGGCATCTGCGGACTCTCCTGTCGGCTCTGCCCCATGTACAATACCGAAGCAGAGAGCAGATGTTCGGGATGCAAGAGTTCAACCCGGATGGCTGTCGGTTGCCCGTTTATCACGTGCGCTGTTAAGAGAAAGGGGATTGAGTTCTGCTGGGAGTGCGAAGAGAGCGGGACGTGCGAAAAGTGGAAGAACCACAGGGAAGCCGGTAAAGAACGCGACTCGTTCAAGTGCTACCAGACCCTTGAGGAGGACATCTCGTATATATCCCGGCATGGGGTATCCGAATTCCAGAAGATACAGGAACGGCGGGAGGTGTTGCTCAGGGAGATGCTGAACGACTTCAACGAAGGCCGTTCGAAGAGTTATTACTGTATCGCTGCAACTGTCCTGGAACTCGACGAACTTGAGGAAGCGCTCTCCCGGGCAAGAGAAGAATCCGGGGGGCTTGACGTCAGGGCGAGGTCGAAGACTCTTCACCGGATTCTCGATGAGATCGCTTCGAGGAGAGGTTACCACTTGAGGCTGAGGAAGTAGGCGCGGTAGCGGCCTCTCGCCCCTTACCGTGAGCGTCTTCCCTTTATGCACGCCGAAGTCCGAATAGGGTTCGTTCAGGAGCGTTCCCCGGAATGACGCGCCGTCGTCCGACTGGCCTTCCAGGCGGATCCAGACTTCTTCGGGGATCAAGTCCCGGTCGTTTGCGTAGAGGATCACCGGGACGTCGTCGAAATACCCCCGAGCCCTGAACCTGTCGAGGTCAGTTCTCTTTCTTACTGCCTGGAGCTGCTCTTCTTCGCTTCGACCTTTCTTTCAGACGCCATCGTTCTTTCTTTGTAACGAGACACGGCTGCCTGCGCCCGGCAACTTCCCCGGATCGGTACCCGGTAGAGGAATCCCGGCATACGAGGACCGGGCTGCGATCTTCGGTGGCATCCGGATAAATACCCACGTAATCTCTATCCCCGGGCGCTTCTTTCCTGGCGGTCGGATTCTGCGGTGCTGGCTCAGCCTGGGGGAAAATACTCTGGAACAGTCCGGACAGGAGGGATATACCTAAATCAGTGGGAGCGTAATAGGCCGCCTCATTGTCTCCCACCTCGCTCAGCCGCCGCGCTTCTTTTGAGATCAGGCCGGCGTTGACAAGGCCCTTCAGGTACCTGTCGATGTCTCCCGGAGATTTTGCGCTAAATTCGTTCTTGATCTCGTTAAATCGCATCTGCCGCCGTTTTAGCAGGAGGATATAGATTGCCCAGGCTTTATCGTTGTCGAGCGGCCTCACTGCGCTCCGGATCTCTGCCGGGACCTCGGCCAGACATTCCTCGATCTTTGCGCGGTCCATATCGTCACCCGAGTAAGTCATAGATCTATGACTTATTTATACTTATAGGTGTATGCCGTCACAAAGTTGTGACCTAAAATGGGCGTAATGTTTTTCCCTCTCACGTAATGAGTATCCTTGTGGATTTCTTTGAGGAGATCTCTGCAAAAGCAGAATACTTCAAGCACCTGAAACGAACCGTAAACATAGGTATCTATGGCTCATTTCGAAGCGATAATATCGTAATTCTCGAAGATTTCCGTGACTTCCTGACCTCCGAAGGATATCGTGCGCGGATGTCGTTGGACCTTGGATACCCTGAGGCCGCTCTCCCTGAAGCATCTCAACACCTGATAAACAGTATTGCAAGCACAAAATTACGCGAATCCAGTCATATTCATGTCATTTTCTTCTTTATCGAAGGGCCAACGGAGCATAATGTGAATCTCTCAGCAGCTATGGAGTTGCAGGCACTTGCTGAGCATGAGGTTCGCGACGTGCTGCTTCTCTTCGAGGAGGGCTTGAAGAAAGAAGATATAACCAGTTATTTCGCGGGAACCGTTGAGACCCAGGAAGGTCGGTGGGAGTGGGACGAGTTTGCCCGGGATAAGACTCTTCACCTGATCCGTGGTCGCCAATTTTGCCTCAACCGGATGAGGCACTACTCTACTAAGTTCAAATAATGGCCGTATCCGGTCTTAGTTTCCCAAAAGAAGAATAATGGGCTCGTCGAGATTCGAACTCGAGACCTCCGCCGTGTGAAGGCGACGTCATAACCAGCTAGACCACGAGCCCCATGCATCGACCGGGAATTGAACCCGGGCTATTGGCTTGGAAGGCCAAAGTCATACCACTAGACCATCGATGCGAATGCACGGTATGCCTACATAGATTGACCGTGCTGAATATTAAATATTGGGTGGTGGGGAGCCGGAGCGGGTTAGTACCCGCGCCGTTGCGCTTCCAGCTCCTCGAGGGCCGCCACCCGCTTCTCCAGCGACGGGTGCGTGGAGAAGAGATCCATCAGGGATCTCCCGGAGATGGCCGGGATGATGAAGAACGCGTTCGCGCCCTCCACTTCCTGTTTCTTCTCGGCGGGGACGTAGTCCATCCGCCCGCTGATCTTCTGGAGCGCCGATATCAGCGCCCGGGGGTTCTCCGTCAGGGCGGCGCTGCCCCGGTCCGCGGCGAACTCCCGGTAGCGGGAGAGCGCCCGGGTGAGGAGCGTGCTCACGATCCAGACGACGATCGAGACGACGTAGACCAGGATCAGCGCGCCCATGTTGTTGTCGCGGTTGCCGCCGCCGCCGAAGAGCCCCATGAAGAACCAGTTGCGCATGATCAGGAAGGCGAGCATCGAGAGGAAACTCGCCATCGTCAGCGTCAGCATGTCCCGGTTCTTCACGTGCGATATCTCGTGGGCGAGCACCGCTTCGAGTTCCTCGCGGTTGAGCGTCCGCATGATCGAGTCGGTGACCGCCACCACGGCGTTCTTCGGGCTCCGGCCGGTCGCGAACGCGTTCGGCACCGGGGAAGCCATGATCCCGACCTTCGGTTTCGGGAGGCCCGCTCTCGTGGCGAGGCTCTCGACCATCCGGTGCAACTCCGGGTATTCGTCCTCCTCGACAATCCGGGTGCTGGTGCTCCAGAGCACCAGCTTATCGGAGAAGAAGAACTGGAGGAACGCCATCCCGGCGGCCACCAGCAGGAGGAACTCAAAGGGGAATCCCAGGGCGGAAAGGACGCCCAGGAAGATCAGGTAGACTATGAGGAGCAGGAACGACGTGAGAAACATCCTCATAGTGAGACCGAAGTCGCGCGTCCACTTCATGACGGAAATATATTGTGCCGGATCGCTATTAAGGTCTGTGCCACTCTCTCCGGTTGCTTCCGTTTGAACCGCGATCCGGTGCGTTTTGCGCACGCGCCAGTGCCCTTATCTCTCTCCGGTGCCATAGATATGAATCGGATGACGCTGAACGAAGTGACCATCAGCAGGGCCATTCTCGAGGAGCAGCACCGGGCGATCATCGACCACCTCGAGATGGACGCCGCCGTCATCGGCGGGGGGCCGTCGGGGCTCGCCTGCGCCGCGCTCCTCGGTGAGAAGGGTGTTAAGTGCGCACTCATCGAGAAGAAACTCAGCATCGGCGGCGGCATGTGGGGCGGCGGGATGATGTTTCCCCGGATCGTCGTCCAGGAAGAGGCCCGGCGACTCCTCGACCGGTTCGGTATCGCCTACAAAGAGTTCGAAGAGGGCTATTACGTCGCAAAATCGATCGAGGCGGTCGCGAAACTCACCTCGGCGGCCTGCGACGCCGGCGTCGAGTTCTTCAACCTCACCTCCGTCGAGGACGTCATGATCCGGGGCGACGGGAGGGTCGGCGGCCTTGTCGTCAACTGGACGCCCGTCGATATGGCCGGGCTGCACGTCGACCCGCTCACCATGGCCTGCACCTGCACCGTCGACGCCACCGGCCACGACGCCATGATTGCCCGGATGGTCGAGCGGAAAGGCGGCAACCTCCGGGTGAAGGGCGAGAGTTTCATGTGGGCCGAGCGCGCCGAGACCCGGATCCTCGACCACACGAAAGAAGTCTTCCCCGGCCTCTTCGTCACCGGGATGGCGGCGAACGCCGTTGCCGGGGAGTGCCGCATGGGACCGATCTTCGGCGGGATGCTGCTCTCCGGGGAGCGGGCCGCAGAGCTTGTTGCAGAAAGGCTTGGCCGGTGACACTTCAAAATTCTTTTTACTCTCCCCGCGGTTACCATTAGGTATGGAAGAGATCGATCCGGAGTCCCTGGCCGAAGTCGCGTACGGGCTCTTTGAGATCTACCTCAACCGCGAACTCCGGCTCCGCGGCCCGTACCTCTTCGAACTCGTCGGGCAGGGGGCTGATTTCGAGGCCGACGTCCGCGAGATCTTCGGGAGATTCCGGGACGACTACCCTGAACTTGCCGATGCGCTCCTCCGCCGGTTCGGCGGGATCGATGCGATCTATGCGCCCCTCAGGGATGGTGAAGGTGTCCTCCCCTCGAAGACGACCCGGATGTACTGGATCGTCCAGGACGCTCCCGGCCCTTCGGAGCGGGGCCTCGACGACGACCAGGTGGGGAAATGGCTCATATTTGCCCCCGCGGATGAGGTGGACGAGGCATGGCGGAAGATCCGGGACGAGACGGTGAAGGGAACCCTTGGGATCTCCGCGAAAGTCAGCACGGCGAAGCCGAACCCGGACTCGCGCGACGAGCGGTCGGTCATCTACGTCTACACCCGGGACTGGGCGGACGAGGCGGACGTGATGCGCGTCCGCGAACGGCTCCGTGAACTCGGGTTTACGGAGCGGATCGGCTACAAGCGTAACATCGAGACCTACCGGGGCGAGTACAGCGAAGAGGGCAGAAAAGTCACCTATTACAGCGCCTGATAAACAGGGCGCTTACCCGCGATCAGCGCGGAAAAAGAGTATGCCGGGGGCCGGACGAACGGCGTTACGCCTTCCGTTCCTTGGACTTGGGCCGGAGCTCGTCCGAGCCGCACTTGCGGCAGCTGGTCGCGCGGATTGCGTTCCGGGCGTTGCATTTCATACAGATCTTTACGTTGAGCAGACGTGCTTCAGCTTCGGGAAATCTCGCCATGTTAAAAACACCACTTGTCAGTTGGGTACTATTCGTTCTTGCCCATATTAACAGTTCTGTCGCCTCCGGCCTCCCGCTCCACCCAGGCGCGGAACGCCTCGAGCGCGCGTGCCCGGTGAGAGATCCTGCTCTTCTCGGCAAGCGGGATCTCGGCGAGCGTCCGCCCGTCGTACTCGAAGATCGGGTCGTAGCCGAACCCTTCCTCCCCCCGGGGGGCGACGATCGTCCCGTGGAGGACTCCCCGGAAGACCCGGATGCCGTCCTCGCGCGCGAACGCAATCGCCGTCTCGAACCGGGCGTTCCGGTCCTCCACGCCCTCCAGGAGTTTCAGGATCCCGGCGTTGCCGATGGTGTCGTGGACGTAGGCGGCGTACGGCCCGGGGAACCCGCCGAGCGCGTCGACGAAGAGCCCGGTGTCGTCGACGATCAGCGGCCGGGAGAGTGTTTTATAGGCAAATTCCGCCTTGCCGCGGGCGATCTCCCCCACGTCGGCGTGGCGGAACTCCGGGCACTCGAGCGCGACGTGTTCGACCGTGAGCACCCCCGCAAAGTAGGCCGCCACCTCCCGCGCCTTGTTCGGGTTGCTCGTCACCACCGCGACCTTCAGAGGTACCGCCCCCGCAGTTCCACCTCGTGCTCCCGAGCGAGGACCTCGTCCGCCTCCGGGAAGGCGCCCGCGTAGCCCTCCACGAACGCCGCCTTCAACTCCTCGAAGTTCTCCGTCGTGCTCTCGAGCGTCTGGAAGAAGACGTGGAGATCGACCCCGCGGCTCTCGACCTCGGACGACGTCGACGCAAGCCCGAAGTCGATTAAGACGCACTGGCCGTCGCGGACGATCATGTTGCTCGTCGTCAGGTCGCCGTGGACGATCCCCGTCCCGTGCAGCCTCCCGACCGCCTCGCCCGCGAGCCGGATCGTCTCCGGAGCGGTGACGTACTTCAGCACCTCGCCCTTGACCCGCTCCATCACGATCGTGTCCGCGGTGACGTCGCGGATCACCGGGGTCGGGACGCCCGCCCGCCGCGCCGTCGCGATCAGGCGCGCTTCCGCCCGCGTCCGCTCCGCGATCAGCCGCCGGTCGAGGCCCGGGTAGCGGTAGCGCTTGCTCGGCCGGCACTTGATCACATCCGCGTCGCCGATCTCCACGACTGCCTCCGCACCCCGGGCGACGCCGCCCTCGTGCGGCCCGATAGAGAAGACTTCGCCGGGCTCCGTCCGCCAGGCGACCTCCACCTCGTCCGCCCGGTAGCCGGGACGGATCTGTGACTCTTCAAGGGGGAGCGTGACCCCGTGCTCCAGCATGACCTTCCCCGTATAGGCGATCATCGCGCCGTTGTCGCCGAGGAACGTCCGTTCGGGAACGGCGAACGCCGCCCCCCGCTCCTCGCACATCACCCGGAGCATCTCCTGCAGCCGCCCGTTCGCGCCGACCCCGCCGACCAGCAGCACCTCGTCCTTGCCCGCGTGGGCGAGCGCGCGCTCCGTCACCTCGACGCACATCGCGAACGCGGTCTCCTGCAGGCCGAAGCAGACGTCTTCGAGCGGCGCGCTGCTCTCCTGGGCGGCGCTGACGAGCCCCGAGAAGGCGAGATCCATCCCCTTCACCGTATAGGGGAGTTCGATGTACTCACCCTCCCGCGCAAGCCTCTCGATGGCGGGCCCGCCCGGGTGCGGGAGATCGTGGCTCCGGGCGAACTTGTCGAGCCCGTTCCCGAGCCCGATATCCAGCGTCTCCCCGAATATCCGGTAACGGCCGTTCAGATAACCGAGCACCTGCGTGTTCGCGCCGCTCGCGTACAGGACGATCGGATCCGAAAACCCGGTCGCCCACCTCCCGATCTCGACGTGCGCCACGCAGTGGTTGACGCCGACGAGCGGAACGCCGAGGGCGATCGAGAGGGCGCGCGCGGCGGTCGCCACCGTCCGGAGCGACGGCCCGAGGCCGGGCCCCTGGGAGAAGGCGACCGCCCGGATCCGCTCCGGCTCCGTGAGGACCCGGGAGACGACCTCCTTCATCGCCGAGGCGTGATGCTGCGCGGCCTCTCGCGGGTGGATCCCGCCTTTCGGCGGTACGTACGGCGCCGAATGGAGGGCAATCAGGTCGTCCCCGAAGAGGGCGGCACTAAGGTTCCACGCGGTTCCTTCAAGCCCCAGCACCAGCCCGTCGTCGGGCGTCATATCCGGCATAAAACAGGTATCGCTCCGTTACGAGAAAAAGGCCGGCCGCGGCCGATGCCGCGTCCGTATCGTGTATCCAGGTGAGGACCTACTTCTGGAACTCGGTGTAGCCGCACTTGCCGCAGGCTACCCGGTCCTTGTGCGCGGCCATCAGTACGCCGGGGCCGCACCGGGGGCAGTGCCGCTTCTGCAGGACCGCCGTATCGCCCTTGACTTCGTAGCACTCGTATCTCTTGCCCTTGGCCGAGACCTGCTTCTTGGCTGCCATGGTTACGCCTCGCTCTCAGCCTTCGGCTCGCCGCGCTTGAGCAGGTACTCCCGCTCGGTCGACTTCTTGCTCTCCTCGTCGTCGTAGATCCGGGCACGGCCGAAGAGTTCCATCTTCCCGAACCGGGTTCTCTCCAGGTCCAGCACGATGAGGTTCTCATCCTTGTTCTGCAGTGCGGCGAGCTTCTCCTGAATGCTCTTCCGCGAGGGCGTCGGTCCGTCGAAGGTGAGAGTAAACTCGAGCTCTCTCCTCTTCAGTAACTCGTTCTTCAGATCACGGGTAATTTTGAAGTCCATCGATATCCCTAAAATATTGTTGACGGATTTATTTATACTCTGTGGGGGTTGAAGGGGGAGAGCGGGAAGCCTCCCTCCCTGCGCACGCCGGGGGATAGGAGCGGCGCCCAAACGTTGAATCCACCTTCACCCTGCGCGGCTATTCATTGTGCCGAAGTATGTCAAAAATTAACGTGATAACCGGCAGGAGCGATCACGATGTACGTCACCACGAAGATCACGATTCAGATCGCGCCCGAACAGGAGGACGTGCTCCGGCATCTCTCCGAGAAGTGTCGGTTAGTCTACAATTTTGCGCATGGGGTGCGGGAACGGGTCCCTTCGCACCCCTCACTCACGCACGAAAACACTCAGCATGGACGCGGCTTCCTGCTTTGCCGCCGTGTCCACGAGCCGGAGGACGACTCCCTCTCCCGGCTGGCCGTAGAGGACGGCGGCCCCGCCCGGCGCGGCGAGGACGAGCGGGATGACCGCAAGATCCTCCTCGCCGTCGACGAAGATCACCCCCGGAGGATCTCCGACGACCTCCTCGATCGCGTCCTCAAGTTCGGCGGTGATCGTGCCGGGAGGGTTCTTCACCGTCAGCCATCTCGCCCGGAGCAGGGGCGAACGGTTGCAGGGCGTGCGCATCGTGTAGCCGTCGATGATGGCGATCTCGGGAACGACCCCTGTGGCGAGGAGGTTATGGGTCACCACATCGCCGACGGCGTAGACCGGCCGGCCTTCGAGCCGGGGGAGGAGTTCGCCGATGCTCCCGTAAAGAGTGCCGAACGGTCTCTTGAAGAGACCCCGGTACGCTTCGGGAAGCCGGAGCATCAGCGGACCTTCAGCGCGTACCTGCCGGCCATGGTGACGTTCATCTTCTTTGCGATCTCCGAGCGCTCCGGATCGATGATCACGACATAGCCTGCCCAGTCCTCGCTCAGGTTCGACGTGGCGCAGATCACGCAGCTCTCCCCCTCGACGACCCGGTGACACTCGCGGCAGACCTTGACCACCTTCTTACGGACGACCATCCTATGCCGCCCCCTTCTTCTCCTCTTCGAGCTCCTCTTCCAGCCAGGTCGTGGTTCCGAGGCCCGACTGGCGCATGGTGAGCCCGATCTTGCTCTCTCTGGGCTCGCGCTCGTTCAGCGAGAGCGCAACGATCCGGGCCCGGACGCCGTCGCCGACGGAGATCGAGCGCTTCGAGTCCTGGCAGATCAGCCTGCCGTTCTTCTCGTCGTAGTTGATGTATTCGTCCGATATCTGGCTCACGTGGAGCATGGCGTCGATGGGCCCAAGGCTGACGAAGGCGCCGAAACTCGTCGTCTCGACCACCTGCCCCTCGATCACCTCCTGGAGCCCCAGGCGGAGCACCGCAGCCTCGAACCTGACGTCGTAGTAGACGGCGCCGTCCCCGGGGATCAGTTCTCCCTCGCCGACGTTGAGAATATTCGTCACCGCAATGAAGATGCCGATCTCCTTTGCGATGCTGCCTTCCAGCTGCTCCTGCAGCACGTTGAGGATGACCTTCTCCAGGTCTTCCCCGAGGCGGTGCGGCGGAACGCGCACCTTGTCCTCCAGTATCATCTTATAGTACATAGTTTCACTTATCCCCTCATCAGCTCCAGTGTTCTCCCTCTCCGCATCGAAACAACGTCGATCCCCTCGCGGAGGAGAGCGTTCCGGAGCTGGCGATCATTCGTCACCACGGTGCATCCTTCCCGTCGGGCATACTCGATCACCCGGTCGTCCACATGCTCCGCGGAACTCCCGCTCGGGACGACCGTCGAGCACCGGGCCATTGCAAGGCCCACACGGGCGGCGGCCGCATCGCGGCCCCGGCCCCGGGCGAGCCCCGAGAGTTCACCCATCACCTCTTCGAGCGTTACCGGTTCGAAGTCCCCGAAGAGTGCCATAAGCCCGTCATACAGGTCGATCCCGAACTGGGCCGGCATCAGCAGGGCGTTCGTGTCGAGGAGAACCCTCACTCGACCAGAACACCCATGCCGATCAGCCGCCATCGTCCGCCGACCTGCCTGCTGATGGCGATCCGTGCGCCGACCTCCGCGCAGACCGCTCGCTTCAGCTGAACCTCCATCTGGTTCTTCTTCGTGTTCACGATCACGCCGACGGTGACGGCGGTGCCGACCGAGAGCATCAGCGGCTCCTTGTGCTTCAGGGGTTCGATGATCTGCTCGCTGTCCGCGCCGACCACCCGGTCCATCAGCGTGACATCGAACTTCAGCCGTTCCCAGACCGGCGGGAGTCTCCCCTTGAGCCCGGCAACCTGCCCGGCGAGGGCGTCGCTCTTCGTCAGTGCCGGATCGAGTTTCGTCGCGACGCCGAGGAGGCCCCCGGGCGCCGCCTCGGTCACGCCGATCTTGCCTGCGTTGATGGAGGTGATCTTCGTCTCGATCGGCTCCCACTTCGTCCGGTTCTCGATCTGGACCTGCCGGCCGGGGCGGATCTCGATGTCGTCTCCTTCGCGGAGGACACCCCGGATGAGCGAACCGCCGATGACGCCGCCCTTCACGTCCCGCCAGTTGCAGCCGGGTTTGTTGACGTCGAACGACCGTGCGATGAGCAGCAGCGGGTCGATCTCCGGGTTGCGGTCGGGCTCCGGGATGGTCTCGTTGAGCGTCTGGATCAGGACACCGATATTGACTCCTTTCTGCGCGGAGACCGGTATGATGGGCGCGTTCTCGGCGATGGTGCCCTTGATGAACCGCTTGATCTGTTTGTAGTGCTCCAGTGCCTCGCTCTGCGTAACCACATCGATCTTGTTCTGGACGATGACGATCCTCTTGATGCCGATCAGCTCGAGCGCCATCAGGTGCTCCTTGGTCTGGGGCTGCGGGCAGACCTCGTTTGCAGCGATGACGAGCATCGCGCCGTCCATCAGCGCGGAACCCGAGAGCATCGTCGCCATCAGCGTCTCGTGGCCCGGCGCGTCGACGAATGAGACCGTCCGGAACGGAACTGCCTTCCCGCCGCAGTTCGGGCATTCCGGTTGGGAGGTGTAGGCATCAGCCCCCTCACAGTTCTCGCATCGGTAAAACGTCGTGTCCGCGTAGCCGAGCCGGATGGAGATGCCGCGTTTGATCTCCTCGCTGTGCCTGTCCGTCCAGGTCCCGGTCAGCGCGCTGACCAGAGTGGTCTTGCCGTGATCGACGTGACCTACGAGCCCAATATTGACTCCGGGAATGAATGCATCTCGCAAAAGTTTTCGAACCTCCTTATCCAATATATAGTGACACTACTTATACATAATCGGTAGGGATTATTCTGCCGCCCGGTGCCGCGCTTTTGTAGTACGCGCAGACAATCCCCCGGTTGTCATATTCTGTTTGGCATACGAAGTATGAATAATGACCTGGTTGTTAGCGAAAATTTATACTCTATGAAATGAGATATGGAAACTGATCGCAATGCCAGGCGATACTGAACTTTCACGCATCGGGATCTCTCTCCCCAAGAACCTCCTCGATAAGTTCGATGAGATCCTGAGCCTCCGGGGGTACTCATCCCGTTCCGAAGGGATACGGGATTCAATACGAAGTTACATCACTCACTACCAGTGGATATCCGACGTAAAAGGCGAGCGCCAGGGCGTCATCACCATGGTCTACGACCATGACCAGCGGGGACTGCTCCAGACGCTCACCGAGATCCAGCACCAGTATGCCAGCAGCATTCAAGCATCTCTGCACTCGCACGTGACCCACAACAAGTGCCTCGAAGTGATCCTGATCCGGGGCGACGGGGTGGTACTGAAGGATATTACCGAGAGACTGATGGCACAGAAAGGTGTCGAGGCGGTGAAACTCACCACCATACCGGTCGAGGGTTAACCGCCGCCCTCGCAGCTCCGATCGGTCCCTACTTCCCAGACTTCCTCAAGCTGCTCCTGGAGTTCCCTGTGCTCCTTGAGGTACTCTTCAAGGGAGCGCTCCTCTCTCTCCACCTTTTCGTTCGTCTTCTCGGCGCCGATGAGTTCGTCCACCCGGTAATAGAGCCCGGTGCTGTCGATCTCGGCATACCTCCGGCCGTCGATCTCCTCGATCCGCACGACCTTTCCGGTCGTGCCGGTGCGGGGGTACCGGACGACTGCGCCCACTGCTACATCATCCGTGCTCATACGAGGTAGTATATCTGCCATACTATTAAGGTATCATCTCCAAGGTATCTTCAATGGCAATCACGATTCGCCCGGTAGAGAAACTGTACTTTGATGGAACCCACCGTTCCCGGTCTCCTGAGGAGACCCGTGCCGCCGTGGAGCCGCTGATGCCGGAGATCGGCGTCACCGAGATCATCGACGTCACCCCGCTCGACCGTATCGGGATCCCGGTCTTTGCGGCGGTTCGGCCGGGAGCGGCCCGGGGGGCGGTTCGCGTCCACGCGGGAAAGGGCAAGGAGCCGGTTCACGCCCGGGTCTCGGCGATGATGGAGGCGCTCGAGCGCTACTGCGCCGAGTACCGGGGCGACCGGATGGAGTACGCGACCTACGAGGAGATCGGCCCGGGGAGAGCGGTGCATCCCGAAGACCTTCTCCTCCCGCGGGAGTTCAAGCAGGGGGAGAAGGTTCACTGGACGCCCGGGTGGGACATATTAAACGACGAGGAGATCTCCGTCCCGAGCAACGCCGTCTTCCACCCCTACGACTCGCTCGGCATGGCGTTTCCGCTCTTCCGGAGCGACACGAACGGGCTTGCGTCAGGCAACGTCATCGAGGAGGCGATTCTGCACGCTCTCTTCGAGGTGATCGAGCGGGACGCGCTCAGCGTTGCCGACCAGAAGCGCGACCTCGGCCGCCGCCTCGTCATCGGGAAGGAGTGCGCCGCCCGCGAGGTCCTCGACCGGTTCGAGGAGAACGGGATCGATATCCACCTCTGGCTGCTTGAGGGGAAGACCGGTGTCCCCACGGTCGCGGCAGCCGCGGACGATACCGTCACGAAGGACCCGGCGATGCTCGTCATCGGGTCGGGAACCCATCTCTCCCCGGAGATCGCCGCGCTCCGTGCCCTGACCGAGGTCGCCCAGAGCCGGGGGAGTTACCTGCAGGGCGGCCGCAACGATCCCCAGCGGGAGATGATCATCAGGAAGGCCGGGTACGAGCGGCTGAAGCGGATCAACCGGATGTGGTTTGACGACGCGGATGCCGTCGATATCGCCGATGTCCCCGATGCGAGCACCCGGCGGTTCGACACCGACATCCGACAGGTGCTTGAGGAGGTTGCCCCGCACACGGACAGGGTCTGCGTCTGCGACCTCTCGCGGACGGCGGTGCCGGTGGTCCGGGTCGTCGTCCCGGGCTTCGAGGTCTCGTATATGGACCCCGACCGGAAGCGGCCGGTGCAGGGCGCGAATCTCCCCGGGTTTTAGTCCGGAGATTCCTGCCCCTCCCCTCCGCGGCGCGATCGAAGGGAGGGGGAACACTGAAGGTGCGAGTTGCAAAGCCCTCCAGTAATCCTACCCTTCGGCCGGTCGCAAGTCGCGCCTAACGGCGCTCCCGCTCCAGGCGTTCCGGCCGTCGCAACTCGAAAACGCTTCGCGTTTTCTCAAGCTCCGGTTCTACGAACCGTCGCACTTAACAGAACCGGACCTTCTTCAGGAGGTCCACGACCCTCTTCGTGCCGCGGTTCAGCGGTCTCTCCGCCGGCTCGAACCGCTTCCCCGCGAGGGCCTGGAAGATTGCGTGGATCGCCTCCCCGATCGACGGGCCGTAGCCCCCCTCAAGCGTCAGCGCAAGGGGGAGATCCGTGCCGTCGATCAGCATCCCGGCAAGCACGCCGTAGTCGTCGGGTTCGAGGTTCATCCGGCCGTGCTCGTCGTCGGCGAGGCCGTCCTGCCCGGCCGAGACGATCAGGGCGTCGGGACGGAACCGGGTGATTGCCGGGACGAAGACTTCGTCGAAGACGAGCGCGTAATCGGCGATGGTCGAGCCGGCCGCAAGCGGGGCGTTGAGGGTGTAGCCCCGGCCCGCGCCGGTGCCGATCTCGTCCACCCACCCGGTCTTCGGGAAACTGTTCTCCTCGTGCACCGAGCAGTAGAGGACCCGGTCGCTCCCGTAAAAAGCCGTCTGGGTGCCGTTGCCGTGGTGCAGGTCCCAGTCGAGGATCGCCACCCGATCGACCGATGAAAGCGCCTTCGCCGCCGCGACGGCGGCGTTGTTGAAGATGCAGAACCCCATCGCACGATCGGGCTCAGCGTGGTGGCCCGGGGGACGGACCAGGGCGAAGAGGTGTTCGCCGTCGAGTGTGCGCTCCACTGCTGCAAAGGTCGATCCGGCGGCATAGGATGCAGCATCGAAGGAGTGGCAGGTGACGTAGGTGTTCACATCCAGAAAACAGGTTCCCGTCGCCATCTTCCGCACCCACCTGATGTATCGCGGGTCGTGAACCCGCTCGAGATCGCTCTCGGTGGCGCGGACGGGAGCGCGCCACCTCACGTTCTTCGGGATCCCCGAGAGGGCCGCCCGCAACCGGGCACCCGACTCGGGGTGAGCCTCCATGTCGTGCCTGGTAAAGACGTCACCGTAGATGACTGAAGACCGCATCCTCGTTCAGTTGATGGTGTGTCCCTGCAGGATATCCTCTTCGGTGACATCGAACGTCTGGCCGGTGCCCGCAATCCGGTACTGCCCGGTCGCCTTCACCTCGCCCGACCATCCGGACGTTGCGTACGGGACGATGAACGTGCCGTTCACGCTCTCCTGCCGGTAGGTGAACATCCGGCCGGTATTCGTGACGATGGGAACTTCGATGATCCCTTCGCCCTTGATGTGGGCACCCGGGACGTACTCGAAGATCTTGACGGCTTTCAGGTCGGGCCCGTCTTCGCCGACGTTGCCGTAGACGTTCTGGGGTGTCTCGTGGACGAGCCGGTAGTGCTGGAGCGCCGGCACCCGCTCGAGCGGCTGGAGGATCGAGTCGCCCCGGAACTGGTAGTACATGCCGAGGAGCGTGGCATGAGAGCCTGCCGGCGCGTTCCTGTTGTAGGCCTCCACCGCGGCCGCAGCCTCCGTGGCGTTCATCTGCTGGGTGCGCGTGATGACCGGGAGGGAGGTGTTTGCCGTGCCCGCGTCACGGTACTCGGCGTAGATCACCTGCGACGTCGGATCGGTCATGGACCCGTCGAAGTTGTGAAGCCGCGAGATCATCGTCAGGTAGTACTCCTGGGTGTTGAACGGCACCGCCTGGTACTCCGACGAGCCCGCGCTCACCGGGAGGAGGAAGTAGGGCTGGAAGCGCTCCTGACCCACGTCGGCCCAGGTCACCGGAGCATGGAACTTCCCGGTGTCGACCTCGATATCGGTGATGACGTAGCGGGTGCCGATGGTATCCAGGATCCGGTTTGCGGCCGCTTCGTCGGTCGAGACGAGATAGACCGCGGAGCCGTTCGGCCCGGAGACCCCGTGCTGGAAGGGGTTGTTGTTCGGGATCCGCTTCGCAATGAAGGTGATCCAGTGCCCGAAGTCCCACCATGACATGACGCCGTAGGACTCTTCGGGGTAGGTGAAGGTATTCGGGTCGTAGATCGCGTAATAGTCGACGCCGGGGTCGGGCGTGTTCTCGCCCATCCACTCGAGGGCCTCCATCCACTGCGAGTCCATGCCGGCATACTTCGCGCTGGTGGCGAGGGCGATGTTCCCGAGGAGGGACGTCCCCGCAAAGATGAGCGTGACGCCGGCGACCAAGGCGAGCGCCCCGATCTTGAGGTAATCAGGCTGGTCCCTTCTCGGGGTCTTCGCCTTCCGGACATCGGGCGCTTTACCGCCCTTCTTGCCCTTCTTTGCCGACGTCTCCTGTTTATCGGTGACTTCGGGAACGGAAGACGCCCTGCTGCCGCTCCCTCTCCCGAGGAAGTGTGCGACATCTCTCCAGGTTGCGTCTATGACCGCCCCTGCAAAGACCGCCGCGAGCAGGGCGATGTTTGCCGCGAGGTAGTACTCGTACCGGACGTGTGCGGCGGTCGAAGCGAGGATGATCGCCGTCCAGATCAGGACGAAGACGTGGGCCGGGTTCACCCGCTCGCGGTTCTGCCAGAGGAGGGCGGCAGCCCCGCCGGCCGTGAGGACGAGGCCCCAGTGGAACGTCGCCCAGGCCGCGTCAAACGACCAGGCCCGGGCTTCCTGGACGGTCGTGGTCGTGGCTCCAGTGCCGAAGAAGGATAGGAGGTTCGCTATCAGGAGATCGTAGATCTCCGGAAGGGCGATGTAGAGCACCGCGACGGCGAGCGCCGCGACGGCCGCGAGCGCGGCCGGGAAGTAGCACTTCGGGCGGTCTTTCAGGAAGACCGAGAGCGCATAGAGCACGAGCGTGCCTGCGATGAGGGCGGCGTACGCGACGGCGTGCCCGACGGTGTAGAAGACGAGACTGAAGCCGGAGTGCGGGAAGCCGAATGCCGCCGCCCCGATGATGACGACGCCGAAGACGACGGCGTTTATGAGAACCAGATACTCGCTCGATCTACCCTCGAAGAAGTCGAGGATGAACTGAACCAGGGTGAAGGCTGCCACGATGAGCGCGAAGAGGATCATCGTCGGCATATTGAAGTACCCGAGGAGGTACGCGATACCGGCGAGGGCCGCCGTGATCACCGGGATCTTCAGGGTCTCGAAGTTCTTCGGGGAGAACGATCGGTCGCGTGCCGCGAGCAGCGCCGCAACGTAGGCGAGGACGAAGATCGTCGAGAAGAGCGTCTCCGCGATATGGTGGTCGACGAAGCCGAAGAGAGATCGGTAGGCGTAGTTGCTGCCGATGACCGCAATCAGGCCTGCCGCGATGAGACCGGTCTTCCAGTCGGCGATCTTTCTTGCAAGCAGATAGGTGACCGGCACCATTGCCACGGCCATCAGCGGCGGAACCCAGGACGCCACCACCATGATCTCGGGGCGCGTCGATGCGCCAGTGAGGAGACAGAGCGTCGCTATGATCTGGGCGAAGAGCGGCCCCCAGTGGATGTTGTCGCCGGTCGGGTAGAGCGTCATCGCTTCGAACCAGGCGTAACCGGGGAAGTTCGCAACGGTCTGCTCGACCTGGCGGACCTTGTACCAGGGGTCGTTGCCGAGGAGATTGACGCCTTCGGCGGTCACCAGACCTTCCGAAGGGATACCCCGCGTCCAGAGCGTGAGCAGGGCGAACAGGATGATGATACCAATGATGATGTATGGTTGGTACTTTTTGAGATCCATCTGAGCCATCGGACACTCCTTAGTATGAATCTGTTTCCCCTTGAATCATTAATAATATTGGCGTATCTGCGGTGCTGGAAAACAGGGTGAGTCTCGGCGTTTTCACGTCAGCCATGCAAAGACTTTCTCGAACGCCTCGGCCTTCTTCTTTCGGCTGTGCTCCTCTATACCGGAGGGCGGACCCGGGCGAAGAGGCGCTCGCCGTCGAGTGTGCGCTCCAACGCGGCGTAGGATACCACGTCGAAAGAGCGGCAGGCAACATAGGTATTTGCATCTAAAAACAGGTCCCCCGTTCCATCTCCCTGACCCACCGGATGCAGCGGGGATCGTGGACCTGCTCCGGGTCATCTTCTTCGGTGGTCAGGATCGGGGCACGCCATCGCACGTTATCGGGAACCCCCGAGGGGGCCGCCCGTAACCGGGCACCCAACTCGGGGTGGGCCTCCTGTCGTGCCTGGTAAAGACGTCACCGTAGATGACTGAAGACCGCATCCTCGTTCAGTTGATGGTGTGTCCCTGCAGGATATCCTCTTCGGTGACATCGAACGTCTGGCCGGTGCCCGCAATCCGGTACTGCCCGGTCGCCTTCACCTCGCCCGACCATCCGGACGTTGCGTACGGGACGACGAACGTGCCGTTCACGCTCTCCTGCCGGTAGTTGAACGTTCGGCCGGTGTTCGTGACGATGGGAACTTCGATGATCCCTTCGCCCCTGATCGCGGCCCCGGGAACGTACTCGAAGATCTTGACGGCTTTCAGGTCCGGCCCGTCTTCGCCGACGTTGCCGTAGACGTTCTGGGGTGTCTCGTGGACGAGCCGGTAGTGCTGGAGCGCCGGCACCCGCTCAAGCGGCTGGAGGATCGAGTCGCCCCGGAACTGGTAGTACATGCCGAGGAGCGTCGCGTGCGAGCCCGCCGGCGCGTTCCTGTTGTAGGCCTCCACCGCGGCGGCACCTTCCGTGGCGTTCATCTGCTGGGTGCGCGTGATGACCGGGAGGGAGGTGTTTGCCGTGCCCGCGTCACGGTACTCGGCGTAGATCACCTGCGACGTCGGATCGGTCATGGACCCGTCGAAGTTGTGGAGGCGGGAGACCATCGTCAGGTAGTACTCCTGGGTGTTGAACGGCACCGCCTGGTACTCCGACGAGCCCGCGCTCACCGGGAGGAGGAAGTAGGGCTGGAAGCGCTCCTGACCCACGTCGGCCCAGGTCACCGGAGCATGGAACTTCCCGGTGGCGAGCTGGATATCGGTGACGACGTAGCGGGTGCCGATGTTGTCGAGGATCCGGTTTGCGGCGGCTTCATCGGTCGAGACGAAGTACCGGGCCGATCCGTTCGGCCCCGCAACTCCGTGCTGGAAGGGATTGTTGTTCGGGATTCGTTTTGCGATGAGGGTGATCCAGTGGCCGTAGTCCCACCAGGACATGACGCCGTAGGACTCCTCGGGGTAGGTGAAGGTCTTCTGGTTGAGGATGGCGTAGTAGTCGACACCGGGGTCGGGGGTGTTTGTGCCCATCCACTTGAGGGCCTCCATCCACTGCGAGTCGACGCCGCCGTACCTGGCGTTGTTCGCCAGGGCGATGTTCGCCTGGAGGGAACTCCCCGCGAAGAGGAGCGTCACGACGACGACCGCGATGACCGCTCCTGCTTTCAGGTAGTCCGGCTGGTCTTTGGAGGAAGCCTTCGGCTTTCTGGCCTCCGGGGCTTTCCCTCCCTTCTTCCTCTTTCGTGGCGGCTCCTCCCGCTTCCCGGCGGCTGCCGGGCCAGTATGGGCGGCTGACGTTGCTGTTCCCGCGAAGCGCGTGACATCTTTCCACCCTATGTTCAGGACTGCGCCTGCAAAGACGGCGGAGAGCAGGGCGACGTTGACAGCGAGGTAATACTCGTACCGGACGTGTGCCATCGTCGAGGCGAGGATGATCAGCGTCCAGACGAGGACGAAGACGTGGGCGGGGTTCACCTTCTCGCGGCTCCGCCAGAGCAGGGCGGCGATCCCGCCCGCCATAAGGAGGAGGCCCCAGTTGAACGCTGCCCAGGCCATATCGAATGACCAGGCCCGTGCCTCCTGGACGGTTGTGGTGACCGGCTGCTCGCCGAAGAACGCGAAGAGGCTTGCGATCAGGAGGTTGTAGACGTCCGGGAGGGCGATGTAGAGCGCCGCCACGACGACGACCGCGATGCCGGTGAGCGCTGCCGGGAAGTAATACTTCGGCCGCCCGCGGAGGTAGGTCGCAAGACCGTAGAGCACGAGCGTCCCGGCGATGAGGGCGGCGGAGGCGATGACGTGCCCGACGGTGTAGCGGGAGAGGTCGAAGCCGGGGTGCGGGAAGCCGAACGCTACCGTCCCGATGATCACGACACCGAAGGTGATAGTGTTTACGAGGACCAGGTAGTCGCTTGACCGGTCCTGGAAGTAGTCCAGGAGGAACTGGATCAGGGTGAACGTCGTTACGATGAGCGCGAAGAGGATCATCGTCGGCATGTTGAAGTACCCGAGGAGGTACCCGACGCCCGCGAGCACCGAGGCGAGCGCCGGGGCCTTCAACCCCCCAACCGTGAGGGTTCCGCGATCCTTGAGGGAGAACGGGTGGTCACGGGTGACGAGCAGTGCCGCAACATAGGCGAGGATGAAGATCGTCGAGAAGAGCGTCTCCGCGATATGGTGGTCGACGAAGCCGAAGAGGGAGCGGTAGGCGTAGTTCCCGCTGATGACCGCGATGAGGCCCGCCGCGATGAGGCCGGTCTTCCAGTCGGCGATCTTCTTTCCGAGCAGGTAAATGACCGGCACCATCGCCGCGGCCATCAGCGGCGGGACCCAGGACGCCACCACCATGAGCTCCGGCCGTGTCGATGCGCCGGTGAGGAGACAGAGCGTCGATATGATCTCGATGAAGAGCGGCCCCCAGTAGATGACGTCGCCGGTCGGGTAGAGCGTCATCGCGTCGAACCAGGCGTAGCCGGGGAAGTTGGCAACGGTCTGTTCGATCAGACGGATGTTGTACCAGGCGTCATTTTCCAGGAGATTGACACCGTCGGCGGTCACCAGACCCTCCGAAGGGATACCTCGCGTCCAGAACGCGAGCAGGGTGAACAGGATGATAAAACCGATGATGATATACGGTCGGTACTTTCCGAGATCCGCGTGAGCCATTGGACCCTCCTTGTTACGAGCCAGTATCCCTTCGAGCCATTAATAACCTTGGCGTGCCGGGGGTGCTCAAAAACGAAGTAATTTCCGGGGTTTTCACGTCAGTCGTGCAAAGACCTTCTCGAACGCCTCGGCCTTCTTCTTCCAGCTGTGCTCCTCCACGCCGGCGGGCGTTCGGCCCGGACTGAGGACTGCCTCCTCGACCCTCTCGATGAACTCTTCCCGGTTCCGGTAAACGGCGATATGGTCGCCGCCCATCCGGAGCATGTCGGGGATGGGGGTGGAGAGGATCGGTTTCCCGCACGCCGAGTACTCGAAGTACTTGTTGGGGAGAGCGATATCGACCCACTGGGGAGGGGAGAGCGGGATGAGGCAGAGGTCCATCGGCGCGATGTAGCCGGGGAGGTCGCGGTAGTCGACGGCACCGGTGAAGTGCACCTGCCGGCTAACCCCGAGGTCCGCCGCGAGAGCCTGCAGTTCCTCAAGGTAGCCGGTGAAGAGCGAGCCGCCGACGATCAGGAGTTCCGCATTCGGGTGCCTCTTCCGGATCTCCGGGAGTGCCCGGATCACCTCGTCGAGGGCATACCACCGTTCGACGGCACCGGCAAACCCGAGAACGAAGGCATCGGGGGCAATCCCGAGGTTTGCCCGCATCGTTCCGCCGTCCAGCGGGCGGAAGAGGTCGGTGTTGACCCCGTTCGTGATCAGCTCGGCCTCGTAGCCGTATCGGTGGAGTTTCTCGACCAGTCCGGGGGAGACCGTCGTGACGACGTCGCTGTGGTCGAGGTTGTAGCGGGTTATGGCGAGGACGCCTTTTTGGAGCAGGCGCTTCACGGCGGGGTTTTTGTAATAAGCGGCGGCGGAGTCGGGGAACCAGTCTTTGAGGTCGAAGACCACCGGGACGCCGTACTTCTTTGCCGCCCGGACCATCGCCGTCCCCGCGAGGACGTGAGCCCCGACGACGACGTCGATATCGTGGCCGCGGATGATCTCGCTGATGACCCGGTAATGGTGGGGCGCGTTCAGGGTGTAGTGGAGGAACGGGCTCTCGACCGCAAACCGGGTCGCCTCGTGGACATGGAGGTGGGTCCCGCGCTCCTTGCCCCGGCTGACATGGAAGTGGGGGACGTGAACCTCGTGCCGTGCCGCGAGTTCCTCGAAGATGTTGTGGTGCCTCGAGGGGATCGGGTGGTGGATGTAGTCCTGAGTGGAGACGAGGAGGATCTTCATCGATCTTGCGCTCTTGCGATCGATTAGAAGTAGTTAAAGATGATCCCGGCTTCACTGCACCGGGGTTTTGGCGGGGGTGCAGTGGATTATTGAAAACATAATCCGGCAGGGCGTTCCGTGCAGCACGTTAATCCGGTCGGAAGGTCGGTCGTACCTCAGAGTTACATAGAATAGAGTCTGTCGATGGCGACCGGAACCGGTCGTCGGCGAACCCGGGTAACAGGGCCGGCTACCCGGTTCCTACCTTGTTAGACGTGCTCTCCCACACCCGCATATCTTTTCCGAGGTTGAGCAGTCCTTTTGCCAGATAAACCTGATTTGTGGCGAAGGAAACGATCGTGCTGCCCCTCCAGAAGTAACCAATCAGAGCGAAGAGGCCGAGCACCCCGATGGCGAGGAGCGGGAATGCAAGGGCGAGCCCTACAACGAAGAGAACGCTGCCGGTGAAGAAGAGGGCCGGCGTTGCGAGGTACATGTAGACCCGCAGGGGGTAGAAGAACCGCGAAAACGGGCGGGGATGCCTCAGGAGATCGAGGTTTGAAATAGTTGCCTCGATCAGGTGCGTCGCCCGCCGGATCTTCTGGCGGTACTGCCGATGAAAGTCCGGGGGCACGTCCTCGTATACCCGGGCGCCTGGCTCGTACACCGCCAGGTATCCGCGGCGGATCGCCTCGAACGCCGTGTTTGCATCGTCGGCCCCCCGCCTGTCGTCGATCCGGGTCACCAGATCGCGCTTGAACGCGACGAGCGCGCCGTTGAAGGCGTAGGTGGAGTCGACGGCGCTCTCCCAGCTGCACATCCGCCCGTAGTAGTTCCGGTAAGCACCCTCCATCTGCGCCGGGTGAGACCCGTCGCCGGGGAGGGGGTAAAGGTCGCCGCAGACCGCAGCGATACGCTCATCGCTGACGAGCCGGCCGATGAGGCGTTCGAGAGCCTCGCGCTCGAAAAAGACGTCCGCGTCTGTGGTGACGACGATCGGAAAACGTGCTGCTAAAATTGCTTTGTTGTACGACCGGTTCGTGCCCAGACGCTCCGTGTTCGCGATGATCCGGTGATCGATGCCGGCCTTCTCGAAGGCGTCCAGTGCAAGCGCTCTGGTGTTGTCGGAGGAGCAGTCGTCTACGAAGATCACCTCGTACCGGTCCGCCGGGTACGAGGACGCGAGAATATTATCGACCCGCTTCAGGATTACGGCCTCTTCGTTATAGGCGGATATGACGATGCTTATCGGGGGGTATTCACTGAGTGCCGGCGGTTTTTCCGGCTTTTTTCCGATATGGATCCCGATAAAGAAGATGACGTAGGGTACGACCGCAGCCGCGAGGAGCCCCAGGCCGATCCAGAGAAGCATGAAATTAATCTATGGGATTGGTATTTATCGTTTGGGAATAGAGGGAGTGGTTCGTCCTCATTGCGTTCTCCTTTTTCTCGTTGTATGGTGCTCTTTCCTCTCCCTTCGCGAAAGCGATCGTTCGTATCTCAAGACGCGCCGTTGGCGGTACCTCCCGGTCACGAAGACAGGGGGTAAGACCGGGTCCGGGCGGCTTGAGGCCGGGTACGTCCCGCTACCCGGTTACGGGAGCCCCCGAACCGTATCGCGGATATACGCGAGATCCTCGTCCGTCACCGCCGGGTGGACGGGCAGGCTCACGACCGATGCCGCGAGGTCGTCCGATACCGGGCAGGAAGCGTGCGTGTTCTCGTAGACGGGCTGTCGGTTGACGGGGATGGGGTAGTGGACGGCGGTTCCGATCCCCCGATCCGCGAGGGCGCTCATGAACGCGTCCCTTGAGAGCACGTAATCGCCGGGGACCTTCACGACGTACTGGTGGTAGACGTGCCGGACGCCCGGTGCGACGCAGGGCGTCGCGAGCCCCGTGCCCGCGAGATGGTGGTCGAGGTAGCGGGCGTTATGAATCCGGCGCTTGTTGAACTCTTCGAGCCGCCCGAATTGCACGAGGCCGATCGCGGCGGCGATGTTCGTCATCCGGTAGTTGTAGCCGATAACCGTGTGGAGGTACTTCCGGCTCTGCCCGTGGTTGATGAGGAGCCTGATCTTCTCCGCAAGGGCATCGTCGTCGGTCGTGACCATGCCCCCCTCGCCGGTGGTCATGTTCTTCGTCGGGTAGAACGAGAAGCAGCCAATGTCGGCAAGGCTTCCCGCCCGTCTCCCGTGGTACTCTGCGCCGTGCGCCTGGGCCGCGTCCTCGATGAGGACGATCTCGCGGTCCTCGCAGACCTCGCGGACGGCTCCGATGTCGAACGGCTGCCCGAAGAGATGCACCCCGATGACCGCCCGGGTGTCGGGACGGATGAGGTCTTTGACCGACTCCGGGTCGATGTTGAATGTCTCCGGATCCACGTCCGCAAAAAGCGGCGTCGCCCCGCAGATCGAGACAGCAGATGCCGTCGCAAAGAACGTGAACGCCGGGACCACCACCGAGTCCCCCGGCCCGACGCCGGCGGCAAGGAGGGCCGTGTGGAGCGCCGCGGTGCCCGAGTTGACACCGACGGCGTGGGCGGCGCCGCAGTAGTCCGCAAACCGCGACTCGAACTCCGTGACGACCGAGCCCTGGGCGAGCATCCCCGACCGCATCACGCGGGCGACAGCCTCGACCTCCTCCTCCCCGACGAGCGGGCGGGCGACGGGGATCTCCCGCATCACCGGACCGCCCCCGGAGGCAGCGGCCGGAACCGCGCCGGCGCGCCCACCGCGAGCATCCCCGGCGGGACGTCCTTCGTCACCACCGCGCCCGCGGCGACGAACGCCCCCTCACCGACGACGACGCCGGGGAGGATCGTTGCGTTCGCACCGATGACCGCGTCGTCCCCGATCACCGGCCCCCGGAGGGATTCGTGCGGGCCGGGCGGGTAGCGGTCGTTCGTCAGCACGGCGTTCGGGCCGATGAAGACCCGGTTGCCGATCCGGGCGCCGGTGGGGATGTAGACCAGACTCTGGAGCCGGACGTCGTCGCCGATCGTGCAGTCGCCCTCGATCACCGCCGCCGTCCCGATCGCGACCCGGTCGCCGATGGCCGTCTTTTCGCGGATCAGCACGTTGTGGCCGGTCTGAAAGGCATCGCCGATCACGACGTCGCAGTAGATGATCGTGCCCGACCGGAGGACGGCGCCCCTCCCGATGGTGGTGCCGGGGTAGTCGCTCTCTCCCATCCGGTCGCGGGAGGGAAACCCGAGGGTCACCGGTTCGAATATCGTCGCCCCCTCGCCGAGAGCGTTACGTCCGTGCTTAATCATTCAACGGTCACGCTCTTTGCCAGGTTTCGCGGTTTGTCGACGTCCCGCTGCAGGGCACATGCGGTATGGTAGGCAAGCAGCTGCAGGACGACCGACGCGGTCAGTACCTGCACCAGATGGTGCGTGTTCGGAATGGGGATGAAGATGTCCACGATCTCGGCGAGTTCCGTATCCCCGGCAACCCCAAGCGCGATGACCGGGGCTTTCCTTGCCTTCATCTCCTTGATGTTCGAGGCCATCACGCCGTAGGTCGGGCCCGGGGTGCAGACGGCGACGACCGGCGTCTCGGGAGTGAGCAGGGCAAACGGCCCGTGCTTGAGTTCTCCCGCCGCATACCCCTCGGCGTGGACGTAACTGATCTCCTTCATCTTCAGGGCGCCTTCCATCGAAACCGGGTAGAACGGCCCCCTTCCCACGAAGAAGACGTGTTCGGCCTTCGAGCAGAGGGCGACCGCCTCGTGGATATCCTGGAGGAGGACGTCGCCGATGGCCAGGTGCGCGTGCGAGAGGGCATCGTCGAACGCCCCCTCGCAGCGGAGGTTGACGATCTGCATCAGCGCCGCAAGCTGCGCCGTGTAGGACTTGGTCGCGGCGACGCCGATCTCGGGGCCGGCCCGCATCAGGAGGGTCTCGTCCGCAACCCGGGTGACCGTGCTCCCCTGCATGTTGGTGATGGCGAGCGTCGGGCAGTTGCGGGCTTTCGCCATCTTCAGGGCGGCGATTGTGTCCGCCGTCTCCCCCGACTGCGAGACCGCGATCACGAGGCCGTGGAGGGGCGGGGTGAAGTACTTGAACTCCGACCCCACCTCGACCCGCACCGGTATGCCGCAGAGCGGTTCGGCCAGGTACTTGAAGACCAGGGCGGTGTGGTAGGACGTCCCGCACGCGACCAGGGTGATCTCGTCCGCCTCCATGACCATCCGCCGCACGCGGTCGTCGATGCCTGCCCGGATCGTCTCGTAGAAGGACTGGGGCTGCTCGTAGATCTCCTTTAACATGTAATGGGCGAACCCGCCCTTCCGGGTATCCTCGACGCACCAGTTGATCAGTTCGATCGGGCGCTCCACCATCCGGCCGTCATGGTAGATGGTGTAGCGGCCGGGCGCGAGATCGGCGACGTCGCCGTCTTCGAGGAAGATCACGCGTTCGGTGTATTCAAGAAGCGGCGTCATGTCCGAGGCGGCGAAGATCTCGGCATCCCCGACGCCGAGGACGAGCGGGCTCGCGTCGCGGGCGGCGACGATTTGCTGCGTATCCTCCGCGATCACGAGGACGGCATACGAGCCCCGGAGCAGGGGGAGGGTCGCGTTGACCGCCGCGAGGAGATCGCCGTCGTAATGCTCCTCAATGAGGTGGGCGATCACCTCGGTATCGGTCTCCGACCGGAACGTATGGCCGCGCTCTTCAAGCTGCCGTTTCAGTTCGCCGTAGTTCTCGATGACCCCGTTGTGCACCACGGCGATCCTGCCCGAGCAGTCGGTGTGCGGGTGGGCGTTGAGATCGTTCGGCTCGCCGTGGGTGGCCCACCGGGTATGCCCGATCCCGGTGGATCCGGTGAGATGGGCAGCTCCGGCCTCGCCGTCCGAGATGCGGCCGGTCTTCTTGTAGACCTCGATCGCGCTCCCGACCGTCGCGATGCCGAAAGAGTCGTAACCCCGGTATTCGAGCCGTTTCAAACCCTGGATCAGGATCGGGGTTGCATCCCGTCTCCCGATATAGCCGACGATCCCGCACATCTACATCACCCGCGTGCCGTCCTCGATGAGGCCGACCACTGTCTTCCGCTCACCGACGGTGACATTGTTACCTGCGATGCAGTTCTTAAACGTTGTGAATGGTGCCGCGCGTACTCCCTCACCGAGGACTGCGCCGAACTCCTCCTTCTGGACGTGGCCTCCGACCTCGATGAAACTCGCGGAGGGGTAGGTGGTGGTATGGTCGGCGAGGATGCACCCCTGGCCGAGGACTGCCGAGACGATCCTCGAATGCGACCCGATCGTGACGTCGTTCATGATGAGCGAGTCGGCAACGTAGGTGAACGGTTCAAGCACCACCCGGTCGCCGATGCTCGTATCGGGCATGATCACGGTGTTCGGACCGATGTTGCAGTTGCTCCCGATGACGGCGGGACCATAGATGACGGTGTTCGGCCCCACGGTCGTTCCGGCGCCGATACGCACGGTGCCCCGGCGGATGACGGATGCGTCGACCTCCCCTGCGATCCCGGGCCTGACCCCCCGAAGCATCCGGCTGTTCAGTTTCAGGAGATCCCAGGGGTAGACGGCGTCCTGCCAGTCGTCCGCCGGGATTGCGCGTATCCGCCGGCCCGACGCGATCATGGCGGCGAGGGCGTCGGGGATCTCGTTCGTCTGGAGATAGGAGAAGACGTCGGGGGTGAAGGAGTAGATCCCGGTCGATACCGTGAACGTCGGGGCGTCTTCGGGTTTCTCAACGATCTCGCGGACGATGCCGTTCCTGATCACCACGACCCCGAAGTTCGAGGGGTTCGGGTGCTCGGCGACAAGCATGGCGTTCCGCTCCTCCTTGATCCGTGCTATCGATCCGGCGTTGATGTAGTTGTCGCCGGGAAGAACCAGGAAGTCGTCCGCGATCTCCGATTCGGCAGCCCGGAGAGCATCCGCGGTTCCGAGCTGGCGCTCCTGCACGACGACCTGGATGGGGGCGTCGAGCCGGTTGAGGTGCCGGATGACCTCTTCCTTCCGGTAGCCGACCACCACCACAATATCGCGGATTCCGTTCTCGAGAAGGGCGTCGATGACGTACTCGATGATCGGCCGGTTCGCGACCGGGAGCATGGCCTTGGGCTTGCTCCTCGTCAGCGGCCGCAGACGGCTCCCTTCTCCCGCTGCTAGAATGACTGCCTGCATCATATCACCTGATGACTGAGTTCTCCTCGACGCACCCTTCAACGAGGGAGTGGGGAGCCACCCGGCTTCCGCTGCCGACGAGGCACCCGACGTTGACCGAGCAGTTGATCCCGAAGAGGACGTCGTCGCCGATGATGGCGCCGAACTTCCTCCTGCCGGTGGTCTTCCCGCAGACTTTCACCGATCCGTTGTCGTGCCTGAGGTTTGCGACCTTGGTGCCCGCCCCGAAGTTGCAGCCGCTCCCGACGATGCTGTCGCCGATGTAGTTGAAGTGGGGGATCTTCGTCCCCGGCATGATGATGGAGTTCTTGAGTTCGGTCGCGTGCCCGATATGGCAGTTATCCCCGATGGCGGTGGAGCCCCGGATATAGGCGTGGGGGCCGATGACGCAGTTCTCGCCGATGACGCAGGAGCCCTCGATATAGGTTCCGGCCCGGATAACCGTCCCTTTCCCGATGCTGACCGTCTCCGGGACGGTGCATCCGTCCTCGACGGTGCCGTGCCGTTCGTGGCGGATCGAGGCGAGAAGCCCCTCGTTTGCGTCGAGGAGATCCCACGGCTGCCCCACATCGAGCCAGTAGGCGAGCGGGTATGCCCTGAGCGTCCCCTCCCTGATGTAGGTCTCGAGCGCGTCGGTCAGCTCGAACTCGCCCCGGCCCGATACTTTTATGCCCGCTAGAAGGTCGAAGATGCCGGGGTCGAAGAGGTAGGCGCCCGCGTTGATCAGGTTGCTCTTCGGCTCCTCGGACTTCTCCTCGAGGCCGGTGATGCGGTTCCCTTCGACGGTCACCACGCCGTAGTCCTGCGGGTGGTCGGTCTCGTGAATTCCCACGCACGGAGCATCCATCCGGCAGAATTTCCTGATATCGTCGGATCTGAGGATCATATCCCCGTTCAAGAGGAGGAACCGGTCGTCGATCAACCCTGCCGTCACCCGCAGGGCGTCGGCGGTGCCGAGCTGGTGGCGCTGGGTCACGTAGGCGATCTTCACGCCAAGGCTGCTGCCGTCCCCGAAGTGGTTTCGGATCTCGCGTTCAAAGTACCCGACGACGAAGATGAAGTCGGTGATTCCTGCATCGCGGGCCGCGACGACCAGGTGCTCCATCATCGGCCGGTTTGCTATCGGAAGCATCACTTTCGGGCGCCGGGCGGTCAGGGGCCGCATCCGTTTCCCCTCTCCTGCTGCCAGTACGACACACTGCATATATTACTCCAGAGTATGTTTCGCCTTCTCAAGGGCGGCGTGCCCCGCGTCAAGCATCTCTTTCGCCTTTGCGGGTGTTCTTCCCTCGGCCGTGATCCGGACCTTCGGTTCGGTGCCGCTTGCCCGGATCAGGTACCAGCCGTCTTCATCCTCGAACCGGACCCCGTGCGTCGGCTCATCGGCCCCCATCGCCCCCATGACCTCCCGCGGGGCGTTGATCCGGTACGACTCCCGCAGAAGGGTGTAGCGGGGCATCCGGTCGAGTTCCTCGGCGATCGACCACTCCGACGCGATCTCGCAGAGGAGGGCCGCGGCGTAGATCCCGTCCGGGCAGTAGGAGTGCCGGGGAAAGATCCAGCTCCCCGACGCCTCGCCGCCGAAGTCCCCCCAGGAGAGGAGTTCTTCGGAAACGAAACTGTCGCCGACCGGCGTGCGGCGGACTTCCGCGACCTCCTCGATCGCCATCGAGGCGTCGACGGTGGTGACGACGCGTTTGCGGTCGAGATACTTCGCAAAGAGCATGAGGAGGTGATCGCCGTCGATATAGCGGCCGCGCTCGTCGAACGCCATCATCCGGTCGGCGTCGCCGTCGTGGATCACTGCGCATGCGGCACCCCGGCGCCGGACGATCTCGCCGATGTAGGGGAGGTTTGCCTCGAGCGGTTCCGACGGCCGGGAGAACCTTCCCATGACGTTGCAGTTCAGGCCGATCACGGTTGCCCCGGCCGCGGCGAGGATGTCGGGGGTGATGACGCTTCCGGCGCCGTTGCCGCAGTCGAGCACGGCCGTGATGGGGCGGGAGAGACTGACCTTATCGAGGATCGCCTCCCGGTGCGCGTCCACCGCGTCGATGGGCCGGGCATGCCCCTGCTTGTCCCAGGTTCTCCGGTGTGTGCCCGCGACTCCGTCTTCGATCGCCGCCTGCTGTCGGAGGGTGAACGACGACCCGTCGGGGTTGAGCAGTTTGACCCCGTTGTAGGACTCGGGGTTATGGGAGGCGGTGATCATGCATCCTGCGTCCGTATTCCGCGTAGCGTGCGCGACCGTCGGCGTGGGCGCGATCCCGCAGGAATAAACGGTTGCACCGACCGAGAGCATCCCGGAGACAACAGCGTGCTCAAGCAGTTCGCTGGTCGTGCGGGTGTCCCGGCCGACGACGATCCCCGAAGCTCCGGCTGCGACGGCCGCTCCGACGCGGAGCGCGAGGTCGACGAGGCCGGGGCCGAACTCCTGCCGGATGCCGGAAGAGCCGAAAAGCATACTCCTGTATAATCCTTTCTTTCCTAAAAAAAGGTATTCATCGTCCGTAGGGACACCAGTGCTCGAGATTGATAAGGCCGCTGACCCCGGCGGCCGAGGGTCCGAGGAATATCATCCGTTTCTTCTCCCGGTACTCGTCGATGCAGGCGACCCCCGCATCGCTCGTCATGCCGTCTCCGCCGACCAGGAGGATATCGGCCGCCTCCGGCGTATCAACGATCTGTGATGCAAGCGCCCGCTCGAGCACCGGCATCGGGCCGACGAGGTAGACCCGTTTTCCCGCGACCTCGCGGGAGAGTTCCGCAAGGCAGGGGGCGTAGCAGTCGGGGGTGCAGGGCTGGAGTCTCCGCGCCAGGCAGAGGAACGCCGAGACGGTGTTGACGATCGCGCCTGCCGCGCCTCGCTGCTTCTGATTTTTGAGCGGCGCACCGAACATAAAGGAGATCCGGGTGTTTGCCCGGACCGGCTCGCTCGTGATGAACTGTCCGCTCCGCCCGCCGAAGTGCCCCTCCATAGCGACGCCTTTCGGGTACTGGCAGACGTCCGCGTCGTGATTCACGCTGAGCGTCACGATGCCGTCCTCGCACCCGCTGTCCGCGAGGATCGTCTCCAGCCTCTCGATTGCACTGTTCCAGAAACTCATGGTTCTTCCTCCATATCCGATAAAATTGCCCGCACTGGCGATCCGTCGATGCCTTTGAGCCGCAGGGGGAGTGCCGTCATGTGATAGTCTCCTTCCGGCACGCTGGAGAGGTCAAGCAGTTCGAGGATGACCGTCCCGCTCCCGAGCAGCAGGCGGTGGACGGAACCGTCGCCGTTGAACGACTCGATCGACGGGGTATCGATCCCGAGGCAGACGATCCCGGCCTCGACGGTCATCTCCGCCGCTTCGGGGGAGAGCGCCGGGTACCCGGGGTCGAACTCCCGCCGCCCCGAAAACCATGTCTTTATGAGGATCGTCCTCGCGCCGTCGAGGCGGCCAGCGAGATGCCCGGGTTCGATGACCTCCCCGATGTCGCTACAGTCGAGCACCCGTGCGGGCCCCATCAGCACCGCGGGCGGGATCTCGTCGACCGTCAGTCCTCCCTCGATGTAGTGCGACGGGGCGTCGATGTGCGTCCCGGTATGACTCCCGAGCACCATCTCGGTCACGCGGTACTGTCCGTTGTCGATCTCATGGAACCGGGGCCGGACGTCTCCCGGGTAGAGGACGGCGTCCCCGGAGAGGTCCCGGGTGATGTCGTAGATCGTCACGGGGATATCTCTCCCTGCCACCCGAACTGCCCGATCAGCGGCACGAAGCAGACGCCGCCGAGCGGGACTGTCTCCACGCTCCCCTCGCGTTTGACGAGTTTGACGAGATCCTGGCATTCGCGTGGCCCGACGGGAGCGATCAATCGCCCGCCTTCGGCGAGTTGCTCTACCAGGGGGCCGGGGATCTCGGGCGATGCCGCCGTGACGACGATGGCGTCGTAGGGTGCCTCCGGCGGATAGCCCTGCGTGCCGTCGCCGACGACGATCTCGACACCGGTGACCTCTGCCCGGGCGAGGTTCTCCCGTGCCCGGTCGGCGAGGTGGGCGAGGCGTTCGACGGAGACGACCTTCCCGGCGAGTTCGGCGAGGATTGCCGCCTGGTAGCCGCTGCCGGTCCCGATCTCGAGGACGCGGTCGTGGGAGCGGATCTCCAGTTGTTCGGTCATGACGGCGACGATGTAGGGCTGGGAGATGGTCTGCCCTTCCCCGATGGGGAGCGGCTGGTCTTCGTAGGCAGCGCGTTCGAGGTTTTTGGGCACGAAGAGGTGGCGGGGGATCTTCCGCATCGCGGCGAGCACCCGTTCGTCACCGATTCCCCGGGCCCGGATCTGGAACTCTACCATCTCCTCGCGCTCCCGTCTATAGGGATCGGCCTCCATCCTCCCGTCTCCCGAATCAGAATCCTGATTCAGCTTTATCGATCGCGGCGTCGATCTGCTCCTGCAGGACCGCAGGCAGACCGCTGATCTTCACATCCAGAAACCCGCGTATAATAGTTGCGGTGGCCTCCTCCTCGGAGAGCCCCCGGGCCATGAGGTACTCGATCTCGTGGCGGGCGATCTTTCCGACCGCAGCCTCATGGGAGAGTTCGGTGCCGGTCAGCGTTCCTTCGATCTCGGGGATGGCGTGGATGATGCCGTCTTTCAAGATCAGGCCCTTGCACTCGATGTGGCCCCGGGTCTCGTCCTTCTCGCCGAGGATGTGGCCGCGGGAGATGATGGTGCCGCCGGTGGTGATCGCCCGGGTGGTCAGTTCGGCGCTCGTATGCTCGGCGCCGAGGATGGCACGGGAGCCGAGATCGAGGGTCGATCCCGGTGTCGCGACGACGATGCTCGAGAACCGGGCGACGGCGTTCTTCCCGATCAGGCGGGCCGTCGGGTACATGTCGACCTTCCTGACCGGCTGCATGCAGACGTAGTTCGAGAGGAACGTTCCGTGCTCCTCGACGACGGTGGCGCTCCGCGGGAAGACGCTGATCCCGGGGTTCCAGTTGTGGATCATCGTGGACGTGACCTTGGCGCCTTTGCCGACGTAGATCTCGGTCACCCCGATATGCGCCCCGTGCTCCTTCTGCCAGGAACTCGCGCAGCCGGAGATGATGTTGATCTCCGAGCCTTCTCTCGCGATGAAGAGGTTGTGGACGTGCTGCACCGGCTCGTCGCGCAGAAAGAGGCAGGCCTGAAGGGGCATCTCGACCTTCACCCCTTCATGGGCGATGACGACGAGGCCCTGCGGGTTCTCCTGCTTCGCAAGGTATTCTGTGTATTTGTCCTTATCCTTCGGAACGGCGTTCCAGTAGTAGTCCTTCACCCAGTCGTACTTCTCGAGAGCGGCCTTGATGGGGATCATCTCGATCCCTTCGGCCCCGCAGGTGGTCTGGATCACGTTCTGGTCGATCTGGAAGAAACTCCCGCACCGGTTCTGCATCCCGACCTCGAGACCGGTCAGGGCGAGGCGTTCCCGGTCTTTCTCCGGGAGCCGTTCGATGTCGCCTACATCTGTTTGCAACGCAGACACTCTCCGTATCCTTTCTCTTTGACCACGCGCAGGATCTCGCGGGGGTTTCCGTGGCACCGGATCCGGCCGTCGATGAGCACGTGCCCCTGGTCGGCCTCGAGGTAGTCGAGGATGTAGCCGGTGTGGGTGATGATGAGGCCGCTCTTGCGGCGGTTGACGATATGGACATCCTTTTCGAGGAGGTTCGCGATCTCTTTCCCCATCAGGCCCATGTTCTCGAGGTCGACGCCGCTCTCCGGCTCGTCGAGCATGAGGAAATCGGGCTGCTGGACCTTCAATTGCAGAACCTCGCTCCGTTTGATCTCGCCGCCGGAGAACCCGACGTTGGTGTCCCGGGCGAGAAAGCGCTCCATATTGACCGTCTGCGCGAGCGCCTCGATCGCGTCGCTGCCGAGATGAGACGTGGCGGTGAGGAGCTTTCCGAGTTTCAGCCCCGATATCGCGGGCGGGTGCTGAAACATCATGCCGATCCCGAGATGGGCGCGCTCGTGGATCGGCATCTCGGTGATGTCCGTTCCCTTAAATACGATGGATCCGGACGTGATCGTGTAGCCGCCGAACCCCATGATGGCTTTGAGCAGCGTACTCTTCCCCGAACCGTTCGGCCCCATCAGGATATGGGTCTCCCCCTGCCCGATATGGAGGTTGATATCGTGGAGTTTCTCGGTGCCTTCCACATCCACGTGCAAATCACTGATATCCAGCATACGGCACTCCGTTTCATGTATTTGTCAGGGGATACATTAACACTTGCCAACGGAACAGTTGCCGTTTCGGCCGGCGGTAGGTTGATCTGCGCCGATATCGTGTCGATTTTTGAGGTCTGTTCCTGATAATTGTCTTTTATTTGTATTGGGGGCGGGATTGGAGGCAGAATTCCGGCAGTTCACTTTCACCCCGCACGCGGCCTACGGTTAAGTAGCGCCCTCGCTCCGTTTCATGTATGGAACAATCTGCATTCTCAACGTTTGCCTGCATCGCCGAGCGGGCCGCCCGGTATCCGACCGTTGTTCGGCGCAGCCAGATGCGTAAGGCGGCGTACTTCGCCTCCGACGCTCCGGCAGATCGCCCCCTCCTTGTGGTGGAGAGCCTCGCGTAAGTCCTCTCCCGGTCACCCCGTAAGGTACTCGCGGGCTAAAAGGTACGACCCGGGCCGGTCGTGAGCGTGGCCGGCGAGGTGGTTGTGGAGGTTCACGGTAGCCTCCGCCTCATCGAGCACGACGTTGTAGGCCTCTACCGCATCGTTGTAACCGCCGGCCATCCGGTTGTATTCCGGGACGAGCCGGTTGTACTCCCGGATATTTCCCGATCGGGCGAGCTCCGCCATCTTTGAGTCCAGGGCCGCGAGTTCCTCCCAGTCCGCCTTGAGTTCACGGGTGCGCACGGTAAGTTCCTCTTCGAGTTCCCCGACCCGGTCGCGCGATCCGGAGAGGGCACGCTCGATCGTCTCGATCTCCTCACAGGCTGTGTAAGACCCGGTTCCGTCCCCGACCGGTATCACGAGCGGATCGGAGGAGAGGACCGTCCCGTCCGCGAGCGCCGCAGGCGGGATGCCCGCGTAGCTCCGGTTCGTCGTCTCGATGTAGGCGTAAGAGGTGTTACGGTAGCGGCACCCGGCGCTCTTCACCCCGACGGCCATATGCTCCTCCTCTCCGAAGTAGAGGAGCGCGACCCCGTAGCCTTCCCGTGCGAGGAGCCCGGCGAGGAGGAGGCTCTTGTCGTCGCAATCCCCCTCGCCGTCCACGTAGGTCTCGATCGGGAACTTCGGCTCCACGATCGAGGCGTCGGTCTCATACCGGATCGACTGCACAAACACGGCGATCAGTTCGAGGTAACGGTCGTCGTCGAGTCTCTCCCGGTCCCGGATCTCGCGGAGAGCCGCGAGCAGGTCGGTATAGAAGGATTCCTGGTGGGGGTCGTTCGCGAACGCCAGGTAATAGATCGGGATCCACTCTTCTTCGGGGAGGTCTTTGTAGAGGTAGAGTTGCCGGTCGGCCTCTTTTGCACCGGCGTAGACCGCGAGGTCGGGCTCGATCCGGATCGTCTCCTCCCCGTCACCGAAGGGGAAGGTGTAGACCGGGGCTTCCCCCGGGGCCGCCCCCTCGACCGGCACGATCGCCGGCGGGACGACCTCTCCCCGGCGCTCTCCAAGCCCGGGGAGGCCGCCCAGGCACCCGGCCGCGAGGATCGCGGCGGCGAGGGCGAGCGCGATGAGGATTCGTCGCCGCATAGGATCAGATATACTCCGGGAGGTCCGCGAGCGAGTCGATGACGAGGTCGGGCTCGATGCCTGAAGCACGGACGGCCTCTCCCCGGTACTTGCCGGTCTTCACCAGGATGCCCTTCATGCCGCAGGCCCGGGCGCCGCCGATATCGGTAATGATATCGTCGCCGACCATCGCCGCCTCACGGGGCTCAGCCCCGATCTCCCGGAGCGCATGCAGGAAGAACGCCGGAGAGGGTTTCCCGATCACCTCCGCCTCTTTCCCGGCGGCGTACTCGAGCGCGGTAACGAAGGGCCCGGCGGAGAGCATCAGCCCGTCCGCTCCCATCCAGTACCGGTCCTTCTCGAGCGCGATGAGGTCCGCGCCCTCCATGAGGAGGCGGAACGCCAGGTTCAGGCGCTCGTAGGTGAGACCGTCGGCCGCGTCGGCGACCACGACCGCATCGGCCCCCTCCTCCACGGCTACGATCCCGGCCTCCTTGAAGTCCGTCCGGGCGTCGGGGGTGGTGAGGAGGAAGCACCGGGTCCGGCCCCCTTCCCGCAGGTGTGCGGCGGCAGCGACCGGTGCGGTGACGATCCAGGGTTCCGGGATGGCGTAACCGAGGATCTGCAGGCGTTGGGCAACCGAACGGCGGGAGCGGCGGGTGGTGTTGGAGACGAACCGGTAGGGTATCCCCCGCCGGTCGAGTTCCCGGAGCGCTTCCCCGGCTCCGGCGACCGGTCGATCGCCGACGTAGAGGACGCCGTCGATGTCGATCAGGACTGCTCCGATCTTCATATCTCCCCCTCTGTTGTCCGCGGGAGTATTTATGCGGTGCCCGGGAGGGGCGGCAGATCCGTGAGAACCTCCATGGGGTTGCAGGTATACCGTCCCCGATCCGAAGACCGTCATGAGGAGGGGATGAGAAGATGGATGCATCCGAGCGAATTCTTGTGGACGTGCGATGGAAACTCGCCGTCCGGGAGGTCTCCGCACTGCCGCTTGCCTACCGGAGAGCCATCAGGGACGGCGCCGACGACCAGCTCTACAACGAGGTTGAGCGGGCGGTGTGGGAGGAGCAGGGCCGGGAAGCGGGCGTCATAGCCCGTGCTTTCGGAATGCCGCTCGGGAACGCCCGGGAGGTTGCGGAAGTGTTTTCGGCGGCGACGAGACTGCTCTTCGGGCCGGAATACCGGTACGAGGTCAAAGACCCGGTGCCGGGAGAGGCGCTCCTGACCGTCAGCGGGTGTGGGATGACCGCCCGGGCAGAGGAGCAGGGCGAGAACCCGCTCGTAGCCTGCAATGCCTGCCACGCCTACACGAACGCCGCGATATCCGGCCTGAACCCGAACTACGCCCCTAATTACCGGAGCGCCATCTGCGCCGGCGACGCAGCGTGCTCGATCGCGGTGAAACCTGCACGGTGGGAGTGATGCGGGGACCCCGGTCCACCGTTCACTTTCGCCATGCGGCAGGCAGGTTGAAGGCCGGGAGAATCCAACCCTGGCCGGGAAGATGGCATACCCGTTTGATAGCTGGAGGTCTGCCCCGGGCTTCCGGCCGCCCTTTATCCATAGTTCCGAAGACGAGAGGGCCCGAAGGCTCCGGGACGACCTCGTCGCCGGATACCGGGGCCGGGCGGTCGAGGACGTCTTCTGCGGCCGTGAGATGGCCTGCCCTTCCGGGACGTGCTATGTCGTCGAGTCCCGGACCCCCATGAGCCTTGACGCCCGGGACCCCGATCGGGCGACATCGGCCATTCTCGGCGACCTCACCCTGGTCCGCGGCATCGGCGAAGCGACCCGGCGGCGGCTGGAGGAGCGGGGCTGCCGGACGATCGCCGCTCTCATGGGGCACCCTCGCTACTGCCGGGATGCCGCCCGGCTTCTCGATTCGATAGCGGATACCCGCGATCTCGTGGCGGAGATCGAGCGGCGGCGGCGAAGGAGCGATCCGCTCCTCCTCGAGGCCAGCCGATTTCACGCACCCGAAGATTTCGTCTTCCTCGATATCGAGACGCTGGGGCTCTTCTCGCGGCCGATCATCCTCATCGGCCTTGCCCGGGTGAGCGGCGGGTCGATCACTGTCCGACAGTACCTCTCAAGGTCGGTCGAAGAAGAGGAAGCGGCGCTCGCTGCCGTCCTGCCCGACCTGGAGGCGGAGGGGACGGCCCTCGTCACCTTCAACGGCCGGGCGTTCGACGTCCCCTACATCCGGGATCGGCTCGCCTGCCACGGCATCCCGGCAGACCTCGCCCTTCCCCACTTCGACGTTCTCCACTTCGCACGCAGGCGCTGGAAGGACTCGCTCACCTCCTGCCGGCTTGGTGCGCTGGAGACGGGGGTTCTCGGCGTCGCCCGGGCGGACGACGTCCCGAGCAGGATGGTGCCGGAGTTCTACGAGACCTACCGTCGGACCGGAAGCCCCGGCCCGCTTGTCCCGGTCGTGGAGCATAACCGGCAGGACATCGTCTCGCTTGCCCGGCTCTTCGCCCTTCTCCGGGGGGATGGCGATGGTGGTGCGGCACCCGGCCGGGAGCGGCCTGAAGGGGGCGGCAGGGAGGAAATTATCGAGACAAATCCCCGGGGTGTCGAAACAATCCTTCCTCCGTACCGCGCTCGGCCCGAAAAATGAGTATATTTCTGGATTATATGTTCACCGAACAATAAAAACTCAAACGCCCGGTATCGTGTGTAATCTGTGCTTATTCGCGAATAGGGGGCTAAAGGGGGTGAATCGCAGAGCAAAATGTTTTTAAACGGCGGTTCCAACCTTAGAAATTGCCCCCAATATCTTTTTGCGGTTTGTTCCCGTGTTGTCGTAACCTGCCGTTCAGTCACCTGTAGGGTACGCTCATGCCAGATCCTCCTCTTCGAAGATGAAGACCTCCTCGATGGTGGAGCCGAGTGTCCGGGCCACCTTGTAGGCGAGTTTCAGGGAAGGGTTGTACTTTCCCTTCTCGAGGAAGACGATGGTCTCCCTCCTGACCCCGACCTGTTGCGCCAGTTCCTCCTGGGTGATCCCTGTCTTCGCCCGCAGTTCCCGGATTCGCGTCTTCACCTTGCATCCCCCTTCCGGAAGAGACTCTTTTCGGCGGTGTCTGCCTGCCTCACGCCACGTCCCCCTGCCGGAAGAGGTACCACTGGAAGAGCCGTGCGGAGAGCCCCATCAGCAGGATGGCGGAGAGCAGCACGCTCTCGACCGTGAGGGCGAGCAGCCTGAGGTAGTCCACCCAGAAGAGGATTGCGAGGAAGACGATGGTGAGAAGCCAGGAGTAGGAGATGGCGTATGCCCCGATCTTCTGCGTCCGCTCGTCTTTCTCCGGTTCGTCCCGGAACCTCCAGTACCGAACCACGGCCACCGCGAGGGTCACGAGACCGATCGTCACCAGGATCGAGGAGAGAGCCTCCGTTCCGCCCACGAGGAACGGAAGGAGGATGCCTGCAGCGCTGAGAACCGCTCCCGCTGCAATCTGTATCGCGTATCGTCTCTTCATTACGTCACCTGTTAGGTATATCTAACATGGTGTTAGAATAATATAACGTTGTCGGTGCCGGACGCAGGTTGCGGGGACGGGATGCCGGATCTGCCGTAGATATCCTGCTTCCTCACGCTTCCGGAGAACCGGAAGGGGGACATGCAGCCATTCCCGGGGATGCCCCGGCGGAATCGCCGCGTTTGGGCGTTCACGGTATGCACGGGTTCTCCGGGCAACGGCAGAGCAGGGCAGAAGGGTAGGCCCCTCAATCTCTGATGTCTGTAATTTTTCGAGATTTCTCCAAAAACTTAATTTTGGTTGAGATTCCTTGGGTGGCTGATCATATCCTATCGTGAACAGGGTCGAACCATGAATCGGTTACTGATAGTCTCAAACAGGCTTCCGGTCAGCATATCCCGCAAGAACGGCGATATCCATCTCCAGCGGAGCGTCGGCGGCCTTGCCACCGGGGTCGGTTCGTTTTACAAATCCTACGAGAGTCTCTGGGTCGGGTGGCCCGGCATGAACATCCAGAGGCAGCAGAGCGAAGAGAGAGACCGGATCGTCGATACGCTCAGAAAAGAGCAGTGCCACCCGGTCTTCCTCTCCCCGTACGATATCAGGCACTACTACGACGGGTTCTGCAACAATACCCTCTGGCCGCTCCTCCACTACTTTAACCTCTATGCAGAGTACGACCCGAAGACATGGCAGGTCTACCAGCGGGTGAACGAGAAGTTCTGCGACGCCGTGATGGAGGTGGCCCGGCCCGACGACACCATCTGGGTTCACGACTACCACCTGATGCTCCTCCCGCAGATGCTCCGGGAGCGTCTCCCCGATGCCGAGATCGGCTACTTCCACCACATCCCCTTCCCGTCGTTCGAGGTCTTCCGGCACCTGCCCTGGAGGGACGAGATCCTCGCCGGCCTCCTCGGCGCAGACCTCATCGGGTTCCATACCTACGGCTACGTCCGCCACTTCCTCTCCAGCGTCCGGCGGATCCTCGGTTATGAACACTCCTTCGGGGAGGTCCGGACCGGCACCCGGGTGGTGCGGACCGACCTCTTCCCGATGGGCATCGATTACCACCGGTTCGCCGACTCCGCGGGCAGCGCCCCTGTCCAGAAGGAGATAACCCGGATCCGGCAGAAATACGGGAAGCGCAAGATCATCCTCTCCTTCGATCGCCTGGACTACACGAAGGGGATCCCGCTCCGACTCGAGGCGTTCGACACGCTCCTTGAGAAGAAGCCGGAGTACCAGGGGAAGGTCTCCCTCGTCGTCGTTGCCGTCCCGTCCAGGACAAGCGTCAACAGTTACAAGAGGCTGAAGAAGCGGATCGACGAACTTGTCGGCCGAATCAACGGGAAGTACGGGACGACCGACTGGGTTCCCGTTCGCTACTTCTACAACTTCCTCCCGTTCGAGACGTTGGTGGCGTTCTACAGCGCCGCCGACGTCGCCCTGGTGACGCCGCTCCGGGACGGCATGAACCTGATGGCGAAGGAGTACGTCGCCACGAGGACCGACGGCACGGGCGTCCTCATCCTCTCCGAGATGGCAGGGGCGGCCGAGGAGCTCGGCGAAGCGATCATCGTCAACCCGAACGACCAGGACGCGGTGATCGAGGCGATCGAGACGGCGCTCGCCATGCCGGAGAAGGAGCAGATCGAGCGGAACCGGACGATGCAGAAGAGGTTGATGCGCTACGACATCGAGCACTGGGTCGGCGACTTCCTCGTACGCCTGGGCGACGCCCGGGCGGTCCGGGTCGAACGCTCCGAACAGATCGTCACCCCCGCTATCAGGGACGAACTGATCGCGGATTATAGTGCCGCGAACGACCGTCTCCTCCTCCTCGACTACGACGGCACCCTGGTTCCGTTCGCCTCAAGGCCGCAGAAGGCGGTTCCCGGCGACGTAACACGGGAGGTGCTCACGTCCCTCTCCCGGACGCCCGGAAACGAGGTGGTGGTGATCAGCGGCAGGGACCGGTCCACGCTGGATACCTGGTTCGGGGAGCTGGATATCGGGATCATCGCCGAGCACGGCGTCTGGGTGAAAGAGCGCTCCGGGGAGTGGCGGATGTCTGAGGCACTCTCGGACGAGTGGAAAGGAGAGATCTACCCGCTCCTCGAACTCTATACGGATCGTACGCCCGGCGCCTTCATCGAGGAGAAGGACTACTCCCTCGTCTGGCACTACCGGAGAACCGAGCCTCTGCTCGGGGCGCAGCGGGCGAAAGACCTCAAAGACGACCTCCTGCACCTGACATCGAACCTCAATGTCGGCGTCATGGACGGGAACAAGGTCATCGAGATCAAGAACAACGTCATCAACAAGGGCAGGGCGGCGCTGAACTGGGTCTCCCGGAACGCCTGGGAGTTCATCCTCGCCATCGGGGACGACCGGACGGATGAAGACCTCTTCGAGGCGATGCCGCCGGACGCCTACTCGATCAAGGTCGGGCTTGCTCCGAGCAGGGCCAGGTTCAACCTGGTCGCCCAGCGGGACGTGCTGCCCCTCTTGAAAAAGTGCATCGAGGGCGATAGGGGGTGCGTCTCCGGAAAAAAAGAGAGGCCGGGGAGGGAGAAGAGCGTTATTGAGTCGGCTGCCCCGGGATGACGGACCTGACCGTCAGGAAGACCGGGCCCCGGAGATCCACTTTTTTGTTGTGGTCGGTGATGTACCGCATCGCGTACTCCTCGATCCGCAGGTTGACGTCGGAGGGGAGTTTCGACATCTTCACCTGGACGTGCGTCCCTTCGCCGCACCGTGCCGCCTCCTCGATCCGGGCGGCGGCGAGGCTCGATACCGCGTCGAGGTAGGTTATCCCGGTGGAGACGCCTTCCTGTCGGACCTTCGCCCACTTCTCGATATCCGGGACGCCGAGCACCGAGCCGTCGTGCACGTAGACCTCGTTTGCGCAGGCCGGCCCGCAGAGTTTCGTGTTGGACTCGGGCTCCTCGACGATCACCTCGACCTCTCTTCCGGCGATCTCGCCCTTCCACGCTGTGAATGCGCACGGCCCCGGCGCGGTTGCGTGCTCGGCGGCCACATCACGGATCGCCTCCGCCATCTGCTTTCCGGCCACGGATCTCGGCTCTTCGCGGAGGTGGACGGCGCCGGCGATCTCGCGGTCGGAGATCTCCTGTGGGAAGAACTGCGGGTAGGTGAGCTGGCGGACGTCGTTTGACTGGTAGGCGATCATCGCAAGCCGCTCCACCCCGAGGCCGAGGTTCATCACCGGCACGCCGATCCCATACTCCGCGAGCGCCGAGGGGGAGTAGATCCCGAAGGTGGCGACCTCGACCCAGCCGAGGACCGGGTGACGGGCGTAGACCTCCGTCTGGGTCTCGGGCATGTAGTACTTCGAGCGCTTCTCGTCGGGCTGGAACCGGAACTCGGTAAACCCGAAGGCCGAGAGGAGGGCTTCGCTGATGGCCTTCCCCTCTTCGAGGGTGACGTCCTCGCCCGCAACGACGCAGGAGGCCGAGTGGTAGGTCATCAGGCGGGTGGGCCCCTCCTCCTGCTCCCGCCGGAAGCACCGGTCGATCGAGAAGAGCCGTATCGGGAGATGACGCTTCTCCCAGAGGGAGGAGAGCGTCAGGAACCAGCCGCTCGTCATGTGGCTCCGGAGGGTGTTGCGCGACGACTCGGGTGCGAGTTCCCGGAACTCGGGGAAGACCGCATCCAGGATGTGGACCACGGCGGCGTCGTCGGCCTCGAGGACGGCCGCGAGTTCGTGCGTCAGTTCGTCGCCGTCGATCGTCCCCTTCTTGTAGCCGTGAAGGGTCTCGCGGAGTTTCTCCTCGGTCCCGGGCGAGAGTGCACGGCCGAGGATGGCCTCGATCTCATCAATCTGCTTTCTTGCAATCCCGACGTTCGGCCGGGGCAGCCCGCCGAGGTAGAAGACCCGGTCGAGGACGGCCATGGCCTCGGGGCCGAATTGTCGGTAGATGTCCGATTCTTCGACGATCAGGGGGTTGATCGCCTCGTCAAACCCCATCGCGAGGTAGGTCTCGCGGAGCCGTTGCACGATCTCGAAGATCGGGTGCGGTGTCGCCCGGGTGTACCTCAGCCGGGGGTACCGGCCGGAGACCCCGGCCGGTGTCAGAACCGACGGCCCTTCATGCCAGGCATGCTCGAAGTCCTCTCTCGCTCTCTTTTTGAACGCTTCCACATCAAATCTCATATCTTCTGCTCCAGACAGACGACCCGGCTCACCGGGCTCTCATCCTTGATGGCATAGTCGCAGTGCTCCGTTATTTTCTCGGCGAACGCCCGAATCTCGTGGTGTTCTGGCATTCGGTCCCTCTGCAGTCGATTCCTACTGTACCCCAGATGCATATAACCCTTTACTTCGATGAACCGGGCGCCGGAGTCCTGATAGAGTGCCGCGTAGCGCTCGGGGGAGAAGTCGTTGTAGCCGCGCACCACCGTGGTGCGGACGGCAGACCGGCGTCCCCGGAGTCCGGCGAGGCTCTCCTGTATGCAGTCCCAGTAATCCTCCATCGGCCGGCAGAGGGAGAGATAGGTCTCCCGGTCGGGGGCGTCAAGGGAGACGTAGGTCTGGTAGGGCCGGCACCGGGCGAGAACGTCAGGTCGGGTGCCGTTCGAGACGAGGAAGGTCGTATACCCGTCCGCGCTGAGGGCGTCGACCAGTTCCGGAAGGCGCGAGTAGCAGGTCGGCTCCCCTGAGAGGGATATCGCGACCATGGTGGGGTCGAGGGCCTCCGCAAACTGTCCGGGCTCGACGTAGGGTGAGACCTTGTAGCCCGAGAGGGCCTTCTTCTGGACGCGCCGGAGGTTTGCCACGATCACGTCCGGCGGGCACTCCTCTTCCTCAACGACCTCGTGCTCGAACGACCGCCAGCAGAAGAGGCAGTGCTGGTTGCACTTGAGGGTCGGGGTCATCTGGACGCAGCGGTGGCTCTCGATGCCGTAGAACTGCGCCTTGTAGCACATCTCCCCGCCCTTGAGCGCCCGTTTGTTCCACATGCAGGGTTTCACGGCCGCCGAGGAGTTCGGGGTGATGAACTGGTAGCCCTGCTTCCGCAGAGCCTTACATGCTTCTGAGCGCATCGATCCCGAGAGTCCCAAGCGACTCCTGCAAGGTGTTCCTGACCGCATCCACGAGCGCGAGACGGCTGTTCCGCGTCTCGCCCTCACTCTTCAAGACCGGGTCGTAGTGGTAGAAGGCGTTGAAGAGGTCGGCGAGTTCGCGGGCGTAAGCGGCGAGGAGGTGCGGGCGGAGTTCCTGCACGGTCTGCTCGATGACGGCCGGGAACCGGGCAAGGTGCCGGGCGAGCGCGACCTCGTGGTCGGTCTCAAGCGTGTAGGCCCGCTCGAACTCGCCGGCCTTATCGAGGATGCTGCAGGCCCGGGCGTGGGCGTACTGGATGTAGGGGCCGCTCTGCCGCTCGAAGTCCAGCGCCTCTTTCCAGTCAAAGACCGTGCTCTTCTCGGGAGAGACCTTCACGATGTCGTAGCGGATGGCGGCGATGGCGACCGATTTTGCGATCGAGCACCGTTCCTCCTCGGGGAGTTCCGGCCGGCGGGTGGTCACTTCTTCGAACGCCTTCGCGGCAACCTCCTCGATCAACGCGTCCGCCGAGACGAACTTGCCCGCCCGGGTGCTCATCGAGCCTTCGGGGAGGGAGACGAACTCGAAGAAGACAATCTCGGGCGGCTTCTCGCCGAGGAGTTCGAGGGTGGCCCGGAGCTGGGCGCCGATCAGTTTGTGGTCCGCCCCGAGGACGTCGATCAGCCGGTCGTAGTTGCGCCCTTTCCAGGTGTGGTAGGCGAGGTCCCGGGTGCTGTAGACCGAGGTGCCGTCGCTCCTCCGGAGGATGTACTTCTTCTCGAACCCCTGCGCGGTGAGGTCGACCCAGAGCGTCTCGTCCTCGTGGGCCTGCGGCAGCCGCCGGACCTGCTCGACGATCCGGTCGACATCACCGATCCGGACGAAATCGCTCTCCCAGACGAACCGGTCGTGGTGGGCGTTCAGGGCGGCGAGGGTCGCCTTGATCCCCTTCGCGCAGAGGGAGACGGCTCTCCGGAACTTCGCGACGGTCTCGGCATCGCCGCGCTCCACCTTCTGCATGAGGCGGTCGATCTCTTCGGTTATGCCCGGGTTCTTCTCGATCTCCCGGTTCGCCGCGATGTAGACCCGGGCGACGTAGTGATCCTCCTTCTCGCCGTCTTTGCGGGGGATATCGAGGTGGTCGAACCCCCACGAGACGATGGCGATCTGGCGGCCCATATCATTGAGATAATACTGCACCTCAAGCGGGTGCCCGGCCTTGCGGAACGCCCGGGCAAGGGTGTCGCCGATGACGGTGTTTCTTATGTGGCCAACATGGAGGGGGCCGTTCGGGTTCGCGCTCGTGTGTTCGAGCACGACCCTGCCGGAACGGCGCTGGAGGGCCCCGTAGCCGGGCTCGACCGCCTCCCTGACCGCTTCTCCGAGGAGTGACGGGCCGAACCGGAAGTTGACGTAGGGTCCGGCCGCCTCGACCCGGATGTCCCCAAGGTCAGGGTTCCCCGAGAGTTTCTCCGCGATATCGGCAGCGATCTTCTGGGGAGCCCGCTTCTCAATCTTCGCGAGTTTAAACGCTATCGTGGAGGCGAGATCGGCGTGATCCCCGCCTGTCGTGAGGAGGACGTCCTCCTCGCCGGTGCATGCCCGGAGCATGCGCTCGATCTGGTGGTACTTCTCCTGATACATCATCAGTATCCTGTCCTGTAGCGCAGGATTGCAGCGATCCCGCCGAATGCATTGTAGAGCATCGAACCTTCTTCGAAGTCGTCCGATATGATCTTGACCGTCGTGCTGCTCTGGTCGGCGAGCGCGGTCAGTTCGTCGATGATATCGCTCTCCTCGGCCACGTAGAGCGATGCACCGTCTTTCGGGCAGGTGCCGAAGTCGAGGTCTTTGATGTGTTTGCCCGGCTCGAGGCTGACCGTCTGCTCCTCGGTGTAGTCATCGTTCGGGCAGGCAAGTTTCAGCCGGGCTCGCCGGAGTTTGTCGGAGAGGAGGAGGGTGTCGACGGCGCCGAGCTCCAGGTTCTTCCTGACGCTCTCCTCGCCGTAGGAGGACGCTCCATCGTCCTTCACCAGTTCCTGGAGGAACCGGTTCATCACGTTCTTCTCCTTGATGATGTCGAGGCCTTTCAAGGCATCCGACGCGTTCTCGACGAGTTCGGCCAGCCCCGACTCATTCGTGTAGGAGACGTCGAAGAGCCCGATGATCCGTTTCTGCAACTCGTGGTGGAGGAACCCGCCCGCCTCGAACTCCTCCTTGGTCGGGGTCGGGCCGCCGATCAGCACGCCCTTGAACCGCTCGAAGAAGTCCTTCTCGGCAAGGAAGATATCGCTCGCCCGGTCGCCGATCTTCTTGTAGAACTCGTTGATGGCGATCAGCCGCAACCGCTGGAACCGGACGCTCGACTGACCTCCTTTCCGCTGCTTGCCGGGAACCGTCGAGGTGACACCGTGGACCGGCTCGATCCGGTTGCCCCGCAGGAAGCCGATGTAGGCCTCCCGCCGGTCGAGGACGATCAGGCCGTAGACCTCCTTCTCCCCGAGCATCTGCTGCAGCGGTTCGAGTTCGAACGAAGAACTGCACCGGTACATGTAGGTGTTGAGCGGCTCGGGCGGCTCGATGATCTCACAGTCGAGGTCGGTGCGGTCGCCGCCGATATTGATCGTGCCGCAGAAGACCGCCATGCCGTGCTCCGGCGGGCGCTTATAGTATTTCAGGCGGGAGAGGATGGAGGATATGGCACTCTGGACGTTGGTACGGGTCTGTTTGCTCTTGATGTTCGCACACTGCCCGAACTCGTCGCGGAGCTGGGCGGTCACGTCGTATATCTGCTTGTCCGGAGGTATATAGAGTGTTATCAGCTCGGTGCCGCTCCCCTCCTTCTCCGCAAGCTTCTCGAGCATCTTTTTAAATTCGTAGCGCTTCCGCGCGGTATCCATCTCTTGCGTCTCTTCCATGGAGGTTCACCAGGCTTGCCAAAGGTTGTTCATATATCGAAGCTACTATGTGTTTCTCCGGGGACGGCATAAATCTGCGCACATTCTCCGATCCCTCCCGCACCTTCACCCCAGGCACCGGCAGACCAGGCAGATCGTCTTTGCATCGACGATCCTCCCGTCCTCGATCATCGCCTTTACGTCCCCGACGGGGACGCGGACGACTTCGATCACCTCGTCGTCGTCCATCTGGTAGTCGGAGCACGGGGAGAGCCCCTCTGCGAGGTAGAGCCAGATCCGCTCGTCGGTGTAGCCGGGAGAGGGGTAGATCCAGCCTTTCGGGACGAAAGTCTCGGCTTTCATCCCGGTCTCCTCGATCAGTTCCCGGTATGCGGTCTCGTGCGGCTCCTCACCCTCGTCGAGGGTGCCTGCCGGCGCCTCATAGATGTAGTCGTCGACGGCGAACCGGTACTGGCGGAGGAGGTAGCAGTCGTCCCCCTCGACCGGGAGGATCGCGACCGCGCCGCCGGGACGGACGACGATCCGCTCCTTCTTCGTGCCGTTCGGGAGGGTGAACTCCCTCGTCTCGATACTGAGCCTCTTGCCCCGGTAGATCTCCACCATCACACCTCGTACTCGATCGGGTCTTCGAGCCCGAGTTCGCGGAACGCCTCCCGCCGGTAGTGGCAGGAGGAGCAGACCCCGCAGGCCCGATCGTTCTTCTGGTAGCACGACCAGGTCAGTTCGTAGGGGACGCCGAGCGCGAGCCCCGTCCTGACGATATCCACCTTCGACATCCGGACGAACGGCGTCATCAGGGTGATCCGCGGATCCGCCGCCGTGCCGAGGTCGACCGCCCGCTGAAACGCCTCGATGAACTCCGGCCGGCAGTCAGGATAACCCGGGTAGTCGGCGGTCTGGACGCCGATGAATATCGCCTCCGCCCGGCGGGCTTCCGCGAGGCTGGTCGCGATGGCGAGGAGGTTGGCGTTGCGGAAGGGCACATACGTGCTCGGGACGCTCTCTTCCTCGCCGGCATACTCCTCGACCGGTATCGAGGTATCCGTCAGGCTCGATGCCCCGATTGCTCTGAAGTATTCGAGGCCGATCTCGACGAAGTCGAGCGCATCGAGTCTTTTCGCGACGGCGCGGGCGCACTCCCGCTCTTTTTCCTCCGTCCGCTGGCCGTAGGTGAAGTGGAGCGCGATGATATCGTAGCCCATATCCTTCGCGACGTAGGCGAGCGTGGTGGAGTCCATGCCGCCCGAGAGAAGGCATACCGCTCTCTTCATTTTACCCCCAGGATCTTGTGGAGCTGCACCTGGAACCTCACCGGGAGGTTCTCCTCGACGATGTAGTCCGCGACGGCACGGTAGTCGGAACCCTCCACCGGCGAGATGAAGACTTCGCCCCGGATCTCGTAGCGTGCTGTCACCGCCCGGGCGTAGAGGAGGTCGTCTTCGTCCGCCACCACGAACTTGACGCAGTCGCGCGGGGTGATGTAGGGAAGGAGCGAGAGATCGCTCTTCTCTCCGGACGAGGGGCATTTCACGTCCATGCAGATGGAGGCATAAGCCTGCATCTCGCGGAAGTCGCAGGTGCCGTTCGTCTCGATCTCGACGGTATACCCGTGCAGGCGGAACTTTTCGAGGAGTTTGAGCACCTCCTCCCGCTGCAGGAGCGGCTCCCCGCCGGTGATGCAGATATGCGTCCCGCGGAGCAGCCAGACCCGGTCGAGGATCTGCGCAACACTCATCTCTTCCCTGCCTTCATAGGCGTAAGGGGTGTCGCACCAGGCGCACCTGAGGTTGCACCCGGCGAGCCGGACGAACGTGCAGGGCCGGCCCTGGTTCTTCCCCTCCCCCTGGAGGCTCCGGAAAATCTCACTGACGATCATAGGTGCGCTCTGCGTAGCAGGTCGTCGACTCCCAGACCCGGATCTTCGCGACGCGAGCGTCGTGTCCCTGCCGCGCGGCCTCGGCGTCGATCATCTCCGCTAGCAGCCCTGCGAGGTGCTCGCTTGTCGGGTCGCCATCGGTGGTGACGACCGGGTGGAACTCCTCGATGCACGCCGCCATGGGGTCGTCCCTGTTCAGGATCACCTGGTGGTCGAACCGCCCGACGACCTCTTTGATGCAGTTGTAGTCGAGCACAATCCCCGTGCGTCCATCGGTCGCCCCTTCGATCCAGACTTCCACGCGCCACTGGTGGCCGTGCAGCCGGAAACACTTCCCCCGGTAATGGATCAGGCGGTGGGTCGCCTCGAAAAAAACCTCTTTGTATATCCGGGTTGTCATCAATGAAGGTTGCCCGCCAGGATATAATATTATATCAGCTCCCGATCAAATAGTTAAGGCGGAAGATCGGCGTGCAAGCGGGTTCCACAATATATAAATCCGCAACGCGCGTTGCTTTATAGCACACCAGGAGTTGCTCCTATCCACAAATTCAACTAGTTCGAGGGTATTCGATGGGAAATGGAAAATTTGCAGCCCGAAAACTGAAGCGCGACGCAAATAATAACCGGTGGCATGACACCAACTACGCGCGTCGTCAGCTCGGGCTCGATGTAAAAGCTGACCCCCTTGAGGGAGCGCCGCAGGGTCGCGGGATCGTTCTCGAGAAGGTGGGTGTCGAGGCAAAGCAGCCGAACTCTGCGATCAGGAAGTGCGTCCGCGTACAGCTGATCAAGAACGGTCGTCAGGTAACCGCGTTCGCCGTCGGCGACGGTGCCATCAACTTCATCGACGAGCACGATGAAGTCGAGATCGAGGGCATCGGCGGCAGACTGGGCAGGTCGAAAGGTGATATCCCCGGCGTCCGGTTCGTCGTGACCAAGGTGAACAACGTCAGCCTGCACGAGATGGTCGTGGGCCGCAAGGAGAAGCCGCGGAGGTAAGTGGTATGGTAGAAGCAGCAGAAGCGGGGGCAGGGGCACAGCAACTCCTCTTCAACCGCTGGGACATGAGCGAGGTGGAGATCCAGGATCCGAGCCTTGCCCGCTACGTGAACCTGCACACGATGATCGTGCCGCACTCCTGTGGCAAGCTCGTCGGCCAGCAGTTCAACAAGAGCAACATGCTGATCGTCGAGCGGCTGATCAACAAGATAATGCAGACCGAGAACAACACCGGCAAGAAGGAACTCGCCATCCGCATCGTCCGGGACGCCTTCGAGATCATCAACAAGAAGACGAAGAAGAACCCGGTCCAGGTGCTGGTGGACGCAGTCGCGAACACCGGGCCCCGCGAGGAGACCGTCCGGCTGAAGTACGGCGGCATCAACGTCCCGAAGTCGGTCGATACCGCTCCCCAGCGCCGTGTCGACACCGCGCTCCGGTTCATCACCGCCGGTGTCCTGCAGGCGAGCCACAAGAAGAAGAAGAGCGTGAGCGAAGCGCTTGCCGAAGAACTGATTGCAGCCGCGAACGGCGACACCCGTTCCTACGCCGTCTCGAAGAAAGAAGAAAGAGAGCGTATCGCAAAGGCTGCTCGCTAATACCCTTTATTTTTTTGGTGAAACATGACCCGACGAAAGAAGATGGTAGAGCGGGTGACGGAGCTGATGGACAAGCCGGAGCACATCCGGAACATCGGTATCGTCGCCCACATCGATCACGGAAAGACAACACTCTCAGACAACCTGCTCGCCGGCGCGGGCATGATCAGTGAGGAGCTTGCCGGCCGGCAGCTCTTCATGGACTCCGACGAGGAGGAACAGGCACGCGGTATCACCATCGATGCGAGCAACGTCTCGATGGTTCACGAGTACGGCGGGGAAGAGTATCTCATCAACATGATCGATACCCCCGGCCACGTGGATTTCGGCGGTGACGTGACCCGCGCCATGCGTGCGGTGGACGGCGCCGTCGTTGTGGTGGACGCGGTCGAAGGCACCATGCCCCAGACGGAGACGGTGCTCCGGCAGGCCCTCAAAGAGGGTGTCCGCCCGGTTCTCTTCATCAACAAGGTCGACCGGCTGGTCAACGAACTCAAGGTGGACGAGCAGGAGATGCAGATCCGCCTTGCGAAGGTGATCGACAAGGTCAACAAGTTGATCAAGGGCATGAACGAGAAGATGTACAACGAGGGCTGGAAGCTCGATGCCGCGAAGGGCACCGTCTCCTTCGGCTCCGCGCTCTACAACTGGGCCGTCTCCGTCCCCTTCATGAAGAAGAGCGGGGTCTCGTTCAAGGACGTCTTTGAGAAGTGCAACTCCGGCGACATGAAGTGGCTGGCAAAGAACAGCCCGCTGCACGCCGTCCTCCTCGACATGGTGGTCAAACATCTGCCGAACCCCCTTCAGGCCCAGGACCGGCGTACCCATATCATCTGGCACGGGGACTACAACACCGCCGAGGGCAAGGCCATGGTCGCCTGCGACCCGAACGGACCTGTCTGCATGATGGTCACCGATATCTCGTTCGACCCGCACGCGGGCGAGGTCGCCACCGGCCGTCTCTTCTCGGGGACGCTCCGCCGGGGCACCGAGTGCTACATCATAGGTGCGGCGAAGCGCGCGAACCGTCTCGCTCAGGTCGGCATCTTCATGGGTGCCGAGCGGATCGAGGTGGACGAGCTGGCCGCCGGTAACATCGCCGCCGTGACGGGCTTAAAAGACGCCATCGTCGGTTCGACCGTCACGACGCTCATTGAGATGACTCCCTTCGAGTCGCTGAAGCACTACTCGGAGCCGGTCATGACCGTCGCCGTCGAGGCGAAGAGCATGAAGGATCTCCCGAAACTCGTCGAGGTTCTCCGCCAGGTGGCGAAGGAGGACCCGACGGTGCAGGTCTCGATCAACGAGGAGACCGGCGAGCACCTGATCAGCGGCATGGGCGAGCTCCATCTCGAGATCATCACCGGCCGTATCAAGCGCGACAAGGGCGTCGAGATCATCACCTCTCCGCCGATCGTCGTCTACCGCGAGACGGCCACGGGCACTGCAGGCCCGGTCGAAGGAAAGTCGCCGAACCGCCACAACCGGTTCTATATCGAGCTCGAACCGATGGACCCCGCGATCGTGAAACTGATCCAGGAGGGCGAGGTCTCGATGCACCAGCAGGCGGTCGAGCGGCGTGACATTCTCGCTGCTGCCGGCATGGACAAGGAGGAGGCCAAGAACATCAAGGCGATCGAGGGCAGCAACATGTTCATCGACATGACGAAGGGTATCCAGTACCTCAACGAGACGATGGAACTGGTCCTCGACGGATGGCGCGAAGCGCTCCGCGGCGGCCCGCTCGCCGACGAGCTGGTCCAGAACCTGAAGATCCGGCTGGTGGACGTGAAACTCCACGAGGACGCCATCCACCGTGGTCCCGCGCAGGTCATCCCGGCGGTCAGGAGCGCCGTCAAGGCAGGCATCCTGATGGCCGGCGACTCGCTCCTCGAACCGATCCAGAAGATCCAGATCACCGTCCCGAGCGACCAGATGGGTGCAGCAACCTCGCAGATCCAGGGTCGGCGCGGTCAGGTCTTCGACATGCTGAGTGAAGGCGACACGATGACGATCGTCGGCAGGGCCCCGGTCGCCGAACTCTTCGGGTTTGCCGGAGATATCCGGTCCGCCACCGAAGGCCGTGCGATGTGGAGCACCGAGTTCGCCGGGTTCGAACTGGTCCCCTCCGGTATCGTGAACGACGTGGTTAAGGCTATCCGCAAGCGCAAGGGCTTGAAGGAACAGCTCCCGCGTCCGGACGACTACCTGGCGTAATCACCTCCCCGATACCCTCCCATTTTTGTTTTTCGTCCCTGCGAGCGGATGCCTCCGGCCGATGCCTGCCGGGTCCGTCTTGCGATACAGAGAGCGTGGCGCCGGATGTCCTGAAGCGAGGGGTTGTAGTGAGGAACCCCTCGTATCCGGGACAGCCTCACGGCATGCCCCGCCCGGTCCCCGTCACAGGAGGAACGGTGTCTGGGTTGGTTCGAGGGTTACGAAGGTCACCGGCGGGAAGGTTCTCGGCGGCAGGGTTCTTGTGGGCGTCAGGGTCTCCGTCAGGTCATCGGGCGGCATGGTCACCGTTGCTTCAGGCGTCGGTGTGGCTGTCGCCGTCGGAGTAGCCGTCGGCGTTGCAGCTGTCGGACGGGTGGTTGCACCGGGCACTCCGGGCACTCCGGGCACTCCGGGCACTCCGGGCGAGGTGGGAGTCAGGCCCGGCCCCGGCGCGGAGGGGGGAGACGGCGCAGACGGTGCGGACGGCGCCCCCTCATCGGGGGTCCAGGCGTAGATGTCCCAGTTGCCGTTCCGGTAGTCGTTCCAGACGACCATGCTCTCCGTGACGGCGGGAGTCATCTGCGCGCTCTCGTTATCCGTGATCCGGTTCTCCTGTCCGGTAGCGAGGTCGTAGAGGTAGATATCCCAGTTGCCGTTCCGGTCGTCCTGCCAGACGATCCAGTCTCCGGCGATGGCGGGATTGACCTCATAACCGGATCCGTTCGTGATCTGCCTCTCCTCCCCTGCGGCCAGGTCGTAGAGGTAGATGTCCCGGTTCCCGCTCCGGTTGTCCTCCCAGACGATCCGGTCGCCGCTCATCCCCATCCCGGCGGGGAGCGCTGCGGCGAACTGGTCTGTCTCCGGCGGTGAGAGCGCGCGTTCGCTCTCCCCGGTCAGGTTGTAGAGGTAGACATCGTAGTCCCCGGTTCGGTTGTCGGACCAGAGGATGCGGTCGGCAAGGACCGTTGAATAGACCTGGTCGACTGTGGCGTTGGTGACCCGGTGCTCCGCGGCCGTTGCGACACCGGCGAGAAGGGCGAGGGCGATCAGGGCCACCGCCGGTGCATAGAGGTTACATCCGTTCATCGTTAGAGCCTCCCGGAACCCCCTCTCGCCGCTCCTCCTGAGCACCGGCCGGGCAGGTTCCCTTCATTCACGGAGAAAGTGCTCACCCATCTTGCAAACACCTGCAGTGTCCCTATATCGGCACCGATTCGATGAGAGGGACGTCTCGCGAGAAATGGTGACCGGGCGGTGCCGGGATCCTGCACGGGTGATCCTTCCTCGGGTGGGGAAGTAGGGATGGTTGTATATAATACCGACCTGCAGCCGGGAGAGGCGTCCCCTATGAACGGTTGCGAGGCTGACCGGCAGCCCGTTTTACCGGTCGGGGAGGTCCGCGGTGCCTCCCCAAACGATATCGTGGAGTCTGTCTACCGTTTCTGCGCTGCGCCAAGCAGTCCGGCGAGAGCGATCGCGGCGATCGCGATCAGTCCCGGGAGCGGCGCCCGGGTCGGTTCCTGCGTGGTCGTGGCCGTCGATGTCTCCGAGGGCGTCTCCGTGACCTCGGCAGCGGTCTCTGTGGCCGTGGGAGGCGGAGCGTGGACGAACACGATGCTGTTCTCGTGAATCAGGCCGTCTTCCTTACTATACGGAAAATATCGCCCGTAATACCCTTTGAACGTATAGACGTTGATCGTGAAGTAGCTGTCCTTCGGGACGCCGATAACCCGCCTGATCGATTTTGCAGGGTTGTCGTCCTGGTACTTCCGGAGTTCCGTGATCGGGTTGAACGAATCCGCTTTGCGGAGCCCTATGAGGTCGAGGACGATCGGTTCGGCCTCCACCTCGATCGTATCGCCGGGCTGCACCAATCGTGTACCGGTCTCCTGTGCGGCTGCCGGGACGACGAGCGCCAGGGAAAGGACTACGAGGATCACGAGGAGATGTCGGGATGTCGATTTCTCATACGCCATGGTTCCAGACTCGTTTTTACGATATATATGCATATTGAAAGTTGCCGGAGACAGCGGTTCCTGTCCGGCAACTCTGCCTGATCCCGGCCCATTCGCGATACACTTCATGTATTCTCCTCGTTCCGACCGAATCATTGATGTAGAGAGAAGGCATCCCGGGGTGAGGATGCTATGAAGGCCGACAGTCGGAGTACGGTGGGTTCTGCCGGGGGCGGGCGGGTTCTGGAGCAGAAGACGAAGAGCCTCGCCGCCCGCTCTCTTCCGGCGGTCGTCGCCGTGCCGCTCGGCGCGACCACCGCGTTCATCGTCAGGGACCGGAATGTGCTCCTGGTCGATACCGGCAATCCCGGGGATGAGGCGGCCATCCTGGCCGTGATGAAGCAGGCGGGCATCAGGCGCGACGAGGTCTCGTTGATCCTGGTCACGCACGGGCATCCGGAGAATTACGGGAGTGCCGACGCGCTCCGGGAACTGACCGGCGCACCGGTCGCCGTTCACGAGGGCGATGCCGCTGCCGTCCGCCTCGGGGTCGACGGCCTGCGCTTCCCCGCCCGGGTCGTCCCGGGCCTGATCCGGCTTGTGCGCGAAAGGAAGGTCGTCTCCGGTCCGGGGGGTGTTGAGCCCGATATCATCATCGAGGGCATTGCCGACCTTGGGGCGTTTGGTCTCCGGGGCAGGATCGTCCCCACGCCGGGACATACCCCCGGCTCGGTATCGGTTCTCCTCGCCGGCGGCACCGCCATCGTCGGCGATCTCCTCTCCACCCTCTTCCCGGGCGGAAGACCCCGGTTGCCCTTCAGGATAGACGATCCCGCGGCGGCAAGGAGGAGCCTTCTGGATCTTCTTGCCTTCGGGCCGGAACGGGTTTATGCGGCACGCGGGGGGCCGTGGCCGGGAACGGAGGTGTGGAGATGGTTCGACGGCGGGAGGACGGAGCGGAAGGCCCGGGAATGAACCGCGGTGGGACAGGAGGCGACCGAAGAGTTTTTCATGTCAACCGTAAACCAAAGAGGGGTTGACATGAGACGCCCGGTCCCCGCTATGAAGGAGCGCTAAACTCTATGGTACGGATACCGCAGTGCATGAGCACCCAGCACCCCGACAACGTCAACCTGCCGTTTTTTGCCGAGAGCCCGGAGCTCGGCGGCGACGACGAGGTCCAGGAGGCGTACTACGCCTACTCTCACCTGGGGTGCACCGAGCAGATGTGGGACTGCGAGGGAAAAGAGGTCGACAACTTCGTGGTCAGGAAACTCCTCTCCCGGTACGACACCTACTTCCGGGAGAAGAGGCTCGGCCGGGACGTCTTCCTGACGCTCCGGGTCCCGAACCCCGAGGTCGAGACGGCCGAGGCGAAGATACTCCTCGAGACGCTTGAGAGCATCCCGCGGTCGTTCGATACGGCGTGCCTCTTCTACGGGGACGAGTGTCCCCCGATATTCGAGGTGATCCTCCCGATGACGGCGTCTCACGCCGCTATCGATAATATCTATCGTTATTACACCGACATCGTCGTCGGGAAGCAGGAGAGAAGCCTTGGGGAAGGGGGCTTGACCATCGCGGACTGGATCGGGAGGTTCCGGCCGAACCGGATCAACGTGATCCCACTCTTTGAGGAGATGGACCATATGTTGGATGCGCATACCACGGTCAGGCGCTACCTCGAAGGCAAGGATATCGCCGACCAGCGCGTCTTCCTTGCCCGATCCGACCCGGCGATGAACTACGGGCTCGTCAGCGCGGTTCTTCTGAACAAGATCGCGCTCCTGCACATCCAGGAGGTCTCAGAGGAGACGGGGACACGGATCTATCCCATCATTGGGGTGGGTTCGGCGCCGTTTCGGGGCGGTCTCTCCCCGGGGACCGTCGGTCGGGTTACCACCGAGTACCCGAGCGTCCACACGTTCACCGTCCAGTCGGCATTCAAGTACGATCACCCGCTTGAGGATGTCCAGAATGCGGTCCGGAGGCTGGAGGAGCGAAGGCCCGGCCGCCCCCGGCCCGTCGACGAGGCAGCGGCTCTCGACCTGATCGGGAGGTATACCCAGGCATACGAGCGGCGGCTCGGGCCGCTTGCCCCCGTGATCAACCGGGTTGCCCGGTATGTGCCCGAGAGGCGGAAGCGGAAACTGCACATCGGCCTCTTCGGCTACGCCCGGAGCACCGGCGGGATCACCCTGCCGCGGGCGATCAAGTTCACCGCGGCCCTCTACTCGATCGGTCTCCCTCCCGAGGTTCTTGGCCTGGATGCGCTGGACGATGCGGACATCGGGTTTCTCAGGGACACCTACATCAACTTCGACGAGGACCTGAGGGCCGCCGCCCGGTTCCTCAATACGGAGACCGGTTTCGTCCCCCGGGAACTTGCGGAGAGGGTGGCCGACCTGGTGGATGTCGAACCGGACGCGGAGCATGCGGAGATCACGGGCGAGATCGCCCGGGCGCTCCGCGAGAACGAGACCGGGAGGTTGAGTTCGCTCATTCTCTCGGCCGCGCACCGGCGCAGGTTCCTGGGGTGACCCGGCTCCCAAAAGAGGGGTCTTTGTCCCCCGCACGGTTGCGGGGGAACGTGCGCAGGTTACTCGATGATGAATGCCATCGAGAACGTGGTCTCGTTGCCGGTCGTCTCTTCCCAGGGGCGCTTGTAGATCGCGGTGAACTCGGCGGCGCCGGGCTCGGCGGCGAGGTACTGCCATACGTGCACCCCTCCTGCGCCCACGAGTTCGGTCTCCGGCGCGATGTAGGTGTCGTTCACGTACTCGAGTCCGGCAGACGATGTGACGTTCCACGAAAAGCCGGTCGTCGGGTTCTCGTCAAGCCTGATCGCGATCTCGCTTCCGGCCGGGAGGGTGACGGTCTCGTTGTTGTTCGTCTCGTTGAAGACGTACTCCCCCGTCGCGGCGGGTGTGGGCGTCGCGGTCGGGGTTCCCTCTTCCGGCTGCGACGTGCAACCGGCACCGAGGAGGCACATTACCAGCAATCCTGCAACCAGGACGCTGCAGATGCTTTTTTTCTGAATCATGCGGTAAGGTATCTCGGAATGGTTAAATAGTTTTCTTAAACTCCTGGAAACGATATTCGCCGTCCGGGTGTATCCGGATTCTATCGTTTCGGAGCCTGCCCTTTAGCGGGAGATTCGTGCATGCTCCAAAACGGTTTTCGGCTGATTAGAACGGTCGGCGAAGCAAAATAACAATCTATAAATATTATTCTATCATTCTGGTCGTTCAGAGGGCATTATTATGAAAAAAATCTCACCAGCAATGGTTCTGGGACTCTTTGCGCTGCTCGCGCTCTGCCTCATGACGGCAGGCTGTACGGGTACAACGGATACGACCGGCGACGCCTCCTCTGGAACTGGCCCGGCGGCCACCACCAGCGTCACCGCCAGCGGTACCTCAGCTCCCGGGGGCGTCCCGGGCAGCGTGACCGCGGTCTCGTATACGGCGTTGATCGCGTACCTCCCGAATGCGCCTGCAGGCTGGACTGCAGAAGAGCCTGTCGGGGCGTCTTGGACGGTCGAGGATAGCCAGTGGACCTGGGCGTCCCGTGAATACGGCAAGGAGAATGCCTGGGCGACGATCTTGATCCAGGATTCGGCCTACTACGACGTGGGCTACTGGCAGTCCTGGGACTCGATGATCTCGTTCGAGTCGACCGAGGGCTACTACAAGCAGGGGAAGGCCGGCGGCTACCCGTCCTGGGAGTACTTCAATAAGCCTGACTCCTACGGCACCTGGGTCGGCGTGAACGACCGGTTCATGGTCTATATCAGCGTCGAAGGCGGCTCCAAATCGGATCTCGATGCGTTCGTGAACGCCGTCAACTACGGCGGCATCGCGAACCTGAAGTAACCCCTATCCCTTCTTTTTATCCCCCGCCACGGCCGTGACGATGTAATGATACGGCCCTGACTCCGCCACCGCCCTGACCTCCAGTCCTGCCTCCGTCATCAGCGCCGCCGCATGCTCCGGGCTGAACTTCTTTCCGGGCGGCGGACCGAGAGGGAGCGGCTCCTTCTTCCAGTCCATGTCGACGATCAGGCCGGATCCGGATACCATCCGGTTTGCATTCCGGAGCACCCGAACCGGGTCGACGAAGTCGTGGAGGTCGATGCCGAAGAAGACGACGTCCGCGCAACCGCTGCAGAGAACAATCTCTTCGGCCATCCCCCGGTGGAGGACGACGTTGTCGAGCCCCTCACGAAATGCCTTCTCCTGCAGGAGATCCAGCGCTTCGGCGTCGATATCGATTCCGCAGACGCGGCCGTGCGGCCCGACCATCCTCGCAGCCGGGAGCGCGAAGAACCCCTCTCCGCACCCGACGTCGATGAAGGTCGAGCCGAAGGCAAGCCCGATCCCTTCGAGGATGGACTCGGGGTGCTGCCAGCGCCGCCGGGCGGCTTCATCCTCGGGCAGATGTCTCCGGGAACGCGTGTGGTGTGCCATGCCGGTCCCGGTGATCTTCATCGGAAAAGAACCTGCTGTTCCCCTGAGGTGCTGGCCGGTGATGGTGAAAAAGCTTCGGGGACGCTGTGCCCCCTCACCGCATCGCCTTGCGGATCTTCTCCTGCACTTCAGGCTGCTCCGGGTTCATCTGGTGGGCGGTCTGAACGTGCCCCTCGACCCGCTTCATCAGCTCGTTCTCGTTCTCGGCCTTCTCCTCGAACTCGCACGCAAGGCCGAGATCTTTGCACCTGAATGTCTTCTGTTCCTGCATGCCTCTCGCCGGCCGGGTTTGTATACTGCGTCCAATATAAAAATATCGGCGCCGTTTTTTTCTGCTCAGCGTGCATGGGTGGGCGTACGTTCATGCTCCAGGACACATGCAGGGTGGCGAATGCTCTAATTACGTCGCACTTCGGGTGATGCTTCGTCATCCTCCTTTACTGAAAACTCACGCGAAGACGCGAAGTGAGACATTCGCTACGGACTCTGCATGAAACTCCAGCCCGTGGAGCATGTCACGCCTTCCTGCACTCCACCATATCCCCGATCAGGCCGTCCCGGAGGGTGACGATCCGGCAGAAGTACTCCTTGTGCCAGTCCTCGTGCGAGACCATCACGATCGTCTGGTCGAGGTCCTCGTTTAACCGTGCAAAGAGGTCGAGGATGCTCTTCGAGGTCTGGCTGTCGAGGTTCGCGCAGGGTTCGTCGGCGAGCAGGATACTCGGACTGTTCACGAGCGCCCGGGCTATCGCCACGCGCTGCTGCTCGCCGCCGGAGAGTTCGCTCTGCCGGTGATCCATCCGGTCGCCGAGGCCGACCCGCCGAAGGATCTCGGCGCTCCGCTCGATGTACTCGTCCTTCGATGCGCCCCGGACGAGCGACGTCAGGTAGACGTTCTCAAGCGCGGTGAGCTCCCCGATCAGCGCGTAGTCCTGGAAGACGTAGCCGAGCCGGTTCAGCCGGAAAAGGGTTCGCTGGTGGTCGGAGAGGGTGAGGACATCCGTCCCGTCGATCGTGACCGAACCGGAGGTGGGGCGATCGAGGAGCCCGAGGATATGGAGGAGCGTTGACTTCCCGCTGCCGCTCGCCCCCATGATCCCGACGAACTCGCCTTTTGCGACCTCGAGCGAGACGCCCGCGAGGGCACGGACTTCCACCTTCCCCATCGTGTAGACTCTCGTGAGGTTTTCTGCGACGATCATCGCCTCATCCCCTGATTGCGGAGAGGATATCCTCCCGCGCGATCCGCCACGCCGGGATGTAGCCTGCCACCAGCGAGACCCCGAAGAGGCTCCCGATGCTCCGGAGGATGGCAGACACCTCCACATCCGGGTAGACCGGGCCGCCGGGGAAGACGAGCGGGTAGGCGGTCAGGTAGGTCGTCACCCCGGCGTTCAGCCCGATCCCGACGAGCGCCCCGACGGCGGTGATGAAGAGCACCTGGAGGACGTAGGAGTTGATGATGATCTGCTGGTCGATGCCGATTGCTTTCAGGATCCCGATCTGGCGGCGCCGGTTCACGGTGTTGATGAAGATCACGATGAAGACCACCACGATGGCGATGATCAGGCTGACGAGTGTCGAGATGGCGTTGATGATGTTGAAACTCCGGATCGCCTGGTCGACGAACCCTCCCGACTTCTCCCGGAACGTCAGAACCTCCTCCTGGACGCCGTAGGAGAGGATCTCCGTCTTGTACTCCTCTTCCCTGCCGTTGACCGCGGTCTTGACCAGGATCATGGATGCCTGGTTATCGAGCCCGAGCACCCCGCTCATCTCGCGGGTGGTGACGAAGGCCGCCGTATCGACGCCGAAAGACTGGGTCTCGAAGATCCCCTTCACCCGGTAGGTCCTTGTTGCGCCGTTCGGATAGGCCACATCTACCGAATCGCCGACCTCGACCCCCTCAAGTGAAGGGAGGCCCCCCTCCTCCACCCCTTCCGTCCCCGCGAGGGTCGCGCCGATGATGATCGCGTCAGTATCGCCGCCCGAGAGGAACTCACCCGCGGTCATGTAGTCGGCGATCCTGGTCACCGATCGCTCGTCTTCCGGGGTTATGCCGTAGAGCGTGCTCGCGGCGTTGCGCCCCCGGTAAAAGAACGTCGCTCCGGCGGTTATCCGGGGAGACGTCCCCGTGATCCCCGGGATCTGCTCGATCTTCTTCTGGAGGCCGTCCACGCCGTCGATGTACCGGTTGCCTTCCCGGGGCTCGATGACCAGGTTTCCGAGGTCGAAGTCGATCGACTGGGTATCGAAGGTCACGACGACCCCGGAGATGATGGAGGGGAGAAAGACTAGGTTCACGAAGATGAGAGCGATGATCATGATGGTGAGGGCGAGCGTCCCCCTGCTCCCGCGCTGGATCGACTTCCACGCCAGGAACGCGGAGACCCTGATACCTGAAAACACCGGGGTCACTCCCCCTTTCGTCGTCGGTACCAGTAGAGCGCGGCCGCGGCGGCGACAATGAGAACGGCTGCCGCGACCGCGATCATCGGAACCGGGTTTTGCCCGGCAACAACGACCTGCAGGGCCTGCCTGACCGTATGCTCTCCGTAGTCGTCGGTATACCGGACGACGAGGGTGTAGCCGAACTCCCCCGCCTCGTCGGCAACGAGTGAGAAGATGGCGGGCCCGTCGTTTCCCGGCTCGATCGTCCCGAGGAACGCTTCTTTTGAGCCTGAGAGAGCGAGACCCTCGATGGTCGCCCTGACTGATTTCGCGTCCGCTGTCCCGGTGTTCTCCAGCCGGATCGTCAGGTCGACCGTCTCCCCGGCGGTGATCCGGGCGGGCTCGGTCCTGATGGAGGCGACGCCCATCTCGGCTTTGCCGACGATGGGAACTCCGATCGTCGCGACCTGCCTCGACGGCGCGAGGTCGGCGCCCCGGTAGTCGACGGTGACGAGGATCGGCGTAAGCCCGAGCGGTGCGCTGGTATCGGTCTCGAAGGTCAGGTTCAGGGCGGCGTCTCCCCCCGCCTCGAGTTCGGGAATGTAGTAGTTCTCCGCGTTCTGCGGGGCGATCCCGCCGGAGGTCGCGTTGACGCCGACGGAGATGTCGTTCGCGGTGGCCTGGCCGTCGTTATGGATGGTCAGCGCGACGTTGAAGGGGTCGCCCGGGTTAACGGACGCCGGAACGGTTCTCTCCACCCGGAGCGCCGGCCGCTTGGCTATGGCGTATGCGGTGCCGACGTTCACCGGTATGGGGTACCGTAGATTGGCCCCGTCCCGCACGCTGACCCAGACCTCCGGGAAGTAGATCCCCTCGTCTCCCGGGGCGCGAATCCGGAACGTGACCGGGAAGGACTGGCCGGGGCCGATCTCGCCGATGTCCTGGAAACTTCCTGTCATGACCTCGACGTCCGTACTGTGCAGGAGCACGCTCTCGATGTAGGCGTTCTCCTCCGTCTCCGCCGAGGTGTTCGCCTCCCCGGTGCCGGTGTCGAGCCGGATGTTGAGCGGCGATCCCGCGGTCGGCAAAGCGGTGCTCGTGAGCACCACGGTGATCGTCCCTTCGTCGCCGGGCATCAGGACAGCAGGAGTGACGGTGAAGTTGGAGACGATCACCGACGGGGCGGCCGTTGCTGCCGGGGCGAGGAGCAGGATGAGAATGAGTGCGCTCACGAGATAACTGATCTTCAGCCTTCTTATGCCCCTTCGGGGCGCAGCCGCGGATACCTGGTTCATCTCCCCATCCCTCCCGGGCAGATCGTCGGAGTCCTGGACTCCTGGTGGTTATATATAATCGTTGTGCATGACTGTTCTCACCCGTTCAGGGTGGCGCGATCTGCCGGGCACCGCGTAAACATTATATTACCTAAGAAATATATTATGGTCGGGATACGGTTGAGCCGGTACGGACCGGATACGTGACCGCAAAGATACCTCCATGCGTGATGAAACGCTTCAACACCTCTGTACGTTCTCATAATGCCGTGCTGCTCTCCGTTCTCACTCATCAGTCCCCCATTTTTTGCCATTCCTGTCGCGGGGTATCCGGTGCACAACCTCCCCGGTCATGAGCTGCTTTTATGACCCACAGGCGGTATACTCCGTTCCCATCGTGAGGGGGGAGAGATGGAGGCGACCCAATGGCTGGTGACGCTGACGTTCAGGGTGACGGTAAGCGGCGTTCGTTCGAAGGACGACTCGGTGGCTGCAGGCCTGGAACAGCTCAAACTCGGGCTCTGCAGTGGAGAGGAGATGCCGATGGAGGCGAGCGTCCGAAGGATCACGAACCTCGTCGAGGAGGAGCCGATCTTCGGTGTGAGGTGGTGATCGCGGCCGGGGCGTCACCCGGCGGGAAGTAAATTTCCGGAGGAAAACGCTTTTTTACCCCGCCGCTCTCTTCGGCACCATGCACGAACTTCCCGAAACGATCGCCGTCGATCTCGTCCTCCTTCCGCCCGGCCCGATCATGGATCTGGCGATCGGCGCGAACCGGACGCTGCTCGCCGGCAACCCGGACGGAGGGATACGTCTCGACCGGGAGGGCTGCCTCCCGCACATATCGGTCGCGATGCTCCCGGCACGAAGCAGGGATATCCCGGAGATCGCCGCGAAGGTTGAGCGGATTACGCAGCGCTGCTCCCCCATGGCCCTGACCATCGACGCCGTTGCAAAGCACCGCAAGAACGCGGGCGAGACCGTCTCCACCTTCCACATCCTCAGGGCGGAGATCCTCCAGCTCTTTCACAAGACCGTGATGAACGCAGTGATGCCGCATCAGGCGCCTTCGGCGGGGTCTTCAGCCTTCTCCGGGGAAGCGTCCGCACCGTCCGTCGACTGCCTCCTGCGGTTCCCGAAAACCTCCGCGTACGAGCGCTACTCGCCGCACATCACGCTCGGGTTCGGCGATCTCCCGGAGATCATCCCCGGTATCGACTTCCCCGTCCGGTTCGAGGTGACGAAGGCGGCTCTCTGTCACCTCGGGAGCCACTGCACCTGCCGCCGGGTCCTTGCAGCGTTCGATCTCGGTCTCCGGGCACACGGCGGCCGCGCCGGGGCAGCGGCGCGCCGGTAGAACGGGATTACAGCAGCAGTCCTTTCACGTACGGCCGCGTACAGGCGACACACCCCGAGTGGCGGTTGAGCATCCCGGTCTCGAGAACCTCGACCACCGGGGGCTCCCGGCACGTGCGCTCCGAGAACTCCGGATCCCGCTCCGCGATCACCCGGAGAAAGACCGCGAGCGGCATGAACGGCCGGGCCTGCACCGGGACGATCCGGAAGTCCGCGTAATCGGCCTCAAGCGTCGAGTTCCGGGCGAGGTCTTCGTCGAAGTAGAGGATGACCTCTATATCGCGGTGCTCCTGCAGGTCTCTCAGACGGTCGAGCCCGAGCCGCATCCCGGCTGCGAGGCCGAGCGGTTTGAGTTCCTCAGGTTCTCCGGGAGAGAAGGTCTCATAACCCGATTCCATCATGGTATTCCTCCTCCATAGCGTTTCGCGGGGAGCGACTTCTTTTCTCCGGCGGCCGCAGGATACTTTCTTAACCGCGACGTCCCCAGTACCTGCATGGACTCGTTTGCGGCCGAAGCAGCGCCCCGGGGCGCCACTTCCGTCGCTACATGCCGGAGGCGCTCGAGATGAAACTCGCGGTCCTCGTGGATAACGCCACCCTCACCGATCGCTACTTCCTCGCAGAACCGGGGCTCTCCATTCACATTGAGGACGGCGGAACCCGGTTTCTCTTCGATGCGGGCTACTCGGGCATCTTCGTCGCCAACGCCCAAAAGATGGGGATCGACCTCCTCCGCGTCGATGACGTCGTCATCTCCCACGGCCACCTCGATCACACCTGGGGCCTCGATGCCCTCCTCAGGCTCCATACCGAGGCGATCTTCGAGGGCCGCGAACGTGTCGAACCCGCGTTCATCGCCCATCCGGATGCGTTCCTCACCCGGAGTTGCAACGGCGTCGGGGAGATCGGGTGTCATCTCTCGGTCGAGGAACTCTTCCGGCACGGGAATGTCCTCCTCACACCGGCCTCCCTCTGGCTGACTGAGAACCTGGTCTTCCTCGGCGAGATCGAGCGGCGGTTCGAGTTCGAGAGGGCGCCCCCATGCGGCTACGTCTACACCCCCGACGGCATCCGGGACGACACCGTCCTCGACGACACCGCGCTCGCCTGCAAGACCGCGGAGGGGCTTGTCATCGTAACCGGCTGCTCTCACTCGGGGATCTGCTCGATTGTCGAGCAGGCGCGCGAGGTCTGCAACGAGGACCGGGTCGCCGACGTCATCGGCGGGTTCCATCTCCTCGATGCGCCACCGGAGCAGATAGAGGGTATCCTCGACTATTTCGCGGAGGTGCGGCCGGCAGCCCTCCACCCCTGCCACTGCACCGACCTTGCGGCAAAGATTGCTCTTGCACGGGTAGCAAACGTCCGGGAGACCGGCGTCGGGCTGCGCCTCGGGTACGGGTAGGTCAGGGGTCGGGTTCCCGGAGGGCCGGGTTCTGTATACTGCCTCTTCCTGAGGTCGAATCCCCTCCCGATGATCCATGCATTACCGGCTCACGCGATGGACGCGAAGCAGCGAAGTGCGACAGGCCGAAGGGCCGGAGTTCGAGCACCGTTAGGTGTGAAGTGTGACTGCCAGAATGGCAGGAGCATGAGCACCGTTAGGTGTGAAGTGCGAGTGTAGCGAGCATGAGAAGCCATCAGGCTTCGAAGTGCGACCTCCTGTGGGGAGCGAGCATGAGAAGCCATCAGGCTTCGAAGGGGAGTTGCTCTCGGACAACCGATCTTCGCGTTCTTCGCGGCTCGCACCTACGGTGCTCAAGCTCGCTGCGCTCGCACTTCGCGTGAGATGGCGGGGCTGAGCGACAATACGGCCTCACGCGAAGTGGGACGTTCCGCAAGGAACGGAGCATGAGCACCGCAGGTGCGAAGAGCGCGAAGCCGCGAAGGGATGTATCAACACGCTCCTATCTTCCGGGTTGCACCTACCGTTGCGAACGGCTCTCCCTCCCCGTCTTGAGGGTTTTGAGATGGTTTCAGGTATTGAGTTCCCGGAGGGCCGGGATCGCCCCGTGCTCCTCCTCGTAGGCGCGGACTGCCTCCGGGGCGCCGAGGAGGAAGCGGCGGGCGTTGTTGTAGACCGCGGGCTGCGCGCCCGGATCGAGGCTGGAGAGGAGGTCTGCAAGCACCGCGACTGCCGGAACCCGGTGGCGGGGCTCCATCCCGTCGATGAATGCAAACGCATCGAGAGCCCGGACGGTGCTGTACTCGTTGACCGGGGCGAGCCGCCGGAGCACCTCTGCAAGGTAGGCCCGCCCGTCTTCGGTTTCGAGCGACCGCTTCCTGTTCAGCGCGAACCGCCCATAGAGCGCCCGCTGCTGGTCGGCCTGCTCGAATGCGAAGGCCGGCGAGGACTCGATCCGCTCAAGAATGGGGACGAGGTCGTCGCAGTCGCTTCCGGCGACGGCGGCGAGGAAGGATTCCCACGCGACGGGGCTTTTTGCCGACTCTGCCGCAAACGATTCGAGGATCTCCTGCCGTTCCGGAGCGCTGCTCTCGAGGATCAGCGAAAACGCGGTGAGACGGTCGGTTGCGGCCGTCGCTTCCCGGAACTGGCGAAGAAGGAGTTGGTGAACCTCCGGGGTGTCCCGGGTCGCGAGGAGCGAGAGACAGGCGTTCTTCCTCTGCCGGTTCCGGATTGCCGCGGCCTCTTCCTCCAGGCCGCCCGGCGCGGCGGGAGTGTCTTTTGCCGCCTGCCGGTAAACACGGAGGAGGGTCTCGCCGCCCCGGGCGGCGACGGCGGTAAGGATCGCTCTTCGGGCGTCATGGAGCGCCCGGTAACGGTGAGCGAACCGCTCGTCCTCCACCGAGGGGAAGACGGTCAGGAACTGCCCGCCCGCCTCCTCCATGAGGGAGTCGTCGGCGAGGAGTGCGGCGCAGAGGTCGGCGAACCGGTCGGAGACGGCTGCGCCCGGATCTTCGAGGAGCCGGAGCATCTCCCGGTCGGCGAGCGCGAGGAACGCGGTGAACCGGCCGACGATATCAGGGTCCCTCTCGACCTGGAGGTAGAGTTCGTCCTCCGGCGGCCGGTATGCCGTCTTCCCATAGAAGGAGTAGCCGCGGTTGAGCGAGAGGAACGCGGGTCTATCGACGCCGTCGAGGACGATCTCTCCGGCCTCGTCGGCGATCCGGACGGTCGCCTCCCGGATCTCCCCGCCCCTGGCGTCGACGAGCGCGAACCGGAACGGGAACTCCCAGAGACGGCCGGCAGGCGTTCGGCTCTGGCGGTAGGCGAGGGTGAACCGGCGGGCGGCCGGGTCGTACGCGGGGGATACCGTGAGTATCGGGTACTCCTTCTCCTTCAGCCAGACCGCAGCCATTCCCGTGAACTCCTGCCCCGAGACCTCCTCCATGCAGCGTATCCAGTCGGCCCGCGAGGCATTCGCGTGCCGGAACCGGTCGTGGTAGCGGCCGAGCGCTTCGGCGAACGCAACTTTTCCCATCAGCGTCTCGATCATTCTGACGAACTCAGGGGCTTTCACGTAGGTGACGCCCGTGATGAGGTCGTTCGGGTCGTTGAAACCGTCCGGCTCGATCGGCATCGATCCTGCTCCCCGGTCGAGCGTGAGCGTCCCGGCCGCGGGGTCGAGGAGGTCGAGCACGGTCTTGATGCGGGAGTAGGCCTCGCCGAAGAAGAAGGCGTGGTGCTGGTTCTCGACGTGGACGGTCACGGCCTCGTTCAGCCAGATCTCGAACGGGCTCCACCCGGTCACCTCGGAGCCGTTTTCGTTGTGGTAGTACTCGTGGACCTTCACCCGGACCAGGTACTCGAAGGCCGGGTCGGTGGTGTCGGGCCCGGGCATGATCCGGTTCGCGGCGATCGTCGTGTTCCCGACGTTCTCCATCCCGCCGAAGTCGGAGTTCTGCATGGCGATCTCCCGGTAGACCGCCCCCGTGTAGGCGTAGCCCGGGGTGATGGTCGAGATGAGTTTTTTGAGCATCTTCCTGGTCTCTTCGAGCGCCCCAGGATCCCCGGAACGTTTCGCCTCGTCGCGCACCCGCACGAGCCGCCACACCTCTTCCCGGGTCTCGCGGTCGCGGTACTGCGCCGGGCCGGTGAAGAGGTGAACCCACATCACCCCGTCCGCGAGGATCTCAAGCGCACGCTCCGCTTCCTCCGGGTCGGAACCGGGTTTCGCGAGGAGTTCGAAGGCGAACGTCCGCCCGTCGGGATACTCGAACTCGCGCCGGTGGGTGTCGTAGCACCCCATCCCGAGGAAGAAGAGGTAAGGCGCCATCGGGGTTCTGGTGTTCTCGTACCTCTGCACGGAGCGCCCGGGTGCGCAGGGGATCCGGGCTCCTGCCGGGTCGCCGTTTGAGATGGTGGCCGTATACCCATTATCCGCGACGATCGTCGTCGTGTAGGTGCACTTCGCGGTCATGTCGTCGAGGCAGGGGACCAGCCGCTGGAACCCCCACTGCTGGCACTGGGTGATCTGGGTGGGCGGCCCGCCGGGGCATCGCCCGTCGTAGTAGAGGCCTTCGAGGACGTGGGTGCTCGGCCGGCAGATCGTCTCGGTATCGAGGGTGAACTGTGCCCGGGGCGGGACGGGGGGATCGAAGGCGACGGTGAGGGTCGCCGCGTCCCGGTCGTAGGTGTGGGTGACGGCGTATCCGGCGGACTCCACGCGGAGGATATCCAGGTCGCGGGCGTTCAGGGAGAGCGATGAGAGCGGCGCGTCAAGGGTCTCGGCGGTGAGAGCGGAGACGACCCGGGTGTGGCCGTCGTAGACGTCGAAGACGAGATCCATGTGGACGACCCGGACGGGGAGCGCCCCGAAGTCCTCCGGGTAGTAGCGAAAGAGCCTCCGCTCCCCGCCTTCTCCGGTCAAAATCCCGCCTCGCCGGTGATCTCGCGGAGGGCACGGCGGATCGCCGTCCGGACCTCGGGTTCCTCCTCGCCCTCGAGCGCGGCGGAGAGGGTGCCTGACGCCCGCCGGTCGCGGAGCTTCCCGAGCGCGTCGGCGGCGGCCGCCCTGACGTCCTTCTTTCTGTCCCCGAGAAGGCCGAGGAGGGGCTCGACCGCGCGTTGATCGCCGATCTCGCCGAGCGACCAGGCGGCACCGCGCCGCGCCCACCGGTCGGGGTCACCGAGGAGAACGAGGAGCGGTTCGACCGCCCGTGCGTCGCGCAGCCTCCCGAGCGCCTGTGCGGCGACCCACCTGACCTCGTTCTCGCGGTCAGCGAGGGCGGCGATCAGCGGCTCGACCGCGCGGGGATCGGCGCACTCCCCGAGCGCCTCGGCCGCCCGCAGCCGGTAGGGGGTGCTCTCGTCCGAGAGTTGCTCGATGTACTTGCCGATGTTCTCCTCGCGCCGTTTCTCCCTGTCCTCCATGAGGCGTTTTACCGAGCGCTCCATCTTAACTCCTCCAGATTCTCGTCGCACACAAGATGTCGTTTACGGTATATAGCACCTGCCACGCCACCTTTCCGCCCTGCCGCCGGGGGGGTTGCCGTCCCCCGCGCCGGTCACGCAGGCAGTTCTTCTTCCTCGCCGACGACGTCGAACGCGACGATCCGGTAGTTGTAGTACCGCCCGTCCGGTGCGGTGAAGTAGAGGAAAACCATCAGGCCGTGGTCGTCCGAGATCCAGAGTTCGGCGTCTTCGTCGATGGCGTGGTACTCAAAGCCGAACCCGGCAAGCGCTTCCTCGATAGCGGTCTCCGTATCCATGCCGCTGACCATCTCGAACGTCGCGGCCAGAGGATACTGCCGTTCCTCGAGTGCGGAGACCTGGAGCCGCGCCTGTTTCTCCGCAAGGAAGAGGTTGTCCAGGGTGGCCATGATCTCATGCGCGACCGAATCGACTTCGTCCGGCTCCATACCAATACCTTGGAGCCGCCGGTTATATGGATATTGGGCGCTTGCGCCGGGGAGCGCAGAAGCCCCGTCGGAGCGAGGTTACGATCGTTTCCTCTCTGCCGGGATGCAGGGAAAATATTTTTCTTGACGGTGGCCGGATACGCTCCCATCCTTCGCCACGGCGCCGCCATAACGAAACTCTAAAACATCCCGGTGCATATAGAAGGTTAATGGCAGAAGGCAGGCTCAAGATTGTCGTTTTCGGTTCCTTCAATGCGGGCAAGTCCAGTTTCATCCAGGCGCTCGACCCCCGCAGCCGTCACATCGAGGCATCCTCGGAAGAAGGCCCCACGACCGTTGCATTCGATTTCGGCAGATTGACGGTGAGAGACAAGGCCGTCTTCCTCTTCGGGACACCGGGGCAGGAGCGGTTCGAGTTTGTCCGGCAGATCATCTCGCGGGGGATGGACGGCGCGATCATCGTTGTGGACGCCACGACGGGCGTGGACGCGATGACGCGGCATCTCTACGACCAGTTGAAGGCTCTCGACGTGCCGCTCGCGTTCATGGCAAACAAGTGCGACAGTCCCGGTGCGGTGCCCGAGGCCGTCAGCCACGCCCTCCCGGGGGAGATGGTGCATCCGATCTCCGCGCGGAACGGGGAGAACGTCCATGCGGCACTTGACGCCTTCGTCGCAACCCTGACTGCGCGGTAGCGATCATTTTTACTGCCCCGAGGTCGTTCTTCTCTACGGACAATGACCCGTAAAGAGACCCATATCAAGGAGGTTTCCCGGCTGCTCACGGGTTTTCTCTCGAGCGGCGATGCCGGGGATCTTCTTGCCTACCTTGTCGCGGAGAGCCGCCTTCCCGGACCCCGGGCAAACCTGGAACTTGCGGCGGCGTTTGCCGGAACCGTGCAGGAATTTGCCGTTGCCGATCCCGACGACCGGCACCTGCTGTGGAACCTCTGCGTCGAGCTTGCCTGCGTTGCGCCGGAGGATGCCCCGACAGGCGACCCGCACGAGTTTCTCGGGTTCTGCGGTGTTCGGGGCGTCGGGGCGATCGGGTCGGTCTCGCCGGGATGCGTCGAGGCGGCGCTCAGGCACCTCGGGGAGGCCTCCGTCGATCCGCGGTGGCGGATCAGGGAGGCGGTGGCGATGGGGCTTCAGGTTCTCCTCTCCCGGCAACGCGACACGACGGTTTCGGAGCTGGAGGGCTGGGTGGAGGGGGGTTCCTGGCTTGCCATGCGGGCTGCGGTTGCGGGGATTGCCGAACCGGATCTCCTGGCGGAACCCGACCTCGCAGAGGCGGCGCTCCGGTTCCACCGGAAGATCCTGATCCGGATCTACACCGCAAAAGAGAGGCGGTCCGAGGCGTTCCGTGCGCTCCGAAAATCGCTCGGCTACACGCTCAGCGTGGTCATCGCCGCCCTCCCCACGCCCGGCTTTGAGTACCTGCGGCAGCTTGCGACCCTCGACGATCAGGATATCCGGTGGATTGTGCGGGAGAACCTCAAGAAGAACCGGCTCGAGAAGCAGTATCCCGAGACGGTGCAGCACATCCGGGCGCAGTTGGTGTAGCGGCCCCGCAGTCGATGAAAAACGGGGATATACTCTTTTTTTGCGGCACCTCACGCGAAGCCGCGAAGATCGCGAAGTTCCTGATGTCGGTAATTACTTCTCTTCGCGTCTTTCGCGGCTCGAAGCCTACGGCTTCTCACGCTCCCGTCCTGTGGACAGCCGCGGCTCGCACCTTCGGTGCTCCAACTCCGCTCCGGAGAACGATGTTCCAAAAAAACGGAGTTTGAGAAGACCGATGGTCTTCGAACGGGCGCCCCCTCCCGGCGAAAGTGTTTGGGACAACCTTGGGGCATATGCATCCCGGATCCTGCCCCGGTGGTGTGAGTTCGCCGATCTTACACCCCGTAGCGCATCCACGCCTCCTCGACGTGCAGCGCCTGCATCCCGAGCCTCCGGGGAGCATCGACGTCGTTCTCGGGATTGTCCCCGATGAAGAGGACTTCGGGGGCAGAAAGCCCTATCCGCCCGAGTGCCGCAGCGTAAATCCGGGGATCCGGTTTCTGGTAGCCGAGGTCTGAGGAGAAGATGACGAAGCCGAGACGGTCGTAGAGCCCGAGCATCCGCATCTCCTGCTCCGAGAAGACCCGCTGCCCGTTCGAGACGATCCCCGTCTTCTTCCCGCTGAAGAGGTCGAGCAGCCTTTCGCTCTTCTTTATGACGCCGAGGCGCCGGAGCGATGCGGCCCGGAACGCCCGGGCGGACTCGGCGCCGAGCAGGGCCGTATCGACCCTCCAGACGGCGTGTTCGGCACAGATATCGGCAAAGATCTCCTCGACCCGCACCTCCGGGTGGGGCTCCCCGATCCGTTCGAGCGCCTCCTCTACCCGGCAGGTGTAGAGGTCCCGCAGGACTTCCGGGGCGATCCTGACCCCCTGGTAGATCAGCCACCGCGAGAGGCACCGGTAGGTCTCGATATCGCGCTCGTCGGTCAGGACGTCGACGAGCGTCCCGTAGCAGTCGAAGAGCACCCCCGCTACCGGTGGATCGCGCAAAGACACGCCTCCGCCTCCGCTAAAAGCCAGTCGCGTTCCGCCGCCCGCCAGGGCAGCCGGGCTATCCTGAGGTAGCCGAGCGCCATGAAGAAGGGGAGGACGGCGGTGTGGTGCCGGAACTCATCCTCGCTACCGCTATAATGCCAGAGCAGGTGGCCGATGTAGTCTTCGGCAGTCGTAGTGCTCCCGCCCGATGCAAAGGCATTGTGTGATGAATTTACGCTCCGGCCGTAGTCTTCGGCAGTCGTAGTGCTCCCGCCCGATGCCCTGAGTTCCGCGGCGAGGATGCCGAGGTCGCGGACCGGGTGGGCGTGATGGGCCCCCTCGAAGTCGATTGCGCAGATCCCGCCGTCGAAGAGGTAGTTGCCGGGCGTTGCGTCGCCGTGAACCATGCACCCTGCCCGGTCGAGCCGCGTGCCGTGCCACCACGCCCCGAGCAGGCGGTCGAACCGCTTCCTCCGAGAACCCGGGAGGTTGTTCTGGTCGAGGATCGCGTGGACGTAGGCGAAGTCGCGCTCCCGCCTGCAGGAAGTCCGCGTGCTGTCGTGGAGCCGGCGGAGCAGGTGCGCGACGCCGGTCAGGGGGTCATACAGGGATGCACCCGCATCGAGGAGTTCCCGGAGGGTCGGGCCGGGGATGTGTTCGGTCACGAGGACGGACTGAAACCGGCTGCTCGTAGCGACGGCATGGGGGACGCGGATCCAGCCGGAGAGATGGCGGAGCCTCAAGAACTCGTTCCTCATCGCCGCGTCCGCGTTGTAGCGGGTTCTCGCGCCGGTCGGCGCGCCGAAGAATTTGCCGACCACAGAGAGCCCCGTCCCAAACTCGTAGCGGCAGACGACGTGGGATGCGGGCTCCATCCGGCAGACCCGGATCCTCCCGCGCCATCCGGCCAGCCGGTCGGTGAGGGCGCCCGCGAGCCAGTCCCCGAACGCGTCGCCGGCCTCCAGATATCCATTCCCGGCGATCACCTGCCGTGCCACCGAGCGACTCCGGGGGCTCTGCAGGACAATGAAGATACCGCCGGCACCGACCCACACCTTTTTACCGTCCGGACATTAACCGGGTGCGCCGGCATCGGTGTGGGTGACGAGCCATGATACCGTTTCGCGAGTTCCTTGTGGGGATACGTCCTGCAGTCAACCGCCGGATCGCAGAGACGGCGGGCAGCGATGCCGATATCGATCCGGGCGTCCTCCCTCTTCTCCTGAAGGGAAAGCGGATGCGGGCAGGGCTCCTCCTCTACATCCACGCCGGTCTCGCCCCTGCGGCGGCGCCCACCCGGCAGGCGCTCGACCTTGCCTGCGCCGTCGAGCTCGCCCACGCTGCAAGCCTCATCCTCGACGACATGCTGGACGGGGATACCGCCCGCCGGGGAGCCCCGTCCCACCACCTCACCCGGGGAGACGGGCGGGCGGTTCTCGACGCCGTCGGCATCCTTTCCCTCCCCTACGCACTCGCCGCCCCGTACGGTGCCGGGTACGTAACGATGCTCGCGTCGGTCCAGCGGAAGATGGCCCGGGGCGTGGTCTGGGAGATGTTCGGGGGGCCGGACCTCCCGCCGGCCGACCTCTATGACGCGGTCGTCGCCAGAAAGACGGGCTGTCTCTTCTCGCTCGCGGCCGCCTGGGGGGCCATGGCGACGGGGGAGGAGGATGCGATCGTCGCCGCGTTCGGCGAGTTCGGTCTCGCCGCCGGGAAAGCGATGCAGGTCGCCGACGACATCGCGGATCTCAGCGCACCCGGCACGGGGGCCCGGGACTCCCGGCCGGGGTCGGAGGCGCTCCTCCTCAGGTGCGTCCCGGGGAGCAACGGAACCCGGCAGACGCTGGGCCGGATACTCGAGCGCGAGGTGATCGGTGCGGCCGCCCGGATAGTGAACGCCGGACGGTGCCGGGTGCCCCCGGTTGTGTGGGAACCGTTCGGGCAGGCGGTCAGGGATATCGTGGGGCTCACGATGGGGGAGGAGGTGCCGGCCGGATGACGGCCTGCGCAACGATAAATACCGCCCCGCCCTACCCTCCTCTGAGAGATCATGCCGGTAATAACCATTCGTATGGCAGAAGGGCGGACGCTTGAGCAGAAACGGATACTCGCAGACGAGATCACCGCCGCGGTCACGAAGACGTTCGGCGTCGACCCACAGGTGGTCACCATCTTCTTTGAGGAACTCAAGACCGAGAGCATCGCCCGGGCGGGAAAACTCCTCTCGGAGACGTAGTTCCTGCTGTCGAACACTTTTTCCTGAAAGAACCTCCATAAACGGACGAAACCATGGCACGCGAACTTGACGAGAAGGACTTTGCTATCCTCCGAAAACTGGCTCCCGAGTACAGCGGCATTCTCTGCCCGGAGTCAGGCCACGAGTTCCACTCGATCCTCCCCCCGGTCTCCAACCACATCGCAGCGGACGAGGATGATTTTGCGGAACGGGTTGCCCGGCTCTCGGACGAGGACTGGGGATACCTCACCGACCAGATCCTTTCCGGCCGCGAAGACCTCGGGTGCATGCCCGAAGAGGATATCGAGACCATTCTCGTCCGTATCCAGGAAGCGGTATCGGAGGAGGCGGCCGAGCGGGTCAGGAGGCTTTACCATCTCTCCGGGTGTGGGATGCTCTAAGAACCGGCCCGATCCGGAACCGGTATATTCCCCGGCGACAACCAGACCTCTATGGAACTAAAAGAGCAACTTTCCGGCGTCCCGGGGATGCTCCGGCCGTTCAAGGCGTACCTCCGCGAGATGGGTCTCGCTGCAGGCGACCAGGTCGTCTACTACGGCTGCCCCGGCACCTGCACCCCCTTCATCGAACTCCTGGGGTTCGCCGTCCGGGATCTCGCCCTTGAGCAGGTCTACGTGCCATACGTGGACGAAGCGGCGGCGAAGGCGGTTCGTCCCGTCGAGGGTGTCGGGATGCAGGTCTCCGGCGACACGGTCAGCCTCGATCCGAAGGTGATCGTCCTGATGGGCGGGCTCTCGATGCCGGGCGTCCCGGTCGAGAAAGAAGCGGTGCAGGCGATCGTCGCGGCCCATCCCGGGGCGAAGGTTGTGGGTATCTGTTTCATGCGGATGTTCGAGAAGATGGGCTGGCTCGATGCGTTCGACTTCGACCTGATCATCGACGCTGCCATCGATCCGGTCAAGGTCTGGCGGTGACCAACGGGCAGGCCGTCGATGTTGCGGGAGGAGCCGGGGGTTTCTGTCTCCGGCCCGACCGGGGGAGGGTGAACCGGAACGCCGCGCCGCATTCGGGGCGCCCCGGCACCCGGTCGTCGACCCATACCCTGCCGCCGTAGCGTTCGATCAGGGTGCGGGTGATGTAGAGCCCGAGCCCTTTCCCGCTCCTGCTGTTTTTCCCCGGCGCAAAACGAGCAAAAAGGGTTGGTTTGACCGCGTCGGGCACCCCCGGCCCGGTATCCTCTATCGAGACCTCGACCTGATCGTCGCTCTCCTCGACCCTGATGGCGATCTCGACTCCCGGATCCCCAAACTTGACGCTGTTGCCGATAAGATTCGCAAAGACCTCGGAGAGAAGGTCGTCTGCCATGACCCCGACCGATCTTCCCTGATACGCGATCCGGGCGCCGGGATGGTGGGCGATCTCGGCCCTGGCGACCGCGTCGAGGTCGACGGGTTTCGTCGCCGTCTCACGGGAATGCAGTCTTCTTATCGTCGTGACGTTCTGGATGATCTCGATGCTCCGGTCGACGCCGGCCTTGAGTCTCCGGATCATCTCCCGTTCCTTCCCCGCGCCGAGCGTCGTCTCGAGCAGGTCGGCATACCCGAGAGCGACGGCGTTCGCGTTGTTGATATCGTGCGTCATGATGTCGAGGTAGAGGTTCGCCTCGTCGTGGGCTTTCCGCAACCCCTCTTCTGCCCGGATACGGTCGGTGATATCGGCGCCCGACCCGATGATCCCGGTCGGCCGGTCGTCGTCGCCGGTGAGCACGGTGTCCTGCCACGCGAGGATCAGTTCGTTGCCGCTCCGCGTGACGACGGGGTGCTCCCGCTGCCCAGGCAGTGCGGCTTTCCGGGCAATCGCCTCGTCGAAAGCCCGCCGCCGCGCCTCCCGGAGCGCTCCGGGAACGAGCGTATCGAACCAGTCTTTCCCGAGCAGTTCCTCCTCCCGGTAGCCGAGGAGTTCGCACCCGTGACGGTTGACAAGCCGGATGGTATGGTCGGTCCCGATGACGGCGAAGAGGACGCCCGCCACGTCCAGGTAACGCTGCATGAGATCCCTCTGTCTCTTCACCTCCTGCTCCCGCCCTTTGAGCTGTTCGGAGAGGGACGCGACGACGAAGGCGATGACGACGAACATCAGCGCACGTCCGTAGTCGTTCAGGGTCAGGAGTTCGGGCTGGTAGAGGAGGCTGCTGACGACGACGAGCCCGCCGAGAAAGATAGCGACCGGCACGCTCCGTTTCTCCCACCAGAGTGCGGTCAGGATGATCGGGATGTAGAAGAAGTGCGAAAAGACGGTCCCGAGCATCAGGATAGCGTGGAAGTAGTAGGTCAGGAAGATCGATATTGCGAGGAGCGTCATGATGATGGCCACTCGCTGGTGTTCGGTAAGGGTAGTCACGGGGTGCCCACCTCGGCGGTAAATATATGGTCGCAATAACATAAAATTATGTGCATAATTAATGTCCCGGGAATCCGGTGAGTTGTGGGATATCAGGGTCAATCAGGTGACTTCAGGCGAGATCGGGCACAGGAGATCCGGCGGGAATGTGGCGGCCGCCTCTCCCCCGGTGATGCAGCGGAGTGCCTCCCTGATACGTGAGCATTCTGCCGGATGCGGCCGATTTTCTGCAAACTGCCTATGTTTAATAGGTCGTAGAACGAAACTATTCCAACTGCCCGCTTCACTGATGCGGCCGCCTGCAGGGCTGCGTCGCGTGACGCGGTGTCGTGCAGCTCACCGTGCACCACGAGAAGAACCCACCCGCTGGTGAATCCGTGTCAACAGACCTTGCCAAAGCACTCAAAGCCACAGGCTATGCAGATGCCGAGATTCCGGCCCTGATGGAGTCGTTTCCTCCCGCCGTCACCGATTACCTGCGGGACTTCCGGCTGCAGGAGGTTCGCGACATCGTCGAGACGCTCCTCTACATCTACATCGCCCAGAACAGCGCGTCTTCCCGGGGAGAAGGGGCGGGCGTGGTCGAACAGAGCTGTTACGCCTACACGTCCGGGCCGCTCTTTGCACTCAGGCAGGTCGGCCTCATCGAGTCCGCCTCCTGGCACGGCATGACGGTCTTACGGGCGACTGCTACCGGCGAGGCGATAGCCCGGCCTCTGATGGAGGCACGGCTCCGGGCGCTCGATATCGCCGGGCTGGCCCGCGAGATCCACGAGGTCGTCCCGGCCCTTCTCGCAGGGACGGTGAAAGGATCGTTCGTCAACAAGACCTTCCCGTCCACGCTCCCCCGCACCGAAGAGACGTTCATCAGTTTCCTCCTCAACAACTGTCCGGGCCTCTTTCTCGAATGCGAACGGTTCGCCTCCCGGCTCAGGGGCGCCGGGTGCGCGGTTCTCGCCTACGCTTACGATCTCGACGGTGCAAAGGCCGACGGCGTCGTCTACACCTTCCCCCCGGAGTTCGCGTACATCCTCAAGGGGGTGCTCGAACGGATCGATCCGGCGGTCAGGGAACACTACGACATGCTCCTCGAGTCGTTCTACTCGACGTTCACCGTTCTGCGCTACCTTGCCTGCGGCGAGGACTACGACCGTATCCGCGCATCGCCTGCCCACCGCCGCGAACTTGCGAGGGTGCTCGCGGAACTCGACGACGCGATCTACGTCCTCGAAGGGGTGCGTGAGGAGGACGGGGTCGACCTCGCCCGGTTCATCGTCAAGGACCGGAACCTCTACGATATGCGCCTGCGCGATCTCGGGCGGGCGCTGATGGCCGAGATCGCCGAGAAGATCGTCATCGACCGCTCCGCCCCGGCGGAGGAGCCTTCTTCTCCCATTCCCGAGGAGTTGTCTCCCGTCACGGAGGAGGCCCCGGTCCCGACGCCCGCACCCGCGGCTGAGGAGGATGAGTGGGAGGAGCTCGTCTTCCCCGACGAAGAGGAAGAGGAGGCGGAAGAAGACGGGGAGGAGATTGAGGAGCCGCTCCCGATCGTGCCGCCGCCCGCACGCCGGCGTGCCGCCCCGTCCTCCTCCGGCACCGTCGTTGCGGAACGTCGTTCCGGCGAACCGTCACCCGTCCCGGCAGAAGTTCCCCGGTCCGGAGAGCTCGATATCTTCCTCGGGCATGCGCAGGACGGGCAGCGGGTCAACTGGTCGCCCGGCCGTCTCAACAACGGCCACATGATCATCCTCGGCGGTTCGGGTGCCGGCAAGACCGAGACGATCCGGTGCATCGCCTCAGAACTCGCGGCACAGGCGATGCCGGTCATCCTGATCGACTTCCACGGGGACATGGCTGCGAGCAGCGGGGATATCCGGTCGTATAAGATCCGCGAGGGCGGCCAGTACTACTTCAACCCGCTGGAACTCGACCCCGATATCGACGAGATCACCCCGCTCCGGGCGACTTCGGACTTCGTCGACGCCATCTCGATCAACTTCCCGACGCTCGGCATCCAGCAGCGCAGAAAGATCAAGAACATCATCAAGGACTGCTACTGGATGTCCGGGATCACGGGGAAGACCGAGACCTGGACGCGGGTGCTCGACTTCGACGACATCGAGGGGGAGATCATGAACTGCGAGGATGAGGCGATCCCGGCCTACCTCGAGGATATCTTCGACTACAAACTCTTCTCAGGCGAGGAGAAGATCTCGATCACCACGATCCTCTCCGGCGGGATCACCCATATCAACTTAAACGCCCTCCCGGAGAACCTGCGCTATCTCTTTGCGGATCTCTTTTTGCGGCGAATCTACTATACCCTCCAGGCGACGGGCGAGATCCCGCGCGGGACGGAGGACGAGCGGGCGAAGTTCCGGCTCTTCGTGATCGTCGACGAGGCGAAACTCCTGGTGAGCCAGAAGAGCGGTTCGAAGACGGCGATCAAGGCGGTCTTAAACAAGTATGCGACCGAGATGCGGAAGTTCGGGGTCTCGCTGATCCTCGCGTCGCAGCTGATCGCCCACTTCAACGAGGAGATTCTCGCGAACATCGCCGTGAAGTTCTGCATGCGCTCCGAGAACAAGAAGCAGGCCCAGGAAAACGCCAAGTTCTTCGAGGTGAGCGAGAAGGACCTCCTCAACTTCCAGCCCGGGGAGGGGATCCTGATCATCGGTTCGGAGAAGATGAACATCCGGATCGTCCCGGCGTCGGAGCGGAACCATTAGTGGAGCAGTGCACGTTGATCCGGTGATCCCACTGCGGGGAGGATTGCCATCTTTCGCGAAGCGCGAGCCGCGAAGGACGGTAGAGGGTTACCTGTAACTCTCTTCGCGGCTTCGCGTTCTTCGCGTGAGACCCTGTCATTATCCTTGTATGTTGCCTCACGCGAAGAACGACGCTCCTGCGGGGCGGAGTTGGAGCACCGAAGGTGCGAGCCGCGACTGTCCACAGGACGGGAGCGTGAGAAGCCGTAGGCTTCGAGCCGCGAAGAACGCGAAGATCTGTTTGATTACGAGTTGTTCCCCTTCGTGTGAGGGGGTCGCTGGTTTGACACCCGGCGGACTTCATAACGACTCCGGCAGATCCCCGTGATGTGAAACCCTTATCCGGGGCCGCGCCGGAGTTCTGGTATGGCCGGCCGTGACACGCTTGAAGAGTATCGCGGGAAGAGGGACTTTTCCCGGACGCCGGAGCCGCAAGGAGAGCAGGACGCGGCAGGTGCCCACCCGCGTTTCGTCATCCAGAAGCACAGAGCGACCACGCTCCACTACGACTTCCGCCTTGAGGTCGACGGGGTGCTGAAGTCCTGGGCGGTTCCGAAAGGGCCGTCGACAAACCCGAAGGAGAAGCGTCTCGCCGTGCCGACGGAGGATCATCCGCTCGACTACGCCGACTTCGAGGGCGTCATCCCGGAAGGGAGTTACGGGGCCGGGACGGTTCTCGTCTGGGACCGGGGAACCTACCGGAACCTCACCGAGAAGGAGGGGGAGAGGGTCGGGGTCGCCGAGGCCCTCCGACGGGGCCACGTATCGTTCCGGCTGGAGGGGGAGAAACTCCGGGGCGGCTACGCCCTCACGCGTTTCAGGACCGGAAAAGGCGAGGCCTGGCTGCTCGTAAAGATGGACGATGCCGAGGCCGACCCCGACAGAAACCCGGTCGGGACGGAGCCCCGGTCGGTTGTCTCCGGGCGGACGCTTGAGGAGATCGGCGGGGGGAGGGATGAGTGAAGGGCGAGCCGCCGCAAAGGAGGAGGGACGGCGATATCCCGGTGGAGATGGGCGAGTTCGTCTGCCCGTTCTGCGGCAGGCACTACCCCACGCTCGAAGCCCTTCATGCGCACGTCCGGCGCCGTGCACCGGCGCCCCCCGGAGGTCCGGTGAAGGCACCCGGCTGCGGCAGGTCGTGTCCGGAGGCCCCGGCGGGGTGCGTGACGGGAGGCCGGGGGTGCGCGTTGCCCGGCAGAGATACCCTGATTTCAGGGGCCGTGAGAGGGGTTCCGTAGTCATCGCCCGGCTGCTTTTCGGTCGGGATCGAGACCGGTGCAGGGTCGAAAATTTCCTATCTCCGACTTATTGGTTTTTCCCATCCGAAATGATATCCGGGAACCGTGTCGGAAAAAGACCTGTCTTTTTAGACCCCTTCTGCCTGAAAACCCCCGGAGCAAAGTCCGCGGAAAAAATTTTCCGCCGGCGATTATTCACACTTGGTGTTACTTATTAGGTCGTCTTTGACTACTAAAAGATGAATGGGCTAAGTAAAGTCACAGATTTGAAAAAAGGTCAAGAATTTGCCTTATAATTTTGGATACCTCGGGATTGCTCACGCCTAACCGGGAAATAACGGCTATTTTTCATTAGCAGCATGGATAAGTTTAAAATCAGAACTATCAAAAACTACAGTGATCAATCGATCAGAGTTTGTCTCGAAGGTGATATCATGGTTAGTAAGGCAATAGCAAACAACGTTGCAGCCAGCAACGTTATGGCAGAGACGGTAAGCGACGCAGAGATCGTTGCACAGTTCAAGCAGCGCGGGTGTTGGGGACTGTACACGAGCGTTGACCTGAAGGGGTGCGACCCGGCATCGATACGGGACGCTGAGAAGATCCACCGGTTCATCATCGAACTATGCGACCTCATCGACATGAAGAGGTTCGGCGAACCACAGATCATCCACTTCGGCCCCTGTGAGAGGGTCGCAGGGTTTTCCATGACCCAGCTCATCGAGACATCGCTCGTCTCCGGTCACTTCGCGAACGAGACCAACGCGGCCTACCTCGACATCTTCAGCTGCAAAGAGTACGAACCCTCGAAAGCAGCGGAGTTTTGCAGGGACTTTTTTGGAGCGGAATCGGCAACCTACCAGGTACTGTTCAGGGACTGAATAGAACACACCCGGAAAGATCATTTCAGCGGCAACATATGACGGCAGAGAGCACCTGCCATCTCTCGCCGGCTAAAGGGAACCCGCGGCGGGGGGAGATCCCCCATCGATTTTTTTAAAGATGATGCCCCTACCTCCGGGTCTATCCGGCTGGATAGTCCAGGGGTGTCCACTTTGTAAAGCCCTGTTTCTTGTCACACAGGGCGAGCACCAGTTCCCCGTGGCTACATCTAGCACGGATTCCGTGGGCATATCGCCACGCAGGGGGGTTGGACAAGGGGAGTGCGAGCGAGAGCGAGCATGAGAAACTCGAAGAGTTTCGAGGGGGGATGCTCCCCCCTCCCCACCTGACGGTGGTCGAGCTCGCACCTAACGATGCTCAAGCTCGCTTCGCTCGCACTCCCCGTAGCCCCTCCTCGCACCTTCGGCGCTTACACTCCGGACTGTTATCCGTCGCATCCTGTGACCAGTCACCCTGTGAACTCCCCTCAGGCTTTCAAAGATGCCTCTCTGAAAGAGTGTTCCGGGAAAAAGATGCCGAAACGACCGAAAAAAAGTGTTTCAGGGAGACTCGTAGGGGTTCCGGAGACCCTTGGGGGTTCCGTCCGCCTTGAGACCTATCGTCTTACGAGCATCCACGTTCTTCTGGTTCTTCGTGATCTTCTCGGTGGCGAGTTTCGTCACGAGGTCGAGACCGGGCTTGACCTGGTCGATCGGCTTCGTCTCGAAGCAGCCCGCAGCGATAGCGCCGTCCCAGACGGCGTTGCCCTTGGTGCTCCGGACGAAGACCGTGCTCCAGCCGTCGGGGCTGCCCACGGAACCGCTGGAGATGTCGGCGAGGTTCGCGACGTAGTCCAGGCAGACGCTGCAGCCGGGCTGCACGTACTTGTGGATCAGCTTCAGGGGCATCTGGCTGACTGCACCGCGTTCGGTGTAGACCGTGAACTTGCCCTTGCCGATGTCCATCTTCACGACGGACTCCATCTTCTGGTTGCAGTGGTCCTCGACCATCGCCTCGAGCGCCTGGTAGGAGAGGTTCTCCATGCAGAAGATACCGAGCGCGAGGGCGATCTTGTCGTCGACGTCGCGCATGCCGATCGGGTAGAGCTGAGCCTTCCGGGTCGCCTGGATCTGGCACGGGGTGCCGACGATACCGACGCGGTCAAGACCGTAGCTCCGGGTCGCCTCCTTGATCAGGGAGATGTTCGGGCTGATGGTGTAACGCGTTCCGGCAGCGGCCAGAAGTTCGGCCTTCGTCGTCACGACCATGGGCTCCGGCTTCCAGGGCTCGTTGCCCGGACCTGCGACGATGGCACCGTCGATGATACCCTCTTCGAGCGCATACGCGAAGAGCGTCGTGATGATGCCGCCGTCCTGGGCCTTCTTCAGGATGTCCTTGTCGGTCGAGCGTGCCGATATCGCGGACTTGTAGTTACCGAGTACGTCCATCTTTTCTCACCTCACTGCATGGCACCCTTGATGGCATCCATGATGCCCTCGTAGTTGTTCATGACGTCGAAGTTGAACCAGCTCCTGGGGCACTGCGCGTAGCAGGCGCCGCACTTGATGCACTGGTCGCGGTTCACGTTCGGCTTGCCGTACTCCATGGTGACGGCACGGACCGGGCAGGTGCCGGCGCAGGTCCCGCATCCCATGCAGAGGCCCTGGTTGATGACGTCATACATCAGGTCGCAGCCGCAGGCCTCGTTGCCGCGCTGTGCAAGCTGCATCAGCGGGGTCAGGTAGGCGGTTGCGAGGTTCTTCTGCTCCTCGTTGCCCTTCAGCAGCAGGTAGGCCATGACGGCGACGTTCCTGACTTCCTGGGGGCACGGGGGACAGGACGGGATGTAGAGATCGACATCGACGACCTCGCTGATCGGCACGAATGCCTCCTGGCCCGGCTGGTTCCACTGACCACCACGGCAGAACCGGGTGATGTTGCCGTAGGCCGCGCAGCCGCCGTAGGCGACGAGCACCTTCGACTTCTCCCTTGCCTCTTTCAGTTCCTCTACCGAGAGTTTGTCGTCAAGACAGCACGAACCCTCGACCAGGCACACGTCCATCTCGGGGACATGGCGCACGTCGACCAGGGTCAACGCGTAGACCAGGTCCGCGTAATCATCGAGCAGCTTGAAGAGACCCTCGTAGTTATCCGCAAGCGTAACGAGGCATCCCGTACATCCGCTCAGGTGTAATTCACCTATCGTAATCTTTTCTGCCACAGGCTTTTCCTCCTTTTGTACAACTTCCACCTTTTCTTTCGCAATCACATCAGAGGGCTTCACCGCCGGCTTCGCCTGCGGCTGGGTTGCCGCCGGCTTCGCCTCAGATCTTCTCCCCGGGGTTGTCCCGGGTATCTCCGGTGGTTTCTCCCGGCGACGCCCAAAGATGCGTTCCTTGATGGTTGATAGTAGCCCCATATTCTACCCCAATCTCTTCCAGTACGATACGCACTGTTTTGGGAATGGCACCCTCAACCTCCTCAGTGAGCCCCAGTTCAAACTCATGGCTCGCGACACGCTTGGGTTGGCACCCGATGACCGTGATATCGATGACGTCTTTCAATCGCTGTAGCGGTTCTGAGAGATCCCATGAATGGGCATCCCGGTAGGTGCCCGGCGGCAGGTCTTCGGGCCGGAGTTTCGTCACATCACCGGGGTTGGCGCCGAAGTCGGCGATATCGATGATGATCAGTTTCCTCACCGGCACCTCCGCATCTTCCATCAGCGTAAAGAGGAAGTGAGGGGCGCCAAGGCCGGCATCGATCACCTTGACGTTGTCGGGCAGTTGTAGTTTCTGGAGTTCCTCGACGACTGCAGGACCGAACCCGTCGTCTCCGAAGAGGGGGTTGCCGCATCCTGCGATCACGATCTCACGGAATAGCATGCGTGTACGCTCACTGAATGAGTTTCTGGGCCACCAGTCTCTTGTCTTCGTCAATCACCAGCATGTGCGTCGCACAGGAGACGCAGGGGTCGTATCCACGCATGATGACTTCCGCAAGCCTCCAGGGTGCACCCTCAAGCGCACGGCTGCAGGTGGGGAAGTTCCAGGTGGTCGGGACGAGCATCGAGAAGTACTGCACCCTGCCGTCCTTGACCCGGGCGAGGTGGACATCTGCGCCACGGGGCGCTTCGTTCGCGGCCCATCCGAGGGAGCCGTCGCCCTGCGGGATATTGTCCGCGAGCACCGCTCCGGAGGTGTCGAGCGCGTCGAGCGCATCGATGATGCCGTAGGCGGTCTCGGGGAACTCCATCTGGCGTGCGATCTGCAGGCCGATGGTGCCCTTCTCGTCGTAGTTCTTGAAGATGGCCTGACGTGCACGCGGTCCGACCTCGACGGGCTGGCCGTCGTAGAGCGGGACGCCGGTGCAGGCTTCCATCTGGGGCCAGGCTTTGGTGCCTACGGGGGAGGTGCCGCCTATCGGGTAGTTCGGGTCGGCTTCGTCGACCTCCACTTCACCCATGTACCAGTCCCAGGGGCGGACTTCGGTGAACCGCTCGGGGAACCACATCGGGGTCTCGTCGAGGCTCGAGCTGCCGTAGACCGGCGCCGTCGCCATGTAGCCCTGGTTGTGGTAGCCGAGGTCCTTCGGGATCGGGACTTCGACGCCGCCGACTTCGGACCAGTCGCGCTTCTGGTAGTTCCGGAAGATCGCGATCATGAACTCCATCTGCTGCTGCGTGAGAACACGGGCCTCTTTCGCGAGGTCGTAGATCTTCGCCTTCGCACGCGGGCTGATGTTCACGTACATACCGCCGACGCGGGGGTTGCTCGGGTGGATTGCCTCTCCGCCGACGATCTCGCCGATGGTCTGGCCGATCTCACGGATCCGCTGGATCCGGAGTGCAACGCTCCTGACCGGTTCTTCCTTGGTGAACGGGTTGACCTTCACGTCGGTCCCGGGGATGTACATGTCCGGGAGGGCCAGGATGTTGTGGATGGCATGGCTGTGCATCCTGTTGGCACACTGCAGGATGTAACGCAGCAGTTTTGCGTCCTCGGGGATCTCGCACCCGATGGATGCTTCCATCGCCTCAATACCCGCCAGGGTGTGCGCGATAGGACAGATACCGCAGACGCGCGATGCGATCTTTGGAACCTGATCCATCGTCTTGCCGATGGCGAGTTTCTCGACTCCCCTCACCGGGGTGATGCTAAGCCAGTCTCCGCGCTCGATGATGCCTTCATCATTGACCTTCAGAACGAGCTTAGAATGGCCTTCATGTCTCGTAGTTGGGGAAATCTCTACAACTTTCGACAAATATATCGCCTCATTCCGATATTTTGGTGTTCTGAACACTATACTGGTGTTACCACACAATTCTGTACTGAAAACGTACACGAGTACGTCAACAAGGATTATGAAGAAAACAGAGTTTATATCTTTCGCTTTAGGGCATATTGTTGTGCTACGATTTTAAACATTAGTCGCACTTAATGTCAAAATATTTCTGTGCAGTATAAAAATGTGAAATTATATTGGATTTAGAGTGTGCCCTTGTCCATCTCCGAGACGAGCTCTGCTATCGTTGCCTTTCGTTCTGCGTATGCGTTGTGCTGGTGGATGCTCTCCTCGTTCGTCTGCTTGATAGTGACTACGGAGTCTCCGGGCAGATCGTGGAACTGCGCGATTACCTTGCGGGCCATCTCGCGTACGCAGTCTTCTACGAACCGGGGATTCTTGTGAGCCTCCATCACCACGTAACTCTCGTCGCCCCGCTTGAGGAGTTCGTAGATACGTGCACTCATGGAATCCTTCAGGATCTTGATGATCTTCTCGAGACTGATGTGCTGGTCGTCGTCGATCTCGATGCAGAGGAAACCGCGCCCGCGCTGGTTGTGCGTGGCCATCGGCACTTCGTCCAGGAATGCCTCAATCTTCTCCTCCTCCACCCCGAGGTTCTCGAGGACATGCAGGGCATGATCCTTCATGATGTTCTGGGCGCAGGGGCAGGCGGTCATCCCGGTCACTTCGGCGCCGATGCTCTTTCTGATGATCGGGTTCCCTTCGTTCCTCTGGGCTATTGCGCGGGCGTGGACGTTCACGACCTCGTGGCAGCTCGTCTCGCTGACCGGCGTCTCCCGCCGGACCATGAACTGGCTCCGCATCCTGACCTCGGTCCGTTCCGCGTATTCGTGCCGGTCGAGGAGTTTCCTCGCCACTGCACTGCAGAGTTCCTCGATCTCGTTTACGTCGCCGTCGATGGCCTGCTGCAGCACGTCGTCGATCACCTCGAAGTTCCGGGAGAGGTTCGCCCCTTTGAGACTTCCGGGGAGATCGACGAAGACGTCGAATTTGGAGATGAAGACGACCGGTCTCTTGCCCGGCCGGGCGACTTCAACGAGTTTCTGGACGTTCTTCACACCCACCCTGGTCAGATTAATACGGACCTCCGGCAGGCTGGACTGGACATCTGGCAGTTCCATTACAAATCCTCAATAGCGTGTTGAGAGTAAGGTTTCTTTTCATCAACCTTAAAATGACCCTCAGTGCACCACTGAGGTTCTCCGATATAATATTTATCAGGTTTGCTGTCTAACGGGGTGTGAGTATCTATGGTGCAGAAATACTATGAGTCCGATGTGGACCCTCGCACCCTGGAGGGCAAAACCATCGCCGTCGTCGGCTATGGTTCCCAGGGTCGTGGCCAGGCGCTGAACCTGCGTGATTCCGGGTGCCGGGTCGTCATCGGCCTGCGGCCCGGGAAGAGCTGGCAGAAAGCATCCGAAGACGGTTTTGAGGTATATTCCGTGGCCGAGGCGGTCAAGCGCGCCGACGTCGTCCAGATCCTCCTCCCCGACGAGAACCAGGGGGCCATCTATCGCGCCGAGATCAGTCCCAATATCAGGGAGAACGCCTGCCTGATGTTCTCCCACGGTTTCAATATCCACTACGGCCAGATCGTCCCCCCGCCCACCATCGACGTGGTCATGGTCGCCCCGAAGGGCCCCGGCCATATGGTCCGCCGGACCTACGAGGAGGGGAAGGGCGTCCCGGCCCTCATCGCCGTCCACCAGGACGCCACGGGGGAGGCACGGGCCATCGCGCTCGCCTACGCCCGGGGGATCGGCGCGACCCGCGCGGTCGTGCTCGAGACGACGTTTGCCGAGGAGACCGAGACCGACCTCTTTGGCGAGCAGGCGGTCCTCTGCGGCGGCGTGACCTCGCTCATCAAGGCCGGGTTCGAGACCCTGGTGGACGCCGGGTACGCGCCCGAGATGGCCTATCTTGAGGTCCTGCACGAGATGAAGCTCATCGTCGACCTGATCTACGAGGGCGGGTTCACGAAGATGCGCGACTCGATCAGCAACACCGCCCAGTACGGCGACCTGACCCGCGGCCCCCGCGTCATCGGGCCCGAGACCTACGTGGCGATGCAGGAGATCCTCGAAGAGATCCAGAACGGCGAGTTCGCGAAGGAGTGGATGCTTGAGAACATGGTGAACCGCCCGGTCTTCACCGCGCTGACGAGAGCGGACGAGGAGCACCTGATCGAAGAGGTGGGTGCGGAGATCCGCGGATTCATGCCGCAGTTCAAAAAGTAACTCTTACCTCTTTTTTTCTGTTCTTCGCGCCTTCGTGTGAAACTATATCGCCGTCCTTGAACCGCCGACCTCACGCGAAGACGCGAAGGCGCGAAGGGAAGTTGCCGGTACCTGTGCTGGACTTCGCGTGAGGCGCCGTGAGCATTGCTCCACGCGGCCCCACCCGATATCCGTTTATATGCGTCTGCCATACCCTCCGATATGTCCGTCTGCATCGTATACCACTCCGAGACCGGCAACACCCGGGCCGTCGCCGAGCGGCTCGCCGCGGTGGTCGGCGGCGATCTCAGTGAGGTATAAGATCTTGCGCATTACTCGAAGGTCGGCAGGTATCTCAAGGGCTCTCCCCGTGCGATGAGGGGGGCGCGCGCCACCATCGAGCCCGCCGTCATCGACGTCTCCGCCTACGATACCGTCGTCGTCGGAACCCCTGTCTGGGCGGGGAGTCCGACACCCGCGATCAACGCCGCCGTCAACGCCCTCCGGGGCATCGAGGGGAAGTCCGCGGTCGTCTTCTGCACCTTCGGCGGGTCGCCGGGGAAGACGCTTGAGACTCTGAAGGCGATGCTTGCGGGCCGGGGCGTCGACGTCAGGGGCGCGGTCCCGTTCACGGCAAGGGATGTGAAGAAGGAGATGGGGATGGAGGCGCTCGCCGATCTCGTCCGCCGGGCGGAGAAAGGGATGGTCGTTCAGTAACGCATCGTCCGGGCCGTCGTGGCAAGCGCCGTCTCGATCTCTTCGGGCGCGATGACGACCGTCCCGTCCTTCAGCCGGAGGGTGAGCGCGTCGCCGCCGACCGTACCGATGATCCGGTGCTCCGTCCCGGCGAGGGCCGCTTCGTCCCCGACCGCGACCAGGAACCGGCCGCAGGTCTCGGAGAAGAGTTCCGCGAGGGGATCGCCGGCGAGCGTGACGTCGGCACGCGGCGCGATCTTCGCGAGCGCCGCGAGGAGACCGCCCCGGGAGAGATCCGTCGCGGCCGTGACCTTCCCCGCTTCGACCAGGTTCCGGACGACGGCGACGACGGCCGGGTCCGCCATCGCGGGCGCGGATCCACCGCACCCGGTGACCGCGTCGAGGACCGATCCGCCGAAGTCGGGCAACGTCGTCCCGATGAGGACGAGGTTCTCCCCGCTCCGCGGCGCCGTCCACTCCCGAACCTCGCCCCGCCCTACCATCCCGATCGACGGCGTGGGCTTGATCTGCGTCCCGAACTCGTCGCTCTCGTTGTAGAGCGAGACGTTGCCGCCGACGACCGGGATTCCCATCCTCCGCGCCGCGTCCCCGAGGCCGAGGACGCACTGCTCGATCTGCCACGCGATCTCCGGGTGCTCGGGGCTCGCGAAGTTCAGGCAGTCCACGATGCAGAGCGGTTCGGCGCCGAGGCAGGCGAGGTTGCTCGCGTTCTCGATGACGGCGTTTGCCGTCCCCTCGAAGGGTTTCAGGTAGATCTGGGCGGGGTTGCACCCGCAGGAGAGGACGAGAGCTTTATCTTCCAGGCGGAGGACGGCGGCGTCGTGGGCAAGCGAGACCGAACGGAGCTGGACCTCCCTGTCGTACCGCTCGTAGACCCAGTTCTTGCGTGCCACGTCCGGGTGCGCGAGGATGCCGAGTGCGAGGTCTTTTACCGGTGCCTTCGGGCGGACGAACGGCGTCTCCGCCGAGTAGGGGCTCGTCTCCCAGGCACAGAGCGGCGCCCCGCCGACCAGGAGATCGATCGGGAGATCGGCGACGGTTTCGCCGCGTAACTTCACGATGTAGCGGGGCTCGTCGATCACCTCGCCGATATCACTCCAGGCGAGGTCGTGCCGCTCCGCGATCTCCCCCATCAGGGCGACGTCCCCGGGAGCCACCTCGACGAGCATCCGCTCCTGGGACTCGGCGAGCATGATCTCCCGCGGCGTCATCCCGGTCTCCCGGAGGTGAACCCGGTCGGCGTGGATGACCGCGCCGAAGGTGCCTGCCATCTCGCTCGACGCCCCGGCAAGCCCCGCTGCCCCGAGGTCGCGGCAGGAGAGAACCTTCCCGGTCTTCGCCATCGCGAGGATTGCGTCGATGAGGAGTTTCTCCATGCAGGGGTCGCCGACCTGAGCATCCGGCCGGTCGGCGGCATCTCTGTCTCCGGCGAGGTCGCGGGACGCAAACGACGCCCCTCCAAGCCCTTCCCGCCCGGTGGCGGCGCCGACGAGAACGAGACGGCTCCCCGGCCGTTTGGCCCGGGCGGTGATGTAGCGGCCGGGGTCCACCGTCCCGATGCAGACGACGTTTACGAGCGGGTTTCCGGAGTAGGAGGGATCGAAGACGAGTTCGCCCCGGACGACCGGCACCCCGATGCCGTTGCCGTAATCGGCGATCCCGGCGACGATCTGCTCGACGAGGTAGCGGTTCTTCTCGCTGTCGAGCGGCCCGAAGTAGAGCGGGTCCATCAGGGCGATGGGGCGGGCGCCCATCGAGAGGATGTCGCGGACAATCCCCCCGACCCCGGTGGCGGCGCCGTCGTAGGGTTCGACGTAACTCGGGTGGTTGTGGCTCTCCATCCCGACGGCGAGGGCGCAGGTCTCGCTGAACCGCACGATCGCGGCGTCGTCCCCCGGCCCGAGCAGCACCCCGCTCCCGGTCGTAGGGAGCGTCCTGAGGAGGCGTTTCGTGGACCGGTAACTGCAGTGTTCGCTCCAGAGGTTCTCAAAACAGGCGAGTTCAACGTCGGTTAGGTCGCGCCCGAGGGTCGTTTTCAGCAGCGCGAGGTCATGTGCCGGGAGCATACTAGAGAACCGGTGGGCCGCCTACCTACATAAGCATGTGCAAGCCCTGGTTGAGGTACTCACTTTTTGACGTGGTGCGACCAATACCTGAGTATGAGCCCGTCATACGAAGACCTTCTGAAGAAGGCGTATACCAATATCACGGAGCCGACGGAGTTCGAGGACCGGTTCACGGTCCCGGCCGCCCGCGTCTTTATCGAGGGGAAGACCACGGTTCTCGAGAACTTCGCCGAGATCGCGAATACCCTCCGGCGCGACCAGGATCACCTGATGAAGCACCTCCTCGGCGAGCTCGGCACCGCCGGCAAGGTGGAGGGGACACGGGCGGTCTTCTCCGGGAAGTTCGAGCAGGAGCAGATCAACACGATCATCAAGGGCTACGTCGACGACTACGTCATCTGCTCGGAGTGCGGGAAGCCCGACACGCGCCTGGTCAAGACCGAGCGGGTCCTGACGCTCCGGTGCGACGCCTGCGGGGGTCACCGGCCGGTGCGGAAGCGAAAAGCGACGGCCGATCCCTCTGCAGCGTCGAAACCGACCGAGGGCGCGATCATGGACGTCACCCCGCAGTTCCTCTCGAAGCGCGGCGACGGCGTGGTAAAGATCGATCGCTACACGATGTACGTTGCGAATGCAAAACCGGGCCAGACGGTGAAGGTAAAGATCACCCGGATCGCCGGGACGATCATCTTCACCGAGCGCGTGGACTGATCGCGTCTTTTCTGATCTCCACCCACATCCCCTCCTCTTCTTCCCGGAGACGGGCGTGGGCGACACCGCTCTCTGCAAGTTCCTTCCGGAGCGTCTCGGGCGTCGCCTGCCCGCTCCGCCGGGCGACGTCGCTGTCCCAGTTCGGGTTTCGCCGCCGCATCTCATTAAAGATCGTTTCCCGGAGTTCGGGCGTTCCAAAACTGCCGCCGACGTACGCGACGCCGCCGGGCCGGAGTACGCGCTCGATCTCTAAAAACGCCCGAGGCCGGTCTTCCCAGAAGTAGATCGAGCCGCGGCTGACGATGAGCGAGACGGTATTGTCGCGGATCGGCATGCAGTGGACGTCTCCGGTGACCGGGATCACCCGACCCGCGCTCCCGGCGGCGGTCGTCCGGGCAATTCGGGACATCGCCGGGTCGGCGTCGAGCGCGACGACGGAGAGGTTACTCTTCTCCGCCAGGGCTACGGAGAGGAGGCCGGGACCGCTCCCGAGATCGAGCGCGATCCCGTCCCGTATACCCGACCACGCAAGCGCCTGCTCTGCGACGACGGGGTAGATGGGAGCAAAGACTTCCCGGGCAACCCGGGCAAAGCCTTCGGCGCTCTTCTTCATAGGACGCTTACGCGGTTTCGAGCGCTTCCATCTGGCTGAGGAGTTCGCCGGCGTAGCCGGAGAGCCGCTTTGCCGCGTCGGTGATTGCAAGAAGAGGTGGCCGACCGCCGACCGTGGTGACGACCAGTTCGGGGTCCGTGAACCGGAATGCCTGTTTGCGCTGCGCCACGTCCACCTGCGGATCGTGGATGAGTTCTGCGGCGAGCGCGTCGATGTAGGTGTTGCCTTCGCCTTCAAAGAGGATCCGGGCCCTGTCGTCGGTCAGCTCCAGGAGTTTGAGTTTCATGGCCATACGCACCTATGTTTTGGTTCCGGGAGGGGTATATAAGTATTGTATGGCGGATCCCATTCCACCTTCGCGTCTTGCATTACCGCCCCCAACCATACCAGAGACCAACGCCCGGGCAACACGGTTTATCACCCGCCGCTCCCATACCTACAGGAGAGGCTACATCATGGAGATCGCGTTCACCAAACTGCAGGGAAACGGCAACGACTTTATCCTGATCGATGAGCATAACGGCGAGGTCATTCCCGAGGAGATGAAGGGAGCGTTTGCGGCGCTCTTCTGCGACCGCAGGTTCGGCATCGGCGCCGACGGCATTCTCTTCCTCCAGGCATCGGAGGCGGCCGAGATCCGGATGCGGCTCTTCCAGCCCGATGAGAGCGAGGCCGCGATGTGCGGGAACGGTATCAGGTGCCTCGCGAAGTACGCCTACGACGCCGGCTACGTGAAAGAGTCCTGCTCGGTCGAGACCGGGGCGGGGATCGTTCAGGTCTCGGCAGGCTACGCCGACGACGAGTTCACCGCGACGATCACGATGCCTGAGCCCGCATTCGAGCGGAACGGCATCCCGGCCGTCGGGAACGGCGAATACAGAGAGGAGATCCGGGGTTTCACCGTCTATGCCGCGAACACCGGCGTTCCCCACGCGGTTGTCTTCGTGAAAGAAATAGGCGCAGTCGAGATCGGCATTGTCGGCCCGGCCATCAGGAACCACCCCACCTTCCCCGAGGGCGCGAACGTCAACTTCGTTGAAGAGGCCGGCAACGACACGATCCGGATCCGGACGTTCGAGCGCGGCGTCGAGGACGAGACCGAGAGTTGCGGGACCGGCGCGACGGCGTCCGCCGCGGTCGCCCATCACCTCGGCAAAGTTGGGGATACGGTGCTTGTCGAGACAAAAGGCGGCCCGCTCGTGATCCGGTTCGGGGAGGCCGTCACGATGGAAGGCCCCGCCGAGACGGTCTTTACCGGTGTTATACCGTTCTGATCCCGTCTTCGGTGATCACGAAGTCGAACGAGAGCCCTTCCGGCCGGGACCGGTGCTTCCGGAGCATCGCCCGCCGGACGCTATCCTTCTTTTCAAGCCGTATGATGGCCTTCGAGAGGTGTTCGAGCGCCGTTCCCCCGAGCCCCGCCACCCGCTCGCGCTCCACATCCATATAGATCTGGTTCGTGATCAGGACGGGGATGTCGTACTTCTTTGCGAGCCCGAGGAGTTTGATCATGTGGTGCGAGAGTTTCCGTATCGCCTCCCGCCCGAGATCGAGTTCCGTCCGGTAGAGGGCGGTGGCCGAGTCCATCACCAGCAGCCCCACGGGGGCGTGGCCGTTCTTGAGCAAGCCTTCGGAGTCGGCGATCATCGTCCCCTGCTGGGCGAAATCGAGCGGCTCGAAGAGGTAGAGCCGGTCGGCGAGCGTCCCGGCGTTCTCCCCGGCGATCTGAGCGAAGCGCTCCACCGAGAACCCTTCGGTGTCGATGTAGACGACCGAGTTCCCGGCCCGGAGGCAGGCCACTGCCGCCATCAGGCAGAGGGTGCTCTTGCCGCTCGCAGGCTCGCCGTAGATCTGGGTGATCGCCCGCCGCTCGAGCCCGCCGCCGAGCAGGTCGTCGAGGCACTGGCTTCCCGTGCCGACCCGGTCGGTCTTCATGGTTCGAGCACACCCCGCTCGACGAAGAGACGGCGTGCTGCCGCCTCGACCGTTCCGGCGACCTCACGGAACGGGAGTCCGGTCTCCCGTGCGCACGCCGCCGCCTGTTCGTACTCCGCCTTGAACGATACGATCTTCCCTCCCGACCAGCCGCACTTCACGTCGATCGTCGTCTCCTTGCCCCGGATGGTCACCGTGACCGGCTCGATAGTTCGTTCCGCGACGGCCCGGTGCACCATCGGGATGCACCGTATCCCGAGCGTCCCGAGTTCCCGCGCCATCACCCCTACGAGGCGGTCGGTCGCGTCGGGGCGGCAGACCACCCGGACAAGGTGGCCGCTCCGCCCCTTCTTCATCATCACGGGAATGGCGCTTGCGTCCCGGGCCCCTTCTTCCATCAGGCAGCCGATCGTGTAGGCGAGAGCCTCCCCGGTGACGTCGTCGACGTTCGTCTCGAGGATGTCGATCCGGTCGCCTCCGGAAGCCTCTTTTGTAGAGAGGAGCATCGACCGGAGGACGTTCGGCCTTGCCGGGGGGTTCCTGCTCCCTGCCCCGTAGCCGACCGCCCGGATGGCCGCAGCGCCGAGGTCTTCGGGCCGGACGGTCGAGAACTCGGCGAGGAGGGCGGCCCCCGTCGGGGTGCAGAGTTCCCGCTCCTCGTCCCCGGGAACCGTCACAAGATCCGACCCGGCGAGGATTGCGATCGTCGCGGGAGCCGGGACGGGGAAGGTGCCGTGGGCGCCGACCGCAAATCCCCGGCCGAGTGCGACCGGGCGGACGGCGACACCGCCGGGGGCGAGGGAGTGCAGGGCGGTGCAGGCTCCCACCACGTCGGCGATCGCGTCGTCCGCACCCACCTCGTGGAAGTGCGCCCCCTCTCCGTGGATACTCTCCTCGGCCCGGTGTATCCGGAGGAAGACCCGCCGCGCCATCTCCCGGGCAGGGGCGGGAGCGTCGCTTCCGGCCACCCGGTCGAGCACCTCGTCGAGGGTGCGGTGATCGACCGGGGCGTGCGTTCTCACCCGGACGGCCCGGATGCCGGAGCGGTCTACCCGTTCTATTGTCGGTTCGCCGACGACGGAGCGCATGGCTGCCCGGACAAGCCCTTCGTCGGCCCCCAGATCGAGAAGGGTTCCGATAATCATGTCGCCTGCGGCTCCGTTGAACGGATCGAAGAGAAGTACGTTCATGCGCCTCCAGTACTTATAAATCCCCGAAATATAAGAACTAGAGGTAATGCCCGAGATATACTTGAAGGTAGATAGCGCTTATCCGGAGGATCAGGGGGCAGGCAAGGCACGGCTTGACCCTGATACCATGTTGCAGCTCAGGCTCAACCCGGGAGACCTCGTTGCTATTGAAGGGAAGCGTCGCACCGTAGCCAAGGTCTGGCGCGCCATGGTGAACGACTGGCACCAGGGCAAAGTCAGGATCGATAATTTTACCCGGCTCAATACCGGTGCGAGCATCGGCGACCGGGTCAAGATACGAACGCTCGACGAGGAGGCCGAGGCGAAACGGGTCGTGCTCGCGCCGCCCGAAGACCTCCCCAAACAGCTCCCCATCAACTATGGCAGCGTCGTCAACAAACTGATCGACTTTCCGGTCGTCAAAAACGACTCCGTCCCCATCCAGGCCGGGCTTCCGTTCATGCAGCCCCAGCTCGTCGCGTTCAAGGCCGTGGTGGTCGAGCCGGAGAACGCCGTGATCATCACCAAAAACACGAAGATCGAGTTCTCCGAGAAGCCTGCGGCCGGGTTCGAGGGCGTCAAAAGGATCAGCTACGAGGATATCGGCGGTCTGAAGGGCGAGTTACAGCGGGTCCGCGAGACGATCGAACTGCCCATGCGCCACCCGGAGATCTTTAGAAAGCTCGGTATCGAGCCGCCGAAGGGCGTTCTCCTCTACGGGCCGCCGGGGACCGGGAAGACCCTGATTGCAAAGGCGGTCGCGAGCGAGAGCGGAGCACACTTCATCTCGATCGCGGGGCCGGAGGTGATCTCGAAGTACTACGGCGAGAGCGAACAGCGGCTCCGGGAGGTCTTTGAGGATGCACGGCAGCACGCTCCTGCGATCATCTTCATCGACGAGCTCGACTCGATCGCCCCCCGGCGCGAGGAGGTGACCGGGGAGGTCGAGCGGCGGGTGGTCGCCCAGCTCCTGACGATGATGGACGGGCTCGAGGAGCGGGGTCAGGTCGTGGTGATCGGGGCCACGAACCGGCTCGACGCCATCGATCCCGCCCTCCGCCGTCCCGGGCGGTTCGACCGGGAGATCGAGATCGGGGTGCCCTCGGAGGACGACCGGATCCAGGTTCTCCAGATCCACACCCGCGGCATGCCGCTCGCGGACGACGTGGCGATCGCCGACGTCGCCCAGCAGACCCACGGGTTCGTCGGGGCGGATCTCGCCGCACTCGCCCGTGAGGCGGCTATCAAGGCGCTGCGGCGCTACCTCCCCGAGATCGATCTCGAAGCCGACGAGATCCCGCCGGAGATCCTCGAGAAGATGGAGGTGCAGGCCAGGGACTTCCGCGACGCTCTCCGCGACGTGGGCCCGAGCGCGATGCGGGAGATCCTCCTCGAGGTGCCCCACACCGCCTGGGAGGATGTCGGGGGGCTTGAGGAGGCGAAGCAGGATATCCGCGAGGCGGTGGAGTATCCGCTCACCCGGCGGGAGCAGTTCGAGAACCTCGGTATCGAACCTCCGAAGGGCGTCCTCCTCTACGGGCCGCCGGGGACCGGGAAGACCCTGATTGCAAAGGCCGTCGCGAGCGAGAGCGGGGCGAACTTCGTCCCGGTCAAGGGCCCCCAGCTCCTCTCGAAGTGGGTCGGCGAGAGCGAGCGGGCTGTCCGGGAGGTCTTCAAGAAGGCCCGGCAGGTGGCGCCGTCCATCATCTTCTTCGACGAACTCGACGCTCTTGCCCCGGCCCGGGGTGGCGGCACCGAGTCGCACGTCATCGAGAGCGTGCTAAACCAGATCCTCACCGAGATCGACGGTCTCGAGGAACTCCGGGGCGTCGTGGTGATGGGCGCGACCAACCGGCCGGATATGGTCGACCCGGCGCTGCTCCGGCCCGGGCGGTTCGACCGGCTCGTCTACATCGGCGAGCCCGGACGGGACGACCGGGCGAAGATCCTCGCGATCCACACCAGTTACATGCCGCTCGAGGGCTCGACGATGGAAGACCTCGTGGCGATGACGGAGGGGCTCACGGAGAACGATCTTGAAGACCTGGTTCTCGCCGTGGGAGCGAACCGTCAGGTGAGCGTCGAAGACGTGAAGGAGCACCGTGCTGCGATTGCGTCGAGCGAAGACGAGGGGCTCGTGAGCCACGTCCGGCGGAAGAAACTCGTCGACCTCTTCGCGCAGCAGAAGATAGCCCTGGACGACCCGGCGAGAGATCAGCTCATCAAGAAGGTTGCAGCCGAGACCGAGGGGTTCGTCGGCTCGGACCTCGAGGCGCTCGCCCGTGAGGCGGCCATGCTCGCCATGCGGGAGGGTGCCGCCGTCGTGAAGCCGTCGCACTTTGAGAATGCACGGGAGAAGGTGCACGCGACGATGAACGAGCGGCTGCGGCAGTACTACGGGAAGGTGCAGCAGCACTTCAAGGGCGGGCTGCCGAAAGAGATCCAGCCCCCGGAATACCAGTGAGCGGTTATCCGGGGGGAGGGCCCCGCCCCTCATTTTGCGGCGATTTATTGCGCCGGAGTGCTTCTGCCGGCTCCCAAGATACTATGGAACTGGTAGCTCCGGTAGGACTACTATCCGAATCTGCCCAATCTACGTGCCTACGTGAGGCACGACCCGATCCTGGCAGTCGACCCGGGCCCGGAGGGATTTCAATCCACGTGCCTACGTGAGGCACGACCTGTGAGCAGCGCGACGACGATCACGATCTCAACCATTTCAATCCACGTGCCTACGTGAGGCACGACAACGCCCCTCCTGCCGTAGCGATCGCCCCACAGATTTCAATCCACGTGCCTACGTGAGGCACGACACAACCACACGCCGATCGAGATCGATCGCCTGATTTCAATCCACGTGCCTACGTGAGGCACGACGCTCCTCGGGGCCGACAGCTGGATACTCCGGACGATTTCAATCCACGTGCCTACGTGAGGCACGACGAACGCGGTCTTCGGATGGGACGAGATCTTGCAATTTCAATCCACGTGCCTACGTGAGGCACGACGGCGCCGTCCCGCGCCTCTACGACGCATTCACATTTCAATCCACGTGCCTACGTGAGGCACGACCGGAAACCGCGTGAGTCTGCAGTGCTGATTCAATTTCAATCCACGTGCCTACGTGAGGCACGACGGCGTGAATGTGGGGGAAGCCGCGTCTGCCCATTTCAATCCACGTGCCTACGTGAGGCACGACGATGATGCCAGGCAGCCGCCCGGCGGAGACGTATTTCAATCCACGTGCCTACGTGAGGCACGACGCATGTAGGGACTGCGGGATACGCCGGCCTTGATGAATTTCAATCCACGTGCCTACGTGAGGCACGACGGCGCCGTCCCACGCCTCTATGAGGCATTCACATTTCAATCCACGTGCCTACGTGAGGCACGACAGAGTATTTCAATTCCAACAATTATTACCAATATTTCAATCCACGTGCCTACGTGAGGCACGACGGGACGTATTGTATTCCACCTAATCCCTTATTTATTTCAATCCACGTGCCTACGTGAGGCACGACGCCGACCACCTGCCGCTAGACGAGTACGAGCCGCAATTTCAATCCACGTGCCTACGTGAGGCACGACCAGACTTGCCCGACCTCCCGAAAGATCACGCTATTTCAATCCACGTGCCTACGTGAGGCACGACGCAGGTATGCCCGGGTGAGATCGCAGGCGAGGCGATTTCAATCCACGTGCCTACGTGAGGCACGACTGCTCCCGGGGATATTCCCCGTGTCGAGCGTAGATTTCAATCCACGTGCCTACGTGAGGCACGACCAGCCGCCGCCGGCAGGCCCGTAATTGTTCCAAAATTTCAATCCACGTGCCTACGTGAGGCACGACGACTTTGCCAGGGCGCTGCAGGACCGGCCGCCCGATTTCAATCCACGTGCCTACGTGAGGCACGACCAAAGAGATGCGGGCGGCTATCATCGAGGGCCGATTTCAATCCACGTGCCTACGTGAGGCACGACATCACCGCCCTCAGCGGGATCGTCACCATCGAGGAATTTCAATCCACGTGCCTACGTGAGGCACGACCCGGAAAAGTCACCAAAGGAGCCTCAACAATGGATTTCAATCCACGTGCCTACGTGAGGCACGACTCCGGCAGGTATCGAGCCTCACGGAATGGAAAATTTCAATCCACGTGCCTACGTGAGGCACGACAGGGACAAAGACGGTCAGATCATTGAGCAGCAGAAATTTCAATCCACGTGCCTACGTGAGGCACGACCAGGGTCGCCATCTCGGCCGCGACGTCCTGGAGATTTCAATCCACGTGCCTACGTGAGGCACGACAGTGTATGCAGCAGAATTGAGGAGATCGAAGAAATTTCAATCCACGTGCCTACGTGAGGCACGACCAGCCAGGGGGTCGAGGACCTGTTCGCGCAGATATTTCAATCCACGTGCCTACGTGAGGCACGACTATTTATGCGGGTGATGCGAAATACATTATGGTATTTCAATCCACGTGCCTACGTGAGGCACGACATGCCGATATCGGGATTGCACGGGAGGTGCTGATTTCAATCCACGTGCCTACGTGAGGCACGACGGCACGACGCTCTCGGAGTTCGGGCTCGGCACATTTCAATCCACGTGCCTACGTGAGGCACGACATCAGGGCCGAACCCGTCGCCGCGCTCTACGAATTTCAATCCACGTGCCTACGTGAGGCACGACCCACGTCTCGTAGGGGATGCCGGCTGCGTGCTCATTTCAATCCACGTGCCTACGTGAGGCACGACGATCGCGCAAGCGAAGCGCACCATGCAGGCGGAATTTCAATCCACGTGCCTACGTGAGGCACGACGCGAACGAGTCCCTGAACCGGTATGCAGCGATCACATTTCAATCCACGTGCCTACGTGAGGCACGACCCCGCGATTGAGGTAGGCCGGTTGGCCGTTGAGATTTCAATCCACGTGCCTACGTGAGGCACGACCGGGCGGCTACGGGTTTGATGGCGGGCTAGCCGTATTTCAATCCACGTGCCTACGTGAGGCACGACCAGCCAGGGGGTCGAGGACCTCTTCGCGCAGATATTTCAATCCACGTGCCTACGTGAGGCACGACGCGGAACTCGACGCCCGGGAAGCGGCCTGGGAATTTCAATCCACGTGCCTACGTGAGGCACGACGTCCAGGTAGGCGCGGATCCCGATCGCGGTCTCATTTCAATCCACGTGCCTACGTGAGGCACGACCTTTGTCCACGCCACATCTGGGTAATACGCCTTATTTCAATCCACGTGCCTACGTGAGGCACGACCCTCTCCCCCTGGGGCACCTACCCCTACGGCGGATTTCAATCCACGTGCCTACGTGAGGCACGACCTTCAAGGACGGGATCCCGTTTGAAAACAAGGGATTTCAATCCACGTGCCTACGTGAGGCACGACGGCGAAGGGGAAGGCCCGGCTCATCAGCGCCATATTTCAATCCACGTGCCTACGTGAGGCACGACAGTATGCCGGGGTCTCGCTGCCCGGGTCCGGAAATTTCAATCCACGTGCCTACGTGAGGCACGACACGGTCACGCTGTGGATTGCGCCGGCGAGGGTATTTCAATCCACGTGCCTACGTGAGGCACGACAAGAGACCTGCGAGAAGTGCGGCTGTGCGGTCTCATTTCAATCCACGTGCCTACGTGAGGCACGACATGCACGGAGCACGACCGACGACTGCCGCTGGGAATTTCAATCCACGTGCCTACGTGAGGCACGACAGTTATGTCCGGTCATTCCTCAGCTACTTGCGCATTTCAATCCACGTGCCTACGTGAGGCACGACATGAACCCGCCGTACTCCCGGGGCAACATCGACATTTCAATCCACGTGCCTACGTGAGGCACGACAGTTATGTCCGGTCATTCCTCAGCTACTTGCGCATTTCAATCCACGTGCCTACGTGAGGCACGACGTCAACGACGATATCCGGCCGCGAGTATCCTGTCTATTTCAATCCACGTGCCTACGTGAGGCACGACGAGTTATGTCCGGTCATTCCTCAGCTACTTGCGCATTTCAATCCACGTGCCTACGTGAGGCACGACGACGATGATCGAGATCCCGGTATCGGCGTTCCTATTTCAATCCACGTGCCTACGTGAGGCACGACGTATTCGGTCGGGGTTAAGAATTGGATCCCGATATTTCAATCCACGTGCCTACGTGAGGCACGACTCGATGACAACGCCCCGTTCCAGTGCGCCCTCGGATTTCAATCCACGTGCCTACGTGAGGCACGACATCCACGACCTGCGTCCAGTCGCATTTAGCAAATTTCAATCCACGTGCCTACGTGAGGCACGACAGGAGCGCTTGCAGCGACGGCGGGGACTGAGAAATTTCAATCCACGTGCCTACGTGAGGCACGACTTGACGTCATCGGTATCGTCCGGGATCTCCGCATTTCAATCCACGTGCCTACGTGAGGCACGACCCCGATGCAGATCATCCTGGAGGCGACCGGGCAATTTCAATCCACGTGCCTACGTGAGGCACGACGATCTCACCGGCCATCCCGATGAACTGGGATGCATTTCAATCCACGTGCCTACGTGAGGCACGACCTGGAGTTCAAAGACCGACTATACCGGGATTTGATATTTCAATCCACGTGCCTACGTGAGGCACGACGGCTGCACAAGAAATGATCTCCATTCGTCGAACATTTCAATCCACGTGCCTACGTGAGGCACGACGTCAATGGAATCAACATATGCCTTCGCTCAATATTTCAATCCACGTGCCTACGTGAGGCACGACAGATTATCAAGCAGATCTTCTCCGAACTCATCGAATTTCAATCCACGTGCCTACGTGAGGCACGACCCGGGCGCCACCCCGACCCCGGACACCAGAACCGGTATTTCAATCCACGTGCCTACGTGAGGCACGACCCCATTCCGACGAGTTCCGGGAGTACATCGAAATTTCAATCCACGTGCCTACGTGAGGCACGACCTGTAGAACTCCAGCCGACCGGCGGTGGCATCCCATTTCAATCCACGTGCCTACGTGAGGCACGACCGACTTCCTGCCCAGTTACAAGCAACGCCTCTTCATTTCAATCCACGTGCCTACGTGAGGCACGACCTATATGGCAGCAACAAAGCAATTTCTCGTCGAATTTCAATCCACGTGCCTACGTGAGGCACGACCAGGAGGCCCGGGGCGACGGCACGCCCTGGTGATTTCAATCCACGTGCCTACGTGAGGCACGACATCGTCACCGTGCCCTGCAGCGGCTGCCGGGAATTTCAATCCACGTGCCTACGTGAGGCACGACACCATGATACGACAGATCCCACAGTCAGGTCAGTATTTCAATCCACGTGCCTACGTGAGGCACGACGCCGTAGCCCCATCGCCAAACTGCCAGAACCATATTTCAATCCACGTGCCTACGTGAGGCACGACGGACGACGAGGAAGAGCTCGAGGCGACGGTATATTTCAATCCACGTGCCTACGTGAGGCACGACCATAAAGGACGAGGACGGCCGCAAAGTTCTCGATATTTCAATCCACGTGCCTACGTGAGGCACGACGTTCATGATGACGGCGTAGTTCTGCTGCAGGATAATTTCAATCCACGTGCCTACGTGAGGCACGACGGCCGTCACCCGGACGCACCAGGAGCATATCGAATTTCAATCCACGTGCCTACGTGAGGCACGACGATACTGCGACGCGGAGCGGGCATGGTATATCTGGCATATCGAATTTCAATCCACGTGCCTACGTGAGGCACGACCTCGGGGCAGGGTCTACGCCCAACGCCCGCCTATTTCAATCCACGTGCCTACGTGAGGCACGACAGCCCGGGAGGCCGCGGAGGCCCCATGTATCTATTTCAATCCACGTGCCTACGTGAGGCACGACGGTGATCCCGCTGCAGGCCCGTAGGTCGTTCACATTTCAATCCACGTGCCTACGTGAGGCACGACTGCTCGGAAGGCGCTCACGAACGTTGCGCGGGAATTTCAATCCACGTGCCTACGTGAGGCACGACGACGTCCGGCCGCACCATCGCGACCGGGCTCATATTTCAATCCACGTGCCTACGTGAGGCACGACTGGTGCAGAGATGACGCCGAGAGGCCGCCCTATATTTCAATCCACGTGCCTACGTGAGGCACGACGGGGACTCCGCCGTGACCCAGGCAGCCAACTGGTCATTTCAATCCACGTGCCTACGTGAGGCACGACAAGCCGCCGGATCCCGCTGACCTTGATTGCATTATTTCAATCCACGTGCCTACGTGAGGCACGACGCGGAAGCCGGGGAGACTCCGACGAGACTGTTTCCCATTTCAATCCACGTGCCTACGTGAGGCACGACAGGAGACGAACCGGCCCGCATGGTAGTACAGTATATTTCAATCCACGTGCCTACGTGAGGCACGACACGTCCGGGTGCGCCATCGCAACCGGGATCATATTTCAATCCACGTGCCTACGTGAGGCACGACTCCCGCGTTGCTTCTGCTTTTTGGGCACTTAGTATTTCAATCCACGTGCCTACGTGAGGCACGACCCCCGCCGGTACAGACCCCACCACTCGCCCCGGTATTTCAATCCACGTGCCTACGTGAGGCACGACGTGGGAACTAAGCGCAAATGTCCCCTATGCGGATTTCAATCCACGTGCCTACGTGAGGCACGACGGATCTCCTGGCAACTGAGGGAGGGGCGGCCGTATTTCAATCCACGTGCCTACGTGAGGCACGACTTGTGCGTGGTATTTCCTAAGAGTTTTCACCGTATTTCAATCCACGTGCCTACGTGAGGCACGACGGAGATCGCCCGCGGGATCCGCGAAACCGGCGAATTTCAATCCACGTGCCTACGTGAGGCACGACCTGTAGACCCTGCGTAGATGTGCTTCTCGTAGCATTTCAATCCACGTGCCTACGTGAGGCACGACCTTAACTCTCGTTTATAATATTGGGTGATCACATTTCAATCCACGTGCCTACGTGAGGCACGACCTGCAGGCACCGGGTGACCTCCGTCGGGCTCTTATTTCAATCCACGTGCCTACGTGAGGCACGACAATGGTACGTTCCTTCAATTCTGGGCTCGTAGATTTCAATCCACGTGCCTACGTGAGGCACGACGAGGCGCTGCGACAGCGGGCAGCTGTCCTTGTATTTCAATCCACGTGCCTACGTGAGGCACGACGTTATCCCAATGAGCGGTTGATCCTGGTAGAGATTTCAATCCACGTGCCTACGTGAGGCACGACACATACGGGGGCGTCTCTGTGCGACTGGTAAGTAATTTCAATCCACGTGCCTACGTGAGGCACGACCCGGGACAATCTTTCTCATCGGCGCTGCGAAGTTATTTCAATCCACGTGCCTACGTGAGGCACGACTTGTATGGATACGGAGAATAACTCGGAAGGAGATTTCAATCCACGTGCCTACGTGAGGCACGACAGTTTGGCCTGTCGCCGGGTGGCCCGGCGGAATTATTTCAATCCACGTGCCTACGTGAGGCACGACAGGTGGGGGGCATCCTCGCCACGACACCCGGCACATTTCAATCCACGTGCCTACGTGAGGCACGACCATTGCTAGGTATGCCCTCCAGTACGGGCGCGTATTTCAATCCACGTGCCTACGTGAGGCACGACGCGCGGCCCGATCCGACGCTTGACGACGGGGAATTTCAATCCACGTGCCTACGTGAGGCACGACGGCCTTCTTGTTCGCCCCGGTGAGCTGCATCGCATTTCAATCCACGTGCCTACGTGAGGCACGACCCCGGATGCGACCTTCTTCAGCGATGCGCACGGATTTCAATCCACGTGCCTACGTGAGGCACGACGACCGGCGGGGTGCCGACCAGGACCGCAAACTCATTTCAATCCACGTGCCTACGTGAGGCACGACCGAACGGGTCCACCACGAGATCCCCCGGCCGGGTATTTCAATCCACGTGCCTACGTGAGGCACGACAGCGGTCGTTGATGATCGAGCGAGAACTAGAAATTTCAATCCACGTGCCTACGTGAGGCACGACCGACCCGCAACACGGATGGACATGGGTGAGGGCATTTCAATCCACGTGCCTACGTGAGGCACGACTCTTCGGCTTGCCGTCCTTGCCGGTTGCCGGGGTATTTCAATCCACGTGCCTACGTGAGGCACGACGCTGTACATGCTCGCGAAGAGGGTTGGAAGGTATTTCAATCCACGTGCCTACGTGAGGCACGACATGCGTGACGAAGCGATTCGGCTGGAAAGGTTCCTATTTCAATCCACGTGCCTACGTGAGGCACGACCATCGGACTCTCCCACTACGTGTGGGGCGAGTCATTTCAATCCACGTGCCTACGTGAGGCACGACGCGGCCGGGGGGCGAGGGTCGGGGGTGCGGGGATTTCAATCCACGTGCCTACGTGAGGCACGACAGTTACGGACTGTTTGACGCCGCCGATAAGCTATTTCAATCCACGTGCCTACGTGAGGCACGACCTGCCGGGCGAGAGCCCTCCCACATGTCCGCGAATTTCAATCCACGTGCCTACGTGAGGCACGACCTGCTCTTCGGTCTGCTCTTTGATAATCTCGATATTTCAATCCACGTGCCTACGTGAGGCACGACCAGGCGGGATCGCCTCCGGGGTCGTTGGCGGATCATTTCAATCCACGTGCCTACGTGAGGCACGACCGTCGAGTTGCCGGAACAGGCCGCTGATGAGGTATTTCAATCCACGTGCCTACGTGAGGCACGACCCGATCATCGCTTTCCCCTTCTTCGACCGGAGATTTCAATCCACGTGCCTACGTGAGGCACGACAGCGATCCTCCATCGTCCGTAACCAGAGCATAGGATTTCAATCCACGTGCCTACGTGAGGCACGACGTGGGTGTGGCAGGAAGCAAACTGCCCAAGCAGATTTCAATCCACGTGCCTACGTGAGGCACGACCGGGCGAACCGCTCTGATCTCAAGCCGAAAAACAAGCATTTCAATCCACGTGCCTACGTGAGGCACGACGTGACCTCGGGCAAGCCCCTCTCGGCGAGAGAATTTCAATCCACGTGCCTACGTGAGGCACGACGGTCTGCCAGCGCGTCGTTCATCTCGGTGATCATATTTCAATCCACGTGCCTACGTGAGGCACGACGACCGTGAGCACGACCAGTTCGGGATACTCGATATTTCAATCCACGTGCCTACGTGAGGCACGACCGCGGAGCTCAACGCACAGGGGGTGCAGGCGTATTTCAATCCACGTGCCTACGTGAGGCACGACCGGTGGCCACCGTCTCGAGTTAATACTATAGTAATTTCAATCCACGTGCCTACGTGAGGCACGACCTGCTTCCAGGAAGACCTCCATCGCGTTCCCCATATTTCAATCCACGTGCCTACGTGAGGCACGACCATGCAGCGCGAGAGGTCCTTGATGGAGACCAGATTTCAATCCACGTGCCTACGTGAGGCACGACTGAACCCCGGATCGCGAAGATCGGGTCGGGGGCATTTCAATCCACGTGCCTACGTGAGGCACGACTTCGTACTTGGTGTAGACGGTTCCCGTGACGGTATTTCAATCCACGTGCCTACGTGAGGCACGACTCTGCGTCGAGCACTTCTCGGAGTGGTGGACCGCATTTCAATCCACGTGCCTACGTGAGGCACGACCATATTCCGCGCGGCGTGCTGCCGGAGGATCCTATTTCAATCCACGTGCCTACGTGAGGCACGACTCACAGAGGATCCTCCTCCCCCGGGGCCCGATCGGATTTCAATCCACGTGCCTACGTGAGGCACGACCGTTCCACGGATGGGAAGGCAGGCCATATCGGTCATTTCAATCCACGTGCCTACGTGAGGCACGACGGGGAGGATGCCGTGTTCGTCGGGGTTTTTCGTATTTCAATCCACGTGCCTACGTGAGGCACGACGGATGATCGACCCCTGGCACAAGCCTCGGAGATGATTTCAATCCACGTGCCTACGTGAGGCACGACGGTTCGACGTGGAGCCCTCTACCCCACGCCGCATTTCAATCCACGTGCCTACGTGAGGCACGACGGAGACCGGTTCGCCGCCCGGGGACGGAAGAAATTTCAATCCACGTGCCTACGTGAGGCACGACGGGCGTGGCCGGTGGCCACGATGTTGAGCCGCTTATTTCAATCCACGTGCCTACGTGAGGCACGACCGGGTATGGGAGCAGACCGGCGACCAGTTCCAATTTCAATCCACGTGCCTACGTGAGGCACGACCGACGACCTCAAATCCCTCTCCCGGCGGATCTCCATTTCAATCCACGTGCCTACGTGAGGCACGACTTTATAGATTATTGGTACAAAGTAGAATATGGTAATTTCAATCCACGTGCCTACGTGAGGCACGACGCCGGACGTTAACGCCTGCAAGCTCTGGCTGACATTTCAATCCACGTGCCTACGTGAGGCACGACGGGACGACCGCCTGCATGGGCGGCGGCGAGAAGAATTTCAATCCACGTGCCTACGTGAGGCACGACTTCCCCGCCCCGGTCGATGCAGCGATCAGCCGGTATTTCAATCCACGTGCCTACGTGAGGCACGACTGATGTGGAGCATCAGGAACAGGTGACGGTATATTTCAATCCACGTGCCTACGTGAGGCACGACTAAAATGCTGCTCATAAAGTCCGTTTTCAAAATAATTTCAATCCACGTGCCTACGTGAGGCACGACCTCCTATGAAGTCGATCCCACCGTCACCGAAGACGTATTTCAATCCACGTGCCTACGTGAGGCACGACAAGCCGCCGCCGAGCCGAAGATCATTTCGATGGAATTTCAATCCACGTGCCTACGTGAGGCACGACCCCAGTACCGCGACGTCTGGGACAAATTCCTCGTATTTCAATCCACGTGCCTACGTGAGGCACGACCCGGGACCCTGAATCATTCCGTGCGAAGATCAAATTTCAATCCACGTGCCTACGTGAGGCACGACCGCCCGGCAGAACGCCGACCCGGACGGCATCAAATTTCAATCCACGTGCCTACGTGAGGCACGACTCGTCGCCGGAGGCGTCGCAAAACTCGGTATCGAATTTCAATCCACGTGCCTACGTGAGGCACGACCCGACGGTGCGTGTTCTACCTCTGGGCGCGCGGATTTCAATCCACGTGCCTACGTGAGGCACGACCTCCTACGACGTTTCGCGCCTTTCGGCGAAGACATTTCAATCCACGTGCCTACGTGAGGCACGACAGTGTAGAGGTCGGCGAGATAGGGCGGGTCGGTATTTCAATCCACGTGCCTACGTGAGGCACGACCGGTTCCCTCCGGAAGTGGTCCGCAGGATCGACATATTTCAATCCACGTGCCTACGTGAGGCACGACTTATGTGTTGAGTTTAGTGAGTTTAAGCGAGGAATTTCAATCCACGTGCCTACGTGAGGCACGACGCCCGTCAGGATACCGACGTCCACCATGTCGGCATTTCAATCCACGTGCCTACGTGAGGCACGACCAGGTTGATAGTTCGCAGGATCACCGGTGGGAATTTCAATCCACGTGCCTACGTGAGGCACGACGCCTTCGCCTCCGCCTCGGACATGCCGAGTTTCATATTTCAATCCACGTGCCTACGTGAGGCACGACTCATCGGAGCCACCCCCCGGAGGCGAGTGCGGTATTTCAATCCACGTGCCTACGTGAGGCACGACTTATGTGTTGAGTTTAGTGAGTTTAAGCGAGGAATTTCAATCCACGTGCCTACGTGAGGCACGACTGTCCTGACCTATGCCGATTCAGGCGGCGACGCATTTCAATCCACGTGCCTACGTGAGGCACGACAGGCCCCCCTCGCCCCTCTGGCTCTGGCTGATATTTCAATCCACGTGCCTACGTGAGGCACGACCGGGGATACGCCGTGCTGGAGGGCGCCGCCAAATTTCAATCCACGTGCCTACGTGAGGCACGACCCGCACGGGTCTCATGGCCAGCGAACCCCCGGAATTTCAATCCACGTGCCTACGTGAGGCACGACTCGATATCGCTCCATGAATGGAACGTATAGATATTTCAATCCACGTGCCTACGTGAGGCACGACCGTGACGGGTTCGGGTTCAGGGGCAGGCTCCGGATTTCAATCCACGTGCCTACGTGAGGCACGACATCGGGATCCGGGGGTCCCGGATGTTCGTCATCTATTTCAATCCACGTGCCTACGTGAGGCACGACCTGCTCAGGCACAGATGATGTGATGCTGTGCCCAATTTCAATCCACGTGCCTACGTGAGGCACGACAACGTCGCCGCCGGCACGATCACCTCCCTGGCCGATTTCAATCCACGTGCCTACGTGAGGCACGACAACAAACGGGGGTGGCTCTGTGGCATTTCTGAAAAATTTCAATCCACGTGCCTACGTGAGGCACGACGATCGTGGCATACCTCGTAGACGTCATTAACCGGATTTCAATCCACGTGCCTACGTGAGGCACGACGGGGTTTGCGGTTCCGCCTCTTAAATCTAGTGCATTTCAATCCACGTGCCTACGTGAGGCACGACCAGCATCACGGTGACGTGAGATGACCGGGACAATTTCAATCCACGTGCCTACGTGAGGCACGACCCGAAGAGGAGCGCCGGATCCTCCGGCAAACGATATTTCAATCCACGTGCCTACGTGAGGCACGACCCGAAGAGGAGCGCCGGATCCTCCGGCAAACGATATTTCAATCCACGTGCCTACGTGAGGCACGACCACCGGCCCGGCCGGCTACAACCGGAAACCCCCATTTCAATCCACGTGCCTACGTGAGGCACGACCTCCGGCCGACGCCACAGGCATGGTAGGACAAATTTCAATCCACGTGCCTACGTGAGGCACGACTGCGAAGTACTTCCCCATCGCCCCGTCCGAACTATTTCAATCCACGTGCCTACGTGAGGCACGACATGATGCCAGGCAGCCGCCCGGCGGAGACGTATTTCAATCCACGTGCCTACGTGAGGCACGACTCTATACTATATATCAGGGAACAAATATCTTACTTGCCTTAAGCGCCGCATTATTGCCATCATATCCGATAGAAAGCGTAAAAAACATAGAAGTACACTCTGAAACACAAATACAGTGCTTCAAACGATTAGTTGTCTGCATCACGCCGTGGTTCACCTTAGAAATACAAGAAATGTGCTTCGTATCGGGGAACAGCCAATATTTGCCGGATCGCGAACCTCCCCAGGAAAACGTGGGCACTTCACCTTCGCGGCACTCCTCGGAAACAGTACTACAAAATCAGCACGCCCTCAACATTCAGCCCCGGCTTTGCCCCCACATGCTCCACATGATCTCGACCATGCTTCCCTAGATTATAATACCGTACACTATCAATCGCTGGATCGATGACCTCACCGATCTTCGTTTTCATCTCCATCAGTTGAACAGAATCCACGACACACTCGAAGACCGAATTCTGCACGCGCGTACCATAATTCATGCAGATTCTCGCAACCGTGCGCAGTCTGCGTCTCCCTTCCGGACTCTCTGTATTTACATCATACGTAACCAGAACAAACACCACGCTCACCTCATCACGAACGGTGGATACCCATCGATGTCCCCCCGCAGGTGCCGGGCGAGCAGCATTGACTGTGCATACGGCAGAAGGCCAACCGGAACCCGTTCATCTAAATAGCCGTGCATGACCTCTTCCGTCTTCCGTCGCTGCCACGCCGCAAGAACTGCTTTCCGCCCTGTATCTGTCAGGATCACGGCCCCATTCTCCTTCACCAGGAAATCATCCGCCGCAACAACCCGGTTGTTGATCAGACTCAACACAAACCGGTCTCCGAGATACGGCCGGAACTCCTCCATCAGGTCCAGCGCAAGGCTCATCCGCCCCGGTCGGGCGCGGTGGAGAAACCCCACCTGCGGATCAAGCCCCACGGATTCGAGAGCTGAAGCGCAATCCACCGCGATCAGCGTATAGACAAACGACAGTAGAGCATTCACCCGGTTCAACGGGGGTCTCCTGCTCCGGGACTCAAAAGCAAACGCAGGATCTTGCGACAGGATCAGATCATCGAAACAATCAAAGTAACACTTCGACAGAATCCCCTCACGGCCCCGGAGTTCGTTCAGCGTGTCGGATGGCGATTCCCGCAGCTGGCGAACACCCTCTGTCAGCCATTGAAGACGCTCTGAAAATTCAGGTGATACCTTCTCAGGATAGTCACGGCCAAACCGGAGGAGAACGCTCCGACAGTTCAGCATCTTTCCGAGCACGCAGTTCATTGCAATCCGCGCCGCGGCCTCCTCATCGTCCGAAAGAAGATACTGCCGCTTGCGGAGCAGCACGTTCCCGGACACGCGGCCAGATACCCGTCCAAGAAATTTCCCGTACGGCGACACGAATGCAAGCCCCACGTGGTGAGATGCACATAACTCCATCACGCCCGGACTTGCTCCCATAAACCCAAAACAGATGACCCCCTCCAGGTTGTGAATGGGGATCCGTCCTACCTCCTTGTGCTCAACGGAAACGACGATATTTTCCCCATCTTTCGCGAGATAAGAGTCAGGGTTGGTAACATACAGAACGTTCAGGAGTTTTCTCATGCATCATCCCTCCCTATGCAGGTGGCAAGATAGCGGTCCACCGAACGCCTGCGGGACGAGACGGCTGGCATGCAGAGCTCGACAAGAGAACAGTTTTTGCAGTGCGGCAGCAGGACCGCCGGAGGAGTGGTACCTGCATCGTAGAGCACATACATACCGGCGACTAACTCCGCCACCCGCCTGCGAAGTTCATCGTCAAGAGCTACCTCCGTCCGCCGCCGGGTTTTGCCGTAATATAGATATCCATATTCAATCCGCGTCCGGTACATCTCCTCAAGACAGATCGCCTGAGCGCACAGTTGCACCTCGTCGCGGTCGTCCGGCTTCCGCTTTCCCGCCTTGTACTCTACCGGCACGACGGTCCAGTGCCCCTCCCGTCCGGGGATCACGATCCCCGAATCCGATCGATGATACTCCACCACATCCGCAACACCGTATATCTTCAGCGCGTGGGAGACCAGAGGCACACTCCGCGAGATCAGCACATCGCCCCGGCTCTCCGTGAAGAAAGGATCGTCCGCATTCCTATGCATCTGCCTGCCGCCAAAGGTGAGCACGTTTTCCTTCCACACCTGTTCGATATGGATGAGCGCCCACTGCCGTCTACAGAACGCAAAATGCTGGATGCCGCTGAGCATGAGGTAGTCGTCAGGGTCCATGGAAGTCCTGATCCCGATAAGGCATTATTATAAGTTGTGATATAAGAACCTATCAACAGACGTGACCGCCCATGTACCTTGCTCGCTACGATTCTAAAACCCAGACTCAGTACTTCGTTAAACTCTCCTCCCTCTCCTTCCGTTTGGCTTTGCTCCGCTAGCCTTTCTCTACACCGGGCACCGAGGGAAGGGGCGAGTTAATCTCAATCCACCTCGACATATTCCCTAATACATGAGGAGTTTGAGCTCAGATTTTTGAATAATTCCCGCCATATATCCCAGAAAATCATCATATGCGAGATTCCAGTGGTAAATGTCTTCTGTGATTTGCGGTATATGCAGCTCTTGCAGTTTATAATGGGATATTTGCAGCGAATGTTTCTGTAATTCATGCCAGTCACAATGCCCATTGCGTATTCTATCGACGATTTTAGTGTCTGCAACCGCAATGCGTGTATCCGTATTGATTACCTTGAAATTCTCTTCGACAAATGGAAAATCCTTGTCGATTTCCTTTTCGAGCAACTTCCTGTGAATCGGCTTGCTGCCATATATCTTAAGTTCCTGCTCGATAGCCTCGGTCGTGAGGGACGGAGAAATATCGACTCCTGTTTCTATGAGCTTACGTAGGACTGCGGCGGAATTTTTTATGTCAGGGTTTGATTTTAACATATTGCTCTCTGAAAGACAAAATGTATGCATTTCAGAAACACCGTACTCACCATTTCGGTTGACACGCCCCGCTGCCTGCAACAGCGAGGTCAGCGATGCAAGTTCCCGGAAGCCGGTTCTAAACGAAAAATCAACGCCCGCCTCCACGCAGGATGTAGCGACAAGTGTCCAGTCATCATCATCGGACCTGTTAAGCCGCGCCTTCACCTGCCCAAGCGTTTTCTCCCTGTCGCTCGGCGTAAGCGAGGTTGACAGATGCTCTACGCGCCCGCGCCCGTACTTCTCGCAAATATACTCTGCAACTACCGCCGCGCTTTGCACTGTATTGAGTATAACAAGCCTTGGCCCTTGTGATTGCGCCACAACTTCAACAAATGTCTCCAGTGACTGCGGCGTCAGGTTAGCCTGATATTCTATGCGCTTGCCTTCAAATGCGTTGAGCGAAGCCCTTAAGGATGGATTTACTATATTTGGCACTTCCAACTTTTGTTCGGAGATCTCTTTTATTTCCCAGAATTGATTAAGCGAACCTGAAGCCAGAATCCAATAACAAGACCACTCTTTAGCGTAAATGTTAATCCATCGCCATGCTAATGGCAATAAGTGCGCAGGCAGCGCGCCGTGTGCTTCGTCCACGAATACCGCGCTGCCCGCCAACTCATGCATCCGCCTAAGCGCGGACGGAGTTTTCGCCGCAAGGGTTTCAAAGAATGCAACCGCTGTGGTGACGATGATCGGCGCGCGCCATAGCGCCGTGAGATGCCGCGTATCCTCGCTTTCAAATTCGGCGCGATGGTGCAGTTCAGCCACAACCTCTTCTCCGTTTTCGCCTGGGAAAACCAGTGCTTCACGGTATTTCTCGACCGACTGCTGGATGATATTTGTAAATGGCAGCACTATAAATATGCGACGCAATCCACGCGTATTCGCTTGCGCCAACAGATGCGCCATTACCGCAGTTGTTTTGCCTGAACCAACGGGAGCGTCACAGGCAGCAATGTTTTCACATATCAAGGAGTCCCTACACACTGCATACATTTCAGAGCGCAGTTTATTTCGTTCGTCATCTTCGCCTGTTTTTCTAAGTGTTTCGACATAGTGATCCAATAACGCGAGACGCTCTGCCGGACGAAGCGGGATGGAATTTTCCGCCTCAGGATACTTGCCGTAATGCGAAGCGGTATCGGTGTGGTCGGCATCAACCAGGCAAGACAGCAGCATACGCAAGAATACCGACAAATCCCCCGATGGTATAGCGCTCTCTATTTGCGGCCTTGTGCTTACATTGCTGCTGTGTATTTGCGAATACTCCAATAACGCCGCATCAACCCGCGTCTTTATTTCATCATCGCGGAACGCGGACTCCTCGCGGATGCTCTCCGTGCCAAAATCCGGAAGTCCAATATGGTGCGCCGCGACAGAAACAGCAGCAAGAAGGGCGGGGGATACATCGTCCAGCAAAAAAGCCGCACCTGCATCCGTGTGATTAAGCGGCAGACGTTTTGCCGCTCTCTGGCCGGACAAAACTGACTGATTTTCCCCATCAAGTTTACCCAGATCGTGGTAAACTGCCGCAACTTCCGCTGTAGTTAAAAGCAGTGCGCCGTCGTCAAGGGAGTACCGGGCAGCGTCAGATGCATGACGCCTGGCTCGTTCCGATACTCCGTTGATATGTTGCGCATATGTCTGGGCGGGATACCCATCCTTCGGACTATGAGCGAAATATTCCATCACAGTGTCATCAAATCGACCACTCTATCAATCCGCGATTTGAGATTCTCTGGTAGAGAAGTTTTGTCCTCGTAGTCTGCCCACTCGTTGGAAGGATCAGATACATTACCTATGCGAGTAGGCGTCAACGCCTCAAGCAACAGATAATCCGGGCAGCTTCCAAGCGCATTTTTATGCTCGATATACCAGGCATGACGGATTCGCACATCAGGGCGTATAGCCGAGCGGTTCAAATCGTACGCCTTCGGAATCAACAGTTTGAGCAGTTCTATATCGTCCGGGGTGCAGCCACTCTTTCCCGCGTAGTTTGGATTGATAAAGAATGGCATACAATACACGCCATGCTGTACGATACGGAACGCAAGCGGTGCCATGCCGGCATTTTTTCCCTCTTGCACACCGGCTTTATTTGTGTTCGTATGGCGTACAATATCTATCGGCGATATGGAAACTCCTACGCCAAACTGCGCCACACCCGTCTTGATGAAGCCTTTTGCCGAACCCTCTTCAAGGAACGTGTTGCCGAACACACGAGCATCCCAATATTTTTTTACGAAGATGCTTTTGAGGAAGGACTGTTGATTAAAGTTTTTGGTATCGCCCATTTCCTGTGTAATCTCTCTGCGGTCACGCCCACGTGATTCAAGTATGCGGTAGTGATCCGGATTTTCCTTAAACTTCTCTGGCAGGCTTTTGAAGAATGGGCTATCCGAATCCTCCAACAAATCGCGTAGTTTACGTTTGAAGGATACGGGTGATATTTCGCCGCGGCCATTCGGGCGCTGGCGTGGTTCGCTCTCTCGGTCGGGGTCGCCATTAGGATTTGAATTCACGGCCTCTATTACCAAAAGCCCCGTTGCACGTTTGACTTCATTTTGCATCTGTAAATACCTCCTCAGTAGATTGTTTGTTTGTCAATTTGGGAAGATCCGCAAGGTAACCGATAAACAACTGTGCTTTTTCTAGGTCGCCGAACCGGATATTCTCTGTCAGGTTTTGACGCAGTTGTGGCATGAGTTGGCCATACTGCCGCCTGTACCACGCTGCTAAGCCACTTTTCTCCTGACCCTGCCGTCTGTACTGGTCTGCCCATGCTATGTACGGAATCATTCGCGTACAGAGCAGAGCCACGGCCTGCGCCGGTGTTTCTGATGCCGTTACGAAAACAGAGTTTCCCGCCAGTTGTGGCGGCACTTCACCGTCGCGCTTGACCTCACAATACAGCGCATGCAGCTCGTCGGAAATTTTCAGTAGCTGTCCAATTGAATATGCCGTGTCTTGCATATAATCCTCCTTTGTTATGCCGCTCTTGTACAGGAGCAGCCCGAGTAAGGGAAATAAATCGCCGATTTCCGCTCTAATCACATCTTTAACGGCACTCCTGCCTCTTGGCAGGTTATTGCCGACAAACAGTATCAAACCCAATGAGTTCGCGGTCACGCCTCTGGTAATGCGCAATATCTGCGACGGGATGGGCTTATCCAAAAGCAGCCCCATGCCTTGATAATATCGTATCAGTTTAACCTCGTTCTTGCCGTCCGCACGTGTGCCGTTCCGTTTCCAAACTTTGTTTGCGATTTTTGAGATATTCAAAGGGAACGGTGTGATAGGTTCAGTTCGTGCGATCGGCGGTAGATTGAGGCATCCCCGCTGCCACTCGGTAGCTGCATCTATTAGCCCGCTTGGGGTTAGATTGCGAGAGAACACCACCCTTGCGCGCTTAGATAGGGCCGGCTGCATTTGCTGTAATGCAAACACATGGATATTTTCCGGCTTCTGATTTGTTTCAAGTCCGTTGAGTGTCTTACTAAAATCCTCTGCAACCTTTTCAAACCTGTTTGTGATATCCTCATGGTTCTCCGTACCACCGAAAAGCGCAGTAAACTTAGGCGGAATTTTTGGAACCCTGTTTGGATATACAAACAGCATTGCATCTTTGTCAATTCTGCGCCACGTAATGTTCTCGTTGTCAGGTTTCACAATCCATTCAAGCGAGGTTTTCAGAGTGTCACGATTCGCTTTGTTAACTGGGAAAGAGTGGCCATCAGCTTTTCTATAGCGGTACTGGCACCCTTGCTCACGGAACATGGAACGCAACGCCACCTCAAACCCCGGCGCAAGCCGCACAGAGGGCATGGGTTCGTCAAGCTCCGCATATGGAGATCCAAAAGCATCAAGTTGATCGCTTGTTTCGGGCTGGTGGTCACTTTCGTCGGCAAAAAGCCAATCATTCACTTGCTTTGTGGTATTTTCATTGGCTATTGGATATTCGAATTTATCCCAATTTACTAAATCAAGCACAATCGATACTGAACCAACATCATCTTCCGGCCGCTTCCTTTCGTTTCCTTTATGAATAAGCAATGGCAGATACGCCTTTATATCGCTTGGCAGTCTTTTCCAAACCTGCTGTTTAAGGGTGCTGCGCAGCACGTCAATGTCAAGCGATGTTGTGATGTTCATCAGCGCGACGATTGCGCTATCTTCAGGCATATTCGGCATTTGCCTGTTCAGGCAGCCCGTTATCTTTTTGCGAAGTTTGGGCCCCCAATTATCGGTAGTGCATATCGATTGCAAATAGTTTATATCCAGTTCCGTTTTACCTTCGTAAAGCGCATCGTAATACCTCTTATCTTCATCCGATGTGACGCGGTACAACGGTGCAATGTTGAATGCGGGAAATGTCCCCTGATTATTGCCAAATTTTCGGCAGACCTTCACCAGATCCTTGCTCATCAGCTCAACGTCCGCCACCGCGTCATCATCGCCAAACCATATACGATAACAGGCTCCGCCCGGTAACGGTTTATACTGATGGTGCCACTTTTGCTGCTTGATGTTGTGGCTTGCAAGGGTTGCAGACAGCTGATGCAGTTCGTTCAGCATGGTCTTTCTCCTTTCCCGTAAGCCAGCACGCCTCCTGTAATCTCAACATCCGTGTCATACAGATACGCGACTTCGGATTGGTAGCCTTTTGAAAATACCTGCCGTAGCATAGAGGGAATAACCGCAGTCTCCATATCAGACATGACATGTGTATCATCACGGAACTCGCCGAAATAGGATGGCGTGAACTCCCGCCACCCCAAGCAGGGCACAGCGAAACACTGCCCGCGCTTCAGCCTTCTGGCGAATATCTCTTGATATGCGTGCCCCGGCGACGTGGTTGCGTTATCCCAGTTCTTCGCTGCTTGAGGAAGTCTACCTTTTATCTTATACGGAACAACTTCGGCGTACAAGCGATAGCAGACATCAATAAGAACGGTGGCGCAAAGCTGGTAACTGTCTCCGTGTTTGATGTTCGTTGTTTTTCGCAGTGGGCCACCATAATTTGTGTAATAATTGTGAAACTGCACCGGCGCACAAATTTCCGCCTTAAGTGGAATAATTTCTATCGCAGGTCCCCACAGCACGGACTCAAAAATAGCTTTAACCGCCGAGTATGTGGGTGCTGGATAACTGACGGGGTTGTCACCGGTGTCCGGTCTTGTCCACATAGCGGTGTCGCCGGCGATTTCCAACTGAACGATATATGCTATAGTTTTCACCTCTTAGTTGTTCATCCAGGCAGATCTCTAAGATCTTCAAACAACCCTGACCAGAACTCCACTCACACTCTATGACTTCTGCACCAGGGATCCTCCAATACCTATCTTTCCGCACCCAGGCAACCACCAGAATCCTCAATGCCGGTAACTGTGATCTCTGATTTTCTGTAGCTCGTCTGAGTCCTGTCCCTTTTTTTGACTATTCTTTCTCCATGCTCAAATACCTTTTGCCGGTGTCACACTCGTTTGATATGTTAATCTGAATGAAATCAGCCAAAAAAAGGAGATTCCTCATCGGAAACACACCTAAGCCTTAATTCCACCCTTAAGTTTCTTAGTGCCCTGGCCGATTCGAAAACGACAGTTCATCCGCCCGCCCGGAGGGCAGTATGGAGGTCTGCAAGGTGTTCTGGTGGAAACACAACTCAAAGAGCGGGCAGTATTCTTCCGCAAAGGTTCACCGGACGTTGCATGTGCAGCCGAAGATGGATGCACCGAAGTCCATCGAGGACTACGAGATCACGGTAGACAGGCTGGAAGGTCTCGAACCCGAGATCTTTGAAGGAAGGTAACGAAAACTCTGGCGGTGGACGCCGCCGGTGCGGACCATCCCGACCATCGGGATGGCATATCGGTGAACATCGGTTCGATCGATCTTGATCCAAGAGGTAAAGGTGGGAGAACTCCCCGCCTTCACCGCCTTCCGAGCCAGACTGCAACAACCGCAAGCGCCCCGAGCACGACCACCCACCCGGCCGCCGCCTGTGTCGGCACCGCCGAAGGCTCCGCGGTCGCGTTCTCTGCCTGCGCCTCGATCCAGTCGACCGCATACGCAAGCTGGACGTCCTCCCCGGCCATCGCCCGCGCCAGGGTATCCCGGTCGAGCGGGACCCGCACCGTCGGGGCGACTCCGCCGACCATCGACGCGTTGCTGTCGACCTGGATCCTGCCGTTCTCGTCGAGCGACGCGCCCGCCGGGAAGGCCGTCATGATACCGAGGGGGAGGACCGGCCCGAGAGACTCCATCCCGAACGCCCCGTTTGTCCCGTACCACGAGACGATCGCGCCCGTCCCGGACTCCGCAAAGACCTTCGGGAGCCCTTCGCCTGAACTGATGGTGTAGGGGCTGACGAGGAGGGCGACCGGGCCATCGTATCGGTCGGGCCGGGGCTGTGTCCAGGACTCCCAGAGGACCGCCTGCTCCCCGGTCCCGGGGTCGTAGGTGGTGCCGTACTCGTAGAAGACCGGCCGGTCCACGAACCACCCGGCGTAGGCGGCGGCCAGGTTGTCGTCCCCGCCCCGGTTGAACCGGAGGTCGACGACGATGCCGGGCGCCCCGTCTGCGATCGCATCCTTCACCGCCGCCTTGAAGGGCTGGTAGACGTCGTAAGACTCTTCGTAGATCCCGATGTAGGCGATCCCTCCGGGGAGGGTCCGGGTGGTCACGGTCTCGTTCGTAATCATCGCCTTGAGCTCCGCCGACGATCCGGCCGCTCCGTCGTTGACCTCGCGGCCGAGGAAGATGCTCGTCCGGGCGAGGGTCTCGTAGCCGTCGTCCGCTGCGGTCAGGTTGATCGTGCGGGGGGCTGAGTCCGCCGGGCCGGCGATGCCGACGGTCGCCCCGGCCCCCACCGGTGCCCGGGTCAGGAACCGCTGCTTATGGAGGAGGACACCTTCGGCCGTCGAAGGCTTGACCGGGGTCCAGATGATCGACGTCGCGTCGATCGCCTCCCCGACCGGCCGGCCGTTCCAGGAGATCACCTCGTCGCCGAACCGGATCCCCGCCCGCTCCGCATCGCTCCCGTTTGCGACGTAGGTCACGATTACCTCGCCCGTATCGAGCCGTGCGACGGCGAGCCCGTAGCCGCCGCCGATATCGGCGTGCTTCGCCCCGAAGTCGTCGGGAGAGAGGACCAGGACGTGCCCGTCGGGGATGGCGAAGACGAACTCGCGGAGCGTCCGGTAATACGCGGCGTTGTCATGGTTCCTCTCGGCATCCGCGATCTTCGGCGCGTAGGTCGCGTACAGCGCGTCCCAGTCGACGCCGCGCCACTCCGTAAAGGCGTAGCGCTCTTCCATATAGGCGCACGTCTCGCGGAAGGAGTCGCTCCAGGTCATGCTGCTGAAGTCGGGTGGCCCGTCGGTCAGGTTCGCCATGATCGGCGTGTAGGACGCCATCAGTTCCTCGTTGTAGGCCGTCTCGTTGTTCCGCTCGAACGGGACGGCGGCGTCCGTCCATACCATCCCGCACGAATCGGTGTAGAGGCCGGCGGATACCGGCGACATTACGGAGAAGAGCAGGAGCAGCACGATCAATCCGGCTCTCGCTGTGCGCAAACTCTCTGGTTGCACGATCAACTACCCTGAACATCTGTCTTCTTGCCGGGGATTTGGAGTTTGCGTTTTCTTCCGGCATATCCGGACCGGCGGGCCGGTGAGCCGCCGGAGATCACTCCGGCGGATACGCGACGAGCCCTTCCTTGACGCCCCGGACGAACCCTGCCTTCTCGTCGGCGTCGTGCAGGTGCGTATAGGGGGAGAGGGCTACGCATCCAGGTCGCTCTCAACGGCCTCCCGGACGAGCAGCGTGTCGCTCTACATATCTCGATCCGCCTCTCTGGTAATCTGCTTTTGGCTCTGGAGCGGAGATCGCCCATGGTGTGGCCTCCCGGAGCAACCTATTTACCCGACCATGAACAAGCATATACATCAAAGCGCATACCTGCCTCCCGGAGCCTATCCATGCCAAACTGTACCACCTTCCTCGATGCCAACGCCTGTAACCCCGATAAGATCGCTCTCGTCGTCCCCTCCCGGGGGGAGATCTACACCCGTGCCGAACTTAGGGACCGGGTCGCCCGGGCTGCAGGCGGTCTCCTCGCCCTCGGTATCGAGCGCGGGGAGCAGGTCTGCATCTACCTTGAGAGTTCGCCGGAATACCTCATCACCTACCTCGCCCTCTGGCGGATCGGGGCCGTCGCCGTCCCGACGAACCGGGTATACACGGAGAGCGAGGTTCTCTACGCCGTCCGCGACGCAGAGGCCGTCGCCGTCGTCACCGACGTCGAGGGTGCAGGCCTCGTCGACCGCATCCGCAACCGGGCCCCGGCGCTCCGGCACGTCGTCGCCGTCGGGGGGGAGGCCGCGGGCGCAACGCCGTGGGCCGACCTCTTCGATGCAGCCCCGTGCCGCCGTGCCGCCCATTGCCGGTTCGACGACCTCTGCCAGATCCAGTACACGAGCGGCACCACCGGCAAGCCGAAGGGCGCCATGCTCACCCACGGGAACTGGATCGCGGCGATGGACGCCGAGCGGGACGTTCTCCGGATCACCGATGCCGACGTCTACCTCGGGATCTACCCGATGGGGCACGTCGGGGTGAGCTGGGGGATCGCCACCCTCCGGGCCGGCGGAACCTACGTCGTCATGGAGCGGTTCGATCTCGACCGCTACCTCGAACTCGCCCGTGAATACCGGGCGACGATCGTCGCCGGGATGCCGCCGGTGATCCACTCCCTCATCCAGACCCCGCCGGGGACCGAGGCGGCGCTCGCGACCGCCCGGGCGATGATCAGCGGCGGCGGCCCCCTGACGCCCGGCGTCTGGAAACCCTTCCACGAACGGTTCGGCATTCCCATCGTCAACGCCTACGGCCTCTCCGAGACGGTCGTCGTCGGGACCGGGACCGCCATCCGCCCCGAGCACTACGCGAGCGCCGATGAGTTCCGGAGCGTCGGCACCCCGGTCGGGTTCTCGGAGGTGAAGATCGTCGATGCGAACGATCCCGCACGGGAACTCCCGCCCGGCGTTGACGGCGAGATCGCTCTCCGGGGGCCGGGGGTAGCGCTCGGCTACTGGCAGATGCCCGAAGAGACGGCCGCCGTCTTCCTCCCCGACGGCTGGTTCCTGACCGGTGACGTCGGCCACCTGGACGAAGACGGGATGCTCTACATCACCGACCGCAAGAAGGACATGATCGTGATGTCGGGCTGGAAGGTCTACCCGACCGAGGTCGAGGACGTCCTTGTCCAGCACCCGGGCGTCCGCGACGCGGCGGTCTTCGGGTGCGCCGACGAGCACCGGGGCGAGGTTCCGGTGGCCGTGGTGGTTCCTTCCGGGGAGGATATCTCGCCCGACGAGATCGTCGCTTTCGCCCGCGAACGTCTCGCGGGATACAAGGTTCCCCGCCGGGTCATCATCGCCGGCGAGATCCCCCGGGTGAACGGGTGGAAACTCCTCAGAAAGCGTCTCCGGGAGGAGTACTGCAGCGACGGAGCGCATCCGACAGGGTAGTTATTTAGGAACGGGCGGCAAAGATCCTGCGAGACATACCCGAGGTAGAGACGTGGCAGACACCACCAGACGTTCGACAGGAATTGCGGGCCTGGACCTGGCGCTTGACGGAGGATTCTCACCGGGCACCCGTATCGTCATCGCCGGATCTCCGCTGAGCGGTCTTGAACTCCTGGCACAGCAGTTCTGGCAGGAAGGGGGAGGAGCGGGAGCCTACCTGATGCTTGATACCATGCCGGGAGAGAGTATGATCGACGCACGGGGCATGGACCCCACGGCGATGGCGGCGGCGATGGCGGGCGAGAAGATCGTCGTGGACTCGCTCTCCACGCTGGTCGCCGCCTGGGGGATCGACACGGCCGTCAGGTTCGTCCTCGAGGAGACGCGCCCGATCATCGAGGGGGGTGCAAACATCGTCTACCTCGTCTATACGGGAGTCCACAGCCCCGCGGAAGAGGTGCGGATTATGCGGGCGGCCGACGTCTTCATCTCTCTCAGGCAGCAGGTTCACGGCAACGAGTTCGAGCGGACGCTTGCCATCGAGAAACTCAAAGGTTCGGACGTGCCGCAGCGGGTCATCCCCTATCATATCATCGCAGAAGGCCTCGAACTCTCGACGACGAGCAGGGTGGTCTAGGCTGAAAACCCGGCCCGGCCACATCTTCGCGCGGCTTCGCGTGAGATGATAACGGCCTAGCCCGTGTACTCGGCCCGGATTTCGCCCGCCGCAATAACCATATTTTTCAGTTTTCCGAGCGCTGCGTCGCGCGCCTGCATCCGGAGACCGCAGTCGGGGTCGATGAGCATGAGATCGGGGGAGAAGATGTCGATCCCGGCCTCGATTCGTTTTTCGATAGTCTCGATACTCTCGATGCCGGGGTCGGCGGAGTCCACGCAGCCGTAACCGATCATCCGGCCGCGCAGGTCTTTTGCCGAGAGCACCTCGAGGTTTCCGGGGTTATTCGCGAACTCAAAATCGAATACGGCGACGTTTGTCCTGAGAACGTCATCGATGACGTTCCCGAGGTTCCCGCAGACGTGGAGGCAGACCGGCACCCGGAGCATCCCGGCGATCGCGTTCACCGCCTCGCGGCCGACGGCGAGGTTCGCCGCCCCCGTCGAGAAGATGGGCTCGTCTATCTGGATGAGCGCAACACCGGCGTCCTGGAGATGGTTCGCCTCGACCGCGAGCGCCTGCGCGAGATCGAGAACCAGCTCGTCTTTGTTCCGGTAGAACGGCGTCTCGATCGAGAGGCCGTGCGCGAGCGTGCTCGGCCCGGTGAGGATGCCTTTCACCTTCGGGTGCCGGGAGAGGGCGTATTTCGTGTCCGCGAGGGTGATGGGTCGGGCGGCCGGCTGGACCTTCCCGACGACCGACGACCCGCGGATCCCGGGGAGGTGGGAGGTGAAGGCCCGGATCATGTCGCCCCGGACCTGGCCGTCGGAGATGATGTCGATCCCGGCGCCGATCTGGTCGGCCACCGCTACCTCCACCGCATGTTTCAGCGGGTCCATGAGGGCGCGAACCCCCGAGCCTTTCACCACCGGGTAGCTCCCGACCACGGTGGTCGGGAGGCGCACGCTTGTCAGGGTCATGGGACGGTCCTGTGCCGGTTATGCAAGCACATCGATCCGTAGGTCGGCGGTGTAATTAAACTCATGGCGTCAGTCTGTGCCGGTCACGCGGGAAGAGCACCGCCTCGCGGATGTTTGGAAGGTCAAGCATCGTCATCACCAGCCGCTCGATGCCGAGCCCCCACCCGGCATGCGGGGGCATGCCGTAGCGGAACGGCTTCAAATAGAACTCAAAACTCTCGGGAGAGAGGCCTTTCGCACGGATCCGCTCCACGAGGAGGTCGTGATCGTGGATACGCTGGGCGCCGGAGGAGAGTTCCATCCGGGGGTGCATCATATCGAACGCCTTGCAGAACTCGGGACGATCCGGGTAGGGCATCGCGTAGTAGGGCCTGATATCGGTCGGCCAGTCGACGATGAAGTAGTGCTGCCCGACGGTATCCCCGATCGCCCGCTCGGCCGCCGGAGAGAGGTCGTCGCCGAAGGTGAGTTTCTCCTCGATGACGCGGTTCGCGATCTCGATCGCCTCCGTATAGGGGATCCGGGGGAACGGCTTTGCCGGAACCGTAAGTTCGACCCCGAGTTCCGCGAGCTGGTCGGCGCAGTTCTTCGCGACGTGGTCGTATATGTGGACGATCAGGTCCTCGAGGAGTTCCATGACGTCGTTGTGGTCGGCAAACGAGACCTCGACGTCGAGGCTCGTCGCCTCGTTGAGGTGCCGGACGGTGTTGTGCTCCTCAGCGCGGAAGATGGGGCCGAGTTCGAAGACCGCCTCGAACCCGGCAGCCATCATCATCTGCTTATAGAGCTGCGGGCTCTGGTTCATGAACGCCTCTTTCTCGAAGTAGGCGATCGGGAAGAGTTCGGTGCCGCCCTCGGTCGCCGCCGCGACGATCTTGGGGGTGGTGATGTTGATGCAGCCCCGGGAGGCGAGGAACGCGGTCGCGGAAGAGGTCACGGCGGACCGGATGAAGAAGATGGCGCGGACACGCGGTTTTCTCGCGTCCAGGAACCGGGAGTCGAGCCGGGTATCGAGTTCGGCGGGGACCTTCTCGGCGACGTCGAGCGGGAGCGGGCTCTCTGCGGTGCTGATGATCTCGAGCTCTTCGGGGACGATCTCGCGCCCACCGGGTGCTTTCTCGATTGCCTTTACCCTGCCCTGGACCCTGACCACCGACTCTCGCGAGACGTTCCGGGCGGTATCAAGGATCTCTGCCGGGACTTTCTTCTTCGGGATGGTCACCTGGATGATGCCGGTCCGGTCGCGGATCAGGAAGAACGAGAGTCCTCCGAGGTCGCGAACCTCGTGTACCCAGCCGACGATCTCGGCAGATTCCGTTTCCGGGGTTACGGCCTGTATTGGTAGACGCATGTGAAAAACCTGAATACAGTGTGGGGCCCGGGAGGTATTTTGCTTTGCGCTCCGGCCCGGGAGAAGACTTCGGCGGGGCAGCCGCAGGAAAAGAGATCGGCTGCCCCGGGAGGTGCAGGTCTTAGAGGAAGACCGCTGCGGCGATGACCGTCGTCCAGCGGCCGTCCATGACCCCTTCCGCCGCCTGGCAGGTGTGGGTCGTGCTGATGATCCGGCCGCTCGCCTTGTAGATCTGCTCCCGCTCCTGCCACGCCCTGTCGGGGTCGAACTCGATCCCGAGCGTCGTCGCGAGCATGGTTGCCGCAAGGTCTTCGGCGTATTCGCCCGAGACTTCCGCCGTCTCCCCGAAGGCGTGGTGCTCGGAGAGGTAGCCGTAGGTGTTGCTCTCTTTGGGCATCGCGTGGCCGATGGCCGCGGAGGCGAGCCTGCTCGGCTCGTTGGTCTCGGCGCGGGCCATGACGACGTAGACGATGCTCCCCGGGGAGAGCTCCTTCAAGCCTTCCTCAGGCGAAACCAGCTGGCAGTTCGGGGGGAAGATACTCGAGACGTAGACCAGATTGTACTTCTCGATACCCGCCTCCCTGAGAGCCAGTTCAAACGATGCCAGTTTGTCTTTGTGGATACCCACACCTTTCGTAAAGAAACACTTGGTCGGAACGAACATTAGAGATCTTCTTATCGCTTGAATTTTTTAATATTTTCGGTTATAACAGTCACAAATCAAAAAAGGAACGAAATTTCCTCTATTTTCGGCAATAGGTGGGTAAAATGCCTGCAAACCGGGAATCAGCCTGAAAAAAGCGGGTGGTTACTATGCCCCCAGGCGACTGCGGCCACGCCGGATCGTGTCTCCCCATCCTTTTAGCGCGGCCCGAACCGGGATTGCCGCCGTATTCGCCGCTACCGCGAGAACCCTGCGTTCTCTCGGGGAAGGGGGAGCGCGCCCGTCAGGCGAGGTCTCCCCGCGCCTTGATCGCTTCGAGCGCCTCGAACGCCTCCCGCCGGACATCTCTGTCGGCGTCCAGGGGGAGGGGCTGCAGCGCTTCGGACGCTCCGGGAGCACCGATCTCGCCGAGCGCACGCACCGCTCTTCACCGGGCCGCGATATCCTTGCTCTCAAGCGAGAGAACGAGCCCCGCCACCCGGGCTTCTTCCTCCGCATCGGTTGATGCGTCCGTTTCCTCCCCCTTCCTGCGTCCGAGCCGGTTCCACAGTCCCGTCGGCATCCTCCGTACGATCGGTCTTCTCCGATGATGGTACGTGGCAGGAGACGGAGTATAACTTTTCTGATCTTCCCACCGAAGCACGGGAACCGCCCGTTGCCGTGCTCTATCGCCACCACCCCGGAAGGAACGCTTATATGGGATGGGGCAGCATCCGGTGCTCCCGGGAGCGGCACGTTTCCGGGTCGCGGCACCGGATTCCCATGCGCGTTCCGCAACGGGGGGCAAGAGATGGAACAGGAGAACGAACCCGGGCGGTCGCGGACTGCCGGGCTCTCCTGCCCCATGCCGATCACGATGATGAAAGGGGCGGACGGCCCTGCCGCGGAGGAGGATATCCGACGTCGGGGAGACCGGATGGGGCACGAGATCGTGAAGTTCGAGGAGGATGACGGGGCCACGAGGTTCGTTATCCGGAAGATGAAGTGAGGTGAGACGAATGTACGCGGATAAGACGGTAAACTGTGTCGGTGCCTGCCAGTCGCCCATGCTCCTGATCGAGGAGGAGATGGAGGTGCTCGAGAACGGGCAGATCCTGCAGGTGACGGCCGACAGGCACGACCTTGTCGAGGCGGTCAGGTCGTGGGCCGATAAGAGCGGGCATAAGGTCGAGGAGGAGCACGTCGCGAGCGGCGTTACGACCCTCATCGTGCGCAAGGGGGCGGCACCGGCGGCAGAAGCGACGTGACCGGCCGGGGAGGGGGCTGAAGCGTACGGCACGGTACCGGACTCCGGACCCACGGCACCGCGACCCCTGAGCGGCCGTATGCGCCGTTTCTGCTCGCGATGACGGTGCGAAGCATGGACGGAGAAGATCCTGCCGGGAACTTCCTGCCCCTCTCGGAGATCATGCAGCAGGCGATCTCGGCGGGGGCGAAGGTCTCCATCTGCGAGCAGGGCAGCCGGCTCCCCGGCATGGAACAGGGCGGCTTCATTCGTGGGGGCGGTCACCTCGAACGACCCCTCGGTCGATGCCGAAGCGGTCGTCTCGCCGGGTTACGGGGAAGAGGCCTGCCCGACCGGTCTTTGCTTCTCCCCGGGCGACTCCGGAGCGCAGGGATGGTCGAAGAAACAGTTAAACGCCTGCGGGCTATTACATCGCTGTAGGTGGAACAATGGCGGACCAGATCGGATACAGCCAGAAGGTGATGGAGCACTTCATGAACCCGCACAACGTCGGGGTGATCGAGAACCCGGACGGTTACGGCAAGGTCGGCAATCCCGTCTGCGGGGACATCATGGAGATCTTCATCAGGGTCAGGGACGACGTCATCGAAGATATCAGATTCCGGACGTTCGGGTGCGGGTCGGCGATCGCGACGAGCAGCATGGTGACCGACATGGCTAAAGGAAAGACGCTTGAGGAGGCGATGAAGATCACCCGCGACGACGTCGCGACCGAACTCGACGGGCTGCCGCCCAGAAAGATGCACTGCTCGAACCTCGCGGCGGACGCGCTCCACGCGGCGATAGAGGATTACCGGGGGAAGCAAAAACAGGGGTGAAGGGCTCTTTCAGCACCCGTAGATCAGGGTCAGGATACTCTTTGCGAGGTCGAGGCTCTTGCCCCGGTTGACCATGAGGGTGTCCTGGCGCAGCGCCCCTTCGAGCTCGACCGGGTCGCGGGTGTCCTGGATGAAGACGTCCGCGAAGTCCTCGTAGAGACCGTAGGTTCCGGCGGACGAGGGCTCTTTTCCGAACGCTCGCATCAGGGCCGCCGCCGGGCCGCTGATCGGCGCATCGCCGATGAACGGGCTGACGGCGATGACGTGCTGCCGGCGGAGCGCCTCCCGCACCCCGGCGCACTCGAGGATCGGGGATATGCTCGTGACGGGGTTGCTCGGTCCGATCACCACGGCGTCGCTTGCCTCGATCGCATCGATCACCTCGGAGGTCGCGACCGGCGGCTCATCGAACTTCCGGACGACGCCGTCGATCGCCATGTCGCCGCGGTGCTTCACCCAGTACTCCTGGAAGTGCATCTCGCCCCGGGCCGTCCGGACGTAGGTCGTCACGACGGAGTCGGTCATCGGGAGAACGGTCGCCCGGACGTCGAGCGTGCGGCAGAGTGCGTGGGTTATCTCCGTCAGCCGCATGCCGCTCCGGAGCATCTCTCCCCGTGCTGCGTGAACCGCCCGGTCCTGGTCGCCGACGGCGATGTACTCGTCGATGCCGAGCCGTGCGAGGAGGTCGTGGGTGACGTAGGAGTCATTGCGGATCCCCCACCACCGGTTGGTGTCGAGGATGCCCGCAAAGAGGTACATGACCGTGTCGATGTCGGGCGAGAGGTGGTTGCCGGAGAGCCAGGTGTCCTCGGCCGTGTTGACGACGACCGCGATATCCCGCTCGTCCAGCAGTTCCCGCATCCCGCGGAGGAGTTTCGGGGTTCCGGTCCCGCCCGAGAGGAAGGTTATCATTGGATAATTAGCGTATCAAGCCCATGCGTATATGAATTTTCCCAAACTTTGTCCGGGGGTCAATGCCCCAATTTCACGAAACGGCGTGGCGGATGACCGCCGTGATGTCCCACGCGAGCGATTCGGCCTGCCGTTCGTGCAAAAGGCGGGTCTCCAGGCGGAGCGATCCGGGAACGTCGTCGGGGTCGTGGATGTCCTGGACGAAGACGTCGACGATATTCCCATACAGCCGGGAGACCGCCGGGGATGTGGGGGGCTCTCCGACGGCGTACATGAGGGCGGCGTCCTTTGGGTCGGGCGTGGCGCCGCCCCTAAACGGCGAGACCGCGACGACGAATGCATCGCGGAGGAGGTCCCGCATCCCGGCGCAGTCGAGGATGGGGAGGATGCTCGCCGCCGGGTTCGCGGGGCCGATCACCACGGCGTCGCTTTCCTCGATCGCCGCCCGCACCCTGTCCGTGACCGCGGGCGGAACGGGCCGGACGAGTTCGCGCACCTCCGTCCCGGGGTCGGCGGCCATCCGGTAGGTGAGGAGCGGGATACGTTCGGTGCCGGTATCGACGAAGAGGGCGGCGTCGCCGTCGGTCATCGGGAGGACGGTCGCCCCGATCTTGAGTGAGCGGCACTGGCGCTCGACCGCCTCGGTCAGGGTCAGCCCCTCGTTGAGGAGCGCTGCCCGGGCGATCTGGACGGCCCGGGCACGGTCGCCGACCGGGAAGGGTTCGCCGCCCGCCACCTTCGGGAGGTAGTTATGGGTGGCGTAGGTGTCGCCCTTGATTCCCCACCACCGGCCGGTGTCGAGGATGCCGGCAAAGAGGAAGACGGCGGTGTCGATATCCGGCGCACAGTGGCCGCCCGATATCCAGAGATCCTCAGCGGTATTCGCGACCACGGCGATCTCGCTGTCGTAGAGGATCTGGCGGACGCCCCGGATGAGCGAGAGGGTCCCGGCTCCGCCGGAGAGGAAGGTGATCATGGCTGAATGTCATGTATGTGGGGTGTCGGGGGGGTTAACGGTTTCAGTTGTTGTGGGGGGGAGGGAGGTGGGGTTGGGGCGGGGGTTGTTGATGCTCTCGCTCTTGGACGAACCATCACTCCACCCGAGGGTCTAAAGCTAGGGGTTATGATCATTTTGGGTTCAAATATCTGAATAAAAACTATTCACGTGGTCATTATCGTGAATGGAGAATTGCGTAGCCCTTCTTTGTAAGCGCTTATACTCTTTTTGCAAATTCTCAATTTCTCGGGCATTGACTATTGCGTCTTTATCTTCACGGATCAGTTGGATTACTTTTTGGAAGTGTTTTTTATCAACTTTATCAACTGTTACCAATGGCTCTAAAAGCCTTTTTCCCAAGGTTTTTAGATCCGTGTCTGTTGAATACAGAGCTTTTGCTGTCACTTGCCAGTAAATCCGAGAAAAGTAATCATCGTGCAAATCAATGTAGGGCAGATGCATTTCCTGAAGATATGGGTTAATCTCATACAGTAAGAAACTCCCTACCTCATTCAGTTGGCTCGCGGGGTGATCTGCAGTCCGTAAACATGCTCGATAAAAGAGATCGCCACTCCTTTTCAAACCGAGCATCTTGTTTGATGCCCGATAAATCCTGTATTTGTGATAAATCACGCTTAACACAAACGTAATAATATATGGATCTTTAGAGAAATTTATCAAAAATGTTTCGATTTTGTGGGAGATGAGATAACACGAATAACTCTCGTTTTCTTCACCTTCACCAGTAAGATATAGTAAATCCGTGACAAGTTTCCTTACTTTGTTGTAATCATGTTGGTGTGCAGCTTCGATCAGAAATCCTTCTATTTTCAATATCTCTAACCATATATTCGAATGATGGTGCTTAACATGTCGCTTAAATAAGTATAGTGTGAATGTATAATCGAAGTTCTCTAAGACTTTTATTCCAATTACAGCAAAAATACCTGCAACCGCCCCTGCGAAAATCGATGATACAAGGCCTGTTATAAGGCTGGGCCCCTGAAAAAACAAGATAAGAAGAATACCTCCTATAGTAAGGGCAATAACAAATAGTATCGTGTCTATCGTCGGGTGATATAGTTTCATCATGTTTTTGCAGGGCTCCGAAAGGTGACGCTTTTTCTTTTAGCTAATTTGTGAAGATTGTCTGTTGTGGAAATCGTTCCCTAAAACTATCATTTTACTATTGAGATATAAAAAAGCATATTATCTCCCTGCCGCAATCTTCCACCGTGATATACCAATCAGTAACTATCACTCGGAAGGTATGCCTCTCTGTCCTCTTCCCCAGACTCTCCTCCTGATGATCGCAATAGCAATCGGGCAATACTGCCTTACCGAGCCGATATGATTCCCGACAGTCAGCTTTGCGGTTCTGTTCGAGGTGTCGCCCCCGTACGGGGTCTGTGCGAAGCGGGAACTTAGGAAACAGTGTAGTCCTTGAGTAGCGAGAATAGTAGTCTTAAAGAGATGGCAAGGTAAATAAGAGCCTTAACATCACGACACTGGAAGTCCTCTATGTTATCGCTTGGTATCACTGTTTATGTGTTACTTCAAATATTCTTATTTGTAGGGCCAATAGTTGAAACCAGATGTCTTAACTGGAAAAATGTGCCCAAGCCAAAACCAAGGGTCCTCTCTACTAAACTCTCTCAAATTAAATTATATTTTCAGGTGCATTTATCTATTCTATTCCTTATACGAGACTATATTCACTATATCCCAGTTTGGGATTTCCTTCACGCCTTATATGGTAGAGGAATTGCCAAGCGATATGATTCATACATGCCGAACCTAGGACACAATGCCATAGTTATCGTTCATTCCAACTTTGCAGGCATGTCTATGTACGGAAGTGGCATAGGTTTATTGATAAGTCACTTTAGGAAAGCATCCCCGATCACTCCTTATGTGTCTATCACTGCACCACAATAGAACAACTTAGAGATGTTGTGAGAAACCCCTTAGCCGAAAGCCTGTGGATCTTTGGTCACGGTTATCGGGGAGGAGTGGGTTTGTATTCTTGGAAGCGAGAGACCTGTAACTATTCAGAGTTTAAGAACATCCCTCAATTGCGTAAAAAGTACATCTACCAATTCCACTGTAATCACGGTGATGAGGAATCGCTTACTGAAATTCTATCGAATGGCCGCGGATTTGTTTCGAATCAGATAAACGACCCGACAAAAAACAGAAAATTCATCAAACAAATCCAAAATGAGTTTAAATTCGATTAGCAGGCAGGCATGGGAATTAATATGGACAGCAAAGAGATTGACATAATTGGCGATGAGATTGCAGTCACAGGGAGAAACATGCTCTTGAACCTAGCCCCGGGCGTTGGTCTGATGGTGAGGGAATTAATTGAATGCCGAGAGCGGATTATTCAAAAGCGTATCAACTACTTCGTTTTAGGGTTTGAGGCCTTTTTAAAGTCGGTCGATCCTAAATGCATTGATAAAACATACATCGAATGCGAGGATTACAATGATTTATTTTACTCTATCCTCCAACGAGTTCTCACTACAAAATCTGAGGATAAAATAAAGCGGTTTCAAAAAATATTGATCAACGAAGCTGTGTGCCCTTACTCTTCTGACTTCAAAGAAACCTTCTTAGACTTGATCTTACGGATTAATGAGGATCAAATCCGGGTTCTCAACTATTACCGAAATCTGCGGAAAGAACTGAAAGAAACTAGTCAAGGCGAGCAATCACCAGAAGTTCTAGATAAAATTAGGAGTTTCTGGGCTGCTAAATGTCTTAATATGGACTACACTTTGCTGAAATTTTACAATCAAGATCTGATATCAAAGTCCCTCCTCAGTGATGACGGTATGGGTCGGTTAAACACTGAAGCATATGATATTGTGAAAATATCTGCATTTGGATTGGAGTTTTTAGAATTTATTGAAGGAGATAGCGAAATGAAGACTCCCTCCCTAGGCTGATGTAATACTTGGTGGTGACCGTTGGAGCATCCATCCATGGGGTCTGGGTGAAGCGGTAACTTGGGAAGCAGTTATAGTCATGAGAGCAAAGGAAACTGCAAAAGGGTTAAGATAATGCTCCTCTCTGCCAGAAGAATGGCTTTCTCGGGTTTCTGCTATACTTGTTAAAGATACTCGGATAGAGGGTAGGGTATTTCGCATCTTCGAGGGGGATGACGAACATATCTTCTGGGTCATCGTCGAACCCCTTAAATCCAATGATGATGAAGACCGGGATACCCCTTTCCTTCGCAAAGGCTCGATATCGCTCCAGTTGCCTCGCGTTTGACCACTCAAGCATTCCCTTTGGATTCAACCCCGAACGATACTTGCATTCGACGGCAAAGAGATCTCCTGTTCGCTTGTACCTGAACACAAAGTCGGGATTCATGCTGCTCTCGACATAACGATCCTCATTTTGACGGTAAGAATGGGTCTTCTCCACTATCGAATAATACTGGGGATCAAACAACTCCTCGACGTAATCCTCAAATCGTTTCCCCTTCCACTCCGGTTCGTCAGAGAGGTGGTATTTTATCCCATCCTTTATTCCGTCTAACAGACCCATATGAACACCTGAATCGGGGATTTCGTTCTTGATACGATAACGTTTCCGAAATAGAAGTTGCAAATCTGATGTTGTATCTGGCAGTGGCCACTGAGTCATAACTCTAGGGCTGCTGGCATACGCGGCCTGACTTGAGGACTACATCCCGAGGTCATCCCGAAATGCCTCTGCCGGGAGGGGTGTCCCCCTCCCGGTCCCTCCCCCGGTGGCGATATCCGGTGGGGAGCCGTGTCCGGAAGTTGTTGCAGAATTTCGTTTAATTCTCTTAGAGCGCACTTAAGAACATTCAAAACCATGTGGGTCTTCAACCACGAGGTAATTTAGGGATGACTTCCCTTAGGCGAACCGCGCTCCCCCAAAAGAAAACCGCCCCGCACGCCGCGCGCCTTCAAATACCTTTATCATACATCTCCCAAGATTCTTAACTGAACCGATGAAGATCATCAAGGATCCGGTGCACGGCTACGTCGAGGCGGACGCACTGGTGCTCCGGCTGCTCGACTCGGAGGTCGTCCAGCGGCTCCGCCACGTCACCCAGCTCGGGTTTGCAAACCTCGTCTACCCCGGGGCAAACCATACCCGGTTCGAGCACTCGCTCGGGACGATGCACCTTGCGGGTCTCATGTCGGGCCAGCTCGGTCTCGACGGGGATGAGACGAAACTCGTCACCACGGCCGCCCTCCTCCACGACATCGGCCACGGCCCCTTCTCCCACGTCACCGAGCCGGTGATGGAGGAGTTCACGGGAAGAAGCCACCACCAGATCGACCGCCTCGTCCGCGAGGGAACGACCGCCGGGATCCTCGAAGGCGAAGGGCTCGACCCCGCCGAGGTCTGCGCCGTCGTCGCAGGAAAGCACCGCCTCGCGAGCATCATCCACGGGAGCCTGGACGTCGACCGGATGGACTACCTGATGCGCGACGCCCACTACACCGGCGTCCCTTACGGGACGGTCGACGCACACCGGCTGATCCGGAGCACCATCTTCACCGAATCGGGCATCGCCCTGCACGAAGGCGGGATCAACGCCGCCGAGTCGCTCCTCATCGCCCGGACGCTGATGCGCCCGGCGGTCTACTTCCACCACGTGAGCCGGATCGCGACGAGCATGTTCGTCCACGCCCTCCGCGAGGAGGTGCAAAACGTCCCGGGCACGGACGCCCGCGAACTGATGCGGATGGACGACGCCGCCTGCATGGAGCGGCTGAAGCACTCTTCCTGCGAAATTACCCGCGACCTCGCCCGCCGGGTCTACTACCGCGACCTCTACAAGCGGGCGCTCTATGTCGGCGAAGATCGGGTGAACGCCGCGGCCCTCCGGCAGGACCTCGGCCCCGCCCGGGAGCGGGAGATCGCCCGCGAGATCGCCGAGAGCGCCGGGGTCACGGAGGACTGCGTCTTGGTCGACATCCCCCCGCTCCCCCGGGCGCTCTCGATGGAGGTCCGGGTCAGGAACAGCCACGCGATGGTCGATATCGAGGAGGTCTCCCCCCTCATCAATACCTTGAACGACACCCGGCGGCAGCAGTGGCGCCTCGGTGTCTACACCGTAGAGGAGCACCGGAACGCGGTCGAGCAGGCGGCGATGGAGATCCTCCGGGTGAAGCGGGCGACCAAACAGGATAAACTCATAGTGACATAGTACATGGAGAGCGCATGAAGAAGGAATTCGTCGTCGGGGTCACCGGGGCGAGCGGCGTCGTCTACGCCCGCCGCCTCCTCGAAGTGCTCTGCGAACGGGCAACGGTGCATATCGTCATCTCCGACACCGCCCGGCAGATCGCCGGGATCGAAGGCGTCGACCTCGGGGGATTCGACGCCGTATACGCCGAGAACAGCAACCTCGCGGCCGATATCGCGAGCGGATCGTTCCGCTACGACGGGATGGCAATCGTCCCCTGCAGCATGAAGACGCTTGCCGCCGTCAGCAACGGCCTCGCCGACAACCTGATCGGCCGGGCGGCGGACGTCTGCCTCAAGGAGAAGCGCCCCCTCCTCCTCCTTCTCCGGGAGATGCCGCTCTCCCGGATTCATTTGAAGAATATGCTTGCGGCCGACGAGGCCGGCGCGACCGTGATGGTCGCAAGCCCCCCCTTCTACCAGCACCCGGAGACCATCGACGATCTCGTCGATATGGTGGTGGCCCGGGTGCTCGACCACATGGGGGTCGAACACAACCTCGGAACCCGATGGAGCGGATACGATGCGTGACTTTATCGAACTGATGCGGAAGCAGGGCAGGGTCGAGGAGATCGAGAGCCCCTGCTCGACCGTCTACGAGGCTCCCCGTATGGCGAGCCGGACCGACAAGATCCTCTTCTTCCACGACCTCGACGGCCGCCGGGGAGTGATGAACCTCCTCTCCGACCGCCGATCGCTTGCAGCGGCGCTCGGTGTGGAGGAGCGGGACCTCGTCGCGCACCTCGCGGGCATGACCTACGGCGGCCGCGTCGTGGATGCCGGACGGCTTGAGGGCGGCGTCAAGCCCGATCTCTCCCGCCTCCCGGTCATGAAGCACTTCCCCGGCGACGCCGGGCGCTACTTCACCTCCGGGATCGTCTTCTCGCGCTACGACGGCGTCGAGAACGCCTCCATCCACCGGATGATGGTTCTCGACGATCATAGAGTCGTCGCCCGCCTGGTGGAAGGAAGGCACACCCATACCCTCCTCAAGACAGCGCTCGCCCGGGGGGAGAAACTCCCGGTCGCCGTCACCGTCGGCACCCCCCCCCTCGTGACGTTCGCCGCCTGCACCCGCGTCCCGCAGGGGAAGGAGCTCGCCTACGCTGCGGAACTGATGGGCGGCGAACTCGCCGTCCGGGAGTGCGAGAACGGCGTCCGGGTTCCCGACGCCGAGTTCGTCCTCGAGGGCTACATCAGTGCCGAAAAAGCGGCGGAAGGCCCGTTCGTCGACATCACCGGGACCTACGACCCCGTGCGGCAGCAGCACGTGATCGAGTTCACGAAGATGTACTGCAAGGAAGACCCCATCTACCACGGCATCCTTCCCGCTGGCGACGAGCACAAACTCCTGATGGGAGCGCCGTACGAGCCGAAGATCTACCGCGCCGTGGCCGAGGTGACGACGGTGAAGGACGTCCTCCTCACGAAGGGCGGCGCAGGCTACCTCCACGGGGTGGTGCAGATCAGGAAGAACACGCAAGGCGACGCGAAGAACGCCATCATGGCGGCGTTTGCCGCCCATACCTCCCTCAAACACGTCGTGGTGGTGGACGAGGACATCGACATCCACGACCCTTACGACGTCGAATACGCGATCGCGACGAGGGTCCGGGGCGATACCGACATCATGGTCGTCGCCGGCGTCCGGGGCTCGTCGCTTGACCCGACACGGTTATCCGACGGGACGAACGTGAAGGTCGGTGTCGATGCCACAATGGTCATGGGGAAAGAAGACGAATTCAGGAGAGCGGAGTGGGTGTAATGTATCTGGAGAAGGATGACGAGCGGGTGCTCGCCGGCGAGTTCGGCGAGACCCGGCAGAAGATGATGGAGATCCTGGTCACGCTCGGGAGGGTTTACGGGGCGGAGAAACTCGTCCCGATCACGAGCGCCCAGGTGAGCGGTGCGTCCTACAAGACCATCGGAAGATGGGGGCTCTCCTGGCTGCAGAGCCTCAACGCCCGGGCGGCGGTCCCGGCGGTCCTGAACCCCATCGGGATGCCGCGGGAGGGGTGGCAGGAGTTCGGGATCGGCGAGGAGTTCGCCCGCCGTCAGGCGGAGGTCGTCGAGGCCTACCGGAAGCTCGGGATCCGGGTGGAGTGCACCTGCACGCCCTATTACCTCCGGATCACGGAGTACGGGGAGCACCTGGCCTGGTCGGAGTCCTCGGCGGTCGCCTATGCAAACTCGGCTCTCGGTGCCCGGACGAACCGGGAAGGCGGGCCGAGCGCCCTTGCGGCGGCGATCATCGGAAAGACCCCCTATTACGGCCTCCACGTCGTCGAGAACCGGCGACCGCAGGTCGTCGTCGAGGTCGAGAACGGCACGGGCCCGTATGCCAACCATTGGGGCGGCATCGGTCACGTTGCCGGGAAGAAGGTGGGGAACCGGATCCCGATATTCCAGGGGATTCGGCCGAACCGCGACCAGCTCAAAGCTCTCGGCGCCGCGATGGCGGCGACCGGGGCGGTCGCCCTCTTCCACGTCGAGAAGATCACCCCGGAGACCCGGGTCTTCTCGTTCGACACCGGCGACCTCGACCGGGTGACGGTGACCGAGGCCGAGGTCGAGGCCCTCTTTACCGAGACCGAGGTCGAAGCGGTCGCGGTCGGGTGCCCGCACTGCTCCGCCGACGAGCTCCGGGAACTCGCGGAGCTCCTCCGGGGGAAGACGACGACGAAACCCTTCTACGTCTTTGCTGCAAAGGGGGTTGCAGCGGCGAACCCCGACCTCGTGAGCGTCATCGAGCGGAGCGGCGCCCGGGTGATCCCGGACACCTGCATGGTTGTCTCGCCCCGGATGGACGAGTTCGGCTCGATCATGGTCGACTCGGGCAAAGCCCTCGCCTACGTTCCCGGGATGTGCGGCGCGCTCGCCCGGATCGGAACGCGGAGGGAGTGCGTCGAGGTCGCGACGTCGTGAGGGCATGCCGTTATCCTCACCAATTCCCTCACCCGAAGCCGCGGAGGGCGCGAAGTTCAGTGAATGGGGGCGGGTAACACCTCTTCGCGGCTTCGCGTTCTTCGCGTGAGATTGTACTGTTCCCTGTACCGAAAAACTCACGCGACGAGCCGCGAAGGACGCGAAGTTCGGCATACGTGTGCCGGCGACTTCCTTCGCGCCTCCACCCGAAATCTACCGTTGTCCGAACAGGTCAGCTCACGCCCCAACCGGCTTCACGTCGAGCACCTGCATCAGCCCCTCGTCGAGCATGTAGCCCCGGAGCCGGTCGCGGTTGCCCCGCAGGCTCTCGATGCTGTTGATCCCGGCGGCACCCAGGAGTTCGGCGAGTTCGAGCGTCCACGCCCGGATCAGGTTCGCCACCTGTTCCGACCCCTCGTCGGGGTCGAGCCGCGCCACGAGGTCGGGCCGCTGGGTGGCGATCCCCCAGGGGCAGAGGCCGCGGTAACAGTTCCCGCAGACCCGGCAGCCCATCGCCGCGAGTGCCGCGGTGCCGATGTAGACCGCGTCCGCCCCGAGGGCGATCGCCTTCGCGACGTCGGCGCTCCCCCGGATACCCCCGCTCGCGATGACGGATATCTCGTTTCTGATCCCCTGGTCGCGGAGTTTTTTATCCACGCTCGCGATTGCCGCCTCGATCGGGATCCCTACGTGGTCGCGGAAGACCGTCGGCGCCGCGCCGGTGCCCCCGCGGAACCCGTCGACGACGACCGCATCGGCCGGCGAGCGGGCGATGCCGGCGGCGATGGCCGCGACGTTGTGGACGGCGGCGATCTTTACGAAGACCGGCTTCTTCCATTCCGTCGCCTCTTTGAGCCCCCGGACGAGCTGGGCGAGGTCCTCGATGCTGTAGATGTCGTGGTGCGGCGCGGGGCTGATCGCGTCGCTCCCCTCCGGGATCATCCTTGTCCGGGAGATATCCGCGCAGACCTTCTCCCCCGGGAGGTGCCCGCCGATGCCGGGCTTCGCCCCCTGCCCGATCTTGATCTCGATCGCGGCGCCGCGCTCCAGGTAATCGATGTTCACGCCGAACCGCCCGGACGCGACCTGGACGATCATCCGGTCCTGGTAGGGGTGGAGGGCGGCGTGCAGCCCGCCTTCCCCGGTGCCCATGAACGTCCCGGTCTTTTTTGCCGCCCGGGCCATGGCCACCTGGGCGTTGAGGCTGATCGCCCCGTAACTCATGTGCCCGATCATCACCGGGGTCTCGATCCTGAGGTTCGGGGTGAGGCGTGTCCGGAGCTCGATGTCGCCGCCCTCCCGGCGCCGGAGATCGAGCCGCGCCGGCCTCTTCCCGAGGTGGGTCGTCAGTTCGATCGGCTCGCGGAGCGGGTCGAGGCTCGGGTTCGTGACCTGGCAGGCGTCCAGCACCAGGCGGTCGAAGATGACCGGGTAATCGAGGGCGTTGCCCATCCCCGCGAGGATGATCTTGCCCGTCCGGGCCTGGTTGTAGATCGCCTCCCGTGCTTCCCGTGTCCAGAGCGGGTGGCTCCGGTAGTCGCAGGGATGCTCCTCGAGGCTGATGGCGTCCCGGGGGCAGCAGGCGATACAGCGGTGGCATGCGGTGCAGTTGCGGGAGTTGACCTGTATCCGGTCTCCGTCCCGTGAGAAGACGCCGTAGGAGCAGTTCTCGATGCACCGTCCGCACTCCATGCACCGGACGGGGTCGATGCCGATCCGGTAGCGTGAGGGGAGGCTCCCGATCATGCGACGACCCTCCCGATCACCGGCTCGCACGCGGCCGGCATCCGGATCGATTCGACCCGTGGTTCCATCGCCCGGATTGCAGCCTCTTCGCTCGAGATGTAGAGCCGGTCGCCGCACTCGCCGACGACCATCGGCCGGAGCTTGCCCCGGTCGGTGAACCCGACCATCATGTCGCGGTTCGCGGCCACGATGGCGAACGGCCCGTTCATCATCGCCGGCGCGTAGGCGAGCCGGAGGGCTCCGTTCCACTCCCGCTCCGCGTCGGGCATCCGGTCGATCTCCTCCCAGTAGGGCGGGGCGAGCGCCCGGACCGCGATATCGACGTCAAGGCCGTGTCGCCGCACCAGGAGGTCGACTAAGTATGCGACGACCTCGGTGTCGGTATACATCGTGCAGGTGTAGCCGTAACTCTCGATGTAGCGCCGGTTCGTCCCGTAGGAGGTGATCTCGCCGTTGTGCACGACGCTCCAGCCGAGGAGGTTGAACGGGTGCGCGCCGCCCCACCACCCGGGGGTGTTCGTCGGGTAACGGTTGTGCGCGAGCCAGATGTAGCCCTCGTAGTCCTCGATCCGGTAGAAGTCCGCGACGTCCTCGGGCCACCCTCCGGCCTTAAACACCCCGAGGTCCTTGCCGGAGGAGAAGATGAGCGCGCCGCGGCGGGCGGCGTTGACCTGCATCACGAGGGCGCTCACGATATCGTCCTCCGGCGTCGTGCTGCCGGCGAGCGCGAGGGAAGGGTCGGGCTTGAAGAAGTAGCGCCAAGGGGTGTGAACCGCCCGGAGGTTCGGCCGCCCGTAGGTGGGGATCGCCTCGTCGTGCTCGATCGTCCCCCACTGCGCGAGCGTCGAATCGAGGAGCGGCTTGTTCTCGCGGACGTTGTCGAAGAAGACGTGGAGGGCGTAGCAGTCCCGGTAATCGGGATAGATGCCGTAGGCTGCGTACCCCGCCCCCTCGCCGCTGCCGCGCTCGTTCATCATGGAGAGGGCCTGCCGGATGCCGGAACCGTCCATCGTCCGGCGGGATCTGTCCATTACGCCAATTATGCCGCACATACCCATCACGGTCGACCCGCTCCCCTCCACCCGGGGTGGTCGGGGAACGCTCTGATAGATGTAGATGCGTCAAGTATAAATAACATCGGAAGGAAGTTTCCTTCCGTATGTCTGGCGACAACATCTCGGCGATGCTCGAGCGCATCGAGCAGGACAACGTCCGGTTCCTCCGGCTTCAGTTCACCGATCTCTTGGGCATGCCCAAGAACGTCTCCATCCCGGCGAAGCAGGTCGGGAAAGCGCTGACCGACGGTATCGGGTTCGACGGGTCGTCGATCGAGGGATTCGTCCGGATCGAGGAGTCCGACATGGTGCTCAAGCCCGACCTCTCGACCTACACCCTCCTCCCATGGCGGCCCCGGGAGAAGAGCGTTGCCCGGTTCATCTGCGACGTCTGCAAGCCGGACGGCACGCCGTTCGAGGGCGACCCGCGCTACGTGCTCCGGCGGGCGATGGAGGATGCCGCGAAGGACGGCTACGTCTTCAACACCGGCCCTGAACTGGAGTTCTTCCTCTTCAAGATGCTCGACGGCCGTCCGACCACGCAGTTCCAGGACGTCGGCGGCTACTTCGACCTCGCGCCGACCGATCTCGCGGAGGACCTCCGGCGCGAGGCGATCCTCACGCTCACCGAGATGGGGTTCGATATCGAGGCCTCGCACCACGAGGTCGCCGAGAGCCAGCATGAGATCGACTTCAAGTACAGCGACGCGCTCCACACCGCCGACAATGTCATCACGTTCAAGTTCGCAGTCAAGACGATGGCGCTGATGCGCGGCCTGCACGCATCCTTCATGGCGAAGCCGATCCACGGGATCAACGGGAGCGGGATGCATACCAACTGCTCCCTCGCAAAGGACGGGGTGAACGCCTTCTACGACCCGGATGCCCCGCGGCAGCTCTCGACGACCTGCATGCACTTCATCGGCGGGCTGCTTCGCCACGCAAAGGCCATCACCCGGGTCGCGAACCCAACGATCAACTCCTACAAGCGGCTCGTCCCCGGCTACGAAGCGCCCTGCTACGTCAGCTGGAGCGCGAGCAACCGCTCGGCCCTCGTCCGGGTTCCGGCGCCCCGCGGCAACAGCACCCGGGTCGAGTTCCGCAGCCCCGACCCGACCTGCAACCCTTACCTTGCCTTCACGGCGATGCTCGCCGCCGGGATGGAGGGCGTCCGGCAGGGGATCGAGCCGCCGGATGATGCTCACAAGAACATCTTCCACATGACGGCCGACGAGCGGGGCCAAAACGGGATCGAGACGCTGCCCGGAGACCTCCACGAGGCTCACTCCGCCCTCCTCGCCGACGACCTCATCTGCAGGGCGCTCGGCCCCCATGTCGTCGAGGCGCTCACGAGCGTTGCCCAGATCGAGTGGGATGCCTACCGGACGACGGTTCACCCCTGGGAACTCGACCGGTACCTGGCGACCTACTGAACTCTTTTTTGTGAAAGCGACGGGCCGAAGGGTGCGATGTTCCAACGGAACGGAGCTAGAGCACCGCAGGTGCAAGCAGCGAGGTTCCGTAGGAACCGAGTTCGGGCACCCCCGGCTGCTCAAGTGCGACTGTCGCAAATCCGGCCGCCGCAGGAACGTTCATATCCCCTAAAGCGCATAGATGCGCTTATCGGCCGAACAGGGAAGACACATGACGCAGAGAAAGGATATCGACACCATGCGAAGGCGCCGGGATATCGACGGCCTGATTGCAGCACTTTCCGAGCCCGAAGAGATCGTGCGGCTGACCGCTGCCGAAGCCCTCGGCCTCGTCGGCGATGAACGAGCGCTCGAGCCGCTCGAGCAGTTGAAGTTCTCGGATTCTGATGCGGGTGTCCGGCGGGCCGCGTCGGTCGCGCACGCCCAGGTGGCCGCGAGGCTTGCAGCCCGGAAGGCGGCGGAGGGGATCCCCCGCGAACTGTAGCCCGCACGCGGTAAGGCATATATATCCCCGGGACGTCTACGCGAAGACGATCAGGAAGATTGCCATGGCGACAATCGATGAGGTCGATACCATGCGTGACGCCCGGGACGTCGACGGGCTGATCCGGGCGCTCGCCGACCCGGACGAGTTCGTCCGGTCGCAGGCGGCCCTCTCGCTCGGGACGCTCGCCGACCCGAAAGCGCAGGAACCGCTCGCGAGGGTGAGGGACGAGGACCCGAGCGCCTCGGTCCGGGAGGCGGCCGCGACCGCGTATAAGTGGGTCGTCGGCCGGATCCAGGAGGTCGAGGCGACCCGATAGCACCGGCCTACAGGACGACGAAGTTGAGCCAGAGGATGGCTGTGCCGATCCCGACCGTGACGAGGAGCACGAGCATCCCTATCTTCAGGAACTCCACGAACGATATCGTGAAACCGTTTCGTGCGGCTATCCCGAGCACGACGACGTTTGCCGACGCGCCGATGACTGTGCCGTTCCCGCCGAGGCATGCACCGAGCGAGAGCGCCCACCAGAGCGGGTAGATGTCCATCGACCCGCTCATACCCTGGATCAGGGGGATCAGGGTGGCGGTGAGGGGAATATTGTCCACGATCGCCGAGGCGAACGCCGAGAACCAGGCGATGATCAGGATGGCCTCTCCCTCCGAGTGGACGTTCTCGACCACGAACTCCGCGACGCTCGCGATAACCCCGGTCTCGACGAGGGCGCCGACGACGACGAAGAGCCCGCCGAAGAAGAAGAGGGCCGGCCACTCGATCTTCTCAAAGATCTCCTCCGGGGACTGTCTGCTCCAGAAGAGGAGGATCGATGCACCGATCAGGGCGACGAGGGCGGGTTCCAGGTCGAGCTGAGCATGGATGAAGAACATCCCGATGACGAGCGCGATGACGATGACCGACTTCTTGAAGAGTGGCCAGTCGCGGATCGCCTCCCGCTCCTTCAACTCCGCGAACGTCCTCTCGATCCCCTCCCGTTCGTCGGGCGAGACGTGGAGTTCCTTTCTATAGATGAGGGCAAGCATCCCGAGGACGACAACCAGGTTGATCACCATCATCGGCGTCATGTTGACGATGAACTCATTGAACGTCAGGCCGGCGGCCGAACCGATCATGATGTTCGGGGGGTCGCCGATGAGCGTCGCCGCCCCACCGATGTTGGAGGCGAAGATCTCGGCGATGAGGAAGGGAATGGGATTGACTTTCATGACGCTCGCGACGTAGAGGAGCATCGGGGTGATCAGGAGGACGGTGGTGACGTTGTCGAGGAAAGCGCTCGTGATGCCGGTCACGAGTGAGAAGAGCAATAGCACCCGCATCGGGCTCCCTTTTGCAAGTTTCGCCGTCTTGATGGCGATGTACTCGAAGAGACCGCTGCCGCGGGCGGTGTTGACGATGATCATCATCCCGATCAGGAGGAAGATAGTGCCGAGGTCGATGTACTCCGGGATCATATCCCAGGGGACGATGTGGAGGAAGACGACGACCGAGGCGCCGACCATCGCGACCACCGCGCGGTGAATCCGCTCATCGATGATGAGCGCGTAGGTGATGATGAAGACCACGACGGCGATCAGTTCCGGGGTGACGATCATCTTCCGTCACCCCGACGACGGCTGGGATGATCTGTGGCGGTCTGTGCTACACGAAGGGTTCTGACAGTCATGGGATCCCTGAATACAGATAGTAGGATTCTGTTTAGCGTAACCCGTCTATAATTATGCCGATATCTATCGCCCGTTGGGAAGAAAGAGTCCGGTGATTCCGGTACTCAATGTTTGAGACCAGCAGGGGCGCGACGGCGGGGGGAGGGGCCCATTCAATCCGACGCGGGTGCCTCCCCCCCGAGCCGCAACCGGAGGTTCTTGTAGACCTCCCCTGCGAGCAGCACCGGAAGGCCGAGCAGGGCGAGCAGCCCCCAGTCGGCGAGGGTCAGCGGCGCGGTCCCGAGGAAGAGGTTGAAGACCGGGACGTAGACCACCAGCGCCTGGAGGGCGAGGCTCCCGAGGATTGCGAGGAGCAGGGCGGGATTCGAGAAGAACCCGATCCGGTGGAGGGGGAACCGGAACGACCGGAAGTTCAGCACGTTGTAGAGCTCGAAGACAATGAGCCCGGTGAACGCCATCGTCCGCGCCCGGTCGAGATCGACCTCATAGAGACCCAGGAAGACGTAGATAGTCAGAAGACCGAGCCATATTCCGAGGATGAGGATGACGAGGTACGCGTTCCGCGTGAGAATGGCCTCCTGCGGGTCGCGCGGCCGCCTCTGCATGACGTCCCGTTCGGCGGGTTCGAGGCCGAGGGCAAGGGCGGTGAGACCGTCGGTGACCAGGTTGATCCAGAGAATCTGGACGGGGATGAGGATCAGCGGCAGGCCGAGGAGGAGCGCGCCGACGATCGCGACGAGCTCGCCGACGTTCGAGGAGAGGAGATAGCGGGTGAACCGGGCGATATTGTCGTACTCCCGCCTTCCTTCCTCGACGCCGGCGACGATGCTCGCGAAGTTGTCGTCGACGAGCACCATGTCGCTCGACTCTTTGGCCGCGTCCGTCCCCTTGATCCCCATGGCTATCCCGATGCTCGCCTTCTTCAGCGCCGGGGCGTCGTTGACGCCGTCGCCGGTCATGGCGATGACCTCCCGGTCGCGGGAGAGGATATCGATCACCCGGAGTTTGTGCTCCGCGGTGACCCGGGAGAGCACCTTCGTCGTCCGGAGGCGTTCTTTGAGTTCATCGTCGGTCATCGCCTCGAGATCCGCCCCGGTCATCGCCCCCTCGCTCGATAGGCCGAGGTCGCGGGCGATGGTGGAAGCAGTCAGCGGGTTGTCCCCCGTGATCATGATGACGTCGATCCCGGCGCTCCGGCAGAGCCGGATCGCCTCAGCCGCCTCGGGCCGTGGGGGGTCGACGATCCCGGCAAGCCCGAGGAAGACGAGATCGGTCTCCACGGTATCGACCGTCCACTCGATGCCGGCGGGGAGCGGGCGGCAGGCCGCCCCGAGCACCCGGAGCCCCTGCGACGCGTACCTCTCGATCTCGGCAAGAAGCGCGTCCCGGAGTTCGTCCGTGAGCGGGACGACCGAACCCCCTAGGAAGACCCGGGACGAGCGGGCGAGGAGAACCTCCGGCGCCCCCTTCACGTGGGCGACGTTCCCCTCCCCCTCCCGGTAGACGGTCGTCATCCGCTTCCGGGTGGAGTTGAACGAGAACTCCTTCACCGGCTCCGGGGCGTCGTCGCGCGAGAGCCCGGCCTTCTCCGCCGCGACGACGAGCGCCCCCTCGGTCGGGGTGCCGAAGATCCGCCACCCCCCCTCCTCGAGAGCGAGGGTCGCGTGGTTGCAGAGGAGGACGGTGCGGAGGAACTGCCGGAGCCCCGGGTCGGCAAGCGGGTCGATAGGTCTCTCCTCGACGAGAAACTCCCCCATCGGGAGATACCCCGCCCCGGTGACCGCGACCTCCGTATCAGCCGTCCGCACCCGGACGACCGTCATCTCGTTCCGGGTGAGCGTCCCGGTCTTGTCGGTGCAGATCACCGAGACCGCGCCGAGCGTCTCCGAGACCGGCAGGTGACGGATCAGGCAGTTCCTCCGCATCATCGTCTTGATGCCGATGGCGAGCGTCAGCGTCACGACCGCCGGAAGCCCCTCCGGGATCACCGCCACCGCAAGGGAGACGCCGACGAGGAACATCTCAAGGAGTTCCCGCTGTTGCAGGAGACCGACGACGACCACGAGCGCGGCGATCCCGAGGGCGATCAGCCCGAGATCGCGGCCGAGACGATCCATCTGCCGGGCAAGGGGCGTCGTCTCATCCGCGATCCGCTGGGAGAGGCCGGCGATCCGCCCGAACTCCGTCTGCATCCCGGTGGCGACCACAAACCCCCGGCCGTGCCCGTTCGTCACCGTCGTGCCGGCAAACGCCATGTTTCTCCGCTCGGCAAGGGGTGTCCCGACAGGGAGCGAGCCCGGTGTCTTGTCCACGGGCGACGACTCGCCCGTCAGCGGCGCCTCGTCGACCTGCAGCGACGTCGCCTCGACGATGTAGATGTCGGCGGGCACCCGTTCCCCCATATCGAGGAGGACGAGATCTCCCCGGACGAGTGCGGCCGCATCGATCTCCCGCCGCTCGCCGTCGCGGACGACCACGGCGTGCTGGACGAGCATCTTTTTAAGCGCCTCGATCGCCTCACCGGCCTGCCACTCCTGCGAGTACCCGAGGAGGGCGTTTAAGATGACGATGATGAGGATTGCGGCGGCGTCCAGGGCTTCGCCGACGAAGAAAGAGACTGCAGCGGCAATGATCAGGATGACGATGAGGACGCTCTTGAACTGCCGCAGAAAGACCTGGAGCCGGCTCTCCCGCTCCTCCTCGCGGAGGACGTTCGGCCCGTAACGCTGCAGACGCTCCTCCGCGTCTCCCGTGGAGAGACCCGACGGATCGGCGTCGAGCTCCCGTTGCACCTCCGCCGCCGAGAGGGCGTGCCAGTCGGGCGGAGGGCTTCCGCCTGCAGACTCTCCTGTCGGCGCGGGCATATGTCCGGGTTTCGCGCCGAGGTATAAAAAGGTATAGAAATCGCTCCCCCAGCCGCGAAACCGCTGTATTTGTGGCCGCTTCGTCCCTGATCCGTTGTCCCTCCGGCAGGATTATATCTTCCGGGCGAACCGATCCGGTGCCGGGCCGGGCGACCGGTCCGGGGAGGAACGACGATGAGCAGAATAGCAGTCCTGATCACGGATATGTTCGAGGATGTCGAGTATACGGAGCCTGCGGAGGCATTCCGGGAGACCGGCCACGATCTCGTCCACGTCGGCCTCTCCGCGGGGGAGACCGTCCACGGGAAGGCGGACCAAACACCGGTCACCATCGACCGGAGCGTATCGGATGTCTCGCCGGACGACTTCGACGCGCTCTTCATTCCGGGCGGCTACTCGCCCGACAAACTCCGGGCTCACGAAGCGCCCGTCGAGTTCGTGCGCCGCTTCGTCGAGAGCGCCAAACCGGTTCTCTCCATATGCCACGCGCCCCAGCTCATGATCACCGCGCAGGTGCTCCGCGGGCGGAAGATTGCCGGCTGGAAGTCCGTCGCACAGGATATCAGGAACGCCGGCGCGGAGTACGTCGACCGGGAAGTGGTCGTCGACGGCAACATTGTCTCAAGCAGGCAGCCGGACGACATTCCGGCGTTCATCAGGGCATCGCTCGCGAAACTCGAGGAGGCTTCCGGGCAGGAGGCCCGGGCTGCGGCCGCAGGGCAGCGGTGAGGCGGAAGCCGCACCGCATAAACTCTTTATGGATGCGGCCCGCACCCCCTCTTCAGGATGAGTCCTGCAGGTCCGTCGAAGAGCGCAGAGGCATGGGGCAGGCCTGCAGTCATTGTCCTCGTCACGGCCCTTGCCGTTCTCCTGGATCTCACCTTCGGCATGATTGCGTACACCCACCTCTTCTACCTGGTGCTCATCATCGCCGCGTTCTGGTACCGGAGGCGTGCGATCGTCGTCGGGATTCTGCTCGCCATGGCTCACGTCACCGTCGGGAGCATCCTCTACGGCACCCCGGACGCCGGCATTCTCGTAAATGCGGCCGCCTTTGTCGTCGCCGCATACCTCCTCGGCTACCTCTTCGAGATAGCGGGCAGGCGTGCCGGCGGCCTCCACTTCCATATCGATGAGGCCGGCGGGGCCGCGTGCGACCGGGACACGAGACGGCTGATCGCCCGGCTCTCGAGCCGCGACCCCGATACCCGCTACCGGGCGGCCGGGTGCCTCGGCGACGCGGGCAACCCCGCGGCGGTCGAACCGCTCGCCGCCCTCCTCGAGGACCCCGAGGTCGGCGTCCGCTGGAAGGCGACGGAGTCGCTCGGAAGACTGGGAACTCCTGCCGTCAGGCCGCTCACGGCGAGCCTCAGGAGCGAGAACGTCGACGTCCGCTGGATGGCCGCGGTCGCTCTCGGGGAGATCGGCGCTCCCGCGGCAATCCCGGCGCTGATGGCTGCGCTCGACGACGAGGACGCCTACGTCCGGAGCAGGGCGGCTCTCGCACTCGGCGCGATCGGCGAGCCCGCCCGGGAAGAGGTCGCCGCCGCTCTCTCTGACGGGAACACACGCGTCAGGCGGGGAGCGGCGATTGCGCTCGGGAGCATCGGCGGTGAGAGAGTCGTCGAAGCGCTCGTCGAAACGCTCCGCGACCCGGATGGGGGGGTGCGGCAGCGTGCCTGCGCTGCGCTCGGCGATATCGGCGAGCCCGCCGTCCAGCCTCTCATCGAGGCGCTCGGGACGGAGAACGAACTCCTCCGGCGCGGGGCGATCGCCGCCCTCGGCCTCGTCGGAAAGCCCGCCGTCCCCGCGCTCGCCATGGCGCTCCGGCACGGTGACGACCGGCGCGTTCCCGCGGGAGCCATCCACGCCCTCGGGGAGATCGGCGATCGCAGGTCGGCCGATATCCTGATCCGGGCGCTCGAAGACGAGCGGGAGGAGGTGCGCGAGGCTGCCCGGGAGGCGCTCGCCGGCATCAGGAAGACATAACAACAGCAAGGGTGCACCTGAACGCTATGACTGACAGAACCCGGATCGAGGAACTGATCGCCGATCTCCGGGACAGCCCTCTCGCGACGCGCCGGGCGGCGACCGCCGAGCTCGGTGCGAGCGGAGAAGCGGCCGTAGAACCGCTCATTTTCGCGATGCAGGCCGAAAACAACGACGTCCGGTGGTATGCCGCCCGCGCGCTGGTGCAGATTGGGGAGCCGGCGATCGCCCCCCTCCTCGCGGCGATGCGTGCCGCGTGCGACTGCGACTTCCGGCGATACGCCACGGCGGCTCTCGCGGGGATCGGCGCCGCCGCCGTCGAACCTCTCGTTGCCGTCATCGAGAACGCCGATGCCGACCTCCAGCCGTTTGCCGCGATGGCCCTCTGCCGGATCGGGGAACCGGCGGTCGCACCGCTCCTCCGCCTGATGGAGAGCCCTGATGCGAAGACGCAGGAGCGCGCCGCTCTTCTCCTCTGGAAGATGGGGGAGACGGGCGCCGTCCCGCTCACCGAGGCGCTGGAAGGGAGAGGCCAATCCGCGAACAATAAATGATCGCGACGCCTTCAGATCGTTAAGGTCTGATGGCATCTCGTACGGCGGGGGGTCTCCTCCGGTTCCTGCAGGAGGGCGATCTCCGTGAACCCGGGAACGTTCTGGTAGCCGGTGCTTTCGGTACGGCAATCCTTGCCGCCTCTCTCGTGGAGCCGCCCGGCACCAACCTCATCCTCTGGGCGCTGCTCTTCGTCCCCGCCGCGGCGGTCGGCTACCTCTACCGCGAGAAGGGAATCGTTGCCGCCACCGTGCTCGGGCTCGTCTATCTCGGCGTCACGGCAGGGCGCGCCTACCCTCCGAGCCCGAGCATATTCCTTCCCTTCGTCGCCATGGTCGCCCTTGCGTCGCTCGCCTCGACGGTCGGCTACTCGACCCGGGAGCAGATCCACTACCGCGAGGCCATGGAACGGGCTCCCGGCGGCGCGTTTCTTCTCAGGCGGGAGGACGGGACGATAGCGGACGCAAACCACGACTTCGCGGAACTCCTCGGCTACGCGAGGAGAGATCTCGCGAACCTGCCGGTATCGAAGATCTGGCCTTACGGCGACGACCGCGAGCGGTTCTTCGCGCAGGCACAACCGGGCTCAGGCAACGCGGTCGTCGAGACGCAGTTCCTCGGCCGGGACGGCAGAACACGCTGGCTCGTCCTCTGGGGGCGGTGCCTCGAAGACGTCGTCATCACCTGCCGGGTTTCGGAGATCACCCGGTACAAGGAGGCGGAAGCGTCCCTGAACGCCGAACGCCGTCGTCTCTTCGCGATCCTGGATACCCTCCCCGCGTATGTCACCCTGCAGGGGGAGGATCACACCGTCCGGTTCGCCAACAGGGCGTTCCGGGAGACCTTCGGCGACCCGGAGGGCGGGCTCTGCTACGAGGTGCAGCGGGGCTCCCGGAGACCCTGCAAACCCTGCAAGGGGGCGATGGTCTTCACCCTCCGGAGCCCGCAGCAGTGGGAGTGGGACCACACGAACGGGAAGACCTACGAGGTTCACGCCTACCCGTTCACCGATACGGACGGGGCGCCCCTGATGCTGCAGCTCGGGATCGACATCACCCAGCGGGTGCAGGCGGAAGAGGCGCTCAAAGGGTTTGCCGGGAACCTCCAGGCAAAGAACCGGGAGCTGGAGACGCTCCGGAGCCAGCTCTCCGTCATCAACCAGGAACTCGACGCGACGGTCCGGGAACGGACCGCCGACGTGGAGAAACTCCTCGCCCAGAAGGATGAGTTCATATCGCAGCTCGGTCACGACCTCAAGACGCCCTTGACGCCGCTGGTCGCGCTCATGCCGAGGGTCATCGAGCGCGAGCAGAACCCGGATCTCCGGCGCCTCCTCGAGATCGCCGGCCACAACGTCACCTACATGAAGGATCTCGTCCAGAAGACCCTGCAGCTCGCCCGGATGAACTCCCTCTACGTCGAGCTCGATCTCGAGCCCCTCGACCTGAAGACGGAACTCGACAACACGCTCCGGAACTACGCCGTCCTCTTCAAGACGAAGGCCATCTCGCTTAAGAACAACATCCCCCCCGGAACCACCGTCAGGGCCGACCGGGTTCTCCTCGGGGAGATCTTCAACAACCTGATCGCCAACGCCGTCAAGTACATCGAGGGTGAGAAAGGGACGATCACCATCGACGCCGCCCGCGAGCAGGAGGTCGTGGTCGTCTCGGTCAGGGATACCGGGATCGGCATGACCCGCGAGCAGCTCGAGAAGGCGTTTGCCGAGTTCTACAAGGCCGACGCCTCCCGGCACGACCTCGACTCGCCGGGCCTCGGCCTCACGATCTGCCGGCGGATCGTGGAGCGGCACGGGGGGCGGATATGGGCCGAGAGCGCCGGGGAGGGGAAGGGGTCGATGATCATGTTCACCCTCGAGGCGGTAGACGCCGCGTGAGAAATCCGCAGGGTTATATACTGGTCCGGGTGAGAGATGTTATTTAACAGCCCGGTGGGTCCCGGGGAGGAAACAGATGGCGGAGGAATCGTGCCGGCGGATTATGGTCGTTGACGACGACGTCTTCATCCTCGAGGTGATGGAGGAACTCCTCGAACCGGAGGGGATCGGGGTCGTCGCCGCGGAGAGCGGCGATGAGTGTATTGCGGAGCTCGCGAACGGGTTTCGGGGCGTCATCCTGATGGACATCATGATGCCCAGAAAGGACGGGTGGGAGACGATCCAGGAGATGATCGACCGCGATCTCATAGAGGGGAACGTCGTCGCGATGCTCACCGCAAAGGACATCCCGGACGCGGAACTGGACTGCCTCAAGGAGCACGTCATCGACTACATCACGAAACCGTTCGAAGCGGACGAGATTGTGGCCCTCGTGAAGGGGTACCTCAATTACCTGCCGTGAGGGGGAGAGTACATGGAGCATTCCTCATCTCTTCCCCGCGATGGGCGGACGATCGTCGTCATCGGTTCGTCGACCGGAGGGGCGCGAACCCTGGAAGTCATCTTTTCCCAGTTCCCACTCGTCGATGCCGCCGTCATCCTCGTCCAGCACATGCCGTACTCGATGAACAACGCGCTTTGCCGGCATATCGAAGAGATCTCGTTCATGGAGACCGGGATCGCAGAGGACGGTGAAGCGATCGAGCACGGCAAGGTCTACGTTGCACCGAGCGACCTTCACCTGAAACTCGTCGAAAACCGGACGATCAGCCTCTTCGACGACGCGAAGGTGCAGTATGTCAGGCCCTCGATCGATGTCGCCATGATGTCGCTTACGCGGCGCGGCAGCGACCGGTTTGCCGGGGTGATCCTCTCGGGGATGGGAAGCGACGGCGCCGAAGGGATCCGCTACATCAAGTCCATCGGGGGGACCACCCTCGCGCAGGCCCTCCGGACATGCGCCATCCACTACATGCCCCGTGCCGCGTTCGCGACCGGGCGGGTGGACCAGATGCTCTCGCCGGAAGGGATCCGCGAGAATCTCATCCGGTTTGCCGGGATCCTCTGACGCTCAGCCTTTTTTGCAGCCTGCCGGAACCGGGCCGGCGAACCCGAACGACTGCTCTAAATGCGTGAAGGGCCCATACTTCATGTATGGAGGTCTCGCCTGCTATCGCCCGGTACTTCGACGAGATCGAATCAGGGCTCGAGGCCGCGATGCAACTCGCCGCCGCCGCACGCGCCCGGGGGCTCGATCCGAGAACGGAGATCGAGATCCCGGTGGCAAGCGACCTCGCCGACCGTGTTGAGGCGCTTCTCGGCTACAAAGGGATCGCGGCCCGGATACGGGAACTCGAGCAGGAGATGTCCCGTGAAGAGGCGGCGCTCCGCATCGGCGACGATTTTGTGGCCCGAAAGTTCGGCGAGACCACGCAGGAGGAGATCCTCGACCACGCCATCCGGGCAGCGATGGCGCTCCTGACTGAAGGAGTGGTGGCCGCCCCGACGGAGGGGATCGGGAAGGTCAGTCTCGGGAAGAACGACGACGGGACGGACTACCTGAAGATCTACTACGCGGGCCCCATCCGGAGCGCGGGCGGGACGGCGCAGGCGCTCTCGGTGCTGGTGGGCGACTATGTCCGCCAGGCGCTCGGGATCAACCGCTATATCCCCCGGACCGAGGAAGTGGAGCGCTACATCGAGGAGATCCGACAGTACAACAACATCATGAGTCTCCAGTACCTCCCGAGCGAGAAGGAGCTCCGGATGATCATCGAGAACTGCCCGGTCTGCATCGACGGCGAACCGACGGAGCAGCAGGAGGTGAGCGGCTACCGGAACCTGGAGCGGGTGGAGACGAACACCGTCCGGGGCGGGATGGCGCTGGTCGTCGCGGAAGGAATGGCGCTGAAAGCCCCGAAAGTCCTTAAAAACGTCCGCAAGATGAAGATGCAGGGCTGGGACTGGATCGAGGAGCTGATCAGCGGCGGCCCGAAGAGCGACGACGACGCAAGCGCCGCGATCAAGCCGAAAGACAAGTACATCCGCGACCTGATCGGCGGCCGGCCGGTCTTTTCCTACCCGATGCGGAAGGGCGGATTCCGGCTGCGCCTCGGCCGGTCAAGGAACACCGGGTTTGCGGCCGCGGGCCTGAATCCCGCGACGCTGCACATCCTCGGGGACTTCCTTGCGGTCGGGACGCAGATGAAGGTCGAGCGGCCGGGGAAGGCGGCGGGGATCGTGCCGGTGGACTCGATCCAGGGGCCGACGGTCAAGCTCCGGAGCGGGGAGGTGCGCCGGGTGGACGACGCGGCGGAGGCCCGGCGGCTCGCGGGGCAGGTGGACGAGATCCTGGACGTCGGCGAGATGCTGGTCAGTTTCGGGGAGTTCATGGAGAACAACCACCCGCTGATGCCGCCGGCCTACTGCGAGGAGTGGTGGATGCTCGAGGGCGGTACCCGCCACCCGGAGAACGAGCTCGAGGCGATCGAGTTCGCGCTCGACGGCGCACCGCTTCACCCCGACTACACCTATATGTGGGACGACGTCCCCCCGGCCGATATCGCCCGCCTTGCGGATGCGGTCGGCACCGCCGGGACGATCGAGGACGGGATGCTGATGATCCCGAACACCCCGGAGGCGAAGGCGATCCTCGAGGAACTCCTGGTGCCCCACCACCTCTCGGGGGATCGGCTGGCGATTCCCGAGCACCTGGTGTTCCTCGCCTGCCTCGGCCTGACGCTGCAGCTTGAAAAGCGGCCGGCGTGGCAGGACGCGCCGATGGAGAACTCGCTCGACCTCGTGATGCACCTCTCGGGCTTCCGGGTGCGCTCGCGGGCGGGAACCCGTATCGGCGGCCGAATGGGGCGGCCGGGGAAGTCGAAGCCGCGGGAGATGCGCCCGCCGCCCCATTCGCTCTTTCCGATAGGCGACGAGGGCGGCGCCCGCCGGTCGTTCCAGGCGGCCTGCGCCTCAAAGCCGCGGTCGAACACCGACGGTGGAATCATCGAGGCGGAGGTCGGGGAGCGGCAGTGCCCCGCCTGCGGCGCCTTCACCTACAAGAACCTCTGCGAGTGCGGGGCGCACACGAACCCGGTCTTCCGGTGCCCAAAGTGCAGCAAGGACGTCGGGCAGGAGGTCTGCCCCCGGTGCAACGTGCCGACGGTCTGCCTCCAGAAGGTCACGATCAACGTCAAGAGCGAGTACCTGGCGGCGATGGAGCGGCTCGGGGTGCGCGAGTCCTCGGTCGCGCTCTTAAAGGGCGTGAAGGGCCTGATCTCGCGCGAACGGCCGGTGGAACCGATCGAGAAGGGGATCCTCCGGGCGCTGCAGAACCTTTATGTCTTCAAGGACGGCACCGTCCGCTACGACATGATCGACCTTCCCCTGACCCATTTCCGGCCGGATGAGGTCGGTGTTCCGATCGAGCGGCTCCGGGAACTCGGCTACACCCACGACACCTACGGCCGGGAACTCGTCTCGGACGACCAGGTGCTGGAGCTTCGCCACCAGGACATCCTGGTCTCGGAGGACTGCGGCGAGTGGCTCGTCCGGGTGGCGAAGTTCGTCGACGACCTTCTGGTGCGGGTCTACGGGCTCGAACCCTTCTATAATGCGGAGAAACCCCTCGACCTCGTCGGTCAGCTCCTGATGGGGCTTGCCCCGCACACGAGCGCCGGGGTTCTCGTCCGACTGCTCGGGTTCTCGAAGGCGCCGGTCGGCTACGGCCACCCGTTCTTCCACGCGGCGAAACGGCGGAACTGTTTTGCAGGCGATACGGAGATCGCCGTCTCCGACGGGCGGCGGTGGACGACGATGCCGATCCGGCAGTTCGTGACGGAGAACTTCGATCTCTCGAAGCCGGGGATCGACCACGTGGGAACGTTCTATTCGGATCCCCGGCAGCCGTTCTACGTCCGGAGCATCGACCCGCAGGGGAAGACGAGCCTGAAGAAAGTGACGTCCGTCTCCGTCCACCGCGCCCCGGCGCACCTCGTCCGGTTCGTAACAGGGCGGGGGAAGGTCCTCACAGTGACGCCCGATCACGCGATGCTGGTCTGGGACACGGACTACCTCCGGAAGATCCGGGCGCTCGAGGTCGCGATCGGCGCCCGCGTCCCGGTGGAGGAGGGCGGGCTCGTCGTGGCGGACGAGATCGTCTCCCGCGAGACGGTGCAGGCGCTCGACGACCGGGTCTACTGCCTGACGGTCGCCGACAACCACACCCTGGTCGCGAACGGGATCTTCTGCGGGCAGTGCGACGGCGACGAGGACTGCGTGATGCTCCTCCTCGACGGGCTGATCAACTTCTCCCGCGCCTACCTCCCCGAGACCCGGGGCGGGACGATGGACGCTCCGCTCGTCCTGACGACCCGGATCGACCCGGCGGAGGTCGACAAGGAGAGTCACAACGTCGACGTCTGCGACCACTACCCGATCGAGGTCTACAACGGCTGTCTCGCCTACGCCCACCCGAAGGATCTCGACAAATACGTCGACCGGGTGGAGCGGCGGCTCGGCACCCCGGCGCAGGTCGAGGGGTTCTCCTTCACCCACCCGACCTCGAACATCTCGGCGGGGCCGCTCGAGTCGACCTACACGAAACTCGGGTCGATGCTCGACAAACTCGATGCGGAGCTCGACCTCGCGAAGAGGATCCGGGCGGTGGACGAAGACGACGTCGCGGAGAGGGTTTTGAACACCCATTTCATCCGCGACCTCCAGGGGAACCTGAACGCGTTCTCAAAGCAGAAGGTCCGGTGCACGAAGTGCAACGCGAAGTACCGGCGGATGCCACTTGCGGGGAAGTGCACCCGCTGCGGCAGCAACGTCATTCCGACCGTCCACGAGGGCTCGGTGAAGAAGTACCTGGAGATGTCGCGCAACATCTGCGCGACCTACGCGATAACGGAGTACACGAAGCAGCGGGTGGAGGTGCTCTTCATGCAGATCGAGTCGACCTTCGGCGAGCCCCCGGAGAAGCAGCTCGGGCTCGCGGATTTCATGTAGAGGGGCTGGAGGGCGCCGGAGGCCGTCCGGGGATCGGTCTTCGTCCGGCGGGGCCGGCCGCCAGCAAGCTCATTACTTTTGAGGTTCAAGAGGTACAGGCGCGAGTGTTACCGAGCGGCCAAAGGTGATCGACTCAAGATCGATTCTCGAAGGAGTTCGCAGGTTCGAATCCTGCCACTCGCATCCTAACTTTGGGTTATCGTTATCTCGAAAAAATGCCACTCTTGTAAGACTGTTTCACTTAATAGCAATGGCTTCGACTGTGCTGCACAGTTTTGACAAGTTACTAAGAACCCTTTAAATCATTAGCACGTTTTTCTGCTTCAATAAGTGGACTATACCAACTCCATAACTCGGTGAAGGAAACATCCTTTGGGATTGGATGAGGTTCAATAAATCTTGCAGCATATTTTTCATTACTAAATGCCTCAATTGTGCGGCGGGGATGATTTGCAATCCATGATTCATAAAAATCGTTATGCGTTTCATAATGATGGGTGTGGATAAATCGCGCCCAATTATTCCGTAAGGTTTCGTCATTTTTGATATCGATAATCTCAATTTGTTCAAATTCGCGAACTTTAGGTTTCCCCCATGCTTGAGATAAAATATCGATGGCCGCAGCATCAGAAGCGGGTGCTCCATACCCAAAGATAGTGACAACTAGAGCATGTTTCAATACGTCTTTAAGAAATTCCCATTGACTGGAAATTTCCGGATCGGAATTATAATCCTTCGTTTTAATGGGGTAGAGAAGTTGCGATGGCGTATAGGGTTGGCCACATTTTGCGCAACGACCATTTTTAGTTCCATGAATATTATCGCGCCTACAATATCCACTAAGTACATTTCCATGAAGAAATACGATTTTTGGAAGAGACTTAACCGTCTTGTGATTCCTACGATAGGCTTGAATTAGAAATGGATCCCAATTGAATGTTGCAATTACATCTTTGTCACGCAATGATAAGATCAAATGATCATAGAGCGTGGGGTTTTGTGGAAGCGATAATGTAGAGAAATAACCATAAATTATTGTTTGTAATTCATTGCAAACAGATTTCATTGATGGATCTGTTGAAAGATTACTGTAAATCTCTTCAAAATTGAGACCTTGATGACTAATCCCATTTGTTTCAAGAAGTGATTTTATTGGAACTAAGTCAACAAAATCCTCCATTAGGGGAATTTTTTTTCCTGCGGCCTCTCCATTTGGAAATGCTGCCCTGCTAGCACCTGCCCCCAATATTACCAAATGCGGACGTCCCGCCTCAACATGCTGAACTTCCTCATCAACACTCACGCAAATATCTTCTAAAGACATTGATTCACAGTATTTCCATTTGAAACCTCTTGATATATTAAGGATCTGAAAAAAATCTATTTTTTTAGCATATCAAGAGTTAACAGGGTCTGATGATAAGTTCTACCGCGCTTGAAAATTCTGTTATTTCGTTTTATTAACCTTAGCACGTTGCTTTAATTCTCCGAAGATTTTCTCTATTTCCTTCATTTTGCATTCAAGTTCATTTAATTCCTCTCTTCGTTTGTTCTGCTCATCTTGGAGAATAGATATCATAAAATCATGAAGAAGGAGTTCCTTTCGAAGATCCGCAAAATAATCTTTATCCATGCACTAAGGTAGATCATTGCCCTCCATAAACCCCTATAACATCCCATTTTCAGCACATCGTCAAGAGCTGCCTAACCGCCCTAGTCTTGATGTTGATCGTCCCACTCTTCTGTATCCGTGCTTTGATTCGTTGGAAGGTCTTTCGATCAACCCTACTTTTTCTGCATCACATTGCTGGATGGCGAGGATCTTTTGACATTCGGTATTCTTGTCCTTGAACATCTGCGCCTTCCGGATATCCTGCGCCTGATCATCGATGTTGTTCACCTCCTTCCCGATGTGAACGATATCAGCGACCACAAAGTGCGCCTCTCAAGCAGGTCGATTTTCCCCGCAAACTTGGATTCTGGATGGTTGGCGTATTCGAGAATGATCTGGCTAAGCGGCTTGAAGTAGTGCGACCCTCGCTTCACCTCCCTGGACTGATAATCGATGAACTCCCGATGAACGATGGTCCGCGGGTCTCTGGAGAACGGCGATATCGGCTTGATCGGCACACCGTTCTCGGTCTGGACTTTAAAAGATAGAAATTGAACGGCTTGATCCATCTTTTCCATTCTTTCCCTTCATTCAGAGTTTGAACCAATTGAGCACAGTTGGATTACTCACCGTGAAATGGAATACCACATACAGGCCGTTATAATTCTCCTCGGTGCCATTAATGAGTGCAATTTTATGAAGCATCCGAATTCACTTTCGCTGCGCAAAAGGAATGTATATATACAAATGTCGATTACTTCTCAGCAATGGCAAGCAATGATACTATTCAAATTAGGGGGATTGAAAAAGACAGTAATCCCGTTTTGTATCCAATAATTGAGAGAATGATGGAAAAGTATGGTTTCAAAAATATTCGTGTATCTATTCCAAAACGTGGATTTAACGCTTTTGCCATATCCCTATTCGGTAGCCGCATAATTATTACCCGAAAACTGCTCGAAACGCTTAATCAAGATGAATTAGATGCTGTAATCGCTCACGAATTCAGTCATTTGTATAACCGGGATAGCAGTACAATAATGACTGTTCTTATGGTGTTTTTTATCCCTATGATGTATTTTTGGATGCAGTTTTCCCTTAACCCAACGTCCCTTGTTTATGGTCTAATGACCATTGTAACATTGATAGCGTTCATCTTTGGGATGAGAGTAATTAATTGGATAAAGTTGAATCTCGAAATAATTGCGGACAGAGATGCTGTTATGCACATTGGAAACGCACAAGGATTGGAGAATGCACTTTTCAAGATGTATAATCACATTAGAACCGAAGACGGTCGCCCCAATCTAATTAAGGCCGTTTTATCTGGGATAGAATACATTGTCGTTTATTTCTTTGGTTTCACCCATCCGTTCCTCAAGGAACGTATAGAACATTTGGAATTTGCCCATAGGATTATCCAGAAAGCAGATAATAACCAGAATGCATGAGAAAGTGGTGTCTTTTATGCCGACTCAAAACATATATGCCCGAAAACTAACAGCAGGCATGTTGGCAGCGGGTGAAGCACGGTATTTTTCAAACAGACGAATGACCCATTGACTATATTATGACTGTCCCGTGAGGAGGCGTTAGAACCATGACGAAGCCGCTGAAACTTGGGCTGGAACTGACCGGAGAAGATGCGCTACGCTTTCACCGGTACATGGAAGGCCACGAAGAGCTGCCGCAACGCGGGCGTGAGATGATGCGGATAGCGGTTCGGCTGGCCGAGCAGGAGTAACTCCGATTACCATAGATATCTGAACGACATCAGGAGTTCACTCTTTCAAACCCCTGAATATGAAGATGTACTCCTTGCCCGACTTCCGCTTCGCCAGGTACCCCAATTCTTCGAGGCGGAAGAGATCGTTTCTCGCCGTTCCATATGCCACATGGTATGTCTCGACGATCTCCTTGATCGTGATCGGCTTATCCGGGTGTTTGATGAGGGATTTGACGATCTCTGCCTGGCGAAGGCTCAATCCTTCGTTCTTCTGGAGGATGGTTACTGTCTGTTTGCTCTCTTTCTGCTTCTTCTCGATGTACTTCTGGATATTGTCGACCGCGGTCTTTACTGCCGCGAGACTGTAGCGGATGAAATACGTGAGGTCGTTTTCGTCGCTCTCGGTGTAGAGGTATGCGAGTTTATATTGCCCCTCCGTATCTTTTATCGCTCTGGATACCGCCATGTATTCGAACAGCCAGTAGTCCTTCCGGAGCATGTACCAGTAAAAGATACTCCGTGCAGTCCGACCGTTCCCGTCATTGAACGGATGGATGTATCCCATCAAAAAGTGCAGGATGATGCCTTTGATCACCGGATGGATGAACTGCCCGTCGTCGTTGTTTGCAAAGGCGCAGAGTTCCCCGATGAGTCCTTCGATCGACGCGAAATCGGGAGGTGTGTGCAGGACATTGCCTCTGAAATCAAAAACCCTGATCTCGTTATTGTCCCTGAACCTACCTTCATCGTTCGGGTCTTCGAGCGTATCCCTGGTGATGGTCTTGTGGGTCTCCAGAATCAGCTCCGGGGTCAGTTCTTCGTCTTTTATCTGAGTGATCCTCTTCATCGCGATGTAGTTATTCAGGATCATCCTCTCGTCTTTCGTGGCAGGCTTCCTTTTTTCACGGAGCATCTTTTTCGCAATTGTCCTGGTGACTGCGGCTCCCTCGATCTGGCTCGATGCAATCGCCTCTTCCATCAGGGAGTTGATGATGAACTGATTCCGTTCGTGGGGCAGCGAATCGAGGCCGGATGAAATGCTTCCCGCTGCCGACTTGTCAAGAAAATGAAGTTTTTCGAGGAAATTGTCCAGAAGGTTATATTTCAGCTGAAGATCGTCGAACGAGACATATTTCATATCCCTCTCTCTGAAGGTCTTCATCAGTATCCAGACGTAGAGGGGGTCTACCGGAAGATCGCGCCGTTTGAGCTCTTCCCAGTGCAGGTACCATTTGTTGTAGTTGAAGACCGCGCCGATCACATCTCTGGTATCCGCATACTCCCAGGCCCTTTTTACATCTGCCGGAGAGTATTTGGGAGTGCGAGGGCGTTTCATGGTTAAATTTCATCTATTGCTTCGATCCTTATTATCATTATCTATCAGTTTGTTACATTTTGATAGATATTATAAACGAGGCGAGAGGTTGCCCCGGAGCATCCGGGATGATCTCATACAGTAATGCCCTCTTCCCGATCCGTGCTGGCGCTCCTCCTGAGGTCGGGGGCGATCTTTCGGGGAGCCGGCTCAAGGAGCCCGATTCCTCAACTAGGTGTGGTCAAACGGCCCGCAAGGAGGGCGATGGTCGAGAAGGAGTTAACCGAAGCGAGAAGAGATCTCGATTCGGCGACGGACTCCCTCCTCGAATCGGATTTCAAGTGGACCATTGTCAAGGCATACTCCTGTTCCACGCCTGCAAATCGCTTCTGTTTAGTGCCGGGTACGTCGAGAAGATCCATGAGTGCCGTATAGCCGCCATCGAAGAGTTGTTCGTTGACGGAGGTGTGCTGCCTCCAGCAATTGTCTCCGACCTCCAGAGAGCGAAGATCGCACGGGAGGCCCCCGCTCCCTGCCCGGAAAACCACCTCTCCGGGCTTGAAGAACCGCTCCCGGCCGGGAACGTCCCCGGCACACCGGGAGCGGGGATACCTTCGCCGGCCGTCTCGCCACCGGGAGGACGATGCAGTCGCCGGGGTAGGTTCAGGCCGCACCCGTGCTACGAAGAAAGGAGTTACTCCATCCCTCATCGGCTTTTCCGGTATAACTACGGGGTATATCGTCGACAAAACCCCATTAATAGTACCTCAGACCATGACAGATACGACGTTAATTAAAAAATATGCTCTCCTGACCGCCGGGCTGTTTTTCATGGGCCTTGGAATCAGCCTCATTACGAAATCATATCTCGGGACATCGCCGATCTCAAGCATCCCCTACGTCCTGTGCCTGATATTCCCTATCTCCTTCGGAACATTCGCATTCCTGCTGGGGGTCTTCTTCCTGCTCATCGAGATTCTGATACTGGGGAAGGACTTTCCGAAGATACAGGTTCTGCAGATCTTCGTGGGCGTGCTCCTGGGCGCCTCTATCGATTTCGGGATGCACCTGCTCTCCTTTGTGGATCCCGCCTTCTATGCCGCAAGAATCGTCACGCTATTAGCCGGCTGCGTCGTTTTAGCCCTGGGAGTATACCTTGAGATATCCTCAAAAACGTTCGTCTACCCCGGCGATGCGGTTGTGAAGGTGATTGCCGATAAAATCGGGAAAAGATTCGGCCCCACAAAGATTGTGTTTGATACGACGCTCTGCTGCACCGCGGGGCTAATCTCATATTTTTCCATCGGAACATTGGAAGGCCTCGGGGAAGGAACGATCATCTCCACCTTGCTGGTAGGCTACATAATAACCGCAATCAGCACCATCTTCGTCTATTTCAATGTTGGAAAGGATGCAAACCAGGGGAAGAATTAGACCGGCCCCAACTCCACGACATGCCATCTTTTTCACCAACTCGCCGCCAGCATCTCAAAATCGAAGATTCCGGATCTTCTCAAACATCCGGCCAATATACTGCCGCGCAGCCGGATCCGCCGGGGACCGGGCAACCACTCAAAAAAAGAAGATTATCCGATCCGCTGGTTGGTCTTCGGATCCATGTAGAGCGGGTCGCGCATTTCGGAGGCTTCTCCGGGCTCCGCGGTCGGGAACGGGAACTTCTCGTAGAGCGACGTGAAGATGTAATCCAGGAGTTTGTCGGCCGCTTTAATCGGGTCTATGACGACATACCAGTCGAGCTCCCGCTCCGAACCGGGGACATCCACCGTCACCTTCACATAGAGGGTCTCGGCGGCCGCCTTTCCAAACTCCTCCGTCACGTAGGACGCACCGAAGCCGAACAGCCCCTCGACGTACTTCTGGAGGATGGGGCCTACCGCTACGTCTTCCGTGAGGGTGTTCACGCCCGGAACCGCGAGTTTGCCCTCGGGCATCATATCCTCGAGCATTTTAGCCGCCGACGAGTTCAGGAGCTTGGAGAGGCCCGATTTCGGGTCGTTGACCTTGCCCTTGAGGAAATCGCCGAACTTGTTCGAGAAGAACTCGAGAGATATGTCGGAGAACGACGAGATGATTGCGTTGTACAGGCTGCGTTTCCCGTTCTCGTCGAGATCGAAGGTGTAGTGGCGCACCAGGTTGAAGACGCAGAGCCCCGCGATCACCTGGGCGAGTTTCTTCGGGTTCGCTTTGCCGATATCCTCGAAGCACGACTTGGTGTAGTTCTCGATCATCTCGGAGATGTGCACACCGACCTTGATCTCGTCCCAGTTCACCCCGTTGCCCATGAAGAGGTCGGCCGAGAGCTCGCCGATCAGTTCGACCGTAAGCTCCTTTGTGGGGGTGAGGATCGCCTCTCCCGCAGGCCCCGTGTAAATGGTCATAAGGTAGGAGAACGCCTGGTCGCCGAACCACTTCACGACGGAGAGGAAGGTTATCCAGTCGTCCATGGTCTCGGCGGTCTCCATGAAGTCCGCCGACTCCTGGGTGTAGTAGACGATCGAGTCGTAGACGATCTTCTTGCTCATCAGGCGGAGCTCGGCGGCAGTGAAGTTCTGCACGTTCTCCCGCAGGAACCGGGCGGTGTCGGGGTTGATGCCGAACTTCTGGATCCTCTTCTTTAAGAGGGCGAGTTCGGTTTCGCGGTCCTTGCGCACCCCGAGTTTGTCGCCGATGAGGCGGACGGGGAGATCGAGTTCGTAGGTCTCGTCGCCGTACTCGCAGGTGATCGGGAGCTTCAGGTAGTAGGGGTTCTGCTCGTCCTCGCCGATCTGCTGGGCGGGGGTGAACTTGTAGGCCTTGTTGGTGTTGTCCGGCTTCTTCTCGATGGTGTACTTGAACCTCGAGGCAAGGACCTCCGTCCTCTGGTCGGTTCCCTTGAGCTCGCCGAACTCGGGCGTGTACTCCGTCCCGTCCAGGAGTTTCACAACTTCCTTTCCGTTCTCGGTCACCCTGACGGCGAGGTTCACGACAAAGCCGGTCGCTGCAACATCGTCCTCTTCCGTGTCGAGATCGTCGTAGGCCGCAAACCGGGCGTGCCCCTCGTCGTCGTAGACGACGTCGGTGACGCTGATGCCCTCGGGGTAGAAGATCACCGTGAACGCCTCCTCGACGACCACGTCATCCTCGCAGGTGGCGATGACCCGGGCGCCGTATCTCGTCACCGGGGCTCCCTTCTCCGGGAGCGCGCTCGTGTTGACGATCTTTGCGACGTAGTGCGTCTCGTCGATCTTCTCTAACGAGCTCGTGAACGGCGCCTCGTCGAGTTGGGTGATCGTGACCTCCTTCGGCGGCTCGATGAAGTCGACGAGTTCGACCTCGACGTCGTAGGTCTTGCCGTCGCCGTAGAGGACGTTCAGCCGCAGGTCCATGGCCTTCCCCTGCTCGGGGAACGTGACTCTCGGCTCGCCGATGATCCGGAAGTGGATGTTGTTCGTGAACGACCCGCCCTTTCCAGAGTAGGCCACCCTGACGATGCCTTCCTCCGCGAGTTCGTTCTCGTCCGCAGATACGAACGCTCCCATGTAGCCGCCGGTGAACGTCGGATCCTCGACCCGGAGGCCGCCGCCGGAGGTTATCGAGAGCGTCGCGGTGAGGTCGTCCCGCTCAATCGTCTCGCCTTCCGCGGTGATCTCGATCATCTGGGCGTATATAGTCTCGGGACTCTTCCCGCAGACGATGTAATCCTCAAAGTCCTTGCGGATCCGCATCCGGTAGGTGCTGGTGCGCTCCGTCTCGCTGCCGCCTTTGCCGCCACCGGCCGCCGCTGCAGCGCCCGCAACCGCGGCTCCCGCGGCACCGATCCCGGTTATAACCGCAAGCGGTATGCCGTAATCGCTCTCACCGGCGCCCCCGCCCGGGGTATCGATGGAGAAGATGCCGCCGCCGTAGCCGCCGAAGACCTCATCGTAGTTCCCGACGATGAGCGTTCCCTTTGCATTCGCCGCATCGGCGATAATCGAGTCCACGACCTTGTTCGCATCCTCGTACGCCTTCCTCATCTCGGAGCGTGCCGTACCCACCTGGCTCTCCGAGGGATACGGATCATACGTCAAACTCCTGCCATTGTCATGCTCGAGACCGACATGACCGCGTATCCTGATGTAGGTAAGCCCTGAGCCCGCCGGGTAGAAGTCCTCACGGATCACGTAGTAGGTGAACGTGTTCTCCAGGTGGTTGTCCGCGACGTTGCCGCCGGCCGCCCAGTTGAGATCGTCCGTCAACTCGCGCACGCCGACGACGCGGTGTCCGTTTATGGTCGTATCCACGTACTCGATCTCAGCACTGGAACTCTTGACCGATTCTTCGAGAACGGTCTGTAAGTAGCCGGCATACTCGCCCACCGTCTTGTACTTCGTGGTGAGGCCGAACTCGGTGAATATGTAGCGACCGGCGGTGACTTTTCCCGTAATCTGCCTGATCTCGCCGCCGCCTGCGTCGCCCTGGTAGGTGTAACTGTAGACATCTGTCGGAATCTCGGTCAGGACAAGCCGTTCCGCCTCGGGATCTACCTTCCCGAGGTTGCCGATGATCAGCAGCGTGTTCTCGGTCGCAAGGAGTTCGTCCGTCCCTTTCTTGTAGACGCCGACCGGCATCTCGACGACGAACCCCTCGTCTTCCATGCTGTGGATGTACTTGCTCGCCAGTTTGTAGTCGTAACTGTTGGTATCGGTGAGCGAGTAGCTTGCAGCCGCGGTTCCGGAGAGGAGTGAGGCTGCAAGGAGGACAAGCAGCAGTCTCGCCATCGGCCTCATGCCGGGACACCCCCTGCCTGCTTCTGAACGGTGACCATGAGGACGACGCCGGCCACGAGGAGGCTGAACCCGGCGATGTAACAGGTGTACCCCCCGAAGACGGAGAGGACGACCCCGAGAGCAAACCCTCCTGCCCACCCCATCATCACCTTCGTGACCAGCCCGGAGTCGACCCTGCCCTCTTTTGCAAAGGCTGCGGCAACGACCTGCCGCACGCAGCCCGCCCGGTTCGCCAGAGCACGGGCCGCGATGAGGAACGCCACGATCCCCACCATGCAGTTCATGATCGACGATGTTCCCGCAAGGAAATTGTAGACGAAGAGGGCCGCGCCGCCGCCGATGAGAAGAGGGGCGATCGATGTGATATCCCACCGTTTCCCGGAGAACTGTGCGGCAAAAGACCGGATGCTTGCGACGATGCTCTCGCCGGAGATCCCGCCGACGATGAGTAGCGTCACGAAGTAGGCGATCAGGCCCTTCCCGATGAGGCCGCCGATGAACCCGGGCACCCCGCCGGAGAGCCCGCCCCGCGCGAAGGTCAGGAAGGAGAGGGACTGGACCGCCGCCGGGTTGAATCCCAGGGCCGGGAGGATGGTCAGGGCAAACCAGACCAGGGCCATGACTCCCGCGGTGATCAGGAGTTTCTTATTCGTTAGACCGCTCTTGAAGCCGTCGATCCTCTTCTGCACGCATCCTTTCACGACCCCGCCTGCAGAATGGTTGACCGCAATCTCCGCCGCTGCATCGTCTGCCGTGTCGGAGACGGAGAGTTCACCGGAGAGGACGTGCTCGCCCGCCTCCGCAGCTGCGTGAGCGTCGCCGTCCCGTGCATAGTTGCCGTCGTCTATACGGGGAGATGCTCTGGACTCCTCGCGCATCTCCGTGACACCCGCTGAGACCCTGGCCGCTGCAGAGTCGATCATCACGGTTGCCTTATCAGCAGCGCCGGATGCAATCTCCCCGGCCCTGCCAAAAATATCGTTCACCTTGTCGCCGTCTGCCATTATTAACCGACACTCCTGGAAACTCGCCTGTTCCGGGATTATCCAATTAGTATCCTTCAGATTCCATGGTGCGGTAGAATCCGGGATATTTCTGAAAGGTAAATATCATGTCATCGCCGTGACCCTATTTAATATATCCTAAATGTTTCGGTCGGGCGCGAGGATGGAGACCTTGCCCGGGTCGGAACCCGGGCGCGCCTCCCCGTTCTGCCGCGGGATATGTTTCAGAAGATTAATCCGGCCGCCGGGCTTTTTTACTCTTTGTGAGGGGCCGTATGGCCGGAAAGGGTGGAAACAATCTTACTGTTGCAGCCCGGCTGATAGCGATAGCAGTCGGGATGTTCCTTCTCTTTGGTATAGCAATGGAGTTCCTGGAAACATCGCTCGCACTTTTCTCGGTTCTCCTGCTGTACCTGGTCTACTGCGGATACATCCTGCCGGAGATTGATCGCCGGCGAGCGCCCGGACTCCTCTGAATCATGATCGGGCGGTTCGGGAGATGAAAAAAGGTGTATGATAACGCCCGTCACCAGATGACGGGCCTCACCTCGGCGTCCCGGTAGAGGACGTCGCCGGGCTGGATCTCCGGGAAAGCGTCGTAGAACTCCGGGATGTTGAAGAGGGCGCCGTTCACCCGGAACTTCTCCGGGGAATGGGGGTCGGTCAGCACCAGGTTCCGGAGCGAATCCTCCCGGTCGTTCGCCCTCCAGATGATTGGGGCCGCGAGGAAGAACCGCCGGTCCGCTGCCGGATCGGCCGACCCGTTCTCCGCCTTCTTCCAGGCGTGGTAGGCTATGGTCAGGCCGCCGAAGTCGGCGATGTTCTCCCCGAGGGTGAGGTTCCCGTTGACGTAAAGGCCGGGAAGCGCCTCGAAAGCGTTGTACTCGGCGACGAGCAGGGCCGTCCGGTCGTTGAAGTTCGCGGCGTCCTCCTCCGTCCACCAGTCCTTCAGGTTCCCGTCTTTATCGTACTGCCTTCCCTGGTCGTCGAAGCCGTGCGTCATCTCGTGCCCGATCACCCAGCCGAGCGCCGCGTAGTTGAAGGCGGGATCCGCATCGGGGTCGAATAGCGGCGGCTGGAGGACGGCCGCGGGGAAGACCATCTCGTTTCCGGTCGGGTCGTAGAAGGCGTTCACCGTCTGCGGGGGGACGAACCAGATGCTCCGGTCGACCGGGCCGCCGACCTTCTCAAGCCCTTCGGGACCGTGGATGAAGGAGTGGGCCTTTGCGGCACGGACGTTTGCCACGTACGAGTCCGAGAGGTTCAGCCCGGAGTAGTCCGTCCATTGGTCGGGATACGCGATCTTCTCCCCCATGGCAGCAAGTTTCTCGTGGGCCGCGGCCTTCGTGGGCTCGCTCATCCAGGCGAGGTCCGCTATCCGTTCGTCGAAGGTCTCGCGGATGGCAGCGACCATCCCCGATACCATATCCCGGGTCCGGGGGTCGACGTACCGGTCGACGTACGCCCGGCCCACCAGGTCGCCGAGGAGTTCGCTCTCCGTATTGACGACACGCTGCCACCGGGGCTTCATCTCCGGGACACCGTAGAGCGTCGTCTTGTAGAAGGCGAAGTGCTCCTCCTCGAACGACGCCCCAAGGTAGGGAGACGCCTGGTCGATCAGCCGGTAGCGCAGGTAGACCTTCCAGTCTTTGAGCGGAGCGGTCGCGAGCAGGGAGTCGAGTCCCTCCACGTAGCCCGGCTGGTAGACGTGTACCTCGCCGACCGGCCCGGAGCCCGGGATGGCGGCAAGGGTCCCCCACCCGATCGCCGGGAACTCTTCTTCCAGTTCGGCAAGCGTGTAAATGTTCGTGGTCTTCTGCGGGTCGCGGTTCTCCTCCGCACCGAGATGGGCCGCCGCAAGGGCCTTTTCCATCGCATAGACGGTCTCTGCGTCGGTGGCGGCCCGCCCGGCGGTCTCTCCTGCCAGCATCAGCACCCGGGCTATGTGCTCCCGGTAGGCATCCTGGAGTTCCACGCTCCCGATGTCGTTTCGGAGGTAGTAGTCCCGGTCCGGCAGCCCGAGCCCGCCCTGGTAAAGGGCCGGGACAACCTCGGTGCTGTCCTCGGGGTTAACCCCGGCCCAGTAGTAGTACGCCGGGGAAAAGCCCTGCTCCAGAAGAACGATCGTGGTCGCGGTCAGATCGGCACGGGAATCGATCCCATCGATCGCTAGAAGGAGATCGGAGATCCCGGAGAGCCCTTCCCGATCGATCGTCCCGTTATCCACCCCCGACAGGTAGAACCGACCGATGAGGGTGATGTTCCGGTCCGCATCCCCGGCCGGGACGGCCGAAGCGTTCAGGAAGAGGGCATGGAGGTCATTATCCACCCGGTCCCGCATCTCGGTGAACGTCGCGTAATACTGCTTATCGGCCGGGATAGGGTGCCCCGCCATCCATGCATCGTTCACGTATGCATAGAAGTCGTCGCCCGGATGGACGGATTCATTGAGGGCGAACTCACTCTCGGGTGACTGCGATACGGGATCGGGGGTCGCCGTCCCGGCCGGGGCGGAGCACCCCGCGCAGGCGAGAACGGCGATAAGGAGAACGGTCAGAAGGACGTGTTTCACATGGAGGGTGTTCTTTTTGCGGGAATAAGGGTTGTGATCCGCCGCAACGTCCGTCGTTCAGGACTCGGGGCAATCAAGCCGCAGCCCCGCCGCGCTTCCTCCCGGCCGTTTCCTGGAGTATTCCCTCGGCCCCCTTCGAGAGCGATGGCGGTCTCGACCGGGCATTCTGCGGCTGAGAGGGATCTATTCTCTCAATTAACCCATATAAAGCGATAAAAAAGTGGCTATCCCGTGAAGATCACTTGATCTTCTTCTGGAGTTTCTTGAGTTTCTTCTTGGCGGCTTCGCTGCCCCCGGCCGCCTGCTGCGCGAGTTCTTCTGCCTTGGCCTTCTTTGCCCGGTTCAGTTTCTCCATCTGTTTCTTGCTCGTCGGCATACAGGTACCCAGTTTCTTCTTTGACTGGTTCTATTCATCGTTTTCCTTCATATACATATCCTCGCATCGTTCGAGCAGGTTTCCCCTTTCTATCCATCTCACGCGGTGGTTCCAGGAATAAGGGCCGGATGCACGCGAGCGAGCGAAACGTTGGGCTCTCTCCCGGATCCTGCCGGAAGGCAATACAGAAACGGGCGGATATGGTTCGCTCAAACAGCGGAGCCGGTTATGGCGGGACGGCATCGCGGACGCTGATGAGGACCGGTCGGCTCCCGAATTACCGGACGGAGAACTGCCGGGAACCCCGTAGGCACCCACGGACTTCGTGCCCGGACAACCCGACTACGCTGTCGCCCTGTCGGTCGGGGTTCTTCCGCGGCCGCCATCCACCGTCCCGGCGAAATGCATGATGGCACCGACGTCAGGCGTCACCATACAGACGGGGAAATAGTCGAAGAGCGACGCGTAGTCGATCTTGAGCGCCCGGTACCGGGCGAGATCGAGGGTTATCCTCTCGAGGTCTTCCGCCATCCGGGGAGTCACCCCATCGCCGAGCGACGCCGGGACGAGGTCTTCGACGGCCGGAAGCACCTCCTCGCGGATCGTCTCGATCCTGGATGACAGGAGGGATTCGACGAGTGTGCGGCTGTAACCACCCTGCAGGTGCCGCACGACGATCATCTGCGTCAGAAAGATGAGGGCGAACATGCCGGCCCCGAGCTCGATATCGGCCTCGGCCGAGATGAAACTGTTGTAGGTCACCCCGGGGAGGACGATCGCCGCGATGGAGATGAGGCCGGCAACGGTCGTCACGACGGCGGCGGTGAGCGCATACTTCAACCCCTGGGTCCAGGCCTCGTTATACCGTGCTTTGATGCGGGACTGCATACCGAGTATCCCTGCAAAAAAGCCCCGCGAGTACGGCTGCACATACACGATCGCGACGTAGAAGACGATGATTGCGGCGGACTGGATGACGACGATCACGGCGGAGTACGTCTCGAACTCGCCGTTCACGAGCCAGCCTGCAAGTGCGAACACCGAGGAGAGGGCGAAGAGCACGAGAAAGCCCGGGGCGAGCGGCTGGCAGTTGATGAAGAAGAGGTTCCACCCGAGTTCATAGAGGGATCTCCTCTGCTGCGTGAGCCGTTTGACTGCCTCTATCGCCTCGGCAGGAACGGCGGCGCCCTTTTCGAGACTCTCCCACGAGATGATCTCCTCGAAGCCCGTTCTCTCACGATTCCTGAGATCGTTGAAATACCGGACGTAGGACTTCAGATCCCCCGTATCGGTCGGGAGGAGAAGGAGGAAGGGGTTTATCATCAGGAATATGAAGGACGCCATGATCCAGTAGAGGTAATACTCCCCGGTGTATGTGAACAGGAGCCCCAGGTTGATCAGGATCGCCGCTCCGAGGATGGGCGACGTGTACTCAAGACTCCACTTCATCCCGGTGAGGGTTGCGAGGTCGTTCTCTGCCGCATTGAGGATCTTCTCCGCCTCGATCCGGGTGGACGCAAGTCTCTGCGAGAACTCGCCCGGTGAGATCGCCGGGACTCCTGCCCCGCTACCCTTCCCGGACCGGCTCCCGTACGGCAGTTTCATCGATCATAATTTCTCCGGGGTTATTCATAAAAATGCGGGTGTGACGGGGAGATTCCGGATCGAAGGCGAGGATGTCCCCGATCATCCGGCCCGCATCAAAAAGGGGAGAAATGTGTCCGCGCATGGCCCGGCGGCGGCACGCGCGGGAAGACCCTCTGCGCAAGCGGAGGGGTCGTTCACGCTGTGATATCCCGATGCAGGATCAGGGAGCCCGCCATCGTTGCCGTATCATCGCCCGGGTTCGTCCAGGCGATGAAGAGGGTGTTCTGATCGGCCAGGGATCCCGTCGCCCATTCTCCCGGCCGGTCGATGAACGAGATGGTCTCTCCGTCCGGGTTAAATATGCCTACAAACGTCTGGTTCTCCACCGTTCCGTCCGGCAGGGAGAATATCTTGAACCCGCTGATGACCCGGTCGTCCTGCGCGGTGACCACCCATCTGTTCTCTCCGGCGGGCATCTTGTCGATCGTGTCGTTCAGGAAGTACACGGTGCCGTCGTCCGCTCTCCAGACGCCGACCATCGCAGGGTAATCGGCCCGGATCGTCGGGTTTGCTGCCGCGGGCAGATCGGCGGACCCCGTGTAGATCCCGGAGCCAAGCCACCAGTCCTCGTCCACCTGCACCCCGTACGCCAGTTTCGACTCAAGCGTCCGGCCACGCGTGGGGTTGATGTAGGCAATCCGACCGAAACCGTCCCCGTTCCTGACAGCATCGTTCATCTCCCGGAGGAACGTCCCAACACCCCCCTCGGTCTCATTCAGGCGGTTGACACCGACCTTTTCCGGGTTGACCGGGTGGGCGAGGGTGGTGCCGTTGAAGTCATACGCGTAGATATAGAGTTCACCCCGGACAAACGCTCCGTTCGGGTCGTTAAACTCGGCAAGGGCGGTCTTCTTGCCGTTTTCTTGCACATAGGCAACCGCACTCTCGACGAAGGCGACGAGCGTCTCATTCGAGGTATACTGTGCCTGCGGTACGGTAGTGCTCTCCGGTGTCGGGACAGCGGTACTGGAATCGCTCTGCATGCAACCGGCTGAGATCAGAGACAGGCCGAGAGCAAGCAGGACAGTGAATGAAATCGCGAGAGATCTCATTCTCTCAGATCAGTTTCGCCTGCTGATATTATTTGCGGCAGGTGTAGTCCCCGATGGCCGCAGGGGCTCCGTTCCTGCCCGCAATTCTACCTTCCCCCCACCCCGCTCGCCGCCCGCTCCGTCAGCCAGGCATAAAACTTCCGGTGCCAGAACGGCACGTCGAGCGGTCGGGAGAGCGACTGCCATGCCGCCCACACGAGCCGTTCGGAGACACTCTGCCATTCACCGGTCCGCCTGGCCATATCGTCCGCCGGCTGCCCGATCGCGTGCAGGATCTCGTGCCAGATGCGGAGGACGAGCGCTTCGTCGTCCGTGTCTTCGCGTGTGACCCGGATGCTCGCCCGGTTCTGCATCCCACCCCCGAGCGCCCGGGCGGGGATCTCGTCGTCGAAGACGTAGACGGTTCCGTCAGGGACCGGGAACGGGAACTCCTTCCACATTGGGTCCTTCTGGTCGAAGTAGCGGACCTCCGGGGTGCCCGTCCGGACGGTGAACTCGAAGAATGGCAGGATGAGGTTCAGGTGCGGCTCAAGCCTCCGCCGCAGATCTTCGGTCTTGAAGAAGAGGTCGAAGTGAGGCATCGGGTGCGCATGGGTGCGCGTGCTGATAAATCGTGGGGTCTCTCCGGGAGCAGCCCCGGCGAAGCCGCCGGGCACCGCCCGCCTTCCGGGGATACTCGCCGGCCGGTCATCCCCGATCTCCGCCCCGCGACGGATTCCGGGCGAGACTCTCCTGCCGATCGTCGATCCAGGCCCGGGTCCAGACCCGGAGATCGCCGATGCTCGCGGACCCCTGCCGGTCGCGCATCGTCTGCAGGTGTTCCTCGAGTTCGTCGGCCATGGAAAATATCAACTCCTCGGATGCCTCTTCCGGCAACGTCCCTTCCGCTCGCAGGCGGGCAGCGCCCAGGTCCAGAAAGTGCTGCAACTCGCCTGTTGCCTGGAGGATCGTGGTGAGATCCAGTTTGACAGTAGGCCCCATGAAGAGGGGATTGTCGCACCCCGTAATAACTTCATCCATTTCACTCAGGCCCAGGATGAGGCTTATTCCGGAGTAAAGGCGGCAATCCGGCGCCTATTCCGGCAGGGGGCACCCCTCCCCGGAGGTCGGGCTGCCTCCCGGTCGCGGTGTGCAAATCATTTTAAGGACTCCCGGCACTCAGTGCACGCCCCCGGTGTGGGGCGTGTCCCCCTGGATACGGGGGCGATGGAGATGAAGGAGATGCAGGAGAGATCGGAGGTAATTCTCGAACGCAGGACGCGGACGGCCGGCGAGGAGTGGTTCATGTCGGCCGACGACATCCTGGACAAAAACGTGATCAACCCGCAGGGAGACGACCTCGGGGAGATCTCGGATATGCGGATCGGGTTCCCCGAGGGCAAGGTGCAGTACCTGGTGCTCAGGTACGGCGGCGTGCTCGGCATGGCGGCAAAGAGGTTCGCCATCCCGCCGGAAGCCGTGATCTACCGCCCCGGCGACGACAACTTTGTCGTGAACATCGACAAGCAGCGGCTGGACGACCTGCCGGGCTTCGACGAGGACCACTGGCCCCGGGAAGCGGACTACAGCCTCATCCAGTCGGCCGGGACCATGACCCCGCCGACCCGCGAGGAGGCGGAAGCCATGCGGCGTGAGGAGACTCCGCCGCCCGATGTCGTGACGACCGAGCGGGTCGAGACGCGGCCCCGGCGGAGGTAACCCCGGACAGCAGGTCCGGGGAACGGCTGTTTTTTTCGGCGGACGGTTGGAACCGGCCGCACGATTGCCCGGAACGGTGATGCCGTGCCTGCGATGCCTGTCTCTGTAGACAGTTCGGGAACGCGAGCCGGCGGCCGGGAACGAACAGCGCCCCTCCGGCAGGTTGTCCTCATCGCCGTGATCGCGATCGCGTTCACGGTCGCCTACCTGGGTCTCTACGGGTTGCTCGACAACGCCGTCTGGTCCGAGAGCGGCTTCATGCACGGCGCCCCCTGGGCGGTTCCGGCCGGGGTGCTGCTCTTTTCGCTGCTCGTCGGCCTCTGCCGCAGGTATCTGAACGCACCGACCGTCATCCACGGCGGGTTCACCGACTCGCTCAAAGGCGGAGGCGAGAAACCCGATTACCGGACGTTTCCCGGCGCCCTCCTCTCGTCGCTCTTCTCGCTCCTCTCCGGGGCAAGTGTCGGGCCGGAAGGAACCATCACCGTTCTCATCGGCTACGTCTCCTCCTACGTCCGCGACCGGCTCAGGATCGAGTCGCCCGGGGCCGCGCTCGGGCTCGACGTCGCCGCCCTGGCATCGGCGTTCAACGGGATCGTCGGCAACGTGCTCTTTACCGGGGTGTTCGCCACCGAGTTCCAGGTCGGCGGAAACAAAAACGCCTTCCGGTTCCTCACCTGGAACCTGCTCGCCGGCACCGTCGGCTACCTCTTCTACCTGCTCCTGGGGCTCCCCTCCTTTGCGCGGAGCATCCCGTTCGAGCCGATCGGCGGGCTGTATCCCGGCTACATCCTCTACGCGATCACCCTGGGCATCCTCGGCTCGCTCCTCGCGGTCTTTGCGGGAGTCGCCATGCAGACCGTCGAGACGATCATGGACAGGGTGTTCGGAGATGCAGTCGTCGCCCGCGTCCTCGCCGCCGGGGCGGTCATCGCGTGCGCCGGCTACTTCGTCCCGGAGGTGCTCTTCTCCGGGGAGGGCCAGTTGCACGGGATCATCGCCGACCCGGCCCGGCTCGGGGTCGGGATGCTGCTCGGCGTAGCGATCCTGAAAATCATCCTGCTCGCGCTCTCGTTCAAGAGCGGGTACATCGGCGGCCCCCTCTTTCCCATCATCTTCTCGTCGACGCTGATCGGGCTTGCCCTGCACCTCGTATTCCCCGGCATCCCGGTCGGCATCTTCGTCCTCTGCATCGAGGCCGCGGCCCTCACCCTCGCCCTCGGGGCGCCCCTGACCTCCATCCTCCTGGTCGCGGTCGTAGGGACGGCCGACCAGTACACGGTCGTCCTCCTCGTGATCTCCGCCGTCACCGCCATGGTCATCGCTGCCGCCGTTAAGGAGCGGCCGGCGTAACGGGCGACCCGCCCTGCACCAGGTATTTATACCCGCGGCCCGTTGACGTCACCTGCCCGTTCCGGCGTGCCGGGCGGGAGACGGAGTGGGTGGTTTGCCATGCAGTTCATGAGTATCTTCACCTGGGAGCCCGGGAGAACCGGCGAGGTCATGGAGATGCGGGCCGTGGAGAAGACCCCTGACGGGATGATCGTCATCAACGAGTGGCTCGATCTCGGCAGCAACACGGTCTTCCGGCTGGTCGAGGTGGAGGATTCCGTAGCACTCCTGAAAGCCGGTTATCCCTGGGGCGATCTCGGCTACACCGAGATGCACCCGGTCATGGAGGCGAAGGAGGCGCTGAAGCACCTGGGGAGGTAGGGGCCCTCACGCCCCTCCCCGGAGGCTGCCCGACCTGACCGGAACCATGTAGGGCGCTGCAAGATCCCGTTTCACCACCGCTTCGATGCCGTAGACCGCCCTGAGCATCTCCTCGGTGAGCACCTCGTCCGGAGCCCCGTAGCCGTAGACCCCCCCGGCCTTCATCACCATGAGGCGGTGGCAGTAGGTGGCGGCGAGGTTCAGGTCGTGGAGCGCGATGACGATCGAAAGGCCCTTCTCCTCGGCAAGCCCGCGGAGGACCTCCATGACCCCCATCTGGTGGCAGACGTCCAGGTTGCTCGTCGGTTCGTCGAGGAGGATCGCGCCGGTCTCCTGCACGAGCGCCCGGGCGATCATCACCCGCTGGCGTTCCCCGCCGGAGAGTTCGCCGACCTTGCGGAGCGCGAGATCCCCGAGGTCGAGGGCATCGAGCGCGGCAACCACCTTCTCCTCGTCGGCCCTGTTCACCGTCCAGTTCAGGTAGGGCCGCCTTCCCATCAGGACGGTCTCAAAGACCGTCGCCGCGGTCCGGTTCCCGGCCGACTGCGGCACGTAGGCCATCGCCTGCGCGACCTCCCGCCGGTGCATCGTGCGGACCTCCCGCCCGTCGAGCATCACTGTTCCCCCGCCGGGGGTGAGCATCCCGTCGACGCACCTGATAAGCGTCGTCTTTCCGCACCCGTTCGGCCCCACGAGCCCGAGAACCTCGCCCGCGTCGACCGAGAAGGTGATCCCGTGGAGCACCCGGCGGTCACGGTAGGAGAACGAGAGGTCTTCGACCGAGAGCCGGGGCATCAGGCATTCCTCCGGTGCATGAAGAGGTAGATGAAGAACGGCACCCCGAGGAACGCGGTCACGATACCGACGGGGAGGACCTGCGGCGCAAGGACGCTCCGCGCGATGCTGTCCGCACCGAGGAGGAGGAGAGCCCCCACCAGGCCGGAGGCGGGGAGGAGCGTGCGGAAGTCACCTCCTATCGCCATCCGGGTGATGTGCGGGGCGACGAGTCCGATAAACCCGATCGTTCCGGTGAAGCAGATGATCACTGCGGTGATCAGGGAGGCGATCATCATGAAGACGATCATCGAGCGCTCCACGGGCACCCCGAGACCGGCCGCCACCTCGTCTCCTTCCGCGAGGGCGTTGAGGTCCCAGGAGCGGTAGAGGAGGTAGGGTATGGTGCAGGCGAGGACGAGGCTGACGATAGCGAGTTTGGGCCAGGTGGACTTGTCGACCGAACCGAACGTCCAGAAGACCACCGCACGGAGCTGTTCGGCGCTGCCGACGTACTGCAGCAGCGACGTCACCGCGGAGAAGAGGTACATGATGGCGATACCGGCAAGGACCATCGTCTCGGAACCGATCCCCCGGTAACGGGCCATCCCGTAGATGGCGAGCGCCGCAAGCAGGGCGAAGAGAAAGGCGTTGCCGATGACGAGGTAATCCCCTCCGACGACCCCGGCGCCGAGGACGATCGCGATCGAGGCGCCGGTGGTGGCCGCCGAGGCGATCCCGAGGGTGAAGGGGCTCGCGAGCGGGTTTCGGAGGATCCCCTGCATGACCGACCCCGCCACCGCGAGCCCGAACCCGGCACAGACCGCGAAGAGCACCCGGTGGAGCCGGTAGTCCCAGATGATGATCCCGGCCATATCCGGGGCGGTGAATGTGCCGGGGAAGAGCCCGGCAAGGATCGCGAGGTAGGACTCGGCCACGGTGAAGTCGGCCGACCCGAGCGTGACCGCGACGCCGATGAGGATGACGAGGGCGGCGAGGAGTCCGCCGATGAAGAGCGCCCGGTTTTTCTTCAGCCGGGCATACCCTGTCTGGATGGTGATGCTCTGCTCCATCTCTGCACCGGTCACGGATAGACGAACGTCCCCTCGGACGCGAGGTCGAAGTCGATGCCCTGGAACCCGGTGAGGTAACGCTGGTGGACGGCGTGCGGGTCGAGGTCGGCGAACCGGTCGGGGTAGAACCACTTCGCGAGGTAGGCCGTCCCGATGAAGTGCTGGGCGCCGCCGAGGATGTCGGAGTGGATGACGTGGACGCGGCCGTCTTTCACCGCGGAGATCTTCGACCACCCGGGCCGCTCAACGAGCGCCGACCGGATCGCATCGAGCGCTTCGGGGGCGTGGCCCGCGTATCCGCCGACGGCCAGGCCCTGTCCGGCCAGTTTGACGACGACCTCGGGGTCCGCGACGATGATCGCCTCGGGGTCGACGACGGGGTACTCCGCGGTCCCGACGGCGAAGGGGTTCTTCCCGCCGGCGAGTTCGGTCTTTTCGTTGTAGCCCGCGCTGGCGGCAACGGTCGTGTAGTCGAACCAGTACTCGAAGTAGACCCGGGCCTTCTCGTCGTCCGGGATCCCCGCCGTGCCGTCCCGGATCTGGTCCATCGTCGTGCTGTAGAAGGAAGCGAACTCCTCTCCCCGTTCGGTCTCGTCGACGATCGAGGCGATGGTGCGGATCTCGGTCGCGTAGGTGGCGGGCTTGAAGCAGTCGAACCGCAGCACCCGGATACCGGGGCTGCTCGCCTCGAGCCTCTTCTGGATGTCGTCGCAGGCCGCGGTGCTGATCGTCGCGTAGAGGAAGACCGTGTCCGGCTGCACGGAGATGACCTTCTCCATGTCGGGTGACCAGATCGACCCGACGTTCGCCTTGTTTTGGCACTCGGGGAAGAAGGTGCTCTTCTCGTGGCTGTACTTATCGACGGCGACGACCCTGTCCATATCGAACCCGAGCGAGCGGAGGGTCTCCAGGGACTCGCCGCTGAAGGTCACGACCCGGCGCAGGGGACGATAGAACGTCACGGTCTGCCCCGACGAATCGACGACCTCGCGGGGCTTTCCGTCCCAGCGGGCGTAGACCCAGGCGGCGTCGCGGATGTCGTCCCGGTCGAGGTCTCCCGTACCGCCCATATAGGCGGTATCGAGGTAGGCAAGGGCCGCCGAGGCGTATTCACCGGAGGCAAGCACCCCGTCGCCGTCGGCGTCCCCGGGGATCCCCTCTGCCGCCGATGCCGGGACGGCGAGGAGCAGGAGGAGCGCGAGGACGGGGAGGAGCCGCCGCTTCACCGCCGACCACCCCGTCCGGCGATGAGGAGGGCGGCAACCGCTGCAAGAACCGCGAACGGCGATGCGGCCTCCTGTGCGGCAGGTTTCTCCACGCCGCTCTCCGGCTCCGTCTCGATGCCGTCCACCGCGACGTGTGAGGCGGCTATCTCCCCGTCCGACTCACCGAGGAAGTCCTCCCACGTCCCGGTGATATCCCCGCTCCCGGAGGCGGGGGCGGTGACGGAGTAGGTTATGCGGGTCTCGTTCATCACGGCAAACCCGATCTTCTGCCCCCGGACGACGACCCGGTCATCCGGGTGATCGGTTCCCGCGAAGGCGTAGCCTGCCGGTAGCGTCTCGACCACCCCGCCGAGGTCGATGCCGTCGAGCGAGAGCGAGACGGTGAAGACCTCCCCCGCCCCGGGCTCCACGGTCGAGAGCGTCCGGGTGACCGGTGCGCCGCAGACCACGGCCGGGACGAAGAGAAACAGAAGAAGGAGGCAGCAAAGACGGTTTGCCGGGAGACCTATCATGGGTTCTCGTTTGTCGATCAGGTAATATGAATGTTTCTTATTGTGCTAACAAGTCTGAAGATCGGGTCTTCAGAAGTATATCGGGATGACGGCCCGGGTGGAGAGACGCACCGCAGGACACACCGGTGCGAGGCGGGAGGATGCCGGAATCCTCGCAGTCTTTATGACGAGTACGTTCTATTATTTATTGCGTGAAAATATACGTCGATGAATCTGGAGATCTCGGATTTGGACCAAGGGCGTCTCGTTATTTTGTCCTTGCGGCCCTTATAGTCCGGGATGAGCAGACGATTCGGCGCTGTTTTAAAAGGATCCGCCAGAGAAAACTCAAGAAATCATTCAGGGATCTCCCTGAGTTCAAGTATAACAACACAAAAGGGCTGATCAAGAATCGTATTTTACAGTGCATAGCCGATTGTGATCTCGACATCGCCTACGCGGTGCTCCGGAAGGATCAGGTGTACAGCAGGCTGAGGGATAAACAGCAGATCGTCTATAATTATCTCACCGGGTCCCTCATATCCAGGATTGCCAACCAGTACGCGATCGAAGGATGTATTTACGTCTGCATGGACAAATCGATGTACAGCCTTCAACGTGACCATTTTGACGATTATCTCGCGTACCGTATGTTCGATAATGGCGTTCCCTGTGCGACACCACTTGACCAGCTCGTCATCGAACACGTTGATTATCGAACAGAACCCTGCATACAGGCCGCAGACTTTGCGGCGGGTGCAGTCCACCAGCGGTATCGGGAAAACAATGAAATCTACTATACTATCATCGAACCTAAAATGACAATTGCGCTCGATTTTTTTAAGGGTCGCCAGAAGTAGAATGGTGAACCCTTCCCTACTTTGTCCCACCTACCTCAAGGTAGCCTCATCCGTTTCGGGAAGGACTTACTCACTATATACATACAATGCAGAAGAGGATATAAACGTTACGTAACCGCAACGCCGACAACCTAGTGCCTGTAACCCGGCGCGTTTGAGCAGGCATCGCTCTCCTCCGGAAATAACAGGTCGTTCGCCTCCTCTCTGTTTACAAACCCGTCGATTCACCGGCAAGAAGGCGGCTCACCTCCTCTTCGATATAGCCGGACACTTTTCCGGTCAGCGTCTCCACGTCGACGCGGATCACGGTCGCCGCACGGAGCGCCGCCTCGGGGTTGACCACCCTCCGCCTCCGGCGTACTTCTCCATGAAGAGGCCACAGATCCGGCTCTTCTCGGCAGGATTCACTACAATCGACGCGGTGCCGGTGCCGATGACGGAGATGTACCGGACCCCGAAATCACATGCTCTCTCCGAGCGCACGAGTTCCACGCTGGTCTCCGTCGGCGAGGCCGAGCCTGCAGACGGACGCTTCGCGAAGATCCGCGGCGAGCAGGGCAGGGTTGGCGATCTCCTCATCCTTTCGTCTCATTGCTGAGAATGTTGCATGCAGGGCCTCATTACAGCATCCCCTGCAACCCCATCGCGACGAGCAGCATCGCCGACGCCGCCGAGAGCAGAAAGATCGTCACCGCCCAGACGACCACGAACCCGACGACCGCGAGCGGACTCGTCTCCCGGTAGGGGACGAGCCCCTCGTTCATCCCTTTCGCCGTCCGATAGGCATCGTAGACGCCCCAGGCCCAGATCGCCACGCCCGGAACGATCAGGATGAAGAGACCGAAGAGGCTCCCGAGCAGCACCAGAACGCCTCTCATGAACTGTCCGTTGTAGGCCTGCCCGAGGCCGTTGAAGAGGAGCGAAAGCCCTGCCGCAAACGCCGGGTTTTTCTTCTTCTCCCGGCGGGAGACCTCTGCCGCCGCCATAGCGTCCCTGAGCGAGACCGGTTCCGCCGCATCGCTGTGCATGATTGTCAGGTACGCCCGGCGGGGCTATCATTCTTTCCCGGCGCCCGGAGCGGCGCTACCGTTCGAAGACCTTCTCGATCCGCACGCGCCGCCCGAGTTTCGTCTCGTACCATTCCTGCTGTTTCAAAGCCTGTTTCCAGCTCCTGATACGGTGGCGGACCCGCGCCCCCGTCGCCGTATCGATCAGTACCAGCCTCGGCATCTCGATCGCTCCATCGATGCATGGAGCTCGACTTTGGGGGTTACGAACGTTTCCTTTCGGGGTCGCTCTTCCCGGTTTCATCGCCCGTGGTGTCGCCCCCCGGTCCGGCGCAAGCGAGGGAGAGGCCCGCTCCTCGCAGTAGCTGACGGCCCTGAACGAAGAGCCGCCTATCCGGCTGAGCATGATATCGGTCGGCATTCGAATGAACCACGTCGGATCGGCAGATGCCGGTCTTCCGGAGTATGAGGAAAGGTTTATCCTCTGACATGCCTCCTCTCTCTTCAGGTGAGTTCGGATGCCAAAATCAGCGTATTGCGGATACTGCGGGCGGGAGTTCTTGCTGAAGGAGCAAACCGCAAGCGGAAGCGTGCCATATTGCAGCGTTGAATGCCTGGAAGCGGCGGCGAAGCAGGAGATCGGGAAAGATGGGCGCCGGCCGGAGAGAGTCCTGGTCTCGGGCCGATCCCCCTGGAGCAGGTGACCCTGCCGGACAGGATCCGCCTCGCACGGGATTATGTGTAACGGTGCAAAACGGCATTCACCGTCGAAGAGTGACGGCTCTGGTGCGGGGCCGACGTTGCAGCATGCAATCCCGGGTCGTGCCCGCCGCGGCATATCCCGATTCGGTCGATAACCCTTACTGCCATTGCGGGGAGTAACGAGGAATTGAGAAAGAACAAGGGCAAAAGTTGGTACGCCGCCAACAGGACTCGAACCTGTGACATGCTGGTTAACAGCCAGCCACTCTACCAACTGAGTTATGGCGGCACTGAAACAAGTGCTCTATAATGTCTTGACTGAATCGTATTAAACGTTACGGGAATTCTCTTTCCGGATAACCAGAAGAAGACCGATCAATTCGTCGACTTCGGCGTCCAGAGTGGAAAGAAGGTCGTCCGCGAGCGGCGTCGCCACCGCGCCTGCCGGCGAGGCGCGGATGTAGCCCTCCTGCTCCAGGATCCGCAGCGAGTAGCGGACCCGGTGGTAGGGGAGATCCAGGATGTCGGCGAGTTTCATGATGCCGATGGGCTGGTACTCCACGACCGCCCGGATCACCTCCAGGTGCCTTGAGACGAGTTCAATCTCGGATTTGATCTTTGTCAGCATGGGTTTGCCTGCGCGAGTGCCGCGCGCACTATTATTATGGTTGTTCGTGCAGCCAGACCTTCGTCCGGGCATACTGCTTCCGGAACGATAGGGAGAAGATTGCCCCTACCGCGAGGAGGAGAAGACCGATCGCAAGGCCGGTGGTCCCCTCGGGCGCGAACCGGAAGAGGACGAAGACACCTATGGCGAAGCAGAGGACGATGACGTTGAGCATGACCGTCAGCATGACGAACTTTGCCTTGAAGACCTGTTTGGTTGCCTCATCCATTATTCATACTTGAACGCTGGGGTAAAAGTACTTGTGGTTTCAGCGGAAGAGTTGATAGAATGAACGGACTGGATTCGGCTATCCGGGAGAGAGGTGCAGCGGCATACGCGGCCTACGGCTCGTCCATAGATGCCAACGTGCGCTACCTGACCCGGTTCCGCACCACCGACCCCGTGGTCTACGTCCAGAAGCCGGGCGAGCGCGGGATGATCGTCGTTCCGCAGATGGAGCATGAACGTGCCGTCCGCGAATCGACGGCGGCGGTCGTCACCCGCGCTCACGCAGGCTACCTCGATTACATCAAGGCCGGAGAGCCGCGCTGGCGTGCGACCGCCCACATGCTCGCCGACCTCGCCGGCGGCCCCGTCCTCGTCCCCGCGAACTTCCCGCTCGCCCTCGCACGGGAACTCGAATCGTTCCAGCCGGTCGTCCTCGATGAGCGGGGGGCGGTCGAGGCGATGCGGGCGGTCAAGACGCCGGAGGAGATCGAGCGGATACGCTCGGTCCAGCGGGCCACCGAGGGCGCGATAGAGCGCGGGATCGCGCTCATCCGGTCATCCGTCCCGAAAGGGGGCGTCCTTTACCGGGACGGCGCGCCCCTCACCTCCGAAACCGTCCGCGCCGAGATGCACGCCTACCTCCTCGCCCACGGCTACCGCGGGGTCGACACCATCGTCTCCTGCGGTCCCGACACCGCCCTTCCGCACAGCCCCGGCGTGGGACCGCTCCGGGAGAACGAACCGATCGTCATCGACATCTACCCGCAGGACGAACTGACCGGATACCACGCCGATATGACCCGGACGGTCGTAAAAGGCGAGCCCTCTCCCGCGATCCGGGAGATGTACGAAGCCGTCAGGGACGCAAAATCCCACGCGGTATCGATGCTCCGTGCCGGTGCCGTCGGCGCCGATCTCTACCGCGCGACGGTCGAGTTCTTCCGCGACCGCGGCTACGAGAGCAACACGCAGGGGTTCACCCACAGCCTCGGCCACGGCGTCGGGCTCGAGGTGCACGAAGAGCCGTCGCTCGGGCCGCAGGGCGGGGAACTCGTCCCCGGAAACGTCGTCACGATCGAGCCGGGGCTCTACTACCCCGGAACCGGCGGCGTCCGGTTGGAGGATATGGGCGCGGTGACAGAGACCGGGTTTGACCGGTTCACCCAATACAGAGAGGAGCTCACGCTATGATCATGGATGACGAAGTTTACGACGCCTACCGGGAAGCAGGGGCGCTGGCACGGAAGGTGCTCCGCCGGGGTGCGGGGCTCGTGAAAGAGGGGGCGGCCCTCCTCGATATGGTCGAAGAGACGGAGAATATGGTAGCCGAGCAGGGAGCGCTGCTTGCTTTTCCCCTGAACGTCTCCTTCAACGAGGCCGCGGCGCATGACACCGCCATGCCCGGCGACGAGCGGATATTTTCCCGGGGCGACCTCGTCAAGGTCGATCTCGGGATCCATGTCGACGGCTACATCGCCGACACCGCCATGACCGTCGACCTCGGCGACCACGGCCCGCTCGTCGAGGCGTCCCGTGCGGCCCTCGAGGCGGCGATCGGGGCCGTCCGGCCGGGTGTCGTCACCGGGGAACTCGGGGCGATCATCCAGGCGGCGATCGAGGAGCACGGCTACAAACCGATAGGAAACCTCACCGGACACGGCCTCGACCGCTACGACCTCCACGGGAAGCCCATGATCCCGAACGTCGCGATGAACGGCGGCACCGTCATCGAAGAGGGGATGGTCTTTGCAATCGAGCCCTTCGCGACAACGGGGTCGGGAAAGGTCACCGAGGCGTCGAGGGTGGAGATCTACAAGCAGATCGCAGCCCGGCCCGCACGCCTCCCGTCGGCAAAACGGATCCTTGAGACCGCCCGGCCGCGCAGGGGGTTACCCTTCTCCCGCCGCTGGGTTCCGGGAGACAAGATCGAGATCGGGCTCTCCACCCTTGTGCGGAACGGGATTCTTCATCCCTTCCCGATGCTGCACGACGTCCCGGGCTCGTTCGTCTCGCAGGCGGAGCACACCATGATCGTCACCGAAGAGGGGTGCGAGGTCACCACCCGGTGAGTTACGCTTATTGATGCCGCGCGCAAATATGTCTGCTCATAGATATGACCGGCGACACTGGTACACGTGACGTCCTCGCCGTCATGGAACTCCTGCTCACCGCGGAGATATTCAACCGGAACGAGGAACTCGATATCAACGACCTTAGCCCGCGCTGCCGGGGTTTCTTCGGTGCCGGGAGCGGCGGAAACCCCGAGGTGAAGCGGCCCTTGATCGTGAGCGAGGGAGCGATCAGGAAGGTGTTCGGCACCCCGGACGCCGCCTGCCAGGCCGTTCGCGCAAACCCGTTCGTCGGCTACGATGAGTTCGGCCAGCGGCTGAACCTCCCTTCGCTTGATACTGCGGCGGGATGGTTCCTCAAGAAGGGCGGGAAGGAGAGGGTCGGAGAGAACCCCGTTCTCGCGTACTTCTTCGACGGGAAAGACGGCATCGAAGTCCGGTATCGCGATGTCCGGGTGAAGAACCGCCGGTTCGAGGATACGAAGGAGTACGTGGAGGCGAGAGTCTCCCGGATCATCGGAGAGAGCGAGGAGATGCGGGAGGCCCGCGACCTCATCATCATCAGCGCGCCGGACGAGGTCGAGTTCTCGCTTGCAAAACTGGTCTGCACCCCGCGCCAGGAGGAGACGATCAAAAAGATCGCCGTCGCCCTGGAGCACCGCGACTTCTTAAAGCGGCACGGCATCTACGAGTTCGGCCGGCTCCTCTTCGTCGGCCCGCCCGGAACCGGGAAGACCTCGCTTGCGCTCGCGATGTCGCGGGAACTCCACATGCCGGTTCTCGAGGTCCGTCTCGCGATGGTCACCTCCCAGTATCTCGGCGAGACCTCGAAGAACATCGACCGGATCTTCGACCTCGCGAAGAAACTCACCCCCTGCATCCTCTTCATCGACGAGTTCGACTTCGTCGCGAAGACCCGGGTCAGCGACGATCACGGCGCGATGAAGCGCGCGGTGAACATGCTCCTCAAGAACATCGACCAGATCAGTTTCGTCAAGAACGGCGTCCTCCTCATCGGGGCGACGAACCACCCCCGTATCCTCGACGAGGCGGCCTGGCGGCGGTTCGATGAGGTGGTGGAGTTCCCGCTCCCCGACCAGGCGATGCGGCAGGCGATCCTCGAGAAGGTCGCCGCCACGATCGAGTGCGACTGCGACTTCGCGGACCTTGCCGCCCGGACGGAGGGGTTTTCGGGCTCCGATCTGCGGATGATGATGAAAGAGGCGGTGATGTCGGCGCTGATGGAAGACCGGCACCGGGTCGACCCGGTGGACATCGAGCAGGGGCTCCTTCGGGCGGAGGAGAGGAACGTCATCCGGACCGGGCGCTGAGATGCAGATCACGCTGCTCGGGACCGGGGACGCCATCGGGACGCCGAAGGTGGGGTGCGACTGCGAGAACTGCCGGGCGATGGTCGCGGCGGGGCGGTCGAGACTCCGGACGTCCCTCCTCATCGAGACGGATGGGAAGCACATCCTCATCGAGTCGTCCCCGGATCTCCGCCAGCAGCTCCTCCGGGCCTGTTCACCCCACATCGACGCCGTCCTCTGGTCGCACGGCCACTACGACCACTTCATCGGGTTCGGGGAGTTCTACCGGGTGCAGAAGATGCCGGCGGCCTACGCGCCGCCGCCGGTGATGGACTACTGCTCGCGATATCTCCACTTCCTCCCGTTCGAGAAGCACCCGGTCCCGGTCTACGAACCGTTTGGCCTCTTCGGCGTGACCTTCACGTTTTTTGAGGTGAACCACCCGCCGGTCTACACCTGCGGGCTCCTTATCGAGCACGACGGCGCGACGATCGCCTACACCGCCGACACGCGGGAGGATATCCCGGAGAAGAGCATGGATCTCCTCAAAAATACCGATATCGATCTCCTCTTCGTCGACGCCATCGCTCCCGAGAGTTACAATATCACCAAACACATGAACTACGCCGAGGCGGTCAGGTTCGCCCGCGACGTCGGGGCGAGGGATTACCGGTGCGTCCACATGAGTCACATGGTCCCGCCGGGGATGCCGCACGCCGGGTACGACATGGAGACGTTCTGCTGGGAGTAGGGGGGCGGGAGGGTCAAGCTCACATCGACGCGCGTGGCACGTGTCAGGCTGGAGAATGCCTGCGTTCCATTTTTCCGTTCATTTCATATCCCTCCGGTAATTTGCTTTGATGACCATACCCTTGAATAGGCCCCGTATTCGGAGATCACTGAGATAACCGCAACATCGTGGGATCGGACTTGAACCACCCGGCAGAAGGGGCCGGAGAAGCCGGGGTGGCACATTTCCAAGGCTGCCATCTCAATCATTCAGCCCCTCGATATCGATGGTCGCATATGACGGGTAAAGATAGAAGATCATTGTTTTGTTATAGATCATAACCGTTCTATCGGTTTTATGGTCGAATATGGTATAAATCATCGAGGAATTTTCGTCAAACCTTTTCCACTGGTGGTAATCTTCGGGACGAGGGCCTGAGATGCGATCCGTAACCCATAGTTTGGCCCCCGAATGTCCTTCAAGCGTTCTGTTCGCCGTTTCATCGACTTTGATGAAGAATGATAACCCTTCTTTTTCAAATTCCACGTCGACATACGCCAGGTTCGGGTCATGTTCGTCTGTTTTCTTAGAAGCAGTTGTGATCTTCCATCCATTTTCGAGCAGGATCCCGGTTCGCTGATCATCAAGGAGAATGGCAACGATCGGCGTGACGTTCGCCGTGGAGTTGTCCGGATCTATAACTTCGATCTGCGAGGTGTCAATGGGGATCGACAGGTTTCCGCTTTCATAACGCAGAATTACCGCAGGGCCTTCATCCACTGGGGAATTCCTATTGATGCTTTCAGTACAGCCTGATCCGAGCAACAGAAGAGTTAACACACAAAAAATGAAAATCGTTTCTTTCATCCGGCCACCATCAATTATAGGTGTTAAGTCGTACTCGTGTTGGATTCTGAATGATGTCGACCCAGCAATACCGCATGATCTCGTAGGGAACGTTGGTTGAATACCAGGGTTCCAGATCGACACTCATGGGCGTCCCGAAACTTTTGTATTCCATGTGGAGAGGGACCGCCGCCCGACCCTCCGGCATCAGGCCGCTCCCGTCGCTTTACGGATGAAGACGAGGTGACCCCAGGGGAGGGAGGACGCCGGTAGTTCCCCGGGCCGTGACCAGCCGGGTTCCGTATCGATCTCGATGCCCGCCAGAACGTGCCACGCGGCATCGTCTGCGGAGGGCTGTTTTCCCACGACATCCGAGATCGGAGTCAGGTTGAGCACACCGGTGGCACCTGAGGCAAAGTATCCGCATTCAGTAGTCCAGGCGACACCTGTCGTGTCGTGAGCATGAAACTCGACCCGGTGGCCGAACAACCCGGAGAATATGCCGAAGGTATCGAAGGTGTTCAGGAGTTTACCGACAACGTCTCCCGGGGACTCCGTGTATCGCGGAGATGTTTGGGGGCCGGATTGGCCGAAAAATCCACCAAGAGGCTTCAAGGAGTAATACGCCGTGTCCAGATCGTAACTTACGCGAAATCCCGAGTTTCTCCAGTCATCCTCCGGTGTCATGGCGATGTGAGATCCGAGACAGAAATACTCGTGTCCCTGATCATAGTCATTGGAATGCTGGTAAAGTGCCGTTGTTGCGATCATCTGCCCGACGCCCGGGGACACCCGGACAGTTGTGTGGCGTGCAACCTCGACATACTCATCGGACAAACCGGCCGCATCACGGAGCCGCTCACGCACTGTACAGGCTTCCCCGCCGGATATCCAGTCTTCCGCCCGGGCCGGAAAACCGTCCGGTGCCAGGTTTGCTCTGTCAGTCACCTCGGCGTAGGATAGCGCGACACCGTCGGGGAGGACACGAGCGTAGTATCCGACGAGTTCCGCGCCAGGGGGGAGATCCGGGAAGAAGATCGCCTCATACCGGAAAGAGAGATCCGGATTCGAAGGGACGGAGGAGATACCGGACATGCGATCCATCCAGTCCGTTACTTCGCGCGGCGAGAGATTTTCATGAGAAAGGTAGAGCGAATCGGTATTCAAACCGTTGAAATCGTCATAAGACGAGTTCCCGGGAAGCGCACAGGCCACATCGATCATTGTAACGAAGGCGCAAAATAGCACTATAAACGACAAGCATTCGATCCGAGTCTGTTCCTTCGGTTCAGGCATTAAAAAGAAGAGAAATGTTGGTGATGTCGACACAGGCTATCTCCAGTTAGGTATGAACGTATCCCCCACTCCACTTAATCTTACAGAGATGACCCCAGGAGTTTGTTCCGGAAGGAGCGAAATAGGCGATACCGTCCACTATTTTTCCCCATCCGTCTGAAACATCGGCCATCACCCGGGAGACAACATATGTGTTGCCATTCCGTGCAGACGACTGCGAACAGTATGAGTGCTGACCCGGGGTGAACTCAAATGTAGTGGCTGCGCAACCGGCAAGGAGGAAAAATTCTTCGTGCCAATAAAGGGTGTTGCCACCCAGATTGTGGAGCTCAACATGTGTACTGGGAATGGCTGTTGACCACTGGAGAGCGCACCCACCAGTACCAAGAGAGAGCCCGACAGTCGTATACCCATTTGTAGTCTGTGGATCATTCTGGATTACCTGAACATTCGGCAAGTGCTGATAATAACCCGGGACTGAATAGTCAGAATCTATTTCCACGTCAAACTGCGCGTTTCTATATGGCTCATAACCAGATATATCAATGCCCGGATCAGTTCTCAAGGTCGTCTTTGTGAAGAAATAATCCTGATTCGAGTTAGTTTCTTGATTATCCCAGTACCATGTCGTTGTAAGGTACGCACGCCCGACACCGGTGTAAGTTCTGCTTATCGTCGCTGTATGAATCGGGGTCGGTCCATATGAAAGAAGCCCAATATCACCCTCTTTGAGGGACTCCTCCGTTTTGTTCTTCAGCGGCCCATCGATCCAAGCATCTGTATGAGAAGATATTTCCTCCAACGAGAGGTTATCTTTGGATGAAACTACCTCTACATAAGAGACACTCTCTCCATTTGGAAGAACCCGAAATACGTAAGCAACGATTTTCTCGTCTTCGGATATATCAACTTCAGCTGCGCCGACATACCTCGGTTGGATATTCTTAAACTCTTCCTCAAAGGAACTCATTGCTGCTTGAGTCCTGGCGCCGATCAGATCCTTGGGTATTTCAGAATCAACAAGACGTACAGTATACTTTTCCAAGTCATATCGCACATTTTGTTCATTACCCTGAGACTGCCACACTTGTTCGGCGGCCATCACCGGCATCATCATCACACTCACCAGCAGCAGTGCCAGGAGCATGGAGAATGCCCGCATTCCAATTTTTCTGTTCATTCCATATTCCTCCAGTAACTTCCCGGAGGGCGGAGAGGCATACCTTCAAGTACGGGAAGAGCACACGTTCCTTTTGCCTCCGGGCGCGCGGGACGTTCACCCATCCGATTCGCTACTGGCCGGGTGGACCTCCGCATCGTTGCAGGCACCACCTGCGGCACCTACAAGTGTTCACTTGTCAGTTTTGAGATAAACCGTTTATGGGACAAACACCAATTCAACGCGTGATTTTTCTGGAAAATAGCAGGGATAACGCCCCGGGATCGCCATAGGCAACTCCACCTGCATGAGACCCTCACAGGAGAATTCCCTCCCGATGGAAAATGCAGGGCTGGTATGAGCAGTATTGTTCCGGGAGATTCGGTGCTGGGGTCCCCTCCCCGTGCGTTGCGCGCAGGCCGTCCCGCTACGCCCGCACCGCACCAATCTCTTCAGATATAGTGGCTCCAGGCACAGTACGGCCTTGTTGCTCCTCAAACACGTCCGTCTCCAAGAAAGGAAGAGGGCGGAGGCGAGAATAGAATTGGTGTTTGTCCCATAAAACTCATAAAACGCGGATAACAATCCTCCTTCATGGCATCAGCAAAGAGAAAATGCATGGTTTTTGCCCTGCTGCTGGTAATTGCCTCCTTGCCGTGCCCCCGGTGTCGGCAAAGGGGGATGTCGGGTACACGATTTGTCCTTCGGCGTCGGACGATCCGGTGACAACACTGCGGCTGTCAAGCAGCATTGGGTAGGGTGAGACCAACAGGCACCAGTTCTACATCGGAAGCGGCGTCAGGTATCTTGAGGTGTACCTGGACTGGGGTCCGAGCCCCAACCCTGACTCCCTGGCGTTGACCATATACACTCCTTCGTGGAGAAATCTTGGCACGCTCCGCGATATTATCGATGGCCAGACGAATGACATGATTCATATAGACATCGACCCAAATGGCGACTATGTGGACCGGGGAACGTGGACGTTCGATGTATACGGCGAGCAGGTATCCTCCCGGAGATCATACACCCTCAACGTCTATCAGCACTCTTAGGTCGGGGGAGCTCCTGAGGCTGCTTTCCCTCACGTTCCTCCTTTCGATGTTGCTGCTGGTCTCGGTCGGCAGTGCCGCCGAATACACGATCCTGCCCTCGAACAACATTGGAAGGGAGCCCGGAACACCCTTGGCAGGCGAGACTGTGCAGGAGATCGATCCGATTCCGCTCTGGCTCTTCTTGTTGTTGTGCATAGTTCCCCAGCTAGCAACAGCCCCGATCGAGACCCTTCTTCCCCTGAAGGCCGTTGGATACCTTGGCTATAAACGGATCTCCAGAAAGAATGTTCTGGACAGTCCGCGGAGACTTGAGATTCTTAGTTTCATCAAGGCAAACCCGGGGTTGCATTTCAGGAAATTGCTGAAGGAGATGTCCCTGACGAGAGGGACACTTGGTTACCATCTGGAAAGACTGCAGTCCGCAGGCCTGTTGAGGGCGGTCAAAAGGAGGGGGAGAATCCACTATTTTGCCGCTGGTTCGCCGTATTCGGCTGAAAAAGAGACTCTTATCATTACTATGAATAATGACGCCCGGCAGGGAATTATAACACAGATCTTCCTGAATGGGGGTGCACACACTGAAGAGCTCGCCGAAGAGTCGAGTCTGTCCAAAGCCACAGTCTATACGCACGTAAAATATCTGGAACGCCAGGGGATTGTAACGTCCGAGAGGGAGGGACGGTATGTGCGGTATACTCTCATCGACAACTACGCTCGAATGCTGATGACGGAGTATGTGCATGACCACAGTCCCGAACCCGCACGGGTTCCGGCGGAAGATACCGGGTGAGTCCGTCTCGCGGATGAAGGCTCTTTCCACCTTCAGTCCGACACATCTCCGGTCCCCGCCGGCGCCGCGCAGACGTGCGCGATCGGCCTGCAGCCGGTATTCGGGGATTGTGCCGGAGTATCAGGCTCCTGCATCTGCAGGACGGATCCTGTTCCCGGCCCGGGGCCTTCGAATATCAGGTCGAATTGACGATTGGCACAGAAAAGGTATAAAGACGGGCAACAACGTCTCGATTGACGATGCCGCATGCGATATCCCGCAGGGGGAATCTCGATTGGCGTCGTTTCCGGGAGCTGATGGTGCTGGCGGCTGTGAACAGGGATAGCCCTTGCGGTTCCGCGGCCTCCCGGGGCATGCGTGAAATGAGGATAGAACCATGAGACCTATCAACAAAATCGGTTACACACTCGCAGCAGTCCTCCTCCTTGCCTGTTTGGCGGCGTCGGCGGGTTGTGTAGGGACGGATGCCGGTGGAAACGGACGGGCTGCACCGACGTCGCCGGAGGCGACAGCGTCACCCGGGGTGACACCGGCCCAACCGTCGCCGGACGGCCTGATCGGCGAGGGGGAAGCGCGTTCGCTTGCCGCGGCCGCACTGGAACGGGAGATCCCCGGGATCCGGATTGAACGGATGACTGCCGAGCCATACGACGTGCAGACCTATGGCGACGTCTGGCGGTTCCGGGTGAAAGCGGAAGACGACCGCGATCCTGCAGACGATATCACCGTATGGATCGATGCTGTCGACAGGGAGATGGTGCATTTCCAGGATGGCCGTGACTATTTCCGGTCTGCCGATCCCGCAATCACGATCGATGCGGCGGAAAAGATTGCCGATGCATATCTCCGGGAGCGAAACGAGCGTTCGGACGTCGTGAAGACCGACGCCGCACTCTCTATGGTAGATACACCGCTGGGTTCGCGAAACGGCCCGTACCATTTCGTGTATCACCGCTCGATCGACGGGGTCCTCTGCCAGTTCGACACGATCATCCTTGCGATCGATTCGATTAACGGCCGCGTCGTCTCGTACTCTAAATTCTGGAAAGTATCAAACAACGACACCATGGCCGATCCGGAACCTTCGATCCCGGAAGACGGGGTACAGGAACGGGTTCTGGCGTACCTCAACGATACCTACGGCAAGGATCCCGGCGAGTTCGCCATCCGGTCGACAGAGCTGCGGTGGTACGACCTGATCGCACGGCAACGCCCGTCAACGGAACCGGTCGCGGTGCCTCTTGCCTGGCACATCACGTTCGACGACGAGCGGCACCGCTCGCAGGATCCGCCACGGGCGGCTGAAATATGGATGAACGCCCATTCGGGAGAGGTTCTTTCTGCAAATTATAACCCGGGGTGGTAGTAGTCCGGTGGAAGACGAGAGAATGGCAGACCGGGTATCCGATCCGAGCCGCACGCTCCTCGTGGCAGGAAAAGAGTTTGCCGACCACCTCGCGAGCCGGCGGTTCACCCTTGTCCTCCTCCTCTTCCTGATCCTCTGCTCCGTCTCTCTCTACGAGGGCGTCGAGAACTACAGCGAGAAACTCGCGGCATACTCCGACGGTACCGCGCCGGTGCCGAAATTCCTGGGTTACCCCGGCTGGATGCCGGAGAAACCCTCCCTCCTCACGGTCTTCCTCAACCTCTCCTCGATGGTCGCGAGTTACGGCCCGCTGCTTGCGATCGCGACCGGGTTCGACCTGATCACGCGGGAACGCTGGTCGGGCTCGCTCAAAACCCTCCTTTCCCGTCCGGTTTTCCGCGACGAGGTGATCACCGGCAAGGCGCTCGGGGGGTTCGCCGCCCTGACGCTGGCGATGAGCATCGCGATTCTCATCGCGCTCGCGCTCCTCCTGCTCTTTGCAATCGTCCCGTCGCCTGCCGAGCTCGGCGCGATCCTGGTCTTCTGGTTCGTTTCGCTGGTCTACCTCTTCACGTTCTTCTCGGTCGCTCTCCTCGCCTCGTCGGTCGTTGCCGATAGCGGGAGCGCTCTTGTCTGGTCGCTGGTCGCTATCTTTGTCTTATCCTCCATCGTACCGATCTTCGGCGGCATCCTTACCGATGCGGTTGCCGGAACACCCCCGGAACCGGTGGACATGAGCGACCCGCAATTCACCGAAGAGGAGTGGCTGCAGTACCGGGAGGAGGAGCGAACCTACCTCGAACACCAGGAACGTATCGGAGCGACCGTCCGCCTCCTCTCGCCACAAAGGAATTACCAGGAACTCTCGGTAGCGATCACCAATCCACGGTTCTCGATGTGGATCAATCCGGACCCCTTCGCCCTGAGAACGCCCCACCCCGGGGAAGAACCGCTCCCCGACCTTCCCGACCTGATCGCTCTCATCCGGCAGCCGATCGTCGCGATGCTTGCGCTTCCGGCAATCTTCTTCGGAGCGGCATACACCCGTTTCATGCGGATGGATATCCGATGACGGCGGAGATGGGTTTCACTCAGTACATGCGCATGTGCGGCAGGCAGGTGCGCGCGCACATAATTCCTGTCGTGCGGTCATCTCGGAAGCGGGCCAACAATATTGCAAGATCTTAGAATGGGAGGGAGGATGTACGAATTCCGGTTCGAAGCACGCCCCCACACCCGGGGCGGCCGGGTTCGATTTCCACTGAATGTCGGCCACATTACTCATGAACCGGGATGATGTCGAAGTAGGGAACCGGCCCACCCTGTCCCGGCGTGCTCCCGGTGGGTACGATTGAGGCAAGCCCGGCGCCCTCCTGCAGAGACTCTCCGTTCAGAACCTGCGGTACACCCTGCTCCGGTGTCCGACTGCGATGACGTGGATCACCAGGAGGTCGTCTATGATCGAGAGAACCACCCGGTAGTCCCCGCTTCGGAGCGAGTAGAGCGGGGGATTGCTCGCTCCCTTCAATTGTTTGAGATGCTTCTTCGGGTCGGTCTCGCCGGCGAGTGATGCAATCTCCTCGCCTATCCGGATTGCTAGGGGTCGTGGAATGCCCTTAAATGGATGATGGGCTGCCTCGGTGAGACCACACGGCCGGTTATTACTCATCATATTCCTCATGCCCTCCTCTGGGTGCGGACCCTTCTGGCTCTGAGATTCTTCAAGTGACCACTCTTACGTCTCCGGGACAATCTTGGGGATATACGATGGATATGTCTCATAGACGGAGTATACCTTGCAGGAATCGTTGATCTGAACAACAATCATCGAGGCGGTCATGTGGTCGTCGGGGTCAGGATCTTGGAGACGAAAGACGATCTGGGTATAATTCATATCCTGTTCGCTATAGGTGCCTCGTGAGAACGCGATTGCCCCAATACTTTTGTTGCCCAGCAATCCGATGACCTTCGGGTCATTAAGCGCCACGGTCAGTATATTGAGGGACGTGACCTCTGCCGGGCACGTCCCTTCAGCCCCTGCTGTGGGGGCTTCATTCCGTGCTGTAAGGAGATAGCCGGCCCCGGTTCCGGCTATGAAGGCCAGTATTACGATACCGGCAGTCAACGCGTTTATGCTGGCCATGATGTTACCTGCTGCTCATTAGATTGCTACACCCTACAGGAGCCACCCCTCAAGGACATCAAATGAGATATCGCCGGGCACTTTTCAGAGATTATACGGTTCATTCTCTTTCGGATGATCTCCTACCGGAAGATGAGATCCCCGCGCGACGAAGCGCTCTCTCCGCCTTTATCGCACGCGATCTCCCAGTGGTACGCACCGGAATCCTCAGGCATGAAATCCACCGACAGCGCCCCTTTCCAGTCGTCGTTGAAGAACGGGGTGTCGTTTATGGACCATGTATCTACCGCACCATCCGGCCCTTCCAGCCGGAACTCGGCTGTCTCTCCGATTGCACGGTTGGTGTCGGCGTATTCGCACTCCACGATGAACCGGTAAACCGATCCCGGTACATGGTTCTCGACGAACCATGAGCCTGCATATGCGGTGCAATCTGTCCCTCCTCCTTCGTCGATGACGAGCGAACCACCGTCGATGGGTATGATGTGGACCCATGTCAGGTTCCCGCCAACGGACATGATGGTGGTCAGGTCCGGATCTACGGGCGTGATGCGTGTCGAATTCCCATCGACAGGTATAATGTGGGTCGGATCGTTCTCTGCGCTGACCGGCACCACCGCCATGCAGGCCAGAAGCAGGCCGATGGCAGCTGCAGCGCACATTCTGAAGATGTTGCTCTGTTTCATGATTCGATTCCCCTTTCACGCATGCTCCAGGAGGCCGCGGAACCGCAACGGCTATCTCTGTTCGCAGCCGTCAGCACCATCAGCCCCCGGGCACGCTGTGGGCTCCGGGACACGACGCCAATCGAGACACCCGGCCCCCGCGAGATACCACGTGCGGTATCCTCGATTGAGGCTTTGTTGTTTCTCTTAATACCTTTTCTGTGCCAATCATCGACACGTCAAGGCGTTTGAAGGCTCCAAACAGCGAATATGATCAGTTCTGCAGATACTCCGGTACTCGGGAAGATCCTACGGGGTTACCGGGCCTACGAGGCACCGCGTGATGTCCGCCCGTGTAAATTATCAGATATGCTCAGCAGGTTTACCCGGTAGGACCGGGCCGGACAAAGCGCCCCTGGTGACCCGGGTTGAGCTGGTCGATCCGTTGAGAGTGCAGTAGATCCACCCGGGATCGGAACTCCGGTGATGGTCGCTCGTTACGAAGAACCAGCGGCGCTACAGTCTCCTCGTAGGGCGCGCATAATCCCCTTGCCGGAGGTGGATTTTCCGAGGAGGGCCATAATATTGCCGGGTTTTGCCATTCCGGGGAGTATCTCTGTTATTGATTCTAAACGCCGTTGAGCCTCCTGGACTGTGTCCGGGGGTGACTTCCACTGGAAAATCTCCATTTCTTCCGTGTTATCGATATCCATCGCTGATTCGATGAAAGCGTTACTCGGAAATTCCCGATGACAATTCGAGGGTCAGCACAGAACGTTTAAGGTTGGGGGTTCGGACGTTGTGCATAGGGTTCATGGGCATAACAAAGCACAGTGCACACTTTGGAGAATGGGGCGTTGCCCGGTGCAGCCCCCTCATAGGGGGCCGGACCATACACAGAGCGGCTGACCTGTTCATTGTCCTATCCCTGGCCCTGCTCCTCCTCTGGAGCCCTGCAGCGGCAAAGATCATCGTTGAACCAGGCCCTGCCGAACTCCCCACGGATGTGACCTACATCGACGACGAGGTGTTCGTGCCGGTCTGGCAGGCCTACTCACCGTTGGAATTCCTCACTATCGTCCTGCTCATCCACTGCCCGCTTCTCGCGATACCCTTCGAACTCGTCTATTCCGCCGGCGCCATGGCCTATCTCGGCTACCGGACCTCACGCAGTCTCCTGGACAACAAGAAACGGTCCCGGATCTACGCCTGCATCCGGGACCACCCCGGGATCGCGCCCGCGGAGATCGCCCGTATCACCGGGATCAACCGGGGAACGATCCGTTACCACCTCTCCCGCCTCCGGGAGGCCGGTCTGGTCAGTATCCTGCATCGGGACGGCAGGGTGGGCTACTTCAGAAACGGTGACTATGACACGGCCGAGAAGGCCGTATGCCTGCACCTCCAGAACGGCACACGTCGGCAGATCTTTGCCCTTCTCCTTGAAAAACCCGGCATCACGCAGTCGGAGATAGCCGACATCATCACCATCTCGTGTTCCACAGCCGCCTGGCACATGCGACGGCTCGCCGCAGACGGACTCGTCGAAACGAATCGCGACGGCCGGACGGTACGCTACGCACTCACCAGCGAGGCACTGGCATCTTCCGGGGGTCGCGACGGGACGGCAGACGGTATGGTGCCCCTCCTCCCCTGGAACGGAACGGGTGCCGAAAGCCGTGCCGACTCACCTCTCCGGTAGGCGTTCCGGGCCCTACCGCAACTCCTCGATCCTCCACCCGAGATAATCCCTTATCACCGTGAACGCGAGCCCCGGCGGGATCGCCCCCTGCTCGGTGACGATCAGGTCGACGTACTCCGCGGGCGTCACGTCGAAGGCCGGGTTCCTGACCCGGACGAAGGGAAGTTTCTCCGCCACCTCGCGGGGGAGCACCTCGGCGGGATCCCGCTCCTCGATCTCGATCAGCTCCCCGAGGATCGTCCTCGGCGCGAACTTGTAGGTCTCGGCCGCCACGATGACGTTCGTCCGGGCTTCGTTCGCGGCATGCGCAATCTGGGCGGTCCCGATCTTGTTCACCACCGCGCCGTTCACCGCGATAGCGTCGGCGCCGACGAAGACCAGATCGACGTCGTTGATGAAGTAGCGAACCGCCGAATCGACGATGTAGTTCGTCCGGATACCGGCGTCGTTCAACGTCCTGATGGTTATGAGCCCCTGGCCGCGGGGACGAACTTCCGTCGCGTAGACCTCGATCTCCTTCCCCTGCCGGTGGGCCTCCAGGATGCACCCGAGCGCCGCCTCGGAGTTGCAGTGAGTCAGGAGAACGTCGCCGTCGGAGATGTGGCGTGCCCCGATCTCCGCTATCCGCTCGATTGCATGCTCCGAGTGCTCGACGAACTCCGCCGCGCGGAGAAGAACCGCGTCCCGTGCGGCCTCCACCGAGTCGAACGAGTCGAGCGCCCGCATCACGGAGCGCACAGCGTTCGGGAGCGAGACGGCGGTCGGCCGGGTTCCGGTGAGGAGATCGGCCGCCTTCTGCATCTCCTGCTTGAACGTATCGGGGTCCGATGCATCGAGATTTCGGGCATAATCGGCCAGTGCGTCCACCGCTGCCCGGGCGATCCTGCCGGCGCCCCGGATCTCCATATTCTTTATGCTTGCTGCCGTCTCACTCAATACCATACGTCTTCATTGAAGAGAGGGCAAGAGACTACATAGACTTATTGACGTGAGAATATGTCGGTAGCCGTTGTTTTTGATAGTGCGGGCACACTTCTGCGGACCTACCGCGTAGCGCGCGACATCCTCAACGACGAGATGCTGACCGAGGTCGAGACCACGACCATCACCTTCGGGTCGGATGCGCGAGTGCTCGTCGTCCTCCACCTCCACTCCCGGGACGTCATGGAGGCGCCGGAAGAGCAGTGCCTCTCCAGGTTCTTCCTGGAACAGTCGGTCGGATTCGGGGTGGCCTGTTCCCGCCGGGTCATCCCCGCCGAAGAGGTCGGGAATCTCCTCTACAACGACGAACGCGCCCGCATCGGCGATCTGCAGGCATGCATCCGACAGGTCTGGAGTTGCTGCAAGAGAGAGTCGATCGTCACCATGAACAGCGGCGTGATCCTGAACATGGACATCCCCGGCATCGAGTTCACCGTGACGACCGGCGGAAGGCCGTTCGAGGGCGCGAAAGAGACCATCACCGAACTGCACCGGATGGGCGTTCCCGCATACATAGCATCCGGCGACCGCGTCGCAAAACTCGAACGGATGGGCGACTACCTCGGCATCCCCCGGGAGAGGGTTTACGGTGTCGCAACGCCCTCGATGAAAGCCCGGATCGTGGAAGACCTCAAAGAGCAGTACGATAAAGTTGTTATGGTTGGAGATGCCATCAACGACCTGAACGCCTTTCGGAAAGCAGATCTCGCGGTGCTCACCGAACAGCAGTCGGACCGGAAACCGGCCGTCCTTTATGCGAGCGTGGATCGGGTGATCCACAACGTCAGCGAGGTGCCCGGTATCGTGGCAGAACTCCTCACGGATACCGCGGCGCCCGGGAAAAGTGCAACAATATAAACCCTAATATGATCCCAGATGAAGATTAGTTTAACGAGGATCTCAAGATGACCCCACTTATTACGGTGAAGAATCTCTGCATGGAGTTCAACGGGACTGCCGTGCTTAAAAACATCAATTTTGAGGTGGCCGAGGGAGAGACCGTCGGTATCATCGGGAGAAGCGGCGCCGGCAAGACCGTTCTCATGCACCTTATGCGGGGTGTCGACCAGCCTCCGACACAGGGTGCAATCATCTATCATGTCGCCGTCTGCGGCGGATGCGACTACATCGGTGTCCCGAGCGAGGTGGGAAAACCGTGTCCTGTCTGCGGGGGCAAGATGGAACCGGCGGATATCGATCTCTGGGCCGAAGAGAACGCGACGATGAAACGGCGGATCATGCGGAGAACCGCCATCATGTTCCAGCGGACGTTCGCACTCTACGGCGACGACCGGGTGATCGAGAACGTCCTGCGGGCGCTCGACGATGTCGGCTACCCGGGCGAGAAGGCCGTCAGCAGGGCCGCCGACCTGATCGACCAGGTCAGGCTCTCCCACCGGATGATGCATATCGCCCGCGACCTCTCCGGCGGCGAGAAGCAGCGGGTAGTGCTCGCCCGGCAGCTCGCGAAGAACCCGTTCATGCTCTTTGCGGACGAACCGACCGGGACGCTCGATCCGGAGACCGCCACGCTCGTCCACCGGATGCTCATCGAGAGCGCCCGGGTAAACGATATGGGTATGATTGTCACCTCCCACTTCTCAAACGTCATCGAAGACGTGGCTGACCGGGCAATTCTCCTTGAGAACGGAGAGATCAAGGGGATCGGCGGCCCCCGGGAAGTCATCGGCCGGTTCATGGAGAACTACAGCGACGTCGAGCAGCGCCAGGCCGGGGAGGTCGGCGAGAAGATCCTGGTCGCCCGCGACGTGGTGAAACGCTACCTCTCGGTCGACCGGGGCGTCGTCCGGGCGGTCAACACCGTCTCGTTCGATGTCGGCGAGAAAGAGATCTTCGGGATCATCGGCAAGAGCGGGGCGGGCAAGACGACCCTCTCCCGGATCATATCCGGGATCCTCGAGCCCACCAGCGGCGAGATGAACATCCGGATCGGCGACGACTGGATCGATATGACGAAACCCGGCATCGAGAACCGCGGCCGGGCAAAGGGCTACATCGGTCTCCTCCACCAGGAGTACGACCTCTACCCGCACAGGACGGTGCTCGACAACCTCACCGACGCCATCGGTCTTGAGTTCCCGAAAGAGCTTGCGATGAGGAAGGCGATCATCACTCTCGGGATGGCCGGGTTCACCCCGGAGAAGAGCAAGGAGATCCTGGATCGCTACCCGGGCCAGCTCTCCGAAGGCGAGAAGCACCGGGTGGCCCTCGCCCAGGTGCTCATCCGCGAGCCCCTGCTCGTCGTCCTCGACGAACCGACCGGAACCATGGACCCGATCACGAAGATCGACGTGAAACACTCGATCCTCCACGCTCGCGAAGAGATGGACGAGACATTTATCGTGGTTTCGCACGATATGGAGTTCGTGAGAGATATCTGCGATCGCGTCGCCCTTATGCGGGGAGGCAAGATCATCCGGCTGGGGCCGACGGAAGAGGTGCTCGCCCATCTCACCGAGGATGAACGAACGGTGATGGGGGGCGGCGGAGCCGCCTGAGGTGCACGTAATGGAGATCCACCTGGACGGTAAACGCATTTCGGTTCCGGCGGGTTCCCGGCTCGGGAATCTCCTCCCCGAACGGGATGAACAGTGCAGTGTCGCCGTCATCCGGCCGGCGCTCGTTGAAGATGAAGCCGAGTCGCAGGAGGTCCGGTTCGCCACCCCGGCGGGAGATCTGGTCGTTGAGGTGGCGAAGACCGCGGCAGTCTCCCCTCTCCTCCGGCCGGAGTTTGCAGAACGGCTCCGCCTGCACTGGCAGGACCGGTATGCCGCCGCCTTCGGGCCGTTCGAGTCCGACGTCCGCCCGGCACGCCGTCCGGGCCGGTACGAGCGCGGCGACGTGATCCTCGGGTGCGGGGGCTACGACCCCTCCCGGTCCTACCTGATCTTCGCACGCATGGGCCATACCGCCGACTACGGCGCCCCGGAGGGCGGCGGTGTCATCGGCAAGGTCGTCACCGGCCGCGGGCTGCTCGACCGGCTCGCCGACGGCGACCAGATCACCGGGGTCGAGCGGGTCTTCCGGCGTGTCGACCGCTCGCACGTCGTCGTCACCCACGATTCAGGGTTCCCGCTCGAAGACGGGATGCAAATTGTCTCCTACGTGGAAGCGGAGGTGCAGGGTTCCGGGAAAGACGGGATCGATACCGGAACCGCCCGGAGCGTCGAGCATTTCCTTCTCTCCGTGCAGGGCGGCAGATTCAGGGTGGGCTCCGCAAGCAGCACCTACGTCGCCGACACGCACCTGGTTCCGACCCGGGTTCCGGCGGAGTTCTCCGGTCCGAGGCTTGAAGGCGCCGTCACGGTCAGGACCGCCGGAAAATCCTCGGGAGGAGTCTACATCTACACCCAGGGCGTCTCGGCAAGCCCGGCGCACACCGTCGTCGGAAGGGTCGTCCACGGCATCGAACTCGTCAGGTTTGCCGGAGAGGGCGATCTCTTCGCCATCCATGCGGAGCCGGAGCAGTTCGATCTTGTCGGCCTTTCGCTCGCCGAGGCGGAAGCGGTCGCCGCCCGGCGGGGTGTCTCCCTCACCGCCGACGCGGCCGAAGGCGATCGCATCGTGGTCGGCCAGACCCCGGCAACGACGCTCGAGGTGCTGGCCGGCGGCGAGGTCCGGATCGAGACGGTGCCTGCCGACCACGTCGTCAGCATCACCCTCGACGAGGCGGCCGCGCCCCGGTCGGTCACGATCTTCCGTGAAGTGACCGGGCTCAAACACCACAGCGTCGGGAAGATGCCGCTCGTCTTCGTCTTCGAGGACGTCTTCCTCTTCAAACCGAAGATTGGAAAGGGCGTCGGGATCATCCCGGAGAACACGCCGACCGGGGAGGTCCCGGCCTACACCCTCGCGATGACGAACGACTCCCGGCGTGGCGCGGGCATGGTCGGCACCCGGACCACGCCGAACGCCGAGTTCGGCCCGACGTCCGAGCCGCTCACCGGCACGAACGTCATCGGGAAGGTGCTCGATGCGGGGAACCTTGCCGGGATGCGCGAGGGAGCGACAGTATACGTGAAAGAGGTGAAGTGATGGCCGAATATACTCCGGATTACGTGGGCACGGTGACCAAGTATGTCTTCGTCGAATCCCCGTCCATGACCCCCGGCGAGCTCGCGCTCAGGGCCTACGAGGCCTCCGAAGGCGTTCTCATCAAGGAGACGTGTTTCGGGCTGCAGGTGACGGGCGAGCCGGAGTCCGTCGACCGCCTCATCGAGGAGATCCGCTCGTTCGACCCGACCCATATCTTCGTCAAGGACCGGGGTTTTCCTCCCGGGGATCCGAGACGCTGCCGGGCGAATCTCGGCGGAGCGAGGCCGGGCTACCTCGGGCACGAACGGGAGTTCCGTCTTCTGCGCTACATCACCCGCGGGCTCGAGGAGCTCGACCGGCGTGAAGGAGACGAGGCGGAACCGGCACCGCCCGCACGCGGGAAGCGACCGTTACTTGATATCAAGCGACTACAAGAACTGATAGATACAGAGGAGTCCTGAATACAATGGCAAAGGTGTTTATCTACCCTGCAACGAGCCTCATCCTCTCCGACCTGGTGGCCCGGTTCGGTCATAAACCGCTCGGTGCAGCCCTCGGTATCCGGGAGAGGATACAGACCGGTGGGGTAGACTCCCCGCCCCTGCAGATCACTCCCGAAGAGCCCAAACGCGGCCTGAAGTACGCGGCCGTCGAGGTGCCTTCCGGTGTTCGGGGACGAATGGCGATCTACGGCCCCCTCATCGAGGAGGCCGAGGCCGCGATCATCGTCACCGAGGCCGACCTTGCGTTCGGGTGCATGGGCTGCGCCCGTACCGACGAGCTGATCCTCTTCTCCCTGCGGCAGAGCGGGATCCCGATCCTTGAACTGGAGTACCCCACGAACGAGGAAGAGGGCATCCGGTTCGTAGCCGCCGTCAAGAAGTTCCTCGCAGGTCTCCCGGATGGAGGTGAAGCGTGAAGAAAGTACGGATCGCCCAGCTCTCCTGCGGGGCGGAGTACAGCGGCGTCCAGAAGGAGATCTATGAGGCCGCCGAGTCGGTGGGCGCAGAGGTCTTCTTCCCCGATATCGCTCTTGCCGATGTGGAACGTGCGGTCAAGAAGTTCGGGCTGGACGTCAAGAGTGCCGACCTGAAACTGATGATTGCCCGGGCCCTTGCCCTGGTGGAAGGGAAGGTGGAGGCGGACGGGGTCTTCATCGGCACCTGCTTCAGGTGCGCCGAGGCGGCGATTGTCCGGAACGAACTGCGGCGGTACATCCCCGAGAACTCGAAGCTCTCGGTGGTGAGTTACTCCTTCACCGAGCGGACGACCGCGGGAACCCTCCTCACCAGGATGGAGGCCCTGACCACCATCGCCCGCCGGAGAGCGCTCCTTGCCCGCGAGGAGCAGACCGGGATCACGATGGGCGTCGATTCCGGGTCGAGCACGACGAAGGCTGTCGTGATGAAGGACAACGAGATCGTCGGTACCGGGTGGCACCCGACGACCGAGGTGATCAAGAGCGCCGAGAGCGCGGTTTCGGACGCGCTCGAGATGGCGGGCCTTGCCCGCGAGGATATCCAGGCTATCGGGACCACCGGATACGGCCGGTTCCTGATCGGGAAGCACTTCGGTGCGGAACTCATCCAGGAGGAGCTGACGGTGAACTCGAAGGGCGCCGTCTACCTTGCCGGGCACCAGCGGGGCGCCGCGACCGTCATCGATATCGGCGGGATGGACAACAAGGCGATCAGCGTCATCGACGGCATCCCGGGCACCTTCACGATGGGCGGAATCTGCGCCGGCGCAAGCGGTCGGTTCCTGGAGATGACCGCGAAGCGTCTCGGTATCGATATCACCGAGCTCGGTCCCCTTGCGATGAAGGGCATGGGCAAGAACGTCCCGATGAACAGTTACTGCATTGTCTTCGGGACGCAGAGCCTGGTGAACGCCCTCGCGGCAGGGAGCTCGCCCGCGGACGTGGCGGCCGCGGCCTGCCACAGCGTCGCGGAGCAGGTCTTCGAGCAGCAGTTGCAGGAGGTCGACATCAAAGAACCGGTGATCATGGTCGGCGGCACCTCGCTGATCGAGGGGCTGGTCTACGCGATGGGCCAGCTCCTGCAGACCGAGGTCGTCGTCCCGCCCAACTCGCAGTACATCGGCGCGGTCGGATCCGCCCTGCTCGCGTCGGGCTTCATCAAGGGAGAGTAGATGCCCCCGTTGAACTACTTCGTGGTCGAGTCGCCGGACGAGGTCGGGAGAGTGGCCTACGAGCGGGTTGCAGCCGACGTCCTCCAGGACCTCGATCTCATCAAGGTGATCGACCGGCTGCACATCTACGTCGACCCGAAGGTGCCGATCTTCGTCGCCGCCGGGCTCCTGCGGCATATGCCGCGTGCAATCCGCGTCGCCGACTTTGCCAACGTCAACCGCGGCGAGAAAGAGATCGTCCTCGATATCGGCGACGAGACCTATCTTGCGCCGCTCCTCCAGAAACTCTGGGCGATCTACGGCAAGGAGAACGTCGACCAGCCGGACCGGTTCACCGTCGTCCTCCCGGCAGGGGTGGCCGGGGATGAGGATCTCGATCGGCTGGTGGTGGCCGATCCGAGCGAGACCCTGTATAAGGATGTCATCTACGCGCTCCAGTATATCGCTCCCGAGGGGTTCAAGGTCCGCCGCCAGTACATCCGGGAAGGGAAGTTTTACTACGTGGCGAGCGAGGATACCCTGCCGACCGACATCGTGGAGACGGCGGTCGTGCCGCTCTTTGAGAAGATGGAGGTGACGCTATGACGACACTGGTGCCGGTGACCTACAAGGGAGGTGTCTACCGGCACGACGAGATCATGGACCTGATCGACGACCTCGGGGGCTACATCGTCCAGAAGCACGTCATGGCCCAGGACGTCGTGCTCCAGTCGTTCGTGCCGCGTGACGACATCGAGATGATACGCCGGATAGCAAAACCGCTCGCCGGCGAGGTGGTCGAAGCGCCCCTCGTCGGGACGGAGATCGCCGTCGTGAGCCCGAGTCTGGAGATCCATCATCTTCCCCACGTCGCCTGCGATATCGCCGAGTACCTCAGGCGGTCGGGCGCGAAGACCAACATGGTCGGGCTTGCGAGGGGGTTCGGGAAGCGGATTGCAAATTTGAACGACGAGGAGCGGGACGTCATCAACGAGCACGATCTCGCGGTCTACGCGCTCGGCAACTTCGAGGAGTGCATCCGGCAGAAGTTCCCGGCGATCCGCCGGGAGATCAACGTGCCGATCGTGGTGACCGGCGCGCCCGACCGGGAGACCCTGATGCGGGCGATCGACCCGCCCGTCGAAGGATACGTGGGCGGGATCGGCAGGATCATGCACCGGTTCAAGCGCCCCGAGGAGCTCGGGAAACTCGACGAGCTGGTGGACGAGGTCTCACGCGTCCTGGATGCGCGGCGGGACGCTCTCGCAAAAGACCCGCTCTCCGTCTTCCCGCCCCGCCTGATGGCGATCATCGAAGAGAAGATCCACGAGGTCAGCATGCTTACGCACCCGACGCCGGTGACCGCCCAGATGGAGGGGCTCCGGGTGAAGCTCCCCTACGATTCGTATGCCGACGACGTGCGGTCGCTTGAGGTCGCCGAAGGGGTGACGGTCGACGATATCGCCGACGTCACGCCGTCGCGGATGCGCAATTACATATTGATTCGGATTAAACCTTTCTCGGAAACGAGAATACTGGTGTAGATGCGATGGATTTCGAGAAGGTACTCACGAAGGTTATGGAGCGGGGGTCGGACGTCTTCGCGGAGGATCTCCTCCGGGAGATCGAGAACGAGTACGGCAGGGTCCCCCTGATCTTTGAACGGATGGCGGAACGTCCCGAGATCCTCATCTCACACCTCCTCTATAAGGGCGCCGTCGTCGAGACCAGCCAGCTCGAACCGAAGACGATCGAGCTTATCAGCCTCGCGGTGGGCGCCGCGCTCAAGTGCAGCCATTGCGTCGAGTACCACATGCAGTCCGCGATGGCGAAGGGCGCAACCCGGGCCGAGATCCTTGAGGTGATCCTGATCGCGGGGATGCTCGCGAACTCCGCCGTCCTCGCGGATGCCTACCGGGTGGTGAACGGCTCGACCCCCTGCCCCTCCTGCGACATCAACGGGACGGGCCTGGATAAGACCTGTTCAGACAAGTAGCCCGTCCCTGGTGTCCGGAGCATGTGCGGTATTGCCGGGCAGTTTGCCCTGAACGGTGAGGATGCGGATGCGGCTCTCGTCGGGGCGATGGCGGAGCGCCTGGCTCACCGCGGCCCTGACGGCGAAGGAACGTTCTTCTCCGGGTCGATCGGCCTTGCCCATCGCCGCCTCGCGATCATCGACCTCTCCGACGAAGGCCGCCAGCCGATGGGAAACGAGGACGGGTCGCTTCAGATCGTCTTCAACGGCGAGATCTACAATTACCGTGAGATCCGGGAGGAGCTCTCTGCCGCCGGTCATCGTTTTGCTTCTGCAACCGATACAGAGGTGATCCTGCACGCCTACGAGGAGTGGGGGAGGGACTGCCTCGCCCGGTTCAACGGGATGTGGGCGTTTGCCCTCTGGGACGGGCGCCGCCGCGAACTCTTCTGCGCCCGCGACCGGCTGGGCGTCAAGCCGTTCTACTACACCATGGCCGGGGGCTCGTTCCTCTTTGCCTCGGAGATCAAGGCACTCCGGGTGCATCCCGGGGTCGGCCGGCGGCCGAACGACCGGATGCTCTCGACGTTCCTTGCGTGGGGGGTTGCGGATCACACCGCTGAGACGATGTACGACGGCATCTTCCAGCTCCCGCCGGCCCATACGCTCGTCGTCTCCGCGGAGGGCGTCGGGGAGCCGGAACGGTACTGGGACTTCGCGATGAGCGGCGCCCCGGGCGGGGCCGAAGACGAGGCCGCCGCGCAAAGCGTCCGTGCCCTCCTGACCGACGCCGTCCGGCTCCGGCTCCGAAGCGACGTCCCGGTCGGGACCTGCCTCTCGGGCGGTATCGACTCTTCGACGGTCACCGCCCTGATCAATGTTCTCCTGCAGGCGGAGAGCCCGGGGAGTGTCGGCGAGCGGCAGAAGACATTCTCGGTCTGCTTTGACGATCCCCGGTTTGATGAGAGCGGGCATATCGATGCGGTGGTCGCGGCGACAAACGTCGTGAGCCGCCGGACGACGCCGGGCACGGACGGGCTCTGGGAGGATATCGAGAGATTGCTCTACATGCAGGACGAGCCGTTTGCGTCTCTCTCGATCTATGCCCAGTACTGCGTGATGCGGCTCGCACAGGGCGAGGTGAAGGTGGTTCTCGACGGACAGGGCGCCGACGAGCAGCTCGGCGGCTACATCGCCTACCAGGCGCCGTATATCCGCGGCCTCCTCCGGCGCCGCAAGTTCCTTGCCGCTCTCCGGGAGGGGATCGGGAGCGCCCGGCATCACCGGTCCTTCTTCTCGTGGGCGGCTGCTCAATCCCGGGTACGGTCGGAGCGCCGGGGACTCCTCCGGGGGTCGCCGCCGGAGGTTCTGCGGTATGCGGGGTCGCTTGAGGAGGTGCTGAAACGGGAGGTCACGGCGTCGAACCTCCCTCTCCTGCTGCACTGGGAGGACAGGAACTCGATGGCCTTCTCGATCGAGGCACGGGTTCCGTTCCTCGACTACCGGCTGGTGGAGTACCTCGGATTGCTCCCGCTCGACCAGAAGATCCGCGGCGGCGTCACGAAGTATGTCCTCCGGCGGGCGATCCGTGGGCTGGTCCCGGACGCCGTCCGGTGCAGGATGGACAAGATGGGTTTCGTCACCCCCGAGGAGGTCTGGATGAAGGGCGAACTTGCACCGCGTATCCTCGAACTCTTCTCAACGCCGGAGTTCGGAGAGCGGCCCTACTGGGACGCGGAGCGGGTGCTCGAAAACTACCGGGAGTTCCTCGAGGGAAAGAGTCCTTATTCTACCGAGTTCTGGCGGATAGCCTGCGCGGAGATGTGGCTCCGGGAGTTTGATGCGTAGGGATTCTCTACAAACTTTTTCATAAGCGTCTCCTGCAGTCTCTTCTGCTGTTTACAGAACACGTGGTGTCCGCTGGTGGTCTTGTGCCGGAAGCATGGGGAGATTCTGGAGAAGAGGCGTGCACGGCTGCCCGGGCGGGGGACACTCGTATGCACTTCTTTTCGGAAAACCCAACTCCCACCGCGCCCAGGCCGGGGAATGCCCATATGCCCCTCTATGGTAGCCCCCACTCCACCCGCGCCTTCGGCGCTCCTCCCCCGCCCCCTCCCGGGGGCAGGGGCAGTCATGGCGATAGGCGACGGTTCAGAGAACCGGAGCTAGAGCACCGAAGGTGCGAAGCCGGTGGAAAGCCGCATCCGGGGAAGCAAGTCAGGGAACCACCCTTTTTCAGCGTATCCCTATGCAGTGGACCGTGGGGACTACGCACCTTCGGTGCTCGTGCTCCTGCCCTTCGGCCAGTCGCATATCGCCATCGGGGGTGGCGGCCCGCGGGGAGGGGGAAGCATCCCCCCTGTCTCAATCGTGCAAAACTCCTCCTGAAATCCCCGCCCGCGCTGAAAGGAAGCAATCATTGCACTACCTCCCCCCTTCACTCCCTTCCCTCCTGCGGGCAGACACCCCCCTTCTTCCGGAGCCCCCTCCCCGCATACGCCGCAAGAATGACCGCGAGGACGCCGGTGACGAAGATGCCGTCGAAGATTCCCGCACCCCCGATGGAGAGGACGGTCGGCCCGCCTCCGGTAAGCATCAAAAAAACGTCGGGGTTCGCGAGGTTGAGGATGTCGGCCCCGAGCAGGGTGCCCATGGTTCCCCCGGCATAGGCGAGGCCGGGGGCGGTGCGGCAGCCGCGGGCGAGGAGGAGCCCTGTTATGGCGCCTGCGAGGGGTGCGACGTAGAACGGCATCGTGATCCCGAGGCCGGGGACGGGCGTTGCAGCGACGTAGGCGACGAGCGATACCAGAACGACGGCGGCGAGGGACTTTGGCCGCGAGACCCGGCCCCGGCCGACCATCTCGAGCGTCACGACGAGGGGGATGACGGCCCCGCCCACGTTGACCGCGATGAGATCCTCCCCCACCGGGAGAAGCGGGATATCGATCAGGCTCCCGAGCAGCGCCCCTACGGTCACCAGCATCGCCTGGTAGAACCTGAGTCCGATCGACTCGAAGACCCCCTCGCTGATGAGGATGAGGTTGAATATGACCAGGGCCGGTATGAGAACCGCTAGCGCAACGAGGATCTGTTCCGGGCTGAAGAAAACCGGTAGAATCGCTATCGCGGGCAGTTCGGTCTCCATAGGTCAGGTATACCGGACGGGGTCATGCCATAAATAGCTTCACGGGTCCGGCTCCCGGCGAGTTCCGGGGTCACTTGTTGGGTGAGGCTCGTGCACGACTTCGACCCGACGGTCTTTCGGATGGGTCGGCGCCGCTCAACCCGCCCCGCTTTATCATCCGGTGAAGGGCAAGTCTCACCGGTGATAACGTAAAAACAGGGGCCAATAGAAAACAGAAACCTTAAAATGCGCATTTTATATTTATTTTGGAATAGATATATTCATATATGGGTAACTGGAAATAATGTTAAACATGGAGTTCCTTCCCCGAATCGGGTAACGGGCACCGGATAACAACCCCCGGACGCATATCTCACGTGTCTCCGGCCGGTGTGAATCCGGTGCAGGTTTTGGGGATGGTGAGTGACCGGGAATAACTCCGTTCTCTCCGACCGATTGCATCTCTGCAGAGTAATATGACTGCCTTTACCGTTGAGAACCTGATCCGGCATCTGGAGCGGCTCCAGGCGAGGGGCCCGATCCCGTTCGACGTGAAGAGCGGAGAGATCTTTGGTATTCTCTGCCCCTGCGGTCAGGACCGGCAGACCCTGCTTTCCCTCCTCATGACGATACTCTTTCCGGTTCCGGGATTTGCCGAGCGTTCACCGCTCGCGGTTCTCGGCAACCTCGGAGACGTGCGTAGATGCATGGGCATCGTCCTTCCCGAGTCGGTGCTCGACCCTGCGCTGACCGGCAGGGAGAACCTGGACTTCCACGCCCGGCTGCACGGCCTGGGCGACGATCTCCGGAAGAAAAGGATCCCCGAGGTCATGGACCTCTTCGGGATCGCCGGGAGCGCCGATGCTCGTGTCGAGACCTACTCTCCTGTCATGCTGCAGCAGTTAGAGATCGCCCGGGCATACCTCACGCGCCCGTCGGTCCTCTTCCTTGCCGAACCGACGGCCGGGCTGGACGATGCCGGGCGCCGGGAGATCTGGGGCCTGCTCCGACGGCTGAACCGCGAGCGGAGGGCGACGATCATCTTTACGACGCACGATGTGGAAGAAGCGGAGGCAATCTGCACCCGGGTTGCCGTGGTGGATCGCGGTGAGGTCGTTGCCCTGGACACACCGGAGACCTTCCGTGCGGTGATGGCCGTCAATGATACCCCGCTTGGATTCGATGATACCGCCTAGGCCCCGGGCCGGTGGACCAATATCTATTTACGCCTGCGATCGCGACATGGATGCATGACCAATTTCCGTTCTCCGCTTGCGTCTTTGTTCATCGCCGGGAGCGCTATTGCGGCCGTGTTGATCGGGGGATGCGTTGGAGGCGGCCCCGCTCCGGAAGACCAAACCAGCCGGACTATATCTCCGGCCGAAGCGTCTGCCCTGATCGGAGAGATGAAGCAGGATCCAACATTCGTCATCATCGATGTCAGGAGACCGGATGAGTATGCCGGGGGACATATCCCGGGCGCAATCAACATCGACTCGACGCACCTCTCCGAGCACCTTGAAAGCCTTGACCCGGACGGGACATATCTTCTCTGTTGCCAGCGGGGCGGACGGAGTGCCGGCGCCCGCGAGGTAATGGAGAAGGCCGGGTTCCGCGAAGTTTACGACGTCAAAGGCGGCATGAGCGCCTGGCAGGCTGCCGGGCTCCCGGTGACCGGGGTTTGATCTTCACTCCTCCTGCTTCACGTAAGTGACGCCCTCAGGCTCCTCCGCTTCGCGGGTCTCTATCACGACGGTGCCCGAGATCCGGTTGAAGAGCCGCTGTTTCGAGCCCGGCATGGCGAGCCACCCGATCAGGCAGTCGGGGACGAGGAGAAACGCTTTGCCGAAACTCTGGATTGTTGCGGCAAAAAACCCGATATCCTCTCCGGCACGGCCGGTGACCCGGATCTTCAACGCCATCTTGCCGATCGACTGGCCGCGGTATCCCTCAAAGAGCGTCCAGTAGAGGAAGAAAACCGCCGAGGAGAGGCTGATCGAGATGAGCCCCGGGGATACGGTGAACTCCCAGGAGGGCGGCAGCCGGTCGGAGAGTGCCCAGACGGGCAGTCCTACCAGGATGATGTCGATGAGCCAGGCCCAGAACCGGGTCTCCCATCGGGCGAGGTAGAGGGTGACCATATCGATGATCTGTCGTCCTTGGCGAGGCTTAAGGTTACGTGTCGGCTGATGGAGGGTGCCGGGCTGATCGTGGATCAGTACGTCAGACCGCGGTTCGCGGCGTACGTGGGCAGGCTCTTTGAGGCGATCGTCGCAGATCTCTTTGAACTCTTTAACCAGCATGGTGCCCTGCCCTTTGTCTATACACGGCTGGGGAGTTGGTGGCACCGGGGTGAGGAGATCGATATCGTCTGCCTCCGCGAAGGCCAATCAAAGATTCTCTTCTGCGAGTGCACATGGCAGGACGGTGTGGACGGCCATCGGGTTCTCGAGGAACTCCGGGCGAAAGCGCCCCATGTCTCATGGCAGAACGGCAAGCGCGAGGAACATTTCTGTATCGCGACACGAACATTCTCTCGCCGCCCGATGGAGGACGATCGAGTCTCCTGCTATGACCTTGACGATCTAACGAGAGTTGTTGCAGATTGCCGAAAAGGGGGTTTCTCGGCATAGGCGTGCTGTATCCGGAACCCGGTTCCCCCGGGTGGAGAAGGCGCACCGGAGCATTGCTGTGTTCGCATCGACCGGGCGTGTACCGGAGGTCCCGGGACTATCTATCGCAAAAAGAGGTGTTATCCGATATAACTCAGTTCTTCGCGGCCTTTTGCCTCTTCGGCTTCCTGGATCTTTGCTATGATCTGCTCCATATCCCCGGCACGCTGCTGCAGCGAGGTGTGGTCGACCTCGATCCCGGTCAGGCGGGAGAGCACCGTAAGAAGGCTGTCGGCGCTCTTCGGGTCGACGATGTAGCCGCTCGTCTCGCCCATCAGGCAGATCCCCTCGATGCCCCGCGCCTCGCCGAGGCCGAGCAGGAGGCCCGAGGCCCCCACGATCATCCCGCCGCTCCCGGCGTTCTCAAACGACCCGCCGGATGCCTCCACCTCGGGGCGGAGATGCTCCATGTTGACGGCCGAGAGCACCCTCGGGTTCTCGACCAGGTGGCCGACACCGTAGCCTCCGAGCGCGTATATCCGCTCAACACCGAGGTCTTCGGCGATATCGAGGTAGTGCTCCGCGAGGATGTAGTGGCCCTCGGCCGAGTTGCTCTGGAAGTCGCCCACGAGGAAGAGGGCCGCCCTGCCGTCCTTCTCGTAGCGGTAGATCTCGTTGTTGGCGAGGTGAGTGGTGCCCCGCTCGTCGACAATCACCTGGGGTGGGAAGTGGAGGGAGGAGATCTCCCCTATCTTCTCGGCGCCGAGTTCGTGGATCAGGTGGTCGGCAACGAGTTTCCCGACGTGTCCTATGCCGGGCAGACCCTCGATCAGGACCGGAGCGCCGATATTGCCCTCTCGCAAAAAGGTTACTCTGACGTGTTCCATCTGCGTACGGCCCTCCTGTACCTACCGTACCTATCCTCGGGTGAAAAACGTGCCGGGTGGGCCGGCCGAGACGGCCGGCCGCAGACCGGGCAGAGATCCGAGAGCGTGTATCTCCGGTCGTGCGGACAGCGGCGAATGCGGCTGCTCATATCCTTTATCCGGCCTTCTGCTTCCGGATAAATTTGCCGGAGCCGCCGGCCCGCTCGACCACGCCGACGGCGGCGTTTGCCGCCTTCTCGATCGCCTTCTCGGCTTCCTTATAATCGGGCGCGGTCACTTTTATCCGATATTTCGGGGCTCCGACGTAGATCAGGTCGATATCCACATTCTCGACCTTCGGTTGCGCACTCCGGAGCGCCCGGCGGATCACGTTGACGCCGTCGGGCCGGGGCGACGACAGGATGAGGTTTCCCGTGATCGTCACCCTCGAGACCTTCACGTTCTCGTTCGCGACGGTGATGAGTGCCGCTTTGACCGGCTCATCGAGGTTCAGTTTATCCGCTGCCTCGCCGCCGGTGGTGACGATATCCTCGAAGGCCGGGTACAGCTGGCCGTATTCGCGGAAGATCGCCTCCTCGATGACCTTCCTGTCCACTCCCGAAGCCTCGGCGGCGAACCCGACCCATTTCGTGGCCTTCTGTTCGTTCTTCCACTCGTGGACCTTCTCGCGCCGCTGGTGCTCGTTTACATCTTTTAACGAGAGATCGATGTGGCCGCGATCGGGGTCGACGTTCAGGACTTTGCAGACGACCTTCTGTCCTTCTCGTACGAAGTCCCGGATATACTTAATCCAGCCCCGCGCTATCTCGGATATCGGTATGAGCCCTCTCCGCTCGTTGTACTCGTCCAGGGTCACGAACGCCGCAAAGTCCTTGACGTCCGCGACCGTGCAGACAACGAGTTCTCCTTCCTCGGGCCACTCTCTCTCATTCATGCAATTATCACTCAAGTACTGCCATTATCTCAGCTTTTATATCAGCCTTCCCGCCGTGAGGCTCCGCAAGGATACGTCCGCAGACGGTGCACTCCACGACGGTACTCGCTCTCTCAAAGACTACCTGCTCATTCTCGCAGTCGGGGCACTTTACCCGGAGGAATGTGCTCCTGTTCTCCCTGTTTACCCGGACCATACCAACTCACTCCGTAAGCTCGAATTTGCCGATCCTGAATCCCGGCCGGAGGTGCGCCTTGCCGCAGACCGTACACCGGTATCTGACGTTGATCTTCTTCGTCGGCTTGTCGCCGCCGGGCACCTTGTTGAACTTGCCCATGTTGCCCACCGTGCTCCTGCGCGCCTTCTGGCGGTCGATCCAGTTGAAGTGGCGCACTTTGCCCTTCTTTACCTTCACGACTTCGTGAACCTGGTGGTTCCTGCAGAACGGGCAGTACGTCTTGAATTTTGACGGCATTTTCATGATAGTAACCTCTATTCAATAGATTCGAGTACCTATATTACTTGTTAAGCCTAATATTTAAGGCTATGTCGTGCTCGCAGAGCACATCTGCATTGTTTTCCGGCAGGGTGACGATATCCCCCATCTTCAAGACGTATGTCCTGCCGTCCATCCCCATGAACGACTCCACATCGGAGCGGATATGCACGAGGGCGTAGGGAGACCGGGCGGGACGGGGAGCGGGAACCGCAGGTGTTCCCCGGGGTTCCGGGATGCCGTCGGCCTCGTCGCTCCGGCCGACGGCGGCCGCATCGTCGCCGCCGAACGGGGCGGCCTCGCCGTGGACAAGTGCCTCCCGGCACTCCTCGATGGCGCTGATGATCCGCTCGTACATCGCCCGCTCCTCCGGGAGCATCTTGCGGGCCTCATCCTTGCTGGCGTACTGCCCCTCCGCCTGCTGGAACGCAAGGTCGAGAACCTGCCGGGTCCTGACCGAGAAGATCTCCTGGACGGTCTCGGTGACGCTCCCGATCTCCTCGATGATCAGGCTTCCCATCCGGCTCTCCAGGGGGTTTTTGAGGTCGTAGTAGTCCGTCTTGCGCTTCTCGACGTACGCCCGGGCATCGTCGTAGAGGCCGGGATCGATGTAGGAGAGCCTTCCGGAGTGCTGCATATCGAGCAGCATCTGCCGGAGTTTCTCTAAAAGATCGACGGCCATACTTCATGCACCCCCGGCTATCTCCGCCATGCCCCGGCAGCAGAGGAAGATCGCGAGCGCTTCGGGGACGTTCTGGATCCCTGCGTTGAGCGTGTAGGTGTTCCCGAGCAGGGACGTGGTGAAATTTGCCTTCAGGTCGACCCGCACGTCGCGGTCGCCGAAGACCACGGCGTCCACGAGCGGATCGAACTCCGCGAGGTCCCGGATATCGAGCGGCACGACCCGCATGCCGCTGCCGCCGTGCAGCGACCCCGGCGTCCGGATCAGCCGCTTGATATCGGTCGTGACCGGTTCGTCCGCACGCGCCCCGGCGTCCCGGAGCCTCTCCTCAAAGTCGGGTGCGGCCACGATCGCCCGGACGACCCGGTTCTTGAGGAGATCCTCCGGGCGCCCAGCGGCGAGGCTGCCGATATCCGCAAGGAACTCCGCGGCCGTTCGCTTCCCGATACCGTCGAGTCCCGCAAGGTAAGCCGTTGCTTCCGGCGGGTCGCGAGCCGCAAGCCCCGCGAGGTGGGCGCGGAGCGCTTCCACGTAGCGCCGCCGCCACCCGGTCTCGCCGCCCGCCGGTGTGAGCATCGCATCCGGATCGAGCCCGATGCCGCAGACGTAATCGACGATCTCGCGCCGCTCCTGGCTGCCCCATCCCCGGACGGCGATCTCGGTGACGTGGATATGGTAGCCGCGCCCCCCGGAGAAGGCGATCCGGATCTGGTTCCTGGCAAAGCCGAGTTCGTCGATCAGCATCGCGAGCAGTTTCTCGGTCTCCTCCTTGACCCGCGCGAGCATCACCGCGTAGGGGCCGCGAACGATCTGGTCGGCGTCGAGATCGAAGATGAGGTCGGCGCCCGCCCAGTGCTTCTCGTTCATCGTCGGCGCCGACGGCGTCTGGTAGTAGGCCGTCGAGTAGTAGACGTGCGCGGGGACCAGGTTTTTCACGTACGCACCGAGTTCCAGCGGATCGGCAAACGCCATGTGCCGCCGCATCCGGACTTCGGCCGTGGGGTCGAAGAAGATGAATCCCCATTCGCGCTGCTCGAGGGAGGACGGAACGGTGAGGTTCTGCCGCTGGTAGTACTCGGCGAACCTCTGCTTCACAAACTCGAGCGTCGCGGGTTTCATGGGAACGTCTTGATCATATATGGCCCCACTCGTTCATATCCCTGTTTCCTGTAGTAGGGCCGCACCCCGACACCGCTCATCACCGCGAGGCGCCGGTAGCCGTGATCCCGTGCCTCCTCTTCGGCCGCGGAGAGGAGGACGCTCCCGAAACTGCGGTGCTGCCACTCGTCGGCGGATGCCGGGGCGCTGATCGGCACCACGCTCCCGTAGACGTGGAGCTCGCGCAGGAGTGCGGCGCCCGCGAGTTCGTCGCGGAAGGGGTTGTACGGGAACCGGAGCCGGGCGAACCCGACGAGGGCGTCTTTTGAACCCGCCTGGATGAAGCGCTCCTCCCCGCCGCACGCCCGGTAAACCAGGGTCGAGATCGCCACCTCCTCCGGTTCGGGCGCTCTCCCTACCTCGCGGCAACGGATGCACCGGCAGCGGAGCCCCTGCGAATGAAGCCGCGCCTCCGCGAGCTGCCGGAAGTTGCTGTGCCGCGAGCCCGCGACGATCAGTTTCGCCGGGATGTCGCGCTGGATCCGCTGGAGGCGAACGTATTCCGGGAGGAGGGACTTCGCGTAGGCGACGAGGTCGATCAGTTCCTCCTCGGTGTAGGGACGGTACTCTCCCCGCTCCCAGAGCGCCTCGATCTCTGATCCCGGCGTCACCAGGGTCGGGTAGATCTTCAGGAAGTCCGGTCGGAACCGCTCATCGGCGAAGAGTTCCCGAACCATCCGCCGGTCGTCCTCCATACTCGCCCCGGGGAGGTTCGGCATCATGTGGAACCCGACCTTCAGCCCGGCGTCCCGGAGGAGGCAGTTCGCCGCGACCGAGTCCGCGACCCCGTGGCCGCGGCGGTTGTGATCGAGGATCCGGTCGTCCAGGTGCTGGACACCGAGTTCCACCTTGGTCACGCCCATCGAGAGCATCCGGTCGATATGCTCCTCCCGGCACCAGTCCGGCCGCGTCTCGAAGGTGGCGGCGACGCACCGGACCCGTGCCGACTCGTTCGCGGCAAAGATGGCATTAAGATCGGGGTTCTCCTGCGCAGTCCCCGCCCGGGGGTAGTCGTTCATCGCCTGGACGGCGGCCCCGACGAACCACTCCTGGTACTCGAGCGGGCGGGCGGTCATCGTCCCGCCCATCACGATCAGCTCCGCCTTGTCGACGTGATGGCCCAGCGCCTCGAACTGCCCGAGGCGTGCCTGCACCTGGGCATAGGGGTCGAAGGCGTGCTCTCTCGCCCGGAGCGCCGCGGGCTCCTCTCCAGTGTAACTCTGGGGGGATGCAAAGGGGTGCTCCGGCCCGCCGGGGCAGGGGAGGCACTTGCCGTGGGGGCAGGGGTGGGGCGAGGTCATCACCGCAACGGGGGCAACCCCGGAGATCGTCCGCGTGGGCTTCACCTGGAGGGCCGGCCGGAGCCGCTCGCGCTCCTCGGGCGTGGCGGCAGCGAGGATCGCGGAGTTTTTGGGCATGTTCGCGCCGTGCTCACGGCAGACCTCGAGTTTGGTCTTCTGGACGTCGGCAGGGCTCGGACTGGTAGAAAGGATGCGGGAGATGATCTCCCGGAGTATATTGGTATCGTTCATCGTTTAGTGTTCGGTTGCAATACGTTCGGACTGAAAATCGGCATGGTATTCGATGTAAGGATTGTGATTGGCCCGTATGTGGTGGATGATCTCGCTCCCGAGCGTTAGAATTGCTTTCTTGTGTGTGACCTTATTCTTGTGGATATGGACGGGTGAGATGTGGAGAGCGTTATACTGGTCGGTCGGGACATCCTCCCCCGTCGTGCTTTCGTAGTACTTCCTGATGTGGACTAATAGCATGTGTAAGTGGAGCAGCTCTTCCTTTTGCACGATATCACCTTTCCTCGAAGAATACTACTGTCCGCGGGTAGATATAATTTGTTGGTGATCTTTTTATATGCACAAGATGCGGGCGGTCGGGGCGCTCGTAGGGCTCGCAATCGGCGATGCGCTGGGCGCGCCCCTGGAAGGTCTTCCGCCGGCTCCGTTGGCCGTAACGGAGATGCAGGGAGGCGGAATTCACAACGTCTCTGCGGGCCAGTATACCGACGACACCCTCCAGGCGTCAGCCCTGGCGCAGACCCTTCTTGCGTGCGGGGGATTCGACTCGGCGGACTTCGCCCGCCGCCTGGTTCGGGTGTACCACGCCCACCCGGAGTTCTTCGGGCCGACGTCCCGTGCCGTCCTCGATCTCATTGAGGCGGGTGTCGCGCCTACTGTCGCTGCAAGGATGGCGCACGAGGAGCGGGGCGGGAGCCGGAGCAACGGGAGCGTCATGCGCGGCATCCCGCTCGGCATCTTCTACCCGCCCGGAGAGGTGCGGGAGGCGAGCCTCGCCGCATCCCGCGTGACGCACTTCGACCCCGCCGCCGGCGAGGCTTCGGCGTTCGTCAACCGGATGGTCAGCGGGATCTGCCGGGGGGAAGAGGTTCCCGTGGCCTTCGACCGGGCGCTTGCCGCCTGCGAGGATCGTGAACTCCGCGGGCCCCTCGAGGACTACTGGGCGTATCCGCCGGAGCCGTCGCTCGACGCCGTCCTCTGCACCCACTGCGCCGTCAGGGTCTTCATGGACGCCGTCTCCTTCCGCGAAGCGGTGGTCACGGCGGTCAATCTCGGGGGCGACGCCGATACCGTCGGCGCGATCGTCGGCGGGCTTGCCGGGGCGCGGTACGGGTTCGAGGCGATCCCCGGGTCGTGGCTCGCCGCGCTCCGCGACCGGGAGGAGATCGTCGATCTCGCCCGGCGGCTCGCAGGGGTGAGCCGGGCTTAGGGGTCCGGGAACCTGATGGCTCTCTACCAGTTTCCTTCAGAATCAGGATCGGGTGCCCGTAGCCCCTGCCCCTGGAGTAAAATAAGCCCGTGAAGTGCGTTAGATCTCCCTTTGCAAGTCCTTTCACAGTATTTACTGCAATTTCCTCCGCCGTTTACAGAGTATGTATCATCTGCATTGTAGCGGCCTCGCGCCGGAAGCGTGGGGAGACTCTGGAGAAGAGCCGTGCACGGTTGCTCACTAGACATCGCCATGACTGCCCCTTCCAGCGCGGGAGGAGGAGAGGTTACACAGGAGAGCATACGCGATGGAGACAGGGGAGGGGGGCGAGCCCCCCTCCCCGTCGGCCCCACCCCCGATGGCGATATGCGACTGGCCGAAGGGCAGGAGCACGAGCACCGAAGGTGCGTAGTCCCCACAGTCCACTGCATGGGGAGATGCCGGGAGAAGGGTGATTCCCCGGCTCGTTTCCGGAAGCACGGCTTTCTCCGGCTATCGCCACGCACTGCCCCTGCCCCCGGGAGGGGGCGGGGGAGGAGCGCCGAAGGCGCGGGCGGAGTGGGGGTTGCCGAAGAAGGGTATAGGGGCATTCCCCGCCCCTTGTGAACCCTTTCGTAAATTTCCCTGCAACTCCCATCACCATCGTGGCGGAGCATCCGCCGCGATCTGGATGAGGGGTTGAGAAAAATACCAGAGCAGGTACGGGCGAGGTCTCGCAAAGAGCCGTCACACCGGCCGGAGTTCCACCAGTTTCAGTGCCCGGCCCCGCTCGCAGACGTCGGGAGCGTTGCCGAGAACCTCCCCGACGACGTACTTCTCCCCCTCGATGATGCCGTCGGGACGGCAGAGCCGGTAACTCCGGCACCCGGTTCTCGGGCAGGAGAACTCGTAGCTGATCCTCGAGTTCGCTATCGCCATATCGGCACCGATCAGCGCGACGAGGGGGGCCTCCATGACGTCGACCGCGATCACCGCCTCGTGGTGGACGGGGCAGTCGTGCCGGGTGTTCGTGCGGACGGCGGCAACGCGGTACTTCCTGCCCGGCTGCAGGTTGTGGCAGGCCTTGCGGACCCTGCAGTTCTCGCACTCCGGGCACGAATCGCCTTCGTATACGAAATCAAGCCCCTGCTTTGCGAGTTTCGTCCCGATCAGCGTCACCTTTGTCTTCCCTTTCGCCATCTCTCCTCACTCCCGGTAGAGCATCTTCACCAGATCCCGCGCCGACTCCTCGGTCAGTCCCATATCCAGGATGGTGAACCGTTCCGGCCGGATCGTCCGTGCGGCGAGCAGCGCCGCAACCGCCGTCTCGTCGTCGACCCCGATCTCGGCGGGGGTCGTCGGTGCGCCGATCGTTTTCAGCGAGTCGCGGATCCCCTCCCAGTCCCCGCCGTGGAGGTACATCGTGATGATCGCCCCGATTCCGCACTTCTCCCCGTGGAGCCCCTTCCCCGGCGCGAGCTGTTCCAGCGCGTGGGAGAACTTGTGCTCGCCACCGCTCCCGGGTCGGGACGACCCGGCGATACTCATCGCGACGCCTGAAGAAACCAGCGCTTTCGTCACGAGCCAGGCGCTCTCCTCGGAGTGAGGTTTGATGAGGTCGGCGTTCTTAAAGAGGATCTCGGCGGTCATCCGGGAGAGGGTCAGCGCGTACTCCGAGAGCGGTTCGCCCCGGAGACGGTGGGAGAGTTCCCAGTCGAGGATTGCGGTGTAGTTCGCGATGATATCCGCGCACCCGGACGCCAGCAGCCGGTGGGGCGCCGACGCGATGACGGCGGTGTCGGCGACGACGGCGATGGGGGGTTCGGCCGCGAGCGAGACGTTCCCCTCGGCGGTCGGAACCGAGGCGCGCGATGAAGCGATCCCGTCGTGCGATGCGGCGGTGGGGATGCTGATGAAGTGGCGGTCGGTGTTGTAGGAAGCGATCTTCGCCATGTCGATGATCCGGCCTCCGCCGACGCCGATGACGAACCCCGCCGTTGCCGCCGCCGCCTCGGCCTTCCTGATCGTCTCGAGAGGACCGCCTTCACCCGCGGCGAACGTCGCGATATCGTAGGAGCCGGAAAGGAGCGCCTCGACCCTCTTCCCGGCGACGTCCCGTGTCCGGCCTCCCGATACGATGAGCACAGAGTCGCCGAGGGCAAGGTCTTCGCAGACAGCCGGGATCTGCTCGATGACGTCGTGGCCGATGACGACGTCACGGGGGAGCTGCATCCATTTCGACTTGTCGAAGACCTTGGTTCTGAGTAGGTTTATGCGGTCTGCGCTCATTTAGATCAACAATGATTAGGGAGTTCCTCTACAAATACTACATCGATCCCATCCGTTACGGCGAGGCGTATACGCTCGTCGATACGTTGACCTATGCCCTGATCCTCATCGCAGCAGTCTACCTTGTCTATCGGGGGCTCCGGCGGTATAAGATTGCTATCGACGACGAGCTGGTGCTTGCAACCCTGCCTTTCGTCGTACTCGGTGGGCTTCTCCGGGTTGTCGAGGATACCGGGATGATCGCCTCCGACCTCCGGTTCCTCCTGATTACGCCCCTGATCTTCTTCTCGATCTTTGCGGTTGCGGTAATCGCTCTCTTTGCCGGAAAAATCGCGGAGAACGCCGGGCTTGTCAAGCGCTACAGCCGCTTCTACGCGGGGGCGGGGATCGCCGCCTGTCTTCTCGCCACAGCGGCGCTCGTCTGGTTCGGTCTTACCGAGACGACGATCGCGCTCGACGTCCTCGCCGTCATCCTGGTGCTTGCCTCTGTTACGTCGCTCGCCCTCTGGGCATTCTTCGTGTACGTGCTGAAGTGGGACTATGCCTCACACATTCTCTACAAACTCCTCATCTTCGGCCACATGCTGGACGCAAGCGCCACGAGTTACGGGATCGACATCCACCCTGTCCACTACGTGGAGCAGCACGTCGTGGGTGGAGCCCTGATCGATGCGACCGGCACCGCGTTCTCGATGTTCCTCCTGAAGCTCGCGGTGCTCGTCCCCGCCGTCTACGTCCTCGAGGTGTACCGGCGCGAAGGAAATCCCGATCTCTGGCACCTCATTCTGCTCGCCATGATCGTCGTCGGCATGGCGCCGGGGATACGCGATCTCGCGCGGATGGTGCTCCATGTCTGAGGCATCGCTTGCCCGGTCCACGATCTTCGCGGCCGTCCTCTTCGCGGTCTCGATCGGCATCGGTGTCGTTGTCGTGGCCCGCGACCCGGGCATAGGGGCAGAGGCCGCGACCCTCTTTGCCGAGCAGGTGATAGGCGATCTCCTCTCCGACCCCCCGGCGGTCCTTGCGGGGAAACTCTTCCTGAACAACCTGGTCGCCTGTCTCCTCCTCTTCCTCGGGGGAGCCTCTCTCGGGGTGGTCACGATGCTGATCCTCTCGGTCAACGGCCTCTTGATCGGCGCGTTGACGGAGCTCGTGCGGCAGCAGCAGGGGATGCTCTTCATTGCGGCGGCGCTCGTCCCCCATGGCATCTTCGAGATCCCCGCCTTCCTCATCGCGGGAGGCCTCGGTCTCCTCCTCGGGAGGGAGCTCATCGCCGAATGGCACGGCACGGCCGATGCCGCCGCGGAAGCCCTGCCTCTTGCCCGGCTCTTTCTCCGGGTAGTCGTCCCGCTCCTCGCGGTCGCCGCGGTCGTAGAGGCATTTATTACGCCGGCAATCCTAAGTATGATAGCTTAGAGAGGCAGATCGATAGGTTTTGAGGTACGAGTCGGATGGAAGAAGATACAGGAGCACTTCCCCGGAAAGAGAATTTTTCCGAGTGGTACAACGAGATTCTCTGGCGAGCCGAGATCATGGACGTCCGCTACCCGGTCAAGGGGCTGTACGTCTGGTACCCCCACGGGTTCGGCATCCGGAAGCGTGCGTATGGGATACTCCGGGACCTGATGGACCGCGACCACGCTGAGACGATGTTTCCGCTCCTCATCCCGAAGACCGAGTTCATGAAGGAGGCCGAGCATATCAAGGGCTTCGAGGACGAGGTCTACTGGGTCACCCACGGCGGCACGAGCGAGCTCGACGTGCCGCTTGCCCTCCGGCCGACGAGCGAGACCGCCATCTACCCGATGTACTCCCTCTGGATCCGGTCGCACACGGATCTGCCCCTGAAACTCTACCAGATCGTCAATACGTTCCGCTACGAGACGAAACATACCCGCCCGCTCATCCGTCTCCGGGAGATCACGTCGTTTAAAGAGGCGCATACCGTGCACGCGACGCGGGAGGAGGCAGAGGCGCAGGTCGAGATCGCGCTCGGCCTCTATAAGGAGTTCTACGACAGCCTCCGCGTCCCGGTGATCCTCTCCCGCCGTCCGGACTGGGACAAGTTCCCGGGCGCCGACTACACCATCGCGGTCGATACCATCATGCCCGACGGCAAGACGCTCCAGATCGGGACGGTGCACATGCTCGGCGACCACTTCTCCCGCACCTACGCCATCACCTACGAGGACGCGAACGGCGAGCGGCAGTACGCCTGCCAGACCTGCTACGGCATCTCCGAGCGGTCGATTGCGGCCACGATAAGCGTCCACGGCGACGATAAGGGACTCGTGCTGCCCCCGGAGGTTGCGCCGATCGAGATCGTCATCGTGCCGATCATCGTCGGGAAGCGGCGCGACGAGGTGCTCGCGTCGGCCGCGGCGCTTGAAACGGAGCTCCGCGACGCCGGGTTCGCCGTGAAGCTCGATGCCCGGGATATGCGGCCGGGCGCGAAGTACTACCACTGGGAGATGCGCGGCGTCCCGCTGCGGATCGAGGTCGGGCCGCGGGACATCGATGCGAACACGGTCATCGCCGTCACCCGCACGGGCAAAAAGACCACGCTCGACCGACGGGGCGTCGTCGAAGGGATCAACTCCGTCCTTGGAGCGTTCGGGGAGGATCTCTCGCAGGCGGCGAAGCAGGCGATGGCCGACCGGATAACCGCTGCCGCGACGCTTGAGGAGACCGCCGAGGCGGTGAAGAGCGGGGTTGCGGTCGTTCACTGGTGCGGTTCGCAGGAGTGCGCAGAAAAGATTGAGGCGGCGGTGGATGCAAGCGTCCTCGGTTCCGAGATCCGCTCGGACCTGATTGCCGTCTCGGACGGCCCGTGCATCGCCTGTGGAGGCGAAGGCACGTCCGCCCTGGTTGCCCGGACCTACTGATCAGCAGGACGGGCAGGTATACGTTTTTACGTGTTCGGGGGCCGCGAGGTCTCCCGAGATTACGGCTTTGCCGCCCAGGATGAATATTCTCCCGCATTTTTCGCATCTCTTCGGGAGCAGCCGTTCCCAGCGGCTCATCGGAACTTCCAGAGTGAACTGCATCTTCTCCGCGTCGGCGGGATTGCACTGGGTGAGCTCCTCGTACCGGGAGAGGATCTGCATGACCTGGAGCGGATTTGCTCCCTCGCTGCAGAACCGCTTGAAGACATAGAATTGAAAGATCATCCACCCGAGGTCAGAGCGCTCTATGGTCTCCTCGTACTCGCTGCACGTTCCGTCGTCTTCATCGAGGGAATACCCGCAGAGGGGGCAGCGCCCACCCACGAGTTCGTCCAGGTAGACCTCTTCGTGGCAGCTGGGACAGGTGGTGTGGGGGGTATGCATTCTGGAAGTCATGTTAATACTGGCCTCATACCTCTTACTCTTCCAGAGACACCGGGCGCGGGGCTTCGTGCCTTCCGGAAGCATTCCACGCGAGATGCGCGATCTCTACGATTGTCGTGAGGTTTACTACGTATTGCGCTCGGGGTGCTCTTATACGTGTCGAATGTGGCGCATGGATCCGCCCGCCCACGGTGCCGGAACCTGCCGCGATCCCCGCCCCCTGCAAACGCGAATGCCTGCAAATCGGTCATGTTATCTCGATCCGGACTGCCGGCATAGACTTTTATAGGTTGTCGTGGCACTCTGCGCGCATGGCATCCCCCGCGGCATCAGAAGTCTACGTCATCGATGCATCCGATCGCTCCCATGCCGTCGAGGCGCTCTGGCGCGAGATCGATCTCTCCTCCCTCGACGGAAAGGCCGTTGCGGTCAAAGCGAACTTCAACAGCGACGATCCGTTCCCCGCGACGACCCATCCCGATATGCTGGAGGCGATCCTTTCGCAGGTCCGCGACGCCGGTGCCCGGTCGGTCGTGCTCGGCGAGCGGAGCGGGATGGGAAAGACCGCCCGGGTGCTGAAGAACCGGGGCGCTGCCGGGGTAGCGGCCCGGGTGGGTGCGGAGGTGAGGGTGCTCGACTCGCTTCCCGTGGAGGGATGGGAGGCGATCCCGCCGGACGGCCTTCACTGGGAGCGCGGGTTCCTGGTCGCCCGGCTCTTCCGGGAGGCCGATGCGGTGGTCCAGACCTGCTGCCTGAAGACGCACCGGTTCGGCGGCCACGTCTCCCTCTCCCTGAAGAACACGGTCGGAGCAGTGGCGGCGAGGAACCCGGGGGACGGCTACAACTACATGGCGGAGCTGCATTCGTCGCCGCACCAGAGGAGGATGGTCGCCGAGATCAGCCGGTTCTGCCCCTGCGACGTCGCCGTCATGGACGCGACGGAGGGGTTCTCGACCGGGGGGCCAGAGCGGGGGAGCCGTATCGCTCCGAACGTCATCCTCGCGAGCACCGACCGGGTCGCCCTCGATGCCGCCGGGATCGCGCTTCTCCGGCACTACGGCTCGACGCCGGAGGTGATGCAGGGCCGGATATTCGCAATGGATACCGTTTCCCGGGCTGCACAACTCGGGGTCGGCGTTAAGTCGGCCGGGGATCTCCGGCTCGTCGCGCTCGACTCTGAGAGCAAAAACCTCGTCCTCGATATGCGGCGGATCCTGGACGAGACCGCCTGAGGCTTAGAAGAAGAGGTGTTCGAGCAGGATCCGTAGACCGATCGCGACAAGGATTATACCGCCGACGATGCCGGCCTTCTCCCCCATGATATGGCCGAACGCGCTCCCGAGGAGCACGCCGGCGGCGGAGAAGACGAAGGTGACGACGCCGATCGTGATTGCGAGTGAAACGATCGGGATATCCAGCACGGCAAACGAGACGCCGACGGCGAGGGCGTCGATACTCGTTGCGACGGCGAGCACCAGAAGGGTGGCCGTGCCGCTCTCGAACCGGACGCTCTCGCCGTCACCCCGCACCGCCTCGGCGATCATCTTCCCGCCGATCAGGGCGAGCAGCAGGAAGGCGATCCAGGGGCCGTAGGTTCCGACGAACGAGGCGAGCCCCATCCCCCCGAGCCACCCGAGCATCGGCATTCCTGCCTGGAACCCGCCGAAGAGCGCTCCGGCAATGACGGCCCACCGGAGTCGATCCTCCCGCAGACCGGCGCCTCCGCTGATCGAGACCGCAAATGCATCCATCGCAAGCCCGACGGCGATGAGAAGAGTCGTCGCGAACTCCATTGCTTCCTGAGAGGTTCGGCACGGTGCGGGATAACGGTATGGCCCGGCGGTTGATATAAAACGCTGGAGTGCCCTACCGATACGGAGAGATGATGGAGATGAGCACGCAAACGATCGGCCTCATCCAGACGGCGGTGAGCGAGGACCCCGACCGCAACCTGGAACGCACCCTTGAAGCGGCGAGAGCGGCGATCACGAGGGGTGCGCGGATCCTCTGCCTGCAGGAACTCTACCGCGCCCCCTACTTCCCGCAGTACGAGGATACGGACGCTTCCCGCTACGCCGAGACGATCCCGGGGCCGTCGACCGAAGCCTTCGCGGCACTCGCCCGGGAGCACGACGCCGTGGTCGTCGTGCCGATCTACGAGCGGACTGCGTCCGGCGAGCACTACAACACCGCCGTAGTGATCGATGCCGACGGCCGGCTCCTCCCCGCCTACCGGAAGGTGCACGTCCCCTACGATCCGCTCTTTTACGAGAAGACCTATTTCCTGCCCGGAGACCGCTACCGGGTCTACGATACCCAGTACGGCCGCATTGCCGTGCTCATCTGCTACGACCAGTGGTTCCCGGAAGCCGCGAGAGCGGTTGCGCTCATGGGCGCGGAGATTATCTTTTACCCGACCGCCATCGGCCGTATTGCCGGGGAAGAGCCGCCCGAGGGCGACTGGCGCGAGGCGTGGGAGACGGTGCAGCGCGGCCACGCGATCGCAAACAGCGTCCACGTCGCAGCCGTCAATCGGGTGGGAAAAGAGGGCGATATTCGGTTCTTCGGGAGTTCGTTTGTCGCCGACGCGTTCGGGAACGTCATTGCCCGGGCGAGCGAGACCGACGAAGAGGTTCTCGTCGTGGAGGTCGACCTCGCGGAGAACGAGACCGTCCGGGAAGGCTGGGGGTTCTTCCGGAACCGGCGGCCGGAGACCTACGGCCTGCTCGCCCGGAGGCTCCCGCCGGGCATGGCCCCGGCAATCTCCGGCTACCGCATGCCTGCGGAGTGGGAGCCGCACGACGCCGTCTGGCTCTCCTGGCCCCATGACCGCGAGACGTTCCCCGACCTTGCCGCGGTGGAGGGGATCTACGTCGAGATCATCGCGGCGCTCCGCGCCTCAGAGACCGTCGACCTGCTCGTCACGGGCGAAGCGATGCGCACCCGCGTCGAGGCGATGCTGGAGGAGGAAGGGGTCGATACGGGCGGCATCCGGTTCCACATCGCCGATTACGCCGACGTCTGGTTCCGGGATTACGGGCCGACCTTCCTCGTGAACAGAAAGACCGGGAACCTCGCGATGGTGAACTGGACGTTCAACGCCTGGGGAGGGAAGTACCCTGAACTCATGGAGGATACCCGGATCCCGCTTGCCATGAACCGCGAGATGGAACTCCCCCTCTTCACCCCCGGGATCGTCCTCGAGGGCGGTTCGATCGAGGTGAACGGGTGCGGCACGGTGATCACGACGGAGGCCTGCCTCTTAAACCCCAACCGGAACCCGGACCTCACCCGGGAGGAGGTCGAGGCCTACCTGGAGGCATACCTCGGCGCCGGCCACGTTATCTGGCTCAAGCAGGGGATCGCCGGCGACGACACCGACGGTCACGTCGACGACATCGTCCGGTTCGTGAATCCGACGACGGTTCTCTGCGCGCTCGAAGAGAACGAGGACGACGAGAACTACGCTGTTCTGCAGGAGAACTACGAGATCCTCCTCTCCTCGACCGACCAGGACGGCAACCCCCTGACCGTTATTCCCCTTCCCATGCCGGGGAGGGTCGGCGGCGCGGAGAGGCTGCCGGCGAGTTACGCGAACTTCTACATAGGAAACACCGTCGTGCTGGTGCCGGTCTTCGGGCACCCGAATGACAGGATCGCCGTAGCCCGGATCCAGCAGGCCTTCCCCGACCGGGAGGTCGTCGGGATCGACTGCACGGCGATGGTCGCGGGTTTCGGCGCGATTCACTGCATCAGCCAGCAGCAGCCGTCGGCGGGAACAGCCGCAGCACGGCCGGAATAAGAAGATCTGTTACCGTGATCCTGGTGATGCGCCGGCAGGAGAGCGAGGACGCTCCGGCCTCACCTTCCCGGGGGGATGGTGTGCCACCCCTCCATGCTCCTGTCCACCGGACCGGGTTACGGGCGCCGGGGATCTAAGGGTTCTGTCCCCTCGCCCTCCTCGGCCGTTTCTTCTTCCGGCGGCTTCTGGCGGCTTTTCTTCCGGTAGTTCCTGATGGACGAGAAGGGGAACTTCACCATATCCCGAAGACCCCCCGCCGGGGAGAAGTTGCGCATATCCCGCCTGACCCCTGCGATGAGTTCGTCGACGACCTCCTGCTCCTTCGCCTCCCCCTCCTCCTGCACCGCCGCAAGGCGGTGGAGGGAGTAGAGCCCGAGGAGGAAGGCGAACAGGAAGAAGAACTCCCACTGCTGCAGGTCGAGGGTGACAAAGACGAGTTCTCGCACCGGGTCTTTCCAGATCAGGGTCCAGATGAGTTCTCGCTCGGCAAAGAAGTCCACGAAGAGCCCGCCGAGGATCGGTGCGACGCCGGCGGCGACCGAGTTTGCAAAGGTGCTCGCTGCAAGATAACTGGTCGCCTGACCCTTTGGGGCCAGCTTCAGACCGATGTTTCCCGAGGCGAGCGAGACCCCCGCAAGCGAGATCCCCATCAGGATGTGGATGAGGACGAGCAGCGGGTAGGTCAGGATGTAGACGTTCGGGAGCGTGACGAACAGCCATGCGAAGATCGCGAGCATGAACAGCGGCCCGCTCACGGCAAGAACCGACTTGTTGGAGTAGCGGTCGGAGACCCGGCCCCACGAGCGGTAGAAGATGATGTTCATGACCTGGCTGAGGACGCTGAGGGCGACGACGAGCGAGATATCGAGGCCGATCCTCTGCAGCATGTAGACGGTGAAGAACGGCGATGCGAGATTGACGGCGAAGTTCCACGATCCGAGGAAGATGATGAGGTTCTTGAAGTTCAGGTCTGCGAACGGCTTTTTGATCGCGGCAAGCAGGCCGTCTTCCCCTTCTTCGACGACCATCCGGGGCTCGGGAGTGCGGGCGAGGAAGGTGATCCCGACGAGCCCGGCGATGAGCCCGAGAAGGAAGAGGACGGAGTAGCCGTAGGCGGCGAGGTCGGGGAAAGCGATCTCCCACGAGTCGATGAAGAACCCGGCGACGAGGCTGACGACGAGCGCAAGCGCCGTTGAGAGAGTCAGCCGGTGGGAGAAGAAGGCTCCGAGCCGGTCCTGCGGTATCAGGTCGCGCATCCAGGAGTTCCAGCCGCAATGGGAGATCGCCGAGAACGATGCGTAGAGGGCAATCGAGGCGATGAGCGCGATCACTCCCTGCCCCGGCGAGAGGAAGAACGGTATCAGGATGATGGGTATCCAGCAGAGGCGTGCGGCAAGCGATGCCGCCACCACCACGAGCCGCCTTATCCTGATGCGGTCGACGATGTAGATAGCGGGTATCTGCAGGAGTTCTGCGAGCGGCGGGATGGCTGCGAGCAGACCGATGACGGTGTTGGACGCCCCGAGTTGCAGGGCGAAGGCTACGAGGAAGATGCCGCCGGTCAGCGTCACCATCGCCTGGGTGGCAAGGCCGTCCCGGATGACAAGTTTCAGGCCGTGCTCGACCTCTTCTGCTGTCAGGCTCTTTTTTGCCTCGAAGATCGTGCGCCGTCTGCGTCCTCGTTTTATGCTCACGAAACCGGTCACCTCGATTGATCGTCCGCCATGAGATCCGCTACGGCGGGCGATTCTTCGAGCCCAATCTTATAAAAATGGAATTATATTAATCTGTTTGAATGAATCGCGTGGCTCTCCGGCAGTGGCGCGGGGGCGGTCGCGATCTCCGGGCGGTATGCCCGTTACGGGGGTCCACCGTCCCTCAACTTCCCGACGACCATGGCGTCCTGAAGTCTGGATAGAGTGTCAGCCCGCCGTCGACGTAGATCGTCTGCCCGGTGATGTACGCAGCCTCGTCTGAGGCGAGGAAGGCAAAGACCGCGGCGATCTCCTCCGGCTCTCCGGCGCGCCCCATCGGGATGTGCCCCTCGACATCCGCCTTCTTCTCGGGGTCGTCCATCCACTCCCGGTTGATCGGCGTTGCGATCGCACCGGGGGCAACCATGTTGACCCGGATGCCCTTCCCGGCGTACTCGAGCGCAAGCGTCCTCGAAAGAGCCCCGAGCCCCGCTTTGCTCGTGGCGTAGGGGGCGTACTGCGGTTTCGGGATCGTCTCGTGAACCGAGGTGTTGTTGAGGATGACGCCGCCTCCCCCGCGATCGAGGAAGTGCCGCACCGCCTCACGGGAGCAGAGGAACGCGCCCCGGAGGTTCACCGCGAGAACCCGGTCGTAGGCGTCCATGGTCACCTCGTGGGTCGGGCTTGCGGTCTGGATGCCCGCGTTGTTGATCAGGACATCAAGCCTTCCCCACGCCTTGAGGACATCCCGGAATATGCGTTCCACATCCTCCTCGCTCGCGATGTCCCCCTGGACCAGCATCTCCCGGCATCCTTTCTCGCGGATGGTGTTGCAGGTCTCCCGCACCTCATCGAGCGTGATCTCCGCCTCTTTCTCGCTCGAGTGGTAGTTTATGGCGACGTTCGCGCCCTCGTCCGCGAACCGGATTGCCGTTGCGCGCCCGATTCCGGTCGAGCCGCCGGTGATGAGGACGTTCTTTCCTTCCAGCCGTTTCATATCGCCTCGCCTTCTGGGTGGTCCGGGCACCCGGCCCGTCCCGCCTCCCGTGGGGCGGGTGGGTTATGAAGGTCTCGGGCGGGTGGTGCGAAATCCGGGGGACAATCAAAAAGCCGTAAATACCCTCTGCACGATGTCATTACAACTGGATCCTCTGTGCATGCACCCGAACCGCTATCGGTGACCGGGCAGAGGATGGGAGAGAACGCGGTATGACCGGAACCGGTGATGGAGATACTCGGATACTTGTCGTCGAAGATGACGGTCTCATCGCGTTCGACATAGCGACCCGGCTTGAAGATGCTGGTTATAGGGATGTTGCGGTGGCGGCGACGGGGGCGGAGGCGATCCGCCAGGCGGAGAATATGCGGCCGCACCTGGTCTTCATGGATATCACACTCAAGGGCGATATGGATGGTATCGAGGCGGCGGAGATCATCCGGAAACGCTTCGGCAGCCGCATCGTTTACGTCACCGCACACTCCGATCCGTCCGTCAGAAACCGGGCAATGGCAACGTCTCCTGCGGGATATATCCTGAAACCGTATACCGCCGCGGACCTGATTTGCGCGATCAGGTGCGCTCTCCGGTCGGAGTAGGTCCGGGAGGAGGCACAAGCAGCTCCTCTTCTCCGAAGGTGATCGTCACCGTCGTGCCGCCGTCGCCTCTTATTGAAACCTCGCCGTTCAGGTACTGCTCGACGAGGTATCGAACCATGGGAAGACCGGGAGTGGTGCCCGCGACGATCTCCATCCCCTCCGGGATGCCCACCCCGGTATCCCGGACGATGATGGTATATCTGCCTGTGTGGTCGCGGTCGACCGCCAGTTCCATCGTCCCGGTCATTCCGTCAGGAAACGCGTGCTGAATGACGTTGACGATCAGCTCGACGAGGATGAACCCGGTGAACTGGGCGAGTTCGAGCGGCATCTCGATCCCCGCGGCATGCACGTTCCAGGCGATCTTCTCCGGGGGCACGCCGTAAGTCCCGAAGAGAGTGCCGGAAAGGCGGGCGAGGTAATCCGCCATGCAGACACGGTCGAAGTTCTGCGAGAGGTGGAGTTCCTCGTGGGCGAGGGCGAGCGAGAGGATCTGCTGCTCGGTTGCCCGTACCGCTCTTCGTGCAGCTGGGTCGGCGAGGCGTGAGGTCTGCAGGTGCATGATGCTCGACACCACCTGGAGCGCGTTGCGCATCCGGTAGTGAATGACGTGGAGCAGTGCTTCCTTCTCCTCCAGCGCCTTTTCAAGGTCCCGCACCGCCTTGACCTCGCGGGTGACGTCTTCCAGGATGACGGTCGCTCCCGGTGTGCCGTCCTCGAAGACCACCGGGATGAACATCGCGCGGAACTCCACCGTGCGCCCATCTATCTCCCAGGGGAGTTCGCATCTGCCCTCCTGTCCCCGGAGCGCGGCGCGCGTCATCTCGCTGATCCTGGATGGGATGGGACGCTCCGGGAAGAATGCCTCGAGCGAACAGCCAGCGACCTCATCGTTGCCGGGACAGATTTCGGTACGGAATGCGGTATTGGCGAATACAATGCACAGGTTCCGGTCGAGGACGACGATCAGATCCGATGTCAGCCCGAGGAGCGCGGAGACCGGCACCCGGTGCGCGAGGGTGTAGAGTTTCGCCGCCGCAACCCTGCGCACCTCGACCCGGCCTGCGGCATGGAGCATACTCATGTATTTCGCCGTTACATTTCTGCCGATGCCGAGTTTTCTGGATATATCGAGGATGCTGAGCCCGTGAGGCTCCGGGCGGAGGAGTTCCTTGATCGCTTCGAGTTCCGGTATCTCATCAGCCATGCGGGTCTCATCCCCTCCATACCTTCTCCACTGCCATGGAGGTTATTTATGCCGGCCACCTCACATAATAGTTAATATTTCACCACCTCCGGAGAACCGGGCTCGGAGTGAAAAACTTTGAATTATCTCTCAAATAATTAAAATTTGTTTCAACGAAGCGAATATCATTTCAAAATCTTTATTGTCCCATCAGGGGAATCTGCATCCAGCATATGCATGCACATGTGCGTGCGTATGCGCGGGCAGATCTCACACCCGGAGTATCTCCCCGACATCCCGTGAGGAAAGGCCAGGTTCTCTACACCACCAGCCAAGACCCACCGGCGGCAGAGCACACCCGAATCATCGTACACACTGGGGCGAGAGCCCCTTTCCCATTGCCGCACGAGTTCCTCCTGACCCGTTCCGCCGGAAGGCGGGAGCATCGTCTCCGGGAGAATCATAAAAGGAATGATCTACGTGGAGAGTACACTGGAACCATCAGGCAGCGATGCCTTCAATGCCGGTAACGATTGTGGAATTAGCGCTGACTTCATAAGGGTGCTTAAAGGCGCCGCCGATGGGAATTTTGATCCTGGGAATCTCCCGGATGGCCTTAAAGGGAGCGGCATGGCGGAAGTTCTCATGAAGATTGCCGATACCCGAAAGGCGATCAATATGAATCCCATCCCTATGGTCACCGTGGATACCGACCTCAACTTCACCGACGCGAACGACACGGCGCTCGAACTCTTCGGATGGGATCGCGAGGAGGCCCTGCGCCAGAATGTCAAGGCCCTCGATGTCCTGGACCTGAAGGGCGAGCACATTGCCGTGACCCTGCGCGAGAAACGCCTGACCTCTTGCGAGGTGAAACTCCGGTGTCCGAAGGGTATCTTGATCCTCAGGGAATGGGCGGCGCCGCTGCTCGATTCCGCCGGCAACGTCAGGGCGGCGCACATGGAACTTATCGACATCACCCAGGAGAAGAAGGCGGCCGCAAATGTCGCAGCCTGGTACGAGTCGATCCTTGATGCGGTGCAGTTCCCGATTGCGGTCACCGACCTCGATATGAACTGGACGCTCGTCAATGCAGCGGCGGAGAAACTGATCGGCAAAAAAAGGGCCGATATCCTCGGAAAACCATGCTCCACCTGGAAGACAGGGATCTGCAACACCAACGACTGTGCCATAGCCCGCCTGCGGCGCGGCGAGACCCAGACCCTCTTTGATATGAACGGCGGCAGGTTCCAGGTCGACACCTTCTACGTGAAGGATGCGGACGGTGAGCCGATGGGCCACGTCGAGATCATCGAGGAGGTCACCGGCCGGGCCAGGGTCTCGGATTACATGGAGGCCGAGGTGAACCGGCTTGCCGAAAACCTGGAACGGCTTGCCAGAGGAGACCTTGACTTCGATCTCGCGGTCGTCGAGGCCGACGAGCACACTCAGGAGATGCACAGGGACTTCGCCAAGATTGCCGGAGACCTGGAGCGGGTAAAGGTGGGCGTCGGTCAGATGGTCGCCGATACCGAGCGGCTAACCCGGGCTGCCGCCGCCGGAAATCTGGCTCTCCGGGCCGATATTGCCGGTCACCGGGGTGACTTCCGCGCGATTCTCGAGGGCGTGAACGACCTCCTCGATGCCATCGTCGATCCGATGGAGGTGACGGCAGACTACATCAACCGGATCGGCCGCGGGGAGATCCCGGAAAAGATCACGGCCGAGTACCGGGGCGACTTCAACAAGATCAAGGAGAGCCTGAATTTGTGCATCGACGGCCTCGCCGGGCTTGCTGAGGCGGATCACGTCCTGCAGCGGATGGCCGTCAACGACCACACGGTGCGGATGACCGGGCAGTACCGGGGCATCTACGCGGAGGTTGCAACCGCGGTAAACGCTGTCCAGGATCGGGTCAATTACGTCGCAGATACCGTCGAGATGCTCAGCCGCGGCGACCTCTCCCGGCTCGATCACTATCGTCAGCTCGGCGGCCGTTCCGAGCAGGATCGGCTCGTTCCGGGATTCATCCGCACCTTTGAGGCGCTCCAGGCCCTGGTCAAAGATACGGATGTGCTGACGCAGGCGGCCCGGAAGGGAGATCTCGGAAAGCGTGCCGACACCGCGAAGCACGAAGGGGAGTACCGCACAATCGTGGAAGGAGTCAACGAGACCCTGGACACCATCGTCGTTCCCTTCAAGAAGATGCAGAATGCCGTCGTCCAGCTCGAGAGCAGCACACAGGAGACGAGCAAGAGTTCCGACGAGATCGCGAAGGCGACCGAGCAGGTGGCGGTGACGAGCCAGAAGTGCGCCGACCTTGCAAAGCAGGTTCTCAATCAGATCGAGAGTGTCGAGAGCCAGATGGCGGATCTCTCCGCCTCCAATGAGGAGGTTGCCGGCACGGCGCAGGAAGTACTCGCCGCGAGCAATGAGACGGCCCTGATCGGCAAAGAGGGCCTGGAACTCGGTGAGGCCGCCAAACGGAAGATGGGCGTTGTCGAGGAGATCTCGCAGCAGAGCATGGACGAGATCACCCGGCTCAACCAACAGATGGCTGAGATCGGCAAGATCGTGAAACTCATCAACGACATCGCGAACCAGACCAACCTCCTCGCGCTGAACGCCGCGATCGAGGCCGCCCGCGCCGGGGAGCACGGCCGCGGGTTCGCTGTCGTCGCGGGGGAGATCCGGAACCTTGCCGGAGAGTCCAAGCGTGCGAGCCATAACATCGAAGATCTCATCTCCTCTATCATCGCAAACAGCAACAAGACCGCGGCGAATATGGGGCAGGTCTACGCGGAGATCGAGGAAGGCGTCGAGAGCGTCAACCGCACCATCGCCGAACTGAAGAAGATCGTCACCGGGGCGGAGATGGTCAGTGGCGACATGGGCGAGATTGCCCGGGCGATCGAGGGGCAGGCCAACGTCGCGAACCGCGTGGTCGAGGCGATGGGTGAAGGAACTCGCCTGACCAAGGAGACCCAGGCGGAGGTGGAGAACCTGGCGTCGCTCTCCGAGGAGACGAGTGCATCGACCGAGGAGATCGGGAGCGCCGCGCACGAACTCAACAACATGGCAGGCGACCTCAAGGCAACCATGCAGCGGTTCTCCTTCTAGAGCGAGGTGCTGAGAATGGCAACCATAGGTGTTGTTGAGTTCCAGGTCGGGGGATCGCTGTATGCCCTCGACATCCACCTCGCGCAGGAGATCGTCGAGATGATGCCGATCACGCCGGTGCCGAGGGCGCCGCCCTACCTCGAAGGGATCATGAACCTCCGGGGTGAGATCACCAACATCATCAACCTCAATCAGCTGCTGGGTCTTTCCGGTCAGCAGAACACCGAGAACCAGAAGATCATCGTGCTGGCTCCCGAAGCCTCCGGCGGGTCGAAGATCGGGATCGTCGTCGACGACGTCCATAGCGTCATCCAGGTCGCGGAGACCGACGTCGAACGACTGGACGCAGCCATCTCGAGCCTGGCCTACATGAAGGGGGTCATCAAGTTGCAGGGCAGCGACGGGCTTGAGAGGGAGAAGAAGGGTGATAAGGACCTCGTCATCTGGATCGATATCCAGAAGGCCATCGGGGACCTGGTGAATGTCAGGGATGCATGATAGAAAGGTGCGGAGAAGAGCCGTGTCCTTCATTCGGAGGCATGCGGCGGCCCTGAAACATGCGGTGGCTCCCCCCTCCGCGAGCGTCGCCGGAGACGCCCGGATGCACGCCCTTCTCCGGCGCCTCGGGAGGACGGTGCGGGCGAGCCGGGTCTTCCTTGCTGAGGTCACCCGTAAGCCGGGCACGGGGGGGATCTATCTCCGTCTCCGGTACGGATGGGCCGACGGCGCGGCCGTTCCGATGGATAATATCGGGTGTCTCTCCTGCCGGGATCTGCCCCCCGGGTGGGAGGAACTGCTCCGGGCGGGCCGGCCCGTCCAGGGCTCTTCCACGCCTGCCCTGGTGATCCCTATCTTCTGCGGGCAGGAACTCCGGGGCGTCCTGAGCGTTCGGGGGTGCGCGGGAAGGAGGAGGTGGCGACGGTTTGAAACACATGCCCTGAAGGCGGCCGCGGTGGCTCTTACGTCGGCTGCGATCTGCCCCTGTTCGTGTGAAGCGTTGCACGCCGCCGAGGCCTACTATCAGGCCATCGTCGAAGACCTGACCGATCCCCTCTGCAGGCTCCTGCCGGACGGGACGGTAACCTATGCGAATGAAGCTTTTTGCGCCTTTTGCCGCCGTGAGCGTGCTGACGTGCTCGGGGCACGCGTGCAGGAGATCCTCCCGCCCGAGGTCGCGGGAGAACTGCCTGCCAGGGCGGGCCCGCCCGACGCTCTCACTCCAACCTTCACCCGGGTGTTCAGGGTCGGCGGAACTGACGGCGAGGAACGCTGGTACCGCAGCGTATGCCGGGCGATCTTCGACACAGGGGGTGCCGTCTGCGAATACCAGGTTGTCGGTCACGATATCACCGAACGCACGCGGCAGGATGCCCGGAACACCTGGCTGAACGACCAGAAACTGGCCATCCTGGCCGATGCCGCGTCCGATGCGATCGTCGTTCTGGACGACTCCGGGAGGATTACCTTCTGGAACCGCAGCGCCGAAGACCTCTTTGGACACACGGCGAGCGAGATCGTCGGCAGTGGCCCCGGGCGGCTCTTCCCGCCCGGATACACGCCCCTCCCACGCATTGAGGATATCAGGCATGCCATTGCGGCCGTGCCGCAGGGAGTCGCACGCCTGCTGTATCCCGACGTCACGTTCGCCCGGAAGGGGGGTTCGGTCTTCCTGGGGGAGCTCTCGGTAGCTGCCGTGCGGGCCGGGAGCAGATGGTACTGTGTCGGGATCGTCCGTGATATCACCGTACAGAGAGCACGGGAGCAGGTTCTCTGTGAGGAGAAAGACCGAACCGATACGCTTCTGCGGATCGCGGCACGGCTGAACGGCAGCATCGCACTGGATGCCGTACTCGATGCGCTCTGCGAGGAGACGGCCCGGGCGCTCCAGGTTCCGGCAGCGGTTGTCTTCCTCCTGGATCGCCACCGGGGTATGCTCGTGCCCGCCCGGTCGTTCGGGGTGCCTGAGGAAGTACGGGACTGCCTGCCGTGCATTCCGCTCCCTGTCTACGAGCGCGAACTCCGTAAGCAGGCCCCGGTCATCGCCGTTCCCGACCCGGTGCTCCGGGCGGGTGAGGGGTTTTGGAAGAGCACCCCGGAGCGCCCTCCCCGGGCGCTCGCGTCCGCCGCAATCCTCCACGAAGGGGTCCTGATTGGCTCCCTCGACGTGGTGATGTTCGATGCGCCGCGCACGTTCTCACCGGGAGAACTCGCGTTCCTGGGAGGGATCGCGAACCAGGCCGCGCTTGCCGTCGTCAACGCCCGGCACTTCGAGGAACTGACGGCGTACGAGCGCCGGCTGCAGGCGTCGCTCGACGAGAAGACGGCACTCTTAAAGGAGATCCACCACCGGGTGAAGAACAACATGCAGGTCATATCGAGTCTCCTCTCCCTGCAGGGCCGCCTGATCGAGAACTCCGCAGCCCGCGAATGCATCCGCGAAAGCGTGAACCGGGTGAAGTCGCTCGCGCTCGTCCACGAGAGCCTTTACCGGTCGGAGTCTCTCGCCGTCGTCGATATCGGCGCCTACGCGCGCCGATTTGCGGACGACCTGGTCCAGTCCTATGCCCTGCAGGCCCACGTATCCGTCACCGTCGAGACGGCGGAGGCGATCACCTTCTCCGGCGACACGGCGATCCCGCTCGGCCTCATCCTCAACGAACTCATATCCAACTCTCTCAGGCACGGGTTTGCCGGCAGGGACAGGGGGGCAATCGCGATCCGGATCGCCCGGCTGCCGGACAACCGGCTCGTCGTCGAGTACCGGGACGACGGCGTCGGGATGCCCCCGGACGTCATCGACCAGCCACCGGCGACCCTGGGGCTGCAGCTCGTCCGGATCCTCGCAGCACAACTTGGAGGGACGATCATGTTCCGGCCAGGGGAACCCGGGACGGTCATCGAGCTCATCGTCCCCGGCGAGCCGGAGGAGGTGGTGACATGCACCGCCTGACCGGCATGGCGGAGGATCGCGCTGTCCTCCTTGCGGAACCCGACCGCCCCGCCGCCGCAAAGGTCTCCTGCTGGCTGCAGGGAGAGGGGTATACGGTTGTGGGCGTGGTCGAGCGGGGCGACGAAGCCCTCGCGGCCGCAGCGGCATCCCGGCCGGGTTTTGTCGTCCTTGACGCATCCCTCCCCTGTCCGGAAAGCCCTCTCGCGACGGCTCTTGCGATCCGCGACCGGCTGAAGATCCCCGTCGTCTTCACGACGGCAAACCCGGTGAACACGCTGCCTCTAGGCGGGCCGGAAGGGCTCTCGCGGGAGGAGATCCTGGAGAAACCCTTCGGCCCGAACGACCTTGCCGCCGCGGTGGAGGCCGTTGCCGCACGCCACCGTTCCGGGTGCCTGCGCCGGGCATGGGACGAGGCGTTCAGGCGCGCTGCCGATTCCATCCCGTCTTTCGTCATGATTCTGGATGCCAACCGCCGCATCCGGTTCGTCAACCTCCCTGGAGCGATCTTTGCCGGACGCTCCCGTGCGGCACTCGCCGGGCAGGATGCCGTCGGGACGATTCTGCCGCCGTCCGACCGGGACGGCGGCTATATCCGGTTGCGGTTCGAAGAGGGGCGGGAGGTTGAATTTGTCGTCGACTGCGCCCCTGCCGGTAGGTGCCGGGTGTCCGTCCGGTGGACCTGCCACCCGGCACAGGGCCCCGGGGAACGTTGTGCCGGCTGGGTCTGTTTCGGCGCCGAGGAAAATGGAGTCCTCCTCCCGGACTCCGACTCCCGGGAGAGGGTGCTCCGGCAGCTCGAGGAGAACGTCGCGCAACTCATGACCCTCAACGACCGGATCCGTAATCCTCTTCAGGTGATTGCCGGACTGGCCGGATTCATGGACGGTGACGTCCGCGACAGGATCCTGCTCCAGGTGGAGATGATCGACGAGACTGTCCGGCAGCTTGATCTCGGGGCCCTTGAATCGACGTCGATCCGGGAGTATCTCCGCAAACACCACCGAATGGCGGCACCGTGAAGGTTCACCGCCACTCCTCGATGACGTTCCGGACAAGCGCCCTTCTGTCCGATCTATCGGCCGTGAGCGCCCGGAACTCCTCCTCGTAGATCGGTTTACCGACAGAGTAGAACGTCCCGAGCGGGATCGGCGCCTCCCGGTCGTAGTCCCATTCCCGGATCTTTCCGAGAGCGCTCTCGAATCTCCCGGTATCGACTTCGTCCTCCTTCATCTCGTAGGCGTGCTCGTTATAGTAGTCGGTCAGGTTGAAGTAGGTCGCGCAGATCTGGAGGACGTCGACGAACGAGAACCCCCGGTGCATGATCGCCTCCTTGAAGAGACCCTTCAGGTGCTGGACCTTCCTGGTGTAGCCGCGGGCGATATGGGTGGCCCCGGCGGCGAGCATGACTTCGAGCGGGTTTAAGGGGTGTTCCGTGATCCCGCCCGGGGTGGAACGGCCGCGGAATCCGGCGGGCGACGTCGGGGTGTACTGCCCCGTCGTCAGCCCGTAGACCCGGTTGTCGTGGACGATGACCGTGATGTCGCTGTTCCGCTTGGCCGCAAAGAGGAGGTGGTCGAGCCCCTCGGCGTAGATGTCCCCGTCCCCGACGTGGCAGATCACCTTTAGATCCGGGTTCGCAAGCCGTATCCCGGTCGCCGCCGGAACCGATCGGCCGTGGATGCCGTAGAAACTGTTGACGTTCAGGTAATCGACCAGTTTCCCGTGGCACCCGATCCCGCCGAGGAGAACGAAGTTCTCGATGGGTATTCTCTCCTCCTCCGAGAGTTCCGCGATGGCCGACTTCATCATGTGCTCTATCGAGAAGTTGCCGCACCCGGGGCACCAGGTGTTCTCTGCCGGGCTGATGAGATCGCCGGCGGGCCGGCCGGCCGGGGTCATGCGAAGACCTCCTTGAGGCGCGCCGCAAGTTCGTCGACTGCGAACGGCCGCCCGTCGTACTTCAGGACGGATCTCCCCGGGTCGAACCCCTGTTGCCGGAGGAGGCGGGCGAGCTGTCCGGTGGCGTTGTTCTCGACGCAGACAACGTTTCCCGCCCCGATCATCGCCTCTTTCCAGGCACGGGCGGGGAACGGCGCAAGCACGAGCGGCTGGACGACCCGCGCATCGAACTCCTCGGCGGCCTCGATGCAGGCCCACTTCTCCGAGCCCCAGCAGACGATCGTCCTCCCGGCATCCCGTGCGCCGTAGGTCCTGACGGTCGGGTAGGTGGAGAGTTCCTCCTTGAGGCTCTCTCCTTTCCGGAGCATCTTCTCCTGGAGTGCCGTGACCTCCCCCGCCGCCTCCGTGGTGAACCCGGCCTCGTCGTGGGCGTAACTGTTCGCCTTGACGATTGTCCCCGCCCTCCCGGGGAAGGCGAGCGGCGAGACCCCGCTTTTGATCCGCGCGTAGCGGCGGTACTCCCCGGTCCCGCCCCAGAGTTCCGGCTCCCTGTCCGGGTGCATGGTGACGGCCCCGAGGTCGAACGAGCAGGCACCTTCCGCGAGCGTCTTGTCGGTCAGGATGATCGAGGGCACCTGGTACTTCCAGGAGAGCGCCAGGGCGGTCGCCGACCAGGAGTAGGTCTCAGCAAGGTCGCCCGGGGCGACGACGAACCGCGGGAACTCCCCCTGGCCCGCGTTCAGGACGAAGTGGAGGTCGGTCTGAGCGGTGTAGGTCGGTATCCCGGTGCTCGGCCCGGGCCGCTGTCCCACAACGATCGTCACGGGGATCTCGGACATCCCGGCAAGCGAGAGCCCCTCGGTCATCAGGCAGAACCCGCCGCCCGCGGTCCCGACCGCCGCCCTCTCGCCGGCGTAGGCGAGGCCGAGCGCCATCATGATGACGCTGATCTCGTTTTCGGGGTGGATGACCCTGAGCGAGAGGTCTTCGGCCCGCTCCGCGAGAAAATGGAGGAGGTTTGATGTCGGCGTCATCGGGTAGGCGACGTAGGAGTCAAGTCCGCCGTGGACCAGCCCGAGCCCCGTGACCTCGTTCCCCGTCAGGACCGGGAGCGCCGGTCCATCGAGGGGCTCGACCGTGAAGACGCCTTCCACGGCGTCGTAACCCCGTCTGGCGACCCGGAGGTTCGCCTCCAGGTGCTTTGCGGGGACGCTTTCGCGGAGGACGTCCTCGAGGACATCCGGGCCGATCCCCGCCACCCGGGCAAGCGCCCCGAGCATCGCTGAATTTTTGGTGATCGGGGGTGCCTTCTCCTCTTTGACGATCGCGTCGAGCGGGAGACCGTAGCCCTCGCCCCTCATCACCTGCGAGGCGTCGTGGACGACCGTCGTGCCGCCGTGGATGCTTTCGCGGTGGTTCTCGATGCTGTTCTGATCGAAGGCGAGGAGGACGTCGACCGGGGTGCGATGCGCCCCGATCGCCTTCTCGGAGGCCCGGATGATCGCGAAGTTGTGCCCGCCGCGGATGAGCGAGGGGTAATCGAAGTACATGTAAGTGCGGTAACCGAGGCGGGAGAAGAGGCCGGCGATGGAGAGCCCCGCTGTGTTGATCCCTTCCCCCGCCTTGCCGCCGATCAATACAGAGTATTCGGTCATGGCGATCAAACGTGGCGTAGCCCGCCGGCGGGTATATACATTGTGCCATGGGAGAGTGTGCGACGAGCGTGATCCGGCCAGTCCAACCCGCGACGTGATCTCCCATATGTTCGTGATACAGGATAGCGAAATCTCACGCGAAAGCGCGAAGAGGAGCGGCAGCAACCATCTGCCGAACTTCGCGTTCTTCGCGTCTTCGCGTGAATCTGCGGCGTGTAATTGGCGATGCGATCCCTGCAGCACTCTCATCGTACTACCGGCGACGCCGTCTCGTCGAAGGGATTGCTCCGCATCGCAAGCGAAAAGAGGTACGGGTGGTTCCTCTGGAGATACTCCATGTAGGCGAGCCATTCTCCGATGAGTCGGCTGTACACCCGTTCGACGTCTCCCGCGAGGTGTTCGACGTCGCTTGCCGGGAGTCCGGCGAAGTCCCCCCGCCGTTCGAGTTCCTCGGTCAGGTGGAAGACCGCCCGCAGGAGGTCGGTGAACGACTCGTGCTCCAGGAGGACGGGGTTCTCGAGCAGACGGAGGAGGAATCCCCGTTGTTCTTTGAGGTACCGGCAGAGTTCCTGCAGGTCGGCGGCACCGACGGCGACCATGCAGGTGTGACGCCGGAGGCGGCCGCGCACCTTGGAGAACCTCTCCGGCGTCCAGGCGTTCGTCACGACGAGGTCGTGCCGGATCTTGGGAAGGTTCGGGTCGCGGTCAGAGAGGTACGTGAGGAGCCCGGTGCCGACCTCCGAGAAGAAGGTGCCGATGACCATGTTCAGCTTGTTCAGCCGGTCGCGCTTTGCCCGGACGCTCAGGAGTTCGTTGATCAGCAGGGTGACCAGGAGGACGTTTATCGGGAGGAACCCGAGCGCGTTGAAGATGTACTGGTAGGTGTTCTCGGGATCGCCGAGCAGGAGGTATTTTACGCCGTATATAGTGACCGATGAAGCGACCAGAAGAAGCCCGAGCCTTACTTCCCAGGTCCGAAGGCCGATGCGCATGATGCGGTCACATACTTCCGGCGGAGAAATAAAGGTTGGGCGTCGGGTGCCCCTCAGACCCGCAGGCGTGACGACCCGAGCGCCCTGACAGGTGCAGGAACCTTCCGCCCCTCTTCGATCCCGGCCTCGACCCAGGCGACCAGGTCGAGCAGACCTACCTCAAGGGTGACCTTCGGCTCGTAGCCGAGAACCTCCCGTGCACGGCCGATGTCTGCAAAGCAGTGGCGGATATCGCCGATCCGGCTGATTCCCATAATCTCCGGGGAGAGATCCTGCCGCCCGGTAATCGTCGCAAGAAGGTCGGCAACGGTTCTAAACGTACAGGGGCGGCCGCTTGCGATGTTGAACGTCCCGCCGACGGCACCGGGCGACTCGAGGGCCAGGCGGAAGGCGCGCGCCGCGTCGTAGACGCTCACGAAGTCGCGCTGCTGGTAGCCGTCCTCGAAGAGGTGTAGGGGAAAGCCCTGGAGCAGGCGGGACGCGTACTCGGTCAGCACGCCGGAATACGGGTTTGCATACCCCTGGTGCGGGCCGTAGACGGGGAAAAGCCGGAGAACGGTCGTCGGAATGCCGTAAGACTCCCCGATCAGCCGGCACATCTCTTCCTGGTCGTACTTGGAGACGGCGTAGACCGAGAGCGGCGACGCTTCCTTCGTCTCCGGGGTCGGGAGGGGGTAGATCACCTCCCCGTCGGGGCTCCGGGGCTCCCACCTGCCCCTTGCTGTCTCTCCCCGGGAACGGTGGATCTTCGGGTAGGTGGTGCCGTTGTACGAGCAGTACAGCCCTTCCCCGTAGACGGTGCTGCTCGAGGCGACGATGAGCCGCTTGATGGGATGTTCGAGCAACGCCTCAAGGAGAACGGCGGTTCCGGCGGTGTTGACGCTCATGTACTTCTCGATCTGGTACATGCTCGACCGCTCCCCGAGGACCGCCGCCAGGTGAATGACGGCATCGACCCCGTCGAGAGCCTCCTTGAGCTGCTGCGCGTCCCGGATATCCCCGACGAGAACCTCCGCGCGCCGGTCGAGGTGCTCGGGCCGGCGTCGCTCCGACCCGTGCACCTGCGGCATCAGGTTATCGAGGATGCGGACCTGGTAGCCGTGCTGCAACAGTTCCGTCGCGAGGTGCGACCCGATGAATCCCGCTCCCCCGGTGATGAGAACGGTCGGACTGGTATCCGTATGCATGGTATATCAGGCATTCCTGATGCACTCTTTGCATTAAATATTATCGTGAATGCAAAATATTAGTAAAAAATGTTTATTTAGGTCATTTGCATCTTCCGGGGTTGTTTAACCTCTCCCGGCCCGGTGTCGGGGGCATGGTCTGCGGCCGGCGGGGAGGGCTCTTCGCCGCTCGATGCGCTCCGTCTCACGAGTCGAGGATCGCCTCGGCAGCGTCGCGGTAAGCCCGCATCACGTACGGGATGCCGGAGACCGCTTCCGCCTCCTCGGTCAGGGTCATCAGGTCGTTCCGGCCGACCGTCTTGAGGCTGAAGTTCCGGGTTCCGGCCATGATCTGCTGGAGTCCGGTTCTGAACTTCTGGGCGTAGGTGTAGATCCCGATTGCTCCAAACGGGATCTCGTTCATCCGGCCGGGGTATCTCTCCTTGAGCTCCTCGTAGCAGACGAAGATCTCCTCGGCGCTGCTGCCGTACTTCGAGACGGTCCTGGGGATCTCGCCGGATTCAAGCCACGTAGCGATGTTCTTCCCGACCATGCCGGGGATCATCAGAGCGCGGCCCATGCAGACTGCCTTGACGTAGGGGCTTCCCATGGCGATCCCCTTGAAGACGTTGGCCTCGTCCGCGAACCCGCCGGCGATGGCGATGTCCGGGACGCGTATGCCCCGCTCCCGGAGCCTCTCGGCGAACCGGTAAGCAAGCGACTCGATGTAGAATGTCGGAATGCCCCACTCGTTCATCATCGGCCAGGGGCTCATCCCCGTACCGCCGGGTGCGCCGTCGATGGTGAGGAGGTCGAGCTTCGCTTCGGCCCCGTAACGGATTGCCATCGCGAGTTCGACGGCCGAGTAGGCGCCGGTCTTGAGGGTGACCCGCTTAAAGCCGATCTCGCGAAGCCGGTCGACCTCTTCGAGGAACTCTTCCCGGGTGACGAAGCCGAGACGGGAGTGCCGCTCGAACTCCTTCAGGGCGCCGTCCTTGAAGGCCGCCTGCACCTCGTGAACCCCCGGGTCGGGGAGGACGATGTACCCGCGATCCTTGAGCTGGCTCGCCTGGTCGAGGCTGCCGACCTTGATCTCGCCGCCGATGCACTTTGCCCCCTGGCCCCACTTCAGTTCGATCGCCTCCTGGTTGTGCTTCGAGGAGACGTACTCGGCGGTCCCGAGCCTCGTATCTTCCACGTTCAGCTGCACCAGAAGCTCGCCGTAGCGGTCTTTGAACTTCCTGTAGGACTCGATCCGGCGATCCATCTCGGGCGACCGGGCGACTCTGCCGTCATGATCGAGCACCAGTCCCGGATCGACGCCGCAGACGTTCTCCCCGCAGACGAGCGTGATACCCGCTATAGCGGCTCCGATGGCGAAGTGATCCCAGTTCGCCCGTGCAATCTCGGTCGACCCGAGCGCCCCGGTGAAGATCGGCACCCGCATCGGCACTCTGGTCGCCCACCCGTATTCGGTCCGGGTATCGACGCCCTGAAAGACGGCGGTGTCGGGATTGGCCTCGACGCCTTCCGGCAGCCCTTTTGCGCCCCGGGCGTAGCCCTGGATGTTCAGGTGCGAGTAGTCGATCGGGTAGTCTTTATCTGCGCCGGCCGTGATCTCGCCGAACGGGCCGGGGTAGAGTACTTCTCTGCCCCGGAACGAGGAGAGCCAGATCTCGCAGGATCCTTTGCATCCGTCGACGCACCGGCTGCAGATGCCGGACATCGGAACGACGTCACGGGAGCGGTTGGCCGTTCCCGTCGCATCGTTAGCGTTTGGTCTTCGCAGATTCATCGGCTGCACCTTCTTATTTTCGGATAGGAAGGTTCCTTCCACAGAATATAAATATTTCTAATGGGGGGGTTCTGCTCTTCCGAAACCCCGTCGGAATCTCGGTGTCCTGCAATCCGTTTCTCTTCCGCCCGATACGGTTCTCCGGCTCGCGCTGCCGGTCGGCGGTGTCGGGGGTTATTTATACTGTCGTATTCATGGTGTGCCGCGAGCGTGGCGAAAGGGTGAAATACATTGATGTGCATGAATGCTTTATGAACTTCAGGTTGCTATCAGCTCTGATTGTGCTTCTGCTCGCATTCTCGCTTTCCGCCGCCTGCACCGGCACAGGCGGCGACGCCGACCCCACAACCCCGCGGGCGACGGCGACGATCGGGGAGACACCTGCGGCCACGGCGACGCCGGTCTCGCTTACGCCCGGCCCGACGCAGACGGCACCGCCGGGAAAGGAGGTTGAGTTCCAGCTTACGGGCGGATACCCCTCACGGGTCACGAATGACCTGTACATCGCGTTCAGCGGCGGTAAAGGGCAGGATTACGTGACGAAGATCGATGTGCGCGTGACCAAGTCGACCGGGGAAGTCATCACCGACACCCTGCAGCCGATCCGCGGCGACGACATCATCATCCAGAACGCAAAAGGTGAGAACCGGGTTGAGATATCCGTATCCCTCGTCACGGGAGGCACCTATAAGGTCAAAGACCAGATTGTGGTAGTACCCTGACCGAAACAAACTTTTTTCTTATCGAGCGGGCCGGAGCGGAACCGTCCGGATACCCGTCTCGCTTTGCTCCCCCTGTTGTTGAACCGGGTTACCGGGCGGGTCCTTCCCACCTCATGTTCTCTCCACGCTCCACCGTACGAGCAGGCCGTCGTCGAGCCGGACGGCCTCGATGATCCGTAGCCGGGGAAAGTCTTCCTCCCGGAGAAAACCAGTGCCGTCGGCAGGTGTGGGGGCGTCCTTCCCTCCGATGACGATGCTGCCGACGAACGCCTGGAGTTCGTCGACAAGCCCCTGCTCAAAAAGCGTCCAGATCAACGTCCCCCCTCCCTCGACCATCAGGCGCCGGACGCCCTGCCGGTGCAGCTCTTCAAGCAGGCCGCGAAGATCGACGGTCTCTTCGCCGCCGACGATGACGGCGGCGTGCTTACCGAGGTCATCTACGGCTTTCTGGGGTGCCTTCTGTGAAACCGCGACGATGCGTCTCCCGCTTCCCTTGTGAAGGATATCCGCATCCAGGGGCGTCTTCCCCCAGCCGTCCACCACGATGCGGATGGGGTTCTCCTCCTTTCCGGCCGCCCTCCGCCGCTCCCGGAGTTCCGCGGACTTGACGGTGAGCGAAGGGTTGTCGGCGAGCACCGTGCCGATGCCGACCATGATGGCATCGCTCTCCGCTTTGATCCGGTCGACCCGCAGGTAATCCTCGTTACCCGAGATCCTCACCTGTCGCCGCTCTCTCGTCGAGATCTTTCCGTCAGCGCTCATGGCGATGTTGACGAAGACAAACGGGCGCATAATCTAGGGTTACACGCCGATCTTCATATATGCTCCTTTTTACGGCGGTATCGGGCCGGCCGACTCTCCTGCCGTCTCCCCTTCGCGAGGTGAGGAATATTCGGTAACAGTTCCAAAACTTCAAAGAATTGCACTTGTTTTTGTGAAACAGTATTGGTTATCGACCGGATAATTTCGAATTGCATATATACATCTTCCGGGAAACTCACTGTATTGTCTATGCCTCTGAACCGGAGCTTCTTGAGCTGTATTCGAGAGGATCTCTTTACCGAGACGGATATCGTCAAGATGATCGTGGTGGTCTCGTTCTCGGCAATATCGCTCATGCTCACGGCGGCTACACCGGTGAACGCTCAGCTCTTCTGTCCCCTGGTTTACTGCATCCCGATACTCCTTGTCGCCCTCTGGTTCCCCCGGCAGGCGTTCTGGACGACAACGCTCCTTGTTATCGGGTTTGTGATCATCCGGGTGTACCTATCGGGGCTCGGCTTTGCTGTCGACCCCGTGATGACAGGGCTGCACACGATGATATTCTTCTGGGTCTTCGGGGCTGCGACGCTCTTTTCGCAGGATTCGCACCTGGCCGCCTCCCGGTGCAGGCGGATCATCGAGGATACCCGGAATGCGAAATTCCTCTGCGACCCCGAAACCCTCCGCGTCGTCTGCGCCAGCAGAAAGTGTGCTGATATCCTCGGTTATGCACCCCGGGAGCTCGTCGGCATCCCGGCAGAGGCGTTCTGGGCGGACGAGACCGGCAAAGCGTGGTTCATCGAGGAGATGGAGCGGGAAGGCTACGTCGGAAACGCGGAGATGACGTTTTACACGCACAAAGGTGATGCGAGGAGAGTTCTTCTCTCCTGCAGGGTTCTCCCCTCCGAGAACCTCTTCGAGTGTACGGTCGTGGACACCGGCAGGCTTCTCGGCGAGAACGACGAGCTCATCCGGTCGAACGGGCGACTGCTGGACCTCATCCGGCAGACAAACGATATCTTCTTCATGCTGGATGCAGCGGGCTGCATCGTGCATTTCACCTGGGCTCGTGCGCCCGAGTACGGGATCTCTCCCGACGATCTCGTCGGGAAGGGTGTGGACGCCCTTCTTCCCGACGATCTCGCCGCGCAGAGCATGGAACGGATCCGGAAAGTGATCGGAGAACAGAAGAGTGCCTGTCACGATCTCGATCTGGATATCGCAGGCACCCGGCATACCTTCTCCATTTCGATCGCACCGTACAACGGGGTGGACGGTGCGTTCACGGGCGTCGTAGGTTCGGCACGGGACACCTCCGAGGTGCGGCGGCAGAGGCTTGCGTGCAGGCAGCTCTCCTGGGAAGTCGAACAGTGGAAGGGGCTCATCACCAAACTGGCCCACGAGTTACGCACCCCGTTGCAACCGCTTCTCGGCTATCTCCGGATGATCGTCGAAGATCCTGATTATTACGGCCTCACAAAGGAGACGGAAAAGATCCTCAAGACCTGTCTTGCGTGCGCCGACCAGGAGCAGGCTGTGGTGGAGAGGGCGATCGAGCTCAGTCTGCTCACGATGGACTACGTCGATCTGACTGTCCAGGAGATACCGCTCCGCGAGCTCGTTGCCGCCGCCGTCTCTGAGGGCGGATACGGGAAAAGTGCCCTGATTTACAACGAAATACCTGATAACGTCCGTATCCTGGGAGATCCCGACCGGCTTTCCATGGCGGTCACAGGATTGGTATCGAATGCTGTTAAGTATAATGAACCGCCAGAGAAAGTATGGATCCGGTATACGGGATCAAATGAGAATCATTATATTATGGTGTGTGATAATGGCATCGGTATCCCCGGGGATATCATCGAATCGATCTTCGAGCCGTTCTACATAGGAGATGCCAGGCAGGCCTGCACCGAGGGCAGCACCGGTCTTGGGCTCTCGATCGCGAACAAGTATGTCAAGTTGCACGGGGGAGACATAACGGTGACGAGTGAGGTGGGCGAAGGGAGCACCTTCACCATCAGGATACCAAGGGAGGTATGAATTTTGGGAAACAAGATTATGGTCGTCGACGATGACCTGCCGACGCTGGAAGTAATGGAACTGCTGCTCAAGAAGATCGACCGCGAACCGCTCCTGGTCCACAACGGATGGGATGCCCTGCGGGCGATCAAGAAAGAGAAGCCCGCGCTCATTATTCTCGATGTGATGATGTCTCCTATAGACGGATGGCAGTTCCTGGAAGAACTCAAACGAAATGACGAATACAGGGATATCCCTGTCTTGCTCTTCACCGCAAAACATGTCTGGCCGGAAGAGTATTCGAGATATGCGAACGATATCGTCGGTGTCCTGGAAAAGCCCATCTCTCTTGCCGAGTTGAAGGCCGCCCTGGAGAGGGCCCTTCCCCGGGACGCCTCTTCTCGCACGGACGACGACGCTCGTCGGACCCTGCCGATCAAGAGCGGGTGACCCCGTTTAGCACGCATCTCCGCGTCATCCTCCCGGGTTCGCCTGTCTTCCACCGAAAGGCATTTTATCGGTTGAGTGCGTATTGCCGGGTAGTGTTCCTCATATGATTGTTACGGATCTCCCCGGGTATCCCTCTCTCAGGGAATATCAGCGGATAGCTGGTACAAAGCAGTTTTCGGCGATCGAGGAACTTGCCGGGCGTCTCTCCGGCGTCAGGATCCAGGAGATCAACTCGACCCGCTACGGTGGCGGCGTCTCGGAGATCCTGATCTCGTACGTTCCGTTTCTCAACGCGCTCGGCCTCGATACAACCTGGAGCGTCATGGAGGCCGAACCGGCGTTCTTCGACGTGACAAAGACGCTCCACAACTTCCTTCAGGGCCGGGGAGGCGGGTTCTCACCGGAGATGATCGAGACATACTGGGAGGCCCAGCGGCAGAACGAAGGGTTGATCGAGGACGATTCCGACGTCGTGACCATTCACGATCCTCAGCCGCTCGGCCTCGTCGAGTTCCTGACGAACCGGGAACTCGAACGAAAGAGGCTACTCTGGCGGTGTCACGTCCAGCTGGAGACGGTGCCCACCACGACCGTCGGGAGCATCGGCAACATCCTGCGCAGGCTGGTCGAGAAGTACCACGCCGGCATATTCTCCAGTTTCCAGTATCTTCCTCTCTGGAACGTGCCGAGTTTCATCATCCCGCCGTTCATCGATCCCCTATCCGAGAAGAACCGTGATCTCCCCGTATCCGAGATCGATGCTACCCTCGCGAAGTACGGCATCGACCCGGAAAAGCCGATCGTCACCCAGGTCTCCCGGTACGACGCCTTCAAAGACCCGGTCGGGGTCATTCAGGCGTTCAAGATGGTTCGCCGGAAGATACCCTGCCAGCTCGTCCTCGTCGGCGGGCGGGCGTGTGACGACCCGGAATGTTTCATCGTCCTGCGCGAGGTCCGTGAGACGGCCGAGGACGATCCCGATATCCATATCCTCGACCTCCCGCCGGACAGCCACCGCGAGATCAACGCTATCCAGCGGGCGTCCGACGTGATCGTCCAGAAGTCCATCAAAGAGGGGTTCGGGCTGACGGTGACCGAAGGGCTCTGGAAGGAGAAACCCGTCGTCGCCGGGAGCGTCGGCGGCATACCGCTCCAGATCCGCGACGGCTGGAACGGCTACCTGGTCTCGACGATCCGGGAGACCGCCGACCAGATCCTCCATCTTCTCCGGAACCCGGAGTTGGCTCACGAGATGGGTGCACGAGGGAGAGAGTTCGTGCGGGAGTACTATCTCCTCACCCGGGGCGTGCAGGATCACCTCACCGCCATCGATCAGGTGGTCAACGGCAGGATCACCGCCCGGGACAGCGTCATCTGCTACCACCCACAGGTGGTGACGACCCGGATGGCCGGGTGCGCGGCCCGGCACTGATGCGTGCCCGCTCCGGCCGCTACACTCCGGCGGTGCACCTGCCCGCGTCGGCATCGTCACCCGATGGGGATCTTCTTGCCGCCGGGTCCGGACCGTCTCCTCATCTTCTTCAGGCGGATTTCGAGGACGCCGTTCTTGAACCTGGTCCCGGCGCCTTCTTCTACCACGCTCGCGGGCAGGCGTATCATCCGGCTCAGGGTGCCGTCTCCGCGTTCGTGGACGTAGTACTTCCCCGGCTCCTCCTCGACCGGCCCGGCGCGCCTCGCCGTTATTCGCAGAATCTGAGGGTTCAGCAGGTTGATCCGGATCTCGTCCTTTTCTGCGCCGGGCAATTCCGCAACGACGATCACCTCGTCGCCGTGTTCGAGAATGTCGACCCGGAATTCCGCAGAGAGGCCGGGGAAGTCGCGGCTGCCGCCGCGTGAGACCGGCGGCAACTCGCCTCTTTCCCCGCCCTCCCGATTGTTCGCTCTCTGATCCCCTTCCTGCCGCCGCCCGGGGCCGGAGGAGTCGTCTTCTCTTCCTGTCACGATCCTTGCCTCCTGCAGTCTGGTCTGTCGGATGGCCGGTCACCATCCGCGCCCCTCTCTCGAGCCGGCATACTTAACATTTCGTACCCGGTTGCCCTGGTCATCCCGGTCGCCTTCTCGTGCAGCAACACCTCCGGTGATGTATACGTTGCGGTCCTCCGGAGAGCCGGAACGGTGCCGGCCCGGATTATCCACCGGTGTCATCGGAACTGCTCTCGACGCGGGTTTGAGGATTGCTCTTTGCAAATTCGTCTGCCGGCCGTTAAGTTTTTGTGGCGTGACCGGCATGGGGAGCAACCCCCGGTTTTCCGGGGTGCGGGGGGACTGCAAGGTTCGCCGTCCGTGCCGCCGTACTGCCGGAGATGCCCGTGCCGATGGATATGCGGGGGTTATGGAGGAAGACGAGATGGCGCAATTCAAACCATTCGAGATGGAGGGCATGCCTATCGAAGAGCAGCCCATGAACTGGAAGGATATGGTTCCGGCCCCGTACGACAAGAAGGCGGTCGACGCCTACACCCGGACCCGGATCATCCTCATGAACGGGATCGAGAACAACGCCGTCCTGATGTCGCACGCGATCGAGCGGATGCACCCGGACCCCGGGGTGAAGAAGTCGATGGCCCTGATGCGGCGGATCGACTCCCAGCAGCAGGAGACGGTCAACTGGCTCAACCCGGCGGACCAGTCGATCATCGAGACCACGCTCGGCTACGAGCAGGTCGCGGTCGACCTCACCGCGAACCTGGCGCAGAACGAGCCGGATCCCTACGTGAAGCAGACGCTGGACTTTGCCCTGCTCGAGGACTTCGACCACCTCTACCGCTACAGTTGCCTCTACGACTACATCGAGGGCGGCGACCCCGACTCGATCGTCCAGGGCAGGACCGAGGTCAAACCCGGCCGGCCGACAAGCATCGAGCACCGCCACCCCTATGACTCGATGCGCAAGCACTACGACAAGGATACGGCCGATATCAAGACGAAGATGAACTACATCACGATCACCGCCGGAGAACAGCAGACGATGCTCTACTACCGGGCGCACGGGTTCATGTATCCCGACGAGATCGCGCGGCAACTGTATGCCGAGATCGCGGAGATCGAGGAGCAGCACGTCACCCAGTATGGTCTGCTCGGCGACCCGAACGAGACGATGCTTGAGAAGATGGCGATGATAGAACTCAACGAGGCGTACCTCTACTACTCCTTTGCGGAGCAGGAGAGCGACCCGAGGATCAAGGGGATCTGGGAGAACTTCATGAAGATGGAAGTCACGCACTTCAACGAGTGTGCACGGCTCATCAAGCAGTATGAGGGCCGCGATATCCAGGATATCGTGAAGGCCGACGTCATCGAGCCCCTGGTCGTCTTCGAGGAGAACAAAGACTACGTCAACAGCGTCATCGACGCCCAGCTCGATCTTGCGCCGAACAACATGGAGTATGTGCGGATGCGCGACCTCCCGGACGACTGGGCGAGTTTCGGCTACCAGCGCGTCATGAACGCAAAGGGTGTCCCGAGCGAGGAGGTCGTCGGGAAAGCGGGCCCGACCCTTGCTGAGCGCGACCAGATGCAGAGCATCAGGAAGGTCAAGCAGGAGATGGCTCGCCGGGTCGAGAAGGGCATGGCAGCGGTGCCGGCCCGGTGAATACCTTTTTTGCGTGATGGTCCGATGCGAGCGCTTTCACACCTCCGGTGCTCATGTTCACTTCGCTCGCACTTTTCGCGAGGCCGTATCGTTATCCCTGTCCCGATACGTCACGCGAAGAACGACGCTCCTGCGGAGCGGAGTTGGAGCACCGAAGGTGCGACCCGCGAAGTTCGGTGGATAGGTGAAGCATCCCTTCGCGGCTTCGCGTGATGCTATAACGGCCGCGACAGGATCCTGCGCCCGGCCGTTACGTATCCGGCGCCGGAGATTCGCCGCCATCGGCCTGCCGGAGAGTGAACCGGAACGCTGCTCCCTCCTCCGGATGACCCGGCACCCGGTCTTCAACCCATACCCTGCCGCCGTAGCGTTCGACAAGCATCCGGACGATCGAGAGGCCGAGGCCCTGGCTGCTTTCCTGTCCGAACCGGGCGAACACCGCCTCCCTGATCTCTTTCGGGATCCCCGGGCCGGTATCGGCGACGGTGACCTGAACCGTCCCTTCTTCCGCATCCTCGACGAGGATCTCTATCTCGACGTCCGGCCCGCCGTGCTTTACGGCGTTCCCGATGAGATTCGTAACGACCTCGGAGAGGAGGCCGTCGACGAGTACCGTCACGCACGATCCCTCGTAGGCGATACGGGTCTCCGGATAGCGGGCGATCTCCTCCCGGATCACCCCATCAAGGTCTACCGGGAGAAGCACCGTCCGGCTCTCGCGGATCTTCCGGATCGTCGCGACGTTTGCGGTGATCTCGATGCTCTTTCGGATACCGGCCCGGAGTTTCAGCAGGTACTCCCGCTCCTTCCCGGAAAGCCTCTCATCGAGCAGTTCGGCGTAGATGTTTGCGACATTGTCGGCGTTCCGGATGTCGTGGGTGAGGATGTCGAGGTAGAGGTTCGCCTCCCGATGCGCCTCCTCGAGCCTGGAGTAGAGTATCCCCCGGAGAACCCCGCTCCCGACCTCCCGCCCGATCGCTTCGAGGACCTGCCGGGTTTCCCGCGGGATCTCCGGTGTGCTGGTGCTTCCGACCACCAGCGCCCCGACGACGGAGGATTCTGCCACGAGCGGGATGAAGGCAAGAGAGGTGACGCCGAAGTCCGCGAGGACGTCAAGATCCCGGACATCCGCGTGCGCCGTCCCCTCGACGAACCACGGCTGGCCGGCGACGAAGACCCGGTTGTAGGGCCTGTGGTGGGTGTTGAGGGTCCTGTTTTGCATCAGGGTAAACTCAGAGACCTTCCGGTGGCACCGGATGACGGCATGCATCCGGTCGGCTCCCTCCAGCATGTAGATCGATCCGACATCGAACCCGAGGTTCTTGAGGGATGCGTCGAGCGCGTTGTCGAGCAGTTCGTCCAGGGTGAACGCGGATGCCGAGGCGGTGATGACCGCGTTCAGGACGGCAAGCCTCCTGTTCCGGATCCTGACCTCTTCCTCGGCCCGTATACGTTCCGTGACGTCGGCAAGCGAGAAGACCAGCCCATGGACGGCTCCTTGTGTATCCTTCACCGGCACGAGGCTCCAGTCCCAGCATGTCGTCCCGCGTTCCGGCTGGTTCTCGTAGACGAACGGTTTTGCGTATATCCGGAATGCCTCCCCGGTTTCGCGCACCTGCTCGAAGATTGCCTGGTTCTCCGGGTTCGGGAAGAGGTCGAAATGCCCTCGCCCGAGAAGTTCCTCCTTCGCGTACCCCGAACCTCCTGCATAGGCCGTGTTCACGCGAACGAACCTGAACCCGGGATCGAGGTAGGCGAGGTGGACGTCGGTGTGCTCCATGATCGTCCGGAGAACGTCGCTCTCTTTTGCAAGGTTCGCCGCGAGCAACTGGTTCTCGGCGAGCAGACGCTCCCGTTCCGCGTCCACCTGCGTCCTGTGGGTGATGTCCCGGGCAAGCAACAGGATCTCCGTGAGGCTGTCCCGGTCGTCATAGACGGCCGCAGCGGAAAGGGAGACGGGAATGGGCTCACCCGTCGCCGGCTGCACCCGGACCTCGATCCCCCGCAGGGGGCCCGGGGCTCCGTCCCCGAACTGCGCGACGAGGTCACGGTAGGCATTCCTGTCCTCGGGGGCGATGTGATCTGTTCCGGGCGTTCCGATCAGGTTCCGGCGGTCTTTCGCGAGGAGGAGGGCTCCCGCCCGGTTCACGTCGAGGATCGTTCCCTCTGGGTCGCAGACGAAGTAGCCGTCGGGGGCGAGGTCGAAGAGTTCCCGGTAGTGCCTCTGCTCCGCTTCGAGACGGCGGCACCTCTGTTCGCTCTTCTTCCTCGCGGAGATGTCGCTGACGAGGAGGAGTGCCGTGCCGTCGCCCGGAACCCTGACCGAGCACGCCATCCACCGGTCGGGAGCGATCCGGCACTCCAACCCGGAGAGCGGTTCTCTGTCCCGGAGCGCTTCGAGCAGCCGTCCGGCAGTTTCCACATCGTCGATGAGCGGTGCAAGATGGGTACGGACGAGCGCCATCCCGTCCGCCCCGGTGAGATCCCTGGTGTCCGGCAGCGATAGAAGGCTCTGAAAGACCCGGTTGACCCGCACGACACGTCTATCGGCGTCGAGCAGGAGCACGCCGTCTTCGAGTTCGTCAATGGTGGCGCGAGGGATGAGCAGTTCGTTGGATACTGGTGTGGAGGGCATGATACGTTCGGCCGTTCTGTGTATCTGGGGTGGAACCTGATCGACAGTAAACTTTGGCATGCAGTGTTCCGGAGGAAGCCGGTCTTGCAGGGGGCGATATCGGCGGTTATGCGTGAAGATTTTACGGTCTGTTCATGGGTGAGCATGCCCTGTCAACAGGGATAATTCTCTATTATTTTGCGCATATGGGTAATATGCTACAACTGAGGTGAACAAAAATGCCAGAATTCGATGGTACCGGGCCCCGGGGTATGGGGCCGATGGCCGGGCGGCGCATGGGCCGGTGTGTCCTGCCGCCGCAGCCGCCGGCAGAGGGCAGCACTGCCGGAGAGACGGGCGAGATCGCCCGCGAGGCACCGGTGCAGCAGTCGGTTTACAGCCTCGGGCGAGGCGGAATCCCATACGGGTGCGGCCGTGGCCGCGGCTTCGGCGGCGGACGCAGGCGCCGGCGGTGAACAGCAGAAAACTTTTTTTTTCGGGCCGGACGGCCTCTCGCAGGAAGAGAATGAAGCCGTCCTGCCGGGTGTGCAGGAGGACGGCTGAACGGGGGATCTATCTGTCCGGTTCCCCGGACAGAGCGTCTCTTGCTTCGCGGGCAAAAGCAAGCGTCCGCTCAGGGTTACGAACACCGTCTTTCTTGACGCCGGTATGCACGTCGACCCCGTACGGGCGGACTTTCCGTATCGCCTCTCTAACGTTCTCCGGTGTGAGCCCTCCTGCGAGTATCACGGGGATTGCAGAGCCCGCCACGATCTTCGCACTGATGTTCCAGTCGTGAGGGATCCCCGTCCCCCCGAGCCTCTCCCGGGTTCTGGTGTCGAGGAGGAGCGCGTCGGCGTAGGGTTCGTAGTGTTTTGCCGTCCCGACGGCCGACGCGTCCGTCACGTGAACGGCTTTCACGATCGTCACGTACGGGAGAGCGTCGCGGACGGCGTCCAGTTCGGCGGGTTCAACGGTGTTCTGAACCTGCAGCGTCGTGCAGCGCGAGTCTCTCACCAGCCGGATGAGGTCGTCCGTCTCCTGCAGGTGGGTGACCGCGACCGGTTCGATGAACGGCGGGAGATGCCGGATCATCCTCGCGGCTTCTGCCGCCGTTACGAAGTCGCTGCTTTTGTGGGTCACGCCCATGATGAACCCCACGGCGTCGCAGCCTGCATCGACTGCGCACCGCATATCCGCAAGGCTCGCGGTTCCGCAGAATTTGACACGCATCGGAATCACTCTACGAAGACGTCAGAAAAGTTGCTCGAAGTGCCCCCGCCCGGATTTGAACCGGGGACAACCAGATCTTCAGTCTGGCGCTCTCCCAGTCTGAGCTACAGGGGCTTCTGCCCTACAATGTTATCGGTTGTTCCTAATAAATACTGCGTTCCCCGGACGGTTACCCGCCGGCACCAGGTAGGGGAGCGGGAACGGACCCGTAACCGCCTGTTTATCACGTTGTACACCGATATAGAGAACAATGGCTGGAAGCGATCGAAAGCCGAATACCCGGGACACGAACCTCATGCAGGCGCTCTCCGGGAGGACGGAGCACGTCGTGCACCTCACGCACAACGACCTCGACGCCGTCGGGAGCGATGCCGTTCACCGCCGGAAATACGGAGACGTCTTCACCGTCTGGGCTTCGGTCGGCAAGTTTCTCTCCCTTTTCGACGCCGTCGCCGGCTCTCCGGGGCGGGGCGACCTCCTCAGCATATCGGACATCGGCTACCAGCAGGGCGTCGAGCAGCGGCTCGCGAAAGCGCGCTCCAACGGATGGCGGATCGAGTGGCGCGACCACCACCGCTGGAAGGACGAGGAGATCCGCGCCGTCGAGAAGAAGACGAGCCTCCTTCACGTCGACGTTTCCACCTGCGCGACCGGGATCGTCGCACGCGACCTCGCCCCCGGCGATGCGGTGGCCGAAGAGATTGCGCGGGTCGTCTGCGACTACGACCTCTGGAAACACCAGGATCCCCGGTCGAAGATGCTCGGCCAGGTGGTGATGCGGAAGGGCTGGCGTGAGTACGTCCGCGACAACCTCGTCCGGGGCACGATCGTCGACGCGAAGGTCGAGACCGAGTACAACGAGATCGTCCGGGAGATGGAGCGGGACATCAAGAAGAGCATCCGGCACACCACGATCATCGAGAGCGATCGCTACCGGATCGCGTTCGCTCCCCTCTACGGCTACCCGAGCGAGACCGCCCACGCCATCCGCGACGAGTTCAAGACCGAGATCGAGGTGATCGTCTCTTCGAACGGCCGCATCTCCATCCGTTCCGTCCCCCCCGTCGGCCACCTCATCGCCCGGGAGTTCTCAGGCGGCGGCCATCCCCACGCCGCCGGGGGAACGTTCTCCTTCACCCTTCTCGACCGGCTCCTCTTCTGGCTCATCAAGCGGAACCGCCACTACCGCCGCCTTGCAGAGAAAGCGGAGTCTATCGAGGAATGAACGCCCGGTCGACCAGATTTTTCCAGTAGTCCGGGCAGGAATCCTCGCAGTAGCCGCCCGCCTCGAGCATATCCGGGTCGGCGAATGTGGTGGCGGCCGCGAGATCCTTTCCCTTCGCGTCGAGCAGGATCAGTTTTTTGACGCGGAACCGCTCCATCAGGTCCGGCGCCCGGTCGAGATCGGCCGCCGGGAGGACGAGAGCGCTCTGGTATTCGAGCAGCAGTTCCAGGTCGAAGGATCCCGGGTTCCTCGGGAAGAAGAGAATTTTTCTCCCCGCAAGTACTTCGAGTTCGATCGCATCCGCTTCCTCTGCGACCAGAACGTGCCCCTGCACGCCTGCATCCCGCATCTCCCGCGCAAGACGGGAGTATAAGTCCGCGATCGTCTCGGAGAACTCTTCCTCGTCCCCGATACCGGCGTCGCGGAACCCGAGCATGTGGGGAGCGGGGAGGGAGAACCATGCATCTTTGCGTCTTGCCCTGACAAACCGGGCGTCGTCGGCCACGGCGGCCGGGTCGATCCCCGGCTCGCCGACGAGCACCCCGTCCTCCATGCCGAGGAATGCCCTGCTCAACCGCTCGCCGTAGAAGACGCCGCCGGCGGCGGGAACCGCCACCCCCTCCTGTCCGTCGAGCGATCGCTCGAGCCGGTAGGTGGTAAGATCCGCTTCCACCCCTCTCTTCCCCTTCAGCCACTCCGCGAGTTCCGGAACCGCGGGTGTTCCGACCTCGGAACCGAACGACCTCACCGGGATTCTAATCTGTCGTGCCATGCGCTGGTATCTTTATTAGCATCGCAACCAGAGTAGATAAGGATGAGTGGTAAGCCGTTGCTGGTAACGTGCGGGCTCCCGTACACGAACGGTCCCTGCCATATCGGGCACCTGCGGACCTACGTGCCGGCGGATTTTTACGTCCGGTATATGCGCCGGTCCGGGGAGGAGGTCGTCTTTATATGCGGTTCCGACAACCACGGAACGCCGATCGTGATCAGCGCCGAGCAGGAGGGCTCGACCCCCCGCGCCCTCTCGGAGCGGTATCACGAGCACTTCTACGAGACGTTCCGCCGGATGGAGGTCGTCTTCGACCGGTTCGGGATGACCGACGATGCCACGAACCAGGAGACCACCCGCTCGATCGTCGAACGGCTCATCGAAAACGGCTACGTCTACGCAGAGACCGTCAGCCAGAGTTACTGCCCGGAGTGCGAGCGCTTCCTCCCCGACCGCTACGTGGAGGGGATCTGCCCGCATTGCGGAGCGGTCGCCCGGGGCGACGAGTGCGACCAGGGGTGCGGGCAGCACCTGGAGCCCGGCGAGATCAAGGACGCGGTCTGCAAGGTCTGCGGCGGGAAGGCGGAGTACCGCGAGCAGGAGCATTACTTCTTCAGGCTCTCGGCGTTCCGGGAGTTCCTCCTCGAGTATCTCCCGAACCTCAAAGGCACGTCCACCGCCCGGAACTACGCGCTCGGGTGGGTGAAGGAACTCCTGCACGACTGGTGCATCACCCGGACGCTCGACTGGGGCGTCAAGTTCCCGGGCCGTGACGACCTCGTCGTCTACGTCTGGGTCGACGCGCCGATCGGCTACATATCGTTCACGAAGGAGTGGGCAGAGGCTGCCGGTGCCGACTGGAAGGACTACTGGTGCGGCGACGAGACCCGTGTTGCGCACTTCATCGGCGGGGACATCATCTACCACCACTGCATCTTCTGGCCGGCGCTCCTCAAAGGGGCGGGCTACGGCCTCCCGCACGCGGTGGTCGCGAGCGGCATGGTCACGATCGAGGGGCGGAAGTTCTCGAAGTCCCGCGGCTACGTCGTCTGGACGAACGACGACTACCTCGACCAGGGCCTTCCGGCGGACTACCTCCGCTACTACCTCCTCTCCTACACAAACCACACGAAGGAGCTCGACTTCTCCTGGAAGGTCTACGCCGAGCGGGTGAACAACGAGATCGTCGGGACGCTCGGGAACTTCATCTACCGGACGATGTACTTCGCCGAGAAGGAGTTTGCCGGCGTGCCCGATCTCGCTCCGCGGCCGGAGGTCGTCGAGGAGATCGAGCGGTCGCTCGCCGCTGTCGACGGTCTGATGCGGGACTACGACTTCAAGAACGCCGTCGATGCGATGATGGCGCTCGCGTCGTACGGGAACGGCTACATCCAGAACAACGCCCCCTGGAAACTGATCAAGGAGGACCGGGCGGCGGCACAGCAGGTGATCGCCGACTGTCTCCAGATCGTGAAAGCGCTCGCCCTCGTCTTCGAGCCGCTCATGCCCGAGTCGATGCAGCGGGCCTGGACGATGCTCGGCTACGAAGACGATATTGCGGATCACCCGATTGCCGAGGCCACGGAGCCGGTGAGGGCACGGGCGCTTGAAAAACCCACCACGCTCTTTACGAAGGTCGAGAAGGATCAGGTCGCCGCCCTTGAGGCGACCCTTAATCTGCGGGTGGAGAGGGCGAAGGAGGCGGCTGCACCGAAGATGCCGACCGTCTCGATCGATGAGTTCGCAACCCTTGACATCCGGATCGCGAAGGTCGTCTCGGCCGAGCCGATCAAGGGCTCGAAGAAGCTCTACAAACTCGTCGTCGACCTCGGCAGCGAGAAGCGGCAGGTGGTCAGCGGGATCGCACAGTTCTACGCCCCCGACGAACTGGTGGGCAAGGACGTCGCGCTGATCGCGAACCTCGCCCCGGCGAAGATCTTCGGCGTCGAGAGCCGGGGGATGATCCTCGCCGCCGGCGACGAGGCCTCCCTCCTGGTTCCTCTCCGCCCGGTCAGGCCGGGGACGAAGGTCCGCTGATCGGGACGACCCGGTCAACCCTGTTTTTCCTGAGCAACCGATCGTAGACGACGACCCGCCAGTCGCCGCCGGGTGAGAACGGCCGGACGCCGGGGTGGTGGGCCGTCGTAAAGACGAGGTCGGGCTCGTCGGTGATCCAGTAGCCGGAGCGGCCGTCGACGGGGAGGTAGAAGATGTATGCGGCCCGGCCGTCAGCGGGGGTTGTGTTTCTGAGGACTGCGGCATCCACGTTATGGAGCACTCCTTCCGGGTCGGTGAGGTAGACCCGGCACTCCGTGAGGTTGACGGCGTCCGCAGCAATCCATATCACCGATGTCCCGTTATAACCGGCGACGGCCTCCACCGGGGAGGCGGAGGAGCGCCCCGGGACCGTGATCCCCGCCGTCTCGCCGGGCGGGAGAAGAACAGCGGCTACGGCGGTCATCATCACTGCGGCGATGACGACGGCGAAGATCGTCGCCGTCCCGGTGGAGATAGGCCCCCGTCTCATGAGCAGCCTTTGTTGCGCATCCTGTATTTGATACTATGGGTTGAGCGGAGCGGGGAGAGGATGGGCGGAAAGCAGAAAGATGTATTGAAAAAAAAGCGGGGAGACTGACCGGGCGTTCTAAAGCCGGTCGAGCGCCTCGCGCCCGGTCATGCCGACGGCGACGCCGCGCTCCTCTGCATGCCTGTTCGCCCCCTTGATCTCGCCGCGGAGGAGATCCTCGACGGTCTCGATCGAGGATGCGCCTCCTGCGGGTTTGACACGCGCCGCGGGGTAGCCGAACCTTTCAAGCGCGTCGACGTCGAACGCACCGCAACCGACCATCCCCGCATCCGTCACCACCGCCACGAGGTTCACCGGGCCGAGGGGTATGACGTACCCGTCGGCGTCTTTTCCGGTCAGTCTGACCGTTTCGTGCTGCATGGGATGTAATTGGCCAGATGTCGTCATCAACCCCGCGGTTCGGGGCACAGTACTTCGCTAAAATGGCTGAGATAGTTTTCAAGGGGTCAAACCATCGACTTCCCTTCGCAACCTAACGGTTGCTCAAACTCCGGATGTTCCATCCATCGTCCTTCGCGTTCTTCGCGCCTTCGCGTGAGTTGATGAGCGAAGATACCAATACGGTCTCACGCGAAGATCGCGAAGCCGCGAAGTGCGACTGGCCGAAAGGCAGGAGCGTGAGCACCATCAGGTGCGAAGTGCGATGTTCCGTCAGGAACAGAGCTCGAGCACCGCAAGGTGCGAAGTCCGGTCTTCGAGTGCTGCCAACTCCTCGTTGCCGTATTGTACGAGGCCGCATTGCTCGGTGTCGGGCGCCGAAACGAGTGAATTACTGGGGCGGGGGGGTGCGCCGGGAAATTTCTTGAAACCCGACGGCGGGGACGCGTTATCTTCCCAGCGCTACGATCTCTTCCTCTCTTCAGGTTTCGCGAGATCGTCGATATCCTGAGATCCCCCGCCGGAAGAGATCGCCGGCATGATGAACCGGAAGAACTCGTCGGCGAACCGGTCGTAACTGAACCCCTCTGCCTCGATCGCCAGCTTCCATCTGTGTTCCATGGAGAGGATGCCCATGAAGGATGTCATAAGGTACATCGAGGTCAGGAAGGGATCGAGATCGCCCCGGATGGTGCCGTCGTCGATCCCCTCCCGGACCGCGTCCGCAAGCATCCTGCGGCAGGTGCCGTATCCCTTTCCAATCTCTGCGGTGTACGGGTTCTCCCGGGAAAACCGTTCGGAGCCGTAGAAGTGGATCAGTCGGAGGTATTCCGGGTACTCCTGCGAGAACCGGTAGTAAGCCCGCCCCATCAGGGTCACCTTGACGATCCCGGGAACATCTTTTTCCATGCACTCCAGGTACTTCTCCTTGAGGATCTCAATGCCACGCAGAACGATGGTGGCAAAGAGCGCCTCCTTATTCTTAAAATAGAGATAGATGGTGGCCTTGTTCAGTTCGACCTCCCGGGCGATGTCGTCCATCGAGACGTCTTCATAACCCCGGGAGAAGAAGAGACGCTCGGCTGCGTCGGCGATCTCGGTCTTTCGCTGTTTCTTCTCTCGTTGTCTTCTCTCGGCTATTCCCATATCTAATCTCCCGTTGCTGTCCGGTCTTCCCTCTCACGATGCACGCGCGGTCGAGAGCGCCTCAAGCAGCCACACCATGTTCTTCCCGGCATCATGGGCACGCCTGATTCCCTCTTCATCCCCCAGGATCGCACCGATCTCTCTCCCGATGCCGATAACGGGCTTTCCCGGGACGACCATGCCGGAATACACCATGAAGTTGATCATCGTGTTCAGGGCGGCGGTGGCTCCGGCCCGGCGCATGACGGTCACTGCAACGCCGACCTTGCGCTGGAAGAGGTCGTTATTGACCATTGCGACAAGCCCCGCCCGGTCGATCAATCCTTTCATCTCGGCCGTGACGTCCAGAAAGTACACCGGCGAACCAAGAATGATCCCGTCCGCATCGGCCATTTTATCGATGCAGGTGTTGACGATATCATCGTCAAAGACGCAATGCCCGTCCCGGCTCTCCCGGCATCTCATGCAGGCGGTACACCCCCGTGCCACGCCTCCGCTCAGGCTCACCTCTTCGGTGGCGATACCGGCGTCTTCGAGCTCTTCCAGGATGTGCCCCATCAGAATGGAGGTATTCCCCTTTCTCCGGGGGCTGCCGTTGATCGCAATCACCTTCGTCATCATCCATCACCCAGTCTCTTTTTCTCCATGCATATCCAGTCCCGATCTCTTCTCCCCTCTCGACGAGATCCGCCGGCCCCTTTCGTTAAATCTCCCGCCGGATCCAGGCCTCGATCAGCGCCCGCGAGATGCTCGCTCCTGTTGGGACAGCGGGCAGGGTGTCGCGGGTAAACCAGCCGGCGGCTTCGATCTCCTGGTTGTCGACCCGGATCTCCCCTCCGGCATGCTCCGCGACGAAGCCGATCATGAGCGAGTCGGGAAACGGCCAGGGCTCGCTCCCGAAGTACCGGAGGTTTCGCACCGCAATGCCGACCTCTTCACCGACCTCGCGGTGGACGGTCTGTTCGAGGTTCTCACCGGGCTCGTTGAAGCCGGCGATGACCGAGAAGATTCCCTGCGGGAAGCGGGGGGAACGGGCGAGCAGAACCTCCTCCCCCTTCTTGATCAGCACGATGACGGCGGGGGAGATCCGGGGGTAGATGATGCGGTTGCAGGCCGTGCAGACCCGTGCCCGCTCGGTCGTGAGCGGGCGGGTTGTTGCACCGCACCTGCCGCAGAAGGCGGTCGACCGCTCGAAGTCGAGGATCCGCACGGCATAGGAGGCAACGGCCATGTCGTCTTCCGGAACCTTTCCGAAGAGTTCCCTGACCGGCGACGGCTGCCAGCCGGCCGGCGGCGCGGCACCGGCAGCGACCTCGGCAGCGTAGTAGACGACGTCGTCACAGGTGCCGAGGTACGCCGGCGCACCGCACGCGAGACCGGCGGGGAGCGGGTCCGGCATGAGGACGGTGCCGGGTGCCGGTTTGCTCGCGAAGAGCACGGAACTCTCCCTGACCAGGATCCAGCGCTTCCGTGCAGGCGGTGTCTCCTCCGGCTCCGGGTAGACGGGGAGGAGGGGGCGGACTGCGTAGAACGAACGGTGCTCCATACATATATCCTCAGTCTGTATCCCTGAAATATCTCCCGATTGCCGGCATGAGTCTACCCGTTACAGGAAGTATTCTGGCTCCTTTCGCTCGCTATACAGCGTATGAAGGCGCATCGATGCGTCTTTGACCGGCCCGGGTTTCATCGATCTGGCATGTTGCGGGCAGTTTTTGGTGCACGCACAGCAGGTGATGCACGCTGCCGTGTCGATCAGGGCACTATCCTCCGGATCGATGGCACCGACGGGGCATCCGGCCGCACAGATCCCGCACTGGATACACGCATCGCTGACCGCGATAAAATCGACCGTCCACAGTCGCGAATCCCCCCGGTAAGGACGGCAGCCGGGTATGTCGAGATCGGCGATCCGATCGGCGGAGGGGATGGCGGCGAGTTTCTCCTGTATCATTCGCCCGAACGACTCTGCGTGGTGCAGATCGCCTGCATCCGGACGATCTTTCGCCGTCGGGGTCTCGTCGGTGGAGAACGAGTGCTCCCCGATGTAGGCTGCACCGGCGATCGGTCTGCATCCGCACCCGCTCAGGATATCCTTCAGCTCGATGAGCGCATCTTCATACACCCGGTTGCCGTAGACGACGACACATACCGCAGGCGTATTCCGGGCGGAGATCGCGTGCAGCCATTCGGTCAGGAGCGCCGGCACCCTTCCCATGTACACCGGCACACCGATGACGAGGAGCTCGTTCTCCGAAGTTCGGAGCGGCTGTACTCTCGCATCCGGCCGGGTGATGTCGAGCATCTCCACGCTGGCGGGATTCAATCCGCGTGCAATGCCCTCGACAACCGCTTTCGTTGTTCTGGTAGGTGAAAAATAAACCAGTTTCACGGACTCTATCTTCATTTCATGCACTCCATCGTTGTATGAACTCTCCACTCAACGCTTCTTTCCTTAATTTTTCTTAAGGGGCCTATCTTCAGGACCCGATCGCGCTCCTCGCCCCTCAGGAGGTATGGTTCCCGGGGTGAGTCTCGCCCGAGGAGTATGCCTGTCGGTCGTAATATAACTAATGGTTAGTTAATAACTCGCGGTTATATTTCATGGTACACCGGGTGCCATGCCGAACATCTCTCATCCCTGACCCGGAGGAGGTGCCGAAGTCCCCCTGGCTCTCTATGCCCGAGAACGAACGATGGGGATGGACATACCCGTTACTCGTGACTGAACTTCAAAAACAGACGGGCCTGGGGGGATTCGAACCCCCGGCATCCGGGTTAGAAGCCCGGCGCTATGTCCTGGCTAAGCCACAGACCCCTGTGGTATTCCCATACATTTTGGTCGCATGGGGATATTAACCCTTTGAGGGTCGGGAGATGGGTAAAAAAGGGGGTATTATCCGGCCCGGTAACATGCCGACCGGATGATCTCGACCTTGGTCGGGTCTCCCCACTTCCGCCCCTCCACGTCGCGTGCGATGGTCACCCCCCGGAACTGGACCTTGATCCGGGCGGACATTCGCTCCCTCTCCTCGTAGAAGAACGGGTTGGTGACCTCGATCCGTCTCATGCCGATGCTGAGGGCGAGGAGATCGACCATGATCCCCGGATCGCCGGGTGAGAGGTCTTCCTCGTTGATCGACGTCATGAAGATGCACTCGCCGGGGGCGGTCTCGGTCAGCGTGATGATGTTGTGGGCGCTGTTCAGCTCGAGGGTGCGGGCCTTGCCGCTCTTGAGTTCGGCAATGACCGACGGCGAGATTCCGGTTAACGCTGCGTACTTCATGGTTCCTCACCCGTACATCGGCAGCTGTTCTCTCCGGGGCGCGGCCTCGGTCTTCTGCACCTGCTCGGCTATCTGGGACATTGCAGCCTCGATCTCCACCGCCTGTTCGAGCAGCGGCTGGATGTCCAGGTTGAGGCCGTAGATCTGGTTCAGAACCTCGATCGTGGCCGCGGACGACCGCGGATCGGGGGTGTTCACCGTCTCGCCGAGGAGCCCTATCCCCGGGATGCCCCGCGTCTTGCACTCCGTGAGGAGGCTTGCCGCGACGCCGGATATGCTCCCCATCGGAAGGATGATCGTCTTCTCTTCGACGCGCTGCAGCGCTCCGCTGCTGGTCGCGACCCCGAAGACCCTCTTCTCCGGTTCGTTCGTGATGATCCCGGCGATCGTGACGACCTCTTTGATGTCGAACTGTGCGAGCCAGTCCATGATGCCGTTCGCCACCTCGTAGCAGATCGCCGGGTGGATGGGGACGTCGGAGATGACCGCGACGAGGTGATCCTTCTCGTAGAGGCGTACGGGGGCGTTGATCACGCCCTTCGTCATAAGGGCGACCGGGGGAAAGTATTTGCTCGTGATCGCCCCGATCTGCTCGAATTCCATCTGCTCGACGAGGTATTGCAGGGCGATACTCCCGACGAGCCCGCTCCCGGGAAAGCCGATCAGGACCGTCTTTTCGGCGCCCTCGAGCGCTCTGGATATAACCTTTATATCGTCCATGGGATCAATCACTCACTCCTGGATTAGTTTAACATAGCTGAATGTCCCTTAAAAATATTATGCAGGAATACCAGATCAAGCGCGGATACACGAAACAACTTGCAGAATCAATGATCCAGGGACTCCGCGACCAGTTCGGGACCGAACCCCGTGCGGCGGAGGACGGCCACTATAGCATCTCCTACGGAGCACTCCTGCGTCTTGAGGTCTGGGTGGGTACAGGAGGCAAAACACTCGTCGTCGATACTGAGGCGGACAAGATCGTCGACGACGAGACGATCATCGACACCAACCGCCGGTTCCGCAATTACCTCCAGCAGGTGACCGGGTATACGGCGAAAGAGCGGGCGAAGAAGGCCCAGCAGGCCGTAAAGGGGAAAGAGTAACCGGATTTTTCTTCGACCCGGTATCGCTTCTCTTTTGCGGGCTGTAAATCCGCGTTCTTCATTCTGATTTTCGGTGCAGTGAGGTAGAGTGCTCCTGCCGTTCTGATGTCGTTGCTTGTCACTTGTACGCAGGTCATCTCCCGCTTCAGTTCTCTGGCGGGATACACAAACCCATGCACGGCTTTCCATTGGCTATCGCCATGCACTGCCCCCGCCCCTCGTGGGCGGGGAACGACTGCCGGAACGGCAGGAGTTAAAGCACCGTCAGGTGCGGGGGAGGAGGCCGGAGGCCGGGAGGGGTGGGGGGCGAAGGGAGCGGTCTCTCAATCAGATCCGAAGCACCTGAGATGGGTGTCGGAGACAGGGGGGGGGGGTTGCCCCCCTCCCCGTCGGCCCCACCCCCAATGGCGATACCCCAACGGTCCACCGTAACGGGCTTTTCCCTCGTTTTGGTTGTTCAAGAGGCATGTGACGGACAGTGGCCTTCATCCTTATTGTATACAAGACCCTCTGCCCCGGCTCCACCGCCGAATCTCCATGGAGATACGAGGGGCGTGGGGGATGGACGCTTAAAGAACCATGCTCGAAAAAGCGTAAAAAAGAGTGAGCGTCCTATTCGATCACAATCGCCGGCTTGAACGGCAGCGCCCCCGAGGCTTTCGGGTGCGAGCTCGCCTCGGCGTCGAGGACCTTCACCGGCACGCCGAACTCGTGCTCCAGGAACGCCCGTGCGCCCTCGAGGACCGCCTGCTCGTCGAGCGGCGACGCTGTGAGCTGCTTCACGAGTTCGGGCGGCAGCTTCAGGACAAGTTTCGTGATCTGCTTCGCGGCATCGGTCGCCTCGCGGCCGCGCCTGCGCATCTCCTCGTTCTGCATGATCTCCCGCATCACCCTCGTCTTATCGGCCGATGCCGCGATGATCCGGAAGGCCTCGTGCTTCCAGGCGGGGGCGACGAAGAGGCTGATCGACGTCGGCTCCATCGGGATGAGTCTTCTGATCGACTCGATGTCCTCGACCGTCCGGGCGAGGAGTTCCTCGGCGAGCTCGATCGCCGGGCTGACCCTGCTCTCGTCTACCTCGGGCCAGGGGGCGAAGGAGACCATGCCTTTCCCGCCGACGTCGCTCCAGAGCGCCTCGCAGGTGAACGGGATGAAGGGAGCAAGCAGCCGCACCCAGGTGCGGCAGAGGTCCTGCATCACCGCCCCGCCGGTTGCGCCCTCGGGCAGGCGGCGGCGGTACCACTTCAGGTCGGCCTCCACACCGAAGAACGCCTCCTGCAGCGCCTGCCGGGTCTGGAAGAGATCGAGCGCCATGGTGGCGCTCTCGATGCGCTTCTGGAGCCTGCTCGCGAGCCAGGCGTCGATATCGTAGGCGCCCGTCGCTTCTTTTGCCTCCGTAACCGTGTTCCAGAACCGCTCGATCTGCTTCCTCGTCGACGAGACGAGTTCGTTCCTCCAGTCGAAGTCCTGCCAGGGCTCGGCGCTCCCGACGAGGAACATCCTGACCGTATCGGCCCCGAACTCCTCCACGGCGTCCTCGAGCAGGAAGACGTTGCCCTTGCTCGAGGACATCTTCGCCCCGTTCAGGAGCCCCATCCCGAAGACCACCATGCCCTGCGGCTGCAGTTCCTGCGGGAAGATCGCCCGGTGGTGGAAGAGCTGGAAGGTGAGGTGGTTCGAGATGAGATCTTTCGCCGAGAACCGGTAGTCGTAGGGGTACCAGTAGAGGAACTCGTTCCTGAGCCGGTCAAGCGTCTCGCGGTCGACGGTCTCGGGATTCCCTTCCCCGAAGAAGATGTACTCGAAGACCTCCGGTGTCAGGTCCTCCGGCGGAATGGCCTTTAAGTGGTGGGCGATCGTGTAGTAGGCCATGTAGATCGTCGAGTCGGAGAGCGGTTCGATGATCCAGGTCGGGTCCCAGGGGAGTTTCGTCCCGAGCCCCACCCGCCGGGTGCAGGCCCAGTCCTTCAGCCAGTCGACCGTCCGGACGAACTCCGTCCTGACCTCGGGCGGGACGAGCGCCATCCGCTCGAGCTGGGTCTTCACCTGCTCCTTCCAGCACGGGTCGCTGTACTCCAGGAACCACTGGTCGTGCAGGATCTTCACAAAGACCCGCCCACCGCACCGGCAGATCACCTGCCGGTTATCGAACTCGTACATCGGGATCGAGCCGTAGCGTTCCATCATCAGCGCCGCCACATCATCCCGGGCCTCGCGGACCGGCTTTCCGCCGTAGTTGTCAAAGACCTTCCCGCGGGAGAACTCCGCACTGTAGACCTCCTGGGTGAGCGCCTCCATCCCCGGATCGTTCTGGTCGCGGATACCCGCCCGCTCGACCGCGTCCTTTGCCGGGATCTCGCCGTAGCCCTCGACGGATATGAGCGGGACCGGCTGGATGCCCGTGTACTTCCCCTGCTGCTGCAGGTCGCGGAGCGCGATGTAGTCGAAGGGTGCGTGGGCGGGAACGCTCATCACGATCCCGGCCCCCATGTCCGGGTCGACGAAGGTCGCCGGGAGGACGGGGACCTCGCCGGAGAGTGGGTGGGAGACCGTCTGGTCGACGAGCACCGTTCCGGGGATCTCCTCTCCCACGGTGACCTCGTGGTCCTGCAGGGCGAGTTTCGCCGCAGCCTCGCGGCTTAAGACCCACTCATCGCCGTCGACCGTCGCCCGGACGTAGGTGACGGCCGGGTTCACCCAGAGGTTCGTCACGCCGTAGATCGTCTCGGGCCGGAGGGTCGCGCACGGGATCCTGGCGTCGCCCCACTGGAAGAGGACCAGGGTGAACTTGACGATCTCGGCCTTGTCGCCCTCGAGAAGGTCGTGGTCGCCGACCGGGTTCTCGCACTGCGGGCAGTACTTGACCGGGTGCGCCCCTTTGACGACGTGCTCCTCCTCGTGCAGGTGCTTGTACTGCCACTCGATGAACCTGCTGTACTGCGGGTCGACGGTGATGAATCGCCGCCGCCAATCGATAGAGAGCCCGCACTTCTGCATCACGCGCCGGTACTCCTCCGAGAAGTACCGGACGATCTCCATCGGGTCGATGAACCGGTCAAGGATATCCTGCGGCACCCGGTAGAGGTCGCGGTAGAGTCCTATCGTCTGCGTGTCGCCGTTCGCGATCCTCTTCGAGATCCCGATGACCGGGGTGCCGGTGACGTGGAACGCCATCGGGAAGAGGACCTGTTTCCCCCTCATCCGCTCGTACCGGGCAAGGACGTCCGGAACGATGTAGGTCCGTCCGTGCCCGACGTGCATCGCCCCGCTTGGATACGGGTACGCCACGGTCAGGTAATATTTCTCCTTCTCTGCCGGATCGGCCTCGAACGCGTGCTCCCACCGGGCGATGCACTCCCGTTCGTTGCCCTGCATATCTAATCCGCCCACTCTAAGCCTCCAGATTCTGGTTCCTCATATTTGGCCTGCCTCATACCGGCCGCAGCCGGATCGTCTCGCCCTCGTTGTAGCGCTTGATCATCTCCTGGGCGATCGTGCTGTTCTTGGCGAGGAGGATGTCCCCCTCCTCGTTCACCGTTGCCGTGAAGAGATACTCCTTCCCGGCGAAGACGTCCACAATCTTGCCCTTGTTCTCGGGAGATACAATCGTCAGCTGTTTCTTGTCGAGACGGATCTTGATGCCGCCGGCAAGGTGCATCTCCTCTTCGATGGGTTTCTGCGCCTCGAGTTCGCTCCTCGGCCGGATATCGATCCCGATGCCGAGTTTGTTCACGATCGCCGAGACGTTCTTGCCGCCCTTCCCGATCGCCGCCGGGACGTCCTTGTCCTCGATATAGACGACGGCCTTGTTGTCGCTGATGATCCGGACCTCGACCGGGCCGCTCGTGTACCGCCCGATCTCGCGCTGGACCTCTTTTCCCGCAACCTTCCAGGTGACGTTCTCCTCGGGCTCCGCTACCGGTGCCGGTGCCGCGACGACCGGAGGCTCCGCAGGTGCAACGACCGGTCCTACGGCGTTCTTCTTCCGGGCGAGCGGCATCACCAGGGTCTCCCCTTCGTAGCGGAAGATCTCGATCTCGGGTTCCTGCCGGGCGTGCTCGCGGACGACGATCACCGGGCGGATATGCACGTCGCCGGGCATGCCCTCCGGTGCCTTGACCGTCAGTTCGAGGTCGTAGATCTTCGTGATCGCGCCCTGGACGACGTAGATGACGGTGTTGATGATCTGCGGCAGGATGCTGTAGTCAACACGGTCACAGAACCGCCGGAGGCAGTCGTGCACCTCCATGGCATGGACCACGCCGACCATGCCCATCCCCGCGAGGCGCATATCCGCATAGACGGAGAAGTCCTCGTTTTTCCGGAGTTCATCGAAGATCACGTAGTCGGGCCGGACGAGCAGGAGGGCTTCGGCGGTGTTCGCCATGCTCCCCTCGAGCGCCGTGTACTGGGTGATGTGGTCGGGTACCTGCAGGTCCCGCGGGGCCTCCATCGTCTTCACGACGAAGTTGTTGTCGGCGAGGAACGTCGCAAGGCTCTGGGCGAGGGTGGTCTTCCCTGCTCCCGGCGGGCCCGCGATCAGGACGCCGCGGCGGTTTCCGAGGATCCGCTGCTTGATCTCCGGCGCCATGTCGTAGTCGTCGAGCGAGAGATCCACGAGCGGCCGGACGACGGTGATCTCCATCCCGTCCGAGAACGGCCGCCGGGCAATCGAGATCCGGAGCGATCCAATCTGGACGACCGTGATCCCCCGCTTCTCGAGTTCGATGAAGCCGTCCGGGTCGCGTTTCGCCCTCTCAAGGAGTTCCTGCGCCATAGCCTTGAGTTCGTACTCGGTCATCGGCGCATCCCGGAGGGTCACCAGGCGGGTCTCCTGGAGTTTCCCGATCTTTGCCACCGGCGGCGCCCGTTCCTTCAGCGTGATCGCGATCGTCTCCTCGTCGAGGTACTGGTCGATCGAGAGCGGCGAGAAGTCGCCGATCTGCGGCCGCAGGTAGGTGACGTCGAGCCCTTTTGCCTTCGCCACCTCCGCCTGCACGAGGTCGCTCGTGATGAACCGGGCGTCGTGGTCGATCGCGACGTTCCGAATCAGGGCGTCGATCTCGCCTCCGCTGGAGAGTTTCACCTGGTCGAGGCTCGGGCGTTCTCCGGAAAACTGGAGTTCGATGATCTTCTCCTCCGACATCCGGAAGAGCTCCTGGAGTTCGGTCAGACCGGAAAACCCTATCTCCCGTCCCTGATTCGCCTGGGCCTCCAGTTCGGCGACGACGGCTTCCGGTATGATTATTGTTGCGCCCTTATATTCTCCGGTTTTTATCAGCGATGTTATGCGTCCGTCTATCACGACGCTTGTATCGGGTACAATTTTCATAAAAAATCACCATAGTAATGAGGTCATTCACCCTTATTAGCGTATACCTTCTCCGGATCGAAGACCGTTTTAGCGATCTCCTCCCCCTCGACCGTCCGGTAGAAACACGAGGCGTGGCCGGTATGGCAGGCGGCACCGGTCTGCTCCACCTCGTAGAGGACGGCATCCTCGTCGCAGTCGACGAGTATGCGGCAGACCCGCTGGACGTGTCCGCTCTCCTCCCCTTTCTTCCAGAGTTTCCGTCTGCTCCTGCTGTAATAGTGTGCATATCCCGTGGTCCTGGTGAGTTCCAGCGCCTCCGTGTTCGCGTAGGCGAGCATCAGGACATCACGAGTCCGTCTTTCCTGCACGATGACAGGCACCAATCCGTCCTTGAACTGTATCTTCATGTCTATTCACATTCCCGCGATTGCCTTCATGATTACATAGAGAATATCTCCCATGAACAGTGCGGTCAGAAACCCCGCCGCGATAGGTATGATGAATGGAATGCCGTAGGATATCCAGACCCTGCCGGCCTTCCGGTAGAGGGCAAGTTCCCGCTGGTAGTCTTCGGGGTGCAGCCTGAGATCTTTTGTGTATAGCCGCCGCTCCCCCCGCACGATGCGCCCGAGCGATTCCGTAAACCCGACGAACCGCCTGACCAGTCTGCCGTCCTCCCCCTCCTCGATCTCTTCCATCACAAAACCGAACTCGTTCTGGATGCCCTTTCCATCGACCGGGAAGCCGAGGAAGAGGCAGGGCAGCGGGGCCCGGTTTCCCTCCAGGATGTTCTTCGCGAGTATTGCGACGGGTGCCGCGATATTGATGAGCACGGCGTTCGTCAGCACGCTGAACGGAAAGAACCCGAGAGGCGATGCGCCGAAGTACGGTTCGAGCGGGTAGAACGGGATGCAAGCGGTGATGATGATGAGGGCGTATGCATCCGCCCCCCCGAAGAGGTTTACCGCCTGGAAGAGGTAAAAAAACCCGCAGAAGATCGCGACCATGATGAGGTACGCCGCCGCCGTCCGCCAGTCCGCGAGGACGGCCAGCCCGTACACCCAGACGGCCGCCGGGATCGCGATCGCGAGTGCGGGACGCCAGGTCTTGTGGGGCACCCGCCGCTCCTTCGCGTCCAGGATGGACGCATATATGAGCGTAACCCCTATTGCAGCCGCTGCAATCATAAGGGGAACACTTACCACGAGCGGAAGAATCATGGGCAGGTACCTTATTCACCTGTTATCTCTTATTTCTGGCGATCTTTCTTTGCAGGGGATCGCTGCCGTTTCGATGCTTTTTCCGGCTGGATTTGGCATGATACGGCCACTCCTCGCCGGTCGGGCAGCCTGAAGGTTCCGGATCTCTGGTTGCAACTTCCTCCATGGCCGAAAATCCTTCGAAGGCGGCTGAGCGCAAACGGTCTCCTTCTATCTTCCGGATACGCTTCTTTCTCAAGGATATCTGTTAGAATCTCAATTCCATTATCACAAGGTATTAATAATAGCATACTGATGTGATATATTGTGATAGGGGGTAAAAATCCCCTTTCCGGCATATAATCTACAAAATACCGTACCTGAAGATTTGCATGGAGATAAACGACCTTATGGGCGAGATCCTTCGACAGTCGACGAGCGAGGGAGACTTCGCGCTTGATGAGTTGCTACGGTACAGCAGCAGCACTCTCATGACCGGAATAGGGGTTTCGGAAGAGAAGGGGCACTCATTTTTCCTTTTTTTCTCCGGGGGCGAACCGGACGGTGCCATGTTTGTCGATGCGAAGGGGACACTCTTTGGAGACTCGGCCGTCCTGCGCCTGACCGGGGAGGAAGAGTTCGAGCTCTTCACGGTGACGGCGCCGATTGTCGACGCGCTGGTCTCAAGGTGCCGGATCTTCGACAAAAGCCACCTGAAGAAGAACGGCCGCCTCGACATCCCGACCGTCGGCACCCCTAACCGGCAGCGGATAGGAATGCTGTACCTGATCGTGCGCGACGGCCGAATGCCTCTTGCCGGAGCCCACGTCGCGATCCGGAAGGGAAAACTCGTCATGACGAGCGATGTGACGGATTCCGAGGGAAAGGTCTGCTTTCGGCTGCTCAATGGGCGCTATATGTGTGTGGTCTCGGATCGGATTGGAGAGCGGGCACGGTGCATCGTTGAGATCCATGAACCTCAGGTAGAAGCGTACGTTGATATTGGGGGCACAGAGGATGAGTTCAGGTGAAGATGAAGAACGTGAATTGATAGCAGCAGTCAGGAGCCTTCTCTCACAACCCGGGAAACTGGGGGCTGGCGATGGAGGAACCACGGTGGAGAGCGTCGATGCGGGTTTGCCGTTCCCGTCTCCCGAGGAGGATGAGACGGTCCCGGAGGTTCTCAGGCCCGTCACCGATGAGATGAACGAGCAGCCGGAGTCGTCTCCGGTGCAGGCGCAACAGAGCGCGGGTATCCGTTCGCTCATCGAGACGGCGGCGATGTCGGACGACTCCGCCGAATCGCATGCATCCGCCGAGAAGGACCCGGTCCGTGCGCTTCTCGAACGGATCGGCCGGAGCAGTCCGGACGGCGCCGAAGAGGTCGTCTCCGCCCCGACGGTAGAGACGGACGATCTCCCTACAGGGCCGGAGATGCCGGCTGATCCGCCGGCGGCGGTTGAGAAACTCGCTGCGAAGCCGGATGCGCCGGCTTCTTCCCCCGGATACCATGCTCCCGCGGGAATCCTCGAACGGGTGAAAGGGTGGCGTGAGGGCGATAAATCCGGCACCACCCAATCGAAACCCCGCGTTGCGGAAGCGGTCGACGATCCCGGGATCGAAGAGGAGATCTCTGACGGCGTGGTTACGGTCGAGGAGCTCGGAAATCTGGCGGATTTAATCCTCCCGAAGAGCGCGACGTTCACGATCGATGAACTGAGCATCAACCGGGGCGAGAACCGCTTTGATTTCGTCGATAACGCCCGGGTCGTATCGGAGTTCGACGACATCTTCTCCCAGTCGTTCTCCTCCACTTCGCTTGCTGCGGCCGCCGCACAGGTGGTGACCCCGGTCGAAGAGGTTCCGCAGCCCCGGTTCGGGTTCCTCAAAAAACTTCAGGTCCCGAAAGTCGGCGTCGCGGTCGAGGAGTACAACGCCACGCTCCACGGTCCGCTCGTCGATCTCGCGATGCGGCCGTCGCCGGGGGTTGAGGAGATCGAACTCTACCCGGTGAACGAACCTTATGCCTATGTCCGGGTGACCTACGACAGCACGACGCACGAGTACACCTATAACGTCATCGAGCCCGTGCTCACTCCCGGGGAGCAGATGCTCTTCGCGGAGATCAAAGAACGGCTTTTTGAGACGCTCAACATCACTTCCCGTGACCTCACCCGCGAAGAAGCCCGCACAGCGCTTCGCGATGCGGCGAACACGATCATCGCCGACTACGGGATCCGGCTCGACCCTCTCGGGCGCGAGAAGATCCTCTATCACGTCGAGAAGGAGTTCCTCGGCGACGGGCTGATCGACCCGGTGATGCACGACAAGTACATCGAGGATATCTCCTGTGACGGTGTGGGCAGCGCTATATTCGTCTATCATACGACGTACGAATCGATGAAGACGAGCCTTATCTATCACGATCACGTGGAGCTCGACTCGTTCGTCACGAAACTCGCGCAGCGTGCCGGGAAATACATCTCCATCGCCGAACCGATGCTGGACGCCACGATGAGCGACGGATCGCGTATCCAGATGACGCTCGGAGCGGAAGTGACCGCACACGGCTCGACGTTCACGATCCGTAAGTTCCGGGAGGAGCCGATCACGCCGACGGATCTCATCGAGTGGCACACCTTCTCGCCGCTCGGGATCGCGTTCATCTGGCTCGCGGTCGAGAACGCCAAGTCCTGCATCTTTGCCGGCGGGACGGCGTCCGGAAAGACGACGACCCTGAACGCCATATCGCTCTTCATCCCGCCGCTCGCAAAGATCGTCACCCTCGAGGATACCCGGGAACTGAAACTGCCTCACCCGAACTGGATCCCGAGCATCACCCGCGACTCGTTCTCGCAGGACGGGCGGGGCGAGATCGATATGTACGAACTCCTGCGCGCCGCTCTCCGGCAGCGTCCGGAGTACATCCTGGTCGGTGAGGTCCGTGGCAAGGAGGCCCTGACCCTCTTCCAGGCGATGAGCACCGGCCACGTCACCTACGCGACGATGCACGCCGACTCGGTGGCGAGCGCCGTCCACCGTCTGGAGAACCCGCCGATCGACGTGCCGAGGAACATGCTCTCTGCCCTCTCCCTGATGTCCATCCAGGTGCAGGCCCGTATCGGCGGTCAGCGGATCCGGCGGAACAAGCAGCTCATCGAGATCCTGGACATCGATCCCCGGACGAACGAACTGATCACGAACGAGGTCTTCCGGTGGCACCCGGCAACCGACGAGATCCGGTATTCCGGCAAATCCTACATCCTCGAGCAGATCATGGAAGACCGGGGCTGGAGCGAGGAGCGGATGCGCGAAGAGTTGAAACGGCGGCAGGAAGTCCTTGAATGGATGCGTATCAAGAAGATCCGCCACTTCAGGGACGTGAGTAAGGTCCTGATCTCCTACTTCCGCGATCCGGAGACGGTCGTCCAGCGGGTGCGTGTCGACCTCTACGGGGAAGGTGGTTCCGCATGAACAGTTACGAACGGTTCTGCTTCAATCTGATCGGGCACAACCTGAAGAAGAAACGGGGAGACTACATCAGCCTCCGAAACGACCTGATGGGGGCCCGGATGACGACTCCGTTCGAGGCGTATCTCGCGACCGCGTACGTCTCCTCGGTCGCCGTGGGGCTGGTCGCCGCCGTGCTGATCGGGCTTCTGACCTACCTCCTGCGGGTTCCCGATATGATCGTCTACCGCGGAGCGGTTCCGCAGGTCCTGTACGCGTTGAACGACTACAAGATGCTGCTCGGCACCGCCGCCATCACGATCATCTCCCTCCTGGTCTTCGGCGGGCTGACCTACCTGATCTTCCTCCTCTATCCCGGTATAAAGGCGGGAGAACGACGCCGGAACATCGATGCCACCCTCCCGTACGCCATCAACTACGTCACCGCCATGTCTTCAGCCGGGATCACCCCCGACGAGGTCTTCCGGCTGCTCGGCCAGAGCACGATATACGGCGAGAGCGCTGTCGAAGCGCGCTATATCTCCCGGGAGACCGACTTCTTCGGGAAGGATCTCCTCGAGGCCCTGCGGTCGGTCTCGCAGGCGACGCCGAGTGAACGGATGCGGGAGTTTTTGCAGGGAGCCGTTGCGAGCATCTCCAGCGGGAGCAACCTCACGGAGTACTTCCGCACCAAGGCTCACCAGTACACGCTCGAGAACAACCAGCAGCAGAAGACGTTCTTAGAGACGCTCGGGCTGATCGCGGAGTCCTACGTCACCGCGATGGTCGCCGGCATGCTCTTCTTGATCATCCTGCAGTCGGTGATGACGATCCTCTCGGGCGATTCAAACCCGTTCTTCCTCTACATCATCATCTACCTGATCGTCCCGTTCGGGAGCATGATGTTCGTCATCCTGATCAGTTCCATGACTCCGGAGGTGTGATATGGGATTTAAAGACCTTTTCAACGATTTCTTAAACAGGAAACCCACGGATGGGGAGATGGTTCCGGCGGTCGAACTGGAGTCCGACCGGTTCGTGGAACAGGACCAGGAGATCTTCAGCAGGGTTGAGAACAGGCGGAAGTACCAGGAAGGGTTTTACCGGTTCCTCAAACACCCGGTCAGGGTGATGATGGAGGAGCCCTACACCGTCCTCTTCGTATCCGTTCCGGCCGCGCTTCTCCTCTTCATCGGCGGGTTCGTGAGCGTGGTGACGTCCTACGGCATCGGCGCTCTCTTTACGACGACGATGATCGACGACTTCTTCGTCTTCGCGCTCCTCATCGCCATCGTGCCGCTTGCCCTCCTCGATTTCAAGGAGGCGTGGCGCATATCGAGCGTCGAGGCGTCGCTGCCGAACTTCTTCCGCGATGTTGCCGGGATGAACGATTCGGGCATGACGCTCCCGCACGCCATCCATATCGTCTCGGAAGGCGAGTACGGGGCGCTTACCCCGCATATCCGCAAACTGGATACCGAGATGTCCTGGGGCGTCCCGTTCGTGGAGGCCATCCGCCGGTTCGGGAAGGCCGTGAAAACCCCGCTCGCGGAGCGGAGCGTCGACCTGATCGCCCACGCGAGCTCCGCCGGCGGCGACGTGAGCGAGGTGCTGCGGGCGGCGGCGCACGATGCATACGAGTTCTTCAACCTGCAGTCGGAGCGCAAAAACGGGATGATGATCTACATGATCATCATCCTGATGTCGTTCTTTGTCTTCCTCTTCGTGATCGGGGTGCTCTCGGGCACCTTCCTCACCACGATGGCGGAGGCGGGCGAGGCGGTGGCCGCGTCGGGTTCGAGCTCGGCCCAGTCGTTCATGGGCAACGTGGATCTCTTCCTCTACAACCGGATCTTCAGCCACTCCGCGCTTATCCAGGGATTGTTCTCAGGACTTGCAGCGGGTATCATGGGCGAAGGCCGGGTGGTCGCGGGGCTGAAGTACTCGGCGATCATGGTGTTTATCGCCTGGATTGCGTTCCGGTTCATCATCTGAGAGAGCCGGGACTGGTTTCTTTTTTTGTGAAAGCCGAATGATCGGTATTCGAGCATCAAAAGCCTTCGAGTTGAGAGGGCCGCACGCGAAGCCGCGAAGGGGAGTTGCCAACACTCAACTCCCGTACTTCGCGCCTTAACGAACCGTTCGCAGTTCGAAACCCTTCGAGTTTCTCATGTTCCGGACGTTCCGTCCCTCACATAAAAAATTCCAGAATCGCATCCATATCCACATGCTCCTCGAAGTGCCGTGCCAGATCGTCGTAGGATGCCGCGGCCCCGAGGGCGCCCGCGCTCGCGTCCGTCACCGGCTCGAAGGCTACGCCCCGCCGTTCCGAGAGGTGGGCGAGGAGGGCGTTTACGGCGCTGGGGTTCCGGAAGAGGCCGTGCATGTAGGTTCCGAAGACCAGGCCGTCGGGGGTTGCGGCCCCTTCGCCGGCGAACGCTTCGGGCAGTTCTCCCCGCTCCGTCTCGCCCATGTGAATCTCGTAGCCCTCCACCTCCTCCATCGCCGTGAGGATGGGGCCGGGGCCGGTCGCCCGGCGCCGAACCTGCACCGTCGTCTTGCGGTAGCCGGAAAACGCCGTCACGACGTCGAGGAGCCCGAATCCCGGGTACTCTGCGAGGTTCTCCGACTCGATGCCGGCGTCAACGATCCGGCTCCCGAGCATCTGGTAGCCGCCGCAGATCCCGATGATCGGGACGCCCCGCTTCCGGGCGAGCCGGAGTTCTTCACCCACGCCGTGGCGGTTCAGCACGGCGAGATCCTCGACGGTGTTCTTGGTCCCGGGGAGGATGATGCAGTCGTAGCCGGAGAGCGTTGCGCCGGGCGGGACGTAATCCACCGTGGCGTGCTCTTCGAGGAGCTCGAAGTCGGTGAAGTTCGCGATCCGGGGGAGGCGGAGGACGGCGATCCTGACCGGGCGGGCGGTCGATCGCTCTCTTTTATCGGCGATCGAGAGTGAGTCCTCGCTCGGGAGGGGGATATCGGCGAAAGGAACCACCCCGAGCACCGGGACACCTGTGAGTTCCTCGAGTTTTGTGACGCCGGAAGCGAAGAGCCCGGGATCTCCCCGGAACTTGTTGACGATGACCCCGGCGACGAGCGGCCGGATATCCTCCGGGAGGAGGGCAAGCGTCCCGTAAACCTGGGCGAAGACCCCGCCCCGCTCGATATCGGCGACCAGGAGGATGGGGAGGCGGAGCGAGCGTGCGAGCCTGATATTTGCGATGTCACGGTCGTAGAGGTTCACCTCCGCAGCTCCCCCGGCACCTTCCACCACCACGTTCCCGAAGCGTCTCCGAAGACGTTCGAACGCAGCAACGGCCTCGGTGAGAAGCGTATCGGTCTCCCTGTAGTAGTCCCGGATCTGCACATCCTTATAGGGCCGGCCGAGGAGCACCACCTGCGAGACCGAATCCGCCCTGGGCTTGAGGAGAACCGGGTTCATATCGGCCTCCGGTTCGACCCCGGCCGCGAAGGCCTGGACGGCCTGGGCGATCCCGATCTCGCTCCCGTCGGCCGTGACGTAGGAGTTGAGGCTCATGTTCTGGGATTTGAACGGCGCAACCGGGATTCCGCGGCGATGGAGCGCACGGCAGAGCGCCGCAACGGTCACGCTCTTGCCCACGTGGGATGCAGTTCCGAGCACGATGAGAGACATTGCCGGCAGAAGAGTTGGGCACGACGGGTTATTAAGGGCGGGGTTCCATCAGGTATTCTATGGAGTTCTCCCCGCAGGCCCGCCTCCTCCTGGAGAGCCGCTATCTCCTTCCGGGCGAGACGCCGGGCGGCCTCTTCTCCCGGGTCGCCGACGCCGTGGGCGGGACGGCACGGTCCCGCGAGTTCTTCTCGCTCCTCTCGGGCCTCCTCTTCCTCCCGAACTCCCCGACCCTGATGAACGCGGGAACCGCTGCCGGGCAGCTCTCGGCCTGCTTCGTCCTTCCGATGGAGGACACGCTCGAAGGGATATTCGGGACCCTCGGTCACATGGCGCTCATCCACCAGTCCGGGGGAGGGACCGGGTTCTCGTTCTCGCGTCTCCGGCCCCGGGGCGACGCCGTCAACGGGGTCACGGGCGCCGCAACCGGGCCGGTCTCGTTCATGCGGGTCTTCGATGCCGCGACCGGGGCGGTCAGGCAGGGCGGCCGGCGCCGAGGGGCGAACATGGGGGTGCTCGCGGCCTCCCACCCCGACATCGAGGAGTTCGTCACCGCAAAGCAGGAAGGAGGGCTCTCGAACTTCAACATCTCGGTCGGCGTCGACGAGAAATTCTTTTCGTGCCTTGCGACAGGGAAGGAGTACGACCTCACGAACCCCCGCGACGGCACGATCTGGAAGAGCATCGACGCCCGATCGCTCTGGCATCTCATCGCCGCGTCCGCCAGCGCCTCCGGCGAGCCGGGGGTGCTCTTCCTCGACGAGATCAACCGCCGGAGCACCACCCCGCATCTCGGCTCCATCGAGGCGACGAACCCCTGCGGCGAGCAGCCGCTCTACCCCTACGAGAGCTGCAACCTCGGAAGCGTCAACCTCGCCCGGTGTGTTAGAAAGGACGACCTCGACGGGGACCTGCTTGCAACGGTCGTCCGGTGCGGCGTCGACTTCCTCGATGCGGTCATCGATGTGAACCGCTTCCCCCTGCCCGAGATCCGGGAGAAGACCCTCGCGACCCGCAAGATCGGCCTCGGGGTCATGGGGTTTGCCGAGACACTCATACGCCTCGGGATACCCTACGAGTCGGAGGAGGCGCTCCGGTTTGCCGGGAGCCTGATGGAACGGATTCAGGAGACAGCCCGGGAGCGCTCGGAGGAACTCGCGAAGGAAATGGGGTCGTTTCCGGCGATCGAGGGTTCGGTCTTCTCAGGCGAGATGCGGAATGCCACCGTCACCACCATCGCCCCCACGGGCTCGATCCACCTCATCGCCAGCACGACGAGCGGCATCGAGCCGGTCTTCTCGCTCGCCTACGACCGGACGATCGACGGCCGGCCGGTCAGCGTCGTCAGCGACCTCGTCGCCGGGTTCCTGCCCGGGACCGCCGGAGGGAAGGACGTGGCAGAGCACGTCCGCCGCCACGGCACGGTCGCCGGCCTCCCCCTCGACGAGCATGCCCGCGACCTCTTCAGGACGGCCATCGAGATCGCACCGGAGCACCACGTCCGGATGCAGGCGGCGTTCCAGAAGCACGTGGACAACGCCGTCTCGAAGACCGTGAACCTGCCACAGAGTGCAACCGTCGACGAGATCGCCCGTGTCTTCTCTCTCGCCCATGATCTCGGGTGCAAGGGCACAACCGTCTACCGCTACCGGAGCAGACCCGACCAGATATTCTCGCTAGGGTGCGATGTCTGCCGGATTGACGGATGACATGCCAAATAATATATAACGAGAGCTGAAAGGTACATGCAATGAACGGTGGGATATGTCCGACTTGCGGACTGCCAAAGGAACTGTGTATCTGTGAAGAAGTAGCAAAAGAGCAGCAGAGAATCAGCGTAAAGATAAACAGGCGCCGGTACGGGAAAGAAGTCACGGTCATCGAGGGCCTCGACCCCTATGACATCGATCTCGAAGACCTCTCTAAATTCCTGAAAGCGAAACTGGCCTGTGGCGGCACGGTCAAGGACTCCTCGATCGAGCTGCAGGGCAACCATCGCGAGCGGGTGAAGGACCTGCTCGCCCAGAAAGGATACAACATGGAAAATATCAGTTGACCGGGCTGTCCTCCATAGAGGATCCGGACACTTTTTTTACGACGACACTGCACCGGATGAGGATATTCCCTCTCCGGACGGGAGACACTATAATCAGCAGACAGGTACAATACAGAGGGTAGACGACCTATGGCAATGAGATGTTCGTTTGCGCTCGATTCCGACCTGATGGAGCAGATCGACCGGTTTGCCAGGGATCACGCGTTCGACAGAAACGAGGCGATTCTCGAGTTGATCGAGGCCGGTCTTGCCTCCAAGGAGGCGGGGGCGGTGACGGTCCGGCAGCCGCGCTCGTTTGAGGAGTTGAACCGGCTCCAGCAGGAACTTGAGGATGTCAAAGAAGTCCTTACCGAGCTTAGGAACGAAGTCCGGCTGGTCCACCACACGATCGAGACCGACTGGAACAAAGAGGCGAAGGGCGTTCCGTTCCAGACAAAGCACCCCTGGGAGTTCTGGCGGAAGTAGCCCGGTTAACTGATGATATTCGCGATGCTGCGGAACCCCTCGCCGGAGAGGTCGTCGCAGAGAACCGCCTCGACCTTCGCCATATCGATATCGGGTGCGTCCCGGCACCGGCTGCAGTAGGCCCGTGCCGGCGACGGCAGTTCTATTCCTTTGACCACAACGCGGGCGGAATGGACGCAGAGCCTGCATTGATCGACGGGAACGCTCTCTTTTTCCGTGCACCGGACCCGGCCCCGGACGACCGTAAGACGCCGGGGTTCATTCATAGGCTTCGACCCGGTATCCCGCACGGCCGAGGATCGCGGCAACTTCGATTTTCCAGGCGGTATCGTCGTCGGTCGCGAGCGGTGCGACCCCCTCATCCCAGCACCGGCGGAGAGCGGCATCCTCGGTGACGAGGCTTCTCCTCCCCTTCACCCTCCCGGCCTCCCGCCCGCCGGAATCGAAGATCCGCATGGTGCAGCAGATGTACGACCGGCAGATCAGCGGGCGGCTGTTGTGGATGGTGCAGACGTACTTCCCCCTCTCTTCCGGGAGAGGTCGGAGGAACGGACACCACGATGGGTGTCTGTCGTTCTCGGAGGTCTCCCTGAAGGTGTCGAGGAACCGCTCCTCTACCCGGGCGCGGAACGTGCCGCCGACAACCTTCTGCCGGCAGAGGAAATCGCGGCTCGTGAGCCTCTTCTCGACCTCGATGAGCGCGCCGCCTGCCTGCATGCAGCACCTTCCGCAGAGGTTACATTCGAACGCCGTCATCCTGTAGATTCTTTGCATAACGATGGATAAAGGTTCGCGAACGAGTGCTTTGCCGCCCCAATAGGGTTAAATCGATACGCATACAATGGAGTGGCATGAAGGTGTGCATTATGTGCGGAGGGGAGGGCACACGGCTCCGCCCCCTCACATTCGGGCGCCCTAAGCCGTGTATTCCGATCGTCAACAAACCCTCGATCCAGCACCTGGTCTCACACCTCGCGAACCTCGGGTTCAACGACGTGGTAATCACGCTCGGCTACATGAGCGAGTCGATCGAGGCGGCCCTCGGGGACGGCTCGCTCTTCGGGGTCAACGTCACCTACGTCCACGAGAAGACGAAACTCGGGACGGCGGGAAGCGTCAAGAACGCCCAGAAATACCTTGAAGAGCAGCCGTTCCTGGTCGTCGGCGGCGACCACGTGGTGGGCCTGAACCTGCTTGAGTTCTACCGCGAGCATCTTGGAAACGACTCGATCACCACGATAGGCCTCATCAGCATCGACGACCCGACGGAGTACGGGATCGCCGAGATCGATGCAAACTACCAGATCAAACGGTTCAAGGAGAAGCCGAGCCCGGGCGAGATCTTCTCGAACCTTGCGAGCACCGGGATGTACGTCTGCGACCCGGAGATCTTCGACCATATCCCGACCGGCGAGAAGTTCGACTTCGCCCGGAACCTCTTCCCCGAACTGATGGAGAAGGGTTACTCCCTCAAAGGTTGGCTTGCCCGCGGCAACTGGTCGGACGTGGGGAGCCCGAGGTCGCTCCGCGAAGCGGAACGGTGGAAACTGCAGGATATCGGGTTCACGAACATCTCCGGCGACCTCTACATCAAGGGCGCCCGGATCCTCGGCCCGGCGCAGGTAGGGAGTTGCGTCTCGATTGCGGCGAACTCCCGGGTGATCGGGCCGGTCTCGATCGGCGCCGGAACGATCATCGAGGAGAACGTCATCATCGGGCCGTATACGAGCATCGGGGAGGGCTGCATCATCAAGAACAGCGCGAAGATCTTCTCTTCGTCCATCTACAACCGGGTGGTGATCGGGAGAGACAGCACCGTCAGCGGGAGCATCATCGACAACGACACCCTCATCGGCAGCGGGTGCAACATCGAGCACGACACGGTCATCGGGCCGCACGTGGTCATGAAGAGCGGCGTGGTCATCCACTCCGGGACCCGGCTCTGGCCGGAGGTGATCATCCCGGAGGGGACGGTCGTGAAAGAGCACGTCTTGAACGAGGACTACGATACCCGGACCGAGGGGTCGTAGAGTCCGAGGACTCCAGACCCTTCCGGTTCTCTTTTTACCCGCCAAGACTGCTCCTGCGGGCGATTTTATCCGCAACGTGCCCGCGGAGCGTGGAGCCGAGTGCCTCGCTTTAGATCATGAGGCTCAGGACGATGATCTCCGAGCCGTCGACCCCGTGGGCCATGACCACGACGTCCGCCGGCGTGCCGTTGTTTGAGACCCCGCCCCCCGTCCAGGCGGTCTCCGATCCTTTAACGGCCGGAACTCCTCCGAGCGGCTCGACCGTCGCGGCAAAACCGCTTGCAGCGCACGCGGAGGCGTTCGAGACGTCGACTCCGTTCATGAAGATCGAGAACGGTAGATCGGGGTCGAGCACGGAGGCGGGAGGCACCTCCTCGACGGTGATGACAATGGTGTCGGGAGCGGTGCGTTCTCCTGAGACTGCGATCGTCATCAGCGCTGTTCCGGGGTTCACGTCGACCATCCCCGCACCGAGCATTGCATGGGCGGTGAGCGGGGGAAGAACCGCGACGACGAGGATGATGGCGGCCGTGGAGCAGAGGAGGAGCCGCGATGCCGCGGCACCCTCGTCCGGCCCGGCCGCTCTCTCCCTGAAGAACGAGACGATGAAGGCCCCGAGTGCGGCGAGGGCTGCCATAGCGAGGCCGATCACGAGGAGGGGGAGAGGGTGGTTCACGAGGGTAGAGCAGATCGCAGAGAGGAGATCCCCGGCTCCGGCGGGGCTCCCGTGGTCGAAGATCAATAGGGTCGTAAAATGAAGTTCGTTGATTAAAAATGCTACAAATCCGGCGATCCCGCCTGCAAGGACGGCCGCACTCCTGTTTGCCCTGCCTTCCCGCGAGAGGGCGACCGGGAGCATCCCGGCAAGGAGGAGGGAGAGGATGCCGAGCACCAGGTTCTGGTACGTGCCGATGCCGTCGAAGAGCCCGTGGTTGTAGCAGGCGATATCGCCCCAGCACCATGTATGGACGTGGGTCAGGAGCGCCAGCAGTCCGCCGCCGACCAGCCCGGCGAAAAGCGAGGCAGGGAGGAGGCGCTTGAGGTTTTGCAGAGTCGTCGGGCGGTCGGATGTCATGGATTCACCCTGAACTTATGGTTTCCGATAGCTATCTTTACCTTTCCGGAATTCACCTGCAGGGTGGGTGACGTTCACGGCGATTCAGCCCCCCGCCCCGCCGCTGCCTGGACTGCGTAGATCACCACCGCCCACGCGGCGGCAAGGCAGAACCCGAGGGCCATCCAGACAAGGGGAGAGATCCAGGGGGCAGGACGCAATCCGTGCCAGACGGCATGCATCATCATGAGCGGGTAGATGAGGATGCCGAAGGTGAGTGAGCCGGAGACGAGAACAGCCCGGAAAGGTCGCTTCAGGGGGAGATGGCGCCTGAGGAGAAGGTACGGCGCGATCACCCCGAGACCGATGAGCGTGAGGGCCGACAGGAATACCATGAGGTTCAGCAGGGCATCGAGAAGAACCGATACGCCGAGGGGCTCGCTCGTGGGGAGGTAAAACGGCGGGATTGGCATCCATGTCGAACCGGTCAGGTAGGCGGAGATGAGGGAGAGGAACAGGAGGACGGCGGCGAGGAGCGGAATCGCAACCGCGAGTCGCCTTTTTTGGGTCTCCAGTTCGGTCAGCGCACCCGCAAAGAGGAGAGCGGCGGAGCACCCGAAGAGGAGGGGCATCAGGAGGAGGATGCCGGCATACCGGATCATCTCGGAGATGTAGAGGAACGGTTTCGCCTCCGGCATCCGGCTCGGTCGTACCTCTTCATCGAGCCCCTCGCCGGGAGCCCGGATCGCCGACGGGGTGAGCCGCTGTGCGATCAGCGCTTTGAGGGACCTGTCCGGGTCGGGGCCCACGGTGTTACCGTATGTCCCGTAGTAGACGATGAAGAAGTCGTTGCTCCTTCCGTCGTCAAACGGCCTCTCGTAGGTGAGGATGTAGCCCCTCGTGGTCTTGCCGACAAAGAGCCAGGCGGGGTATTCCCGCTCCGCGTCGGAGCGCTCGAACCCGGCGGCAAGGAGGTGGTCGCCGAGATCGAGCGTGGTCTCCGAGACCTCGCCGATACCGGCCAGCGATTCGAATAGTATCCTCTTCTCGTCTCTGAAGGTTCCCTGGTTATTGTACCACCATTGATCGACGACGTATTGTTCGTCCGTATGTTCGCGGATGTACACTGCGCGAAGGGCTGTTCCGGAGAGGGGGGAAGCAGGAGGGCGGATCATGAAGCGTTCCTCGTCGATGAGATAGTTGCCTTCGATCGTGGGGACGGTGAACCGCGAAGATTCGCTACCCCCCGGGCCATAGGGGATGAACCATTTCATCTTCAGCCCGGGGTCAGGGTAATCGTGGCCCATAAGGAACAGCCCGGGTTCGAGATACCCGGGGGCGAACCAGACGAGGAGGAGACAGAGGAGAAGCAACCCGAAGACCCGGGCCTGCTGCGGCGGGTTGCCGCTCCCCTTCAGGAGATGGCGGACGACCAGTGGGATGGAGAGCACCGCCGCCCCGGCGACCCCGAGGCAGAGGACGGAGAGGGTCGAGAGGGAGAGGGAGAGCCAGGGGATGAGGGACGGAACGGGATCGACTGTAAAGATCGCCGTCGCCAGGCAGGGGAAGAGGAGGGTGCCGAGCACTGCCGCGGCGGCATACGGCCGCTTCATCGGGGCGTACCGGTCGATGAGGAGGATGGGCACGATCGTCGCGAGAGAGAGGAGGCCGATGCCCGAGAAGGAGATGACGGCGCTCATCAGGACGTCGACGGCGGGCGATAAGCCGAAATAATCCCACCCGGGAACGTAAAACGGCAGTATCATCTGCATCGATCCCCCGAGGTAGGCGGGGACCAGGTAGAGCAGGACGAGCGCGACGGCCAGGGCGAGTAACCGCACGCCCGATCCGGCCTTCCTCCTCATCAGTGCAAAGAGAAGTGCCGCGGAGCACCCGAAGAGAACGGCCGCGAGCAGGTATACGCCGCCGTATTCGAAGATGATGAACGGATAGGTGTTGCCCCCGCCGAAGAGTTCCGGCGCGAGGAAGCCCGGGAGGAACCAGATGAGCAATATGCAGAGCAGGTACAGCACGGCGATCGTCGCCGGGTGCGGCGGCTGTTCCCCAAGATGGTCTTCTGTCCGGCGGGTGATTGATTCTCGTATGCCTCTCATCTCGACGCTCCGGTAGGCCTGGTCTCATGCCCGTTCTCGTCCGCGAAAAGCCATGTCGGCTGCGAAACAGCACTCTTGAAAAGCCTTCAGGACAACTGAGGCTCGTCATCGCTCTGAATTAGGAGCGGACGTTTCGGATGGTTCGAAATGCTATTTAATATCAGATATACTTTCTGATGGATTCAATCAGGTTAAGTAGACTTTATGCTCATCAGAGCATGCAGCCGGGACGTCGGAGCAATACCCGTATGGGACGGTTACGGCACCCCCGGGTTACTGTATCGAGATGCCCGGGCAGAATCTCCGGGCTGAAAAAAGACTGAAATCCCCTCCTCCCGGCGGAGGGGCTCCTCACCCGTGCCGCACAAGCCGGTGCGTCAGCGCGACGAGGGGATGGCGGGCGTAATCGAGCACCTTGATATCGTCGAGCGTTTTCAGGTTCAGTGTCCGGGCCGTCCGCTCCATCCCGAGCTCGATGTTCTCCCTGACCTCGATGATGTAGGCGTCGAGGTTCGTGATCCCGAGCCGTTTTGCCGCGATCGCGCGGTGGTGCCCGTCGACCAGGATCCAGCGGCCCGGCCGCCGGACCACGATCAGGGGTTCGGCGAGCCCTTTCTTGATCTCGTACATCCGCCCCTCGAGTTCGTCCTCGTAGATCTTCGACTGGGTGGGCAGGAGGTCGTTGATCGGGACCGAGCCCCGCTTCAGGGTCGGCTCGACCCCGTAGAGTTTTTTCAGGGTCTCGATGAACTTGAAGACCTTCTCCGGCGAGACGTGCTCGATCTGCGACCTGATGACGTCGGCGTTCGACATAATCCCGATGAGCTCGTTCTTCTCGTTGACGACCGGGAGTTTCTGGATGCCGGAACGGAAGATGACGCGGGCTGCATCGTTCACGCTCATGTCCGGATCGGCGACGATGAGATGACGGGACATCACCTGCTCCACCGGTGTCGACGGATGGGCAAAGAGGAGGTCCCGTGCCGATATGTAGCCCACCACCTCTTTTGAGTTCTCCACGACCGGAAAACCGTCATGATGCGTCTTTTTTATGGTCTCGATGACATCCCGGACCGTCCCGTGGGCGTTGACGGTGACGACGTCGTAGGTCATGTAATCCTTGACCCTCTTCTTATCCATCATGATAGTGTCACGCTGGCCCGACATGAAATGTTCGGTTGAACCCGGCAATGCCCCCGAAAAATGGTTATTCAATGGGGATCGTCGTCCCGGTCTCGCTCGGCGCTTTCTTCAGCCGGACTTCGAGAACCCCGTTCTTGAACGATGCGGCGGAGCCCTCCTCGGTCACTTCCGCCGGAAGCAGCACCATGCGGCTCATCTGGCCGTAGATGCGCTCCCGCATGAAGAAGTCACGGCTCTCCTCCCCGGTCTCTTCCGCCCGCCTGCTGGTGATCTCCAGGTGCTGGGGATCGGTGAGCCGGACGGCAACGTTCTCCTTCTCGACGCCGGGCAGATCGGCAACGACGATCACCTCCTCCTCGTGGTCGCGGACATCCACGCGGAAGTCGCGGACCGCCGGGACGATCCGGCCACGGACCTCTTCTCCCCGCGCGCCGATCCCACCGAGCATGGACTGGAACCTGCTCTCCATCTCGGCCATCAGGTCGTCGAAGTCCTGCCAGATCGTCCGGTATGGCCCTCGTTCGATTCTTGCCATTGTAATCACTCCTGTAGACTCGGATCGCCCCGGATAAGCGGGTCGCCCAAGGCTAACCTTTAGGTAGTGTTTATAGAATATAAATGTGTCTCAAATTCCCCATTTCTCTCCAGGACAATACCATTTTATTTTACCAAACGGCGATTGTACTCATAATGAAAAAGACACAGCAGAAGACCTCGAAGGACGACAACTCCCCGTGGATGAAATGGGCCTACGTGGGAATTGCCCTTCTGGTTGCGGTTGCCATGGTGGGCACCTACCTCGCCCCGATGTTCGAGAAGAAACCGGCCGCCCAGGTAGGAAACACGGCGGTGGTCGACTACACGATTTTCAGCGAGGACGGGCGCCCCCTCATCACGACCGACCAGAACCTCCTTGAGAGCGAATACAAGAAGGGGAACGTCGTCCTCCTGACCCAGCGTCTGGAGATGCCCGTCGGCGGGCAGGTCTCGGGTGAGAATATTGCCGTTATCCCTGTGCTGTACCCGGAGATCAGCGGCTTCTCGGGATTCGGCCTGCTCGGCTTCGAGACCAACGCAATCTCCGTGGGGCTCGTCGGGATGCGGACCGGCGAGACGAAGACGATCAGTTTCTCCTACGGGGAGAACGACCTTGCCATGAACCTGAGCGAAGAGGATGCAGACGGCATCGGCCTCAACTTCACGAAGACGGCGGTGGGCGACCTGGTTCCGCTCGGGCTGACGACGACGCCGGATATCCCCCTCGGCAACGAGAGCAATGAGAGCCCTGCGCTGCGCTTCGGCAAGGTCACCGCCAAGAGTCCCGACTCGATGACCATCGCGCACCGCTACGGCAGCGCCCGGGTCACGCTCGGCGTTATCACCGGGTGACGGCACCCCCCACAGTTTTTTATAATCTCCCTGCGACCTGCCTTACATGGCGGTAAAGGTGATCAGTTTCTACCAGGAAGGATGCATGGGGTGCGAGGAGCAGACTCCGGTCCTGCGCGAGGCCGAGAAGGACCTTGGCATCAAGATAGAAGAGATCGATGCCGTGAAGAACCCGGAGTATATCAAGAAGTACAATCTCCGGGTGACGCCGACGACCATCGTCCTCGATGGCGACGAGGTCAGAGAGCGGATGGAGGGGCTCGTCCACCGTGAAGACCTCGAGGCCGCGATCCGCCGCCACCTCACCGAGCCCCTGCCCCGGTGAGGGTCAGCGCCCCCGGGTGCGGCCCTCAAGGTACCCGTAGATCCGCTTCACCCTGCGGGCAAACGTCTTCCACCCTTCTTTTCGTATAACCGGGCCGTCGCGGAGTTTGATATGCGAGATACGGATCCGCCGGCCGCCGAAGGTGTAGGTCTCCCCGACGACGAACTCGTCCTCGCCGTCGGCGGTCTGGTAGAGCGGGATGGTCGTGCGCCCGGTATGGATCGACGCCTTCACCACGACCTGCTCGATCCCCCGCGTCCAGAGCGTCGTCACCTCGCCGGCCTTAGCCCGGCGAACCCGCTTTGGCCCCACCTCGATGCCGGTGACCTCGACACCGAAGACCTCGTCGCCGCACTCCGCGACGATCCGGTCGCCGAGGGAGACGGCCTCGTCGTCGAGCATCTCGACGCTGCAGACCATCGACTCCGTCTCCCGGCTCACGATGGCCCTGATGGTAAGGATCTCGGGTTCGGGCGGCCTCGGTATCCGGTGAACCTGGCCGCACTCGCTGCACTGCACCACCAGTTCGGCGGCTTCCCGGAGAACCTGGTGTTCGCACTCCTCTTTACAGACGGGGCAAACGATGCTGATCATTCATTAGCAATAGCGTCCCTCTCCTAATTAAGCATGAAGGCGAAGGATATCGTGCGGGCGCGGGGGCACCCGCTGGTCAGGGGAACCCATCGAACGACGTTTGAGGTGACAAAGGACGAGACGCTGACAGAGACCGGGGACTGCATCATCGCCGTCGCCGCCGACAAGGGTGCCGCCGACCTTGATTCCGGCCTCAAAGCGCTGCTGTGCGACGACCGGGCGGTGCTCACGACCCGCCTTACCGCGGGGGGCAAAACCGTCGAGGTGACGTCGCGGGGGAGCGCGGCGTTCACCCTCGATCACCCCGCCGACCTCGTCTGGCGGCGGAGCGACTTCGTCTCCGACCGGACGGTGGGCATCCGCTCCGACCGGGTCGCGGCGACCCTCCCCCGGGAGTTCATCGAGGCGCTCCGGCGGGAGGAGGAACTGGTGGTCGAACTCGAGGCGGAGATTCCTGAGGACGGCGGGCCGAAGGAGAGTTACAAGTAATTATGCCGAACTTCGCGTTCTTCGCGGCTCGAAGCCTGCGGCTTCTCAAACTCCTTCCCCAGGGTGAAGTCGTTCTTCGCGTGAGTTAACGGTATATAGGCGACGATACGACCTCGCGCGAAGTGCGCCCTCCCTCACCGGCTGTCCCCCGCCCCGTCCCGGATCTCGCCGAGAACCAGTATGCCGATTCCGAGGAGCAGAACGGCCGCGAAGATCCCGACGGTCAGGATCACTCCCGCCGGGAGCCCCCCGAGGAGATCCCGGACCGCGACGACGCCTAGAACAAAGACCGTTATCACAGCCCACGCCTTCTCGTCCACAATGATGCGTGGCGCGCCGTCTATGGTATATCCGTTTTGAAAAGAGTTCACCTTCCATGACCGGTCCCCGCGATGCCGCCGGGGATAGGTTTATCCATTCGCGGTGCGGGGAACGGGTGAGATATGCAACCGCTCACCCCGGCGCTCGAGGACCTCCTCGAACACCTGGAAGATCTCGACCGCCGCCTCGGCTCGCTCAGGGCCGGCGAGGGTGCGGCTCCCGCGGGGGACCTGCTCCTGCTCAAACCCGATCTTGCTGAGATCTACGATCAGGTCGACGCGTTGATCGCCGACATCCGGAGCATCGACGCCGCATACCGGCGGTACCACGACCGGTTCCTCAACCTTCCGGCGGTCTGCCTCTGCACGGGCGTGGACGGCGTCGTCCTGGAGGCGAACCGGGCGGCAGGCGCCCTGCTCGGGATCGCTCCCGCCCGGTTGCAGGGCCTGCCTCTCGATGCGCACCTCCACCCGGAAAGCATCCCGGCGTTCCGGTTGGCTGTCGCAGCGCTCGGCCGGGGCGAAGAACTACCGGCGCAGGAGTTCCTGCTCGTCCGTGCCGACGGCAGCACTGTGCCGGCAGCCGCGGCCGTTTCGGCCTCTTACGGGCCCGGCGGCCGTGTAACGGAGTTCCAGTGGGTTTTCCGCGACATATCAAGAGAGAAGCAGTTTGAGGAAGCCCTCCGGGAGAGCGAGGAGCGGTCCCGGACGGTCGTGGAGAGCCAGACCGAGTTGATCTGCCGCCGGCTCCCCGACGGCACCATCACCTTCGCGAACGACGCCTACTGCGGCTACGTCGGCATCCCGTGCGGCGACCTCATCGGGCGGCGGTACGCCCTCACCATCCCGGCCGATGACCAGGCCCGGATCCAGGAGAGCCTCGCCTCCCTCACCCCCGACCACCCGGTATCGACGGTCGAGCACCGAGTGATCATGCCGGACGGCAGCGTCCGGTGGCAGCAGTGGACGGATACGGCGTTCTTCGACGAGAGAGGTTCCGTCGTCGAGTACCAGTCGGTCGGCCGGGACATCACCGATGCGCGGATGGCGGGGGAGGCGCTCCTTCTTGCGAACCGGAAACTCAACCTGCTCTCCGATGTGACCCGGCACGACATCTTAAACCGGCTCACCGTGCTCACCGGCTACCTCGCCCTCTTCCGGGAGCAGGTGAGCGACCCGGAGTTGCTGGAATACTGCCGGAAAGAGGAAGAGGCCATCCGGGACATCCAGCGCTACATGGCCTTCACCGCGGAGTACCGGGATGTCGGCGTGACCGCCCCCGCCTGGCGGGATATCAGGCGGATCGTCAGCGAGGCGGCGGCGGCGCTCGATCCGGGCAAGATCGCCGTCGAGGTGCGGACGGGCGATCTGGAGGTGTATGCCGACCCGCTCATCGTCAGGGTCTTTGCAAACCTCATCGACAACTCGCTCCGGCACGGCGGACGGGTTACCCGGATATGCATCTACCCCGAAGAGTCCGACCGGGGGATCAGCCTTGTCTACGAGGATGACGGCATCGGCATTCCCTATGAAGTAAAAGAGAACCTCTTCAAGCGGGGTTTCGGGCGGCAGACCGGATTCGGGCTCTTTCTCTCCCGGGAGATCCTCGCCATCACCGATCTTTCCATACGTGAGACCGGCGAGCCCGGGAAGGGTGCACGATTCGAGATCGGGGTCCCGCCGGGGTTCTACCGCTTCACCGGTCGCGGCCAAGCTCGGTGAGTTTCATCTCGGCTGTGCCGAGGAGGTCTTCGCACTGCTTGACGAGGAGCGCGCCCCGCTCGTAGATGGCGATGCTCTCCTCAAGGCTCGTCTCGCCGTCTTCGAGTTTCCGGACAATCCCCCGCAGTTCTTCCAGCATCTCTTCAAATGTCTTCGTCATACGTTCTCTCCTCAACGACGGCAACCGCCCGGCCGTCCATCATCCTGATCGTCACGCGCTCTCCCGGCGCGAGGCTCGCGGCGCTTCTCGCGACCCTGCCGTCCGCCTCGACGATGCAGTAGCCCCGCTCCAGGATCGCGAGCGGGTTTTGCCCCGCAAGGCTCGCGCGGACTTCCGCGAGGGCCGCGCGTTCCCGCTGCACCCGGGCGGCCGCGGCCCGCCTGAGCAGTTCCTCGTGCTCGGCGAGGCGCTGCATCCGCTCGTTGATACGGCGCGCGAGCCGCCGGGGGTGCATGCGCTCCCGCAGGTCCTCGACCTCGGCTCCCGCGGCGGCAAGGCGGTGGAGGAGGAGCGAGCGCATCCTCTCCTCGAACCCGGCGAGTTCCCGGAGCACCTCCCGGCGTTCCGGCACAGCGCGTTCCGCCGCCGCGGACGGCGTCGGCGCCCGGAGATCCGCGGCGAAGTCGCAGAGGGCGGTGTCCACCTCGTGCCCGACGGCGCTGATCACCGGCGTCCTGCACGCCGCAACCGCCCGCACGACGTCCGGGTGGTTGAAGGGGAAGAGGTCCTCGAAACTTCCTCCCCCGCGCCCGACGATGATCACGTCCACGAGCCCGTCGATCCGCCGGATCGCCTCCGCAATCTCGACGTGCGCCCCATCTCCCTGGACGGCCGTCGGGGAGAGGAGAACTTCCGCCGGGTAGCGCCGGGAGATGACCGAGAGGATATCCGCGAGCGCCGCGCCGGTCGGCGAGGTGACCACGCCGATCCGCTGCGGGAAGAGTGGCAGAAGGCGTTTCCGCCCGGGATCGAAGAGCCCCTCCGCGTCGAGCTCCTGCTTCCACCGCTCGACCATGAGGTGGCGTTCGCCGAGGCCCGCCGGGAGCATCTCCCGGACGATGAACTGGTACCTGCCGTGAGGCTCGTAGACCTCTACGGACCCCCAGGCGAGGACGTCCATGCCGTCTTTGGGCGCGAACGCGAGCGTTGAAGCGGAGGTGCGCCACATGACGCAGTTGATCACCGCGGAGTTCCTTCCGCTCCTCTCCGAGAGCGAGAAGTAGCGGTGGCCGGAGGCGTGGTTCTTGTAGTTGGTCACCTCCCCCCGCACCCAGATCTGGTGCAGGCGTGCGTCGTCGAGGAGGTCGCAGATGAGCCCCGAGACCTCCGAGACCCCGAAGATAGGGGTTCCGAACCGTTCCGAGCCGGTGGAATGACCGCCGAGCATCATCACAATCTATTAGACCGATGGTTTATATCAACTAGTGTTATGGGCCGTTTCGCCGTCTCGACCATGTTCTTCCACGAGTATCCCTGCGACCATATCTTCGACTACATCGCCGAATCCGGCCTTGACTCGCTTGAGTTCTGGGTCGAGACGCCGCACTTCTGGCTTCGCGACCGCCCTGAAGACGAACTTGCCGGCTGCATCGCGGGCCACCCGGAACTCTCGCCGATCACCGTCCACGCCCCGTCGCTGGACCTGAACCCCTGCTCCATCAACCCCCGGGTCGCTGAGATCTCGGTCGACTACGCCATCGAGGCTATCCGGATGGCGGAGCGGATGGGTGCCGCCGTGGTCACCGTCCACCCCGGGAAGCGAACGGCGAAACGGCACCCGAGCGCCTACGACTACCGGCGGTTCGAGGCGTACATCGCCCGGCTCCGGGAGGTGGCGGAGGAGACGCGGGTGAAGGTGGCGATAGAGAACCTGGAACCCCGGGTCAACGCCCTCCTCTCCACGGCGGAGGATGCCGCCGAGGTGCTCGAACGGGAACCCTGGCTCTGGTTCACGCTGGATATGGGGCACGCCATGATGACGTCGTGCGACGAGGCAATCCGGTTCATCGATCTCTGCATCGAGAGGATGACGAACGTCCACGTCAGTGCGCTCGGCGGGAACGGGCGGCCTCACCACCCCATTCATGACGACCCGGAGGCATTGCGGGTGCTCGCGGAACTTGCCGACCGCGGCTACGGCGGATACCTCACGCTGGAGCTCGAGGACATGGTCTTTCCCGGGGCGCTCTCGTCCGAAGAGAAGGTCGTGCTTCTTTCCCGGGAATCGGAGGCGTTACGGGAGGCATTCTCGTGAAGCGCTGGTTTTATATCATCTGCCTGCGACATAATTCATAAAATCCCGGGAATCAATCAATACCGGATGCTGCCGTTGATGCGGCGTGGAGTAAATGGTAGTCGTAGACCTTCTGACCATAGAGATCATTTTATTCATTGTTTGTCTGCTCCTTTCGGCCTTCTTCTCAAGTTCGGAAGTTGCCCTCATATCAATAACCCGGGCGAAAGTCCGCGCCCTCGTAAACCAGGGTAAAAAAGGAGCGAAAACACTCGATACGGTGAAACATTCGACCGACGCCCTCCTGATCACCATCCTGATCGGGAACAACGTCGTCAACGTGGCCGCGGCATCGCTCGCGACCGCGATCGCCATCGGCATCTACGGCGACGTCGGTATCGGGATAGCGACCGGGGTTACGGTCATCCTGATGCTGGTCTTCGGGGAGATCGGGCCGAAGATGTACGCCTCCCGGCACACCGAGGCACTCGCGCTCCGCGTCGCCCTGCCGATCCTCTACCTCTCAAGGGTGCTGTACCCGGTGCTCTGGGTCACTGACCGCATCAAACAGCAGTTCGCCTTCAGGCCCGGCGTGACCGAACCGGTCGTCACCGAGGAGGAGATCAAGGAGTGGATCGACGTCGGCGAGGAGGAGGGAACCATCGAGGAGGAGGAGCGGGACATGCTCTACTCGGTGCTGCGGTTCGGGGACACGACGGTCCGCGAAGTGATGACGCCGCGGATAGACGTCGTCATGATCGAGGACGTGTCCACGCTCGAGAACGCCCTCGCCATCTTCAACGAGACGGGTTTCTCCCGGATCCCCGTCTACCACGAGCAGATCGACAACGTCGTCGGGCTCCTGAACGTGAAAGACGTCTTCTCGGCGGTTTTCCGGCAGCAGACGAGCGCGACGCTCGGGAACCTGATGTACGAACCCTACTTCATCCCGGAGAGCAAGAAGATCGACGAACTCTTGAAGGAGCTCCAGGTGAAGAAGCAGCACATGGCGGTCGTCCTCGACGAGTACGGGTCGTTTGCCGGGATCGTGACCGTCGAAGATATGCTCGAAGAACTGGTCGGCGAGATTATGGACGAGTTCGACGAGGAGGAGCCCGAGGTGCAGCAGGTCGAAGAGGGCGTCTACCTGGTCGATGCGCGGGCATGGGTGGAGCACCTCAACGAGGACCTGGAGTTATCCCTCCCGCTGACGGATGCCTACGAGAGCATCGGCGGCCTCGTCATCGACCGGCTGGGCCACATCCCCCGCCGCGGCGAGGTGGTCAAGATCGAGGAGAGCAACATCACGCTGGTGGTGATGCAGATGCGGGGCCGGCGGATCGTCAAGGTAAAACTGATCGTCGCCCCCCAGAACGGGCCGGGCGAGGCCCGGTAAGGAACCCGGAGAACGATACGTATGCGTAGAGAGTTGCCTGTCGATAAGAAACGGATTGCGTTCCTCGCCTCGGGGCGAGGATCGAACTTTCAGGCGGTGGCCGACGCCGTCGCGGCCGGAGATATCCCCGGGATCTGCGCCGGGCTCGTCACCGACAACCCCGGGGCGTACGCGATAGAGCGAGCGAAAAACGCCGGTATCCCGGTGACGGTCGTCGACTACGCGCGGTTCCCCTCGAGGGCCGCCTACGAGGAGGCCCTCCTCGCAGCGATGCGGGGCTGCCGGGCCGACCTCTTCGTCCTCGCGGGCTACATGCGGATCCTCGGGGCCGGGATCGTCCGCGAGTTCTCGGGCCGGATGATGAACATCCATCCCGCTCTGCTCCCGGCGTTTTCCGGCCTGCACGCGCAACGGCAGGCGATCGAGTACGGGGTGAAGGTCGCGGGCTGCACCGTCCACCTGGTCGACGAGGGGATGGACACCGGCCCCATCATTGTCCAGCGGTGCGTGCCGGTCCTCCCGGACGACGACGAGACGACGCTCGCCGACCGGATCCTCGCAGAAGAACACGAAGCGCTCCCGCTCGCGGTGAAACTCTTCTGCGAGGATCGCCTGGAGGTCGACGGCCGGCGCGTGCGGGTTCGCTGACCGCGACCATCTACCGCATATATATTCTCCCGCCTCCAACCTCAAGACCCACCACTGAGACGGATCGCACCATGGCAGACACTACACGAAGATCAGGCTCCCGGAGACTCGCTCGCGAGAGGATTACCGTTCTCTTTGCGCGTGCCGCGGAGTTCTACCCGGAGAACCCCGGCTGGAGCAACCGGTGCGTGGAACTGGCCCGCAGGATCGGCATGCGTCATCGCGTCCGGATAGAGCGGCCGCTGAAACGCCGCTTCTGCCGCCGGTGCTACACCTACCTGGTCCCGGGCTCGAACGCCCGGGTCCGGGTTCACCGGGGCCGCGTGGTCGTCACCTGTCTTTCCTGCGGGCACCGGTCACGGTTCCCGGTCGGGAGGCCCCGACAATGAGCAGAGAATCGTTCCAGGATATCAAGCCCACCATCTGGATCGGGAAACGCGGCATCACGAACGTCATGATCGACGAGATCCGGCGGCAGCTCAAGGACCGGAAGGTCGTCAAAGTGAGATGGCTCAGGAACACCGAGGTCGATCCCGAGGAGATAGCGGCGTCGGCCGGCGCGGTCCTGGTCGAGGTCCGGGGGCGGACGCTGGTCCTTGCGGAGCGGCGGAACCGATCGCCCGGGCACAATCCTCGAAATATATAAAACATCACTGGACGAATATGTAAAGACTGTTAGCGAGAGTGAGGTTCATCTATGACGACTGTATATGACATCCCTGCCGATATGCTCATCCGGCAGGTGGCAGAAGAACTCAAGAAAAATTCGCAGATTCAGCCCCCCGACTGGGCCGCTTTTGCAAAGACGGGGGTACACAAAGAGATGCCCCCCGAGAATGACGACTGGTGGTACGTGCGTGCGGCGGCTGTTTTCCGGCGAATCTACACCGACGGCCCTGTCGGTATCCAGAGGATGCGTTCCGCTTACGGCGGAGCGCTGAACCGTGGTTCGGCTCCGAACCGGTTCAAGCGGGGAAGCGGGTCGATCGTTCGGAAGATCTTCCAGCAGCTCGAAGCGGCAGGATATGTCGCCCACGGCGTTGGGGGGCGCACGGTGACCCCGGCGGGCAGGTCCTTCCTCGACAACGTTGCGAACGGCCTGAAATCTGAGGCCGCCAAAGCTGCCCCGGGCCTTGCGAAATACTGATCGAGAGGGGTATGACTGATGGTAGACGACGAACTCTCTGAACTTCGCCGCCGCAGGATGGAACAGATGCAGCGGCAGGCGATGGATCAGCAGGCTATGGAGGACGAGGCCGCACGCCAGCAGCAGATCGATGCACAGGTCCGCGCCGCGCTCATGGAGATCCTTGAACCTGAAGCGAGGGAGCGGCTCAATACCATCAAGTTGACCCGACCGGAGTTTGCAAAAGCGGTCGAGCAGCAGCTGGTGATGCTGGCCCAGAGCGGCAGGGTCCGGCAGCGGATCACCGACGAGCAGCTGAAAGCCCTGCTTGCCCAGCTGACGCCGTCGAAGAGAGAGTTCAGGATTACGCGGAAATAATGGAAGCAGGTGTGCTCTTCTCGGGTGGGAAAGACAGCGCGCTCGCGGCGATCATGCTCGCGCGCGATTACGGCGTGGAACTGAATACCTGTGTATTCGATCCCGACCGCGAGGTTCCCGGGGTACGGGCCGCAGCGGCCGCTCTGGGCCTCCCCTTCCGTAAAAGGGTCCTCGGGAGAGATCTGCTCTCTGAAGCCGTCGACCTGCTCCTCTCATGCGGATACCCGAACGACGCAATCGACATGGTTCACCGGACGGCGGTCGAGACCCTTGCGGCCGAGTATGCTGTGGTCGGCGACGGCACACGCCGGGAAGACCGGGTTCCCCGGCTCGAACGCTCCGAAGTCCAGCACCTGGAGATGACCACCGGCTGCTCCTACGTCCGGCCGCTCCTCGGCTACGGAAAAACCGAGGTGGAGCGGCTCTGCGAGCGATTGCTTGTGGTGCGGTACGGGGAGACGGGCAGCATCGGGAACGGCGACTATGAAGGAGAAATCCGCAGCGCCCTTTGTGCCCGCGGCATCGATCCGGCGTCGTTCTTCCCCTCCCGCCACCTGCAGTCGCTGGTGGTCGCTCTGAGAGAGACCTGAATATTACGAGAGTGAAGATTATGAGCAAATTGATGAAGGGCCGGAAGATCCGGCTGGCAAAGGCATGCGAGCAGAACCGCCGCGTGCCGGCATGGGTGATGATCAAGACCAACCGTGCGGTTGCGTCGCATCCGAGGCGACGCAACTGGAGACGGAGTTCCCTGAAGGTGTAAGGTTATGGCAGAAGCATTGAAGGAGCATATCTATATCATCCCTCTCCGTGAGGTGAAGCGTTCGCCCCGGTGGAAGCGGGGGAACACCGCGATCAAGGACATCAGGGCGTTTCTCGAGCGGCACATGAAGAGCGAGGACGTCAAACTCGATAAGAGCATCAACGAGAAGGTCTGGGAGAACGGCAGTTCCAAGCCCCCGAGAAAGATTCGCGTCCGTGCGATGAAGTTCGAGGACGGGCAGGTCCAGGCCGAGCTCGCCGAGGAGTGAAATGACAGGGACGATCGATCTCGCCGGCGATCCGAACATCGGCGTTTATGCCCGGGTATTTGAGGATATGGCGATCGTGTATCCCGGGGCCCCTGAGGCGTTCACCGCGACCCTCGCACGGGAACTCGATCTCGAGATCGTGAGCACCTTCATCCAGGGAAGCAGCATCATCGGTTCGCTCGTTGCCGGAAACAGCCGGGGCTTGATCGTCAGCGGCCTTGCCGCAGACGAGGAACTGGCGGTCTTGAGCGAGTACCGGGACATATTTCTGCTCGAGGGGCCCATGAACGCGGCCGGCAATGTTATTCTCGCAAACGATTACGTTGCCGCCGTCCACCCCGAGATGCCGCTCGATGTTGCAGAAGAGATCGGGTCGTTCCTCGGGGTGCCGGTGGTCCGGCTAACGCTAGGCGGCATCAAGACCGTCGGCATGGCCGGGTTCGCGACGAACAAGGGTATCCTTGTCCACCAGAGAGCCAACGATACGGAGATCGCGAGCCTCGAGCGGGTGGTCGATCTCCCGATTGGGCTCGGGTCGGTCAACATGGGCAGCGGTCTCGTGGGTACCGGACTCCTTGCAAACAGCAGGGGTTACGTCGCAGGTTCCGTCACGACCGGGTTTGAGCTGGGACGAATAGAAGAAGTCTTTGGGTTTTTGGAGTGATACAACCATGGAGAACCAGATGTTTGAAGTTGTAGGCGCGTGCAAGATCAACAACGAGTGGAAACCGTACCGCAAGGTCATCGGCGCTCTGAACGAGAACCTGGCAAAAGAGAAGGTTCTTGCCGATATCGGGAGCAAACACCGCCTGAAGAGAAGTTATATCTCGATCGAATCGGTTAACGTAGTAGCTGGTGAATGACGTGAACCAGGCAGATCCCCGCGAGATACAGACCCTCCAGATGTACCTGAACGAGTACGGGCAGCAGATCGAACTCATGACGCAGCAACTCGCGATGATCGAGCAGCAGCGGCTTGAGGGCACCGCCGCCATCGAGACCCTCCGCGCGATCCAGGAGAACGCGGACGGAGTCGTCCTTCTCCCTGTCGGGGGAGGCGCGTACCTCCGGGTGAAGGTGCTCGACGCCGGCCACGTTCTCGTGAACATCGGTTCAGATGTCTCCGTCGAGAGGGCCACCGCAGACGCGGTGGAGTATCTGGGGGATCGGCTAACCGAACTTGAGGCCGTGGCAAAGAAGGTCTCGGGCTCGGTCGAACACCTTCAGGGCCAGGCAACGGAGATCTCCCGGCGTCTCGAGGCGGCGTATCGGGGGGCCCGGCAGGCTCAGGCAGGCCAGGGCGGAAGTTCATAATGTTTGATTCCTTAAAGAAAAAACTTCAGAATATCAGGACGAAGTTCGCCTCGAATATCGAGGAGGCTGCCGGGCCGGAACCGGAGCCGCAGGTTGCAGAACTGCCGGAGGCTGCGGAGGTTCAAGCACCTGTCCCCACCCCGACCACCCGATCCGAACCTTCCATCACGGAAAAGAAGGTGCAGGAGGCCCGGGAGAACCCCACGTTTTTTGAGAAGGTGAAAGTCCTTGTCCGGGACCGGGAGGTCCTCCTCCAGGAGAAGGACGTCGAGGAGCCGCTCTTCGAACTCGAGATGGTTCTCCTTGAAAACGACGTCGCGCTCCCGGTCACGGACGAGATCATCGCCCGCATGCGCCGCGATCTGGTGGGCAGGCGCCGTAAGATCGGCGCATCGGTCGACGACCTGGTCGTATCGACCCTGCGCTCCGCGCTCTGCGGGGTGCTGGGCGACGGTCTTGACCTTGCCACCTACATCCGCGAGCATGAGCGACCGGTGAAGATCCTCTTTACGGGCGTGAACGGGACCGGCAAGACGACGACCGTCGCGAAGGTCGGGCAATACCTGCAGAAGAACGGTTTTACGGTCGTGATCGGTGCAGGCGACACCTTCCGTGCGGGTGCGATCGAGCAGATACGGGTTCACGCCGACCGCCTCGGGATCAAGACGATCCAGCACCAGGCGGGCGCCGACCCCTCTGCGGTCCTCTTCGACGCCGTCCAGTACGCGAAGGCGCACGATATCGACGTCGTCCTCGCCGATACGGCGGGAAGGTTCCACAACCGGGCGAACCTCATGAACCAGCTCGATAAGATCCGGCGGGTCATGAAGCCCGATCTCGTCGTCTACGTCGACGAGGCGGTCGCAGGAAACGACGCGGTCATCCGGGCCGACGAGTTCAACAAGGCCGTCGGCACCGATGCGGTCGTTCTGACGAAGGCGGATATGGATCCGAAGGGAGGCGCGGCGATATCGGTCGCCCACACCGTTGGAAAACCGATCCTCTTCCTCGGTACCGGCCAGGGCTACGACGACATCATGCCGTTTGAACCCCGCGTCGTGGTGAACGAACTCCTTGGAGATGATGCCTGATGCTCGATAACCTCGGCACGTCCTTGAAAGACGCCGTCAAGAAGCTCGCCGGCAAGACGGTGATCGACCGTGCGGCGGTCGACGAACTGGTGCGCGACCTGCAACGTGCGCTCCTCCAGTCGGACGTCAACGTCAAACTCGTGATGCACCTTTCCCAGGCGATCAAGCAGCGCGCTCTCGATGAGGAGCCCCTGAAGGGGATGGGCGTCCGCGAGCACGTTCTCCGGATCGTCTACCAGGAACTCGTCCGGCTGATGGGAACGCCCGGCGAGGTGGCTCTCGGGCCCCAGACGATCCTGATGGCGGGGCTGCAGGGGAGCGGGAAGACCACGACGACCGCGAAACTCGCCCGCTACTTCCAGCGCAAGGGGCTGCGGGTCGGGGTGATCTGCGCCGATACCTTCCGGCCGGGCGCCTACGAGCAGTTGAAGACCCTCTGCGACCGGATAGCCGTCCCGTGCTTCGGCGACCCGAAGGAGGCCGATGCCCTCAAGATCGTCCGCGAAGGCCTCCCGAAGTACCGCAAGCTTTACGAGGTCATCATCATCGATACTCAAGGGAGGCACGCCCTCGAGGAGAACCTGATCGAGGAGATCGTCAACATCAACGAGATCGCGCACCCGGACCACCGGTGGCTCGTCATCGACGCGGCGCTCGGTCAGCAGGCGAGCGAACAGGCCCGGAGATTCCACGAGGCGATCGGGATCGACGGTGTCCTGGTCACGAAGATGGACGGCACGGCGAAGGGCGGCGGCGCTCTCTCGGCGGTAGCCGAGACGCAGAGCGGGATCGTCTTCATCGGGAGCGGCGAGACGATCGAGGACCTTGAGAGGTTCGACCCGGACGGGTTCATATCTCGGCTGCTCGGGATGGGCGACTTAAAAGCGCTCGTCGAGCGGGCGGAGGAAGCGGTCTCGACCGAGGATCTCGACGTCAACGCGATGCTCAAGGGGAAGTTCACGCTCCGGGACATGTACAAGCAGCTCGAGGCGCTCAACAAGATGGGGCCCCTGAAGCAGATCATGAGCATGCTCCCTCTCGGCGGGATGCAGATCCCCGACGACGCCTACGACATCACCAGCACGAAGATGCAGCGCTACAAGGTGATCATGGACTCGATGACGTCTCCCGAGCTCGACGACCCGTCGATGATCGGGAGCTCCCGGATCCAGCGGATCGCCCGGGGCGCCGGCGTGACGCCCGACGACGTCCGCGACCTCATCAAGTACTACAAGATCATGCAGCGTGCCTTAAAGGGCATGCGGGGCATGGGCGGCGGCAAGTTCAACATGCAGCGCATGATGAAGAAGTTCGGCGGACCCAGCAAATGAGGCGGTTTGCCGTCGTGGGCCACCTTGCCGCAACGAGCGGCACTTTCAGCCTCAACGATCTGCCCGGGAGCGGCGGGAGGATGGACGTCCTCTGCCGCGCCGTCAACTCGTCATTCTTCCTCTCGCACGATCTCCGGCGCGACGTGGAGTGCTACCTCGTTCTCCTTGGAGAGCCAGGGCCCGAGAAGACCGTCCTCTTTCGCGGCGCCGAGGTGCGTCACCTCTCGCCGGACGAGCGGAGCAGCGGTGCCCTGATCAAGAAGGCGCTCTCGATCCCCTGCGGGACTGAGTTTCGGGAGTCGACCCCGGGCGTTTACGTCCGCCGCGGCGGGCTTGCCCGGCTGCTCACCGAGATACCGTTCGCGGTGCTCGACGAGGCGGGGGAGGACGTCAGGACGGCCCCGGCGCTCCCGGAGAACTATCTCCTCTCGGATCACCACAACTTCGCCCCCGAGGAGGAAGCTTTGATCGCGGGCTCTCAGCGCTACTCGGTCGGCCCGCGGTCGCTGCACGGCGATCATGCCATCACCGTTCTCCAAAACGAGATAGACCGGAGGGAATCCTGATGGATATCATACAAGAGATAGAAGCGATCCTTGGATATGGCGAGACCTGCGACCACTGTCTCGGGCGATTTTATGGGAAACGGTCGTTTGGGCTGACGAACGAGGAGCGGGGCAGGGCGCTCCGGATCACCCGCGAGCTTACGGCAAACGAGCCGCACTGCGAACCCGACCCGGACTCCTGCTGGATATGCGCCGGAGAACTCTCCCGCACCGAAGAATGGGCGGAGAAGGTCGTCGAGGCGCTCGCCGGCATCGAGTTCGAGACGTTCCTCATCGGGACGAAGGTGCCGCCGATCGTCGCGGAGAGCGAGGAGATGGTCTGGAGCGATCTCTCGCTCCACGATCCCGAACCGCTGAAGGCCGAGATGAACCGGGAGGTCGGAAAAGCCGTCTCGGCCCTCACGGGGAAGACGGCCGACCTGAAAAAACCCGACGTCGTCGCGATCCTCGATCTCGGGGAAGGCACTGTCGAGGTGCAGGTGAACCCCGTCTTCTTCTCCGGCCGCTACCTGAAGTACGAGCGCGGCATCCCCCAGACCCACTGGGATTGCCGGGCGTGCAGGGGGGCCGGGTGCGAGAAGTGCGACTTCACGGGCAAACAGTACGCCGACTCCGTCGAGGAACTGATCGGCCGGCCGGCGATCGAGGCCTTCGACGCGGAGAACGCCGTCCTGCACGGTGCCGGGAGAGAGGATATCGACGCCCGGATGCTCGGGTCGGGCCGCCCCTTCGTGATGGAGATCGAGGCGCCGCGGAAGCGGTCGGTGGATCTTGCGGCGCTCGAAGCGGAGATCAACCGTGCAGGCGAAGGCCGGGTGGCGGTTCACCTTGACGGATGGGCGGATCGGAAGATGGTGCAAAGCCTTAAATCCGACAAAGCGCATAAAAAATACAGGATCCTGGTCGAGATCGACGGTTCTGTAACCCCAGATGAGTTCAGGGCGGCCCTCGATCAGTTAAAAGGTGTAACGATACGACAGCGCACCCCCCTGCGGGTGTCACACCGACGGGCAGATAAAGTTCGGGAACGGCGTGTCCTCGATATCGGATGCACGGGCACGGAAGACGGCAGATACTGGGTCGAAGTCGTCGGCGAAGCGGGCCTCTACATCAAAGAACTGGTATCGGGAGACGGCGGCAGAACCCAGCCCAGCCTTGCCCGGATCCTGGGGCGCACCGCAAGTGTTGTCAGCCTCGATGTGGTGCTGGTCAAAACTGCAAACGAGTATGGTGAGTAATCATGGCACATCACAATGGACCACGCAAGAAGACGCGGTATAAGTTCAAGAAGGACCTCAGAAAACGTGGCATTCCGCCGGTCAGCTCGGTGATTCAGAACTTCGAGATCGGGCAGAAGGTGCACGTCGTGGTCGAGCCGAGTGTCCAGAAGGGCATGCCCCACCGGAGGTTCCACGGGAAGACCGGCACGGTCATCGGACAGCGCGGACGCGCATGGCTGCTCGAGGTCAGGGATGGAGATTCGGTAAAACAGGTGATTGCGAGACCGCAACATCTAAAAGCGCAGAAAGTATAATCCTCAACAGGAGTGGTTGGCATGAAGGTAAAACGCATTGTAAGTGAAGAGCGGATGCTGCTTCCCGAGCTGCGGGACACTCTTCTCGTGGTGGAGGCAGCCCGGATCGAGTCCGGAGAAGAGATGTCCTATGAGCTTCGTAAGAGTATCGAGCATGCCAACCAGCTCTCAAAGACATCTTCCGAGAAGGCTCGCGCCCTTGTCGACGAGCTCCTGAAACTCGAGAAGATGAAAGAGGATATCGCCTACCGCATCGCGAATCTGATGCCGCGAACCCGTGACGAACTGCGGGCAATTTACGCCAAAGAACGGTTCAATCTTACAACGGAAGAGCTGGACGAGATCCTTGACCTGGTAATGACCCACTTCTGATTGAAGGGGTGGTGCCAATGAAGACCGAAAGGAAAGAGGAGAACGCGGTAGTCATCGATGTCCTCCCCATGGGATACGTGAGCGAGCAGCGTCCGGCCTACAAGCGCGAACCGGTCGTCCAGGCGGTCGGCGTGGACCAGTTCAAGTTGCTCGAGCTCGTCCCGAAACAGGGTGCGGATATTCAGATCTACGATCGCGTCTATATCGGCGATGCGGAGCGGGAGAAGATCGAGCGCGTTAAGCGGCGGATCAGTTACGAAGACCTGACGGCGACGGCAAAACTCGAGTTGCCGTTCGTGATCGAGCAGATCGTCGGCGAGAACGAGCAGCGGTTCGTCGACTTCTTCAACAAGTCCGTGCCCATCACGCCGAAGTTTCACATGCTGCACCTGCTCCCCGGCATCGGGAAGAAACTGATGTGGGAGGTTCTCGAACAGCGGGAGAAGAAGCCGTTCGAGAGTTTCGCCGACATCTCCGGGCGGATCAAGTCGCTTCCGCACCCGAGCCGGATGATTGTCAGCCGGATCCTGCGCGAGATCGAGGATCCGGACGAGAAGTATCACGTCTTTACATCGAGATGAGTGCTCCGAGGGATCAGCATTTTCTCGTCGACCGTAGAGCCGTCGAGAAGATTGCCGGTTTTGTCGAGGTCTCCGGCAGGAGGGTGCTCGAGATCGGGCCCGGCGAAGGGATCCTCACCCGCGCCCTCCTCGACCGGGGCGCAACCGTCATCGCGGTAGAGATCGATCCGGCTCTCGTGGAGGAGCTCGAGATTGGCTTCGCCGACGAGATCGAGGAGGGCCGTCTCGAGATCATCCGCGGCGATGCAAAGAAAGTGGATATCCCGCCGTTCGATATCGTCGTCGCGAACCTCCCCTACTCCGTTTCTTCGAAGATCACGTTCCGGCTGCTCGAGATCGGCTTTGAGGTCGCCGTCCTGATGTATCAGAAGGAGTTCGCCCAGCGGATGATTGCGCCGCCGGGAACGCCAAACGTCGGCCGGCTCTCGGTGATGGTGCAGACCTACGCCTCGGTAAAACCGCTCCTCGACCTCGGGCCCGGCTCGTTCCGGCCGCAACCCCAGGTCCGCTCCTGGGTGGTCCGGATCACGCCGCACGAGCCGCCCTATCCGGTCGCGGACAGGTGGGTCTACGCGGACGTCGTCCGGGTGCTCTTCTCCCACCGGAGGAAGACCGTCCGGAAGGGCCTCCGGAGCGGGAAGGATGCATTTCCCGCCCAGGCGATCGAGCGGGCGATCGCGGAGTTGCCCGACGATCTCCTGCAGCGCCGGCCCGAAGACCTGACGCTCGAGGAGTTCGCGCTGATCGCGAACACGCTTGCCGGGAGTTAGTGATGCTCCCCGACCAGGTCTATCCTCCCGCCGAGGACTCGTTCCTCCTCCTCCGGGCGGCGCAGCGGGAGGTCCGGGAGACCGACCGGGTGCTTGAGGTCGGGACGGGGAGCGGCTACGTCGCGGCCGGGCTTCTCGGCAGGGCGACGAGCGTGGTCGCGACCGATATCAACCCCCACGCCGCCCGGTGCGCCCGCGCCCGCGGGGTGGCGGCGGTCCGAACCGACCTCGTCGCGGGGCTCTCCGGCCCGTTCGATCTCATCCTCTTCAACCCGCCCTACCTCCCGACGGCTCCCGATGAGCGGATGGACGACTGGCTGGAGTACGCCCTCGACGGCGGGCCGACAGGAAGGGTCGTGATTGAACGGTTCGTCGCGGATGCCGGGAGGGTGCTCTCGCCCTTCGGGCGCATCCTGCTCCTCGTCTCGTCGCTGACCGGGCTCGACGAAATCCGGGAACTCTTCGCCCGGGCGGGGTTCGTCTCGTTCGTCGTCGACGAGGAACCGCTCGAGGGGGAGCGGCTCTACGTTCTGCGGGCGATGCGGGACCTCTGCCGGATGGGGGCGTGAGGCTCCTTCGGGCATCTTTACGGCCCCGCCTCTCCTGATACGACTTTAGTTGAAATTCTTCTTATTCCGGTACTCCCCACAGCCTGATCCGGGGCCTGAAATGTCTCAATTTTTTAATTTGTGCGATTATCGATGTTTTAACGATCGGTCAAGCTTTATCTTACTTCACCTCACATAATATATGTTACCTTGACGATGCAACATTCCAATAATCTCCTCACCGAAGGATCGGTCGGAAAAGGTCTCTGGGTCGTGGCTCTTCCGATCATCATCAGCAACTTTCTCGCGAGCATCCTGGAGGTGGTGGATATGTATTTCATCGGCAAACTCGGCGATGTCCCGATCGCTGGCGGAGCGATGAGCATATCCATCATAATGGTGCTTACAACAGTGATCTTCGGGACCGTGACGGCAACGGCTGCATTCGTCTCGCGAGCCTACGGTTCGGAGCGGCTTGAGCGCATCCCGGTGATCCTCGCGCATTCGCTGTATCTGGCACTCGCCTTCTCGGCGATCCTCATGGTCATCGGCATCTTCTGGTCACAGGATCTCCTCCTGCTCCTTGGAGCGGAGAGCGAGGTCGCAGTGGTGGGAGCACGCTTCCTCTCCCCGATGCTGATGGGAATGTTCGTCTTCGTCACGCTGATGATCCTGACGACCGTCTTTCAGAGTACGGGAGATTCACGAACGCCGATGTACGTGATGATCGCGGTGAATATCGTGAACATTGTCCTGAACCCGACGCTGATCACGGGTCTTGGCGGACTCCCGGCGCTTGGAATAGCCGGATCCGCGTATGCGTCCCTTACATCGCGTACGATCGGCGTACTGCTTCTGATCGGGGTGATGTATCTGCCGTCCAGAAAGAACAGGCCGGTCAGGTTCCCGAAGAAGTGGACGCTTGAGCCACAGTTGATCAAGGACATCGTGAAGATCACGATACCCTCGGCGGTACAGAGCGGGGTCAGGAGCTTTGCGTTCCTGGGGATGACGGCGATCGTTGCGCTGTACGGGACGGCGGCGGTGGCGGCATACGGCATCTGCCAGCGTCTGGATATGCTGGGCCTGATCTTCGTGATGGGGCTCTGCACGGGAGTCGCGGTGATGGTCGGGCAGAACCTGGGAGCGGGAAAAGTGGAGAGAGCGGAGAAAGCGGTCAGGATCGCGATGATCGCGAACGCATCGTTCATGGCGATGGTGGGTATCCTCTATCTGTTGTATGCGAAGAATCTCCTGGCGCTCTTCGGCGCGACGGGCGAGTCGCTTTCAAACGGCATCCTGTTTATGCAGATAATCCCGATGTCGTACTTCGTGATCGCTATGGCGATGACGATGGGATTTGCGATGAACGGTGCGGGGATGACGAGACCCGGCATGTACGCGGCGATCGCAGGGCAGTTGATCGTGCAGGTGGGTCTTGCTGCGATCTTTGTTACGATGGGTCTGCCGCTGCAGTACATCTGGTACGCGGTGGTCTGCGGCACCGTTGTGGTGTTCCTGTGCGATCTGTTCTTCTACCGGCAGGGAGCCTGGAAGACGAAGAAACTGAATCTCGGCGGAGAGAATTAACCCGGAGAATCTCCGGCAACCTTTTTTCGACCGGCCCCGCAAGGAGCCTCCGGACGTTTTTGTCCGCTGCGATCCTGTGCCGGTGTCTTGATGTTCTGTGACGGCGATACCTCGTCCGTGAGAGCCTGAGCGCTGTTCCGGTCGGGCTAACTTGCACGGAGGAAGTATCATCACGCATGCCTGGAACCCGGATGACTACCACCGCCACTCCGCCGCCCAGCGGGCCTGGGCACATGAACTGATTGAAAAGCTCGCGCTTGCCGGCGACGAGCGGGTGCTCGACCTCGGGTGCGGGGAGGGGAAGGTGACCGCGGAGCTCGCGGCCTGCCTCCCCTCCGGTTCGGCGCTCGGCCTCGATCTCTCCCGCGATATGATCGCCTTTGCCCGGGAGCGCTTCCCCCCGGAACGGTATCCGAATCTCCGGTTCATGGAGGGCGACATGCTCGATCTGCCGTTCGATGAGGAGTTCGATGTCGTCTTCTCGAACGCTGCCCTGCACTGGGTTCCTGACCACGGCAGGGTATTTCAGGGCATCGCTTGCGCTCTCCGGCCGGGAGGGAGGATCATCCTCCAGATGGGCGGGAGCGGCAATGCCGCGCCGCTCTTCGAGATCGCGGACGAGATGCTCGCGGAAGAGCCGTGGAGGGGATTCTCCAGCGGTCCGTCCTCCCGTTACGCTTTCTACGGCCCAGAAGAGGAGCGCGAACTGCTGGAAGCGGCAGGGCTCACGCCCCTGCGGGTCGAGTTGATCGGGAAGGACATGATATTCGATCTGCTTGAGGGCCTCATGGGGTGGGTCCGGACCACCTGGCACCTCTACCTGGAGCCGCTGCCCGAAGACGTCCGACCGACGTTCATCGAAGGGGTGGCGAACCGATACGTGGAGAGGTTCCCCCCGGCCGACGGCCGCATCCACGTCCCCATGGTGCGCCTTGAGATGGAGGCGGTCAAAGGGCTGGAGTGAGGGAGTCCGGTCTCCTCGCTACCGCCGCTCCGTCCCGGGGTGGGCGAACGAGCGGTTTGCTGCGGACGCCCGGTAGGGCACCCCGTAGAACCGGCGGTAGAACTCGTCCGCCTCCTCATCGATCCGGAAGGCGAACCGGTCGGGGTGGAGGACGTTTGCGATCGTCATCAGGCCGAGGATCCACCGGGGACTCCCGAAGTCCCAGGAGGGGTGCATCGCGTAGACCCGCCCGTTCCTGGCCGCCGGCACGTCGAGATTGTGCTCCGCGCAGTATCGGAGAGTATCCTCCACCGTGGAGGTAAGGAAGCCCGACGTGAAGAGATACTCGGGCGCAAGCGCGATGAACTCCTCCCGCGGTATGCTGACACCCGGTTTTCCTTCCCGGCCGATCGCCCGGTTGACGTAAGTTCCGCCGGCAGCCTCCACGAGTTTCCCCTCGAACCTGCCGGGGTTGAGGGCGAAGAGCGGATGCCCCATCGCGTAGTAGACCCGGGGGCGCGGGGCATCCACCACCCTTTCCCGGACGAAGTCCAGCCGCTCCCGGATGTAGGTGCAGAGTTCCCTGCCTGCCTCCTCGCGCCCGGCCCGATGCGCGAAGTCCATGACGAGATCAAGGTATGCGTCGATGTTGTTCATCCGGTCATGCAGTTCTTTCCCGAGCATCCCTGTCCGGAGCACCTCGCTCCAGATCCGGGCGAGGTCCGCCTGCCCCTCTACACCGAGGCAGGCGAGGATCGCCCAGACCATCTCGAGCCCCCTGGTCGCCCGGTAGCCTCCCATCATACCCGGTTCGTAGAAGACTTCGGGGTTCGCGGCACCCCGGACCGGCAGGGCATGCCCGCACGCACAGGCTGTCCGGGCCTCTCCGGCGAGGTGGGCGCCCATCGGCCCGAAGAACTCGCGTTCGATGCAGGGTTTTTTGCATGCCGGGCAGAAGGTCGTCAAGTTCGCTGTTCCCGGCGAGTTGAAGAGGTAGGCCCAGGGGAGGATATTGCGGAGGCGGTCGCAGAGTTCTTCGCTCGCGTAGATCGTCGGCTCCTCGCCGAGCCCCGCATCGCCGAAGGGGACGAACCGCATCACCTGAAGAGGAATATGGGGGGAGATCGCCGCGAGCATCCGTGCTGCCCCCATCACCTCTTCTTCCCCGCCGCGGCGGTAGACGATCGAGACCTCGACGTGCACCCCGCCCTCGTGGAGCAGCCGGATTGTGCGGTAGGCCGGTGCGGCGCTCTTCGCACCGCAGGCACGGTAACTCGCATCGGTTGACCCCTTGAGCCCGACGTTCGCGAAGTCTATCCGTTCGCGGAGGTAGAGCGCGGACGCTTCGGTCATGTAGCCGTTCGTGGAGCAGCCGACGAGAAGCCTCTGCTCCCTTGCCCTCTCCGCAAGACGGCAGAAGGTCGGGAGAGAGGCGATCGGGTCGTTCAGCGCGAAGGCGATCCCGGTACAGGCATGATCGGCTGCGAGGCGGAGGAGATCCCCGGTCGTGAGTGCCGTCCCGGAGGCTGCAAGCGATTCGGCGTGCCCGACGAGTATCTCCGAGACGCACCCGCCGCACGAGAGGTTGCACCCGACCGTGCAGACCTGAAGGAACTTCGCGCCGGGGAAGAAGTGCAGCATCGGCAGCGTCTCGATGGCGACGGGGAATGCGGCGAGGAAGGTGTCGGGGAACCGTTCGACGATCCCGGTGCCGTCATGCCGGTACATCCGGCACCTCCCGCTCCCACCCGGCGGGATATCGCACCCGACCTCGCAAATATTGCACTGCATCCGCTATTACCTCTCCATGATTATCCAGAACGCGGCTTCATCCTCGTGGATATCGTATGCCGTTATCCCTGCCTGTTCCAGTTCCCGGCGGATGGCATCCTTGTTCTTCCGTGAGAGGCGTTCCGCGGCCTTTGCCTCCCATTCCGGGTCAATTTCGCGCATCTTCTCTGTAATTGCTGCCTTCAGGGCAGGAGTGCCGAATCCTCCGCCAACAAACGTCCTTCCGCCGGGCCGGAGAATCCGCCGGATCTCCGAGAACGCCCGCACCCGATTCTCCCAGAAGAAGAGCGAGCCGCGGCTCACGATGAGATCGACGGAGCCGTCGTCGTAGGGCAGGTCATTGACGTCGCCGCGGACCGGGTGTACGCGATCGGCGAGCCCGGCCTTCCGGATATTGTGTTCTGCTATCTCAAGCATATCGGCCGATGAGTCGAGAGCGTCGATAACAAGGTCGCTTGCGGCCGCGAGCGCCATTGCCAGGTGTCCCGGCCCGCATCCGATATCGATGCATCTGCCTGCGGAAATACTGCAGGTATCGAGGATCTGCTGGGCGATGACCGGGTATATCGGCGCAAACGGCCCTTTGGCGATGGCATCCATCCTCCCGGCACCTCTGCCGGTGAACTGGTTATGTGGTTGCTCGGTCATGGTATCACCTTTCCTGCCACAGGTACGCAGATCCGCCGGTTGATCGGATCGCCGAGGTGTACGATATGAACGTCCGTGCCGTAGGCACGACGCATCGTATCCTCGCCGATAACCTCCTCGGGGCACCCTATGGCAAGGATTCTTTGATCTTTCAGGATTGCGACCCGGTTCGACGTCAGAAGCGCGTGATCGGGGAAATGGGTCGCAACGACAATGGTCATTCCGTCCTCTGCGAGTCCCCCGATGACGTTGAGCACCCGCACCTGATTGCCGAGGTCCAGGTGGGACGTCGGCTCGTCGAGGAGGAGAATCCCCGGACGCTGTGCAATCGCCCGCGCGATCAGGACAAGTTGCCACTCGCCGCCGCTGATCCCTGTGCATGGCCTCTCGGCGAGGCGAGAGATGCCGACCCGGTCGAGAGCGTCGGCAGCAATCTCTTCGTCCTCTGCCGACGGGGTTGCAAACGGGCCGAGGTGGGACGCCCTGCCCATCAGGACGATGTCCCTGACCATGAACGGAAACGGCGAGACCTGCGTCTGGGGAACGAACCCGATCTGCCGGGCGATCTCGTGCGGCTGCATCCCTGCGATGTCGCGGCCGTCAAGAAGAACGCGGCCCTGCGAGGGGGAGATGAGCCCGGCCATGCACTTGAGAAGCGTGGACTTCCCCGTGCCGTTCGGACCAAGGAGCGAGTATACGCATCCTTCTTCCACGGCGAGCGTGATGCCCGTAAAAACGGCGGCTCCGCCCGGATAGTTGAACGATATATCCTCTACGCTGATGCGGTTCCCCATGCTCACCACCCCGGGTTGTTCCGCCGGAGGAGTATCGCAAATATCGGCGCCCCGATGACCGCCGTCAGGATGCCGATCGGGATCTCGGCAGGGGCTGCCGTCCTTGCGATGGTGTCGACGACGATCAGGAACGATCCACCAAGAAGGACCGAGACCGGCAAAAGGTAGCGGTTGTCCGGTCCGACGAGCATCCGTCCCATATGCGGGATGACAAGCCCGATCCACCCGATGATCCCGCTCATGCAGACCGCAGCAGCGGTGATCACCGTCGAGAGCAGGATGATGACGACCTTTAAGCGCTCGGTGTTCACCCCGAGCGCCCGTGCCTCCTCGTCGCCCATCGTGAGGACGTTGATTCGCCACCGGACAGCAAGCAGCCCTCCTATCGAGACTGCGACGATCGGGCCGAGGACCATCAGGTCCGGCGCCGAGACGTGGTTGAGCGACCCGAGCAGCCAGAAGACAATCGCCGGCATCTTGTTCATCGGGTCGGCCACGTACTTCACCATCGAGGTGAGGGCCGAGAAGAGCGATGCGATCACGATGCCCGAGAGGACGAGCATCAGGATCGGCGTCGTGCTCCTGACCCGGCTGAGCCCGTAGGCCATCCCCACGGCGAGCAGGCCGAAGACGAACGAAAGGATCTGGACGAGGACGAGGCTGTCCGAGAGGAGGATGCCGATCGCCGCTCCGAAGCCCGCGCCGGAGGCCACGCCGAGGATCTGCGAGGAGACCAGGGGGTTCCTGAACATCCCCTGGAACGAGGCCCCGCTGACGGCAAGCCCGGCTCCGACGAGGAGGCCGGCGATGATCCGGGGGATGCGGACGTTGACGACGGCGGAGGCCGCTGTTGCTCCCCAGGTCGCCTCGATTGGGAAGACCGAGCTCAGGATCACCGCTATAACCGTCTCAGGCGGGAGCATGTACCGGCCGGCCATCAGGGCGACGAACGCTGCAACCCCGAGCACGCCGAGGAGGAGCACCAGGATGGTGCCGGGATGCTGCTCACCCCAACTCCTGCTGAGTGCCTGTCCCGGCGTTGCAGCTGCCGTTCCGGTCGCCGGGGCTCCCCCTCCTCCCCCCCCGTGCGCATCCCGGGTGCCTGTCGGCTCTGGTCTCATCCGGACTGCTTCACCTGGCCGAACGTCACGCTGCCGTAGGTGCCGTCGATGACTTTCTGCGCCTGCGCATCGGTGATGGGGAAGCCGTATATCTCAGTGTAGAAGTCCTTCACCCGGTCGGTGAGCGGAACGTCCTCGAAGCGGTTGGGGTAGGCAGCGTAGGAAAGCCAGAGCGGGTAGAGGACGGCGGACTCGGCGGACGGCCGGCTCCAGAGGAAGAGTCCGGTAGGTTGCTTGTAGACACGGCCGTCTTTGACGGCACTGAGTTCTTTCCAGCGGCTGTCGTTTTCAAGGTCGGCGGGGCTGCCGGTATCGATGATGATGATGTCGGGGTCGACGGCAAGGACCTGCTCCATCGAGATCTCGTTGATACCCGTGTGCATTCCCTCCTGCTGTCCCTGCGTGGTCTCGATGCCGGCGACAGCGTTTCTGCATCCCGCAGCGTCGGTCCACTCGGTAAAGAACGTGTCGCCTCCAAGCGTCTGGAGATGGCTTACGCCCTCGCCCAAGAAGATGGTGACGCGTTCGTCTTCGGGGATATCGGCAGTGCGTTCACGGAGGAACGCGAGGGTTCCATCAAGGTAATCGATGTAGGCCCGTGCCCTATCGGGGTTCTGGAAGACCTCGCCCATGAAGGTGATCTCCTGCCGCATCTCATCGAACCCGTCGCTCATTGTCCCGGAGAGGCAGATGACCGGGATATCGGTTTGGGATTCCACGATCTTCCCGTCGACATCGAAGGCGATGACGCAGTCGGGGTTCGCGACCAGGAGCTCTTCGATGTTCACGTTGCCGTTTGTCGTCCGCGGCGCCGGTTTATCGATGATGCCCGGGTCCATCTCCTGCATCATCTCCATCATCTGCGGTCCTTTCGTGACTGCAGTGACACTGGCGTTCGCTCCGAGGAGGTAGGGCACCTGGCTGATGGGGCCTCCGAAGACACCGAACGTCGCCCCCTCTGCAGGAAGCGTGATCCGGTTTCCCTCCATGTCGGTGATCGTTCGTGTCGCGGCCGGATCTTCCAGCGTTGTTGTTGTCGTGCAACCGCAGCAGAGTATGCCTGCTGCGATGATGAGTGTGCAGAGCATGTAACTGGTTTTCATTATTGTTACTCCTGTAATCCGGTATACAGCGGGAACAGACCACCATCGGGAGCGGTCCCGCCGAACTGGTGAGAAATCTCTTCGGGAGGTAAAAAACGGTTCTCTTTTGGGCTTGGGTTAATTGATGTGGATTAACTCGGCCGGATTGCAGAGATCTCGAGGCGAAACGCTAAACGTCTCCGCCCGGTGTTGCCCCCGTTTTTTTCCTGCCCCGGGCCTGCATGGGACCTGGGCGGGAAAGTCGTTCTTCGGGCCGCCGCAACTCGCACCTTGGGGTGCTCGAGCTCCGTTCCTTCGGAACGTCGCTCACCAGAAAATTATATATCCGGATGCATGGTATTCGGGCAGCATATGCGCATACGGGAGAGGACCCTGACAATTCTGCTTGTTCTGTCGCTTGTTGCGAATGTCTTCCTCCTGGCCGTTGTTCTCATGCCGTCGGACGACCTCTCCCCGGCGCTCTCCAGACCCGGGGAGGCCGAACCCCTCCCGACCGCGACCGTCGCCCCCCTCCTCCCCGTGGAGGCGGTCGAAAACGGAAGCGCCGCCTCGATGCAGGCGCCGGTCATCCTCCAGAAGATCGAGGTCGACCGGGGCGGCCCGTTCTTCTACGAGGAGATGACCGAAGAGGGGGCGATGGTGAACGTCTCGGTCGAGGTCGTGCCCGGGAGAGGGAGGGTGCTCGTCCAGACGACGCCTCTGATGGGGATAGCCTTTCAGGACGCCGCGAACCTCGCGGTCGTCGTCGCCGCCAACCGGTCCCGTGCGGATCTTACGAAGAGCGACATCATCTTCAGCATCCAGGGGCCGGAGGATATCTCCGAGATCGACGGCCCCAGTGCGGGGGCGCTGATGGCCGCGCTCCTCCTCTCGGTGCTGGAGGATGTCCCGCTCAACGAGAGCGTGACCGTGACGGGAACCATCGACGAGGATGGGAGGATCGGCCCGGTCGGCGGGATCCTCGAGAAGGCCGAGGCTGCTCGCCGCGGCGGGAAGACGCTCCTCATCCTCTCCGACGAGAACAATCAAGTGTTCGATTACCATGAGGGAACCCGATCGTTCGGCGGACTGCGAATATCACGGCAATGGCCGCCCATTGTGGATTCAAAAGAGTATATCGAGGAGAACCTCGGCATCCGGGTGAAATACGTGAATACTGTCGACGACCTGCTCGCCGATCTTCGTGCCCCTGCGCCCGACCCGGCAGCCTGACTGAAGGATATTTATCTTCTCCCGGGCTACGTACCGGATAGTATGAGAACAGAGAGACTGCTGATCGCCGGGGTCTTCGTGGTTGCCCTCGTCGTTGTCCTGGCGGTTCTGCTGCCGGGGCTCTCCGCGCCGCAACCGCCCGACCCCGGCCCGACCCAACCGCCTACCCCGGCTCCGACCCCGACCCCGGCACCCGTTCCCGGGAACGGCACCTACGTCAACGCCACCTACGGGTATGCCGTCACCTGCCCGGAGGGGTGGTTCTACACCGAATCCGGCGAGAGCGTCTGGTTCTCCTCGCCGGATAAGCACGAGGAGGTTCGCGTGAACACGAACCCGCTTTCGACTCAAGGGGACGTCGAGAACGTTCTCGAAGCGCTGAACGCGACCTACGCCGAGAATCTCAAGACCGATATCGGTGCCGAATGGGTCTCGACGGAGGAGATCTCCCTTGACGGCGTTCCGGCGTACGAGTCGGTCTTCTCCGTCCCCATCGTCGATGAGGACCGGTATACCTTCGTCATCCGTTACGGCGTCAACGACGGCGTCATCTACTCGGTCATGCACACGGTCTTCCCCCCCGAGTACGATGTTTACAACGTCGACGCGGCTCCGACGGCGGAGTCGTTCCGTTTCCTCTAACTTTTTTTTGCCCCGCACCCCTATCCGGAAGCACCGAGAGTAACAGCCCTGACCGTGAGTTCGGGATCATCAGAAAAAAAGGTGGCGGGGAGATGGTGTTGTCGAGAGACAATCATCTCCGGCAGGACGTTTAGGGGTGTTTCCCCGTCACCTGTTCTTTCCCAGCAGGATCTCGCGGGTGACCGGAGAGGAGGGCCGCGGGCGAGAATACCGATCTGCTATTCGACAGTCCGGTCGTGTATCTGGGCCCGTACCAGTTATCCTCTCTCATACGGAGGCGAATCTGCTGGACTGGTATCGTATAGTTCAATCCGTTTCGTCTGCAGCGGGTGTCCGCTGCGACGTATAATCATACTGATCTCCCGGGATAAATCCATTATGATACGCTATTTTGTTTTTTGGGGCGTCTTTTTCCCGTTGATTTTTAAAAAAAGGGTTTATCGCCGGTATTTCAGATCGCGGCGCCCGGGTGATTTCATCCCCGCCTGAACATCCCGTCGAGTTTGCGTCTGTCGAACGCCACGACCGTCGGCCTCCCGTGGGGGCATGCCCAGGGGGTCTTCGTCCGGGCGAGTTGCATGAGGAGACGCTTCTGCTGCTCGGGCGTGAGGATGGCGCCGGCCTTCACCGCCCCACGGCAGGCGACGATGCAGGTGACCGCCTCACGCCGGTCAGGGGCGGTTCGTGACTCGTCGGCGAGGAGGTCGGCGATCGCCTCCCGGATCGTCCCGGGGTCTTCGGCCGCGCCGAGGGCGGCCGGCACTGCACGGACGGCGAAGGTGTCCCGTCCGAACTCCTCCACGACGAACCCGCCGTCTGCGAGGAGAGGGATCGCATCACGGAGCGCAGCGGACTCCTTCGGGGGGAGCGAGACGACGACGGGCGTGATCAGTTCCTGCGACCCGGCCGCCCTGTCGCGCTGCTCCGAGACCTGGTCGTAGAGGATCCGCTCGTGGGCCGCATGCTGGTCGATGAGGTAGAGGGTGCCGTCGCTCCCCTCCGCCACGATGTAGGTCGCGGCCACCTGTCCGATCGGCTCCATCGCGGGGAGGAGGTTCTCTCCGCCTTCCGTCTCCGTCCGGCGGAGCTGCCTGTCAGAGAGGGTGAAGCTTCGGTGGCCGGCCGTGTAGGATGCCCCGGACTCGGCGACCGGCGGCGGTGACGGCACCGGTTCGGCCCCCCCGGGTACGATCTGCTGCTGAACCGGCTCGTCCGGGGTTTCGCGTGTGAGGTCGTGCTTTGTAAGTGCCTCTTCCACTGCGGCCGCAATCGCCCCCGTGATCTCCCGCTCCCGGGAGAGGCGGACCTCCCGTTTGGTCGGGTGGACGTTGACGTCCACGAGACCGGTGTCGATCGAGAGTTCGAGGAATGCCACCGGGTAGCGGTCTTTCGGGAGGAGGGTGCCGTAGCCCTCCCGGACGGCGGCGGCGATCTGCCGGGAGGAGATGCTTCTCCCGTTGATGCTGACGGAGATCTGCGAGGGGTTCCCCCGGCTCTCCGACGGCCGGGAGATGTAGCCGCCGATACGGAGGAACGGGAGCCTTCCCTCGACCGGGACGAGCGACCTGGCGAGTTCGGCGCCGTAAAGCCCCGCGATGGTGGTTAAGCCCCCTCCCGATCGCTGGGTCGCCATCCGCTCCTTGCCGTTCTGCACCACCCGGAAGGCGACCTCGCCGTGGGCAAGGGCGAGACTTTCTGCGACCGCGTAGACGTGGGCGAGCTCGGTGTTCCTGCTTTTGAGGAACTTCCGACGGGCGGGGGTGTTGTAGAAAAGGCGTTCCACCGCGACTGTCGTCCCCTCCGGTGCTCCCACCTCGCTTTCCTCCACAACCTCGCCGCCCCTGACGACGATCCGCGTCCCGGCGAGCGCTCCCCCTCCCCGTGGACGGGTGACCAGGGTCACCTCCGCGACGGCGGCGATGCTCGCGAGCGCCTCCCCCCGGAACCCGAGGGTGCGGATGGCGGAGAGGTCGGCGATCTCCCGGATCTTGCTCGTTGCGTGGGGGTGAAACGCGAGGGCCGCCTCCTCCCCGCTCATGCCCTCCCCGTTGTCGGTCACCCGGATCTTCGTGATCCCCGCCATGTCCGAGGAGACGTCGAGGAGGATGCTCGTCGACCCCGCGTCGATCGCGTTCTCCAGGAGTTCCTTCACCACCGATGCCGGCCGCTCCACGACCTCGCCGGCGGCGATCTGGTTCACGGTGTCGGGGTCGAGGACGCGGATCTTCGTCATCGCTCACTCCTCTCCCCGTTCGCGAGCCTCTGGAGCCTGCAGAGGGTGTTCAGCGCCTCGATAGGAGTCATCTCATTGGGATTCATGGTTTTGAGTTCTCGGACCGCCGGGTTCTCCTCCACGACCCCCTCGCCGGGGTCGACGAGGAGCATCTGGGTGTAGCGGGGAGCCCGCACCCCGGCCGGGAGCTCCCGGGTCGACGCCTCCTTCAGGAGTTCCATCGCCCGGTCGGTCACCTTCTTCGGGATCCCGGCAAGGTGTGCGACGTGGACGCCGTAGCTCCGGTCGGTCGCGCCGGGGATGATCTTACGGAGGAAGACAACGTCGGTTCCGGTATCCTTCACCGCAAAGTGGAAGTTCTTCACCCGTTTGAGCGATCCTTCGAGATCGACCAGGTCGTGGAAGTGGGTCGCAAAGAGCGTCCTCGGCCCCGCGACCGCCTTCCCGTGCAGGAACTCCACCACCGCCCGGGCAATCGAACACCCATCGAGCGTGCTCGTCCCCCGCCCGATCTCGTCGAGGATGACGAGGCTTCTCGCCGTCGCGTTGTTTAAGATGTTTGCAAGTTCCAGCATCTCGACCATGAACGTGGACTGTCCGGAGGCGAGGTCGTCGAACGCCCCGACCCGGGTGAAGACGCGGTCGACGATCCCGACGGTGGCATGCCGGGCCGGGACGAAACTCCCCATCTGGGCCATGATGCAGCAGAGCGCCACCGCCCGCATGTAGGTGGACTTGCCGGCCATGTTCGCCCCGGTGATGATCATGATCTGGTCGCCGGCGGAGTCGAGTTCCGTGTCGTTCGGGACGAACGGGACCGGGAGGTGCCGCTCCACCACCGGGTGGCGGCCGTCGCGGATGACGATCCGGCCGCTCTCCTCGATCACCGGGCGGGTGTAGCCGTAGCGGGCGGCGATCTCGGCAAGCGCCGCATAGACGTCGAGGAGCCCCACCGCCCGTGCGGTCGCCTGGAGGCCGGCGACCTCCGCCGTGAGCGTCCGGACGAGTTCGGCGTAGATCTCCGCTTCGAGGGCAGTAAGTCGCTCTTCGGCGGTCGCGATCATCGCCTCCTTCTCCCGGAGGTCGGGTATCGTGTAGCGTTCGCCGTTCGCGGTCGTCTGCCGCCGCTCGTACTCCGGCGGCACCAGGGAGAGGTTCGGTCTCGTCACCTCGATGTAGTACCCAAAGACCCGGTTGTAGCCTACCTTGAGCGACTTGATCCCGGTTCTCTCCCGTTCCTGCTGCTGGAACTCCGCGATCCAGTCTTTCCCGGTCGTCGCGAGGTGCCGGAACTCGTCGAGCTTGGCATTGAACCCCTCCCGGATCATCCCGCCGGCCACCGCGCGTGCCGGCGGGTCGTCGACGATCGCCCGGCCGATGAGGTCGACGGCGTGAGCGTGGTCGCTCATCGCGGCGAGGGCCTCGCGGACCAGGGCCGGGGCATCGGCGGGGAAGAGTTCCTTTACGTCCGGGATCGCTTCGAGCGACTCCCGGAGTGTCGCGAGATCCCTCGGCCCGGCGTTCCCGTAGGCGATCCTCCCTGCTATCCGCTCGATATCGGCGAAGTCGCCGAGAGTCGCGCGAAGCGCCTGTCTCTCGAGCGCGTGCTCGAAGAACCACTCAACCGCGTCGAGCCGCGCCTCGATAGCATCCTTCCCGAGCAGGGGGGCGATCAGGAACGACCGCATCGTCCGGCTCCCCATCGATGTCTCCGTGGCGTCGAGTGCGGCAAGAAGGGTGTTTGCGTCGCCCTCGCCCCGGATGCCCGCGGTGATCTCCAGGTTTCTGAGGGTGATCGCGTCGAGCGCCATGTTCCCCGACGGAACCCGCGTCGAGAGTCCCGAGATGTGGGAGAGGGGCGACTGCTGGGTCTCCTGGGCGTAGCGGAGCGCTGCTCCGGCGGCGGCGATCGCGCCCGGCATTCCCGCGCACCCGTAGCCGTCGAGCGTCGCCGTCCCGAACTGCCCGCAGAGCCGCTCGTACGCCGCGTCAATATCGAAGGCGTCGTCGCGGTAGCGGCTCACCGTCACCCCGAGGGCTTCGAGCCGGGCGGGAAGCGCGTCTGCGAGGCTTTCGGGAACTATTGCCTCTGAGGGGCGGTGCCTCACGACCTCCGAGACGATCTCGGCGTAGTCTCGCCCGCCGCTCCCCGAGGAGACGAAGAACTCGCCGGTAGAGACGTCCAGGAACGCGAGGCCGAAGGCATCTTTCCGGTCGGGGGCGACCGCCATCAGGTAGTGTGCGCCGGCTGAGCCGAGCATCGATGAGTCGATCAGCGTCCCGGGGGTGATCACTCTCGTGACCTCCCGCTTCACCACGCCCTTCGCGGTCTTCGGATCCTCCACCTGGTCGCAGATCACCACCTTGTAGCCCTTCGCTACCAGGCGGGCGATGTAACCGTCGACGGCGTGATGGGGGACGCCCGCAAGCGGCATCCGGTCGCCGTTCTTATCCTTGCCCCGGGCCGTCAGGGTGATGTCGAGTTCCCGGGCCACCACGCCGGCGTCCTCGCCGAAGGTCTCGAAGAAGTCCCCCATCCGGAAGAAGATGACGGCATCGGGGTACCGGGCCTTCACTGAGTAATACTGTCGCATCGCCGGGGTCGGTCCGTCGGTCATCGCTTCTCCTTATAGAATCCGCACGGGGCCACATAAGGATACTGTCCCGGAAATCGGCCACAACGGGCTCCGATTAACTGCACCGCCGGGCGCGCCCGGGCAAATTAGATACGTCCGGAACGCGTACCAGAACACGATACTGTATGTCGGCGACTATCGCAGAAAAGATATTTTCGCAACGGTGCGGGAGACCCGTCCGTGCGGGAGAGGTAGTGATGGCACCCGTGGATGCAGCGATGATCCACGACATCACCGGCCCGCTTGCGGTCAGGGTCTTTCGCGAGATGGGTGGAGAACGCGTATTCGATCCTGAACGGATCATTATGCTCTTCGACCACCAGGTACCCGCCGACTCGATACCCGCCGCCGAGAACCACGTCTTCATGCGGCAGTTTGCTGAAGAGCAGGGGATCCACAACTACGATCTCCTCGAGGGCGTCTGCCACCAGGTCGTGATGGAGAAGGGGCGGGCGGCGCCGGGCGAGATCATCGTCGGCACCGACTCCCACACCTGCACCTACGGCGCGGCGGGGGCGTTTGCGACCGGGATCGGTTCGACCGATATGGGGTTCGTCCTGAAGTTCGGGGCGCTTTACTTCCGGGTGCCCGAGAGCATTCTGGTCGAGGTTGAGGGTGCGTTCGGCAAAAGAGTCGGGGCAAAAGACCTGATCCTCTCCCTTGCCGGCGACATCGGCGCCGACGGGGCGACCTACATGGCGCTCGAGTTCACCGGCCGGGCGATGCGCGAGATGAACATGGCGGGCCGGATGACCTGCGCGAACATGGCGATTGAGATGGGGGCAAAGGCGGGGATCGTGGCGCCCGATGCGGCCACCTGGGACTACGTCACCGCCCGGCGTGATATCAAGCCGTTCGACCTCGCGGGCGATGCGGACGCGAGGTATCGGGAGCGGCGGCACTACGACGTCACCGACCTCGCCCCGCAGGTCGCCGTCCCGCACAACGTCGACAACGTCGTGGACGTGACGAAGGTCGCCGGGACGAAGGTCGACCAGGTCTTCATCGGCTCCTGCACGAACGGCCGCTACGAAGACCTCTTCGAGGCGGCCGAGGTGCTCGGGAACGCCGACCGCTTCGCCGACGGCGTCCGGGTGATCGTCATCCCTGCCTCGCGGACGGAGTACCTCAAGGCCCTCCGCGGGGGGCTGATCGAGCGGTTCGTCGAGGCGGGCGCCCTTGTGGAAGCGCCCTGTTGCGGCCCCTGCATGGGCGGAGCATTCGGCCTCCTCGCCCCGGGTGAGGTCTCGCTCTCGACGTCGAACCGGAACTTCCGGGGGAGGCAGGGGAGCGCTCAGGCGTCGGTCTACCTCTCCTCGCCGGCGACGGCGGCGGCGAGCGCCCTCTACGGCGAGATCACCGACCCGAGGGAGGTGTGAATCATGCGAGTCTGGAAGTTCGGCGACGATATTGATACGGATGCAATCATCCCCGGCCGGTTCCTCACGATCTACGATCCGGCGGAACTCGCGAAGCACGCGTTCGAGGGAACGAGAGATGAGTTTGCGAAGGAGGTACAGGAGGGCGACGTCGTCGTCGCCGGGAGCAACTTCGGGTGCGGCTCCTCCCGCGAGCACGCGCCGCTCGCGCTCCTCGGCGCCGGGGTGAAGGTCGTGGTCGCGAAGTCCTTTGCGCGGATCTTCTACCGCAACGCCGTGAATACCGGGCTCCTGCCCCTGGTCTCTGCCGGGGCGGAGGGCATACGGGACGGCGATACCGTGACGGTGGATCTCGCCGGAGGCTACATCGAGGCGAACGGGAGACGGCTCCCCATCGAGCCGGTGCCCGGGTTCATGAAAGAGATCGTTGATGCCGGCGGGCTTGTGGCCTACGCGAAAGGCCTGGATGAGGTGAAGACATGCAACACAGAGTAGCCGCGATAGGCGGGGACGGGATCGGCCCGGAGATCGTCGCGGCAGGAAGAGAGGTCATCGACGCAGCGGGCGAGCGGTATGGATTCGATATCGCGTGGACTGAGTTCGATATCGGAGCGGAACGCTATCTTGAGACGGGCGAACTCCTGACCGAGGAGGATATCCGGGAACTCTCGAAGTTCTCTGCGATCTACTTCGGGGCCATCGGCGACGACCGGGTGAAGCCGGGGATCCTGGAGAAGGGCATCCTCCTTGCCATCCGGTTCCACTTCGACCAGTTCATCAACCTCCGGCCGATCAAACTCCTCGACGGCGTCGCGACGCCGCTCGCGAACAAGCGCCCGGAGGATATCGACTTCGTCGTCGTCCGGGAGAACACCGAGGACTTCTACGTCGGGATCGGCTCCCGGTTTGCCGGAAGACACGAGCAGAAGACCCTCGAGGTCGTCCGCGACATCTACAACGTCAGGTTCGGCCTCGACGTCGAGACCGATGCCGACGAACTCGCCTACCAGATCGGCGTCGTCACCCGGGAGGGTGCGGAGCGGGCGATCCGCTACGCCTTCGACCTCGCCGTAAAAAGAGAGAAGAAGGTCACGTCGGTCGACAAGGCAAACGTCCTCTCCGACGTCTACGGCCTCTGGCGCGACGTCTTCACGGACGTCGCCGCCGGATACCCGGACGTCAAGACGGAGTTCAACTTCGTCGACGCCGTCACGATGTGGTTCGTCAAGAACCCCGAGTGGTTCGACGTCGTCGTCACCCCGAACATGTTCGGCGACATCATCACCGATCTCGGCGCCATGATCCAGGGCGGGCTCGGGCTCGCCCCCGGCGGGAACATCAACCCGAAGGGCACCTCGATGTTCGAGCCGATCCACGGCTCCGCACCGAAGTACCGCGGTCAGGACGTCGCAAACCCGCTTGCGACCGTCTGGGCGGGCTCGATGCTCCTCGACCACCTCGGCGAGCACGAGGGCGCGGCGGCAGTCCTCCGGGCGATCGAGAGGAGTATCCTCGACGGATACGTCACCCGGGACATGGGCGGCGCGAGGAAGACGAGCGAGGTCGGGCGCCACCTCGCGTCGCTTGTCCGGACGGTGTAGGGCCGTCACCAGGTATCAGCATCTCATGTGAAGTCGCGAAGCCCTGAAGTTGTTAACAACTTCCGGTTGCTGGCAGCCACACAGACTTCGTGACGGCCTCCTGGACATCCCCGCAGATCCCGTCTTTTATATCCCCGCACCGCCATGATCTTGTAGAACGATGCAGGAAGAGCAGCATACACCGTGCGAGAATCCTCTCTGGCCCTGCGCGATGACCGGGGCGGTCGCCTGTCTCTCGGGATTCGAGGATATCGCCGTCGTCGTCCACGGTTCGAGCGGGTGCTACTTCTACCCCGCGTCGCTCGTCGGGGTTCCCATCCACGGGACGTTCCTCGTCGAGAACGAGGTCATCTTCGGCACGGAGTCCCGGCTCGCGGAGGTGATCCGGGAACTCGTTGGCCGCTACGCCCGGATAGCCGTGGTCAACACCTGCGTGCCCGCGATCATGGGTGAGGATATCGGCGACCTTGCCGGCGACGGGCAGATCCTCGTCGTCGACAGCCCCGGGTTCCTCGGCGACCTCGAGGCCGGCTACCGCCGTGCGCTCGATACGATCGCGCCGGAGGTTGACCCCGATGCTCCCGGCGTCAACATCGACGGCATCTGCCGCACCGACCCCTTCTGCCGGGGGAACGCCCTCGAGGCGCGGCGCCTGCTCAGCCTTGCAGGCGTTCCCGTCGCCACCACCTTCTGCCTCGACCGCTACGCCGCGACCCGCCGGGCGGCGCCGTTCACCATCGGGGCGAACCCGGATCTCGCGAGCGGCGTCGGGACGTGGCGCGGCTCGCTTCTCGGCCTCGATGCGGTCCGCGAAACCTTCAAACGGCTTCTCGCCTCGATCGACGGCGTGGATCCCCGCCCGGTCATGGATGAAGTCGCGTGGGCCGATGCCCGGATCAGGAAGGCCTGCGAGAAGTACCTCAGGAGGTTCGACCCGCCCCGCGTGGCGATCGCCGGCGGCGAGGCATACGCCTCGTTTGCCGCCGACCTCCTCGACCGGTATCTCGGTGCCGAGATCGCCTGCGTCGCCGCCCGGAACGGTTCCTCCGGTAACGGCGTCACCCATACGACCGACTTCTCGGTCATCCGCGAGATGATCCTTGACGCCGAACCCGACCTGATCCTCGGCTCCTCCTACGAGGCGGCGATCGCTCCCGGCGCCGCGTTCGTCGGGCTGACGCTGCCGCTCCGGGACAGGGTCGCTCTCTCCTCCCCCGCGGTCGCCGGTGTGGAAGGGGCGCTCCGGCTGATGGAAGAGGTGCTCAACGCCTGCATCAACCGGAACCGGGCAGGCCGCGGCGATCTCTTCGCGCCCTCCCGGTGAGGAGCCGTACCTGCCATAAGATATTTATCAACCGGCGGATACCTGGAAGCCGGTTCGTCCGCAGGGCGGGCCGGTATGAGGGGGGTATGGTATGACACATCATGGCGGATACGGCGCCCACGACATGCTTCTCGGGAAGATGTATGAGCTCCTCGACGAGGATGAGATGCGGCAGTTGATGGTGCGGATGATCGAGTCCCGCATCAAGATGAAGGAACAGCACATCGAGATGATGCAGTACAAGATCGAGACCTACAAGATGGCACGGGATATGCTCAAGAAGGGCATGAAGAAGTGAGGGTCCGGCTCGGGAGCGTTCCCCGCAGGGGATCGTCTCCTCTTATTTACATCGTGACGTATATACCGGCATGGAACCGACGATCAGGGGATACCTTGATGAGGATTTCCCGGCGGTCTGTGCCCTCGAGCGGGAGAACAGCCCGAAAGGGTGTAAGTCCGAGGTCTTTATCCGGCAGGCAGGCGTCCTCTTTTCCGATACCTTTCTGGTTGCGGAATGCGGCGGGGAGGTCGCCGGCTACACCATCGGCGCTCTCGTCCAGCACCGGCAGACAACGGGATGGATCGTCCGGCTGGTGGTGGCGGAACGGTACCGGCGCAGAGGGTTCGGGGAGAGCCTCGTTGCTGCCGTCGTCGCCGATCTTCGGGAGCGGGGAGCGTATGAGGTCTACCTCTCGGTCGCGCCGGAGAATCAGGCCGCCCGGGCGCTCTACGCGAGGCACGGCTTTCTGGAGACGGACTTCTTCCCGGCCTACTTCGGCGAGGGAGGTGATCGCTGTATCCTCCGAAGAGACCTCACCGGTCGGGAAGATTTAATCTGTTCCGGTTGAGATCAGTGTGATATCATGCCTCTCATCACCTTCCGCATAGGAGAACCGTTCAAACCGGTACTGCAGTTCCGGTCGTACCTTTACGCGTCCCTGATCCTGGCCGTCGTCGTCTTCATCCTGCCCTGGCTGGTTCCCATCGTCGTCTTCAGCCCGCTGCCCGTCGCTCTCGCCGTCGCCGTCCCGGTGCTCGCCGTCATCGTCTTCGTCGCCTACTGGGTGCCGCTCTACCATGAGAGCATCGTCTACCGGCTCACCGTCACCGAGGTGACCTGGCAGCGCGGGGTCTGGTTCCGGCAGACGGGGATCGTCCCCTACAACCGGATCACGAACGTCGATATCTCCCAGGGGCCCCTGATGCGGTTCTTCTCGTTCTCGGCGGTCAGGGTGCAGACGGCGGGCTACTCCGCCCAGGCGCAGGCGGAGATCGTCATTAACGGGATAGCGGACCCAAGGGATCTCCAGGAGAAGATCATGAACTTCGTGCGGACGACCGGGCCGGTCGCCGCGACCGGAGGGGAGCCCGAAGGGGCGCCGGCCGCCGATGCGGTGGTGGAGGAACTCCGGGCGATACGGCGGCTGCTCGAGAGCCGGCAGGAACGGTAGATACCTTTTTTTGACACAGGGAGGTGGGGGACTACCTCCCGGCAACAGTCTTCCGTTTGATGACCAGGACCGGCTGGTGGGCGTTCTTGATCACGTACTCCGAGACCGTCCCGAGCAGGCGGTCGCGGATGTTCGACCGGCCGTGGGAGCCGATGACGATGAGCGAGGCTCCTTCCGCATCGGCCGCGGCCACGATCTCCTCTCCCGGATTACCGGCAGGCGTCCGGACGGTCACCTTCACGCCCTGCCTCTCGAGCGCCCGGCGGGTGTCGATGATCCGGTGCTGGATCTCTTCTCGCAACTCTTTCTGCGCCTCGGTCTCCCGGTCGGGCACGGTTCCGAGGAACCCCTGCCCCCCTGAAGCGATCAGCGTGATCTCTTTTGAGTCGATGACGTGGACGAGAACCACCTCCCGGGTTCCTGCCTCGTGCAGCACGGGGATATAGTCCAGCACTTTCATGGAAGGTTCCGAAAAGTCCGTTGGAAACAGGATGCGTTCGAACATTCTGGCACTCTCTCCGATGAGACTCTTTCTGCGGAGGAGATATAAAAGGGATCGTGTTGATCTTATCCGACGAGCAGAAGTATCGATGCTGCTGGACAGGGGGTGGCGGGAGATCGGTGTCAGCGGGTGGGTAACGTCTCAGATCTTCTGTAATTTGCCTGAGCCCTGTCTCCTTGTCTGATCATTCCTTCTCCATCGTCAAATACCTTCTGCCGGTGACCCACTCCTCGTTGATGTCCATCAGGATAGATCCGACCAGCCGGAGAAGGGATTCCTCGTTCGGGAACACGCCTACAACCTTGGTTCTCCGTTTCAGTTCCCTATTGACCCGCTCCACCATGTTCGTCGTTCTGAGCCGTTTCCCGTGCGGTTTTGGGAATGCCGTGTAACTCATAAGCCCGGGGAGGAATCGTTCGATGGTGTTGGCTGCTTTCCGGTACCCCCTGGCATTCAGGTCATCAGCGAGATCTTGAAGCCTTTGTTCACTTCCATAGGCCTCCTTCAGGCCTTCTACAACCTCTTTCTGGTGTTTCCGAGGAATATTCCTCAAGACAGCTCGGGTACAATGAACCTGACACATCTGCCAGGATGCACCGAGGAAGGCGGCTTCAGCCGCCTTCTGGATGCCGGTATGCCCATCCGAGACGACCAGTTGAACCCCGGTGAGTCCCCGTTCGTTGAGCTCCTCGAACATTCCTGACCAGAATTCTTCGTTCTCACAATCCGTGATTCTTGCGCCCAGGATCTCCCGGTAGCCGTCATCCCGGACGCCGGCGACCACCAGGACCGCTTTGGTGACGTATCGTGCTCCGTCCCGGATTTTGTAGTAGGAGGCATCCACGAAGAGGTATGGGATAGCCTGTTCGATCGGCCGCAGGAAGAATGCCTGCACCTGGTCGTCGAGGTTCTTGGCCATCCGGGAGACCGAAGCCGGGGAGAGCTGGTCGATCCCCAGATGACTGACGATCTCCTGGATCTTTCTCGTCGAAACTCCCTGGAGGTAGGATTCGACAATTGCGTTCACCAGAGCTTTCTCCACCCGGGCATAGCGCCCGAAGACCTGTGTCTCGAACGGGAACTCCCGGAACTGCGGTTTCCGGAGGATCGTCTCCCCGTATCGGGTCTTGAGGGATCGGTCCTTGTAACCGTTTCGATGCGCTTTCCGCGCATCGGTGCGTTCGTACTGGGCGGCTCCTGCCTGCTGGAGGGCCTCTGCGAGCATCACCTGGTTGAGGAACCAGGTGATGAGCGTCTTCATGCCGTTCTCCTGATCGGAAAGATAATCTTCGATTAACGCTAAGGGATCCATGGCCCTGTTTCTCCTTTGTCCAAATCTAGGTTGGATCCAGGGCCAATTCAATTTTACAGAACTTTCGTTACGCTACCGCGGGTGGAGGGTTTGAGTTGAAAACTGAGCTTTCAATCGAGTTTTTTTAAAACACTTTGCTAGATGCTACATCGAGTGGAATCACAGAATGATGACAAAACCCTGTGCAGGAGCCGTGGTGGATATCACGTTTGTGGTAGGGATGATCTTGGGGTAGAACGTGTGGGCGGAATCACATGTGATGCCGATTGCATGCCCTTTCACGCTATGAGGCGAACAAATGTTTGGGTAATAGTTCATGGAGAATTTGTTTCGAGTCGCCTCTAGTATCATATTTTCCGCGTAGAGTGTAGCGAAGCCCGTGAACATAACCTCATTGTTGGAATAGGGGGCAGGGGCAATTTGCATCCGTAAAACACTGCCTGACAGTGCCCAGGATCGGAAACTATAAATAAGGGCGCGCCGTACGACATTATTGACGAGTGTGACACGAAAATTGTGAACTTGTCCTCGACAAGATTCTCCTCTTACCGAGACCTAACCCAAAGGTCGGTGATGGCAGTACACAATCTCTGACGTAGATAAGTTGCTTCCTGTCATCATCAGGTTTTGGGTTCCGGTGTACTGAATCCAAACATGAGATTGGGAGGCTCAAGACTCCTCTCCAAGCAGAGAAATGAATGAAAGTCAAACTGCAACCACTCCGGGGTAAGAGAGCCCGATTCATCGCAACTTTCGGTGGATATGGTACGTGTTGGGAAAGGGGCGTAATGCGAAGATCCGCCCATCTTCGGAATATCTGGGACGCGAACGGTAAGTATTTCACCGGCCATGCTTGGGTCAACCACACTCCTGGATTCGATGTGGTTGGAGAGCTCCAGGAGGGTGACGTTATAGAATTCACCGCTCAAGTAGACGAATATTTCCAGGTCTCTCGAGTACAGAGGATCTTCGATCTTCCAGTTCGAACACCCACCACTGGTTGTCAGCTGGGATCCCCGATGAACATCCGAAAACTCGGGCACATTCCGACCTCTGATCATGGAGTAAAGCATGATGCTCATCTGCCCCTGTTTTTTGTCGGCACCGGGTTGAACAGATACGAGAGTTTTGCTCCCCCGCACAGGACATGACTATATGCACTCTATGCACTCCGCAAACATGGACTCCAAGGCACGACGTGGTGCAGTGGTAGTTCCCCTCAAATCTCTTCTGGAGACAAAGATCACGGGGTTATCTTCGTACTATCTAAAACCAGATAAGGGCGATCCTACCGTTGACATACCTCTTGTCAATATGGGCGATATTGTTGACGGCGCTATCAACGCTGGAACGGTCAAAAAGGCAACGGTCAGAAGAACCGGGAAATTAGAGAGCGACACTATCTTGCCTGGTGATGTTATCCTTACTCTTCGTGCCCAACCCTTCCGTGCCGCGATCGCAGGTCCGGATGTTGCCGGTGCGGCACTCAGCGCTAATCTTGTAGGACTGCGATGCTCGGACCTGATTAAACCGGAAATTCTTGCGGCCTGGTTCAATAGTTCTGCAGGCCAGCGCGTCCTTGTTCCACGAGCCGGTATATCCACTCTGGTAGGCATCTCCCTTAAAGAGTTGTTGCAGGTAGAGGTTCCGGTACCTCCCCGTGAGCAACAGGATCTCTTGAGCAGGTATATTGCACTGGCAACCGAGCATACCAGGATTCTCAAAGAAGAGCAGAAACTCCTGGATTCTATTGTTGACTCAATGATAAATTCCCTTTAATGTGATGACAATGGCGGCAATTATATTCGAAGAAATGAAAAAGAAGGCCTGGGAGGCAGCGGATATCCTCCGTGGCTCCATCAGTTCGGCTGATTACAAAGACTATATTCTGGGGATGCTCTTCCTGAAGCGCCTCTCCGATGTATTTGAAGAGGAAGCGGAGCGGGTCGAGCGCGAGACGGGGGATCACGATCTTGCCTGGAACGATCCCGATGAACATCTGTATTATCTCCCCGAAGGATGCCTGTGGAAGGACATTCAGAAGCTTACCCAGAAGATCGGTGACTCCCTGAACACGATCACGCAGAAGATTGAGGATCAGAATCCGGTGATGGAAAAAGTTCTCGGGAACATCGATTTCAACTCGTACAAACTCGGTGATCTCAAGCAGCGGGATACCAACCTGTCTGCGCTTATCAGGAATTTCTCTGCAATCCCGATGAGGAACGCCGACCTCGAAAGCCCGGATATGCTCGGAGATGTCTACATGTATCTCATCGAGCGGTTTGCCGACGATGGCGGGAAGAAGGGGGGAGAGTTCTTCACGCCCTATCAGGTCGCTGCTCTGCTGGCCCGGATCCTCGACCCGAAGGAGGGCATGCGCATTCACGACCCGTGTTGCGGGTCGGGTGGCGCAGTGATCCAGTGCGCGAGGCTCGTGAAGGAGGAAGGGGGCAACCCGGCAAACCTCACCCTGACCGGGCAGGAGAAGAACATCGGAACCTGGGGTCTTTGTAAGATGAACATGCTCCTCCACGGTTACATCGATGCCGATATCAGGGCTGGGGACACGATCCGGGAGCCGCAGTTCTTGCTTGACAACCACCTTATGCAGTTTGACCGGGTTATCAGCAATCCACCGTTCTCGCTCGACAAGTGGGGCCAGGAGATGGCGGAGAAAGATCCGTTCGGCAGGTTCGGCTACGGCATACCCCCGGCGACGAAAGGGGACTGGGCCTTTGTGCTCCACATGATCAATATCCTCAACGAGACCGGGAAACTTGCAGTCATCGTGCCGCATGGAGTGCTCTTCCGCGGCGGTGCCGAGGGGAGGATCCGGACGAACGTCCTCAAGGATGACCTGGTGGAGGCGGTGATCGGGCTTGCGCCGAATCTCTTCTTCGGCACATCGATCCCGGCCGGGGTTCTGATCGTCAACAAGGACAAGCCCGCCGAGCGGAAGGAGAAGGTCCTCTTCATCGAGGCCTCGGCGGAGTTCCAGGAGGGGAAGAACCAGAACTGCCTGCGCCGGGAGGACGTCGAGAAGATCGTGACGGCCTACCGGGATTACCAGGATATAGAGAAGTTCTGCCGGGTTGTTCCGATGGAGGAGATCGCGGAGAATGACTACAACCTGAACATCACCCGCTACGTGGACACGACGCCCGAGGAAGAGGTTGTGGATGTCGCGGCGGTTGCCAGAGAACTGCACGACCTGCGGGAGCGCCGGGCAGTGGTTGAGGCGGAGATGGACCGGTACCTGGAGGAACTGGGCTATACGGGGCGGTCGGCGTGAGCGAGGAGATGCCGGGTGCGGCTAACCGTATTGTGGCCCGGATACTCGATCCTGAGGCAAATATTCGGGAATTCCGAATTGTTCGGCGTGGAGACTTCCGATGAAACCCGAAGTTGTGCACCGGCTTCACCGACATTTCGAGGATTACGTCCACGATGCGGGCGGGGTCGAGTTCTGGTATGCCCGGGACCTTCAGGTGTTGCTGGGTTACAAGGAGTGGCGGAATTTCGTCAAAGTTGTTGTAAAGGCTAAAGAATCCTGCCAAACTACGAAACACGAGATTTCAGACCATTTTGTTGACGTCAACAAAATGGTTTCCCTCGGGTCGGGGTCGGAGCGGGAGATCTCTGACATCATGCTGACCCGGTATGCCTGTTACCTCATCGCCCAGAACGGGGATCCCAGGAAAGAGGAGATCGCGTTTGCCCAGAGTTACTTCGCCGTGCAGACCCGCAAGCAGGAGCTCATCGAGGAGCACATCCATCTCACCGAACGCCTGAAAGCCCGGGAACGGCTGCGAGAATCAGAGTCCGAACTTTCGCGGAATATCTACGAGCGCGGCGTGGATGAGGCAGGGTTCGGGCGGATCCGCAGCAGAGGTGATATGGCGCTTTTCGGCGGATATACCACCCAGGCGATGAAGGAGCGGCTTGGGACGCCCCAAAATCGTCCCCTTGCTGATTTCCTCCCGACGGTGACGATCACGGCGAAGAACCTCGCCACCGAGATCACGAACTTCAACGTGGCTAAAGAGGATCTCCAGGGCGAGCGTGCGATCACGGACGAACATGTCCAGAATAACACAGATGTCAGAGACCTCCTCGTGCGGCGCGGGATCAAGCCCGAGTCCCTCCCTCCGGAGGAGGACCTGAAGAAACTCGAACGACGGACGAGGTCGCAGGAGAAGAAGATCGCCAGCACTGCTGGACAGCTGACTGGCGCGGAGACGACCGACGATGAACACTGATGCTGTTGTGCCGGTCGCATACGCGATGCAGGCCTCCCCGAAACGCTACGCCCTGTTGCTTGGGGCGGGGATCTCGGTTGCTGCGGCCCTTCCGACGGCAAGCGATGTCTCCGGAAATATGATCCTTGCCGTCGCCGAAGGGCGGGGCGAGAAGGTGGAGAGAGGGGAGAATAATGAGGTCTGTCTTGCGTGGTTCGAGGAGGCGTTTGGGGAACCTGCGACATTCCAGCACCTCATGAAGGAACTCGGGATTTCCGAGGCGAACCGGAAAGACGGGCTGAAGAAGTTCATTTATCGGACCGACGTGAACGGCGGTCCCGCACCTGGAACCCCTACCGAGGCTCACCGCGTCATTGCGAGGCTGGTGAAGTCCGGAAGGATCTCCCTCATCATCACCACGAATTTCGACACGCTGATGGAGGAGGCGCTGAAGGCGGAGACGGTTCCCTACGAGGTCATCACCGAGGAGTCGGACGTCAGGCAGATGTCGGTGTTCCCGGACCGGTGCCGGGTCCTGAAGGTCAACGGCGATTTCGAGCGGGGGACGCTCCGGATCACCCCGGAAGACCTCAGGGAGTATCCTCCGGCGATGGAGGACTACCTGAGACGGATCTTCGGGGAGTACGGCCTCGTGACCTGCGGATGGTCCGGGAATTACGACACACACCTCGTAGAGATCCTCTGCGCTACGGATACTCCTCGCCGGTATCCGGTCTTCTGGTGCCGGAGGAATGGGGGGAGCGACCCCTCCGAGGTGTGCAAGTCCCTCTTACCGAACGGGATCGATATCGACAACGCGGACGAGTTCTTCACGACGCTCGAAGCGATCATTGAGAGGTTTGCGCGGTTTGAGCCGAGGACTACTCTCACCGCCGCTGCGGCGGTGAGGAAAGTTCGTGATGCACTGCGGGATCCCCGGCCAGACCTGATCTTATCTGATCTTATTAATACTGAAACGGATAGGATTTATCAAGAGCTCGCCTCCGGCAATTATCTCCCAGAAAACGGTAGCAGTATCATTGCGCAAGACTTCTTCGGAGAGGCACTCGAAAAATTCGAGAGATTTACAGCTCCGCTGGCCGCAATGACGGCCATGGTCGCCTACTATGACGACGGAGAGAACGCCGACCTGATAGCGGATGCCATCGAGCGGTTGATCAACATACCCTGTCCAGAACCGAAGGGAGGTTTTAGGATCCGGGGGATGTATGGCACAAAGTTCTATGACGCTCTGTTTGGTCTCCGGCGTTATCCCGCGTTGCTAGTCATCTACGCCTCAGGTATCGCAGCTGTGAAAAAAGGGCATTTAAGCACACTGGAGGCGATTCTTACACGACCAAAGATCAAGACATATATCAACATCTCGCTGCAAAGGGTGCCTTACTATGATGAGGTAAATATCTGGTTTACAATGGCCTGTGATTCAGTCTGGTTCTTGAGCTATAACCAGAAGCGATATGGAGAGGCGGGCAATGTCCATGACTACCTGTATCGGACTGTTCAATCAATCATCCAGCCCATCATGCCAAACGAACACGCGTATGATGGGGCTTTTGATACTTTCGAGTATCTCTATGGACTCTCGTACCTTCGCCTGGCATCCTCTCCGCTGGAGGGAAAAAGTGCCGCTAACCCACCTCTCCCCTTACTCTCGCGGGTATGGGTCAAAACAGTTGGATTTGGCGGTAAAGGAAAATATGCATTTCCTGAGCAGGTTATTTTTTACCTGCGGAACATTCAAAAAAAGGCAGAGGGAACGGACTTCTTCGGTGGGGACCTTCAGAAATTTGAGAGACAGAATAGGGCATTTGCCGATCTCTTCGGGATACAGGCGCCCAAGACGGGGATCGAATTACCGATCCCGGGGGATTTATTATAATGTTCCATGCATCGCTGCCCGAAGGCTACAAGCAGACAGAGATCGGCGCGATCCCGGAGGAGTGGAAAGTTGTTAAATTTTCCCAAGTCTGCAAAAAAGCCATCAACGGAGGGACTCCTTCCACGAAGATCCCGGAATACTGGAAAGGAAGAATACCGTGGATAACTGGTGCTGATGTGATCGATCAGAAGATAAGCAAGGTTCGCAGGTATATCACACCAGAAGCCGTCGAAAATAGTGCAACTCATGTGATCCCTAAAGGGATGTTGTTACTGGTGACCCGGACCGGTGTAGGTAAAGTGGCAATTGCACCCTTCGATGTTGCCATCAGCCAAGATCTGACAGGTATCATCCCCACTGACAACATCTGTGTGAAGTATTTATTCTGGATCTTCAGTGGAGTGAACGGGCATTTTCTCAACATGAATCAGGGCACGTCCATCAATGGCATTACAAGAAGCGATCTGATGAACTTCGTCCTTTCCCTCCCCCCTCTCCCAGAACAAAACCGTATCACCACCATCCTCTGCACCGTCGACGCCGCCATCGCCGCCACCGAAGAGGTCATCGCAAAAACCGAAGAACTGAAGCGCGGCCTCATGCAGGATCTCCTCGCGAAGGGCATTGACGAGGACGGGAGGGTGCGGTCCGAGGAGACACATGAGTTCTGTGAGATGCAGAAAATGCGAGTGCCGGTGGGGTGGGAAGTTGCTCAGTTGAAAGATGTGATCTCCGAAAAACTGCAAAGCGGATACTCCGGATACGAGACTGGCGAGAGTGACGGAATAAGAGCACTAACACTTACCGCGGTGACAGAAAACAGGATAGACGTCAGCAATACAAAGTACATCAAAGCGGACCATGAACGAGTGAAGGATCTCTTCATCAGAAGAAATGACATTTTCATCGAGCGGTCAAACACGTTAGCATTGGTCGGTCTTGCTGCACTATACGAAGGGGACGAACCCTTTGCTATCTACCCGGATCTCCTGGTCCGGGCAAGAGCAAACCGCGAGATGATCTTACCAAAGATTCTCCTCGAAAGCATACTGCATCCCAGGAGTCGGACATATTTCCGGCGCTCTGCGAAGGGAACCTCCGGAAGCATGAAGAAGATCGACCAGAAGATTATCGGAAATTTGTATCTGCCTCTCCCTCCCCTCCCCGAACAGCACCGCATCGCTACCGTCCTCTCCACCGTCGACCGCGACCTCGCTGCCGAGCGCGCCCACCGCGCCCACCTCCTGACCCTCAAGAAGGGCCTGATGCAGGATCTCCTCACCGGGCGGAAGCGAGTTTCCCTCAACGGCACTGGTGGGGCGGCCTGCCCCAATCACGAAAGCGTAGCCACGCGTGCTCCTCCCCCGGAGGACCGCCCATGACCCGCGATCCCAAGGAACTGACGGAGGTCGAGAACCCGGCTGTCGAGGTGCTCACCCGCCACCTTGGCTGGACCGAACGTACGGCCCGCGAGGCCGACGCCCTCCGGCCCTCGCGTAAAGAGCCCGTCCTCGTCGGCCTCCTCAAGGAGAAGATCCGGGACCTCAACCCCTGGATCTCGGAGGAGAACATCGATCGGGCTGTCTACCAGCTCACCAGCATCCCGGCCGCCTCCGTTCTCGAAGCCAACGAGAAGATCCATGTCATGCTCGACCTCGGCACCACTGTCCTGCAGGACCTCGGCGACGGCTGGGGTGAGCGAAGCCGGACCATCCGGCTCATCGACTACGATACGATCGAGAACAACGACTTTACCGTCGTCAGGCAGTATTCCATCGAACACTACACCGAATGCATCCCGGACATCGTCCTCTTCGTCAACGGCATCCCCATCGGCGTCGTCGAGTGCAAGAGCCCCTACATAGTCCGGGCGATGGCCGAGGCTCTCAAACAGCTCAGCCGCTACCAGGAGAACGGCTCCGGGTTCAGGAACCAGGGCTGCCCGCAGCTCTTCAGGACCGCCCAGTTCCTCATCGCCACACATGGCACGATCGCTAGATTCGGGACGAACTACACTCCTCTGCGCCACTGGGCGGAGTGGAAAGACCCCTGGCCGTTGACCCTTGAGGACCTCACCCTCACCCTCGGCAGGCTCCCCACCTCCCAGGACGCTCTGCTCTTCGGCACCTGCTCGAAGAACAATCTCCTCGATCTCATCCAGAACTGCATTGTCTTCGAGCGCGAAGACGGCCGGGTGGTCAAGAAGGTGGCCAAGTACCCGCAGTTCCGGGCTACCAACAAGATCCTCGCGCAGGTCACCGCCCCTGAGCGCAGGGGCGGCTTCGTCTGGCATTGGCAGGGGAGCGGCAAGAGTCTCACCATGGAGTTCACCGCCGTCAAGCTCCGGCGGAACAGAGCCCTCGCCAACCCGACCATCGTCGTCGTCACCGACAGGACCGATCTCGACCAGCAGATCCACGGCACCTTCCTCCACTGCGGTTTCCCCAATCCCGTCAACGCGGCGAGCGCCGCCGACCTCAAGGAGACCCTCTCCCGCCCCGTCGGCCAGACCGTCATGACCACCATCCAGAAGTTCCAGGACGCCGCTGAAGTCTACCCAACCCTCACCGAGGAAAGGAACATCTTTGTCCTCGTCGACGAGGCACACCGCAGCCAGTACACCATCCTCGCTGCCAACATGCGCAAGGCCCTCCCGAACGCCTGCTTCATCGGGTTCACCGGCACCCCCATCTCCCAGAAGAAGCGTGACACCTTCGCCGAGTTCGGCCCCTGCATCGACCGGTACGACCACCGGCAGTCGGTCAAAGACGGGATCACCGTCCCTATCTACTACGAAGGCAGGATGTCGAAGCTCTCCATCGCCGGGAACAACCTCAAAGATCTTTCAGAGCGCCTCTTTGCCGGCTACTCCGAGGAACAGCGGGCAGAATTCATGAGGAGGTATGTCACCAAAACAGCCATCGCCATCGCCCCGGAACGGATTAGGCGGATCAGTGAGGACCTGCTTGAACATTACCGGACCCGGATCGAGCCGAACGGTTTCAAGGCCCAGATAGTTGTCCCTAACCGGCTCGGGGCTGTACGGTATAAGGAGGCGCTCGACGCCCTTGGTAGGCACGACTCTGCAGTCCTCATCTCCAAGATGCACAACGACGAGGAGCACTACAGACCCTATCACACCTCCAGGACAGAGGAACAGGAGATCATCCGCCGGTATAAAGAGGAGGACGACCCGAAGATCATTATCGTCTGCGATAAACTCCTCACCGGCTTCGACGCCCCTCGAGAGCAGGTGATGTACCTCGACAGCCCCCTCAAAGAGCATACTCTCCTCCAGGCCATGGGCCGGGTGAACCGCCGGTATAAAGGCAAAAGTTACGGCCTTGTGGTCGATTACTGGGGTCTTGGCGGCGCTCTCCGGGATGCTCTCAGCATGTACGACGACAACGACATCGAGGGCATGGTCCACACCGACTTCAAGAGGGAGATCCTCCCCCACCTCCAGGCAGCCCACCGTGCCGCCATAAACTTCTTTGCACCCGTGCCGAGAGTAAGTCGGAAGGACGACTACAAACAGGCCTGCATCCTCTACCTTAAACCTGAGGACTACCGGATCGCCTTTGATCAGGTATTCAAGCAGTTCTCGCAGTATCTCGACATGCTCCTCCCCGACCCCGAAGCGTTGCGCTATGTGTCTGACCTCAGATGGCTCGCCGACATCCGCATTGGGGCGCGGAACATGTTCAGCGAGGACGAGGATCCCATTGAAGATGTTGGGGCAAAGGTGCGGACGTTCATCGACGAGCACGTCCGGGCAGATGGTGTCATCAGCGTTTTCGAGCCGGTATCCATCTATTCGACAGACTTTAAGGTCGAAGTCGGAAGGCTCAGTTCGGATGATGCCAAGGCGAGCATGATCGAACATGCTGTCAAACGGGAGATCCATCTTAAACTCGAAGATGACCCGATCTTTTACGAGTCTTTGCTGGACCGCCTGAACAGGATATTACAGGAGTATGAACAGCAGCGGATCAGCAGCGCAGAACGCCTCGCCCGCCTCACTGCAGTCCTCGACGATGCCAGGAACCCGCAACGGCACGCCGGAACCCTTGGCCTCGACCCTGAAGTCGCACCCTTCTATCTGGTGATGGCAGCGGAAATCGAGAATCCAGAGCGTTTCAAAGAGGCAGCGTCGGATATCTGCGCGGTTGTCAGGGAGCACACAGTGATCGACTGGCAGCAGAAAGAGAATACCAAGCGAGTGATGCGCCAGAATGTCAAGAGAGTGCTCCGATCGGTTGGATACCCGCAGGACAAGATCCAGGATATGGCGGTCCGCCTCATCGAATTAGCCGCACGGAGGTATCGGGGATGACCGGGACCGGAGCTGTACTGTTCGGGACAACAACGATCTGGTATACCGTCTCGTTCAGCCCCCGGCGAAAGAAGGCGGCGATTGCGGTCTACCCGGATACAAGTGTGGCCGTGACGGTCCCGACCGGCACGACTCAGGACTCGGTGCGCGAACTCGTCCAGAAAAAGGCTCCTTGGATCCTGGAACAGATCGGGGGCTTTGAGCACCTCGCTATGCTCGACGCCACGAAGAGGTATGTCAGCGGTGAGACATTTCTCTACCTGGGACGGCAGTATCGACTGAAGATCGCCGTCAGGGGGGAGGAATTGTCTGTAAAACTTGTGGGTGGGTATTTTGAGGTGACGATACCTGATGACGTGTGCCCTGAGGTTGACCCGGTCAGGCATGCTCTCTGCGCCTGGTACAAAGAGCACGCCCTGCAGAAAGCGCGTGAGGCGGTGCGAGTCTATGCTCAACGACTTCGTCTTGATCCCCCGAAGGTAACAATCCGGCGCCAGTTGAAACGATGGGGGAGTTGCACGAAAGACGGTGCGCTCAACATCAATTTCCTGATTATCATGGCGCCCATGTCCCAGGTGGAGTATGTGGTGGCCCATGAGCTCTGCCATCTTCGGCACAAGGATCATTCCGCTGAGTTCTGGGACCTTCTCAGATTGTTAATGCCGGACTATGAGATCCGAAAGGAGAAGTTGCGGAAGGAAGGATGGAGGTATGTGCTGTGAGTGCTCAAGATCTCGCTTGAAATTGTTGTCTCATCCCCGCCGCTTCTCCCGGATCAGCACGCGCCACCGGTGCAGCATCCGCCGGAGGCCGGCGGTTCCGACAGGCGCCGGGTAGGGGAGGGGGATCGCCGCCCCTTCCGGGTCGACGGCGAGATCGAGGGCTTCGGCGCACTCGGTGCAGATGCCCTCCGCGCCCGGATCGCCCCTGAGCATGGGGTGGGGGGACTGGAAGCATACCCGGCTCCCGGCGATATCGTCGAACCGGGAGAGCATCTCTCCCTGGTGGGCCCGTTCCTCCTCGACGGCGGCGGTGGCGTCGATGCCGCAGATCCGGCCGACCTCTTCGAGGAACCGGCACGTTCCGGTAAGGCCCGCCGGGAACGAGTCCACGTACGGCGTGCCGAGCCTCCGCTCGAGGTCTTCGCCGACCGGCCGGAGCGCCGGTTCCCGGAGGATGTTCACGGCGGCCGATCCGAGCCGCCCGATATCCCGCGTCTCGATCCCCCGCACGAACCGGAGGTTGACCGCTATCCCGAGCCGGGAGAGAAGGCGCACGATCTCGGCCGCGTTCTCCTCGACGCCGTACTCCAGGTTCTTCTCGCCGATCAGGTTTGCCGAGAGGGTTTTTTCATCCGCAGGACCGGCAAGCGATGCGACGGAGGAGAGGGCGTTCGTCACCCCCGTCTCGAAGACCCCGCCGAGGAACCCGGCGGTCGGCACGGGGATCACCGGAACGCCCCGACGTTTCGCGCAGATCGCCGCGACGTCGTCCCCGATCGTCTCGACGATGCAGGTCGAGAGGACGAAGACGGCGGCGGGCGAGAGCGAGAGCGCTTGCGCGACGGTCTCCTCCAGCGCGTCTTCGCCCCCGAAGATGATGCCGTTCTCCGTTAAGCGGGTGGAGAGGAGGCGGGGGACCTCGAGCCGGTCGTTCGCGAGGTGGGTGGCGTGCAGGAGCGAGAAGTTGTGGTGTGTGCACCCCGCCGGGCCGTGGATGACAGAGAGGGCGTCCCGTACCTCTGTCGTCACCGAGAGCGCCCCGGTCAGGGTACACCCCTCAAACCTGGACGAATTCGAGGGCGAAGGATTCGAGTTCATCCATCTCGAGGGGTGTGGGGATGCTCGTCGTCTCGTTGCCGCTGATCGTGCGTGCGAGTTCCTGGTAGACTGCGGCCTGGTCGGATTCGGGGGCGTACTCGACGACCGTCTGCTTCTGCAGTTCCGCGATCTGCACCACCCGGTCGCGGGGAATGTAGGCGATGAGCCGGGAGTTGATCCGGCGGGCGAACTCCTCCACGAGTTCCTGCTCGCCCTCGATGTTCTTTGCGTTGCAGATGACGCCCCCGAGCGTGCACCTGCTCCGCACCCGGCGCGAGAGGCGCGCAATGGCTTTTGCGATGTTGTTTGCCGCGTAGATGGACATCAACTCGCCGGAGGTGACCAGGTAGATCTCCTGGGCGTATCCCTCGCGCATCGGCATCGCAAACCCGCCGCAGACGACATCACCGAGGACGTCGTAGACGATCACGTCGCCCTTGAGGGCGTCCAGGCGTTCGAGGAGCTGGAACGTCGCGATGATCCCCCGGCCGGCGCACCCGATCCCGGGCTCGGGCCCTCCGGCCTCCACGCAGCGCACGCCGCGAAAGCCCTGGTAGACCACGTCGTCGACGGTGATGTTCTCGTCTCCGCGCTCCCGGATGAGGTCGAGGACGGTCGGGATCCAGGTCCCGTGCATCAGCATGCGAGTGCTGTCGTGCTTCGGATCGCAGCCGATCTGCAGGATATCGAGTTTCTCTCCCGCGAGTGCTGCCGATAGGTTCGCTGCAGTGGTGGATTTCCCGATTCCCCCCTTCCCGTAGAGGGCGATCTGTTTCATTGGATCTACTATGCGCTTGCATGGGTAATTAGGTGTCGGATGCGGTTCCTGTTACGGAACTATATATGCTTTATTGTGGGCTGATTGACGGCTCCGCAGGCCCCTTCTCCCCGAGCCTTTCTTCTCCCGGTCGATTTTAATAATCAGATATTTATAATTCGTTTTTTAAAACTGGAAAAGTATATAATGAACGATTTGAAACTCTTGTCAGGCAGAGGGAAACGAACCATGGACCCACGATTCCGATCACGGTTGGTTGCGGCGACGATTCTCATTTTCGTCGTCTGTTCGGTCTTCTCGGTGAGCCCGGTTGCCGGTTTCCGTCTGGAGAACAGGGATGGGAGCGGCACCGAAGCTGCACTTGCGGAGGCCCTGGTGCTGCAGCAGAGCACCAAAATCCGGGAAGAGTTCATCGAGAACCTCACCGTCTACATCGACAGCAGGAACGAAGTGTTCAAGCGGGAGGGTGTATCCGGGGACGTGAGCGGGGTCTACGTCCCCGAGGAGAACGCCGTCTACATCCGGTCGGACAGGGATCCGGCGCGAGCCGACGAGGTCTTTGTCCAGCAGGTGGGCTACCGCGTCTACCACACGATGGGGCTTGGCGAGAGCAAGGCGTTTGCGGCGCTTGCCGAAGACCCGGGCACCTACCTGGCCCGGATCACCGCACCTCCCGGGGAGGAGCGAGAGGCGGCAATCTTCGCCGAGGCCTTCATGCTCTACCACACCTCCCCGGAGGTCCTGAAGAAGTACGCTCCTGAGGTTCACACCTACATGGACCTGCTCGTCAAGAACGGTGGGGACAGGGCGGCGGTCGACGACCTGTACCTTCATCACCAGCCGGAGTAATCCGGCCGATTCTTTTTTTTCGCGATCGGGGGGGCCGGGTCGGTTGACCTGACAGCAAGGTCCATTTCTGCAGGTCCGGTGTCGGGTGCCGAAGTTAGCGAATTACTGAGCGTACAGACGTTTCACACTATTTTGGAATCAACAATGAAAAAATCAGGGCAACCCCGGGTTCCGGTTACCCTTACTCCCGGCAGCGACCCCCTCAATCGGACCTCTTGAGGAGGCCCATGACGAGCATGATCACCGGAATGACCTCGAGACGCCCGATCCACATGATCAGGATGAAGAGGAGTTTTCCCGAATCGGCCATCTCGGGCGAGACGAATCCTGTGGATATGCCGTTGTTGCACATCGCGGAGACGACCTCGAAGATCACGTTGCTCGAATCGAACGATGTCGGCTGCAGGTGCATCACCAGTATCGTGGCGACGAAGATGATCAAAAAATAGAGCATGATCGTCAGCATGTTCCGGGAGACCTCGAGGTCGGCGATGTTCTTCGGGATCACCCTGCCGTCGTACTTGAAGGGCACGAGCACCTTCCCGGAGACGAACATCCGCCGGAACCACCAGACCAGGCTCTGGAACCCGAGGACAACCCGGGAGAGTTTGATACCGCCGGCGGTGCTCCCGGATGCTCCGCCGATCACCATCAGCATCGCGAGGAAGAGGATGGTCACGCTCGCCCACTCGTTCGGGGAGGCGACCTGAAACCCGGTGCTGGTGGCTGCAGCGGCCGACATGAAGAGTGCATGGCGGATGGCCGTCGGGAGGTCGGTCGCGGTGAGCGTGACGAGGTCCCACGTTATCACGACGATCCCGAGCGCGACGAGCATGAAGAGGAGGCGTGCCTGCTGGTCGCCGAAGAACTGCACGCCTTTCTGGCGGTAGAGAAGATAGTAGAGCTTGAACGGGAGGGCGCCTGCGATCATGACCGGGACGATGAGGACCTCGAGCAGCGGGTTGTTGTAGAACGGGATCCCTCCCGAGTGGACGGAGAATCCGCCGGTGGAGATGGCGACGAGGGCGATGTTCACCGCGTCCCAGACCGGCACTCCCGAGAGCAGGATGAGGCCGATCGATGCCGCGGTCAGCACCAGGTAGATCTTCCACATCTCGAACCCCGTCGCGACGACGCTCGGCATCAGCGCTTCCGAACGGCCTTCCGATCGGTAGAGGCGGAACTGGGTCAGCCCGGTCCTCGAGGCCATCGCGACGGTGAAGGCGACGATCCCGATACCGCCGAGCCACTGCATCAGCGACCGCCAGAAGAGGAGTGTCCGCGGCAGGTCGTCGACCGACCGCATCATCGTCAGGCCCGTATCCGTCCACCCGGACATCGCCTCGAAGACGGCGTCGAGGTACGAGACGCCGAGCCCGAGGCAGAACGGGAGTGCGCTCACCAGCGCGATGGCGAGCCAGATCAGAGCGACCGCCATGAGCGCGGTGGATAGGGGCGCCTCGCGGTCCTCGCGGGGCACCCGGAGAAGAACCGTACCGAGGATAGCGAGGACGGCCGGGACGGAGGCCATGGGCAGGATCATCTCCCACTCCCCGTAGATCACCGCCACGGCAAGCGGCAGCACCGTGACGACGCTCATGTACCTGAAGATGCTGCCGATGTCCTGTGCGATGATCGAGAACTGCTCGATCCTATCCATCGTTACACATCCGCCGGGCGCTCTTATCTACTTTATCCTGCGCGGAATTCCATTTTTAGAGGCCGTAGTGGAGGTAAAATCAACCGCGGCCACAATCGGACTCGTTTTTTTCAGCTCCCCGTCTCTCCGCTCCCGGCCGCTCCCGGCGCGGTCTCGACGAAGATGCGCCGGTTGATGATCCGCCAGGCGAGGATGAGCTGGGCCATATCCCCGGCCGTCAGGTAGTCGCTGCCCTGGCTGAGATCGATGGGCTCCACCTGCGTCTGGATTTCGATGTTACGCTCCAGTTTTCGCGCGACGGTGTCGTTCAACTCTCCGTCGAACGTGAGCGCCCCCATTGCCTTCCCGCCGATGTCCTCGACGGTGAACTCGACCATGAAGTCGCGCTCGGAGAGCGAGAGGAGCCCGAAGAGGTCGATGGAGAGGTCGACGTCGCCGATGCTCTGTTCGAGCCTGCTCTGGCAGAGGGTGACGCGGTAGACGTTACGCTCCTCGCTCACGTCCCTGCCGTACTTCGAGAAGGCGATCCGGATGACCGCATCCGCAAACAGGCATTGCGGCGCGACGTACCGCTCGTAGTCGGGTTTGCGCTCCTCCATCTCCCGGAGGACGGCCTCGACCGAGTAGCCTCGCCGCTCCACGTCGCGCTTGATCTTCCAGGCACGCTTGACGTCGGGGTCCGGGTCGACGTAGAGTTTGAAGTCGATCAGGTCCCGGAGCGTCCTGCTGATGAACGGGTGCAGCCCTTCAAGGATCAGGATCTTCGTGGGACTGAAGGGCACCGGGGGATCGAACTGCCCGTTGTCGTGGTTGTAGACCGGTTTCTCGATAGCCCTTCCCGCCTTCAGTTCGGCGAGGTGCTCCTCCAAGAGGTCGAACCGGTTCGCCTCGGGAGCGAGCGGGGTCAGCCCGAGAACTTTGCGTTCCCGGCGATCGTACCTGTGGTAATCGTCGATGGTGATGGTGGAGACGAGGTCGTCCCCGAAGATCTCCCGGATCGCCCGGGTGAAGGTGGTCTTTCCGGATCCGCTGTCTCCCGCGACGCCGATGACGAAGACGTAGGGCGACTCGGCAATCACTCTCTTGAAGTCGGATGGGGGCATGGTGCAGCTCGAAGGTTGGTCGGTATCAGAGCGTGTTAAGATTTCGGTGCAGGCCAACCGGTTCGGGAACGGGGCGGCAACCGTGAAAAAGGATGGGATGCCTAGGAGGAGAGGATCCCCGCCTCCTTGTGCATCTTCTGGATCTCGTCGGCGAGCCGGTCGAGCGCCGCGAAGTCCTCCTCCTTCGGGCGGCCCTTGATATAGACCGGTTCGAGCACCTCGACCTTGAGCCGGCCGAGCATGCCCGCCAGGGTATCGACCGTCTTCCCGCCCCAGCCGTAGGACCCGATCACCGAGACATACCGGGTCTTCGGACGAAGGAGGTTCGCGAGGTACGCAGCGTAGACCGCCTGCGGGTGGGGACCGAAGATGAGTGTCGGGGTCCCGATCACGACCGTCGCAGCGTCCACCAGGGCCTTTGCAAGTTCGCCGATGTCGGTCTTCGGGAGGTTGAACGGCTGGACCTCGACACCCCGCTCCATCAGGGCGCCGACGAAGTGGTCGACCATCGCCTGGGTGCTCCCGTGCATGGAGACGTACGGCAGCACCACCGTGTTCTTGACGTCGTCGCCCGTCCAGTCGCGGTAGGCATCCATAATGAACGCCGGCCTGTCATAAACGGGGCCGTGGCTCGGGGCGATCGTGGCGATCTCGCGTGATTCCAGGTTCGCAAGGTGCCCTTTGATGCTTGACCTGAAGGGCATCATGATCTCAGCGTAGTAGCGCTTCGCGGACTCGTAGATCGTCGCCTCATCGGGGACGTAGAGAGAACTCGTCGCGTAGTGCGAGCCGAAGAAGTCGCAGGAGAAGAGGATCTGGTCTTCCTGGAGGTAGGTCAGCATCGTCTCCGGCCAGTGGACCCAGGGAGCGCTGATGAACTCAAGCGTCTTATCTCCGAGGGCGAGCGTATCGCCGTCATCGATGACGATGACCTGATCGGCGGAGATGTGGAGGAGGTCGACCAGGAAATCCCGGCACTTTGCGTTCGTCACCACCTTCGCCCCCCGGAACCGGTCAAGCATCGCCGGTATCGAGCCCGAGTGATCCTGTTCGGCGTGGTTGGCGATGATGTAGTCGATCTTCTCGATGCCGAGCCGGTCCAGGTTTGTCGTGAGGTCCGTAAACTTCGGCGGGTTGACGGTGTCGATCAGTGCCGTCTTCTCGCTGCCCCGCACGAGGTAACTGTTGTAGGAGGTACCATCGGGGGTCGGGATCAACTCATCGAAGAGCCGGAGATCCCAGTCGATGGCCCCGACGGAGAAGACACCCGGCACAATCTCACGCGGGGTCATGCGCTGCCTCCTGCGGAGGCACTCGGGCAGTAATACCGTGTATGTGAGTGGCTTCCTGACATTTTTCACGCTCCATAGACTGCAACCGGCCGCGGTTTTCCACCGTGCCGGTCGGTAAACGCCTATTCAGCCCGAACGCTGATAACGGTTTCGTCTTCCTTACCGGGTGGGGAGGCTGGTCTGTCGTTCGCCCCGGCCCCTCTCCCTCCGGACGGTGTTTGCATAGAGGTGGGCCTGCCGGGTCGGTTCCGGGAGCCGGTAGCCCCGTGCGGCCGAGAGGACGAGGTCGACCGCCTGCACAAGATCGATCCGGTGGCCCACGGAGACGTAGACGGGTTTCACCCGCTCTTTCGTCCGCACCGCCATCCCGATCGTCTCGCCGTCGCGGAGCATCGGGGCGGTCGAACCCCTCTCCACCGCGGGCTCGGCCGCCGTGCCGACGAGGAGACTCTTTGCGACCCCGACGGTGGGGCGGTCCAGGAGGACACCCATGTGGCTTGCGATCCCAAGCCCCCGGGGATGGGCGATCCCCTGCCCGTCGAAGAAGATCACGTCCGGCTCGGAACGCAGTCGCCGGAACGCCTCGATGAGGGCGGGGCCTTCCCGGAAGGTCAGGAGGCCGGGGATGTAGGGAAACGTCGTCACGGTGGCGGCGGAGACCCGCTCGACGACGGTGAGATCGGGGTACCTGAGGGCGACGACGACCGCGTGAATGACGTCGTCGCCTTTCGTGTAGGAGGCATCGGCGCCGGCCACGAGGGATACCTTCCCTGCGTCGCCGGAAGGCCGGACCTGCTTTCGGAGCCTCTCCTGGAGGCGGATCGCCTCTGCTGGGGCCAGGTCGAAGGGGTGGGTCTCTCTGATATCCATGGTCGTCTCCTGCTACCCGAGTATGGGTGGTGTTGTATACCTACTATTATATGCTTGGCGCATGCAGCACACCACGGGTAACATCCTATGAGCCGCAATAACCCGCTTCGTTATGCGATTGCTCTCCTGATCGCGCTCCTCGGAGTGCTGATCGCCTACGCCGCTCTCACGACTCCCGGTCTCTCTCCTCTCCTCTGGGCTGCCGCCGCCGTCGTCCTCGCGGGGGTGGTCGCCGCCGCCTCGATGCAGATCGCCGACCAGTGGGAGAAAGCCCTCGTGCTGCGCCTGGGCCGGTTCTCGGGTCTCAGGGGGCCGGGAGTCTTTGCCATCGTGCCGCTCATCGATACGGTGGCCTACTGGATCGATCTTCGGACGATCACGACGTCGTTTCGGGCGGAGAAGACCCTCACCCGGGACACCGTGCCGGTCGATGTCGAGGCCGTCCTCTTCTGGCGCGTGAGGGACCCGGAGAGGGCGGCGCTGGAGGTCGAGGACTACCGTTCGGCCATCAGCTGGGCGGCGCAGACGGCGCTCCGGGAGGTGATCGGGAAGTCCGATCTCGCAAACATGCTCGAAGGCCGGGAGAGGCTGGACGCGGAGTTGCAGCGGATCATCGACGTCCGGACCGAGCAGTGGGGTATCCACGTCAGTTCTGTTGAGATCCGCGACATCCTGATTCCCCGTGAACTGCAGGACGCGATGTCCATGCAGGCACAGGCGGAGCGGGAGCGGCAGGCCCGGGTGATCCTCGGCGACTCCGAACTGCAGGTCGCAAAGAAGTTCGAGGAGGCGGCGAGAACCTACCAGGACAACCCGACCGCGCTCCATCTCCGGGCGATGAACATGCTCTACGAAGGGCTCAAAGAGAAGGCGACGCTCGTCCTCGTCCCCGCATCGGTGCTCGATACGATGAACCTCGGGACGACGCTCGGTCTCTCGGCACTCGCGAAAAATGTGACGGAAGGCAACGGAGACCGCCGGGGAACCGCGGCCGGCGACGAGACCCCCCGTCCGCCTGCAACGGGAGAGCCCGGGGCCCCCTGACCGGAACCCCCGACCCGGTCACCGACCGGCGAGGCATTTTTATACGTGGAGATTGGGTACGGCCCGGAGAGTCACTCTCGGAGCGTGGATGATATGGCACGATGGGTCTGCAGTGTCTGTGATTACGAGTATGTTGAGGAGGCGGGAGACCCGGCTACCGGGATACCGCCGGGAACGCCCTTCGAGGATCTTCCCGGGGACTGGCGGTGCCCCCGTTGCAGTGCGGGAAAGGAGGCGTTCGTGCGGGCCGGCGAGGAGGAGGTGGAGACGAATGACGAAGACTACCTCTGAAGAGGGCGCCATGACCGTGGCCGACGTGCTGGTCGCGGAGCTCGCGGCCTGGGGGATCACCCTCTACTTCGGTATCCCCGGTTCATCGTCGCTCCCGCTCGTGGACGCGGTCAGGAGGAACCCGGACGCACGGTATATCGTCGTCCGGCACGAGCAGACCGCGGCCCTCGCCGCCTCGGCCTACAACAAGTTCACGGGGAAGGTCGCCGTTTGCCTGACCATCGCCGGGCCGGGGGCGACGAACCTCGCCACCGGCCTCTACGATGCGAAGGAGGATCGGGCGAGCGTGCTCTCCCTGAACGGGCAGGTGCAGGCGCAGTACGCCGGCCCCGGCGGCGTCCAGGAGATCGACCAGGATGCGTTCTTCCGTCCGATTGCGGTCTTCAACAACACCGTCGCCGACCCGTCGACGGCGGTCAAACTCCTGACCCGGGCGCTCCGGTACGCGATCGTCGGCCGCGGCGTCGCCCAGCTCTCTCTCCCGAACGATATCCAGAGAGAGTCGCTCGAACCCGCCTACTGCGAACGCGAGACCTGTCTTGCATCGGTCACGGCGGCCCCGACCGACGAGGCCGTCCGTGCGGCGGCGGAGGCGATCGACGGCGCCGCCCGGCCGGTCATCCTCGCGGGGTTCGGCGCCATGCGTGCGGCGGGAGCAGTCCTCGAGCTTGCAGAGACGATCCGGGCGCCTGTCGTCACCACCTTCAGGGCGAAGGGCATCCTCCCCGACGAGAACGAGTGGGTCGCCGGGGTGCACGGCCCGCTCGGGACGCCGCACGCCCGCACGCTTATTGCACAGTCCGACCTCGTGATCGCCTGCGGGGCGAGTTTCTCCGACTTCACCGGGATCCCCAATGAGAAGCGGGCCGTCCATATCGATATCGATCCGCTCCAGCTCGGCAAGCATCCGCTCGCGGCAGGGGTCTTCGGCGACTGCGCGGTTGCCGTACCGATGATCCGGGAGCGGGTCCGGCCGCGGGAGGATACGGGGGCCCGGGCGTGGCTCGCGGAGCAAAAACGGGAGTGGTTTCGCCACCTCGACCGGGAGGCCGACCCGAAGGCTGTCCCGATCCGCCCGCCCTACATCATGAAAGTTCTCTCCGAGACCCTTCCGGAGGACGCGGTCATCTCCCTCGACGTCGGGGAGAACCAGTGGTGGTTCGGGAGGAACTTCCGGATGAAGCGGCAGCGGTTCGCGATGTCGGGCTACCTCGGGACGATGGGGTTCGGGCTCCCCGGGGCGATTGCGGCGAAACTGGCCTACCCCGATGCGACCGTCGTCTGCATCACCGGGGACGGAGGGTTCTCCATGGTCATGGCCGACTTCGTCACGGCGGTCAGGTACGACCTTCCCGTCGTCGTGGCTGTCCTGAACAACCACCAGCTTGCGATGATCCGGGAGGAGCAGCGTGAGGCGAATTATCCGCCCTACGGCGTCGAACTCACGAATCCCGACTTCGCGGCGTATGCGGAGGCCTGCGGCGGCGCCGGGATACGGGTGGCCCGGCCGCAGGATCTCGCAGACGCCGTCCTCCGGGCGGTGCGGATGAACAAGCCCGTCGTCATCGATATCGAGACCGATCCGGTGCGGTTCGGGTAGGGGCTGTCCCCCCGATCCCCGGCGGGCCCGAGTGGGGCACGGCACGCCGTTCACCCGAAATCTATAAGTATCGTGCAGGGGAAGGAGGAGCCGAGGGTAGATGTGAACACCCCGGTCACGGCTGCGCATCCTGCGATGCCCGTGCCGGGAAAGCGCGGATCTCCGGATGTCGATCCGGGTGGGAGCATCGGTATGCCGCTCTTCGCTCCACGCTGAGGGTTCCCGCGAGCCTGTTCATCAAACGGGCGTTCGGGGTAAACTTGGGCGAACCGGATCCGCTCCGGTTCACCGTTCTTCTGATGGCCGCCGGTCGGCCGGAATGTTTAGCCGCTCCAAAAAGAGAGGTAGGGTTGCATCATTCGCCGCAGAGATAGTCGTAGAGGAACGCGGCGAGCAGCGCACCGACGATGGGCCCGATGATGTAGATCGGGAAGAACTCCCAGAGGCTCTGGCCGGCAAGCAGCCAGTCCCCGAGGTAGGGCCCGAACGTACGGGCGGGGTTCAGTGATGCGCCGGTCAGGTTCCCGATCGTCGTGATGATCCCCGCGACCGCGAGACCCACCAGAAGCCCGGCAAAGCCTGGCGTGGCCCGTTCGTCGACGGCGACGCCCATGATGACGAGCATCAAAAGAAACGTCCCGACCGCCTCGATCACGATCGCCTGCAGGTAGCCGATGCCGGGGAAGGGCGTTGTTGCCCCGAGTCCCCCGATCGTGACGGCGTCCGGGCCGACCGCCCAGGCAAAGAGCAGGCTCGCGGCGGCCGCGCCGACGAGTTGTGCGGCGATGTACGGGACGACGTCCCGGCCGGGGAGCCGGCGGGTCGCGAAGAGGGCTATCGTCACCGCTGGGTTGATGTGGCAGCCCGATATCTTCCCGAACGCGTAGATCGACCCGGCGATGGCGATACCGAAGGCGAGTCCTATGGCGAGCCAGTCGCCGAGCCCCCCGAGCGCCCCGATCCCTATGTTGAACGGGGTCGCCGGGGTCGTTCCCGCGGCGAGCATCAGCGTGACGACCGCGGCGCCGGCACCGAAGAAGACGAGGATAAATGTCCCGACGGCTTCGGCGACGCATCGTTTTCCAAGAGATGTGGTCATGATTACACCAGATATACAAGGTACTCCTTTTTAATGGACATCAGCCCAAAAAAGGGCTTGAGAGTGCTCTTACTCCGCATACAGGGCATTGTAGCATGCGGGGCAGAGGATCCGCGGCAGCGGTGTCTTCACCCGTTTGCTGGGGAGCGGGTAGCCGCCCTCCCAGACGTCGACATCCTTCCGGATGGCATGCTCCATGCAGAGCCCCATCCCGCAGACAATGCAGATTGCCACCGCCTCGCTATCCTTTCCCTCAAGGGCGCAGTAGTAGCACTTCATGACCGCTCCCTCTATACCGCCTCTTTCCACTGGCAGTACTGGTGCCGCATGTCGATCAGGCACGCCGAGGCACAGTTCTTGCAGGCCCGCACCGGGGCGGCCGCCGTCTCCTTCTCGAGAGCGATGATGTTCGTCATCATCGTCGCGGTCACCGGCTCGCTCGTCAGGAGGCACGGGTAGTCGGCAAGGCTCATCAGGGCGGCGAACCGGACGGTTATGGCACAGGCCGCGTAGACGTACCGTTGCGGGTTCATCAGCACCTCGTTCTTGCTGATGGGCGAGAGGTCGACGGGGTACTTGCCGACCATGGGGACCAGTTCCTCACCGGAGCCGTTCCGCATCCGCTCTGCCTTGTCGAGGATCTTCCACCCGCGGTAGATCATGTCCATGAAGTCGCAGTTATGGAGTTCCGCCGCCGCGCCCCGGGACGGGTAGAGCTGGACGTAGTTGTGGAACCGCTTCGTGAGCAGGTCGACGATCATGGGTGCGTTGAACCCGTCGAGCTGGAGGAGATACTCGGTTGCGGCGGCAGACGACCCGGTCGCGACCGAGAGGACGTCCCAGTAACTCTTGTAGGAGTCGAGCGAGTTCCGGAGCGAGGACTCCATCACGTCGGTGACCGCCTCGATCGTCGCCATGACGACGTCGTCCTTGCACATGTTGAAGGTCGTCTGCGCGATGTGGTGCGCGACGTCGCCGACGCTATAGGCGGGGATGGTCAGGATGTTGCCGTAGTGGACACCGTCATCCATCGCCGCCTTGATGGTCGCCTCCATCCGCCGCCGGTACTCGCTCATGTACTTCCGCTGGTCAAAGGAGGTCATCCCGGCATCGTCCATCAGCTCCGCCTGGGCGTTGACCGGCTCGAGGTAGAGTTTCTGCATGGTCGCGATCTCTTTCTTCGTTGCCTCGGCGGTGGTGGCTCCTGCCTCGAGGGCGTGGGAGAAGTGTTCTCCAAAGCCGTAGGAGGTGTTCATGCCCCATGATTTGGCGGCGAGGATCGCCCGCTTGTGATCGTCCGGGATATCGGTCTTCAGAAGCACCCGGTTCACCACATTGCTCGTGCTCCCGGGGATCAATGCAAAGTCGACGACGCAGGTAGGACCGTAGAACCCGCCGTAGTGCCGCACCGCCTCAAGGCCGATCAGGGCCTCCTCATCCGCGATCGCCTGGACGAAGATATCGACGCTCTTTGCAAACGCCTCGTCCTGATCCTTCAGGACTTCGAGCACCACGGGTGTCTGGTAGTGCTCGACGAACGGGTCGTCTTCTGGGCGGACGGTCGTTGTAAGGCCTTTCAGGATCTCGTAATGCGAGACCACCGAGTTTTTATGGAGGTCGATGACCGCCTGGCTCTGGTCCCCGATCGCCGTCATCTTCTTCGCCACGTCGACGTAGGGTTTCGTGTCCTCGATGACGAACTTCTGGCCGCGTTTCGCCTTTACCGTGTCCACGTCCGCCCGCTGGGCGGCCATGGCCTCGTTTATCATCTTCTCGTAGAGTTCTTTCATATCAATCACCTGTTAGGGTATCGTTTAACGGCGGTCCGGCAGGGCCACCGTGGTTATAGGGCGACGCTGGGTGACGGAAGGGAGTTGGTTCCGGGAAGAACCCGGATGAACCGGGAGAACGAAAGGTCGATAATAGTCTGGGAGACTGAACGGTAATCAGAGATTGTGCCTGTCCGCTTTCGGTCCCTGCACTCCCCATCCTGTCTTGAAGGCCTGGGAGTTCTTTATCAATTGGCTTACTTGGTCGTTCTGGCATATATCTATTGCGTCGTCTCCCGATGCGCCATTATGGAAAAGAGAGGGTCGCTTTCCGGGATTCGGCGCCGTTTTGAGACATTAGCCGGGAGGGTGGCGTATCGGGCGTGTCAGAACCAGGCATCGAGCGTCTTCTGCGTCGCCTTCACCGAGACCTTGGCGAGAGCGGCGCTGACCCGTTCCTCGGAGAAGTCGTAGCGGCCGGAGAGCATCTCGATAACCCCGTCGACGTCCGGCGGCCTCCATTCGAGGGTATAGTCGTCGGTGACCGGCGGGTCGAGGAAGAAGTCCCGGACGGGAGCGGGATCGAACTCGGGCTGCTTCTCGGCGATCGCCTCCTCGAACCCGCCTTTTTGAACGATCTTCAGGGCGGTCTTTCCGCCGACGCCCCGGATTCCGGGGTTGAAGTCGGTGCCCACCAGGATACCGATCTCGACCAGTTGCTCTCTCGTGACGCCGAGGCGGTCGAGGAGGGAGGAGAGGACGATCCGCTCGGGGTTCACGGCGATCGTCCGCCCCCGCATCTTTCGTCGGCCGCTGACGGTGAGGTTTCGCACCAGCACCGGGGAGCCGAAGAGGAGCGAGTCGTAGTCCTGGGAGACCGCGTAGGTGACCTTCCCCTGCCGCGCCATATACGCCGCCTGCGCTTCGCCCTCGCTTGGCGCCTGCACCCAGGGGATGCCGAGCAGGTCGAGGAGTTCGCGGGACGACGCGATGGTGTGGCTGTCGATGCGGGTGGAAGCGCTCGCCTGCTTGTAGGCCTCCTCCATGTCGCCCTCCCTGAGTGCCGTCTTCCAGGCATCGTCGGCCCTGGCGCGGAGTTCGCGCCGCTCGTCGATCGTCTCCTGCTTGAACTCCGGGGGCTTCCCGTCGAAGACAAAGACCGGGCGGATCCCCTTTTCGAGGAAGTTCACCGTCCGGAAGAGGATGCCGGAGAGGTGCGAGGTGACCCGGCCCGCACCGTTCATCAGCGGAGTGCCGTCCGGCTGCCGGATGATGGAGAGGAACTGATAGAGCGCGTTATGGGCGTCCAATGCGGCGATGCCCGATAGATCGTCCCACGTCAACGCCTCCTTACTGTCTGCCAGGATATCTCGGATAGCAACGCCCATGCTTACCTAGTCATGAGAGAGGGAGATGCCATTAAGATGGCGATCCGGTTCACCGGTACATCCGCCGGGAGAGGCCGTCGACGATCTCCTCGATGTGGCTGACGGTGTTGTCGTATCTGGCGGTCATCGTCTTCCCCATCTCTTCCATGTTCACGCGCATGGTGCGCTCCCGCTGCACGACGCTCTGCTCGAGGCTCACGATCTTCATGCCGAGAGAGATGAGCAGCCCCCCGAGGGAGAGCATCATGAACGTCGCAGCAACCGCTATGATCAGGTCCTGCCAGAATCGCATCACCAGCACGACGGTGGAGACCACCATCACGATGGTGAGAACGATATCGCCGATGAGTTCGCGAATCTCCATAATTTAAAATGATGAGGATGCATTAATTAACCTACCTATCATGGGTGGAGTTTTGTGATGGAGATACGCGACTGGCTGCCTCTTCTCGGAATGGCTCTGATGCTTTTGTTCGTCCAGATCATCGCCATCATCCTCGTCATGCCCATGCAGGCGGCGGGGCTTGTTGCGTTTGAAGATCCCGAATCGGTGGCGAACCCCCTGATATTCATAGGGATGCTGCTCGCCTTTACGCTGGTCCTGCTCTTCCTGCTCCGGACGGGTGGGCGGCGGTTCATCGCCCTCTTTATCGGGTTCGCCCTCTTCATGACGTTCCTCTATATATTCGGCGCGCTTTCCCTCCTCCTGTTCGGGACGACCGCCGCCGCCGCGGCAGGGACGCTCATCGGCGCCGTAGCGGCGACGGCGCTCCTCTACCTCTACCCGGAGTGGTACGTCATCGATATCCTCGGCGTGCTGATCTCCGCCGGGGTTGCGTCCATCTTCGGGATATCGCTCGCCGTCCTGCCGGTGCTCGTGCTGCTCGTGCTGCTCGCGGTCTACGATGCCATATCGGTCTACCGGACAAAGCACATGATCACCCTCGCCGAAGGCGTCCTCGAGACGAAGGCGCCCATCATGGTCGTGGTCCCGAAGAGAGCGGACTACTCGTTCAGAAAAGAGGGGCTCAACATCGGCGGCGGGGAGGAGCGCGGCGCGTTCGTCATGGGCATGGGCGACCTCATCATGCCCTCCATTCTCGTGGCGTCGTCGCACGTCTTCGTGGACGCGCCTGCGGTACTCTGGATCCTCTCCGCCCCGACACTCGGCGCGATGGCGGGATCGCTTGCAGGGCTCGCGGTGCTCCTCTACTTCGTCAGCAAGGGTAACCCCCAGGCGGGGCTCCCGCCCCTGAACGGTGGGGCTATTGCCGGGTTTCTGGTTGGGGCGGCTCTCGCAGGCTCGTTTTTGTGGCTTCCTTTCTGAATGCGAGCAGGAGATCGAGCACTTCCTCCACTCCCTCTCCCGTGAGCGTGGACATCGCCGGGTAACCCTCGAGCCCCCGGATATCCGCCTTGTTTGCGGCCGTCACCACCGGCACGTCGAGGAGTCTTTTTAATTCCTCGAGGAGCCTGTTCTGGTCGTCGAGCGAGTAGCCGCAGTGTTCGCTTGCATCCAGGATGAAGAGGACGACGTCGGCCGTGTTGGTGATGGCGCTGACCGCCTGCCGCTCGATGGGGTTCCTCTCCTCTGCCGGACGTTCGAGGACGCCGGGCGTATCGATGAACTGGATCCGGTCGCGCTTCCCGATCTCCCGGTGGCCGACGATGATCCCCTTGGTGGTGAAGGGGTAGGCGGCGATCTCGGGTTCCGCCGTCGAGACAAGCCTGATGAACGAGGACTTCCCAACGTTCGGGAACCCCGCCACCACCACGGTGAACTCGTCTTCGCTGACGTGCGGGAGTTTCCGCAGGATGTTCCTCGCTTCGTTAAGGTAGAGGAGGTCGTCTCCCACCTGGTGAACGATCGATGCCATGCGGGCGACGGCCTGCTTCCGTTTCCGGTCGGTCTCCTCGGCCTTGCGCATGCTGCGGGCGTAGCCGGAGCCGATGACCCTGGCCTGGTCGGCCGCCCAGGTGACGGCGCCGAGGGACTTCTTCAGCCTATCAAGCGAGACCAGAATGTCGGCTGCCTCCTGGTAGAAGGGGGGGAGCCGCTCGAAACTCGGGAACGAGCTTACCACGCTCTTCAATTTGTCGTGGATGGCGCTCCCGACCGCCCGCACGAACTCCTCGTTCGCGGTATCGATGTTGGTCTTCAGTTTCTTTTTGGCTGCCGCTCTCCGGAGACTGCGGTCGAGCACCTCGTCCGCCGTCGGAACGGTCGGGATGGTTTCAAATTCCACGGTACGCACAACCTAATGTATTTAAACAACGTATAATCACTGATAATTATGGAGCTCTCTCCGATTCAGAAGGATATCCTGATAACCCTGATTACCCTATACCATCAGTCTTCCCACTCTATAAAAGGTGAGGAGATCGCGGATGTGCTGAAGCGCAACCCCGGCACCGTCCGCAACCAGATGCAAGCCTTGAAAGCCCTCGGGCTGGTCGACGGGGTTCCCGGCCCGAAAGGAGGATACAGCCCGACCGCAGGAGCCTACCGCGAACTGAATCTCGGGGATCTCGAGCACCAGTCCGAGGTGCCGATCTACCGCGACGGCGAGAAGGTGAAGGGCGTCCGCGTCAGGGAGCTCGGGTTCACCACCCTCTGCCACCCCGACCTCTGCCAGGCGATGGTCCGGATCATCGGGAGCGTGAAACTCTTCCGCATCGGGGATATGCTCTCGATCGGGCCCACGCCGGTGAATAAACTCCTCGTCCGCGGCGAGGTCTTCGGGATGGACGAGAACCTGCAGGCGCTTCTCATCAGCGTCTCGGAGATGATATCCCTCCCCAAACAGTCCATCAAGCACTATATGAGCGCCCCGCTCCTGACCCTGCCGCTCGCCGCCACCCTCCGCGACGCCGTTCACCTCTTCAATACCCATCGTATCCACGGCGCGCCGGTGATAAAGGATGGCGGCGACCTCGCGGGTATCGTAACGCTGAGCGATGTCGCTCGCGCCCTGGACGAGGGGCTGACGCTGGATACGCCCGTCTCAAAGGTCATGACGGCCGATGTGGTGGAAGCGCCGTCGTCGATCCGGCTCTACGAACTCGTGGGCCGGTTCAAGGAACGGGAGATTGGGAGGCTGATTGTGGTCGAGGACGGCAAGCCCGTTGGGATCGTTACCCAGACCGATATAATTCGGGTCTTTCCCTCACTTTGATCCCCTCCCCGTTCGAAATTTGGTGGTCCAACCCCTCTGGTGACAGATAAGTATTTATATGAGAATACCTATGGTGCTTCTGTCAAACGAGTTCTGTGGGTGAGTGCATTCCACAGAACTCAATGAAAAGGGGGAAAATGGATCATGACTGATATACCTCTGGCACCTGTTGGCAGAATCGTAAAGAAATCCGGCGCGGAGCGGGTGAGTTCCGATGCCAATGAAGAACTCGCGAAGTTGATGGAGCAGTATGCCTCAAGGATCGCGAAAGAGGCGATCAAGCTGGCGGGTCACGCGGGCAGGAAGACGGTCAAGGCAACCGATGTCCGGATGGCGGCAGAAACCGTGAAATAACCCTAAAAATCTCTTTTTGTAACCTTACCGAGCCGATATGCATCGCTCCGGTTAATGATGGTCTCTACACCCTGCTCTCTCCCACTGCGGAGACGGTAGCGCATGCACTCCGGCAATAATCTGCAACGCTCGTTTCCGTGATTTTATGGACTTTAAAAGATTTAAATAGTACAAACGCCCCACGGTTTTATATGAGTAAAACCTTCTGCCGTTCCCTTGCCAAGAAGAGAGTGATGAGCAACGATGGCATGCTCATCGGGACTATCAAGAATATCATCGTCGACCTCAACACGGGGCAGGTTGCCGACCTGCTCGTCAAACCGGACGAGACGTTCAAGACCGACGGCTACAGGACGGACGGGGACAAAATGCTCGTGCCGTTCGAGGCGGTGAAGGACATAAAAGATTATGTCGTCGTCGACCGCTACCTGCTGAAGAGATAGGGACAATACTTTTTTTCCGGCCACGCCTGAGTGCGGTAGCCATACTGGTTGAGATACCTGCGGGTCGGCCCTTCGGCAGTTCATAACGCCGACCGCATCGATGCTCACACCGGGACGGAGAGCACGGCGACCCCGTCCGGGGGCTGGGCTCTGACATGTGCACCAGCGGAAAAGACCCGGTACTTCACTAAAACGGCTGAGGTAGTTTTCAATAGGTCAACCATTGACTTCCCTTCGCGTCCTTCGCGTGAGTTAACAGGTGCAGATAATAAGACAGCCCCACGCGAAGAGCGCGAAGCCGCGAAGAACGAAGGTCGAAGGGCCGGAGTTTGATCATCGAAGGTGCGAAGTCTGGCCTCCGGGTGCTACCAACTCCTCGTTACCCTGCGGTACTGGGCCGCATTGCTCAGTGTCGGGGCCGAAACTGGTGGAGTACTGAGACCCGGCCTCGCACGATGGTCCGGGCACGGTCCGGGTTGCAGGTCCCGGCCGTACCACACTTTTTGGAGAAGAGTGACGGGACAGATCTGTACATCATACCTCAATTCTCCAGTATCATGCGTGGTTGATCGGTCTGCGTAGAGAATCGTTCCTCACTCAGGTTCGGTGGTCGCCTGGAAACATATATATCTTCGAGCATGTATCCACAGCAAAATATATTCGCGACCGGATTTGTTGGAACACGAGCCGGATGGGGTTATAATCATGAAAAAATCGGAGATCGTCGCTGGAATCGTTCTCGTCCTCGCCCTGGCTGCAGGCGTTCTTTACGCCACTGGCGGGTTTGAAACGGGGAGGTTGAACGATTCGGCGGAGATGAATTCTGTTATCGTGAAAGACGCGATCGTCTCGCGGACTATTGATAATACGACAGATGCGGCCGAGAATAAGACGGTTGAGGCACTGGGTGAACCGGGGCCGAGAATTGTGAATGCAATTTTCGGGATGTTTTCAAATGTGGTTGAAACACGCAGTTCTGGCGGTTGGGCATGGTCTTCATCATCGTCTGGGGGAAGCAGCAGTAGCAGTTCTTCTGAGGGAACACCGGTTACTCCAACGGCAACAAAGACACCCTGTCCGACAACCAAACCGACAGCGACCCCTACGGTGACGGTGACCGCAACCCCGACGGCGAATGAGACGGCGATCCCCACACCTCCCGCAACCACGACCCCCACACCCACCGCGACCACGGAGCCTGCACTGGATCCTACACCAACGATATCCCCGACGATTGATCCGACGCCGACGCCGACAACGGAGGTTACTATCGAGACCTGGACGGGAACGGCTGGCGTTTTGCGCACCTACTATTACATCGTTGATCATGCCACACAAACGACAAGTGTTATCGTTGAATCGGAGTTTCCTCCGGAATTAGCAGATATGATGAGCATGGAACTGCACGACCACGTTTACCACTTCAGCAACATTGAACTGAAAAACATCTATTTGCACTTCCATAACCGGGGTGCCGGGCCAAACGGTGAGGATTACGGTGGTCCGACCCTTGAAACCCGCTTCGGATACTATGATTGGCTTAAGGAATGGAATTACCCACTCACGGAGTCGGTAATTCTCATTTACTCTGAGAATGTCCCGGTGTATGTGATAAGCACGGTGGATTTTGCCCAATATTCATTTATGAGAAACTCCTATACGGGCGAATATGATTACATTCCACGGAAATACTATGCTAAGATAGAGGTAATGCCGGAGAAACAGTCCGGAAAACCGAGGTATTCTGATCTCCCTGTTTCTGCACCGATACGGCTGTTTCGTGAAGGAAGGGCCGATAATCCCTATTTACCGGCCATTCCAACGCCCACTGAGCCGCCCACGCCCACACCAACCCTTACCGATCCAACTGCGCCTCCTATGGCGATAGAAACACCACCCCCGGTAGGAACATCGGTTCCGCAGCCGACCCCGGTGTGGCATCTCCCGCCCCACCCAACCGCAACCCCGTCCCGGGATGACCGGGAACCGCCAGAAGACTGGACGCCACCGCCAACCGTCCCCCCGCCCACTCTATCGATAACACCGGAGCCAACCCCAATTGAGGAACCAACTGCGGAGCCCACGATTGAGGAGCCGGGGCTGGAAGAAATTTCAACATTCACACCGGAACCGGCCGAGGAGCCGATAGAGGAGCAGACTCCTGAGGAAGATGAGAACAGAACCAATTAAACTCCGTCGTTGCGGGGAGTCGGTATGATTGGTGGACTGGGGAGAGCGAAGGCAGTAATTTCGGCTCTGTTGAAATTGATACTCGATTACTAAGAGTTGGTGGTGATGTGACCTCAAGCGAAGACACGAAGGCGCGAAACCTGAATGGGTATTAGTAGTCTTTTCGCGTTCTTCGCGGCTTCGCGTGAATCGAGATTTACGAATAATTCCGCAGGTGGTTCGATCTCAGGGGAAGGGGTTCAACAAAGCCGTAATTTCCTGAAATACTGGATATCCGGCTATAAATACTGACCTTCAAGGTCCGTCATTGGGAGCCGGATTACGAACACGGTTACCGTATCTCAAAATCATTGAAATACTTTTTTACCGCTTCCACGAATCCGTCCCCGTAGGCCCCTTCGGTGACCCAGTCCGCCGCCGCCTGCACCGCGGCAGGGGCGTTTCGCACCGCAACACCGAAGCCGGCGGCTTCGAGCATCTCGATGTCGTTCTCGGAGTCGCCGATGGCCATCATCTCGGAGGGGGATAGCCCCATCTCACGGGCAAGTTCCGCGAGCGCCGCTCCTTTGCTCACGCCGGGAGTCTGGAGGTGGATTGCAAACCCGGTGTCGAGCACCCGGACGGGGAGATCATGGTCGCGGATGACCGCTCTTGCCTCGTCGGGGTCGATGTTCCGGGCGAAGGCAACGTCGGCGAACCGGTACTGCGCGCTGTAGAGTTCGAGTTCCACGCCCTTCCCGGCAAAATAGTCTTTAAGGACGTCGAACGCCGCGAGGCAGGTCTTCTTGTCGCCCGGGACGCGGAGGGTGCCTGAATACCCCCTCCGGTAGACGCCGCCGTTCTCGCCGATGATCGTCCCGTCCGTCCCGACCATCTTGCAGAGGCCGTCCATGAAGCAGACGGTGTTGCCGCTTGCGAGCACCACCTCAATCCCGGCGTCAACGAGGGTCCGGACGGTCTCGACGGCGGCGGTGTTGATCCGCCGCTGCCGGTTGGTGATGGTGCCGTCGACGTCCGTTACAAGCGCCTTCAACACTGCCTGAGCCCTGCCTGCTCGACCATGAACGCCGCCTCGCCCTCGGGGAGGTTGGGGCTGTCCACCAGGCGGGCGACCCTTTTGCCGCCCTTGCTTTTGCGCAGGTAGATCCGGAAGGTTGCGGTGTGCCCGACGATGTTGCCGCCGATTGGTTTCGTGGGGTCGCCGAAGAGGATGCCGGGGTTCGACATCACCTGGTTGGTCACGAGGCCGACGGCGTTGTGGTCGTCGATCAGTTTCAGGAGGTCGTGCATGTGGCGGTTCAGTTTCTGTTGCCGGGGAGCGAGGGTGCCCCGTCCCGCGTACTCCGAACGGAAGAGCGACGTCAACGAATCGATGACGAAGAGCCTTACCGGGTAATCGGAGTTCCGCAGGTCGTTTGCGAGTTCCCGTGCCGTCTCGAGGAGCAGCATCTGGTGATCGGAGCTGTGCGCCCGCGCTACGTGAATTCGTTCGAGGACATCCTCGATATCCCCGAGATCCGCCTCTTCGGGGAGGCCAGCGAGCATCTGCTCGATACGCTCCGGCCGGAAGGTGTTCTCGGTGTCGACGTAGATGACCCCGCCGGAGAGGCCGCCGAGTTCTTCAGGGAGCTGGGCGTTGACGGCCATCTGGTGGACGAGCTGGCTCTTCCCCGACCCGAACTCGCCGTAGACTTCCGTTATCGCCTGCGTCTCGAGGCCGCCGCCGACCAGTTCGTCGAACTCGGGCACCCGCGTCCGGAGTTTCTTGATATCCTTCCTCTTGTCGAGGATATCCCTGCCGGTCTTGAACCCGCCGATATCCGCCATCTTCCGGGCGGCGAGGATCACCTTCTTTGCAGTGGCTTCACCGATCTCCGCCGCCTCGGCGAGGTCCGCTGTGGTGGCCGTCGCAACGCTCTCGACGGTCCCGTATCCGGCTTCCCGGAGTTTTTCGGCGGTGGTTGGTCCAACGCCGGGTAAATCTTCAAGATCAATCTCTGACATCTCATTCCTCACTTGATCTCTAGGTCTGTTTGCTACACTAGAATCTCTAGCCGGAGACATAAAGGTCGCTTGCCGTGCGGGGTGAAAGTGAAGATCAGGATCGGGGTTGCCCCGAGATCCGATCCAGGCGGCGTTGCAGGTCTTCGGGATCGGGCTGTACGGCCTCGAGACTGCTCGGGCTGATCACGCCCCTGTGCACCGTGCCTCTCGCGCGGACGGTGTATCCGACGGGAAGCGGTTCACGGAGGAGGTAGCAGGCGTCGCCGGCGTCGAGAGCGATTCCCTGCCGGGTGGCGATGACCGTTCCCGTCACCTCGATCTCCTCCTCCTCACCGAGGACGACGAGCGCGCTCCCCCACGAGAGGTGCACCTCGAGATCCCCGTACCGCCCCCGCCGTGCGGTTGCGTTGTAGACTAAGAGCCGGTCGCCGGGCATCAGGTGCTCGTCCGCCTTCTCGCCCCAGACGACGACCAGGATCTCGCCGGTCGGGTCGACGATGACCAGGTTCCTGACCGAGGACTGCCGCCCGTTCCGCGTGACGAACGAGTGAGGGGGCTGGACGGACACCACCGTCCCGGCAAGCGAGTAGGTCCCGCCTTCCTCGATGTCGGCGATGCTGTTCATGGGGAGATCGATCTCCCGGTCGGAGGGCGTGACGGACGCGGACTCGCTGAGGCTGTACTCTATCCCCCGGTCGCTTTCGCGGGCGACCGCCCCCCGGATGACGACGTTCTCTCCCGACTCCACCCCGAGGAGGACGTCCGGCGCCCAGGCGACGAGCCGGAAGACGCCGTCCTCGTTTCCGATCACCGCTTCGACCATCTCGCCGGGTGTTCCGTCGCGCCGGGTGAACGTCCGCGGGCTCTCGACCGCGATCATCCGGACCTCGAGGTCCCCCACAGGTCCGGGCCCCCCGGAGGTCACGGCCTCCTCGCAGGTGATCTCGCACGCCGCCTCCTGGACGGCGACGGCGGTGACGTCGGGGATCTTCCCGCCGCCTTTCGGCCGCCCAAGGATCTCGAGGACGTCGCCCTCCTCGATCTCCGCGACCGCGGCGGCCTTCTCGTCCCAGAGGGTCAGCCTGGCCCTGCCGGTCTCGTCGCCCACCGTCACGTTCGCGACGATCCCCGGGGCGCCGTCGGGCCGCTCGAACTCCCGCGGCTCCCCGACGGAGAGCACCTTTGCAAAGAAGCACGCGAGGCTCGGGGCCGCCGCGAGGTCGCGTATACGGATGTGCGAGCGGCCCAGATCCCTGACGACCAGCATCGCCGCCGTCCGTTCGTCCAAGAGGTCGCCCGACTCCGCCACCTTCTCCTCCACCCGCCGCTCGAACTCGCCTTTGTCGAGGAGGTCGTCGACCAGGAGGTAGTGGAACTTCACGGCTGCGGCTCCGGTCCTACTCCTGCCAGGGCACCGTCACCATGGGGGCGGTCAGGTCGTCGATCGTCTCGGCCCGGCGCATCAGGGCAGCCTTCTCGCCCGCGAGGAGCACTTCGGCGCACCGAGGGCGGCTGTTGTACTGCGACGACATCGCAAACCCGTAGGCCCCGGCGTCCAGCACCGCGATGAGATCGCCGGCGGCAAGTTCGGGGAGCATCCGGTCTTTCGCGAGGATGTCGCCGGTCTCGCAGATCGGCCCCGTGACGGAGTACTCGCGCACCGCGGGAGCGTCGGCCTTGTTCGCCGCGACGACCTCGTGGTAGGAGTCGTACATCGTCGGCCGGATGAGGAGGTTGAACCCGGCGTCGACGTTCGCAAATGTCTTGTGAGCGGTCTTGACGGAGTTGATCCGTGTCAAGAGGATCGTCGAGTCGCCGACGAGCCACCGGCCGGGCTCGACCCAGAGTTCGGGCTCGATCCCGAGGTCCTTGATGCCCTTCTTGAAGACCGGCATTACCGCTCCGGCATACTCCTCCGGCGTCGGCGCCCGGTCGGTCTCCCGGCGGTAGGGGATGCCGAGGCCGCCTCCGATGTCGATGAACGAGGGCTCGACCCCGATATCGATCAGGTCCCGGGCGACGTCGATCAGCACCTCGACCTCGCGGGCGAACGGCTCCACGGCGAGGATCTGCGACCCGATATGGCAGTGGATCCCGACCGGGTTTACGTGCTCGAGCGCGAGTGCCTCCCGGTAGGCGTCGAGGATCGCTCCCGCCGGGATACCGAACTTGCTCGTCGCAAGCCCCGTCGCGATCTTCGGGTGGGTGGGGACCTCGATCGCCGGGTTGACCCGGAAGGCGATATCGACGGTTCTTCCCGCTTCGCCGGCCACGGCATCGAGTTGCCGGAGTTCGTCGGGCGAGTCCACGGAGACGCGGATCCCCTTCTCGACCGCGAGGGCGAGGTCGGCGGGGGTCTTCGAGCTCCCGTTGAAGAGGAGCGATGCCGGGCGCATCCCGGAACCGAGGGCGAGCGCGACCTCTCCCGCGGAGAAGACGTCGGCTCCGGCGCCCATGGATGCGAGGGTCTTAAAGACCGCGAGGTTGCCGTTCGCCTTCGCGGCGTAGAGGATGCGGATTTTTGGGTAATGGGCGGTGAGTGCGCCGGAGAGCCGTCCGAAGTTCTCGCGGATCCGGTCCTCGCTTGTGACGTAGAGCGGGGTGCCGAACCGTTCAGCGAGGTCGACCGTGTCGTGCTCGCCGATCCGGAGGCGGCCGTCCCTGACCGTGAGGTGCGAGGGGAGGATCACAGGTCGATCCCCCGCATCCGGTCGACCGCCTCGTTGATCCGCTCGATCGACCGGGTGATCGCGAACCGGACGAACCCTTCGCCGTTCTTCCCGAATCCGACCCCCGGGGTCGCGACGATCCCGACCTGGTCGAGGAGCTGTGCGGAGAACGCCATGCAGTCGTCGACCGGCGCCCAGACGTAGAAGGTGGCCTTCGGTGCCGTGACGTCGAGCCCGAGTTCGGTGAGTCCCTTCACGAGTACGTCCCGGCGCTCCTGGTAGATCGAGCAGGCCTTCGCCACACAGTCCTGCGGGCCGGTCAGCGCCGCGATCGCCGCATGCTGGATGGCGTCGAACGCGCCAGAATCGACGTTGGTCTTGACCCGGCCGAGCCCTGCGACGATATCGGGGTTGCCGCAGGCCATCCCGATCCGCCACCCGGTCATGTTGTAGGTCTTCGAGAGCGAGTGCATCTCGATCCCGACCTCCATCGCGCCGTCGGCCTCGAGGAACGAGGGCGCCTTATAGCCGTCGAAGGTGATCTCGGAGTAGGCGTTGTCGTGGACGACGACGATGTTGTGCTCCCGCGCAAATTCGACGACCTCCTCGAAAAACGAGAGGGGCGCGATTGCGGCGGTGGGGTTGTTCGGGTAGTTGATAAATATCAACTTCGCCTGCTTCACGACGTCGGCGGGGATATCCTCGAGCACCGGGAGGAAGTCGTTCTCGGCGCGGATGGGCAGTTCGTGGACCTTCCCTTCGGCAAAGAGCGTGGAGGTCTTGTAGACCGGATAGCCCGGGTCGGCGGCAAGGACGACTTCACCCGGGTTGACGAAGGCCTCGGCGATGTGCGCGATGCCCTCTTTCGAGCCGATGAGCGCGAGGGTCTCCTTCTTCGCGTCGAGGTCGACCCCGAACCGGGCCCGGTACCACTCCGCCACCGCCTCGCGGTAGGCGAGCATGCCGGTGTAGGAGGGGTAGTGGTGGTTCTTCGGGTCGCGTGCCGCGGTGCAGAGCGCCTCCACGATGTGCGGCGGGGTGGGGAGGTCGGGGTCGCCGACCCCGAGGTCGATGACATCGACACCCTGACGTCGTTTCTCCTCTTTCATCTCGTCAATGCGTGCAAAGAGGTAAGGGGGAAGGTGATCCATGCGTCTCGAATACATTGTCAGATATTGCGCACGGGAGCCTATGTATTTTCTCACTCACGTTTCCGACCCCCCGGCCGTCCCGCGACCGGTAACGCTGATACGCTCCCGGAACCAACGCTTTAGTGGATATGAACGACCAGGTAGAGCGTCCCGTGTATATGGATCACGCGGCGACGACATTCATGAAGCCCGAGGTCCTCGCGGCGATGGCCCCGTACTTCTCGGAGCACTTCGGCAACCCCTCATCCCTCTACCGGTTTGCCGGCGAGCCCCGGAACGGCGTGGAGGCAGCGCGGGGGCAGGTTGCGGCGGCGATCGGCGCGGGCCCTGAGGAGATCTTCTTCACCGCCGGGGGCACGGAGGCCGACAACTGGGCGATCAAGGGGGTCGCTCTTGCGAATCGGGCGCGCGGCAACCATATCGTCACCTCCGCGATCGAGCACCACGCCGTCCTCCACACCTGCGAGTGGCTGGAGAAGCAGGGGTTCTCGGTCACCTACCTCCCCGTCGACGGGTTCGGGCGGGTCGACCCGGAGGCGGTCGAAGCGGCGATCACCGATCGGACGATCCTCGTCTCGGTGATGATGGCGAACAACGAGATCGGGACAGTCCAGCCGGTCGCCGAGATCGGCCGCGTCGCGCACGACCACGGCGTTCTCTTCCACACCGACGCCGTCCAGGCGATCGGGGCGGTGCCGATCGACGTCGATGCGATGAATATCGATCTCCTCTCCCTCTCCGGGCACAAGTTCTACGGCCCGAAGGGGACGGGAGCGCTCTATATCCGGCGGGGGACCCGGGTCGAGACCCTGATCCACGGCGGCGGGCAGGAACGGCGACGGCGTGCCGGGACCGAGAACGTCCCCGGCATCGTCGGGCTCGGGCGGGCGATCGAACTCGCGACCGCCGATATCGCGGGGCACAACCGCCGCATCGCCGCGATGCGGGATAGGCTTATCCGCGGCATCCTCGATGCGATCCCGGACTCGCGGCTGAACGGCCACCCGGTCGAGCGGCTCGCGAACAACGCGAACTTCAGTTTCCGCTACGTCGAGGGGGAGTCGATCCTGCTGCTGCTCGACGCCCGCGGGATCTGCGCATCCACGGGGAGCGCCTGCTCCTCGGGGTCGCTTGAACCCTCGCACGTCCTGCTCGCGATCGGGCTCCCCCACGAGGAGGCGCACGGCTCGCTCCGGCTCACTCTCGGCGATGCGAACACGGAAGACGACGTCGACTACATCCTCGAAGTGCTGCCGGAGGTGATCGGGCGGCTGCGAGAGATATCGCCGTTGACGCCGCCCTCGCCCCGGGTGCCGGAGGCCGAATGATGTATACCGAAAAAGTGATCGAAGAGTTCACGAACCCCCAGAACGTGGGTGAACTGACCGATGCCGACGGTGTCGGCGAGGCGGGGAGCCCGACCTGCGGGGATACCATGAAGATCTACCTCAAGGTCGAGGGCGACCGGATCGCCGACGCCCGGTTCCGGACCTTCGGGTGCGCAGCGGCGATCGCCTCGAGCTCGATGGCCACCCGGATGATCCTGGGGATGACCCTCGCCGAGGCATGGAACCTCTCGGACGCCGATGTGGTGGACGCCCTCGGCGGCCTCCCGGAACCGAAGGTGCACTGCTCGCTCCTCGCCCGCGACGCCATCCGGGCCGCGATAGCCGATTACCGCGTCCGCCGGGGGCTCGAGCCGCAGGAGCGGGGGTCCTGTGAGTGCGGCGGGGTGGGCGGCTGCGGTTCCTGCCCCGGGAACGATTAAATACGGGCGCTACGAAGGTAAATCATGGTTCTCCCGGAATTTGTCGTGGTCTTCTGCACCGCCCCCGCCGGGGAGGCAGAAGACCTCGCACGAGCGCTTGTCGACGCACGCCTCGCTGCATGCGTGAACGTTGCCGACGTGCAGTCCTGCTTCCGGTGGGAGGGCGCGGTCCAGAGCGAGGCCGAGCGGCTCCTTGTCGTGAAGACGCAACGCCGCCTGCTCGATCCGCTCATCGAGCGGATCAGGGAACTCCATAGTTACGACACCCCCGAGATCATCGCCATGCCCATCGTCGGCGGCTACACCCCGTACCTCGACTGGATGCGGGAGGAGACGGCCTGATGGAGATCGTCTGCCGCGCCGGCATCCAGGTGACGGGCGACGGTGCGCGCGAAGTCCACGACGACATCATCGTCGAGGATCATATCCGGCTCTTCCTGAACGGCGAGTATCTCACGGCGCTCGTGGCGAGTCCCGATCGGCTGAACGATCTCGGGGCGGGGTTCGTCGTCTGCGAGGGGCTGGCGGAGACGGTCGAGTCGGTGGAGGTCTCGGAGAAGGACGTCTACATCACCGCCCCGGTGAGAAAGGACGTCCGGCTTGAGGTGGAGTCGTCCGGCGGCTACCGGGTGCTCGGCGAGCCGAGATCGGTCGAGTCGCCGATCACCGTCACGGCGGACGGCATCCGTGCGGTCACGGCGTCGATCGAGTCCGATACCTGGCGGAGAACCGGCGGCGTCCACTGTTCGGTGCTCTTCTGCGACGGGGAACTCGTCACCCGGGCGTGCGACGTCGGGAGGCACAACACCGTCGACAAGGTCGTGGGCCACGCAGCCCTCCGTGGACTCGACCGGTCGACCTGTGTCCTCGGGTGCACGGGCCGGCAGCCGGCGGGGATGGTGGCGAAGGCGGCAAACGCGGGCATCCCGATCGTCGTCTCCCGCGCGGCCTCGACCGACCGCGGCATCCTCACGGCGGAGCGGGCAGGGCTCACTCTGGTCGGCTTCTCGCGGGGAGAGCGGTTCACCATCTACACGCACCCCGAGCGGGTGCCTGAAGTCCTCGAAGAACTGGAGAAGACCAAGAAATGACAGAGAACGACGGAAAAACCGCACTGCTCCTGCTCGGGTGCCCGCAGGTCCCGGTCCAGACGAGCATGGCGCTCTACCTGGCATACGGCTTGAAGGAACACGGCATCCGGCCGGTGATCGCCGGGACGACGGCGGCGCGAAGACTGATGGAGACGGCCGATCCGGGCCGGTACTACCTCGACGAGATGGCCGATCTCGACGACGCGATCGACGCAATCATGGAGAAGAAGCGGGACTTCGACCTCTGCTTCGTCTTCATCCATAACGATTCCGGGATTGCGTATGCCGGAACGATGGCCTACATATCGAAGGCGCGGGTCTACGCGCTCATCTTCGGGGAGCACGCGGAAGAACTCGCGGAGGAGATCGAGTTCCCCTGCGAGATCGTGGCGGCGAAGGCCGTCCATAACCCCATGCCGCTGAAGCGGAGACTCGAGGAGGTGATGCAGTGGGCGGCTGTCTCGAAGCGATGAAACCCGAGATCCTTCTCTCGCAGACGACGTTCAGGGAGGCGCGGGAGTACATCAAGAAGAACGTCCGGGAGTACCACGAGGTCGAGCCGGGCTACAAGATCTTCGATGTCCACATCATCGGTGTGCCGCCGCTGTATGTCGGCGTCGACGGCGATCGCCTCATCTTCCCCTACACCAAGCCCTGTCACGGGACGTTCGTGGTGAAGGTCCCGGGCGGCGAGGAGCTCGCGCGGCTGCGGGCGAGGAAGAAGTAACCCTTTTTTAGAACCCGTTGTGTTTGTCCCGGCCGTTCAGTCGAACCGTTTCTTTGCGCGGAACCCATAAGGCTAATGGCATCTTCGCGCCTGATAGTGCTCGAGCTCCTGCCAGGACGGCGGTCGCACTCACAAACCATCACACCCGGGGTGAGGCTGTATCCCCACGGCGCACGCGAAGCCGCGAAGAACGCGAAGGGTCGCCACAAACTAGATGCCGGAGTTCGCGGCTTCGCGACTTCGCGTGAGGCAACTATGCAGGGGTGATGTATGGTTAGGAGGTGATTCGTCCTCCGGGGAAGGATTTCAACAAATCCGGTTTTTCCCTTAAAAGAGTCTATTGATAGGGACTTCCGGGAATCCCCTTACAAAAATATGGGGGCAATCTGCCCCGGTTCATCGATCGCGGAGTCAGTCGTAGTCCCGGAAGAGCGCCGGGTTCTGCCTCCTGATCCACCAGCGGCGGACCAGATAGCCTCCGGCGGCGAGCACCAGGATCGCCCCTCCGACAAGGGCGACCGTTCCGAGCGGAAATTCAGGCGCCGGCTCGCCGGCCGGCGGCGCGGCTGTGGTCTCTGTCGCGGTGGGCTCTGCCGTCGCCGGCGGCGTTGTCGCTGTCGGGGTCGTTACGGCCTCCTCGGGTCGCTCGACCCCGCTGATCGCGAAGAGGGAGAACCCGGGGGTCGTCGCCGTGAAGGTGACCGTCGACCCGGTGATATCCTTGACCGTCGTCGGGAGCGCCTCCCACGCCGTGCCGTTGTAGTGGTACATCACGATCTCTTCGGGGGTGAACCCGTGCTCCTCGAGCCACGCGGCCGGGGCAGAGAAGGTGATGTTCGCGCCGGTGATCGTCTCGAACCGGGCCGGCACCAGGTCGACGTACTGGTACGGGGTTCCCGGCGCCGGGGGGATCCCGGTTCCCGGGGAGGACTGTTTCCAGCCGGTGACGATGAACGTCTTGAGCCCGGTTCCGGTGACGGTGACCTTGCTCACGGCGGAGTCCCCGCCCACGTTATATCCGTCCGGCCCGCCCGTCGAGCCGCCGCCACCGGATGATGGCCTGCTGGCCGGGGCTGTGACCGTGATGTAATTGGTTATTCGCGTGCTGTCATAACCAGCGGCGTTGGACGCCTGCAGCGTTACCGTGTAGGTTCCCGGGGTCGTATAGATGTGTGTTGGGTTCTGCTCCGTCGAGCCTGCGGGTTGGAACCGCCAGGTGTCGTTTGAATAATAGACGCTGCCGAGCCAGCCGCCCATGACTATGGCGCTCCCGTCCGGCAGCGTGACCGCCGTGGGGTTCTGCCGGTTCAGCCACCCGGCATCGGGTAACTGTATCCACGTCCAGCCGCCATCATCCGACCGCCACATGTCGTTCCTGGAGCCAGTTGTACCCGTACCGCCCATCACGAGGATACCGCCGTCCGGCATCACGACACTGGTGTGGTAGGCTCTTCCCGCCCACCCGGCATCGGGTAACTGCGCCCATGTCCCGCCGCTATCATCCGACCACCAAACATCATTCATCCTGTTACTGCCGTCATCGCCGCCCATCAGGAGGATACTGCCGTCCGGCATCGCAACGCTGGCGTGCTAGGCTCTTGCTGTCCATGGGTTGCCGTCCGGCGGCGTGATATTCGTCCAGGTTGTGCCGTTGTCGTCCGACCGCCAGGTGTCGTCCAGAGGAGTGTAGTCGGCATCACAACCGCCCATGAGTATGATGCTTCCGTCGGGTAGCGTGACCGCCGTGGAACCGGCTCGTGCCGTCCACCCCGAACTCATGTTCATCGGTGTCCATGTGGCTCCGCCGTCGGTCGACCGCCACGTGTCATTCATACATCCGGTGAGGTCCGCTCCCCCCATCACGAGAACGCTGCCGTCCGGCAGCGCGACGCTGCTGTGGTCTCCTCTTCTCGACCATCCAGAACTCATGTTCATCGGTGTCCACGTTGCGCCGTTATCTTCTGACCGCCAGGTGTCGTTCTGGTATCCACTGAAACCCGCTGCTCCACCCATCACGAGGATGCTGCCGTCCGGCAGCACAACGCTGCTGTGCCAGTTTCTGCCCATCCACCCGGAACTCGCATTCTGCTCTGTCCAGCTTCCGGTATACGTTTCGTCGCCGAAGAACCACGCCCACCCGGTCGGGCTGCTGTTCGACTGGTCGGTGAACTGTACAGCGAGTGGTGCGGCCCCGGTGGTCGGAGTGCCGCTGAACGCCGCTTCCGGTGCGGCGGCGCTTGCGGTGCCGATCAGCAGCAGGGTTGCAGCGATCAGGCACAATGTTATCAACGGAATGCTGTTAGGAGGTTTCCCCATATGCTATTAAGAGTACAGAAGAATCTATAAGCATTCGGTTTCGTTACTGGAGATCTGGCCATATCTCCTTTCAATAGTTCAAGATTGTCGGTTATGCCGGGCGTGCAATCCCTGCTTCACGCCGGGTCTGGATCGAGAGAGGATGAACGTTTTTTCGTCCCTCACCGCACCGATCGTAGCCGCCAGAGAGCGCCGGGAACTGCTGCCGCGCACGATGCAGCTGTCCCCGGAGCCCCCTCCCGGTGCCCCGCCTGCGCTCAAAGAACGAGATATAAATCCCCGGAGAACTGTATTACAGTAATGAGAACCCGGCTGCGTGCGGCTATGCCCGCGGCGAGCCGTCCTGCGGCCGGGACACCTGAATCTACACCGATACGGGCGGGTACCGGCCCTGGATGCAAGTGAGACCATGAGCGAACCCTTACGCGTGCTGTTGATCGGGAAGAGTCCCGGCGATCTCGGGGAGATGCTGTGCGAGTGCGGGCGCGACGTTGAGTTGATCCACCGCGAGCGCCCCGAGAACGGGTTTACCGCGGTATCGGGGGGCGGAATCGACGTCGTGCTCCTCGACCTCGATCTCACGGGCGGGCAGGGGGCGGCGGTCTTCGACCGCCTGCGCCGGACGGCCCCCGACGTCCCGGTCATCGTGCTCACCGCGGCGGGAGAAGACCCCGCCGCGCTCCACGCGATGCAGAACGGCGCGCAGGATTACCTGGTCAAGGAGAAGGCCGACGCGGAACTGCTCTGTCGGGCGATCCGGTACGCGCTCGAGCGTACAAGGGTGGAGGCCGCGCTCCGGCACTCTGAGGCGATGTACCGGAGGCTCGTCGAGAACCTCAACGAGGGCGTCATCGCCGTCGACGAGACCGGCCTCATCACCTTCGCGAACCCGGCGATGGAGGAGATCCTCGGCTGCCCCGCGGAACGTCTGGTCGGCTCGCCGGTCGCCTGGTTCTTCGACGCTCCCGGCCGGAAGGGTTCCGCTCCAACGAATCCGTTCTGCCGGGCGACCGACGAACGGCAGGAGTTCGAACTGGACCTCCTCCACTGCGACGGCGGACACGTCCACGCGCTCGTGGTCACGTCGCCGGTCACCGACGAGACCGGCAGGTTCCGGGGCTCGATCGCCGGTATCATGGATATCACCGAGCGCAAGCGCGCCGAAGAGGAGCTCCGGATCCGGAACGAGCACCTCACGATGCTCAATCAGGTCATCGGCGTCACGGCCGCCTCCCTCTCTCTTGCCGGGCTCCTGGAGGAGTCGCTCGAGAAGACGCTCGAACTGATGAGATTCGACGTCGGCATCGTCTACATGCTCGACTCCGAGCGGAAACGAGCGCTGCTGCAGCACCAGAACGGACTCCCCGCGAAGGCGCTGGCCCGGCACCGCCTGATCAAGGTTCACCACTGGCCGTTCAACTTCATCTTCATCGCCGGCCAGCCCCGCTACATCGAGCAGCAGGCGGACTTGAACTCCATCGAGGCGGGCATACTCCGGGAACTCGAGGTCTCCGCGCTCGCCTGCATCCCCCTCGTCGCGGAATCGGTCGTCGTCGGCGCGGTATACGCCGGCAGCCGGACGAAGACGTCCTTCTCCCGCGACGAGCGGACGCTCCTCGAGACGATAGGCCAGGAGATCGGGTCGGGGATCCTGAAAGGGATGCTGCACAAGAAACTCGAGGCGGCCAACCGGGAGGCGAACCTCTACCTCGACATCATGACGCACGATATCAAGAACGCCGAGAACGTCTCGAACCTCTACACCGACCTCCTCCTCGAGATGCTGGAAGGGGAGGCCGCGCTCTACGCGAGGAAGATCCGGAGCAGCATTCACCGGAGCGCGGAGATCCTCGGCAACGTCACCACGATCCGCCGCATCCACCACGACTCGCCCGACGTCGGGCCGGTCGACCTCGCCGCCGTCATCAGGGAGGAGGTCGCCGCCTTCCCGGACGTCGCGATCGAGATTGCGGAGGGCCCCCTCACCCGGGTCTGGGCGGACGACCTGCTCTGTGAGGTCTTCACGAACCTCATCCGGAACGCCGTCAAGTTCGGCGGCGGGGACGTCCGGATCGCCATCCGGGTGGAGGACTACGACGGCGAGAGCGTGCTGGTCTCGGTCGAGGATACCGGGCCGGGCATACCCGATCCCATGAAGGAGTCGATCTTTTCCCGGTTTGAGCGGGGGTGGGTCGGGGGATACGGCGACGGCCTCGGCCTCTTCATCGTCCGGACGCTGGTGGAGAGGTACGGCGGCACCATCCGGGTGGAGGACCGGGTGGAAGGGCGGCCGGATCTCGGTACGGCGTTCCGGTTCACCCTCCGTGAGGTTCTCCCTGCCGGTGACAACGATTACCCGGACGGCGAGGAGTGCGAGTAACATTCCGTGCTGAAAACTGTGCATCGTCGGCTTTCCGTCAGGGCCCGGGCTGACGACCGCTACCCGGATCAAAAGGATTAAGGGCGCGGAAAGCATTATTCCCCAGCGTGACACCAACCTACGTCCGAATCGTTCAGTTCATCGTGGCGATAGGGATCAGTCTCGCAGCCGGGTGGATCGGCTCGTTCTTCACGATGCCGGCGATCCCCACCTGGTATGCCGGCCTTACAATGCCCGGGTTCAGTCCCCCGGCGTGGGTCTTCGGCCCCGTCTGGACGGTGCTCTACATCCTCATGGGCATCGCGCTCTACCTCGTCTGGAGCAAGGGGTGGGGGCATAAGAACGCGCACGTTGCGACGGCGATCTTCGGCGTGCAACTGGTCTTGAACGTTCTCTGGTCGTTCGTCTTCTTCGGGATGCAGGCGCCCTTCTTCGCGTTCATCGTGATCCTGTTCCTCTGGATTGCGATCCTCATGATGATAGTCGCCTTCGACCGGGTCTCGGTGCCCGCGGCGATTCTGCTCGTCCCGTACTTCCTCTGGGTGAGTTTCGCGGCCTACCTCAACTACGGGATCTACGTCCTCAACCCGTAGGGGACGCTCTCAGCCGGATCACCGGATGCAACGGCAGGCTCCCGTGCAGAGATGCACCCCCCGGAGAGCGACGGCGCGGTCTCGCATGGGGGCGTGAAAATAGGTGAGGCGATCGCTTACTGCTTTTCTATCTGCCGCCAGACGTGGGCAAACCGCTGGAACGCGGTGTAGTGTCCGAGGAAGCCGAATATGACGAGGAGCCACCCGAGGTAGTTCAGGCCGTAGATATCGCCGGGTATCAGCACCGTGAGGGCACCTGCGATGATGATCAGCACGAGGCGATCCGCCCGGCCGAGGATCCCGCCGTAGACCCTGCCCACCCCGACGGCCTGCGCCTGGGTGCCGAGGTAGGATGACATCAGGACACCCGTCAGCGCGAAGACCCCTATCTGCCAGGGCGCGGCCCCGCCCGCAAATATCCCGGTGATGATGAAGATATCGGCGTAGCGGTCGATGACGTGGTCGAGAAAGTCTCCGCGAAGCCCCGCGATCCCCATATCCCGGGCGAGCGCCCCGTCGAGCGCGTCGAAAACGGCGTTGAACGCGACCATGATGGTTCCGAGGACGACTCCCCCGGCATAGAACGCGATACCCGCAAGCGCCGAGACGAGGAACGACGCAATCGTCAACGCGTTCGGGGTGACCCCGATCTTTCGGATGAGGTCCACCGCGGGCTGCATGATCCCCTGCACGTGCGGCCGGAACTGGTCGAGCGTCATCGCCCGACCTCCAGGTAATCCGTCCAGTCGATGGAGCCGTAGGACGGCGGGAGAACGCCCTGGATGAACCGCTCGATCCGGTCGGCGCAGTCGCCGGCGGAGAGATCGGTCGAGTCCACCTCGAGGACGTGCTCGCCCGGGTGCTCATCGAGCGTCTCGATCAGGATGACGTCGAGTGCCTCCGCCTCGACGTTCTCCGCGATCTTCTCCTCCGGGTAGTTCCTCGGGGCGAGGCGCCGGCGCAGGACGTCCGGGCGGCACCGGAGCACCACCACCCGGTCGCAGGGGAGGAGGTGGGCGAGGTGGCCTTCGACGATCCCGTCGACGGGCTCGAACTCCTCCACCCACCGGTCGACGTCCACCACCAGCGTCTGGCGGTCACGGTCCTCTTCGATGACATAGGGGCGCACCGTATCCGTCAGCCGGACGACGGTGTGCCCTCGCCGTTCGAGTTCGGCCGCAACAGACGTCTTCCCGGTTCCCGGCGTGCCGGTGATGCCCGTCATCATATCTCTGTCATCGCCCCGAGGAATCGGATGTTCTCCCAGTCTTCGCCGATGCAGACCCTGATGTAGTGGTCTCCGAGCCCCGGGAAACTGGTGCAGGACCGGACGAGGACGCCCTTCGCCGCGAGGCGTTCCGTTGTATCATCCCCTGTTCGGGGCGCGACGTCGATCATGACGAAGTTCGCGTCCGAGGGGTATACCCTGAACGGCACCTCTTCGATGAACCGCCGCCGCCACTCCCGCACGTGTTCAAGGGTCTCCCTCACCCGGTCGGTGTCGCCGAGCGCCCCTGCGGCCGCGGCCATCGAGACCGAGTTCAGCGCGAACGGGGTTGCGGCCCTCTGGTAGAACGGCTCAAGCCACGCGGGCACGAATGCGTAGCCGACCCGGAGCCCGGCGAGAGCGAATATCTTCGACATCGTCCGCCCGATGACCAGGTTCTCGTAACGGCGCATCAGCGGCCGGTAGTCGATATCCGCAAAATCGACGTAGGCGTTGTCGAGGAAGAGCAGCCCGTCCATTCCTTCGAGGATCGCCTCGACATCCTCCGGCGGAACCGAGTTCCCCGTGGGGTTGTTCGGGGTGCAGAGGAAGGCGAGTTTTGCGCCCCGCGAGGCTTCAATAAACGCTGCAGGGTCGACCGAGAAGTCCACACTCCGGGGGACGTTCACGACCCGTGCGCCCTGCGCCGCGGCCGCGATCCCGTAGAAGGAGAAGGTCGGGGTCGAGACGGCCACTTTCTCGCCGGGCTCGACGACCGTCCGGATCACTGTCTCGATGACGCCGTCCATCCCCGCGCCGGTCACGAACCGGTAGTCGCCGTGGTAGCGGCGGAGGGCTTCGACGAGTGCGGATGCCCGCTCGTCCGGGTAGCGGTTCGTCTCCCGCAGAGCGGCTGCCGCCGCCTCGATCGCGGCGGGCGACGGCGGCCGGGGGTTCTCGTTGCTCGCGAGGCGGGCCACCCGGTCGAAGCCGTGCTCCCGCGCGACGTCCCCGGCCTTCTTCGCGTAGGAGTAGCCGCCCGCACCCGCATAGCACGCTCTAATCAAGCGCTGCATCGATGACACCGACGGCTGCGTCGATCTCCTCGTCCGTGATCACGAGCGGCGGGATCAGCCGGAGGTTCCCGTCGGCAGCGCAGTTGACAAGCACCCCGTTCGCGGCGCAGGTCTGCTGCACCTCCGGGCACCGGTCGCCGACCGATATGCCGACGATCAGGCCGCGGCCCCGGGGGTTGTGGCGGGCAAGGCCCTTCATGAACCGCTCGCCCTTCCGGGTCACATCGGGGAGGATCTCCTCGATGACGCCGATCGTCGCGAGCGCCGCCGCGCAGGCGAGCGGGCCTCCGGCAAACGTACTCCCGTGTTCGCCCTTCTTGAACTCGAGTTCCTCGCGGGCGACGAGCGCACCGATGGGGAACCCGCTCGCGAGCCCCTTTGCGGTCGTGACGATGTCGGGGGTGACGCCCGAGTGCTGGAAGGCGAACCATTTCCCGGTCCGGCCCATCCCGGTCTGCACCTCGTCGACGATCATCAGCGCGCCGGTATCGTCGCAGATCTCCCGGATACCCCGGAGGAACTCGTCGGGCGGGATCAGCACCCCGGCCTCGCCCTGGATCGGCTCGACGAAGACCCCGGCGGTATCCTTATCGACCGCACCCGCAAGGGCGTCGAGGTCGCCGTAGTCGACGAAGGTGCAGGGAACCGAGAGCGGCTCGAACGGTTCCCTGATGGCGGGCTTGTGGGTGACGGCGAGTGATCCGCAGGTCCGGCCGTGGAACCCGTGGTTGAATGCGGCGAACTTCTTCCTCCCCGTCCGGACGCGGGCGAGTTTTATCGCGCCGTCGTTCGCCTCCGCGCCGGAGTTCGAGAAGAACGCCTTCGAGAGCCCCGAGATCCCGACGAGTCTCTCCGCGAGTTCCGCCTGGTTCGGGATGTAGTAGAGGTTCGAGCAGTGGATCAGTTCGTGAGCCTGATTGCAGATCGCCTCGACGACCTTCGGGTGGCAGTGGCCGGTGCTGCAGACCGCAATACCCGCCACGCAGTCGATATACTCCCGTCCCTGGTCGTCCCAGACGCGCGACCCCGCGCCGCGGACGATCTTCATCGCCCGGCTGAACGCGGGCATGTAGTAGCGTGCGTCAAGCACGCGTGAGTCTTCTGCCATGATATCACTCATACTCGATCGTCGCGGGGGGTTTCGGGGTGACGTCGTAGACGACCCGGGAGACCCCGGGGATCTCGGCGGTGATCCGGGTCGCCATCCGCGACAGCGTCTCGTAGGGCAGGAGCAGCGGGTCGGCGGTCATCCCGTCCCGCGACTGAACAGCCCGGACGGCGACGATCCAGCCGTGGAGCCGGACGTCTCCCTTGACCCCGGTCCCGAGCCCGATCAGTGCCGCGAAACATTGCCAGGGCCGGAACTCCTCCACCAGGCACTCCTCGACGATGGCGTTCGCCTCCCGGGCGATCGCGACCTTCTCCTTCGTCACCTCTCCGAGCACCCGGACGGCGAGCCCCGGGCCCGGGAAGGGCATCCGGTGCTGGATCTCCGCCGGGAGCCCGAGCCCGCCGGCGACCTCGCGGACCTCGTCCTTGTAGAGGTCGGCAAGCGGCTCGATGACGCCTTTGAACTCGATATCGAGGGGCATGCCGCCGACGTTGTGGTGGCTCTTGATGCCCCCTTCGCTCTCGATGCGGTCGGGGTAGATCGTCCCCTGCAGGAGCATCGTCGCGCCGGTCCGCTTCGCTTCCCGCTCGAAGATCCGGACGAACTTCTCACCGATGGCCTTGCGCTTCTCCTCGGGATCGACGATGCCCGCGAGAGCCTCGAAGAACTCGTCCGCGGCATCCACGACACGGAGGTTCGCGTCGGCAAAGAGCGACCGGATGCGATCGGTCTCCCCCTTCCGCATGAGGCCGGTATCCACGTATATCGGGACAAGGCGGTCGCCTATCGCGCGGGTCGCGAGCGCCGCGCAGACCGACGAGTCCACGCCGCCGGAGAGCGCCATCACGACCTTATCCTCGCCGGCAGCATCGCATATCTCTCTGACTGCCCGGTCGATAAACTTCTCGACGTTTACCATTCTGCTGTCTCACCTGATCTCTGATGATTTATTCTTCTTGCATGCCTCTACAAAGCCGATGTAGGGCGGGGAGGGTTTTGTCGGGCTCGATCTGAACTCAGGGTGGAACTGCGTCGCGAGATAGAATGGGTGCTCCGGGATCTCGCAGACCTCCATCCGCGGCCCGCAGGAGCCCGAGAAGACGAGCCCGGCGCCTTCGAGGTCGGCGATGAACTCCGGGTTCACCTCGTAGCGGTGGCGGTGCCGCTCCACGATTGCCGTTCTGCCGTAGAGACCGGCCACTCTCGTCCCCTCTTTCAGGACGACGTCGCAGTTCCCGAGACGCATCGTGCCCCCGAGTTCGCTGACGCCCTCCTGCTCGGGCAGGATGGCGATGACGTGCGCCCCCTCACCCATCTCTTCGCTCGTGGCGTCCTCGATGCCGAGGACGTGCCGCGCGTACTCGATCACCGAGAGCTGGAACCCGAGGCAGAGGCCGAGATAGGGCTTTTTGTTCTCGCGGGCGTACCGGATCGCCCGGATCTTCCCCTCAATGCCGCGCTTCCCGAACCCGCCCGGGATCAGGATGCCGTCGACATCGGCGAGATCGCGGATCTCGAACGTCTCCGCGTCCAGCCAGCGGATCTTCACCTCGGTGGAGAGCGCTCTTCCGGCGTGCTTGAGCGACTCCTTGATGGACATGTAGACGTCCTCGATCCCGTACTTGCTGACGATGGCGACCGTCACCCGGTTCGTGTACTCCTGCGAGACGACCCGGTACCACGCGGGATCCGGTTCCCGGTTATTGAGGGAGAGGTAATTGCAGACGACGTCCGCGAGCCCTTCTTTCTCCAGCTCCATCGGGATCTGGTAGATGTCCGGTGCGTCCTTTGCGGAGACGACGGCTTTTACCGGGACGTCGGTGAAGGTGGATATCTTCTTCTTCGTCTGCGGCCCGATCACGTCGCTGCTTCTCGCGACGATGATGTCGGGCTGCAGCCCGAGTTCGCGGAGCGCCTTCACCGAGTGCTGCGTGGGTTTGGTCTTGAAGTCCCCCATCGTGTCCATCGGGACCAGGGTGACGTGAACCAGGATCATCTCTTCCGGCGCGAGTTCGCCGTGCATCTGCCGTACGGCCTCAAGGAACGGCATGCTCTCGATGTCGCCCACCGTGCCGCCGACCTCAACCATGCAGATGTCGGCAACCTTGCCGCCGTTGACCGCTTCCTCGGCCGCGCAGCTGATGCAGTGCTTGATCTCGTCGGTGATGTGGGGGATGATCTGGACAGTCGCCCCGAGGAAGTCCCCGCGCCGCTCTTTCTCGATGACGTTCCGGTAGACCTTGCCCGTCGTGATGTTGTGGATCGACTTGAGGTTGATGTCCAGGAACCGCTCGTAGTTGCCTAAGTCGAGGTCGACTTCCCCGCCGTCGGAGAGGACGAAGACTTCACCGTGCTGGGCGGGGTTCATGGTGCCGGCGTCGATGTTCAGGTACGGGTCGATCTTCACCGCCGTTACCAGGTAGCCGCGGTTTTTCAAGAGGCGGCCGATGGATGCGGTGGTGATGCCTTTCCCGAGCCCGCTCATGACGCCGCCGGTTACAACGATATACTTCAAACTCTCGTTCCCCTCCGGTTGTGCCGAATGCTCTATCTTATGTATGTGATCCCGGGTATTGAGAATGTATTGTTCCGGCAGTCCCGGGGAATCCCCGTCGGCGCAAAGAGGGCTTCCCCGGGGGGGCGTCCCGGCGCTACCCCTCGATGACCGCGAACGATGTCGACGTCCGGGTAAGGAGGGTATCGTCCGCCGCGCTCCTGACCTCCCCGTCTGCAAACGCCACCCGGCGGCCTTTGCGGACGACCCGCCCGGTGGCGACGATCGCCCCCGTGCTGACGCCCTTCATGAAACTGGTATGCTCGTCGATCGTGGCGATCCTCTCATTTTCTGAGAGAAGCGTATACAGCGCAAGCGCAATCGCCTCGTCGGCGAGCGCCACGTAGATCCCGCCCTGGAGCCACCCGGCGCCGTTCAGCATATCCGGCCGGACCTCCATGCTGAGGCGCGCCCGCCCGTCGCCGTATTCGTCTACATCTATCCCCATCAGTTTGAAGAAGGGATTCGCGTCCCTCCCGACCCGTTTTAGTTCGTCAATGTAGCCCACGCGACCACACCTGCCTCCCGGAGGATATGGGGTCTGTCGGGATAAACGTTATGAAGACCGGCGCCGGATACGAAATCCGATTCGTTTACCCTGCTCGTTTGCCGGCAGGAGATCAGGGTCCCGGCGGCGAGACCCGGTGCCGCCTTCCATCCCTGAAAACCTTGTTGCACGAAATCTCCATTTTACGCGCCATATACTGGATTTAACGCTCTCTCCCGGCGGGAGAGACCTGAAGGACATATAACAACAAATATCTCTTCAACTCTCAACCAGTACGGTATGGAAGAAGCGTGGCAGCCCGAGGCGCTCCGGAACCGGCGGCTCGAGCAGCTCCGGGCTACCATGGACGATTACATCGCAAAGAACACCGGACTGGTCGAGGGGAACCTCCCGGTCTTCTTCGGTCACGTTGCCGCCACGCTCGACAAGACGTTTCCCGATCTCGACGACAGGACCTACGACGACTTCATCGATGCGACCGCTTTTACCCTCCTCAACGTCACGCGCGAGGCCCCGACGACGGAGTTTCTCGAGAAATTCCTGCGGCACGCTATGGGAAACAAGCGGCGCCGCAAGGGGCGGGCAACGCTCGACGTGATTGTGGCCCTGAAGTTGATCGACTCCGGCAACTACTACCAGGCGATCGAGTACCTTATGCCCCACAGGAGTTACGACGGTCGCACCAACGCTGCGGTCGCCTACTGCTACTACGCTCTCTCCCTCGCGAAGAACCAGAAGTCGAGACTTCGCCCCGACGACCTGGAACTGCACGCCCGCGAGGAGATGCTGAACGTCTCCCGTGTCCGCGCCCCGCTCAACCGTCTCGCGCTCTTCAGTCGCAGGGATAACCGGCTGAACACGATCTTCTGGTTCATGCTGGATCTGGCGTTCACCTGGTTCCCGAGCGAACCGGAGTTCTACCGCATGGGCATCACCAAAACGAAGGACGATGGCGATATCGAGCGCCGGAACCATCTCCTTGCTCATGCAACGGAGCGGTTCTCGGACGATCGGTTCTTCCTCGCGGAGGCGTTCAACACCCGCGTGGAGTTGCGCAACGGGAGCGGTGCCGCCGCTGTCGTCAAGCAGATGATGCAGCAGTTCCCGAACGACCCCGAACCGCTCTACTACGGGATGAAACTCGCGATTCTCGGAGCCCAGCCGAGATCCTATGCGACGTTCCGGAAACTGGCGATCTTAAAAGAGTTTCCCCGGTTCCCGCTCTTGATGCTCGATACTGCCTTCGAGGTCATGAGGAACCACAAAACGGAGAGTTACGTCTGCTTCGAGGAGGCAAAGAAGGCCTCGCCCGGGCGAGATTACTACATCACGTCGCTGGAGTACATCCTCCGCGACTTCATCGAAGGGGACGATGAACGGGCGAAACGCGCGAGATCTGCGTTCTTTATGTCCGTGGATCAGTACTGCATGCAGATCCTGAAGATCAGGGAGTGACGGAGAATGGTTGTCGCGCTGCAAAGGCCTCCTCCCCGGTGGGGAATCCTGAGATCGCCCGTTGCTTCAAACCGGTGTCGGGATGCCGGTGTTCTTCCGGAAAATGGGTTAAATCGCCCCATTTCGAAAATAACGGGGAGAGACAGAACGATGCATATATCTATCTCGAAAAGCAAAATCTCCTATAAGCGGCGCTTACAGGCCCGAATAACCAGATATATCGTGGAGGACCGGTTACGATGACGGGAAACAAGACAACCCGGGACGGCGCCCGCGAATCGCCGGACCTTGGAGCGGATACCTGCCTCTCGATCCTCCGTGAGACGCCGGACGGCCTCGTTCTGGTGGACGGCGAAGGCAGATGCCGGTACCTGAACCCGGCGTTCACCCGGATTACCGGGTATACTCCGGAGGATGTTCCGACGCTCGCTCAATGGTTCGAGCGTGCCCACCCGAACCCGGCGTACCGCCGGAAGGTGCAGGGACCGGGGGAGGAACTGTTCTCAGGCGCCCGGGACCTCCTGGTTGCCAGCGTGGTCTGCCGGGACGGCAGGGTGCGCGATATCGAGCTCCGGCGGGCGGCGGTCGAGGGCGGCTATGTCCTGCTCGCCGTCCGGGACGTCACCGAGCAGTCCCTGGCCGAGGAGAACCTCAGGCAGGCGACATCCGAGTTGACCGCGGTGATCGAGGCGTTCCCCGATCTCTTCGTCCGGTTGAACGCCGACGGCACGATCCTCGAAGTCAGGGCAGGGAGGCTCGCGGAGACGCCGTTCATCTCCCAGGTGCACCTCGGGCGGCGGGTGCAGGATCTGCTCCCCGCCGGGGTGGGCGAGGCGCTTTCGGGTGCGTTGCAGGAGGTCGTCAGGACGAATACGCCCGCAGCACCCCTCGAGTTCAGTCGCACGAAAGTCGGGGAAGTCCGGCACTACGAGGCCCGCGTCATGCCGCTCCGGGAGCTGCACCTGATGGTCATCATCAGGGAGATCACGGAGCGCAAGTTGGCGGAGGAGGAGCTGCACCGCCACCGCGAGCACCTGGAGGAACTCGTCGCCGAACGGACCGCCGAACTCGAGCGCACGAACAAGCAGCTCGAGCAATTGCTCTACTACATCGAGATGACCGAGCGCAAAGCCGCGGAGAACTGGCTGGACTCACCGGTCGAACTGGATTCCCCCGGGATGGACGAGCCCGGAGAGGCGAGGATCACGACCGACGCCGCCGGGACGGTCGTCATCGTGGATATGGCGGCCGAACGCCTCACCGGCTACGCGGGGGACGAACTGGCCGGGAAGCCGGTCTGGTCGCTCTTTACGGGCGGCGATCTCCGGGAACTTCTCTCCCGGGAGGTGCTGGAGCAGGGCCGGTCGGCGGAGTACGCACTGATCGTGAGTCTCGTGAGAAAAGACGGGTCGAAAGAGGCCGTCCGTGTCTCCGGCGACCCGATCGCCGACGGCTCCGGCACCGTGATCGGGATGGTCTGCACCTTTTACAAGGCGTGAATCCTCAGAGCCGGAAGCCGTAGGACTCCGGGTGCACCGCTCCCGGGTCCTGGGGCGCAACGGCGACCCCGATCTGGTCGGAGTAGAGCCCGAGCCCTTCGAGGGCGGAGAGGAGCACTTTTTCCGGCGTGTTGTTGATCTCGCTCATGTGGGCGAGCATCGCCATGTGGATGCGGTCGGCAAGCCTCTGCAGGCAGCGGGCGGCATCGGGGTTCGAGAGGTGCCCGCGTTTCGACCGTATCCGGCTCTTCAAGTAGGCGGGATACGGGCCGTTCTCAAGCATATCCGGGCAGTGGTTGCTCTCGAGGAGGACGGCGTCGCAGGATGCGAGGCTATCGAACATCGAGGTGGTTACGGTGCCGGTATCGGTGCAGCACCCGATGCGGAGGTCGCCCTCGGTGACCGAGAACCCGCAGGGCTCCCGGGCGTCGTGGGAGGCGGCGAACGGCTCGACCGAGAAGTCGCCGATGGAGAACGTCTCGCCGCACCGGCACCGCCGGATCTCTGCGGACGTTCCCCCGCACTTCGCGGTGAACGCGTCGAGCGTTCCGCCGGTCGCGTAGACCGGCACCCCGAGCCTCCTTGCCAGGACGTCGACGCCCCTGATATGATCGATGTGCTCGTGCGTGACGAGTATCGCCTCGACGAGCGTTGCGTCCCCACCGGCGGCTTCGAGGCGCCGAAGGGTCTCGCGAGCGGAGAGCCCCGCGTCGATGAGCAGCGCACCCTGCTCCCCCCGGAGATAGGTGCAGTTTCCTTTGCTACCGCTGGCGAGGACTGTCAGTTCCATTGTAGAAATGGTGGGCTGTGCGTATATTTAAGATCGGGGATGACGGCGTGCAGAAGGAGCCTTGGGATCCGGGGCACCAATCCCTGGTGAGGGCGGATGAACACGACGGAGGAGTCCCGGCAGGGGGCGGTCGGCCGGTTCGCCCCGGTCTTGCCGGCGGCCGGGCATGCATCGACCGGGAGGGGGTGAGGTCTCTCGTCAGCACCTGCCCCGTCCGGTCGCCCGATACGGCGGCGCTTCCGCCCCGGAGGGCCGGCCGAAGGAGGAAGGCGGGTTCCAGGACCTGGGCGTCGCGGTGGAGGGGAACCTGCGGCATACGTCGCTATCGAACTGCTTCAATACCCGCCGGTGGCAATATCGAGTTTGTTTCTATCGAAAATGCTGTTCGCCTTTTCAATACGGTGTTTGACCATTTCGCACACAGCCCAATACACTTCATTAATTTCCATCTCGTTCAGGCCTAGTTCTTTGAATATAATTTCATCAATACTTCTCTGGGTCTCATCGGGATCCGGGATCTGTTCACGAAGAGGCCCTGTAACAGTTAATCCGGATTCTGAAAAAATTGACATTAATCGTTCTGATTGAACTCTTCTCTCCAGGTTATTCCTATCTTCGGGGAGGTTGATTAATACCGGGATATTACTGAAATCTTCAACTGAAATAAATAATGCGCCTTCGCCCAGGCCAATCTGCCCAAATATATTTAAAAACAATGCAAAAATCGTTGAATTTAGCATTAACCCCAGATTCTCCTTATTCTCAGCCTTCAATGGAGATATCCCATACATCACCTTATCGATGATATTTCGGTGCTTATTGTAAAATATTGAGAAATTTGTGTTAAATGTTGATCGAGTGATATACTCGGGTATTAGTGCCCCTATCGAGTACCATCTCACCCTCGTTCTACAACTCGGTCGTCTGTCATAGCCTCGCGATTCACCCCATTCGATGTATTTTAAAGCGTTTGATCCCGTTAACTCGCTTTTTCCTCTGTCGCACAGAAATATTTTAGTTTTTAGTTCTGACGGATCGATTATAAGGGAATTGAATTCTCGAGGGCTCTTGATGATGGGCTTTATAAATTCCTCTTCAATATTCCATCGGCTCAGTTCTTGTTCTGTAAGGTAAAAGAATTCGTTTGCACCGGTTGTAAAGCCTCTTTGAATCTGAGCGGTTTCGCGTAACTTAACGAATTTACCTTTTCCTTTCTTTAAAATTGTATAAAATATATCAGGAGCTCGTAGGTACTTTCCCCATTTATTGCCGATGTACCTACCCCTCCCGAATCGGCCTTTATCACGGCCGTATTCCTCCGGATATTCCCATCCGTCCTCCAGGAGATCCTCTTGCGTGATCGAAAATATGCGGCATTCATCCGTCTGGACGATATTTTCGATTAAATCGGTCAAATTACCTCCTTTCACGCTCGCTTGAGTCCTGTCGACGGCAATCATCGTCTCCGCCGAAACGACTTCTTCAAAAGGCTTCTTGAACATCACGAACTTTGCTGTGTTTGAAATTCTCGTCCAGGGTGCATCTGCTCCTGTTCGTATTTTCTCTTCAAACGACTCCTCATGAAGTGCCGGAGCACCAAACACCGCAATGATGGTATTCACATCCGCATGCTCGAAACTCCGTTTCGGGTTATCATAGATCGCATGAATTGGAACATATTTAAGAAGGAACTCCTGGAGGTCTTTCCCATATCCTACATCGAGCCAGGAATTCGATGTAATGAAACAGAAAACCCCTTTTTCGTTGAGTAGCGAAAGACCGTGGAAATAGAAGTAAATGTATAAATCACTCTTTCGGTCGATGTTTTGAATGACAGGGAACTGTGTCCGCACCGAACGAATTAATTTCTCTTTATACTCACGCCGATCTTCAAGAGTAACCTCCGCTTTGATGCGGTTCGGCGGTGAGATCATCTCCTGCCGTACGTAAGGGGGATTGCCGATTACAATATCGAATCCGTTCTTCTCGCCGAATATCTCAGCGAAATCCATATCCCAGATAAATGGCTTCTTCTCCGGGTCATCAAGGACGGATTTCATCGATTTAAGGTCTTGGGGAACGCTTTTATCGAGCCCTCCCGATCTGATACTAAACGAGCTCCCTCGCATCTCCTGCACCATCGAGTCGCCAACACGGAGTTTGAGGTTCAGATCTGGGAGAAACGGATCTTTTCTTATATCTTCAATCGATTCATCGGTGTCAACGATCAGGTGAAGCCACAGTCTGAGTCCTGCAGCCCGCACAGCCCACGGCATCACATCGATACCGTACAGGGAACGCTGAATGATACCATATTTGATATCGAAAACAGACTTCCTGGCCGATGCCGTGCGGGCATGCACAATCTGATGCAACTCGGTAAGAACACTGAGCATTCCGACGAGGAATGCCCCCGACCCGCAAGCAGGGTCCACGATAGAGAGATCATTCAGAATGCGCTCTATCCTAAACCAGATCTCAGGATCTCCATTGATGTGACCGGTCTTTTCATCATCCTCAGGAGAGTCGAATACAAAATGGTACAGTGATTCTCCTGGCAGATCGGGCAGTTGATTCATTAACGATCCGACCAGTGCCCGGCGGCACATGAAATCAACTTCAATACAAGATGTATAGAAAATCCCCAGGTCGTTGCGATCATAAATTTCTTCGGCAACATTGGCGAAAGATTCGTACACATACCCAATCATCCGGGGATCGACTGCAACTTCCTCATCGAGAGGATCGGCCTCTCGGATGGTAAAATGATATTTCTCAAAGAAGGTAAGAACTTCTTTAAACATCTCATCAGAGACTGTAGCGCCCATTCTGTCAGTATCTTTCTCGGTAAACAGACCCCCATCGAGATACGGAACTGTAAGGAGGAGACGGCTTACGTCACAGGAAAACCCCGTAATCTCACTGCCCTTGTTATTAAAGGCCTTAAAGAACACCTGTGAGAGCCGATCCCGATAAAATGTATCTGTTCCGAACCTGTTTTCTGACGTATACGATGCCCAGAGCCACCTGACGAAGCATGGTTGCTTAAGCCACCCCTTTTTCGCGATGAAATAAATGAACATTACCCGGTTCAACAATTGGAGGGCAAACTCATGTGATTCCTGTGCGGAAAAGCCCTGATCGGATACACGTTCACGCACGCGGAAAAAGAGGCGCTTATAATCCTCAAAGAACTGCCTGGTTACGGACTCAACAGTGAATGCTTCCCCCCATCGACGCCATACTGCACGCCAGGTTGCATTTTTCTGGTACGAGAGACGAGCCAGCGTCCGGATCTCTGTATAATGAAGATTTTCTTTTTTAAGAATCAGTTTGGTGATCTTGAGTTTTCGCTTTCCTTTCTCATCCTTCACGGTCTTAGGGTAGACAAACAGAATCTCCGAATAATCTATCGTAAAAATTACCATGAACCGAAGATACTGGTGATCGAGCGTATTGGTGGTAGACCGGATGAAGGATGGAGCGAGCGAGGTCGTTTCGAGCAGAAAGACGGGAATATCCTCACCGAAACTCATCGGAGAATATATATTGGAGATCCTTTCCTCATCTTCCTTACGGAGATCAAAAGACTCTTTCTTCCTTCGGAGAGGTCTCTCATGAATATGCTCTGCAGGATACTCTAACAACGAAAATAAAGCGGCAATATCGTCTGCTTTCGTTATTGATGGTATAAACTCCCTTAGTATCGTTTGAATTCTTACTTCTTCGGCATTATTGGTCACAATCTCAACCTCTTTTCGTTCGTACACCAATAACGACACCGATATCCCATAATTAAAAAAATTCCGCCGGGAGATACTATTCAATGGGGCTTATATCCCACCTGAATCTGCTATCAACTATTTGAAATAGGTTGTTATCTTCGATTATTAGAACTCTGTCAGGATCTTCTCAATCCCCTGAGACCGATAATTTAGAATCTGTCAGTGCAGTGTCCCCCTTACGTGACACGATGAAGCGCCTCCCTGAACCGCGAGAATCGGGAGGTTGCAAAGACGGGACATATTCGGGGAATTCCGAAGAGGAGTCGAAATATCAAGCGCCGGGTGAAGTCCGGCGATACCATACCCGGGCATGTCCGTCAGGAGAAAGAGGACGACACCATCCTCCCCCTGCGATAAGCGATCAAGGGCGCTTCGCGGGCTCCCCGGAGCACCTGCGGAGAGACTCGACGTTCGGGGCCGAAGGGCTGGTGGCGCCCCTCACTCGCGCCGGACGACGTGAACCGACTCCGGCGCAAACGAGACCACAACCCGGCTCCCCCCCCGGATGCCGAGGTTGTCCACCGCCTTCCAGGAGAGGATGGACGAGAGCGCGAACCCGCAGTCGACCGTCACCCTGCTGAACGGGCCGCGGGGAACGACGGACGTCACGGTGCCGGGAAGGGCGTTCCTCCCCGGGGCGGCGGCGGCCCCATCCGCCACGGCGATCCGGATATCCTCCGATCGGATGCAGAGGGAGACTGCCTCCCCCGCCCCGAACGGCGACCATGCCCGGATCCGGACACCGCCGGCATCGACGACGGCGGCAGCGTTCTCCCCGACGACGACGCCCTCGACGATGTTCTCGATCCCGACGAACCGGGCGACCTCCCGGCTTGCCGGGAGGGTGAAGACCTCCCGCGGCGTCCCCACCTGCGCGAACATCCCGTTCATCAGCACTCCTATCCGGTGAGCGAGCCGCTGGCCCTGGTACATGTCGTGGGTCGAGAAGACGATCGTCGTCCCGAGGTCGCGGTTGATCCGCACCGCCAGATCCTCGATCGTCGCCACCGAGACCGGGTCGAGGTTCGCGGTCGGTTCGTCGAGGAGGAGGATCTCCGGTTCGATCACCATCGCCCGGGCAAGCGCCACCCGCTGCATTTCCCCGCCCGAGAGCGTCCTTGCCCGGCGCTCCCCGTAACCCGCAAGACCGACCATATCGAGAGCCTCCTCGATACGGGTATGGATCTTGCTCTTGCTCGCGCCCCGGAACCGGAGGCCGACGGCGACGTTCTCCGCGACCGTCGCGTTGAAGACGGCGGGTTTCTGGAAGACCATCCCCATCATCCTGCGGATGGAGAGGTTTCTTTGCTCCGCATGGATATCGGTGCCGTTCACCCGGATCGCCCCTCCCGTCGGGGTATCGAGGAGATCGATGAGGCGTAGCAGGGTCGACTTCCCCGACCCGGAGGGGCCGATGACGGCGAAGATCTCGCCCCGGTTCACCTTTCCGGTGACGCCGTCGAGCACCCGGGTGTCGCCGAAGTACTTTGAGACGTTCTTGAGTTCGATCATGGTATCACCGGTGCTGCACCGTGGTTATGGCGAGATTCACGCCGAGGGCGATCGCGAGCAGGACGAGCCCGAGCGCGATGGACTGGGAGATGTTGCCCATCGAGGTCTCGAGCGATATTGCGGTCGTCAGGACCCGGGTCGAACTCGCAAACGACGACGCCGCGATGTTGCCGCCGACGAGGATCGCCGCCCCGACCTCCGATATCGCCCGCCCGAACCCGACCGCGACGGTCGCAAGGATAGCGAACCGGGCTTCTTTCAAGATGTTCACCAGGAACTGGAGTCGGGTTGCCCCGAGCGAGCGGAGGGTGTCCCTGATCACCGGGTCGACCCCCGAGAGCGCGGAGATCGTGAGGCCGGTCATGATCGGGAGGATGAGCACCGTCTGCGCGATGATCATCGCGGTCGGGGTGAAGAGCAGCCGCATGAACCCGAACGGGCCGACGCGGGAGATAAGCAGGAATATGAGCAGCCCGACGATGACCGTCGGGAGGGAGTAGAGCGTCTGGATCAGGTTGATGAGGCTCTTTCTGCCCGGGAACGTCCCGAAGTTGATCGCGGCCCCGAGCGGAACGGCGATCAGCGAGGCGATGATCGTTGCGGTGAGCGATATAACGATGCTCCGCGCGGCGATGGCCATCACATCGGGGTCGAGCGTGACGATGAGCCTGATTGCCTCCAGGAACCCCTCGACGATCTCGTACATGCTCTCCACCTCTCCGCACGCAGCTGAAGACAAAAAAGGGTGAATTCGGGCCGGATCAGGCGATCGGGTCCTTCACTTCAGCCTCGGTCACGCCGATCTTCTCCCAGTCGTCCTGGGCGGCGTAGAAGAGCGGCTGGCCGTACTGGTCGACACCGAAGGATGCAATCTCCTTCTGGATATCATCGGAGATCAGGAAGTTGACCCAGTCCTTCGCGACGGTGGTGTTGGTGTCGGGGTACTTCTCGGGGTTGATCTCCATCGCGCAGTAGACGTTGAGCAGGATGTCGCCCTCGTCAACGAGCGCTACGAGATCGAGGTCGCCCTTGTAGGCGAGGTAGGTGCCGATGTCGGAGAGGGTGTAGGCCTGCTTCTCATTTGTCAGCGCAAGGGTCGCGCCCATGCCCGTTCCGGCCTCCTGGTACCAGTCGCCGGAGCCCTGCACATCCGTCGAGTAGTTGAACCCGGCGCCCTTCCAGATAGCCTTCTCCTTGGAGTGCGTGCCCGACGCGTCGCCGCGCGAGACGAAGACGACATCCTCGTCGGCCATTCCCTTCTCGCGGATGGCGGTGAACGCCGCTTCGGGCTGCATGCCCTTGATCGCTGCCGGGTCGGACTCGGGCCCGACGAGGACGAAGTAGTTGTAGGCGAAGACGCGCCGGTTGATGCCGTAGCCGTCGGCGATGAAGGCGTCTTCACGCGCACGGTCGTGCACCATCAGGACGTCCACATCGCCCCGCTGGCCGTACTCGATCGCCTTGCCGGTCCCGGCGGAGACGATCAGCACCTCGGCGTTGTACTTCTCCTCGAAGATCGGTGTGAGGTGGTCGAGGAGTTTGGTGTCGTAGAGGCTGGTCGTCGTGGCGATACGGAGTTGCTGTTTCTCTACGGGTGTCGGGTCGGTTGTCGTCCCGATACAGCCGCAGATCAGCATGAGGGCGACCATGACGGCCGCAACAGCAAAAATAATTCGTCTGTGCATGATGATCAGATTGATATATCGTGATACGTGCATTTAAGTAGATGTGTTTTGTGTTAATGTGAACTTGATATACTTAATGGATTTTACATCCTCCATGGTTAAGGTGATATTGTTGATTCGTCTTCATCCCACCACGATATCGCAATACGCTTCGCCGTCCGCCTCGACGTAGAGGATCGCCTTCCCCCCGATGCAGGCGGGTTTCGGGAATTTCCGCAGAGTAACGACACCTTCCTCGACCACCGCGCCGCCGGTGGTCATCACCCGGTCGACGCCGGAGGCTAGGATCGCGGCGACCGTCTGGGTGCCGCGGAGGTCGCGTGTCGTCCCCTTCTGGACGAACCGGCCGTCATTCCCCGATGCCGCAAGCCCGACCCCGGCGAGCGCGCCGATGACGCCGTCTTCGGTGCCGCCGAGCCCTTCGAGGAGGATCCCGGCCTTGCGGGCGAGCCTTCGCGCCTCATCCTGCGTCACGATGCTCGTCTTCGCGGCGAACCCGAAGCGGGAGAGGTCGCCGTTGATCTCGGGGTCGGCGGCGGCGCAGACCCCCGGGTCGCTCCCCTCGACGAAGTCGGCGAGCATCATCTCCCTTGCCGTCGCGAAGACGGCGGCCGCGGTCCCGCGCTCCTCCTCCCGGATGTGGATGACCGCCGAACTGTTGTGGGAGGTGTAGGGCACGGCGGGATGGACGAAGAGCTGGTGACGGGTCACCCCCGTCACCGTATACGACCGGGCGAGTTCTGCTGCAATCGTGCGGGCGAGCCGTCCGGTCCCCCGGGACTCGCGGGTGTCGGTGTCGTCAATGCCGAGATAGATGGTCATGGAATCGCTCGTGTGCTGTAAAGATCTGCGCGCAACGCTAAAGAAGACTTCTCCAGAGTTAATGGAAAATGGTTGACCCGGGAGGCCGTCACGCCCGGATGACGGTGCCGACCCGCTCCCCGTTGACGGCCTTCGCAATATTGCCGGGGACGTGGGCGTTCACCACCTTGATCTCTCTGATGTGGACGGCGTCACGGAGGAGTTCGACCGCCATCGGTTCGAGGACCATATCCTCGAGTTGCATCTCCAGGAGTTCGTCGGCCGTGATCTCCGCGATGAACTCGGCGTCGGGGTTCACGAACGGGTTCTCCGCATAGAGCCCATCCACATTCTTCCCGAGGATGCAGTTCTTTCCGCCGACGACCTCCGCCATCAGGAAGGCGCCGGTATCCGTCCGGTGCGGCGGTATGCTCCCGAGTTTCGGCGGGTGCTCGTAGAGCCCGTAGGGCGGGGTGCCCTGGACGACCGGGAGCATACCGAGGGATATGAGCGAGGGGAGGTCCAGGAGGTCGCCGGTCTGGATCCGGGTGCCGTTGTACTTCGAGAGGAGGAGCGAGATCATGGTCGCGTTCTGCTCGCTGATCTTACCCGCGAGCTCCGCGAGCACCCCCGTAGGCATCCCGAGGTCGATCCCGACGTCGAGGATGTGCCGGACCCGGGCGCCGCCGCCGGTGGCGACCAGGATCTTGTGGTCGCGGGAGAGTTCGCCGATCTCCTCCATCAACGGGTGAACGATCTCCCGCCCGTAATCGATGACGCCGTGGCCGCCGATCTTGACCACGTTTAAGTCCGGCATGATCCGGATCTGCCGGACCTCCCCGGTCTCGCGGAGCAGGCTCCGTCGGACCAGGCTCTCGCCCTTGAGTCTCGATCCCATCTCAAACCGCTCTGCCATGGTTAATCTCCTCATAGCATATGCGAGCGTAAGTATTAAGTATCTTCGTGGTATATCTGCTGGTATACCAGTTGGTTATGAGGTGAAGAAGTAATGAAGATCTACGCACGAGAACGCCAGAAAGTCGGTACCGGCGTGAAGCAGCCCCGGTTCCGCGTTGTTGCCGTCGTCGAAGAGCAGGGCGAAAAAAAGCACCTGAAGGTGGAGGGGACCCACTTCAGGAAGGTCGAACTCGAACAGATTGCACAGGACATCGGCGCCGAGATCGTCTACCTCGAGGGGATGCCCGAGGAAGAGCGCGGCGAAATGAAGGCGGAAGCAGCATAACCGAACCGACCTCTTTTTTTCCGCCGGGCGCGACTACTGGTACGATCGGATGTCCACACACGACGATATCTTTGAGGCGGCTGCGAGGATCCTTCTCCTGGATGACCGGTGCGTAACCCTCAGTTTCTCCCCGGAGGGCGTCTCGTTCCGTTTCCCGACGACCCGGAAACTTGCCGAGCACCTCGGGATCCCGCACTACTACGTCCTCCCCCGGTTCGGGGAGATGGAGCGGGACGGGCTGATCCGCCGGGCCGAGCGGGTCGGGATCTCCACCACGGCCGCGGGGACACAGCGGCTCCTCTCGATCATGGCGGAGCGCTACCCGGAGCGCGCAGAAGAGATCCTCGGCGCTGCGGTCTTCCCGGCGCTCCAGGCGCGGTCCGGCGGGTATGGGAGGGATTAACTCTCCCGCCCGCCCACCTCACTCTATATGCAGACGAGCGATCCGGCCCTCATCGGCGGGGTGCCCCTTGATGCATTCTTTGCGTTCCTCCTCGCCCTTGTCGTCTTTCTCTTCCTCGGTAACCTCATTTACATGCTTCTCCGGCAGGCACTCGACGGGCGCACCTCCCCGGGAACGGCCAAGTGGGCGGCGGCCATCCTGCAGTACGCCGTCATCATCGGCGGGGTCTACGCGAGCGCGCGCTACCTCCTCGACTTCGATCTCACGGCTGTTGCCGCATCGCTCGGGATCCTCGGCATCATCGTGGCCGTCTCGTCGACCCAGATCACCCAGAACGTCCTTGCCGGCATCCTGATCACGATCAACCGCCCGGTCCAGCTCGAAGAGTGGATCGTCGTCGGGGAGATGCCGTCGACGGGGCTGTGCAAGGTGCATGATATCTCGTTCACGACGACGATCCTCCAGGGGCTCGACGGCGGGCTGGTCCTGATGCCGAACTCGAGCATCATCGCCTCGAAGGTCATCAACTACTCCCGGGGCGGGCTGATGGAGATCCACGTCTCGCTCTCCGTCCCCGTCGCTGCAGACCTCGCGCAGGTGCGCGGGATCGCCCTCGCGGCAGCCCACGACGACCCCCGGATCATCCGCAACCCCGACCAGCACGGACGTTCCGCCGTCCAGGACCTCTTCGACCTCCCCTACAACAGGCGCCTCCGCTCCGAGCGCCCGGACCTTGCGTACCTGGAGCCTGCCGTCCACATCGTCTCGGTCAACGACGGCTGGATCAAGCTGACCGTCCGGGCCTGGATCAAGAAGCTCCCGCAGAAGGACGAGGTCACGTCACGCTACCTCAGAGAGGTTCTCGGCCGCCTGCAGGCCGAGGGGATCCCGGTCAAGGCCGAGGCGTCGTGACGGAAGGGATTAATCCTCCCGTCTCTCACCCCTTTCTACATGCAGGAGATTGTCCCGGTCTTCATCGGGGGGGTTGCCCTTGATGCATTCCTCGCGTTCATCTTCACCTTCGTCGTCTTCCTCTTCCTCGGCAACCTCGCCTACCTCCTCCTCCGGCGGGCGCTCGACGGCCGGGTCTCCCGCGGGACGGCCAAATGGGCGGCGGCCATCCTGCAGTACGGGATCATCGTCGGGGGGATCTACGCGAGCGCCCGGCACTTCCTCGCCTTCGACCCGACGGCCTTCGCGGCATCGCTCGGTATCCTCGGTATCGTGTTAGCCTTCTCGTCGCGCCAGATCATCCAGAACGCCATCGCCGGCATCCTGATCACCATCAACCGTCCGGTCCAGCTCGAGGAGTGGGTGATCGTCAGCGGAAGGCCGGAGACCGGGCCCGGCAAGGTGCAGGACATCTCGTTCACGACGACGACCCTCAAAGGGCTCGACGGCGGTCTGATCCTCACCCCGAACTCGAGTATCATCACCTCAAAGGTGATCAACTACTCCCGCGCCGGGCTCCAGGAGATCGCGATCCCGCTCACCGTCCCGGTCACCGCGGATCTTGGGCGGGTGCAGGAGATCGCCCTCGCGGCAGCCCGCGACCATCCCCGGATCCTGCCCCACGTCGAGCCGGCCGAACGCTCAGCGGTCCAGAGCCTCTTCGACCTCCCCTACATCGGGCGCCTCTCCTCCGATCTCCCCCATACCGGCCTTGCGATCTTCGAGCCGAAGGTACAGGTCACGTCGATCAGGGAGGAGTGGGTCCGGCTGACGGTGCGGGTCTGGATCCGGGAGATCCCCGAGAGGGACCGGATCGTCTCCGGGTATCTCGATGCCGTCATCGGGCGGCTGAAGGCCGAAGACCTCCTTGAAGCAAAGAAACCGGAGATGGGGTCCGCGCCGGAGAACCCGGCGTGACGGCCTTCGCCGCTTTAGCGTGGGTAAACGCGGGCCGCCGAAGGCCGCGAGTCCTCACGCAGACTCTTCATACTCCCGGAGATCCTTTGGCGAGAAACTCCGGACCTTCACCTCCGCGATGCGCCGCGCGTCGACCCAGCCGCTCCTGACCTCGTCACGGTGGTCGAACTGGCGGACGTATGGCTTGATGTCGAGGAGCGGCGTGCCGTCCAGTACGTCGATCCCGCGAACCCGGACGGTGCTGCCCTCGACGGCGATGACCTCGACGAGGGAGATCCCGATCGGGTTCGGGCGGTTGCAGTGGCGTATGGCAAAGATCCCGCGCTCCCTGCTGCCGTCGGCGAACGGACGCTGGCGCAGGGAAAACCCGTTTACCCGGTGGAAATGGTAGAGAAGGTAAATGTGGGAGAACCCATCGAGCCCCTCCAGCCCGTCGGCGTACCCGGGAGCGACCTCGATCGTCCCCTCTGCTTCAGAGAAGATGCTCTGGATGGGCGTGGTGTCCCCGTCGGTGAACGGCGATCGGATGGTCCCGATGATCCGGTAGGTGGCGGTCTCCATGGTTTCATGCTCGTTTTGTCCCGTCAGGGTCTCATCCCCGTCGGGGTAATGGAGACGAGCGGTTCGGGTTCCGCAGTTCCGGCAGCTTCCGGCGTGTCGGGGGCGGTTCCGGTGCACGTGTGCGAAGAAGCGATAGTTGCCGTAAAAGGCGGTGGAAGAACGGAAGGGTGGTGCGCTTTCATAGGGATTATTACTCGATAGAGCAAAATAAGCGTTTACATTCACCACAATGATAACTCCTGCAGCTTACCCTGATGCAGCTGCTGAAAAAGTATATCGACAACATTTATGGCGGGGAAGCATCCTTCCAAAAACCCCAAAAAGGAGAGGAGACATAGAAGGAGAGTGCGTATGGCGGAGAACAGCGAAACGGAGGAACGGGGTGTCCGGATCACCCTCGAGGAGATCGCCGGAGCGGTCGGCGACTTCGGCACCATATTCCCCATCCTGCTCGGCGTCGCGATCGTCTGCCCGGACGTGAACGTCAGCCACTTCTTCCTCTTCGTCGCCGCCTGGTTCATCATCACCGGGCTCTACTACCGCCTTCCCATCCCCATCGAGCCGATGAAGGCGATCGGCGCCGTCGTCATCGCGGAAGGCCTCTGTGCCGGCGAGATCGTGGCCTCGGGAATCGTCGTCGGGGTGCTCTTCCTCGCGATCGGCCTCGTCGGCGGGATGGCCTGGCTTGAAGGCCGGATCCCGAGAAGCGTCATCCGCGGCGTCCAGGCAGGCCTCGCGCTCCTCCTCCTCCGGACGTCGCTCGGCTACATCGTCGTCGACACGCTCGTCGCAGTGCTCGCGATCGCGGTCATCGTTGCCTTCTTCATCGCGTCGCAACGCACCCGGATCCCGGACATCTCCGCCCTCCTCGTCCTCATCATCGGGCTTGCCGTCGGGATCTCCGCGCAGGGGATGCCGCCGTTCCGCCTGATGCCCCTCCCCGCCCTCGTCCTCCCGATGCCGTCGGACTTCATCGCCGGCACCTGGGCCCTCGTCCTCCCGCAGATACCGCTCACGATAGCGAACGCCATCCTCGCGACGTCCCTCCTCACCTACGACCTCTTCCCGAAGAAGGGCGTCGACCCCGACCGGCTCTCGCGGACGATCGGGGCGATGAACCTCGTCTCGACGCCGCTCGGCGGGTTTCCGATGTGCCACGGCGCCGGGGGGCTCGCCGCGATGTACCGGTTCGGCGCGAGGACCGGCGGGGCGAACATCGTCGCCGGGATCTTCATCCTCATCTTCGCCGTCGCCTTCGCCCCGCCGGAGGTCCTGACCCTCATCCCCCTGGGGATCTTCGGCGCGCTCCTGGTCTTCGTGGCGCTCGAACTCGGGAAGCATAGCATCAAGACGGAGTCCTACCTGGTCACGGCGGTCATCGCCGTCCTCACCCTCGCGGTCGGCCTCACGGTCGCCTTCATCGTCGGGATGGTCCTGGCCTACGCCGTCGAGCGGCGGAAGAGTGCGGGAACACCCGGTCCCTGACCCGACCAGGGTTTATCTCATCCGGCGTAAGACCGTGGGGAGATGGACACCGTCACCGTACTCGGCCTTCTCGCCGGATCGCTCACGACGCTCTCGTTCGCGCCGCAGGCCGTCCGGGCGTGGCGCACGCGGTCGACCGCCGACCTCTCGCTTTCGATGCTCATCGTCCTCCTCGCGGGCGTCCTGCTCTGGCTCGCCTACGGGGTGGTGAGGGGGGATCCCGCCATCGTGGCGGCGAACGCAGCCACCGCAGTCCTGGTCGGGCTCACCCTCCTGGTCAAGCAGAGCGGATGAAGACCTTCACCGTTATCCTGCAAAAAAAGGGGTTTTATTCCTGCATCTCGACAAGCGATTGGAGGGCGTCGGGGACGCTGCCGTAGCCGCCCGCAGGCACGATCGGGGGCTGGCCGTCGGCGGTGAGGATCTCCTGGCCGGTGGCGTTGATCAGCATCTCGACGAATGCAACGCCAAGGTCGGGGTGCTCCGCGATCTTCGGGACGGTCACGCCGTAGACGATCGGCGAGCCTGCATAAAGCGTCGTGCCGTCGCCCTTCTTCGCCTCGGTCCGGACGGTCGCGTAGTTATCCGCAAATGCGACGGCCGAGAGGTCGATCTCCTCGGGGAGTTCGAGGAACGAGAGGTCGTTCTGGACGGCAACGCTCCGGTACTCCCAGGCGTAGTCAAGGTCGCCCGATTTGACCATCTTGACGAGTTCGTCGGCTTTCGGGCGGATCGTCAGGGTGACGTTGTCGGGCTCCGGGTCGGCGGCGTGGATCGTGTAGGTGCCGTTCTCTTCGGTGACGGTGATGTTGCTGTGCTCGCTGACAAGGGTCTCGAAGATCCGGTCGTTCTTGTAGTAGGTCTCGGCGAGCTGGAGCACCATCGGGGTGCGGTAGCCGCAGGGATCGGAGTTCGGGTCGGAGAATCCCCACCGGACGCCGTCGCGGTCGAGGATCTCATACCAGTTCTCGGCGGTGATCTCGTCGGCGTATTTGCTCTCGTTCGTGTAGGTGAGCACCATCCGGTTCTTCGCGAACGTGAGATACCAGTCGGCGTGATCGGGCAGCATCATCTCCGGGATGAGGGCGTAGTCGGCCGAAGCGAGGACATCGGCGGGCTTGCCGTTTTCGGTCACCTTCTTGATGCAGTCGACACTGCCGGCGGGCTCGAGGAGCACGGTGACGCCGGGATGTTCGGCTTCGAACGCAGCTTTCACCTTCTCAAACGGTCCGGTCAGGCTCCCGGCGTGGAAGACCTTCACCTGGACGTCTTCGGCGACGGTTGCCGTCGGCGTGGGGGTCGTCGTCTGGTCGTCGGTTGTCCCCGTGCAGCCGCAGAACAGGACTGCGGCAGCGACGATGAGGCCGATAAGAGCCAAAAAATGGGTTTTTTTCATGAAATAACTTTTGAGAGTGGCCTGTTTTTAAAACTATCCCTTTTTACAAAAGGTAACCGGAATATGTTTACTCTTCGTCACCGGGCAGGCTGCCTCACCCGGAGAGTGCCCTGATTTCGGTTCAGCGCTCTTCCCGCGGGATGAGGTGGACCGCCTTCGCCTGGAGGGAGACCCAGACCTCCATCCCCTCACGAAGTCCGAGGGCATCCGCCCGTCTCGCCGTCACGAGTGCGACGAGATCGCACCCGCAACGGACCGTCACGTTTACGAACGGCGCCGCAGGTTCGATGCGGGTGACCATGGCCGGGAAGAGGTTCTCCGCCTCCTCGTGCATGGGTTCCCTCCGGTGCAGGGAGACGTCTTCGCCCCGGATGACCATCTCGACTTCGTCGGCGGGCGGCGGGGTCGCCGAGAGGATCTGCCTCCCGCCCACCTCCACCGTGGTGAGCCCCTCGCTCCGGGAGACGACCCGGCCGGGGATGATGTTCTGGACGCCCACGAACCGGGCGATCCTCCGATCCTTCGGTGCGCGGAATACGTCGCTGGAGGGCCCCGTCTGGGCGATCGTCCCCTCGATCATCACCCCGACCCGGTGGGCGAGCCGCTGCCCCTGCGCGAGGTCGTGGGTGCTTATGAGGACGGTCATCCCGGCCTCGCGGTTGAGCCGCACCACGATCTCCTCGATGGTCGCAGTCGATGTCGGATCCAGATTTGCGGTCGGCTCGTCCAGGAAAAGGACCTCCGGGTCGGTCACGAGCACCCTCGATAACGCCACCCGCTGCTGCTCGCCGCCGGAGAGGTCGGTCGCCCGGCTCCTCGTGTAGCGGGAGAGTCCGACGGCTTCGAGGGCCTCCCTCACCCTCCGGTCGATCTCGTCGCCGGAAGCCCGCCGGTACCGGAGCCCCATCGCGACGTTGTCGTAGACCGATGCGTTGAAGACGATCGGCCGCTGAAAGAGCATTCCCATCCGGCGGCGGAGATCGAGCCACCGGCCGCGCTCCTCGACCACATCGATACCGAAAATGGAGAGTTCTCCCTCGGTTGCGGGCTCGATCAGGTCGAGGACGCGGAGAAGCGTGCTCTTCCCGGAGCCGCTCGGGCCGATGAGTGCCAGGATCTCTCCTTCCTCAACCGCGATGTCGACGTCGTGCAGGGCCAGGAGGCTGCCGTAGGACTTCCGTATGCCCTGTGCCTCTATGATCGCCATACCGTCACCGCCTCTGCACCAGGGATAGCGCGAGATTCACCCCGAGCGCCACCGCAAGGAGGATGATCCCGAGTGCGATCGACATGGAGTAGTTTGCCATCGACGTGTTGAGCGCGATCGCCGTGGTGAGGACGCGGGTGGCGCCCCGGATGTTCCCGCCGACGATCATCACCGTCCCAACCTCGGAGATCGCCCGCCCGAACCCCAGGAGGACGCCGGCCATGACCGCGAACCGTGCCTCCGATATGATCGTCATGACCGTCTGGAGCCTGCTCGCGCCGAGGGCGGTGATCGTGTAGCGCTTGTCCCGGTCGATCCCGGAGAGCGCCGAGACCGTCAGCCCCATCAGGAGCGGTATGATGAGAACCGTCTGGGTGGCGATCATGCCGCCGGGAGTATAAAGGAGGCGGAGGAACCCAAAGGGGCCGATGTTCGAGAGCATCAGGAACATGACCAGGCCGACGATGACCGTCGGGAGCGCATACAGCGTCTGCAGCGTGGAGACGACCGCATGCTTCCCCCGGAACTCGTAGAAGTAGATCAGCGCCCCGAGCGGCAGGGCGATCAGCGCGGCAAAGAAGGTGGCGGTGAGGGAGACGTAGAGCGACCGGATGGTGATCTCGACCACCTGGGGGTCGAGGGCGATGATGAGCTCGATGGCCTCGATGAACCCCTCGACGATCGGGTTCCCGTTCACCACATCCCCTCACTCCCCTCACTCCCCCTTCCCATCACGTTATTCACATCTCATTATCTTCTCCCGGCGCGCGGCTTCACGCGGGCGTGGGCACCGGCTCCGCGCAGGTGCAGTTGAACGGCGGCTCCGTGCACTCCGGTGCGTAGAGCGGCACAAAGAGCGGCTGACCGAATTCCTCAACGCCGAAGTTCCCGATGAACTCCTTCGTGTCATTAGAGGTGATCCAGTTGGTGAAGTTGTTAGCCTCATTGATGTTGACGCCCGGCACTTTCTCGGGGTTGACTGCAATTGCGCTGTAGCGGTTCAGGAGCTGGTCGCCCTCGGTGACAAGCGGTATGAGGTTCAACTGCTTCTCGAAGGCAAGGAATGTCCCGATGTCGGAGAGCGTGTAGGCGTTCTTCTGGTTGGCGACGGTCAGGGTCTCTCCCATGCCGCTCCCGGTCTCGAGGTACCAGTTCCCGGAGTCCTGGATCTCCTGGGTGTAATTGTAGCCGGCTGCCGTCCAGATCTCCTTCTCCCGGGTGTGGGTACCGGATTCGTCACCACGGGAGACGAACGCCACGCCCGGCGTGTTGTTCGTGCCGGCGGTGTAGACCGCCTGGAAGGCCTCCACCGGGGTCATGTTCGCGATCCCCGCCGGGTCGGACTCGGGCCCGACGATAAGGAAGTTGTTGTAGGCGAAGCACCGCTCATTGATGCCGTAGCCTTCGTCGATGAACTGCTGCTCAAGCGACGGCGAATGGACGAGCACCATGTCAACATCGCCGCGTCGCGCGGTATCGAGTGACTGGCCTGTGCCCTGGGCGGTGATCTGCACGTCAACACCGGACGTGTTCTCATACATCGTCTCGAGTTGATCAAGAAGGCCTGTATCGTACAGGCTCGTCGTCGTTGCTATCCGGAGCACGCCCGGATCTGCTGCCTCCTGTGCTGTAACGGAGACGGCGCATGCTGCGAGCAGCACTACCATGATGCCCGCCAGGGACATCCATGATCTCGATCTCATACGGGGGCGGAATCGGTCAGGGATTATATTTAATTATTTTTATAGTAATTACTAAATTCAAAATATCAACCTGTTTTACACACCTGCTATCCGGAGGGGAGGCATTCCCGTCGGGGAGTGTGATGAACGCTCGCCACCGCAGGAGGGTGGCGAAACCTTAACGCTCCTGCCCGCCGACCCTGTTCCTCATGTGGCAGGCGCTGGATATCGAGACCTGGATCGCGGGACGGCGGTCGGATCTTGACCGGGTGAAGGGACCGGTCTCCGATATTATCGGGAGGGTGCGGGAGCAGGGCGATGCCGCCCTGCTCGACCTGACGAAGAAGTTCGACGGGATCGATCTCGCGGAGATCGCCGTCAGCGAGGAGGAGCGGGAGGCGGCCTACGACGAGGTGGATGCGCAGCTGGTCGCGAGCCTCGTGGAGGCGGAGGAGCGGATCAGCCGGTTTCATGAACTGCAACGCGGTCGCGATCTCTGGCTGCAGGAAGTGGAGCCCGGGATCACCCTCGGCGTCAAGACGACTCCCTTATCCCGGGTCGGGGCTTACGTCCCCGGCGGGCGGGCGGCATACCCCTCGACGGCGCTGATGTGCACGATCCCGGCGAAGGTCGCGGGGGTCGCGGAGATCTGCTGCTGCACCCCGCCGCCGGTCAATCCGATCACCCTCGTCGCGCTCGACATCGCCGGGGTCGACGAGGTCTATCGGGTCGGGGGAGCCCAGGCAATCGCGGCGATGGCGCTCGGGACCGATACGGTCCCGCGGGTGGAGAAGATCGTCGGCCCGGGGAACGTCTACGTCACCGCGGCGAAGATGCTTCTCCGCGACGCAGCCGAGATCGACTTCCCGGCGGGCCCGAGCGAGATCGCGATCCTCGCCGATGGGACGGCGAACCCGACGTTCGTCGCGGCCGACGTTCTCGCCCAGGCCGAGCACGACCCGAACGCCGCCTGCGTCCTCGTAACCACCGACGCGACCCTCGCCGACCGTGTCGGTGCCGAGGTGAAGCGGATGGCGGCGAGTGCACAGCGCCGCGAGATCGTGGAGAAGGCGCTTGAGCACTCCGGCTACATCGTGGTCCGCGACCTCGACGAGGGGGTGGCGACGGTCGACGGCATCGCCCCTGAGCACCTCTCCGTCCAGGTGGCCGACCCGCTTGCCGTCCTCAACCGGATCCGGAGCGCCGGGTCGATCTTCGTCGGCCCCTACGCGGCGGTGGCCTGCGGCGACTACGCCTCGGGGACGAACCATGTCCTCCCGACGGCAGGCTATGCCAGCCTCTACTCCGGCCTCGACGTGAACCACTTCTGCCGGCGCTCGACGGTGCAGGTGATCACGCGGGAGGGGCTCGAGGCCATCGGCGACGTGGTGGAGATGATCGCCGACGCGGAGGGGCTCCACGCCCACGCGGAGTCGGTGCGGGTAAGGAGAAGGGGATAAAAGAACATTTTTTCGCTACGACCGGGGGAGTCCCAGCCGGGGATCTCCCGAAAAAAGATACGTTATCGGGAGGTCGGCGGCGAAGGCTCCGGCGCGCCCTTCCCACTGACCATCCGGATCGCCTCGATCGCGTCCTGCGCGACGCTCCTCTCCTCCGTATCCCCGTTCCGGGCGAGATCCTGGAGCGCGTCGATTGCCCGCGGGTTGCCGATGTACTTGAGCGCTCCCGCCGCATAGAGCCGGACGTTCCTGTCGGCGTCCTTCGTCGCCGCGATCAGCGGCTCGACCGCGGCATCGCCCATCCGAAAGAGGGCGCCTCCCGCCGCCCCCCGGACATCGACGTTCTCGTCCCGGAGCGCCCCGATGAGGGGCTCGACCGCAGCCGGGTTGCCGGTATCGCCGAGGACGCCGGCCGCGACGATCCGGACGTCCGTGTCGGCATCGGCGAGCATCGCCGTGAGCGGCTCCACCGCCCCGCTCCCGAACTTCGGGAGCGCCCCGGACGCCTGGCACCGGAGGTCGTCGCTTGCATCCTTGAGCGCCCGGACGAGGGGCTCGACCGCGGCAGGGTCGCTGATCTCGCCGAGGATGGCGGCCGCGTAGACCCGGCGGAGGTCCCTCCCGGTCGCGATCTCCCAGGTCCGGCCCCCGGGGCCGGTCACGGTCGTCGGGCCGGCGGCGGCCCCCGGCTTGTCGTACCTCCCCGCCGCCTCCGGGTTATCGAGGAGTTCGACCAGCGGCCCGACCGCCGGGCTCCCGAGCAGCGTGAGCGAGTCCGCCGCCGCCTCCCGCACCGCCGTCAGCGGGTCGCCAAGCGCCCGGATGAGCGGCCCGACCGCTTCGGCACCGCCGAAGTCCCCGAGCGCCAGGGCGGCCCGCTGGCGGGTCAGGCCGTCATCGCTCTCGATCGCCTCGACCAGGCCGTTTACGTCCTCCTCGGCCCGCAGGCGATCGATGTTGAACCGTCTCCCTTGCTCCAATCTTTTCGCCTCCGTGACCGGTGTATGGCGAACGGTCGATATAATAACTTTCGTAAGGCGGTCTCTGGGGGCGTCCGAAGACCCTGATCCGAGAGAGCGTCCACTCCGCCCTCCGGGCGAGACCCCGCAGGGCAATGACGGTCTTCAAACGAGAGGGCGGGGGTAAGGGCCATGCGACCGCCACGATCCCGATCGCACATGGCCTCCCGGGCTCAAGGCGACGCCCGTCACTGCCTCCGCCGATTTCTCGGTTCCGTGCGCCCGATGGTGCTGTAGTTTCGACATATCGGACATTTGACGGGCCCACTGGTAGATTCTCCTCTCCATCGGTGATGGCACCTGCCACAGTAATAGACGGCGTAGTTTCCGGTTGTTTCTGCTGTCATGGTATAACTCTCTTGAACCCGGCAAAGAGATCCCATGTCTCCTCCGGGCTCGCTGTTTTGCATAGGCAACCGCCGCCATCTGGGAAAAACTCGTAAGAGAACGATGGAACGGTCCCCCCGGAGGGTGGTAGAGGCTGCCCGTCCGGGCCGACCTCCTTGCGCGGCATATCGTCACGCCCGGAATCGGTCTACGCCCGGCGGCTGCTTTCTCGTACAGCCAGGAATGTGAAGACCCATGTCAAAGGTACTCCGAAAAGGGGGTATACCTCTCCCGGAGTTCGGGGTCATGGCTGCACCCGGGGTGCCTAAGGTGTCTAACATGTGAGGGCCACCCATATATACCCCCGGCTCTACCGCCCCTACGAGGGCCTTTTGGTCCGAAGATGCTCCCGACACGCCAAAAGAGAAGAGCGGTCCGCTCTGGAATCAACGCGATGCCGGCGGGACGGGCGTAGCCTCACCCCGCCTCTCCCGGAACCGCGCCATCCCGTCCTCGGCCGACCTCCGGACGCCGGGATCGGTGTCGGAGAGCGCCCGGCTGAGCGCCCCTTCCGCCCGCGGATCGGCGATCTCGCCGAGGATGACGGCGGCGTAGGCCCGGCGCAGCGCCGTGCCGGGAGTGACCTCCTCCGGCACGACGCCGGCCCACCTCGCTCCGGGGAAGAGCCGCTCGTGCTCCCTCGCATCCTCCGGGCCGCCAAGGAGATCGTGCTGGGCGAGTTCGCGGTGCCGGAGGCTCTTTCTCGTCCCCACATCCCCCGGCCCGCCGAGGAGATCGTGCTGGGTAATCTCCTGCTCCGTGTCGCGGGACGCTCCTGCTCCCGCCTTCCTGATATCCTCCGGCCCCCCGAGTACGTCGTGCTGGGTGATCCCGCTCCCGTGCCGGAGCCTCCTCTTTTCGGGGGGTATCCCCTCGGGCCCGCCGAGGAGGTCGACCTGGGTGATGCCCTGGTCGGCCGACTCCCGCGGCACCCCGTAGGCCGCCCCGGCCCCGGGACGTTCAAGGAGGTCGATCAGCGGTTCGACCGCCGGTGTTCCGACCATGACGAGCGCGTTCGCCGCTCCCTCCCGGACGTCCTGCACCGGATCGGTGAGCGCCCGGATGAGGGGATCCACTCCCCGCCATTCCCCGAGCGCGCCGAGGCCGAGGGCGGCGCTCCGGCGGGCGGTCGGATCGCCGCTCTGCAACGCCTCGATCAGGCTGTCGACGTCCTGTCTCGATGCCAGATGCTCGACATCATACTGCTTCTCCCCTGCTGGAATATCCCTTCTCTGCACCACAATCACCTCAGGATGGGGCGATATAGTTGGCCAAGAATATAATAATATTGTGTATAAAAATCGCCGTAGGCCGTATTGAGAATCCGGCCTCTCCCGGGATGGGGTGCGCGAAGGCGGGCAGGTGAGAGCAGGTATTTTATCCGCGCAGAGCGAGGAGAGTATCATGCCGGAGCAGAAGAGAAGGGCGGAACTGAAGATCTCCGGGATGCACTGTGCGTCCTGCGCCCTCAACGTGGAACGCGCTCTCCAGGGCCGGGACGACGTCTATGACGCCCGGGTCAACCTCGCAAACGAGACCGCCGTCGTCGAGTACGACCCGGCGAAGGCAACCCTCGCGGATCTTGAACGGACGGTCACGAACGCCGGCTACGAGGTCGTGAGGAACGAGGTCACCGTCAGGATCGGGGGGATGGTCTGCGCGTCCTGTGCCCAGGTGATCGAGGCCTCGCTCGGCGACCTCGACGGGGTCCACGAGGCCCGGGTCAACCTCGCGACCGAGAATGCACACGTCGTCTACAACCCCGCGCTCGTCACGATATCCGACATCCGCGCCGCCGTCGAGGATGCCGGCTACCAGTACCTGGGGCTCGAGGAGGAGGTCACCGAAGACGTCGAAGCCCGGATGCGCGAGGAAGACCTCCGCGACAAGTTCAGGCGGCTGACCGTCGGCTTTGCGGTGAGCATCCCGCTCTTTCTCTACATGCTCCTCGGGATGCCGGGGGCGGCCGCCCTCCCGGTCTCCGTGAACCTCGTCATGCTCGTCATCACCCTGCCGGTCTTCCTCTACGTCAGCGCCCCCATCTTCAGGGCCGCGGCCGCCGCGCTCCGGAACCGGGCGCTGACGATGGACGTCATGTACGCGATGGGGATCGGCGTCGCATACGGCGCAAGCCTTCTCGGCACCTTCGGGATCGTCCTCACCCCGGAGTTTAACTTCTACGAGACCGCCGTGATGCTTGCCTCGTTCCTGACGCTCGGGCGGTACCTCGAAGCCCGGGCGAGGGGGCGGACGTCTGAAGCCATCAAGAACCTGATCGGCCTCCGGCCGAAGACCGCGACGGTGATCCGGGACGGCCGGGAGGTCGAGGTCGGGATCGAGGAGGTCGTCGTCGGTGACGTGCTCCTGGTCCGGCCGGGGGAGAAGGTGCCGGTGGACGGGACGGTCGTCGGCGGCGAGAGTTCGGTGGACGAGTCGATGATCACCGGCGAGCCCATCCCGGCCGACAGGCGGGAGGGCGACGGGGTCGTCGGCGGCACCCTGAACGTGAACGGGGTCCTCCGGGTCCGGGCAGAGAAGATCGGGAAAGATATGGTATTATCGCAGATCATCAGGCTCGTCCGGGACGCCCAGGGTTCACGGCCCCCGGTGGAGCGGATCGCCGACGTCGCGGTCTCCTACTTCATCCCGGTCATTCTCGCGATAGCGATTGCCGCCTTCCTCGTCTGGTACGTGGGGCTCGGTTCGTCGCTCCTCTTTGCGCTCACGGTGCTGATCTCCGTCCTGGTCGTCGCCTGCCCCTGTGCGCTCGGCCTCGCCACCCCGACCGCCGTGACCGTCGGGATCGGGAGGGGCGCCGAACTCGGACTGCTGATCAGGAACGGTGAGGCGCTCGAGGTCTCGGAGAAACTGACCGCGATCGTCTTCGACAAGACGGGGACGCTCACCCGGGGAAAACCCGACGTCACCGACGTCGTCGCGTTCGGGGTTCCGGAAGACCGGCTGTTATCGGTCGCGGCGGCGGTCGAGAAGAACTCCCAGCACCCGCTCGCGGCGGCGGTCGTCCGGCGGGCAGAGAGCGCCGGGGTCGGTATCCCGGCGTCGGAGCGATTCAACACCTTCGGCGGCCTGGGGGTCAGCGCTGTCGTGGAGGGGGAGGAGGTCCTGATCGGGAACCAGCCCTTCCTTGAGGAGCGCGGCATCGCCGTCCCGCCGAAGGCCGGGATGCGGGTGACCGTGTTTCAGGACGTGGGGAAGACCACGGTGCTCGTCGCCATAGGGGGCGAACTCGCGGGCATTCTCGCCATCGCCGATACCCTCAAACCGACGACGCGGACCGCCGTCGCGGAACTGAAACGGATGGGCCTCTCCGTCATGATGATCACCGGCGACAACGAGCGGACGGCGAACGCCATCGCCCGCGAGGTCGGGATCACGGACGTCCACGCCGGGGTGCTGCCGCAGGAGAAGGCCGAAGAGGTCCGGGCCCTCCAGGTGCGGGGCGAGGTCGTGGCCTTCGTCGGCGACGGGATCAACGACGCCCCGGCGCTTGCGCAGGCGGACGTCGGGATCGCCATCGGGAGCGGAACCGACGTCGCCATCGAGAGCGGGGATATCGTCCTCGTCCGGGACGACCTCGTCGATGCCGTCGCGGCCGTCGAACTCTCCCGGAAGGTGATGAGCCGGATCAAACAGAACCTCTTCTGGGCGTTCGCCTACAACTCCGCCCTCATCCCCCTCGCGGCAGGCGTGCTCTATCCCTTCTTCGGCATCACCTTCCGGCCTGAGTACGCGGCGCTCGCGATGGCCCTCTCGTCGGTGACGGTCGTCTCGCTCTCGCTGCTGCTCAAGACATATATACCTCCGGTGAAGAGAGGGATCCTGTCGGAGGTCGATACCTATGGCAGTTGATCCCGTATGCAAGATGGACGTCGACGAGGCGACCGCGAAGTTTACGAGCGAGTATAAGGGGAAGACCTACTACTTCTGCGCCCCGGGCTGCAAGAAGCTCTTCGAGCGCGACCCCGAAGCCTACCTGAAGGGGTCATAATTTTTTTTACCGGCGGAGTGTCCCGGTGCGGATCACAATGCCCTTATACTCAAAGGATAATAGGATATTCTTGAATCCAGCCAAGAATAATTGATTTTTTTGGTATAGCAGCATATGGTTTACGCCGGTGCGTGCCCCGAGATCTCTCAGAACCGGTAGACCGGCTGCCGTGTCCGTGCTCCCTGCCGCTCCTCTCCCGGCTTAAGGGCGCTCGCGTCGTCGCAGACGCTCCGGAGGGTGGCGCTTGCGTTGTCGGCGAAGTGAACCGCCCAGGCCTCGGGCGTCCGGGGCTGGACCTCGCCGTGGGGGCCGTGGTGCGACATCACGATATGGAGGATGTGCGCGAACCGTGCGGGTTCGACGCCGGCGGAGTATTTCATCAGCGCCGCGGCCCCGATCGCCGTGTGCCCGACGAGGGTGTAGTCGGGGAGCGCGACGAACGAGAAACCCCGACGGCAGAAGCAGGACGCTTTGCCGATGTCGTGGAGGAGTGCCCCGGCGAGGAGAACGTCGGTATCCATCTCTGCTCGCGAGACCGTGCCTGCGAGGTTCGCCGCAATCTCCGCGGTCTCGAGGGTGTGCTCCGCAAGGCCCCCCATATAGTCGTGGTGCCGGCGTTTGGCCGCGGGCACCTCGAAGAACCCGGGCGTATCGTTCATCACTCTTGAGACGAGGGAGAATACGCCGGGATCCTCGATCCGGGCGGTCATACGCCCGAGTCCCCGCCGGACTCCATCGTCGTCGGCGGGTGCATGGACGAACCAGGATGGGTCGAGGAGGTCTCCCCGGATAGGGTCTGCGAGGTTCGCGATCCCGTCGTTCACGTTCACCTCGCAGGTGCCGTTGAACTCCTTTGCGTATCCCTGGATGCGGTAGACCTCCCCCGGCCGGATCGCACGGCAGAACGCCTCGATCTGCTCCACGCTGAGATCCGGCGTCCCCCAGACCTTGCAGGTTCCCCGCCCGGTCCTATCGGATATGCCGAGCTGGATATACTTGCCTCCCCGCTTCTCCCGGAGTTCTGCAACGTCCACCACGAAGGGCGCGTCGACCTGCACGCCCCCGTTGATCCCCTCCACGAATAGTGTCTTCTCAAACACCTGATCAGCGCTCCTGCAACTACCCGTTTTCCCGGAAAGGCTTAAAGAGCGGTGGTTTGGTTCCGGCGTTGAATGGCCGGCTCCCGGTTCCGCCCGTGGAGATGTAATGCAGTCCAGGCCGGTATCGCGTGAGATTAAATCGCTTTCCCTGCTGACATGAGGTATCTACAGAGACTCCTGTCCGTTCTTCTGCCGGGCGTAGCGCTCGACGAGCGCTTCAAGGGTCTCGGCCTCGTCCACGCTCTTGTCCTCACGCACCCGGACGAACCGCGGGAACCGGAGCGCGTAGCCGCTCGCGTAGTTCGGGCTTGTCTGGATCTCGGAGTAGCCCACCTCGAAGACCACCTCCGGTTCGAGGGTCACCTCTTTTCCGGAGCGGGCAATCACCCTGTCCTTGAAGAGGGCGTAGAGGTCGGCCAGCACCTCGTCCGTGATCCCGGTAGCCACCTTCCCGACCGGGAGGAGCCGGCCCTGGTCCTGCACCGCGAGCAGGAACGAGCCGAACGTCCCGGCTCTCCGGCCCTCGCCCCACTCCGCCCCGACGACCGCGAGGTCGAGCGTCTCGACGCCGGGTTTCACCTTCACCCAGAGCCGGCCCCGGACGCCGGGGGTGTAGGGCGAGTCGAGGACTTTCACCATCACGCCCTCGTGCCCGAGGTCGAGGGCGTCGGCGTAGACCGCCTCCGCTGCGGTCGCGTCGGCGGCCGGGAACTGCGGAGCGACGTGCGCACGGAGCGCTTCGTCGAGGGCTTTGCGCCGTTCTGCAAGGGGACGGTCCATCAGCGTCTCGCCGTCCAGGTAGAGGATATCGAAGACCTTCGGCACGAGTTCGATCTTCTCCATCATCGAGTCCACCCCATGTTTGCGGCGGAACCGCCGGATCACGTACTGGAACGGCATCGGCCTCCCGTCGCGGACGGCGACCGCCTCCCCGTCCAGGATGACGTCGTGGTCGGTCGCCTCCAGGAGGAGGTTCGCGATGTCGGGGAGGCTTTCCGTGACGTCCTCCAGTTTCCGCGAGTAGATCCGGCAGACGTCGCCCACCTTGTGGAACTGGAACCGGCTCCCGTCGTACTTATACTCGACCGCCACCTCGCCGTGATCCTCGATCTGGGCGGCGATCGTTCCCGCCTGCGCGAGCATCATCTTCACCGGCCGGAACGGCTCGATCGTCACGCGGGAGAGCGCGTCGGGGTCGCGCCGGGCGAGGAGGGCGACCTCCCCGAGATCGTTCAGCGCCTGGTGGGCATGCTCGACCAGGCGGACGTCGACCTCGAACGCCCGGGCGACGGCGTCGCGGACGTTCCCTTCCCCCACGCCGATCCGGAGTTCCTCGAGCATCAGCCGCGCGAGGTAGCGCCCCTCGAGCGGCCGGGCGTTGCCGAAGAGCCTCTGCGCCACGCGGAGTTTCTCCCGCTGCGACCGCTGTCCTTCGACGACCGCCATCCGCTCGAGCTCCCGGTAGACCCCGGTGAGGTCGAGTTCCTCGATAAAGAACGACGTCTGCTCCTTCTTTGCAAGGAGTCCCTCGACGGCGAGGCCCACGTCGCCGGTTGTGTTGATCGCCTCCCGGACGGTCTCCCGCTTCGTCCCGACGACGTAGGCCACGGCGTCGTAGAGGAGGTTCGGACCCACACCGAGTTTTTTGGTGCTCCAGTCGGGAAAGACCCTGCCCATGACGAACCGGACGAAGACGGGGAGCTCCTCGTCGTCGAGCCGGGGGAGGACGGCGGCGATCTGCTCGATCATATCGAGGCGTCCCGGGGTCCCTTCGAGGCGCTCGCAGACTTGGGCGAACTCCAGAAACTGCATACCCATACTCTCTGAAGTATTTCCCGGCGTGGTCAATCAACCCTTCTATTGGGCACGATTGATGAGGGAGCACTGCCTACCTCTATCCATGCACCAGGACGAAGAAACGAAAGAGATGCTCCGCGACCTCCTCTGGCTCAACGCCCTGATAGCAACGGAGCTCATCCAGATCACCGAGAACACTTCCCGGATCCTTCGGAAGGCGGCCCCGCCGGAGTCCTGCATCGTGGAGCACGCGGCTCTCCGGAAGACGGCGCTCGAGATCGCCGACCGATACAGGCCCGGCACGATGCTCCGGCAGCACGTTGCTGAGCACCAGTAAAAATGTGTGATCGCCGTCAGGCGGCGGCCGGCACCAGGCCGGCATCCCTGACGACGAGGTCCGCCGTCTGAACCGTCTCTTCCGTCAGGTCGATGGTGGTGGTCGTGCCGTTCACTGTATCGACGGTGCTCATCGTCTCGCCGGGAGCCCCCATGCCGGGGACGGTGAAGCCGTAGCCCTCCGGCGGGACGACCTCGACGGTGTAGTTCCCCGGGAGGACGCCGCTGAAGATGTAGAGCCCTTCACAGGCGTGGGCGAACGTCTCCGCCGTTGCGATCCGCTCACCTGCGGCGCCGAGGAGGTGGACGGCGACGCCGCTCATGCCCCGCTCGCCGGAGTCCTGGACGCCGTTCGCGTCGGCATCCAGAAATATCGTGCCCCCGATCGTGCCGACGGTTCTCTCGTATACTGCACCCGAGCCGGGCTCCGCCGGGACGGCGGCGCCTGCCATCGAACCGAAGACGAACGCTGATACGATGACTGCTGCAAGAACACTGGTAGATCTCACCCGGTTCACCTCATCTGCCCGGACGCTCCGGGCGTGTAACCCCATGGAAGGCTGCTGTGCCTCTTCGCACCGCCTTCCGGCGGCCTGCAGGATCGAGATTTTTTCCGGTCCGGTACCGGCCCCGGGGTTCGGTTCCTGATAGCCATTAAAATATTTAATATTTTTATTGATCTGGGAGAGATGCTCAGGAACTCCCCGGGTTCGTCCGAGCGATCCGTGTGGCCATCGCCATGAAAACAGAAAACATCCCGGCCTCCATGACCCGAACCGATCGGGAGCAGGGAGCCATGCCGATCAGAAAACCATAGAAGATACGCGCATCGCCGTTGTCGAACGCCGCTTTACTCCTTCCGATCAGTCACCCTCGTCCCTGCCGTCGTCATGCCGGACGCTCTTTTCCATCCCATCCGGCCTTTTCCGGTCATCGTCTTTCGGCTCTTTTCGATCGCCATTGTCCCGGGTCTCTTTCCGGTCGTTATTGTCTCCAATCTCTTTTCGACCGTTGTTGTCCCTAACCTTGTTCTGGTCATCGTTATCCCTAACCTCGTTATCATCGCCGCTCTCCCGCACAGGTTCCCATTCACCGGCGGCATCGCCGTCATCGACGGTCTCGTTCGCCGGAACCTGCGGGACGCCGGTCACGACCGGCTCGCCCTCCTCATCGTCTTCCTCAGCGCGAACGGCCGCATCGTCCGTCCCGCCCGGAGCGGGGGCCCCACCTCCCGGATCGCCTGGGGAGGCGGCCGGAGACAGGGAGAGGATCAGCCCCGCACCCCTGACGACCGCCTCCCCTCCGCCGACCGCAAACCGGCCGGTCGCCCCGGTCGAGGGGTCGACGTGGCTGTCCCGGCCAGGATTCGTGAAGATGTAGCCGTCCGGCGCAGTGAACGCGACGGAGTACTCCCCGGGCGGAAGCGGGCCGAAGAGGTACATGGAGAAGTACCGGTCGTGATACCTGGTCCGGGTCGACGCCGCCACGTTCCCGTCCGCGTCCAGGAGGCGGACCTCGACATCCGTCATGCCGGAGGTCTCATCCCGGATCCCGTCCCGGTTATCGTCGCTCCAGGCCGTCCCGAGCACCCACCCGTAGGCCCCCGCCGGGGTTCCGGGCAGGAGATTCCCGACGAGTCCCGCATTCAGGGTCTGCCGGTCAACCCCGCCTTCGGCGAATATCACGTCCGTGTCGAGCGGCGCAGCGTTGTTGTCCAGGCCCGGGACGGTGCAGGAATACCCGTCCGGGAGAACGAACTCCACACCGGCGTAGCCGACGGAGGGGATGGCCCCGAACCGGTACGACCCGTCCGGGCCGGTGGCGGTATAGTCGAGCATGGTTCGCTTGCCGATCAGCCGCACGCTGATCTCGGGGACACCCGGCTCGCCGGGATCGCGGACGCCGTCACCGTTCAGGTCGAACCAGACCGTCCCCGAGAGTGATTCGTTTGCCGCGCCGCCGGTCTGGTTAGTATCGTCGTCATTGTCGTCGTCATCATCGTCATCGTCGCCGACCGGCGTCATCGTCGGAGACGGGGCGACCGTCATAGTCGGCGTGGCCGTGGGCGTCGTCGTCCCGGTGGGCACGGGCGTCGTGACCGGCGTCGGAACTGCAGTCGGAGACGGCGAGGGGGTTCCCGCCGGCCCCGTCACGACCGGTGACGGGGCGGCAGTCGCCGTTGCGGCCGGTACCGGCGGCTTCTGGGAGATGATCGGTGCTTTCGAGGGCCTGGAAGGTGCCGCTGTGGGTACGGGCGTCGGGGTCGCCGTCGGGGTAGCCGTCGGCGTGGGCTTCGGCCCCAGTTTCACCGCCCAGGCATCTGTGGTTGCCGTCCTTCCGCTCACCGTGGCGTTGAACGTCCCTGCAAAGACGAACTCTCCCGGTGCGGACTCGATAAGCGATGTGGCCTTATCGCCGGGGTTTACGCCGCCGAATGTCCTGCTCCATGCCACCGCTCCGTCGGCGTCGGTCGCGACCAGCCAGGCGTCGGTATCGTCCACCCCGGGGTAGGCCGTCTCCCCGGCGAAGAGGTAGCCGCCGTCAGGGGTTTCGATGACGGCCGCCGCCGTCTCGTTCACGCCGAAGTCGCCGTAGATCCAGTCCCAGAGGATATCCCCGTCAGGCGTGAGTTTGATGAGGAGTGCGTCGGTATCGACCGTCGTGTTGTCCGGCCGCTCCGTGAACGTGCCGGCGACGAGCAGGTTGCCGTCGGAGGTGTTGAGCACCGCCCGGCCGGCATCGTCGTCGGGGCTGCCGAACGTCCTGTTCCAGACCTCACCGCCCGACCCGTTCAGCCTGACCGCCCAGACGTCGGCCATGCCTGCTCCCGAGGACTCGGTGCTGCCGGCAACGACGAAGTCCCCACCGGGAATTCGGGTGACGGCGTTCGCGGTATTCTCCCCCGCTCCGCCGAACGTCCGGTTCCAGACCTCACCACCTGTCTCGTTCACCCTGACCACCCAGGCCGAGGATTCGTTCCCCTCCCGCGGCCTGATAGAACCGACGAAGACGTAGCCCCCGTCTTCCGCCTCGATAGCCGCGGCTGCCGTGGCGTTGACGTCCGGGCCGCCGTAAGTCCGGTTCCAGACCTCGCCGCCGGAGGGGTCTATCTCCACGAGCCAGGCATCGGTGTCGGCCCGCGTCCCGTTCGTGACGAGGGTGAGGTTCCCGGCGAGGAGGAGGTTACCCACATTGGTCCGGATGATGGCGTGCGCAGTGTCGGCCTCCTCCCCGCCGTAGGTCCTGTTCCACTCCTCGCCGCCGTCCGGCGCGAGCCGGATCACCCAGGCGTCCGTCTTCCCCCCTTCGGGAGAAACAGTCTCCCCGGCAAGGAAGAGCCCGGTTCCGCCGGGGTCGGGAACGGCCGCGTATGCCGCGTCGTAAGCATCAGGTCCTCCGTACGTCCGGTTCCAGATAACCGCAGGATCTCCTGCCTGTGCTCCCGCGCCCATAACGAGCGCAAGTGCCGAGAGCAGGACGAACCAGAGACAGGTGCCGCGTCGCATCATCTATCACTCCTCGTCTCCACCCCGGGAACAGGCCTCTACTCCGTGCCGGGGACGGCCCGATCTGGATGAATGACCGGGCCTCCGGCAGAGCCTTCGGATCTCACGCTGCCGCGGGGTCTGCACTTCAATGGCGCAATTATTATAATAATCTTGTTTAAAAACACGGCCCGGATCTTCCCGGGCATTCTCTCCGGGGGGGCACGACCCCGCTCCACAACCATCAATACGCTTATGAACAAATCCCTGATAGAAGACGCGTATGAAACTCTTGCTTGCGATTGCACCGGAACGGTTCAGAGACGAGGAACTGGAGATCCCGAGACGCACCTTCGAGGAGGCGGGGATCGGCGTCGATATCGCCTCGACGGTCGCCGGCACGTGCACGGGGATGCTCGGGGGCGCCGCGGAGGCGACCATGACGTTTGAGGACGCGAATCCCGACGACTACGCCGGGATCGTGATCGTGGGCGGCAGCGGTTCGGAGGAGCACCTCTGGGGAAGCAAACGGCTCCGGGAACTCGTCAGGTCGTTCTTCGAGCAGGGCAAGGTCGTCGCCGCCATCTGCCTTGCGCCGGTCGTGCTGGCACGGGCGGGCATCCTCGCCGGGCGGCAGGCGACGGTATACCCGAGCCCGGCGGCTGTCGCGGAGATGAAGAAGGCGGGAGCGAACTTCCTTGAGATCCCCGTCGTCGCCGACATGCAGGTCGTGACCGCGAACGGCCCCGCCGCCGCCGCACAGTTCGCCGACACCATCATCACGAAACTGGAATGCTAGACGATACCGGTAACGGCGGCGTGAGCCCGGCGGACTGCACCCTGGTGATCCCCGCATACAACGAAGAGCGGCGGATCCGGTCGCTCCTCGAGGACGTCTCGGGCTTCAAGGGCGATCTCGTCTTCGTCTGCGACGGGACCGATGCCACAGCAGAGATCGTCGGTGCGTTTGCGGACGCTCACCCGTCGCTCTCCATCCGGTGCCTGACCTACCCGGCCCGGCTCGGGAAAGGAGGAGGCGTCGTCGCCGGGATGGAGGCGGCCGAAACACCCTTCGTCGGCTACATGGACGCGGACGGCTCGACCGCGCTATCCGAGATGGAGCGGCTCTTCGACCGTCTCGCAACCGCCGACGGCGCCATCGGGTCGCGCTGGGTTCCGGGCTCGGTCCTCCCCGTGCGGCAGGGGTTCCGTCGCCGGGTCGAGAGCCGTCTCTTCAACCTCATGGCCAGGGCGCTCTTCGGGCTCGATTACCGGGACACCCAGTGCGGCGCAAAGGTCTTCCGGAAAGATGCGCTTGAGGAGGTTCTCTCCTCGATCCGGTCGACCGGGTTTGAGTTCGACGTCGAACTCCTCTGGCGGCTGCACCGGAGCGGCTACCGGGTGGAGGAGGTCCCGATCACCTGGGAGAACCGGGACGAGTCGAAGGTGGCGACAACGGACGCGAAGGCGATGCTGCTCGGGATGATCCGGCTCCGGTTCGGGTGAGGGGATCCACAGCCACAGGCGCAGCCCCGCGCGAAAACCGCTCCGCAGTTCTACCTTAGTTACTTCTCGCGCTGCCGCGAGGAGCGTGAAGCTTGGCAGATGGGCGTGTAACTCCCCTTCGCACCTTCGGTGCTCGAACTCCTTTCCCTTCGGGAACATCGTTCTTCACGGCTTCGCGTTCTTCGCGTGAGGCCCCCAAGGCCCCTCAACTCGCACCTTATGATACTCAAAAATCAAACAGCGTCTTCTGCGTCACGAGTTCCGGGATGAGCCTGCTGTGGGGCTGCCAGTGGCTAAACCCGATGAGCCGGGAGGCAACGTCGATCGCCTGCCGAAGATCGGCGCACGGGGTCTTCTCGCCCCGCATGGCGTTCCGCGTCGCCTCCCGCACGACCCAGGTGCCGAGCGGCGCCCAGTACTCGCCGGTGACGTTCCTGAGGACGAGCACCCGTGCCGAGCGCCGGACGCTCTCCAGGTACTCCGCGACCGCGAGGCGCGCCGAGTAGTAGGCCCCTGCGATCGGGGAGTAGCCGGACTTCGTCGCTCCCTCGCCGTCCACGGCGATCGTCTCGTTCCCGCCGCCCCAGAGCGACTGTTTCCCCCAGACCTCGATCATCTCGAACTTCCAGTCCCCCGGGACGAGGAGGCAGACGATGTGGTTGCCGTAGAGCGCGGCGGAGAAGACCCCTATCCCGGAGAGCGGCGGATATCGGGAGATCTTCTTCTTGAGCTGCTTTGAGACCGTGTCGTCGACCGCCGTGATTGCCCAGCGGGTGGGGACGACGTGCCGCTTCTTCTCGCTCCCGAGGAGCCCGGCGGTGAGGAGCTGGGTGATCCGGTAGACGTCGGTGCCCGAGGCGTTGAGGATCTCGCAGGCGTCGGTCGCGCCGAGATCGGTATCGGAGGTCACCCGGTCGACCGCCCGGTCCACCCGGGCGTTCTCGAGGACGTCCATCTTTTTGATGGCGCCGGTGAGCCCGACCGGGGCGATCGTCCCGTCGAACCGGAGGTCGAAGGCGACGGGTTTCGTGAACCGGACTTCCACATCGAGCGGCAGGCTCGAGAGCGCGATCTCCTGGATGCTCCCGGAGAGGTTCTTCGCCTCGCCGGCCCCGCGGATCGTCCGGGCCCGGAGCCCCACGATATCCTCGATCCCGAGACCCTGCGCCACCCAGTCCGGGGGGTGGTCGGCGTCGTCGATCATCAGCGGGCCGCCCGCGACCTTCGGGTAGCCGTAACTCCCCACAAAGACCGACGGCGCTGTCCCCTGGTAGTGGTCGCTCTGCCGGACCGGGAGCCGGGCGTAGAACCGGCTCATGATCGGGCAGCGCTCAAGCCCGCAGAACCCTCTTCCTTTGCACTCGGCGCACTGCATTCCTTACTCCTCACGAAGGTCGATGACGACCCGCACCCTTCCTGCGAGGACACGGAGCGTCTCTTCGACCCAATCCTCCCAGGAGGCGGCCTCAAGATCCCGGACGGCCGCAACCTCCCGCCCGACGTCGTCGTCGCGCCCATCCAGAACCTCGACCACCACCGACCCCGGGGCGTACCCGGGCTTCACGATGCCATCGCCGTCCCCGTCGACCACCCCGAAGACAGGGATGCCGAAGTGCGAGCAGATATGCCCGCAGACGGCGGTGGTGTCGTCGCCGACGGCAAGGACGCCGCATACGTCCTCCCCGATCTCGCCATAGAGGGTGTGGCCGCAATGGTCGATGACCGCGATCCTGCCTCCACGGCGGACGCGCTCGCCCCGGCCGGGCGGAGCCCTCCGCACCGCACCGCTCTTGCACCAGGCTCTCCGGATCTCGGGAAGACCTGCCCGGAGGAGTTTCTCGAACCCGTGCGGTTTCGGATCGAGCCCTGAGACTGCCCGGAGGGCTCCGTTCTCGCTCGCGAGGACGACCGTCTCCGCCGTCGCGGTCCCGATAACGATCCCGTTCACGAAGACCGCTTCCCCGGGCAGGCACCCGCGGATCTCGCGCACCCCATCCCGCCGGGTCTCGTCGCTCTCCGCACGGACAAGGGCGTAACCCGTCAGCCGGGCGATCTCCTCCGCGAGAACGCTGTCCCCACGGTTCCAGCAGTAGACGGTTCCGCTCGATGTCTCGATGTGGACGAGCCCTTCGAGCCTGCCGGCGACGATCTCGCCGAATATCCTCCCGGACTCCGGGGTCTTTCCCCGGTTGACCAGGCACGCGCGCTCCCGGATGCTCCCGAGCACCGTGCTCGGCCGCTCGTCTGTGCAGACGACCGGGAGCCCAGACTCCTCGGCGGCCGTCCGGGCCATCACTCCCGCGACCAGCACCCGCCGGGGCGAGAGCAGATCGATCAGCCGCCCGACGTCGCCGGCATCGAAAGCCTCGGGGCCGTGCACCACCATGACGATATCCGCCGTCGGGGAGATCATACCCTAATCTTGGGTTCCGCGGACTATCAGGTTACCTCTGCGGGGCTTGCGGATGATGGGTGAGAAGGCCCCTTCTGCAAGGGTGGGGTAGTGTTCACTATCCCGACGAGTTCTGGATGGGGAGGTAGGGTATCAGGGAGGAGGCGAGTTTCGCGACATCCATCGACTGCATGACGACCTTGCCCGGCCCGGTCAGCGTGGCCAGGAAGAGTCCTTCGCCGCCGAAGAAGACGGTCTTCACGCCGCCGGCGAGCGCTATGCTGTAGTCGACGGTGCTCTCGAACCCGACGACGAGCCCCGTCTCGACCCTGACCACCTCGCCCGGCGCAAGCGTCATCTCCATAATGTCGCCGCAGCAGTGGAGGAACGCCTTCCCGCTGCCGGAGAGCCGCTGGAGGATGAACCCCTCGCCGCCGAACGCGCCCGACCGGAGGCGTTTCGTGAACGCGATATCGAGGTCTATGCCCGGCTCGGAGCAGAGGAACGCGTCCTTCTGGGCGATGAACTCGTTCCCGTTTATGTCGAGGGTGAAGATCTTCCCCGGGACATTCCCGGCGAACGAGACGAACCCTTCCCCGCCCTGCGGGGTGAACTCCGTCATGAATAGCCCCTCGCCGGTCATCATCCGTTTGAGTCCCTTGAAGAGCCCGCCCTTCATGTTGGTGGTCATCTGCATGTTCCCGCTCATGTTGACCATGGCGCCGGCCTCGGCGCAGGCTTTCTCGCCGGGGGCGAGGCGGAGGGTCACCATCTGGAGGTTGTCTCCGGTGATCTCGTACTGCATACCGGAATATCTTCCGTTTTGGGTACTTGATCTTTTCTCTTTCTTCACCGGATGTCCTCAGCAGTTTTTCGAGAACCACGGAGCGGACGGCTTAATAGCGATCGATGCCGTAACGATCTGTATGCGGAATGGATCGTCTATCCTCCGCTTCGTCGGCGCTCCGGCCGGTGAGGTGGCGGCGTGAGGATGATCGCTCTCGTCCTGCTCCTCGTTGTCGTCGTAGCGGCGGGAAGCGCGGGGACTCCCGTCATCCCGTTGCCCGACTCCGACGCACCAGGAAGCGTCTTCGAGACGGTCGAATCGCTCCGGGAGGTTATCGGGGGGCTCGTGCAGATCGGCGCCGACCTGCTCTCGCTCGCCCGTGACGTGCTCGGGTGGCTTGAAGCAGGAGTCGGGTATCTTGAACGCCTGATGGACCTGGCGGAGTCGGGGATGGGTTTCGTGAACGGGACCGTCGAATGGGTTGCACCTTCCCCCTGAATTCCGGGCCGGGAATACGCCTGCATCTCGCTCACCGATACAGATCTCTCTTTTCGGGTGTTGTAACCCGGTGCAGATCCGTAAAGTATATCATCTGGAAAAATAATTTCTCCGCGTGATGCCCGAGCGCGGGACTCGTGCCGCGATGCACTTCGACGATGTGCCTATCGGAGACGCGTATCTCACGCACGAGGCCGTCCGGGCCATCCTTGAGCGGCAGGACAACCGGTGCGCCGGGTGTAGCGCCCCGCTCGACGCCGGATCGACGTACTTCGACCTCCGGCGACCGGCGATCTGCGGCGGCTCCCATACGCTCGGGAACCTTGCAGCCCTCTGCCCCTCCTGCCATCTGAGCCATATGCGCCGGATCCGGGAGGGGTTCGCCGACCATAGGAATAAGTAACCCCCGGCACCCATCACTGGTTACCATGACCTGCAGAAAGAGTGTATCGCAGACGGGTTCGTGGCGTTCGACGGCCATGCGAACGGCGAGCGGCCTTGCGGAGCGGGTGGCGCTCCCTTCGTCGCCTCATCATGAATGGCGCTCCTCGACGATGCGGATGGCGAGCGACGTCTTCACCCCCGGGACGGCGGCCAACTTCGCGGTCACGCTCGCGGTGACGACCCTGCTGATCCCCCGGATCCCGAGCCGGGCGCTCGCGATGGCCGCAGGGTTCGCCGTCAGTTCGGCCCTGCGCTGATACCCTTACTTCTTCTTCCGTCTCGCCGGGACGAGGCATTTCCATGCGCTCCCGATGAGGTCTTCCCTCCCGGCCGCGCGGAGTCCTTCGCAGACGAGCCCGTAGTTTGCCGGGTCGCGGTAGTGCATGAGGGCCCGCTGGACCCGTTTCTCCCGACCTATCGGGACATAGACCTCTTCGAGGGTGAAGGGATCGAGCCCGGTATGGTAGATGGTCGTTGAGATGCTCATCGGGGTCGGCGTGAAGTCCTGGACCTGCTCGGTGTAGAGACCGGTGTCCCGGACGTACTCGGCGAGTTCGACCATGTCGGCGATCCGGCACCCGGGATGGCCGGACATGAGGTAGGGGACGAGATACTGCCGTTTCTTCTTCCCCTCCTGGAGGACCTCGAACCGTTCGCGGAAGGCGTCGAAAGCCTCGCGGGAAGGCTTTCCCATAGAGGCGAGGACCCGTTCCGATACGTGTTCGGGCGCGACTTTGAGGTGCCCGGAGACGTGGTGAGCGCAGACTTCCGTGAGATACTCCCGGTCCTCCGGACCGATCAGGTCGTAGCGGATGCCCGATGCGATGAAGACCCGTTTCACCCCCGGGATCTTGCGGATGCGCCGGAGCAGGCGAACCTGCTCCTCGTGGCTCCGGTCGAGTGCGGGGCAGTCGATGCAGCGGCGGTCGGGGCAGGTGCCGGCGGTCTCCCACCGGCTGCAGTGGATGCCGTACATGTTCGCCGTCGGCCCGCCGACGTCCTGGACGACCCCGGTGAACTCCGGCATCCTCGCCATCCGCTCCACCTCGCGGACGATCGAGTCCGCGCTCCGGCTCTGGATGATCCGGCCCTGGTGGTGGGTGAGGGCGCAGAACGAGCAGGCGCCGAAACACCCGCGGTGGGTGACGACCGAGAACCTGACGGGTTCGAGGGCGGGTATCGGTTCGGTGTAGGAGGGATGGGCTCTCCGCGTGTAGGGGAGTTCGTAGACCCGATCGAGTTCGTCGCCCGAGAGCGGCATCGCCGGCGGGTTCTGGACGACGACGGTCTTCGGGTGCGGCTGGGCCACGGGCCTGCCCCGGAGAGGATCCTGCTCGGCATAGTGCATCGCAAACGCCTTTGCGTAAGCATACCGGTCGTCTTTCACCTCAGGGTAGCCGGAGAGGACGACGTATCCGGACTGGTCCATGCCCCGCCAGGCCTTCTTCTCGACGCGGTAGGCGGTGCCGGGGATCTCGGTGAGGTCTCTCGCGGTCTCTCCTGCCGCGAGGCGGTCGGCGATCGCGACCACCTGACGTTCGCCCATCCCGAAGACGAGGAGGTCGGCGGGGGCGTCGGCGAGGATGGACTGCCGGACGGAGTCGGACCAGTAGTCGTAGTGGGCGAACCGCCGGAGGCTCGCCTCGATCCCGCCGATGACGATGGGAGTCTTAGGGAAGAGGGCGTGGATGCGGTCGGTGTAGACCAGAGTCGCCCGGTCGGGCCGGAGAAGCCTCCCCCCCGGCGAGTAGACGTCCGAGCTCCGGCGCTTGAGGTTCGGCGTGAAGGCGTTCACCAGTGAGTCGACGTTCCCGGCCGAGACCGAGAAGAAGAGCCGCGGTTCGCCGAGACGCCCCAGATCAGCATCGCTCTTCCAGTCGGGCTGGGCGATGACGCCGACCGAGTAGGCGGCGTTCCACAGGACCCGCCCGATCAGCGCCGTCCCGAAGGAGGGGTGGTCGACGTAGGCGTCGCCGGTGACGAGGATGATGTCGAACCGGTCGATGCCGAGCCGCTCCGCCTCCGCGACCGTCATCGGGAGGTATTCCGGCTGCCCGATCATGGGAGCATCCGGTCGAATACAGGGAGGTTGACGCCGGTCTGCTCGTCGGGGAGCCGTTTTGCGGTGATGCCGACGAACTCCGTGACGATCGCTTCGATCACCAGGTAGACCTCCGCCTTCTCCCGGAGGCACCCGGTGAGCGACCGTATCCCCTTCCCCGCCGCCGTATGAAGGTGGATGGACGGCCCGTCCTCCCCGGGGTAGATGGTCGCGAACCCGAGGAGTTCCCAGCCTCCGAATATCTCTTCGCCCCGCGGGGACGGCGGGATGACCGGCTCTTTCGGCCCCGTCACGATCGTTGCCGACCGGACGGCGCCGAGGAACTGGATCGTGCCGCACCTGATGTTCATCGCCGCGACAAACCGCTGGATCTCTCTTAGAAAGTCCTCTCCGTCGTCGATCCGGACGGTGAAGACCCTGCCGACCTGTCCTTCCGAGTACTGCATGGACTCAACTCTCCTGGATATGATGGTGTCTTCTTGTATTATTAGTGCCCGACCCGCTGCGCGTGCGGGCAGTTATATGCCCGGCCTGCCATGGTACAGTGTCCTGCGGGCGATAGAGAGGTGTGGCTGCGGTGGTCTGGTTCCGGGAGGTCGAATACATGCGGGGGGTTGCCGCCCTCGCCGTGATCGCCGTCCACGTCTCGATGAACTACACGCGGATTCCCGCCGTGAACCTGCTCGCCCTCCTCGACGTGTTCATCTATATCAGCGCCCACTTCGCGGTGCCGGTCTTCATCTTCGTCTCCGGGTGGGTGCTCGCGGCGCGGTATGCGGGCGATTACTCGCCTGGTGAGTTCTACCGCCGCCGGGCGAAGACGATTCTTCCGCCCTACCTCTTCTTCACCGCGCTCTACCTTCTGGTCGCGGTGGAGGGGACGATCGGGTTTTCCGGGGTGCCTTCTCTGGAGAGGGTTGTGGAAGCCCTCCTCCTCGGGAATGCGGCCTACCACCTCTGGTTCTTCGTGCTGATCATCCAGCTCTACCTCCTCTTCCCGCTCATCATCCGGGGCTACGACTTCTTCGACCGGGCCGGTGCGTCGCTCTTCCTCCTCCTCTCGCTCTTCATCATCCAGATCCTCTGGAACGCGGGCGCCCACATCGCGGGGGCGTATCTGGGCCTGGAGTGGTATACCGTCCTGATCCGCCTCTTCCCGTCGCACCTTCTCTACTTCGCCCTCGGCGTCCACGTCGCCCGGCATACCGATGACTGCCGTTCGGCGCTCCGGTCGGTCCCGCCGGGGTTGGTTCTCGTCGCGGCCGGTGCGGGCGCTCTCCTCCTCGGCGGGATCTGGATCGCGAGCGTGATCCGTTACGGGAGCCTCGCGGGCACGACGCTCGCGGTCCTCTGTATCTACCGGATCCTGGAGCCGCTCTACTACGTCCCGGTCATCGCGGTGCTCATCCTCGCGGCCTGGCGGCTGGAGGGGACGGACGGCCTCTCTGCGGCTGCCGCCCGGTCGTTCGGGGAGCATTCCTACGGGATCTACCTCGTCCACCCGCTCGTCATCGCCGCCGCTGCGAGTCTCTGGGCCTCGCTCACGGGGCTCGCGTGGGCGGACTGGCCGACCTACCCGGCGGTCTTTATCGCGGCGGTGCTCGCGAGTTACGCGGCGGTGCGGGTTCTCGCCGGCGTCCCGTACGCGGGGTGGCTGCTCGGGGAGCCGCGGGTGCGGCGAGGGCCGCTGCAGTGAAGGGGCTCTGCCGTTAATCCGACGTCGTTCGGGTTCGGTGTACAATCTCGCCCGGGACGGATTCTCCCGATCGTTCGCGACCGCTCACGGTGATGTTCCGCAGCACGGTCGATAATCTATAAAAAGATGAGGGCCCCGGGGGATGCGAAAGGAGATGGACAGAATGGCACAGGAACTCCAGAAGAGCAAAGAGCCGGCCGCGGCACGATTGAGGGTGGGCAGGCCCTGGCAGAGAAGAACCCCGCCCGGATCGCGGCAGATCCCGGAAAACAGGAGATGTTCGTCGTCCGTGAGTTCGATGCTCCGCGAGAACTGGTCTTTCGGGCCCACACCGATCCTGAACTCTTCAAGCAGTGGATCGGACCGCGGGGTCTTTCTACGAGGATAGAGACGTTCGAGGCGCGGAACGGGGGTCGCTGGCGGTATGTTCAGACGGATGAGGAGGGGAACGAGTACGGGTTCCATGGGGTGAACCACGACCTGACTCCTCCCGAGCGGATCATCCAGACCTTCGAGTACGAGGGGCTCCCGGAGTCCGGGCACGTCATCCTGGAGGTGGCGAAGTTCGAGGAACTGCCCGGCAACCGGACGAAATTTACCGGCCAGTCGGTCTTCCTCTCGGTTGAAGACCGCGACGGGATGATGGAGTCCGATATGGAGGCAGGCATGAAGGACTCCTTCTCACGGCTGGATGAACTCCTGGCGAGACTGCAGGAGTAGGGTTGTCGGGGAGTGCGAGCGAAGCGAGCTTGAGCACCGGAGGTGCGAGGTGCGATGCTCCGAAGGAGCGGAGCTCAAGCACCCGAAGGGTGCGGAGTGCGAGCGAAGCGAGCTTGAGAAACTCGAAGAGTTTCGAGGCGCGAACACAGTGAGCCTGAGCACCGCTAGGTGCGAGGGGGAGAGTTCCCTTCCCTCAGTCGGGAGGCGCGTGTGTCTCCCAGAGACCGAACGTACTGTTCTTAGTGTCCATACGGGTTGCAGACAGCCCGGTGCTGCCTCAAAATTCAGGGGATCTTTGCCGCGGCACGCCCGGCAAGGTCCTTTAAGAGTTCGTAATCCGGGGATGGTCCATAGGTGAAGAGCTTCTCATAGATGTCGCCTTTCGTGAATATGATGCAGTAACTCTCGTATTCGCCGCTTCCTCCCGAACCCGTGCCCGGTATCCTGTAACTGATGCAGCGGTCCCCGATGTCGGGTGCCGGCAGTTCATCGGCATTTCGTGGCGGCACCAGCCCCCGGTAGTATTTCTCGTCGGACTGTACCATCTTTGATGCGTTGCCCGGGGTGAAGATCATGATGAAGTGCCGGATATTCCTCGTGGCCGGAGGAGACGGTTTCTCCGTTGCGTACATCATCGAGTATTCCTTCAAGCAGCCGTAGTCTTTTGCTCCCTTCGCGATGAGTCCGCTCTCGATCTCGTTTGCGGTATAGAGGATGATGTTCCCGGGGAGTTCCGAACGTTCGAGCAGATATGGGCTGTCGGGGAGGACCAGTGTTCCGTTCCCGCTCGTGGGGGCGGTGACCATCGAAGCGGGTGCAGCGAGCAGCAGGACGATAATCCCGAAGACTGCAACGACAGGCAGGAACGCTGCGGCGCAGACGGCACCGGCCGCCCTGCGCGACGACACGTGATGGAGTTCCCTGATCCCGACGTACTGGGGGTAGAGCGTCGAGGCCGCTCCTCCAATGAGACCGAGGATCGGGATCCAGGCGATGATGTAGAACGGGGTGTAGGAGTACATCGCCGCCTTGAGGGTCTGGCCGATCCCTCTCCGCCCCCCGAAGATGTAGACCCATATATGCAGCCATACGCCGACAAGGAGCGGCATCATGACGGTCGCGACGAGCAGAACCACGAAGAAGTCCTGGGGCTGGAGGGCCTGGGCGGTCAGCGACCACCTCCTTGCAATCGGTATGCCCGGGAGGGTGTAGAGCGTGGCGGTCATCAGCAGGGAGAAGAGGGCCGTGAGTTTGAGGAAGTGGAAGAGCGCGGGTACGAAGTGCTCTTCTTCGAGAGCCCGGAATGTATCTGTCGATCTGAAGAATATGCCCGTTACCTTCCGGGTGAACGAGTATGGCATGACGTCTAATTAGATATCGAAACGATAGGTCTGCCGGTTTGTTCTGAGGATGCGTCCGGTCTCCCTGACCGCGCTCCCGTCACTCTCTCCGGCCCGGCTCGTACCCGTATGCCGGGCACCGGTAATGGTAGAAGACGATCGTCTTCCCGCAGACCGGGCGGCGCCGCTTCGCTTTCTCCCCAGGCAGCCACGCATCGGGGGCCTGCTCCTCGATCTCCTGGAGGTTCTCGTAGATCTTGTGGCGGTACCGGAATCGCTCGTTGCCCGGGTAGGAGCCCTGGAGTTCGTCGGTCAGCCTGCAGGGAACGTCCGTGCATTGCGAGCGGAGTGCAATGCCCTTCTCCTCGAAGCAGCACCGGCGGATCGTGCAGTTCCCCTTGCTGGTGTGCCGCTGCTTGCGTTTCTCCGAACAGCATCCCCGGCACCCTTTCCCGAATGAGGGGCAGGCTCCGCAGTACACACCGCACGGAGCCATGCTGTCGGGGCGGCGGCCGGTTTGGGGCAACAATCTCTGATTTTGGGGGTTGGGGGTTAAGGGTTGCTGTGGCTGCGGGACATGGGCGGATCCGCCCCCGTCACTGCGCGAGTAGCGCACCCCGATTTGCCCACCCATCGCCTGAAACCCGGGCTTCCTCTCCTCCAGCCCCGGGCAATGGACACTGCGTGGATGTAGGAAACTACGGAAAAACATGTCTGGACGGTGAACACAAACTGCCTGTTAAGAAAGGATCTATCGTGCGTAGCGCCCCGGGGAAGTATGATTGTCCGTATGGCAGCTGCACGAATTATCGGGATTTAATCGTCCGTACGGGAGATATCTCTCCTCAGCGATAAATTCACAAAACCAATCGTTTCAAAAACGGTGATGGGCTCGCTGAGATTCGAACTCAGGACCTCCGCCATGTCAAGGCGACGTCATAACCAGCTAGACCACGAGCCCGTGTCTGCCCGACGATCAATAAGGTTGGTGCTCCGGGTATAAAATTATTGCCACACGCCAAAACAGGTTCCGTCCCGGCTCCGCCACATCGGGGGCCGGCACGCGCCAAAAATGGGGGGTGACGATCCGACCGATCAGATCTCGGCGTGTTTCGCCGTGTGGATGGCGTCGATCTTCTTGATCTCTTCCATCGCGTCGGCCGGCACCGCAGAATCGACGGTGAGGACCATCAGGGCCTCCTCGCCGGGCTTGTGGCGCCCGACCTGCATCCCCGCGATGTTCACGTTCGCCCGGCCGAGGATCGTCGCGGCCTTGCCGATGACGCCCGGCTTGTCGGTGTGGCGGGAGATGACCACGTGGCCGGTCGGGGTCAGGTCGGTCATGTATCCGCCGATGCTCACGATCCGCGCGCGGTTCGGGCCCGAGACGCTCCCGCTCACCGTCTCCGTCATCCTGTCGGTCTTCGCGGTGATGGTGATGATGTTCTTGAACCCCTGCGCTTCCTCCGTCGTCGTCTCGCTCATCCGGATGCCGCGCTCCTTTGCCACGAACTCCGCGTTCACGATGTTGACCGGCGCCTGGAGGATCGGGTCGAGCATGCCCTTCAGGATAACGCGGGTGACGAACTTCGTGTTCGGGAGCGCTGCGGCCTCGCCGCCGTAGGTGACCTCGATCGACTCCAGCCGCCCTTCGGTGAGCTGGACGAGGAGCCTGCCCATCTTCTGCGCGAGCATCGCGTAGGGCTCGACCAGCGCCTGCTGCTCCGCCGGGATCATCGGCGCGTTCACCACGTACTTCGCCGCGCCGCCGGAGAGGACGCTGATGCACTGGTTCGCGACCGATATCGCGACGTTCTTCTGCGCCTCGACCGTGCTCGCCCCGAGGTGCGGGGTGACGATCACCTTATCGAGCCCGAGAAGCGGGGAGTCCGTCGGCGGCTCGCTCTCGAAGACGTCCAGCGCCGCACCGGCGACCTTGCCGCTCGCGATCCCGTCCGCGAGGGCCTTCTCATCGATGATCCCGCCGCGGGCGCAGTTGATCAGCCGGACACCGTCCTTCATCGTCGCGATCGTCTTCGTGTTGATGACGTGGCGCGTCTCCTTGATCAACGGCGTGTGGACGGTGATCACGTCGGCTCTCCGGAAGAGCTCGTCGAGCGGCACCATCTCCACGCCGAGGCTTGCCGCCTTCTCCTGCGTGATGAACGGGTCGTAGGCGATGCACTTCATCGCCATCGCCTGTGCCCGCTTTGCCACCTCACGCCCGATACGCCCGAATCCCATGATGCCGAGAACCTTGTCGTTCAGTTCAACGCCCATGAACTTCGAGCGTTTCCACTCGCCCTTCTTCAGGGACGCCGTCGCCTGGGGGATATTGCGCGCGAGCGAGAGCATCATCGCCATCGTGTGCTCCGTGGCCGCGAGGGTATTTCCCTCGGGGGCGTTCGCAACGATGATGCCTCTCCTCGTCGCCGCTTCCGTATCGATATTGTCGACCCCGGCGCCTGCCCGGCCGATGAACTTGAGTTTCTCTCCCGCATCGATGACCTGCGCCGTCACCTCGGTTCCCGAGCGCACCAGCAGGGCATCGTAGTCCCCGATAACAGCAATGAGTTGATCTTCGGTTAGCCCGGTATTGACATCCACATCGCAGAATTCCTTCAGGATGTCGATCCCTTCCTCTGCCAGCGGGTCGCTGACCAGCACTCTATATTTCACGGTTCAACCCATACTAGTTCAACATCATATGTATTGATGCTTTTTCCTCCGAAATCTTTTATGTGATGGTGAGAAGTATATGTGTGGTGCGAGCATGAAGGAAATGCCCAACGTTCTGTGGCTCGAAGAAATAAAAAAGGAAGATATCATTTCTGTAGGTGGAAAGGGGGCCTCATTGGGCGAAATGACGGCCATCGGCCTGCCCGTGCCGAAGGCGTTTGTGGTGACCGCCCAGGCGTTCCGAAGGTTTCTTATTGAGACCGGGATCGAAGAAGAACTCTTCCGCAAACTGGAGCGTCTGGACGTAGACGACAACGGAGCGCTCGAATCGGTCGCGAAGGAAGTGCAGGAGATCGTCCTCAGCGTCGAGATGCCCGATCACCTCCGTCAGGATATCGTCGAGGCATACGACCGGATGGGTGCGAACGGAACGGTCGTCGCCGTCCGTTCGAGCGCTACCGCCGAAGACCTGCCGGATGCCAGTTTTGCCGGCCAGCAGGAGACGTTCCTCAATATCCTCGGGGAGATCGACCTCCTTGACGCGGTCCAGCGGTGCTGGGCCTCGCTGTACGGCGCGCGCGCCATCTACTACCGGGCAAAACAGGGGTTCGACGACCGGAGCGTGAACATCGCCGTCGTCGTGCAGGAACTCATCCGCTCGGAGAAGTCCGGCGTCATGTTTACCTCTCACCCCGTCACCGGCGAACCCCTGACGATCGTCGAAGGCTCCTGGGGTCTCGGGGAAGCCGTCGTCTCGGGGAGCGTCTCCCCCGACAATTACGTCTTTGACCTGCGCTCCGAGCGGGTCGTCGACCGCCTGATCGCCGAGAAGGAGATCATGATCGTGCCGGAGGGCAAGCACGGGACGAAGACCGTCAACCTCTCCGCGAAACAGCGCACCGCGCCGGTCCTCTCCGACGCAGAGGTGGCGCGCCTCGCCACGCTCGGGAAGATTGCCGAAGACCACTACGGCGTCCCGCAGGACGTCGAGTGGGCGATCGTCGGCGACGTCTTCTTCATCCTCCAGTCCCGGCCGATAACCACGATCAAGCGCCCCGATATCCCGCACGGCGGGGCCACAGGGCAGCCGAAAGGCCCCCTCGGCGTGGTGCTGGTCGAGGGCCAGGGGGCTTCACCCGGCGTCGCGAGCGGCCGGGTCGTCATCGTGCGCGACGTCAAGGACACGAGCGGCGTCAAGGACGGCGACATCCTGGTCACCAAGATGACCAACCCCGACATGGTGCCGGCGATGCGGCGGGTCAGCGCCATCGTCACCGACGAAGGCGGCATGACCTGCCACGCGGCCATCGTGAGCCGCGAGCTCGGGACGCCCGCGGTCGTCGGAACCAAGAAGGCAACCAAGTTGCTCAAGGACGGCCAGGTCGTCACCGTCGACGGCGAGAAGGGCATCATCTACGAGGGTGCGGTCGCCCCGGCCGCGGCGGCGGCACCGGCAGCCGCACCGGCGGCGGCAGCGGTCGCCCCGGTCATCACCGGAACGCTCGTCAAGGTGAACGTCTCCCTCCCCGAGGCCGCACAGCGTGCCGCCGCCACCGGCGCGGACGGCGTCGGCCTTCTCCGGATCGAGCACCTCATCCTCGGGCTGAACAAGACCCCCGGCTGGTACATCGAGAACAACGCGGAGGAAGAGTTCATCGCCGAACTCTACGGCGGCATCAAGACCGTCCTCGATGCCTTCCCCGGTAAGCCCGTCTGGGTCAGGACGCTGGACGCCCCGACCGACGAGTTCCGGAACATGGAGGGCGGAGAGGAAGAACCGTTCGAGCACAACCCGATGCTCGGCTGGCGCGGCATCCGCCGCGACCTCCGGAGCCCTGAGCAGTTCCGCCTGCAGGTGGAGGCGTTCAAGAGGCTCTGGGCGGCGGGCTACGACAACCTCGGCGTGATGTTCCCCATGGTCAACCACCCGAACGAGTTCACCCAGGCCCGGGCGATGATGAAGGAGTGGGGCGTCGACGTGGAGAACGCGACCCTCGGCGTCATGATCGAGGTCCCGGGCAGTGCCCTCATGGTCGAGGAGTTCATCCAGGCCGGGATCCGGTTCGCCTCGTTCGGGACGAACGACCTCATCCAGTATACGCTCGCGATCGACCGGAACAACGAGAACGTCGCCGATATGTACCAGCCCAAGCACCCTGCGGTGCTCCGGCTGATCGACTACGCGATCAGCGTCTGCCGGGAGAACGGCGTCGAGTGCTCCATATGCGGTCAGGCCGGCTCCGACCCCGAGATGGTCACGTGGCTCGTCGAGCACGGTATCTCCAGCGTTTCGGCGAACATCGATGCCGTCCCCCGCATCCGTGAGGCCGTAGCGCGGAAAGAGCGGCAGATTCTCCTTGATGCGGCGAGAAGAAATGCGTGAAGTAGGTTGCCCTGAGGAAGACCTTTTCTCCTTCCTCTCGTCAAAGCGGCGGGAGGATCTCGGCTACCGGAATATTTTAAGTTCGATGTGCACGCCGCCCCACCCGGTCGCGGCGCGGGCGCACGCGATCTTCCTCGAGACCAACCTCGGCGACCCCGGGCTCTTCCCGGGGACGGCCGCGCTCGAGGACCTCCTCGTCCGGAGGCTCGGTGCCCTGATGCACCATGCGGACGCCGGAGGCTACGCGACGAGCGGCGGGACGGAGTCGAACATCCAGGCGTTGCGGATTGCAAAACGGCAGAAGTCGGTGAAGTCCCCGAACATCGTCATTCCGGCGTCGAGCCATTTTTCGTTCACGAAGGCCTGCGACATCCTGGGGCTCGAGATGCGGACGGTGCCGCTTGATGCCGGGTTCCGGATGGACACGGAGGCGGTCGACGGCCTGGTGGACAACGATACGATCGCGATCGTCGGGGTCGTCGGGACGACGGAGTACGGCGTGGTCGATCCCATTGCCCGGCTCTCGGAGATCGCCCTCGACCGGGACGTCTTCCTCCACGTCGACGCCGCGTTCGGCGGGATGGTCGTCCCGTTCCTCGACAGCCCCGTCCCGTTCGACTTCAGCCTCCCCGGCGTCTCCTCCATCTCCGTCGACCCCCACAAAATGGGGATGAGCACCATCCCGGCGGGCTGCCTCCTCACGCGGAACCCGGAATGGTTCGCGTGCCTCAACGTCGACACCCCCTACCTGACGGTGAAGCGCGAGTGCACCCTCGCCGGAACCCGGCCGGGAGCGTCGGTGGCCGCGGCGGTCGCCGTCCTCGAGTACCTGGGGATGGACGGCATGCGGGCGGTGGTCGCCGGGTGCATGGAGAACACCCGGAGGCTGATCGAGGGGATGGAGACGCTCGGCTACCCGAGAGCCGTGACCCCGGACGTCAACGTGGCGACGTTCTCCTGCGACCGTGCGCCCCCCGGGTGGCGGGTCTCGACGACCCGGAACGGGCATATGCGGATCGTCTGCATGCCCCACGTCACCCGCGACGTGGTCGAGCGGTTCCTCATAGATATGGGTGATATAGATGCTTGAACGCCTGATTCATTCGCTGGAAGCCTCTCCCGTCATGAAGCGGGGAGAGTACAACTACTTCATCAACCCGATCACCGACGGGGTGCCGCTCCTCGAGCCCGCGCTCCTCCGCGAGATCGGGTGCGCCATGGTGCGGAACCTCGACCTCAACGACGTCGACAAGATCGTCGTCTGCGAGGCGATGGGCATCCACATCGGCGTTGCCTTCTCGATGATGACCGACATCCCTCTCGTGGTCGTCCGGAAACGCCCCTACGGCCTCCCCGGCGAGGTCGCGGTGCACCAGGCCACCGGCTACTCGAAGGGCGAGCTCTACCTGAACGGCGTTGCCGCGGGCGACCGGGTCGTGATCATCGACGACGTCTGCAGCACCGGCGGGACGCTCCGCGCCCTCATCAGCGCGATTGGGGTGACGGGCGCCGAGATCGCCGACATCTGTGTGGTCATCGGCCGGGGGGACGCGGATATCGGCCGGCCGCTCAAGACCCTGGTGAAGATCGAGGTCTCCGAGACGCAGGTGCGTGTCGTTGATACCTGTCTCTGATCTCATCGGAAAGCTCCGCAAGCGCGGGGCGCGGTCGGTCGCCCTCCAGTTCCCCGCCGGGCTCGCCCGGCAGGCACCGGGAACGGCCGCCGCCCTCCGCCGCGAGGGTTTCGAGGTGATCGTCAGCGGCGATCCCTGCTACGGAGCCTGCGACCTCGCGCTCGATGCCCTCGCGTATGCGGACGTCCTGGTGCACTTCGGCCACGCTCCGGTCGAGGAGCGATCTAATGTCATCTACGAGCCCGTCCGGTTCGACTTCGACGTAACCGTGCTTGAGAAGGCCCTTCCTCTTCTCACCGGCCGCCGCATCGGCCTCGTCACCACCATCCAGCACGTCCACCTCCTCGACGCGATGGCGGCGTATCTCCACGATCGCGGCATCGAGGCGATCGTCGCCCCCGGCGACGGCCGGACGCCGATCCCCGGGCAGGTGCTCGGGTGCAACTTCGCCGCCGCCCGGGCGACGGGAGCGGAGGAGATCCTCTTCGTGGGGACGGGGGTCTTCCACCCCATCGGGATCCGGCTCGCGACCCGGGCCCGCGTCGTCGCGCTCGACCCCTACACCGGCGAGGCGCAGGAGGTGGACGCCGACCGCCTGGTCCGCCGCCGCGCCGCGGTGATGGAGAAGGCGCGGGACGCCGCGAACTACGGGATCATTGTCAGCACCAAGAGCGGGCAGCAGCGGATGGCCCTCGCCCGAAGGCTCGCCGCCCTCTCCGACCGGGCGTTCCTGGTCGCGATGCGCGAGGTCTCGCCTGCCGAGATGCTCGACCTCGGGTTTGGGGCCTACGTGAACACCGCCTGCCCCCGGCTCGCCTACGACGACCAGGTCAGGTTCCCCGTCCCGGTGCTGACGCCGCCGGAGTTTGAGATCCTCTGCGGCGCCCGGGACTGGGACGACTATACCATCGACGAGTACCTTGCTCCATGAACCTGCGGCACCTTGAGATGCGGCTCGAACGCCTCGCGGGGTTCGAGCGGCCGACTGCCCGGCTCGAGCAGTACCAGACCCCGGCGCCGGTGGCGGCCCGCCTCCTTCACCATGCCGCGATGCAGGGGGCGATCGAGGGAAGAGCGGTCTCTGATCTCGGGTGCGGGACGGGGATCCTCGCCTGCGGCGCGGCACTCCTCGGCGCCTCTCCCGTGACCGGGCTCGAGATCGACCCGGCGGCGATCGAGATCGCCCGGCGGAACGCGGAGACGCTCGGCGTCTCCGTCGAGTTCCTGGTCGCCGACGTCCGCGACCCCGGTGTCGACTGGGGGAGTCTCGCCTGCGACACCGTCGTGATGAACCCGCCGTTCGGAGCGCAGAAGGCGCATGCCGACCGGCCGTTCATCGACCGGGCGCTCGAACTCGCGGGCGAGGTTTACGGCATCTTCAACGAAGGTTCGACCCCGTTCGTCGCCGCCTACACCGAGGGCCGTGCGACGATCGAGGAGGTTATCCGGTGCGCATTCCCGATGAAGCGGACGTTTGCGCACCACCGCAAAGACCGAGTGGATATTACCGTAGAGGTCATACACTTGAGGCGGATCTAATACCGTGACCTCCAATATCAAATCTGTCTGGGGGCTCTCCGCCGCCCACCTGGTGACCGACCTCTACTCGCCCGTCCTCCCTGCAATCCTCCCGCTCCTCATCGCGGAGCAGGGCTACTCGTTCTTCCTCGCGGGGCTGATCGTCACGGTCTACAACCTCACGTCGTCGTTCGTGCAGCCGCTCGTCGGCTGGGTCTTCGATACCCGGGGGTTTGCCGTCCACATCGGCACGAGCGTCGCCATCAGCGCGATCTTCATCTCCGTCATCGGGCTGCTCGACAACTACTACATCGTGCTCGCGTCCGTAGCCGTCGCGGCGCTCGGGCACGCCTTCTTTCACCCGAGCGCGCTCGGCACCGTCAGCCGCCTGACCCGGGACGCGAGCCGGGGCAGGATCACCTCCTACTTCGTCATCGGCGGCAACCTGGGCTACGCCATCGGCCCCATCTGTGCGGGCGTCGCCGTCGGGCTGATGGGCCTTCCGGGCCTCGCCATGCTTGCCGTCCCCGGCCTCGCGATGGCGGTGGTGCTCCGGCGCATCCTGCCCGCTCCCGATCGCACCTCCGTTCCGGAACCCGTCGCCCCGGCCGTTCGCCCCTCCTACCGGGCGATCGTCCTCCTGGTCGCGGCCTCCGGCCTCCGGGCATGGGCGATCTTCGGCTCGGTCGCCTTCCTCCCCACCATCCTCACGCTGCGGGGGTTCGACCTCGTGACCGCGAACATCCTGGTCTCGGGCATGCTGATTGCCGGGGTCGCGGGACAGGTCGTCGGCGGCGCGCTCTCCGACAGTTACGGCCGTAAAGAGTACACGATCCTGGGGCTTGTTGCCGCCATCCCGCCGTTTGTCGTATTCCTCACGACCGGCGGCATCGTCTCGCTCGTCGCGCTGATGATCTTCGGGTTCATCCTCTGGTCGACCTTCGCCGTCACCGTCGCCATGGCGCACGAGATAGCCCCCGGAAACGTGGGGCTCGTCTCCGGCCTGATGCTCGGGCTCGCGGTCGGCGTCGGCGGGATGGGAGTCGCGGTCACCGGGTGGATCGCCGATATGACGACGCTGACGCTCGGCCTCACCACGATCCCGCTCGCGATCGTCCTCGCCGTGCCGCTCTTCCTCCTCGTCCCCTACCCCTGGAAGTCCTTCCTGCGGGGCCGGCTCCCCTCCCGGGGATGAGCCGCCCTATCCCTTAAGTACCGGGAGTGCCGATTCATCCCCGATGGTCACCCGGTTCCAGCGCTACCGGCAGATCGCCGATGTGCTGGTCAAATACGGCTTCGGAATCCTCGTCGAGGAGATCGTTCCCGGCGGAGAACGGCTGCGGGGGCTCGGGAAAACCCGGAAAGACGAACGGTCGGTCTACGAGCGGATCCGGCTCGCCATCGAGGAACTGGGGCCCACCTACGTCAAGTTCGGTCAGATCGTAAGCACCCGCCGGGAACTCCTCCCCCCGGAGCTGGTCGAGGAACTGCAGAAACTCCAGGACCGGGTCGCCCCGGTCCCCTACAATGAGATCCGGCCGGTGATCGCGCAGCATTGCAGGAACCTCGAGGAATGTTTCGATGTCATCGAGGCGGAGCCGGTTGCGTCGGCCTCGCTCTCGCAGGTGCACCGAGCCGTGACGCGGGACGGCCGGGTCCTCGCCCTCAAGGTGCAGCGCCCGGGGATCGCCGAGCTGATCGAGATCGATATCACGATCCTGCGGTCGCTCGCGAAGCGGGCGAACTCGCTCTTCCCCGATCTCCGGGTCTACAACCCGGAGGGGGTGGTGGAGGAGTTCGTGACCCAGATCCGGCGCGAACTTGATTTCACCCAGGACGGGATGAACGCGGAGCGCCTCAAGCGGAACCTCGCGGGCCTGCCGTGCGTGAGGATCCCCCGGATCCACTGGGACCTCTCCGGCCCTGCCATGCTTGCGATGGACTACGTGGAGGGTGTACGCATCGACGACGTGGAGGCGATCCGGTCCCTCGGTCTCATCCCCGAGGAGATCGCCGCGACGGGGTTTGAGGCCTACGTCAAGCAGATCTTCGTCGACGGTTTCTTTCACGGCGACCCCCACCCGGGCAACCTTCTCGTGACACGCCGGGGCGAGGTCGTCTTTCTCGACTACGGCATTGTCGGCGTCCTCCGCCCGGAGCGGCGGCGGGTCTTCGTGGACCTCCTCCTCGCCATGAGCCGGACGGACGTCGCCGGGGTGATCTCGGCGCTCAAGAAACTCGACGTCCGGATCGACCCGGCGGTGCTCGATGCGGTGAAAGACGACCTTTATGTGGTCCTGCTCGACTACCGGGAGACGAAGATCGAGCAGGTGAACTTCGGGACGGCGATCCGGGGCCTGACCGAGACCCTTCGCAGGTACCGTATCCGGGTGCCGTCGACCCTGATGATCATGATGAAGGTGATCGTCATGGTGATGGATATCGGCACCCGGCTCGACCCCTCGTTCAACTTCGATCAGAGGGTCCGGCCGTACCTCCTCGATATCGCTGCGGCGCAACGGCTCTCCCCGGATAACGTGACGGGTGCGGTGCAGTCGATCATCGGTGCGGCCGAGGGCCTCCTTGCCATCCCCGGGAACGTGAACGAGACGCTGAAGACACTCTCTGAGGGCACCGTTAAGCTCGAACTCGAGGACCACGACCTCGACGAGATCGTCAGCGTCATCGACCGGACGAGCGACAAGATCATCGTGGGGGTGGTGGTTGCCGCGGTCGTCGTGGGCTCATCGCTGGTGCTCCGGGTTGCCGATACCCCCATACCCGGGTATGTCTCGGTTCTCGCCACGCTGGGCTACGTCTTCGCGGTGATCGTCGGATTCTACGCGGTCTATAGCGTCCTCAGGCACAGCCGGGGTCTCCGACGGTAAGTGGCAGGGTGAGTGCGACGGTTCGTAGCGCGATGGTTCGTAAGAACCGGAGCGTGAGCACCGTCGCACTCCCCGCGAGCCGCCACTCCCAATGGCGATAGCCACCACGCAAGCCGTATCCGGAATGCAACCGACGATTGCGTATGAGTAGTGCCGGCACGAGTGGTGACGATTTGGAACTCAAGCACCGCCAGGCCGGATTTGCGGAGTACGGCTGCCGGGACGGAAAAAAAGTTATTCGCCCTTCTTGAAGAACAACCGGCAGTGGCAGGTTCCCTGCTCCTCGATCTCGTTCTCGTGGTAGACGCAGGGGCAGACGATGATCCGGTCTTTCTCGGGGTCGCCGCTCCGGAGCCTGCAGGGGCAGTATGCCTCCCCGAACCGCTCCTTGTTCCGGGCAAGCCCGCGGAGGACGGCATCGAGCTGCTTCTCGTCGACGTTCAAGATGAACCCTTTCTCCTTCGCGTACACCTTTGCCCTGGCCCGCGCCTCTTCGGTCCCTTCTTTACTCATAACAAAACTCCAATTATCCAACTTACCGGCGCCTGTATTCTTCGATATAGGCTATCATCGAATAAAGATTTTGACTTCGTCATCCGGCCCGTTCGGGTAACTCCCGGGAGTCGCGTTGCCGTGTTCGTCGGAGAGCCGGAACCCGACCCGGCCTTCGCGATTCAGCCGTGCGAACACCTCGCCGGGGGCGATCTGCCGCCCCCCCGCAGTGGTGGCGGCTGCGATGCGCCTCATGCGAGCTCGCCCCAGGGTGGGGAGAGGATCCGCTTCGCGACGCCGGCGTAGGTCTCCATGACGTCCCCCTTGCCGAACCGGTAGACGTCTTTATCGAGGGACGTCCCGGTCTCTTTGTCCCAGAGGCGCATCGAGTCCATGCTGATCTCGTCGCCGAGGACGATCTCGCCGTTGTACTTGCCGAACTCCATCTTGAAATCGACCAGGGTGATGCCGCGCAGGTCGAGGTACTTGCTGAGCAGCTCGTTTGTCGCGAGCGCCATCGCCTTGATCTGGTCGAGTTCCTCGGGCGTGGCGAGACCGAGAGCGTAGATCAGGTCGTCGTTCAGCATCGGGTCGTGGTGTGCGTCGCTCTTGTAGTCGATGACGATCACCGGCGGATCGAGCGGTTCTCCTTCCCGGAACGGGTAGTTGCGCACGATCGAACCGGCCGCGACGTTTCTCACGATCACCTCGAGCGGGATCATCGTGAGGTTCCGCACGGCGATGACGCCGGGCTCGATGCTCGCGAGGTAATGCGTCCTGATCCCGTGCTCTTCCAGGTACCTGAAGATGAAGGTCGATACTTCTGCGTTATATCTCCCTTTGCCCTCCAGGGTATCTTTCTTCTCGCCGTCGAACGCCGTGATGTCGTCCCGGAACTTCATGATGTATACCTCCGGGTCGTCGGTGCGGTAGACGGATTTAGCCTTCCCCGTGTAGAGGAGGTCAGCCTGTTTCATGGTCGGGTCTCCTGGTATCTGTTGTCCGGGATTTGTCATGAGGTTATGCACCCGTGCCCTGGCCGGGTGCGGTAATTCTCTCCGCGAGCTGCCGGATGAGGGGTTCGAGCAGGGGGGAGTACCAGCCCTTCTCGATATACTGCGGGTAGATGCAGAGCCGTTCGCGGAGTTCGGCATTCCCGGCGATCCGCCGGAGTTCGTCGATCTGTGGCCAGGGGTGCTCCGGGTTGACGTAATCGATGGTGAGCGGGGAGACCCCGCCGAGGTCGTTGACGCCGCACCCGATGAGGCGGGATGCGTCCGCAAGGTTCGGGGGTATCTGCACCGCCACGTCCGGGGGAAGGATCTCGCGTGCGAGGCCGATCGCCGCGCCGATCTCGTCGGGGCCGGGGACCGCCGCCCTCTCCATCGCGGTCCCGGGTTTCGGACAGAAGTTCTGGACGATAACTTCCTGGATATGGCCGTAGCGCTGGTGGAGGTCGGCGATGACCCGGAGCGACTCCTCGCGGTCGTCTGCCGTCTCGCCGATCCCGAGCAGGATGCCGGTCGTGAACGGGATCGAGAGTCTCCCGGCGTTCTCGATCATCTCTATCCGCACCGCCGGATCCTTCCCCGGGGAGTTCCTGTGCGCCGGAATATCCGCGGTCGTCTCGAGCATCAGCCCCATGCTCGCGTTCACCTCGCGGAGCCAGCCGAGTTCCTCGTAGGTGAGGATGCCGGCGTTGGTGTGCGGGAGAAGGCCGTGTTCGATGGCCGCGAGAGAGAGGTCGTAGACGTAGTCGAGGATATCCGCGTAGCCGAGCCGCCCGAGCATTTCGCTAAAGCCCGGCACCGCACCGGGCCGCTCCCCGAAGGTGAAGAGCGCTTCGGTGCACCCGAGGGCCGCGCTCGCTTCCAGCGTCCGGATCGCCTCGTCGGGCGGCATGACGCACCCTTCCTCGACGGGGGTGCGGAAACAGCAGTAGCCGCAGCGGTTCTGGCAGACCGTCGTCAGGGGAAGAAACGCGTTCTTCGAGAAGGTGATCACGCGCCGGTGCATGGCTATATGTCGGCATTCCCGCACATGAACTTTCGGTCGTGAGGGCGACGTGGCCTCGCGCGAAGCCGTGAAGGACGACTTTCCCGAAGAGCGCGACGTTCCGTAGGAACGGAGTTCGAGCACCGGAGGTACGAGGTGCGGGAGAAGAGTTCGAGCATAGTCGGGTGCGATGAACGCGAAGGGAGTTTCAGGCAACTATACTGGACTTCGCGTCTTCGCGTCTTCGCGTGAGCAGATCATCGAGGTAGCCGGCAGGTGCGAAGGTGCGAAAACCGAAGCGTGAGCACCCGAATGGGTAGGGGCCGGAGTTTTCGATTTAGCCCGGGCTGCCTTTTCCCGTCGCAGGGGAAACGATGCCTTTTTGATACTGCCCCGACAACCGTTTCTCAATGTACTTCCACGCGCTCATTCCCTTTAAGCCGGTAAACCCCAAGACGCGCCTTTCCTGCATCCTCGACCAGGAAGAGCGGGAAGCGTTCGCCCGGGCGATGCTTGAAGACGTGATCGCCGCCGTGCAGAAGTCCGGGTGCAGCGCCACCCTCCTCTGCACCCACCCCTTCAAACACGAGAACGCCCTCGTCGCCGTCCGGACGGAGTCGCTCAACGACGCCATCAACTGGGCGCTCAAGCAGTTCCACTGCCCCGCGCTCATCATCATGGCCGATATCCCCCTGGTGACGGCCGGGGACATCCAGCGGCTGATCCGGACCGAGAAGGACATGTCCATCGTGCCGGGGCGGGGCGGCGGGACGAACATCATATTCCTCAAGAAACCGCGGTGTTTCCGCGCCGACTACTACGGCGCGAGTTTCCTCGACCACATGCGGATTGCCGAGGAGTGCGGCTTCTCCGTCGAGGTGATCGACTCGTTCAGGATGTCGACCGATATCGACGAGAAGGAGGACCTGGTCGAGATCCTCATCCACGGAAAAGGGAGAAAGAGCAGGGAGTTCCTGGAGAACTCAGGGTTCTCGATCGCCCTTGACGAGAAGGGCCGGGTCGGCGTGCAGCGCGACCCCCATGAAGAGGCACTCTGAAGCGTCGATCGTGGCGACCCCGGCATAATCGCCGACGGGAAGCCCGACTCCCCGCACCACGGCCGCGGGGACGCACTCCCCTGCCTCTCCCATCACGAGTTCTGCGGCGGACGCGATGCAGTCCGCGACCGCTCTCTTCGTGACCTCAAGTTCGCGGCCGAAGAGGTCTTTTCTCCCGCGTTCGTCGACCACCGAGGGGATGCCCGAACACCCGATCGCAACCCCGGAGCATCCGAGCCGCATCGCGTGCGTCCGGGAGTCGACGACGATGACCCCGACGTCGGCCCCCGACCGCCCGGCGATCGCGGCACGGATACCCGCCGCGGACGCGTCCGGGTCAAGGGGGAGGAGGACGAGCGTGCCCGCCGGGGTGTTCGAGGCGTCGATCCCGGCGTTCGGCAGAAGCGTCCCGTTCTTCATGCAGAGCAGGAACCCGGGAATACCCCCGACGATCCGGTCGCTCTCCCGGAGCACCACCTCGGCGTGCCGGGGATCCATCTCGTACTCTTCGGCGAGCTGGAGGGCTTCTCTTGACGGTTCGACATCGTCGAGCCTCACGACCCGCCCTTCGGCGGTGGCGAGAGCGGACTCCGCCACGACCACCACGTCGCCCGTCTCGAACTTCCGGGCGGCCGAGCGTTCGACGGACGAGAGGAGGTGCGCCCCGACGTCAGCGCCGGGGCGGAACAGGGGGGTCGCAAGACCGTATACCGAGAATGAAGGTGTCGTCATGTCTGCCTCATCTTTGCATGCACCCGCAGGAGGTCGGCGGTCTCGGGGACGTCGTGGCTCCGCACGACGGCCGCACCCGCGTCGACGAGCATCGTCGTGAGCGCGAGGGTGCCTGCGAGCCGGTCTTCGGGCCGGCGGCCGAGCAGGTCGCCGATGAACGTCTTCCGCGAGATCGCGGCAAGCACCGGGCGGCCGAACTCCCTGAACGAGGAGAAGTTCCGGCAGAGTTCCCAGTCGTCCTCGCTCGTCCGTCCCGGAACCCACCGGCCGACGGCGGGATCGAGGACGTACTCCTCGATCCCGAGGCGCGCGCACCGGCCGACGACCGCTTCGAGGGCTTTCTGTGTGGCGGCAACTCCGGCGGCGTCGCCGGGCTCCCGACAGCTCGCCATCGCGAAGACCGGCAGCCCGGAGTCGGCGACCGCCCGTGCGTACCGTTCTTCGGCAAGCCCGGAGATATCGTTCACCGCATGGACGTCGTGGCGGAGGCAGACCTCGAGCACCTCCGGGTAGCGGGTGTCCACCGAGAGGGTGATCCCGGTCCCGTCGAGTTCCGAGAGGGCCGCGTCCACCCGTGCCGCCTCCTCGGCGACGGTGATGGGAGAAGAGCCCGGGGCCGTGCTCCGCGCCCCGAGATCGATCATATCGGCGCCCGCCGCCGTCATGGCGAGGGCGCGGTCGTAGACCTCTCCGGCCGGGATATAGGAGCCCCGGTAGAACGACTCGGGGCTGCAGTTGATGACGCCCATCAGGCGAACCGGAGCGTCGCCGCCGATCCGGAGGCGGTTTACCAAACAGTGGTGTTGTCGCATGTCCTCATCTTGGCCGCCATGAACGTGTTCTCCATCAGCGTTGCGATGGTCATAGGGCCGACGCCTCCGGGGACCGGGGTTATCGCTCCCGCCCGGTCTTTCACTGCCTCGAAATCGACGTCGCCGCAGAGTTTGCCCTGCTCGTCCTGGTTGATCCCGACATCGATGACCGTCGCGCCTTCCTTCACCATCTCCGGCCCGACAAACTTCGCTTTTCCAATCGCGCTGACCAGGATATCGGCGTTTCGCATCTCAGCCTCGATATTCTCGGTCTTCGAGTGGCATACGGTGACGGTCGCGTCGGCGTTCAGGAGCAGAGCGGCCATGGGCCGGCCGACGTCGATGCTCCGGCCGACGACGACCGCCCGCTTCCCCCGGATCGGGACATCGTATTCTTCGAGGATTGTCATGATCCCCTGCGGGGTGCAGGGCGCAAAGACCGGGGTGCCGGAGAAGAGCCTGCCGAGGTTGCAGGGCTGGAACCCGTCCACGTCCTTATCGGGCGCGACCGCCTCGATGACGCGGGTGGTATCGACTCCGGCCGGGAGCGGGAGCTGGACCAGGATCCCGTTGATGTCGGGATCGTTGTTGAGGCGCGCGACCGCCTCAAGCACCCGCTCCGTCGTGGCGTCCGCCGGGAGCTCGATCCCGACCGACCCGATCCCGACGCGCTCGCACGCCCGGTGCTTCATGCGGACGTACATCTGCGACGCGGGGTCTTCGCCCACGATGACGGTCGCGAGGCGCGGGTAGAGCCCGGACTCTTCTATTCTCTCTTTGAGGATCTCGAGCCTCTTCTCCGAGACCGCTTTGCCGTCGAGTATCATGCTACTTCAGGGTAGAGGGGATACTTGCTCGCAAGGGCAATAACCTCTTCTCTCACTTCGGTGATCGCCTTCTTCGAGGTCTTGTCCTTCGCGATATCCTTCACGACCCGGGCGATCCAGTGAGCGATCTGCTTCATCTCCTCCTCTTTCATGCCGCGTGAGGTGACGGCAGGCGTGCCGATCCGGAGGCCGCTCGTCACGAAGGGGCTGAGCTGTTCGCGGGGGATGGTGTTCTTGTTCACGGTGATCCCCGCCTCGCCGAGCGCGGTCTCGGCCGCAAGACCCGTGAGGTGCTCGCCGTTCGTCGAGACCCCGGTCAGGTCGAGCAGGATGAGGTGGTTGTCGGTGCCGCCGGAGACGAGGTCGAGCCCTTCCTCTGCGAGGACGTCGGCCATCGTCTTTGCGTTCTTGACGACCTGCCCGCAGTAGTCCTTGTACGCCGGGGTCAGGGCTTCCTTGAAGCAGACCGCCTTGGCAGCGATGGTGTGCATCAGCGGGCCGCCCTGCATTCCCGGGAAGATCGACTTGTCGATAGCGGCCGCATCCTCCTTGCCGCACATGATGGCGCCGCCGCGGGGGCCCCGCAGGGTCTTGTGCGTCGTCGTCGTCACGATATCGACGACCCCGACCGGGGAGTTGTGGTATCCGGTCGCGCAGAGTCCGGCGATGTGGGCGATATCGGCCATGCACCTCGCGCCGACGGTATCGGCGACCTCCTGGAAGGCCTTGAAGTCGATCTCGCGCGGGTAGGCGCTCGCGCCGCAGACGATCATCTGCGGTTTCACTGTCCGCGCGATCTCCTCGATCGCCGCGTAGTCGAGCGTCTCGGTCTCGGGGTCGACGCCGTAGTGGAAGATGGAGTACCAGCGCCCGGTGATGTTGACCGGCGATCCGTGGGAGAGGTGGCCGCCCTGGGTGAGGCTCTGGCTCATGATCTTGTCCTTGTAGCCGAGGTAGGCGAAGTAGACAGCCTGGTTTGCCTGGCTCCCCGAGTGAGGCTGGACGTTCGCGTGTTCCGCGCCGAAGAGTTCGCACATCCGGTCGCGTGCCAGGTTCTCCACGGCATCATGGAACTCGCACCCCCCGTAGTAGCGCTTGCCGGGGTAGCCCTCGGCGTACTTATTGGTCATGATCGAACCCATCGCCTCGAGAACCGCCTTACTGACGACGTTTTCAGAAGCGATCAGTTCCAACCCATTGACCTGACGCAGGCGCTCTTCCTCGATGAGGCCTGCGATTTCTGGATCGAAGTTTGCCAGATTAGACATGCAGAAAAAGGGTTGCTCCGTTGAGGTAATATGCTTTCTTTTATACGGGGCTGGTTACAGTTGTCCGGGAGGCATTCTTTGTACGGCCTCCTGAGACGCGGGCATGGGCGCCCGGGGGATGCGGCTCCGGCGTCATCCGCGACGGCAGCCGGGATTTCCCCGACTGCGTCCCGGATTAAATGTAATACTTCTTCATTCGGGGGAATCTATAGTAATATTATTACGTAATTATTATCAAGGATTAGTTTGAGGGAGATAATGGCGCAGAAGGATGCGAGGATACGGTTTCTTGAGCGGGAACTTGCGGAGCGCGAGAAGGAGATGGAGACGATGAAAGAGCGAGAACAGCCGCCGGTATCGGCGGCGGGAGACGAGCGCCTGCACGACCTTGAGCGGAAAGTGCGGGAGTTCGAGGACGTGATGAGGGGCCTGGCGGAAGATCGCGGGCAGTCCCGGGCGCCGGAGACGGGAGACGAGCGCCTGCGCGACGCGGAACGGAAGGTGCGGGAACTGGAGGCCGTGGTGAAAGGCCTGACGGAAGAGGTTCTGGACATCAAATCGATCGTGATGAAACTCGCCCGGGACGCGGATGAGCGCCGGAAGGCACCTGTGCCGGTCGAGGAGAAGAAAGCCCCCGTCACGCTCCAGGCGGAACCACGCGCCGCCGCCGAGCCGCGCCCCGTGCGTGCCGTGGAGCGGAAGGCTCCCGCGCGCCAGGTGGAGCGGCGGCAGCCTGCGCCCGCTCCGGAGGACGACCGGGATCTCGAGCTCATCATGCAGAACGACGGGACGCTGAAACCGGAGCCGAGGAGATCCTCCGAGTACATCGTCGCCAGCACCGGGTCCGGGATCGCCGCGGCGAAGGGCCGGGGGAAAGGCGGCAAACCGGCCGAACGCAAGCTCTTCGTCGAGCAGAAGGCACGTCCGGTCAATGACGTCATCCAGGCCGACGAGGACGACACCGTCGACCTCGATCGATAGGTAAGGGAGTCCCGTCCTTGTACATCACGCAGCTTGAGATCGACAACTTCAAGTCTTTCGCCAGAAAGACGAAAATTCCTTTTTTCGAAGGATTTACTGTCATCTCAGGCCCGAACGGCTCCGGAAAGAGCAACATCATCGACAGCATCCTCTTCGTCCTGGCCCTCTCGGGTGCGCGGGGACTGCGGGCCGAGAAGCTGACCGATCTCATCAACGTCAATTCCGGGAAGAACACCGCCGAGGTGACGGTCACGTTCTCGGACGGCACGGTGATCCGCCGCCGGATCAAGCGGACGCCGGCGGGATACTATAGTTACAACTATCTCAACAACCGCCTCTGCAAGCAGAGCGACGTCATCGAGTTCCTCGCGAAGATCGGGATCAAGCCGGAGGGCTACAACGTCGTGATGCAGGGCGACATCACCCGCATCATGGAGATGACCGACGGCGAGCGGCGCAAGATCATCGACGAGATTGCGGGTGTCGCCGAGTTCGATCAGAAGCGCGGACAGGCGTTCTCGGAACTCGAGGTGGTGCGGGAGCGGCTCGAACGCGAGGAACTCCTCTTGAACGAACTCGTGGCGCGGCTTGACGCGCTCCAGCACGAGCGCGAGCAGGCGATGGAGTACCGGCGATGGCAGGAGGAGCTCGAGCACCTCGGGCAGTGCCGGGGGGCGGCGCTCGTCCGGCAGAAGGAGCAGGAGATCGGCACCCTTCACGATCTCATGCGCGATCAGCAGACGGCGGTCGCACGCACCGAGGGCGAGGTCGAGGTCGTCAAGAGAGAGATCGAGGAGGCGCACGGACGCCAGCAGGCCGTCGAAGAGGAGATACACCACAAGAGCGGTCCCGAGTATCTCGAACTCGTCGGACGGCTCGAAGAGGCGCGAAGCGCGATCAAACTCGGCGAGAAGAGCATCGAGCGGCTGAAGGTCAACCGAGAAGAGAATGCCGAGGCTGTCCAGCGGGTCTATCTCGACAGCAAACGCGCCGAGGCGAAAGTCGAGGAGTGCGCCGCGCAGATCCGCAACCTCTCGATCGACCGGGCGAACCTCGCCATGGAACTCGCGACGCAGCGCGACGAGATGGCAGGGATCGAGGAGCGTATCGCGAGCGGGAGCAAGGAGGTCGAAGGGGTAAAAGACCAGCTCTTCGCGAAGATGCAGGATCTCGAGAGCAAGAAGGAACTCCGGTCGAAGATCCTCCGCGAGCAGGACCTCTTCATCGAGAAGAGCCGGATGCGGACGTCGGAGCGGGAACGCCTGGACGCGCGCATGGCCCAGATCGACGAGGAACTCACGAACAAGCAGGAGCAGGTCGCGGAGTACTCCTCCTGCATGGCCGACTGCGAGGCACAGAAACGCCAGATCGAGCGGGATCTCTCCGAGGCGGAGAGCACGCTCTTTGGGCGGCGGTCGGCGCTCGATCGGCTGAAGAAGGAGATCCGGGAGAACGAGCAGAACCTGATGCGTTACGAGGCGCAGCAGCAGGCGCACGGCGATGCCGGCGGGAAGGCGATGGAGGTCGTGCTCGGCATGGACGGCGTCCACGGCGCGGTCGCGCAGCTCGGGCGGGCGCCGCCGGAGTACGCGACCGCGCTCGACGTGGCGGCGATGGGCCGGCTCAGGTGGGTCATCGTCGATACCGACACGGTGGCGTCCGATGCGATCCGTTACCTGAAGGAGAACCGGCTCGGCCGGGTCACGTTCCTGCCGCTCAACAAACTTCGGCCCCCGATCCTCTCGCCGCTTGAGGCCGATCCGGGCATCGTCGGCTACGCGGTCGATCTCCTGGAGTTCGACCCGGCGTTCGACCGCGCGTTCCGGGTCGTCTTCGGCGCGACGGTGGTGGTGGACACCCTCGACCGTGCGCGGCGGCTGATGGGCCGGTACAAGATGGTCACTCTCGATGGCGATTTCGTCGAGAGGAGCGGTGCCATGACCGGCGGTTCCCAGGGAAAGAAGGTCCGCGGGTTCGGGGTGGCGGTCGACGACGAGATCGCGCGGGTCCGTGCAAAGCTCGCCGAACTCGAGGCGGAGGCGGGCGAGATCGAGGCGTCCATCGGTCGCTTTGCCGTGGCCGCGGAGGCGAAACGAGCGGAGCGGAGTTCGATCGACGAGCAGGTTGCGCGCTACCGAATGCTGGTGGACGAGTTCCGGAAGCGGATCGAGGTGCTCTCCGGCGAGAAGCGGACGCTCGAAGAGAGCCTGCGGGAGATGCTCGATGCCGCGAAGAACGGCGGCGAGGAACTTGCGCGGCTCGAGGGCGATCTCGAACGGATAACCGGCGAGATCGCCCGGGTCTCGGCGGAGATCGACGGTCTCAAGAAGATACTCGACGACACCGAGGTCCCGGAGCTCAGCGAGCGGTACGAGAGCATCCGCAAAACCGTCGAGGATATCGAGCGGCGGCTCCGCAACAAGGATGCCGACATCACCGACGCGAAGCGCGAGCGCCAGCACTTCGCGAACCGGATCGAGGAGCTTGCCGCGGAGCGGAGCCGCCTGGAGGCGAAGAACCAGGAGATCGATGACGAGATCACGGCCACACAGGAGCAGATCGAGGAGCAGCGCCGCCTGATCGTGCAGTTCGAGGCGCGCCAGAAGGAGTTCTCCGACGAACTCGCGGGCCTGCACGAGAAGCGCGACCGGGTTCTCGCGGAGATCCGGGTGCTCGACCAGCGCTCGCTCGAACTCTCGGGTGCGATGGAGCGGATCCGGATGCAGATCGACGCTCTCAATGAGCGGGAACACTCGCTCCTCGCGGAACTTGCGGTGCTCAGGGAGCAGGCGGGCGACGTGGAGACGGATCTCGATCTCGCCGCCATCGACGCCGGGATCGCGGAGGCCGAGAAGGCGCTCAAGAAGATCGGCGCGGTGAACATGCTCGCGATCGAGGAGTGCGACCGGGTCTCTGCCCGTGTCGAGGAGCGGACGGAGAAGAAAGAGGTGCTCTCGCGGGAGCGGATGATGCTCCTCGAACGGATCGAGAAGTACGAGAAGATGAAGTACGACGCCTTCATGACTGCGTTTACTGCGATCGACACGAACTTCCGCGACATATTCGCGCGTCTGACTGACGGAAGCGGGAGGCTCGTCCTCGACAACGAGGAGGATCCCTTCGCAGGCGGGATGACGTTTGCGGTCCAGCCCCGGGACAAGAAGGTGCACCTCCTCTCCTCGCTCTCGGGGGGCGAGAAGTCGCTCACCACGCTCGCGTTCATCTTCTCCATCCAGCAGTTCATGCCCGCGCCGTTCTATGCGCTCGATGAAGTGGATATGTTCCTCGACGGGAACAACGTCGGCCGCATCGCCACCATGATGAGCGAGCTCTCGGGGAACGCGCAGTCGATCATCGTTTCGCTCCGAAAACCGATGATCGAGCGCGCCGACCGTATCGTGGGCGTGACGATCCGCGCGGACAAGAGCACCTACGTGACCGGTGTGCAGAACAATGGATGAGGAACCTGTCGAGATCCTGGCCGGCATGGCCGAGCGGGGAGAGGTCGATCCCTGGAACATCGATATCGTTGATGTGACGGACCGGTTCCTCGCCGAACTCGACCGCCGGAAGGAACTCGACCTGCGGATATCGGGGAGGACGCTCTTTTATGCCGCGTGCCTGCTGCGCCTGAAGTCGGATTACCTCGATGGCTGGGGCGAAGAAGAGGACGAGGATTCGTTTGATGATGACGAGGAGGAGTCGTTTGATGATCTCGGGTTCGACTTCGAGTCGGGCGGGGAGACCGAGCCGATAGGCCGCCTGGAGCGGGAGATCCAGCGTCGTCTGGGGCGAAAGAACCTGCGGAAACGCCCGCCGGTCACGCTCTACGAGCTCATCAAGCAGCTCAAAACGGCGGAGAAGGAGCAGCGGCGCAGGCAGCGCAAACGGGTCTCCGTGCCGCGCGAGCCGGACCTCGATCTCGATGCCCGGGATGTGGTGGCGGTGGCGCACGACGAGGGGTACCAGGGTGCGGTCGAGGTCGTCATGAAGGAGTTCCGGCGCGCTGCCCCGAATGGGGATGTCCTGACGCTCGGCGATCTCTCCGGCGCCATAGGGCGGAGCCGCCGCGATATCTACATCCCGCTCCTCTTCCTGATGCTCGAGGGCAAACTCGCGCTCTGGCAGGACGAGTTCTTCGGTGAGATCTATGTCGGCGAGCAGATCCCCGACAACGATGCCGCAGAGGCCGATCACACTACTTCGCCATAGCCCTGAGGAAACTCCCGTCAAACTTTCAACAGCCTTTCGCGCTCAACGCGTGAGGTCGTTCTCCTCTACTGAAAACTCACGCAAAGGGTGACGTTTCGCCCTGAGCGGAGTTGGCGCACCGGAGGCACGATGGGTCAAAGGGCGTTGTCTTTCGCACCTGACGGTGCCCATGCTCCCCCCACAGGGGGGGCCGCACTCCGCACCTCCGGTGCTCGAACTCCTGTCCGAAACCTTTCGGGTTTCTCAAGCTCCGGCCCTGCGGGCCATCGCACCCTTCGGGAAAGTCGTCCTTCGCGGTTTCGCGCGAAAACGGAGTGCGACACTCCGGAGCGCGACTGCCGGGACGGCGCGACAGGCTGAAGAGCCGGGGTGTGAGCATCGTCAGGTGCGAAGGGTAGATGGGGGCGGCGTTATGTGAAACCTTAGATGCCGTGGTCCTGTTCTGGATCGGGACCTCTCATCCCCGATCTGATAGCGCCGTTCGCCCTATGCCTGCGATAATTATGCCCGCTCCGTGATCGATGGGACTGCGCGCATGGGATCTTACCCGCGCTCCTGCCTTCCGGCGAGGTCTTTTGAGGGGTGAATCCGGAGAGTTCGACAGTGCGATTCCACTTTTCTGAACCGGTGCGGGGTAAATGTATAAATACCTCCAGCATCAACATGTAATAGTCAAGTTGGGAGCAAAATCCGCGCGAATTCTGCACGGGATGTGCAGAACGTCCGGAGATCTCAACGTTTATGGGGGTCGAAGCCACGTGCTTGGATCCGACAAAGCAGGGAAATGTTTATATAGCATTGGTGACAACATAGTAAGGCTGTGTTGTCAGGACGTCGGATCGTGCAGCCCTTCCGGGGTGGTCTGATCTCGTGTCCCCTCAACCGCTGTGAGGGCCCGACAATTGATTCGGGTCTGATGCAGGGTGACAATGTTTATATGTCTGGAGATCCGACATATATTCTCACAAAATGAACTCATGCGCCCGCGATGCGGGCGCAGGGGCCGGGAATATGTGTTCAGTCTTCGGCCCGGAACCCGGGCAGGAACAATGTTTATATGTGATGACTCACAAACATATGTTCCTGCGCAGGTGAAACATCTGGGAGTTCGGAACGCAAATTTCCGGACAGTTCCCGGATCGGGCCGGAGATCCTTCGGGAATCTCCGGGGTGGATCCTGAAGCGGGATGAAAACGTTTATATGTGTTCAAACACAAACGTTAATTCCCTCACAGGTGAACTCTCGCGACCCGGTTTGGGCCGAGTTCCCTGTATTCAAAACGGATATGAAGGTTCGAGACTTGCTCTCGAATCCGATGCAGGAAACATATGTTTAAATACTTGTAAAATAAACATTGTTTTCCTGTTGATGGAGAACCGACGCAACCGCGCTGTGACGCGGGTTGGTTCTGACGTTGGCATTGGCAATGCGGAAATTTGTTCAGTAACCGCTAATTCCTCCCAAGTTTAGTAGTGTGCATTACTTCCAAATTCTGGTTGATCCTGCCAGAGGTCACTGCTATCGGGGTTCGATTAAGCCATGCGAGTCGAGAGGGTTCGGCCCTCGGCGTACTGCTCAGTAACACGTGGATAACCTGCCCTAAGGAAGGGGATAACCCCGGGAAACTGGGGATAATACCCTATAGGTTACAGATGCTGGAATGCTCTGTAACTCAAAGTTCCGGCGCCTTAGGATGGATCTGCGGCCGATTAGGTTGTTGTTGGGGTAATGGCCCAACAAGCCAGTAATCGGTACGGGTTGTGGGAGCAAGAGCCCGGAGTTGGATTCTGAGACACGAATCCAGGCCCTACGGGGCGCAGCAGGCGCGAAAACTTTACAATGCGGGCAACCGTGATAAGGGAACCTCGAGTGCCTGTATATGCAGGCTGTCCAGGTGTCTAAAACACACCTGAAGAAAGGGCCGGGCAAGACCGGTGCCAGCCGCCGCGGTAATACCGGCGGCTCGAGTGGTGGCCACTTTTATTGGGCTTAAAGCGTTCGTAGCTGGGTTATTAAGTCTCTTGGGAAATCCGGCGGCTCAACCGTCGGGCGTCTAAGGGATACTGGTAATCTTGGAACCGGGAGAGGTGAGGGGTACTTCGGGGGTAGGAGTGAAATCCTGTAATCCTCGAGGGACCACCTGTGGCGAAGGCGCCTCACCAGAACGGCTTCGACAGTGAGGGACGAAAGCTGGGGGAGCAAACCGGATTAGATACCCGGGTAGTCCCAGCCGTAAACGATGTGCGTTAGGTGTATCGACGACCACGAGTCGTCGAGGTGCCGAAGGGAAACCGTGAAACGTACCGCCTGGGAAGTACGGTCGCAAGGCTGAAACTTAAAGGAATTGGCGGGGGAGCACCACAACAGGTGGAGCCTGCGGTTTAATTGGACTCAACGCCGGGAATCTCACCGGATAAGACAGCGGAATGATTGCCGGGCTGAAGACTCTGCATGACTAGCTGAGAGGAGGTGCATGGCCGTCGTCAGTTCGTACTGTGAAGCATCCTGTTAAGTCAGGCAACGAGCGAGACCCACGCCAACAGTTGCCAGCACGATCTCCGGATCGGTGGGGACACTGTTGGGACCGCCTCTGCTAAAGGGGAGGAAGGAATGGGCAACGGTAGGTCAGCATGCCCCGAATTATCCGGGCTACACGCGGGCTACAATGGGCAGGACAATGGGTATCGACATCGAAAGGTGAAGGCAATCTCCTAAACCTGTCCGTAGTTCGGATTGTGGGCTGTAACTCGCCCACATGAAGCTGGAATCTGTAGTAATCGCGTTTCAAAATAACGCGGTGAATGTGTCCCTGCTCCTTGCACACACCGCCCGTCAAACCACCCGAGTGGGGTTTGGATGAGGCTGCGGTCGTTGCCGCAGTCGAATCTAGGTTCCGCAAGGGGGGTTAAGTCGTAACAAGGTAGCCGTAGGGGAATCTGCGGCTGGATCACCTCCTAATGAAATTACTTGGGTCAAGCGGTTGCTGGACAAAACGTAAAATTGCCGATGTCAACGGGAGATTCGGGCTCATAGCTCAGTTGGAAGAGCGCCGCCTTTGCGAGGCGGAGGCCGGGGGTTCAAATCCCCCTGAGTCCACTGGGCAGGAAGCATCCCTTCCTGCCTTCGATGCACCCGGAGATGTGAATCACCGGGGAAGGGCTGAAGGTCTTTTGACCTGAGGAGGCTGTGTATAGGTGCGTACTCTGGACGTTAAATGAGTTCAGCGGAACGGCGATATGCCTGTCAGTGGATGGCTCGGTTCGAGTGCCGAAGAAGGGCGTGCCAAGCTGCGATAAGCTCCGGGAAGACGCATGGAGTCTACGATCCGGAGATTCCCTAATGGGACATCCCAACACTTCGGTGTTGATCCGTAAGGATCGGGAACCCCCCGAATTGAAACATCTTAGTAGGGGGAGGAAAAGAAATCAACCGAGATGTCGTTAGTAGAGGCGATCGAACACGACAGAGTTCAAACTGAATCCCGCAAGGGAGATGTGGTGTCGTAAGCCTACCGTCCGGATACCAAGGTCAAATGGAAGTCCTCTGGAATGTGGTACCAAAGAGGGTGACAGTCCCGTACATGTAAACCGAGGTATCCTGGTAGTGTCTTGAGTACCGCGGGTTGGAATTCTCGCGGGAATCTGGGGGTCATCAACCTCCAAAACTAAATACTACTCGAAACCGATAGCGTATTAGTAGCGTGAGCGAAGGCTGAAAAGTAACCCTTGAAAGGTGGTTAAAAGTGCCTGAAACTGATAGGTGATGGTGAGTTACGGCGCGAAAGGATCTTCCACGTGAAGGAACCCGTCGCGAGGCGGTAGTACGGGCGTGGTTGCCGGTGTCGTAACCTACGTTTTGAAGAACGGGCCAGAGAGTTTATTCTGCAGGCGAAGGTTAACCCAAAAGGGGAGCCGAAGGGAAACCAACAGGTCCGTAGCCTTCGGGCATGGGACGACGTATTAAAAGTGCGTGGAGTCTGCAGGATAAGACCCGAAGCCTAGCGATCTATGCGTGGGCAGGTCGAAGCGTGCCGAAAGGCGCGTGGAGGACCGCAAGCGGTTTTGATATGCAAATCATTCGCGTGACCTGCGTATAGGAGTGAAAGATTAATCGAGCTGGGCATCCGCTGGTTCCTCTCGAAACATGCCGTAGCATGACCTGGCTGGAGATAGACGGTGAGGTAGAGCACTGATTGGGGGAGCTGGGGGAGAAATCCCTCACCCTCCTGTCAAACTCCAAATTCCCCGTCGTCGAAGAAGGCTGGCAGTCCGCATTACGGGGTAAGCTTGTAATGCGTAAGGGAGACAACCCAGACCGTGGTTAATGTCCCTCAATGTAGGCTAAGTGTCAACACTGAAAGGCGTCCCAGGCCAAAGACAACTGGAAGGTGAGCTCAGAAGCAGCTATCCTTTAAAAAGTGCGTAACAGCTTACCAGTCGAGGTTTGGGGCACTGAAAATGGACGGGGCTAAAGCCTACTACAGATACCACGGACCACGCGCAAGCGTGACGGCGTAGAGAGGCGTGCTGCCTGGGCAGAAGCAGGGGCGTGAGCTCCTGTGGACCGGGTAGTAATGAGAATTCTGGCATTAGTAGAAGCAAAGTTGGGTGAGAATCCCAACCGCCGGAGGGGCTAGGTTTCCTCGGCAATGTTCGTCAGCCGAGGGTTAGTCGGTCCTAAGGTGTGTCGTAATTCGAGCACATCAAAAGGGAAACAGGTTAATATTCCTGTACCATTCATCCGTAGCGGTTTACCGCCCTGACGCTTCGGGATATACCGGGCAGGGCCGTCGCCCTGTCTAAGCGTTCAAACTCGTGGAGTACCGCCATGGTGAGAAGCGAGCGAAGGCGTGATGGAGTAATCCGGTAAATTCCTGGAGTCCGTGAAAAGGGGGATGAATGTCCGTACCGAGATCTGACACAGGTGCCCCTAGCTGAAAAGGCTAAGGCGTGTCGGTTTAATCGTGTTAAGGGAACTCGGCAAATTAGCCCCGTAACTTTGGGAGAAGGGGTGCCTGCCTGGCGATCAGGCAGGTCGCAGTGACCAGGGGGCTCTGACTGTCTAATAACAACATAGGTGACTGCAACTCGGAAACGATTAGTATAGTCACTGATTCCTGCCCAGTGCGAGTATCTGAACACCGGGTTCAACCGGACGAAGGACTCGTAAACGGCGGGGGTAACTATGACCCTCTTAAGGTAGCGTAGTACCTTGTCGCTTAATTGGCGACTTGCATGAATGGATTAACAAGAGCCCTACTGTCCCTAACACGAGGCCGTTGAACATTTTATCCTAGTGCAGAGACTAGGGACTCCAGATGGGAAGTGAAGACCCCGTGGAGCTTTACTGCAGCCTGTCGCTGTGTTACGGTATTCCTTGCGCAGCGTAGATGGGAGGCGTCGATCCACCCCTTCCGGGGGGTGGGGAGCCAACAATGAGACACCATCCTTGGTTTACTGTAACACTTACTCTAACCTGAGGACAACGATAGGTAGGCAGTTTGGGTGGGGCGCCACACCCTCGAAAAAATATCAAGGGTGCCCTATGGTCAACTCATGTGAGTCAGAAACTCACAGGAGAGTGTCAAGAGCATAAGTTGGCCTGACGCGATTTCGCATAGCAAGAAATCGCGAGAGGAAACTCGGGTCTAACGAACCAATGAGCCTTATTGATGAGGGCCATTGACGACAGAAAAGCTACCCCGGGGATAACAGAGTCGTCGCCGGCAAGAGCACATATCGACCCGGCGGCTTGCTACCTCGATGTCGGTTCTTTCCATCCTGGCCGTGCAGCAGCGGCCAAGGGTGAGGTTGTTCGCCTATTAAAGGGGATCGTGAGCTGGGTTTAGACCGTCGTGAGACAGGTCGGTTACTATCTATCTGGAGTGTTAGGAGTCTGAAGGTAAGATGGAAATAGTACGAGAGGAACTTTCCGTCGTCGCCTCTGGTCGATCGGTTGTCCGACAGGGCAATGCCGAGCAGCTACGCGATAAGGGATAAAAGCTGAAAGCATCTAAGCTTGAAACCTGACCTAAAAAGAGACTCCGTTGAGGACACGGGTAAAAGACCCGCTTGATAGGTCCGGGATGTAAGCACGAAGGCAACGACGTGTTCAGTCCGCGGATACTAACGTCCGATGCCGTCCGCTGAACTCAGACGAAATCCGGAGTACGCACCAAAACACCTCAAGTGAGTAATCCTTAAATAAAAAGGAGAACTAAACTATTGAGGTAGCACAGCTTGCCAAGGTGGCGGAGCGGCCACGCGGTTGACTGCAGATCAACTACACCCCGGTTCAAGTCCGGGCCTTGGCTTCCATTCGGGCGCGAAGCGGCCGATTGGGGAGAAAACCCCACAGGGGTTTTCGACTCGACCGACACTTCATACCTGGATGTAACTGGTAATAGCGGCCATAGCAGAGGGGAAACACCTGGACCCATTCCGAACCCAGCAGTTAAGCCCTCCCACGTGCCGTGTGGTACTGAGGTGCGCGAGCCCTCGGGAAGCCCGACTCGCTGCTATTACCTCCCTTTACTCTGAAAACTGTTCTTAGAGTTTCAACTCTGTTCTTCTTCCGTGCGAACGCTCGCAATCGATCGTTCTTCTTCTGCGTAACGCACGTTATTACGTCGATACGAGTACAAAACTGAAAACCAGGGGTGGAGAAGAGCGGGAAGAATCCCTTTCGCCCCGTTGAAGCGCCTCCCTGGACATCCGGCACGATGCCCGATCGGGCTCTTCCCCGTTCCCGGCGTTCGCGGTGTTCCGCGGTTTGGTTTGATGGAATTGAGGTTTTACAATTGGATCTCAATGATGCGCCGCCACTGCGGTGGCACCATTTTATCTGTTGACTGTGTTGTATATTTAACTTTTGTTCTGTGTCGAACTATTTACCTTTACTCGTGCGGCGCACATCATGCTATCGGCGGCGCCTCTGAAGATGGTGTCTTCGGGACGGTTACGCCGTAAGGCTGGCGTCTCTCCCGTACCCGGGAGAGGATCTCCGACAGCACCTCCTCGTCGGTCGGGAGACCCGAGGAGAGAACCTTCTTCATCCGGATCGGGACGGAGTCCATCCGGTAGCCCGTTCCCTCGCAGTCGATGCCTACGCACGCGACCGGAATATGGAGATCCGCAAAGGAGGTGCTGAGCGAGACGAACGGATCGATGACGATGGTCGGGATCGTTGCGAGGTGTTCGTTGCACCTCCTCGGCAGGTGTGCCCCGGGGTCGGCGCCGATGATGAGGCATGCATCGGCCTCGCCCCGGCGGAGCAGATCGACCGCCGTCGTCTCGCCGGGGTTGTAATACGGTGTGCCACGCGAGAAGTCGACGCCGTAGGGGTAGCCCGTGAGGTATGAAAACGTCTGGTTGGTGCCGTTGACGTTCCAGTGCCCGCGCATGGGTGTCAGGGTGAACTTCGTATGGCGGTTGAGTTCGTCGACGAGCTGGATGGCGTTCCTGACGTTTTTGTACCTGCCGGGAGACTGCGTCAGGCCTATCCCCGTGAAGAGCGCCCCGAACCGGGTGTTCCTGCAGAGGTCGGCGAGCCAGATCAGCCTCTCCCGCAGGACGCCTCCGACGGTTGCAGGAAGGATATCCGCGTGACCCCTGAGGATTGCCCGGAGGGCTGAAAACACGGCGTAATCCGCGCCCGGCTTGACCCGTATGAACTCGTCGGCAATCTTCGCGGTATCGGTCTCCCTGATGTCCACGACGACAAGAGTTCGGTCGTGGTGCCCGTTGTCCCGGTACTTCCCGTTGACGAACGTCGTATACCGGGAGAGGTGGCGGGGGTGCGACTCGATGGGGTTCGAGCCCCAGTAGATCACGACGTCGGCCCGGTTCTTCACCGCACCGAGCGTGCATCCCGGGTGGCCTGCCTCCTGGATGCCCATGATTGACGGGCCGTGGCAGATCGACGAACAGTTGTCGATGACGCCCCCGATCGCTTCGGCGATATGGATGCCGATGCACTGCGCCTCCGCGGACGTCCCGCTCCACCCAAAAAGGAGCGGCCGTTCGGCGTCGGCGAGGACCTCCGCGGTACGGCGGATCGCCTCTTCGAAGTCGATCGCTTTCCAGGTACCTCCATCGTTCGAGATCGGGTGCGTGAGACGGCTCTGCGACAGGAACTTCTCCGAACCAAGCGAGCATGCGTTATCGACCGATCTGACGGCCCCGCCCCCGACCTTCACGACGAGGTCGTCGCAGAGGCACCCGCAGAGCGGGCAGACAACATCGCGGATGGTCACGAGATCCCCGTCTTCCCCGCCGACGGGCGCCGGCACCGGAGGGCATGCGGCACCGCCCTCCTCGATGAGGATATCCCAGCCCGATCGCGGGGGCCTCCGGGTCAGGGTCACCGTCCCTTCCAGCCATTTGTAATCCGGAGCACCGGTTCCCCGCGTGGTCGCGTGCAGGATTGCATTTGCGTGCGGCCCGCAGGGGATGAATACGGTTCCCGAGACGAGATCGTCGCAGGGTGTGGCACTGAACACCTCTTCTCCCGTGCCGGTCGAGAGGAGAAGATAGTCGCCTGCCGCGGCCCCGAGTTCCAGGAGATCGAACGGGTTGACGAAACAGCGTGCCGTTTCATCGGAATATTCGGGCATGTCTTTGTAGTAGAGTTTTCTGCCCTGGGCGATCGTCCTCCCGCTCGTGATGAGAACGTCCATAGAAGTTCAATCATACCTCCGCGTGGATAAGGGTTATGAAAATATGTTTACTTTCCCGTAATGGTAATGAGGTGATTGTTCTGGGCGGCGGCCCACCGGCACCCGGGCAGGTCCGGTTGCGCTCACGCGCCCGCCCGCCATCTGCATGCTGCATGCTGCATGCGGATGCCGGTTAGAGCCCGGGTCCCGCACAGGGTCTCTTCAAAAACAGCGTTAAAGTTGGTCGGGCAGGGCCGGCGACGCCGATCCTGCCCGGCTTCCATGGCGTCTCCAGAGCACCCGGGCGACGTTTACCCGGTGCGTTTCCCTCATCTTCTCCCGGGTGCCCTGTGGATTCATTACGTTGATGCTTGGAGAGAATTTCAGGGCGCGATCGTTACTTCGTCGACCTCTCAACAGCGGGAGATGCTGCTCTGGTATTCCGGTTCCTCGCTTGCATTCCGTCGATCTCATGATGCACCGCAAGCACGGTGGCATCGTACTGATAATATATATCTAAACTATTTAACATTATGTATTTGTTGAGTATATTTGATTAACTTGCTCGTGGGGTAACCACCCCCGGAGGGTGCCCGGGTCTGGAAGCGGTCCCGGCCGACCGCCAGAGCTCCGAAACGCTCTCGTTCGCACTACACACCCGGACCGCCGCTCTTCCTGTACGGTGTGCAGTACCCGCGAGGGCGCCTCTTCGTCGGTCGGTAGACCAGTGCCGGAAACCTTCTGCAGCCGGATCGGGATGGGGTCCATCCGGCAGCCTGTTCTTTTCACACCCGACCTCCACGCATGCGACCGGGATAGGGGTTCGCAGATGCGATGCTCTGATCGTGACTGTGCAACACCGGCAGGTCACATCACCGCAGTCTGTGCCGCCGCCTCTTTCTCCTGCTGGAATGTCTCGGTGAGTTCAAAGAGGTTGCCTCTGCTGAGGTGCTGCTCCGCCAGGGCGAAGACTCTCTGCTCCTCCGTTGTGAAGTGCGCTTCCACATCCTCCCTCAGTTCACGGAGCTCCGGCAACCAGGCGTCGTCCTGGAGCGAGATTCTCTCGAAGCGCGCAAGCGCCGCACGAACCTCGTTATGCTCGTCGAGCGACCGCCGTATCTCCTCCGGAACCCTGTCCTGGAGATGTGCATACAGGGTAACCTCCTCCGCATGCATGTGCCCCGGCAGTTCCCGGCGCAGCGTGATGCACCGGACGTCCCGGGTCTCGGGATTGCTCTCGAGTTCGTCGAAGAGCGCCCTGATGAGATCGTGATCCTCCCGGATCAGTTCAAGAACCTGCGGCATACGCGTCCTCCGTCCGGGGGAGAATAGGGGAAGAGGAACTTAACGGTTTCGCCCGGACGTTCCCGGCCAAAAAAGAGAGGTGCCGACACATTCACCCGGTTGCTCAGCGTGCCGCCATCGGCATCGCGCTCTTCTTTGCCTCTTCGTAACTGCTGCCGAGACTCAAGAGTTCGGCGCTGCTCATCTTCTGCTGCATCTCGGGGAAGATATGCTCCTCCTCCTCGCTGATATGGTGTTTCACGTTCTCCTGGATCACCGTTATCTTCGCCACCCAGACATCCTCCTCCGACGTGGATGCGCTGTCGAGCTGGGATAAGAGCGTCTTGACCGCGTTGTGCTCCTCGATCGACTCGAGGGCTATCTCCTTCATCCCCGAGTCCATGAGTTTCGGGTATACGGCCTGTTCCTCCCCGATCATATGCGATATGAGGTTCTTCTTCATGGTAGTGTACTTCTGCTCCCGGTTGCTCGTGCCCGTGCTTGAGAGCTCCGAGAGTTGCGAGAGCACCATCTCGTGCTCCTGCTTCAGGATATCGATAACGTTCTGTGCCATCGAGTCACTTCCCCCCGCTCGTGCAGGGAAGCCATGAGGAGCGAGACGGATATATATACGTTATGCGGAGTCCCGTCCCGCGGCCTTTCCGCTCTTTCCGGCAGCGATCCCTCCGGCTGGATGGCGTATCGTGCCGGTACCCGGCAGTCGTTGCCGGATGTCCGTGAACCACCCCGGCCTGAAAGGCGGTGTCTTCCCACTCCGCCTCCTTCATCCCCGCAAGATAAATGCTGCAGGCGCATAGGATTGTACATGTCGAACGAGGACCGGGACAGCCCGGCTCCCGGAACGAAACTCCGGCGCGAACTCGGCCTTCCCGCGGTCACCCTCTCGGGCGTCGGGATCATCCTGGGGGCCGGGATCTATGCCCTGCTCGGAGAAGCGGCCGGAATGGCCGGAAACGCCGTCTGGCTGACCTTCGCCGTCGCCGCCGCCATCGCCGGCTTCAGTGCGCTGAGTTACGCCGAACTCTCGTCGATGTACCCCCGTGCGAGCGCCGAGTTCGAGTACGTCAGAAACGCCTTCGGGAGGAGGCTTGCGTTCGTCGTCGGGTGGCTGATCACCTTCTCCGGCATCCTCGGGGCCGCGACCGTCTCGCTCGGGTTCTCCGGTTACTTCTCGGATCTCTTCGGCTTCCCGGCACTCCCCTCCGCCGTCCTGCTCCTCCTCGTCCTTGCCGGGATCCTCCTCTACGGTATCAGGGAGACCGCCCGGGCCGCCATCGCCATGACCCTCGTCGAGGTCGGGGGGATCGTCATGGTCATCCTGATCGGCCTCCCGTATCTTGGACGGGTAGACTACTTCGAGATGCCCTTCGGGGTTCCGGGTCTCCTGCAGGCCTCTGCACTCGTCTTCTTTGCCTACATGGGGTTTGAGGAGATCGTGAAACTCTCGGAAGAGACCAGAAACCCCGAACGAGCCATCCCCCTCGCCCTGACGATCGCGCTTGCCATCTCCGTCGTCCTCTATATCCTGGTCTCCCTCGCCGCCGTCTCCGTCGTCGGGTGGGAGCAGCTCGCCGCGTCGAGGGCGCCCTTTGCCGACGTCGCTTCGGTCGCCCTCGGTCCTGCGGCGTTCACCGTCATCTCCGTCATCGCTCTCTTCGCCACGGCAAACACCGCCCTCCTGATGATGATGGCGTCATCCCGGATCATCTACGGGATGGCCTCCTCCTCCTCGCTCCCGGCAGCCCTCGCCCGGGTGCACCCCCGGACGCGGACGCCGTGGACGGCCATCGTCGCCGTTCTGCTTGCTTCCATCGCGTTCCTCTTTGCTGGCGAGATCGACTTCGTTGCAAGCATCACGAACTTCACGCTCTTCGTGACGTTCGCCGTCATCAACGCGTCCGTGATCCTGCTCCGCTACCGTGCACCGGACGCTCTCCGGCCGTTCCGGGTACCGGGCAGCATCGGCAGGCTCCCGGTCATCCCGGCCGTCGGCATCGTCTCGACCCTCCTTCTCCTCATCCAGCTGGAGTCTCTGGCGCTGATGGTCGGCGGGGTCATGGTCGTTATCGGTGCGCTGATTGCCCTGGCCGGCGAGTAGGGGTCATACGGAGCTAAATGTGAGTTCCCCGTAGGGGAGGGGCATGAGAAGAACGATGAGCCGGAGGGTTCCACAACAATGGGTCCCCATGGAAAGGCGGGTTGATGGGTGCCCGTGCTCACCCGTCGAATTAGCCCGTTCTTTCCTCGTCTGCCCGGTAGCGCTCGATGGGCCCGACCGCTTCCAGTCTCCCGTCCGAGAGGACGGATATGGCGCCGTGGCCGCACGCGACCCGGCACCGGCGGCCGGTCGGGGCGAGTTCCTCGTCCAGGTTCCGGATCAGTTCGAGCAACGCCTTCCTCTCCCGGCGTGCGCAGTCGCTGTCGACGTTGACCGAGGTCACCAGGAAGTCGGCGAGCGAGTTGTAGCGTCTCCGGGCCTCGTCGAGGCTGCCGAAGTTGATCAGCGTGTCGGCGGTGAAGATGATCCCGTGCGTGGGGCAGAAGAAGTAGACCTGGCCGTGCATGTGCCCGCCGAGTGACTCGAGCACCTCGAACTCGAGGTCGTGAACCGTAAAACGTGCGAGGACGGGGAAGATCGAGCGCATGCCGAGCCTCTCCGCCGGGAAGATCTCGGGGTCGTTCGGGGGAGTGAAGTGCGAGAAGAGGTTAATGACGGTCGTGTAGACCTCTTCGAGGATCGAGGACTCGCTGCGCGACCCGTATGCCCGGTTTGCCCGGCGGATGATCTCGAGCGACCCGGTGTGCGTATACGCTTTCGCGTCAAAAAGCCCCCCCGCCCCGCAGTGGTCGGCATCGGCATGGGTGATGTAGATCCTCCGGATATTCCCGAGATCTCCGAGCCCGTAGTGCCGGAACATCCGGACGGCGTCCTCGTGATAGATCCCGTACCCGGTATCGATCATCACCGTCTCGTCCGGGGCGCGGAGCAGGAAGATGTTCCCGCCGCCCGGCATCTGGAAGCAGAAGACCTCGACGTCGTCGGTGAGGCCGATGCGCTGTACGTCGGCGTAGAACCGGTCGCCGGTGGTGTCCCGGAGCGTCCGGCCCGTGAGCAGGATGGACTCGAAGACCTCTCTCGGGTCCTGGCCGAGACTGTTGAGTTCCTGGACGATGTGGTTGACGTCCTGGAGGAGCGAGAGCAGGAACTCGTCCTCCGCCGTCCCGATCAGCCCCCGCACCGCCTGGGCGAACCGGACGTAGAAGACGGTGTCGTCGAGTTTCTCGCCGGTGGTGTCGTACTCCAGGATCTCAAGCCGGTAACGGGACTTCAGCCGGTCGAGCAGGCTCTCGACGATCGCGGTCTCCTCGACGTTCAGGCTGATGGTGACTCTCCCGGGGTCCGGCCTCCGGTCGTCGAAGTCGATGTAGGCGATGTTCGCCCCCGCCCCGGTGACGTAGGTGAGCAGTTCGAAGAGGGAGCCGGGTTCGTGGGGGGGGTATACGGAGAGTTTGAGGAACCCGAGCGTGGGGAGCGACTCCTGGAGGTAGCCGAGCGCGTGAAGGTCTCTCTTCATCAGGGAGTAACTCTCCGGTTCTGCGGCCACCTCAAAAAAGACCGTGGCGGGATCGATCCTGCGGTCGTACTGGATGCGGATGATGTTGCCCGCATAAGACTTGACGATCTCGGCCGCGCGATGCAGCGCGCCCGGTTTGTCGGGCATTCTGGCGACAAAAGAGTATTTATTCACCCGGTTCACCTTATGGTTTATAGAGGTGAGCGGCCGTCCTATAAGCACTTTTTTGTGCGTTGCGGCACCCTGAACGAGAAAATGGGGGGTTTCTGTGCCTGCACACCGCCCCATCGCGGCCGGTCACGTCGCTATGATCTTCTGATGCACCGCCTGCGCCCAGGCGCGGACGGCCCCCCAGTCGCGGAAGTCCCCGGTCGTTGCCCGGATCATCTTGACGATGGTGCGGTCGGTGAAGGAGAGGCCGCTGCTCTTCAGTCTGCCCGGGAAGATGCCGACCTCCACCGGGTTGACGAGCAGCCTGACTGAGTCCATTGATGCTTCTGCTTTCCTGAGGATCTCGGGGCTTCTGTCCGTGACCGTGAGGCCCACGGTGAAGTAGGCGACCGGGATGGTGCGCAGACGCTGCTGGTTTCTCTCGATGAATACCTGCGGTTCCGGGAGCCATTTCCCCATGTATATCGGGCTCCCGATGACGGCGGCCCGATACGGGGAGAGATCCTGGACTTCCCCCACCGGCCGGACATCGACATCGACGCCCGCTTTGCGGAGTTCGTCGCCGATCGCCTCCGCCACTTCTGCGGTAGAGCCGTAGCGGGTAGCGTAGGCAACAAGAATCCTCTCTGTCATGAGTAGTTACTTCGTGTTCGACCGGTCTTATTCGTTGCGGGCCGGGTTATCTTCTTATGGGTTGATCCCCCTTTAGGTTCGATGGCGACTAGAGATGAGGATGCCGAACGTTGGTATCACAGAGGTCAGGCTCTCTGCACCACCGGATGTTTCACCGATGCGGTCGTCTGTTACGATAAGGCACTTGAACTCTCTCCCGACGATCCCGTCCTCTGGAGGAGGAAAGGGTTTGCTCTCATCAAGGCCGGGCGCTACGACGAGGCGGTCGCCTGTTTTGATAAGGCGCTCGCCGTAGACCCCGACGATGCGACGGCATGGCAGCGGAAGGGCTACGCTCTCGCGCACCTCGGGGAGCACGGCAGCGCGGTCGCCTGCTGCGATCGGGCGCTCAGTCTTGACCCGGAGCACATCCTCGCCTGGCAGAGCCGGGGCTGGATGCTCGGGGTGATGTGCCGCTACGACGAGGCGGTAGAATGTTACGAGACGGTTCTCTCGATCGACCCGGAACGGGGGTCGGCGGCCTGGCACCGGGATCGGATGCGAGAGAGGCGGGGTCTCGCGGCGCTCGAAGCAGAGATCCGGGAGGCCGGGCGGGTCGTCGAGGTGCCGGCCTGCATCCGTGACGTGGCCCGGGAGCGGGACTACGGGAACGTGGATCTCGCGCGGGCGGTGCTCCGGGAACTGGTCGGGCGGGCGGAGAGGGCGGCGATTCAGCGGGGGTGAGTGCGGCCGGTTCCCCCGGAATCTATCTTTTATCCATCTCGCGCTCTTCGAAGGCCTTCGGTCTTCTCAAGTTCCGGACATCCCGCCCGTCGCACTTCGCGTGAGGCATCGTTACTGTCCCTGTACCCTCCTCGCGCAAAGGCGTGAATCATCCTATTCGGCACGCAACGCCTCGATCGGGTCGAGGTTCGACGCTCGCCACGCCGGGTAGACCCCGGTAATGATGCAGATCGCGGCGCCGACGGCCATAGCCATCGGGACGTAGACGATGCTCCCGGGCGCAAAGAAGTGCTCGGCGGTGCCGACCATGCCAAGCACGACGATATAGCCGATGACGATGCTCGCAATAGCACCGATGACCGCTCCGACGAGCCCGAGGATCCCTGCCTCGTAGATGAACATCCGCAGGATCTCGGTTCGCTGCGTCCCGATGGAGCGGAGGATCCCGATCTCGCGTACCCGCTCGTTCACCGACATCATCATGACGTTGAAGATCGAGACCGCGGCAACGAGGAGCGAGATCCCGGCAATCGCCATCACGAACGTCGTCATCGTGGAGACCGTCGAGGTGATGCTCTCCATCATGCGGCTGCTGTCCTGGACGGTGACCGTATCCTCTTTCCTGTTGAGTTCGTCTTCGATCGCCTCCGTGACCGCATCGATATCGTTTAAGTCGTTCACGACGACGTTGACCTGGTCGTACTCACCTTCGCCGCCGTAGATGCCGGTGAAGAGTTTCTGGGTGCCGACGATCGCCATATCCGTGGAGAGATCCATCGACATGCCGCGCTCCTCGAGGATGCCGACGACCCGGACGGTCGTGGTGGACCCCTCGTCGGGGTCGCCGATATCTATCTTGCTCCCGATCTTGAGGTCAAGCCGCTCGGCAAGCGTCGGCCCGACCACCACCGAGGTCGTGCTCTTGGGGTATTCTCCCGTCTCGACGGTGAGGATCCCGCGGATGATCTCCGCATCAAGGCCGTAGATGGTCGCTCTTCCTTCTTCCGACCCGACCTCGATCCGGTCGGATTCCGACATGACGGTGTAGGCGGTCCCGTACTTCGCGACGATGCGCTGAATTGTCTTGAACTCGCTTTCCGTGATCGCATCGTCGTCGGAGGAGCCCCCGCTACCTCCACCACCCGGTCCTCCCATCATGCCGCCCCCGCCTCCGCGGTATGCGGTGACGGTAAGTTTGTTCGCCATATCGGAGAGTTCCTCCGTGACCGAGAGCGTCATGTTCGCTCCCATCATGCCGATCGAGGCGATGGCGACGACGCCGATCACGATACCGAGGGCGGCGAGGACCGATCTGAGGAAGTGGAGCCTGACGCTCCGTACCGAGAGCGCGAAGATGATGTCGTTTCCGATCATGCGACCATCCCGTCCCGTATCGTGATCGTCCTGTCCGCGTACCCGGCGGTCTCCGGGTTATGGGTCACCATGACGATTGTCCGGCCCCTGCCGTGGAGACCCGCGAGGATTTCCATGATCTGGAGGCTCGTTTGCGAGTCCAGGTTGCCGGTCGGCTCGTCGCAGAGGAGGATGGCCGGGTCGTTGACGAGCGCCCGGGCGATCGCGATCCGTTGCTGCTGGCCTCCCGAGAGTTCGCTTGGCTTATGTGCCGAGAGGTTTTCGTCGATCCCGACCTGGGCGAGGAGATCCCTCACCCGCCCGGTGTCGTCGTTCTTCCTGTGCTTCATGATATAGGGGTATTCGACGTTCTCGTAGGCGGAAAGAAGGGGGATGAGGTTGAACTTCTGGAAGATGTAGCCGATGGAAGAGAGCCGGAGGCTGGTCAACTCCCGGTCGTCCATCTCCCTGGTGTTCTTCCCGGCGAGAAAAAGGTCGCCCGACGTGGGACGATCGAGGCACCCGATCTGGTTGAGGAGGGTCGACTTCCCCGACCCCGACGGCCCCATGATGGCAACGAACTCCCCCTCGTCGATCCGGAGGGATATCCCTCTTAACGCCGTGACGTCGCCTGAAGGGAGGGGGTAGACCTTTTTGACGTCGTCGAGTTCGATAACCGGACTGCTCATCTATCTTCCCCCGGGTTACTTGCGGAGCCGCTCAAGGATCTTCCCTAAGTAACCCTTCCGCCATGCGGCGACGACAGCCACGCCTCCGATGATCACGAGGAGGATCTCCGCTACCGGGATCTGCGAAAACCCGCTGCCGAACGATCCGAACATGCCCATGCCCCCTCTTCCACTCTGGGGGCCGCTGGTCATCCCGGACGGCATCTGGTTGCCGGTGCCGGCCTGCGGCGCCTGCCCTGCGGAGGAGAGGGAGACGGTCACGGTCTCGCTGAAGGTTTTGCCGTTCTCGTCTTTGTACTGGACGAGGAGTGGGATGGAGGACGCGCCCTCGGCGCTGCACGTGACCTCGAAGCTCGAGAAGTCGTCCGGTTCCAGTCCGCCGACGACGTAGACCGGGTAGGGGTCGGTCGGGGTCGCCGGGTCATCGACGGTGATCTTGACAGAGTACGCATCTTTCAGGCCGGCGTTGGTCACGTCGCCGGTCAGCGTGATCGCGCCGCCGCTCTGCGACATCTCGATGTTATTGACCACCATATCCGGTTCGACCGTTCTCTGACCGATCTCGATAGGGACGGTCAAGATGGCGTGGTGCTCGTTGATCCCGTTCCGGTAAGAGACATCGAAGGTGAGTTCGGTCGACTGTGATGCCAGGATCCGGAACGAGGCGTTCTTCTCCTCGTCCGGCGCGAGGGCGCCGAGGAAGACGGCCGTCTGGGTACTCTTGACGTCTTCGCCGGTCGGGGTGACGGTTACGCCGTTCACGCTGTTCCCGCGGGGGTTACCGACGGAGAGAACGATGGTGTCTTCGCTGTTTGCCGGGTAGGTCTCCGGGGCGTCGACGATACTGACCCGGATCTCGGTGCTCTCAACCGTCACCGGAACGGAGTAGCGGACGCTCCCGCTCTCCCGGAGGTCCAGGTAGAAGGTCGGGTAGTAGATGCCGTCCGCGGTATCGGCCCGCACGGTGAACGTGAACGACATGGTGTTCCCGGGGCCGATGATGCCCACCGAATCGTAGGTCTTGTCGTTGACGACGGCAATCCCGTTGGGATAGAGTTCAGCCCTGCTGATGGCAACGCCTGTCTCCCCGGTGTTCTTGATATCGACCGTTACCGTGCCCATATCCCCGCGCATGAGCGCGTCGGGGTTGACGGTGACTCCGGTGACCGCGATCTGTTCCTCAGCCGACGCATTGGCCGCCGCCGCAGCACCCACGATTGTCGAGAGAAGGAGGAGCAGGATGCAGAGGTTACGCATCATCCGCTCTGCCTCCGGGGCATGGAGGCTCCTCTACGGCATCGGCGCTGTTCCGGTATCGTTCTGGCAGGTTTCATGGTCTTCTCACTCACTTTTGATATGCTGCTCTGATGTCGCGCCCTTCTCGGAATCTGCGGGAAGGACTGCCGGACAATGTAAGGTACATTTTACATATTGTTATTTATAACTTACCAATAGTGATATATTTTGAACAAAATGGTGGGTCGACTCGACATCTTTCGTGAACGGGCACCGGCCTATGGGTACGTCTCGGTTCGTCCCGCCGAACCACCGGCTTCCATGGATCGTGCGCCGGCATGGTGGGTTATGCAGGATCTACGATCAAAGGACGCACGAAATCCGGGATAGAAGAGGGGAGGCGATGGCCGGGGGCAGGCTGCCTTATTTGTTATGGTGAGTCGGGGTTGTGGGCCGGAAACGCCCGGGCAGCGCCCCCGGTCTTGGGGGTTACTTCCGCTCCGTCGCATCGCCGTAGAGGAAGATCTCCTCGATGGCGACGCCGAAGAACCTGGCGATCTTGAAGGCGAGTTCGAGCGAGGGGTCGTACTTCCCCTTCTCGATGGCGAGGATGGTCTGCCGGGTGACCCCGAGCTCGTTTGCGAGCCCTTCCTGGGTAAGGTCGTGCATCGCCCGGTAGACCTTAATCCTGTTCTTCATCGGTATCCCATTCTCCGTACTTGCGGGCGTAATACATCCTGAACCCGACGTAGAGGAAGATCATCAGGCAGAGCAGCGCCATCTGAAAGAGAGCGAAACCGCCGATGAACGGGAGTTCGAGCACGTCGGGTGGGGCCGTTCCGGGAGGTCCCGGGTGGGGCGGGCGCAACCCGAGCGGCCTTGAGAACGCAACGACCGCACTCCCGAGACTGATCGCAAAGAAGGCCACCCAGAAGACCTCCAGTGTCCGGAGCGCCGCCTTCTGTGTGATCATCGCCGTCCGTTCGTCCTCTATTCTCTCTTCGACCGCCCTTCGCGCCGCATACAGCAAGAGGACGCCGAGGACGAACGCGACCTGGATCAGGATCGGTCTCTCGAGCTCCACTGAGAGCCAGAAGATGCCGACCTCGGCGAGCGCAACGATACCGGCCAGAAGATAGAACGTGTTTCGCTTCATAGCAGTCTGTGTATACAAGCTTGGGCATTTCGTTATTAATGTTTAACTTCAGGGTCAGCAGGAGATCCCGCCGTCCTGACAGACGCCCTGTGCGATTATCCGGATTGTTCTCCGCCTGACACTCTGCCGGGAAGGGTTCTATGGTGCCCTTCCTCCCCTTTTGCGCCGGCATGGGCGCCGATATCGCCTGGGCCGGCAATGAGCGAGACGGTGCACGGTGTGCATTGACGGGTGAGAGAGGGGCGGGCTGGGTACAGGGTATTTATTTTACAGAAAATGCGGGACGTTATCATTAAATGGATTTCCTTCCTTAATCCTGTTAACCGAACAGGACTAAAAACAGGAACTCCATGACACCTCCGTCCGCACACCCCGGTTCGATTCTCGAAGAAACCCTTGGAAAGATCCGTGAGATCCTCGGAAGCGATCTTGACTCCATCACCGTGGAGCGGGTCGTGATCGGGATCTTCTTTACCGGCGTAAAACTCAGCGACGGCTCCGGTGGCCTCTGCTTCACCCCGATAAAAGAGATCCCGGAAGCGGTCTGCTGTCCCAGTTCGGCCCGCGCCATGCCCTACCCCGGACGGTTTGTGGGGCGAAGCGTCGCGGAGTTTCTCCGCGACCTCCCCCGTGCGCCCCCGCTCAAAAAAGCGGTCGGTATTGCCATTCTCAACGCGCTCTCCGAATCCTGCTGGAAGCACCGGCCCGACCACATCCGGGAGACCGGGCGGGACATCCTTGCTACCGTGCCGCTGCCCGGGGACGGGTACGTCGTGGTGGTGGGGGCGCTCGTGCCGATCATCCGGCGGCTCAAGGCGCGGGGAAAGCCGTTCGGGATCCTCGAACTCGACCTGCGCACGTTGAAGCCCGACGAACTGCCCTACGCCATCTCTCCGGATAACGCGGATGCAGAAGTCCGCAGGGCCGACATGCTCGTCATCACCGGCACCACCCTCATCAACAACACCCTCGAACCCCTGCTTGCTCTCGCCCGGCCCGGTGCTTCGATCGTTGTCGTCGGGCCGACCGCCAGCATGCTTCCGGATGCATTCTTCCGGCGCGGCGTAACAATCCTCGGGGGGGACAGCGTCACCCGCCCCGACGAGGTGCTCGATACGATTGCAGAGGGAGGCTCCGGGTATCATTTCTTCGGCAAATCCGCGGAGAAGACGACCGTCTGCCGGTCGGACACCCCCTGAACGAAACATTTTGCAGGCCGATCTTTTGGAGCGGAAACGGATCCGTCTCCGGGGCACCGGCCCGATCATCCATCAGCGTCTGCGCCGGCAGGCGATCCTGCCGCTCTGTTCGACCGATCCTTATTTCCGGTAGTATGATCTGTTAATAAAATATTGTTAACTGATCTGAAAATAAAAGTGTATTTATTTAACTTTGAAAAAGAATCAATACCATACATGGCTGATGCAGAACCGACGAGATCACCTCTTACAACACCGACCGGCGCTGCAACGGAGACCCGGTTGCACACGGCCGGTACAGCATCGGCCCCATCCGTATCGGACCGAGAGCTGCCCGACTACCGGCTCCGGTTTATCCTTCTGCTGCTCGCCGCCGTTTTCTGCGTCATCGCCTCGTTTGCCGTCGGCAGATTCTCGCTCGGCATCTCCGACGCCGTTCTCATTCTCCTCTCGCCGGCCGTTCACTTCGCCATGTCGATGGATATCCCGGTTCTGGGCGATATTGTTCACATCCTTCTCTCGCCGGTCATTCCCGTGGCGGAGACCTGGGACGATGCGATGTACAGCGTCGTCTTCAACATCCGCCTGCCGAGAATCCTCGCGGCACTTCTCGTCGGGGCCGCCCTCTCGACGGCCGGCGCCGCATATCAGGGAATGTTCCAGAATCCTCTCGTCTCTCCCGATATCCTCGGGGCATCCGCCGGTGCCGGTTTCGGCGCAGCCCTTGCCATCTACTTTTACCTCGGGACCGGGGCGATCACGGTCTTCGCCTTCGCCGGGGGTCTTGTTGCGGTCGGCACCGCGTATGCGGTCAGCCGCCTGACGAGAGGAAACCCCACCCTCGGTATGGTCCTGGCCGGCATTCTTGTCGCCAGTCTCTTCTCCGCATCCACGTCCTACATCAAACTCGTCGCCGATACCAACGATCAGCTGCCGGCCATCACCTACTGGCTGATGGGCAGCCTTGCCGGCGCGACCATGGAGGACGTGTACTTTGCGGGCGTGGTGATCGTCATCGGCCTCATCCCCCTTTACCTGTTCCGCTGGAGGATGAACGTCCTCACCCTCGGCGAGGACGAGGCGAAGAGCATGGGGATCAACACCAACCTGCTCCGGCTGATCGTGATCCTCTGTGCAACCCTCGTTACGGCGGTCGCCGTCTCCATCTCCGGCATCATCGGCTGGGTCGGCCTCGTGATCCCGCACTTCTGCCGGATGATCTTCGGCTACGACTACCGGAGGATCATTCCTGCGGCAATCATTATGGGCGGCGGATTTCTTCTCCTGGTGGATAATTTCGCCCGGACGATAGCAACCACCGAGGTGCCGCTCGGCATTCTCACCGCGTTCGTCGGAGCGCCGATCTTCGCCTATCTGCTGATGATGGGAGGGAAACGGTCATGAGCCTGGAGATATCTCATCTCTCCTTTGCCTACGGCAGGCGTACCCGCCTGGTACTCGACGATGTCTCGTTCTCGGTGAAGGAGGGAGATCTCCTCGCCGTGCTCGGGCCGAACGGCGTCGGGAAGAGTACGATGTTCCGGTGCATTCTCGGATTTTTGCGAAACTACCGGGGCAGCATCCGGCTGAATGGTCTGGATATCAAGACTCTCGATCATAAGGAGATTGCAAAGCATGTCGCCTACATCCCCCAGTCGACGCATCCGGTCTTCAACTACACGGTGCTGGATGTGGTCCTGATGGGCCTGACCAATCAGGTGCGTCTGCTTGGTACGCCGAACCGGGGCCACATCGATGAGGCGTACGCGGCGATGGAGAACCTTGGGATCGCTCATCTCCGGGATGCAGGATACGGCGAGATCAGCGGCGGCGAGCGGCAGCTTGCCCTGGTCGCCCGGGCGCTTGTGCAGAAGGCAAAGATCCTGATCATGGACGAGCCGACGGCAAACCTCGATTACGGCAACCAGTTCCGGGTGATGTGCCGGATATCGGATCTCGCGAGGGACGGCTATATCATCATCCTCTCGACCCACAATCCGGACCATGCATTTCTGTACGCGAACCGGACGCTGATGATCTACGGCGGGAGGGTGATCGCCGACGGAACGCCGGAGGATGTTCTGGATGCCGACCTGATCAAGGATGTCTATGGTGTGGATGTACATATCGAGGATTACCAGTACGGCTCACGCCGCCACAACCTCTGCATCCCGATCGACGGCGGCATCGGGAAGCACGGGTAGCATGGCCGTTAACTTATTTTGCTTTAACTGATTGAAATTGTAAGGTATTATATTTTATTCCATCAAATCCAGATCATAGTTGTATGAGTTCCCGTTTTCGGGAGGTGCACATATGAAGACAGTAATAAAAATGCTCGTGGTTCTCGTTCTCCTCTCCGGCACCGCCGTCGCATTCTGCAGCGCCGCCGAGGAGACCCGGACATTCGTCGACGATGTCGGCCGGGAGATCACCCTGCCGGTCAAGATCGACGCGGTCTCGCCGTCCGGCCCCCTGGCCCAGATCGTGCTCTACTCAGTGGATCAGGACCTCTTCGTGAGTGTCTCCAGCGAGTTTACCGATGCCCAGGCGAAGTACATCGATCCCCGGCTTCTGACGCTTCCGGTCACCGGCCAGTTCTACAGCTCCAAGGCCGCGACCATGAACCCCGAGTCGATCATGGAATTGAACAAAAACCTCAACATCGACGTGGTTCTGGACATCGGCGAGGCAAAGGAGACCATGAAGCCGGATCTTGATGATATCCAGTCGAAGACCGGTGTGGCGTTCGCGTTCGTCACCCAGAACAAGCTCGAGGAGATCCCCGCTTCCTACGTGAAACTCGGCGAACTTCTCTCCCGCCCGGAGCGCGGTCAGGAACTCTCCGACTACGTCTCCGCGCTTCTTGCCGAGTTTGATACCGGCATGAAGGAGGTCGGCGACAATAAAAAGTCCCTGATCTACGTGACCGCCATCGACGGCAACTCCATATCCATGATCGGAAAAGGCTCGTATCATGCCGAAGTTATCGATTATGTCGGCAACAACCTCGCAAAACCCGCGACGACCGGCGGGCCGGGCGACGAGTACACGATGGAGGATATCCTTCAGTTGAATCCCGATTACATCATCGTGGGGTACGTCGACGGGCACGCCTACTATAACACGATCATGACCGACCCGATGTGGCGGTCGCTCTCTGCGGTCAGGAACGGCAACGTCTACGAGGCGCCGTACGGCCCGTACAGCTGGATGGGCGGTCCGCCGTCGATTCAGCGGCTGTTGTCGATGATCTGGCTCGGGAACCTGATGTACCCGGACGTCTTCGACTATGATATCGACTATCGCGTCAAGGAGTTCTACACGCTGTTCTTCAGGTACGACCTGACGGATGCGGAGCTGGACGACCTGATGGTGTATGCAAAACCCGCCCCGGCATCCGCGTCGGCACAGGCAACCACGCAGGCCCCGGCCCCGCTCTTCGGCGTTCTTGCAGGTCTCGCCGCAGCAGCGGCTGTTGCCGGGAGGGGGCGCAACCGGTGAAGGATAGCGGCATGATGGTCGACTACATCTCTCTCTGGAACGAGCAGCATGAGGCGGCGAACCGCCAGAAGCAGATCCAAAACGACGGCAGAAGTTTCTGGGAAGACCCGGCAAACATTCGCCGCTTTGTGGACCGGCTGCTGAACGGCGACCGATCGCGTATCGTTGACCAGATTGCGGCGATGCAGATCCCTCCCGGGTCCACGGTGCTCGACATCGGGGCGGGTCCGGGGACTCTTGCCGTCCCCCTTGCTCTCGCGGGCTGCGACGTCACGGTCGTGGAGCCGTCCGCCGGGATGCGGGCCGCGATGAAGGAGTACCGGGAGTTCTCCGGGGCTCCGGAGATCCGCGAGATCCCCTCCCGGTGGGAGGATGCGGACCCGGCGGAGGTGGGGACGCACGATGTCGTCGTCGCTTCGTTCTCGCTAGCGCTCGACGATATCGGCCCTTCCCTCAAAAAGATAGACTCGGCGGCGAAGCGGTCGGTACACCTGTTCTGGTTCCTGACGCCGCCCGCGTGGACCGGGGCGAACTTCAGTCTCTGGCCGCGACTGCACGGAAGCGAGTTTGCTGCCGAACCGACGGCGGATCTCCTCTGGAACTGTTTGTGCCAGCTCGGGATCTATCCGGATCTAACGGTCGAAGGCGTGGAGAAAGGGCAGCGCTACCCGACCGAAGAGGAGGCTGTTGCCGACTACTGCCGGCGTCTCTATGTCCGCGACGACCGGCAGCGGGAGATCGTTGCTTCCTTCGTGCATGAGCGGATCGTGCGGACGAAAACCGGGTTCTGTATTCCGGGGGTCTCGAAGACGGCCCATATCCGGTGGGAGAAGTGACCATTCCCCGGAGCATGAGATAGATCCGGTCACGTTTTGTGATTTCCATGAGGTTGTATGCGGTATGAAAGCCCCGGTGCCTCCGGCACCACGATTGACTACGTCTGTTTGTGGGACGAACAGCATGCCCGTTCTCTTGCGCAGAAGGAGAAGATGGGCGAGGATCGCGGGAAGTTCTGGTCGAACCAGGATGTGGTCGACCGGTTTGTCCGGAATCTTATCTTTGGGGATAAGTCCCGTATCGAGAACCAGATCGCCGGGATGCAGATCCCGCCGGGTTCGTCGGTTCTTGATATCGGTGCAGGTCCCGGGACCCTTGCGGTTCCTCTTGCCCTTGCGGGCTGCAGGGTTACGGTTGTAGAGCCGTCGGCTCCTATGGGTGCGGCGATGGAGAGATACCGCCGGCTGGTGAATGCTCCTCCGATCCGTGAGATCCGCGGCTGCTGGGAGGACGTCGGCCCGGAGGAGGCGGGGGTGCACGACGTCGTCGTTGCTTCACGGTCTCTTGTCATGGGCGATATCCGCACCAGTCTTCTGAAGATGGATGCGGCGGCGAGACATGCGGTGCACCTCTACTGGTTCTTCTCCTCCCCATCCGCTTCGGGAGGAAACGCCGAGCTCTGGCCGGCACTGCACGGTGAGCCGTACTACAGTGAAGCGAACGCCGATATCCTGTGGAACGTCCTCTGCCAGCTGGGCATTTATGCGAACGTGCAGGTTGAAACGAAGAAGAGAGGCCAGCGATACGCCGGGTTTGAAGAGATGCGGGAGGATTATTACAAGCGTCTTTCCGTAACGGAGGACTGGCAGCGGGAGATCGTCGATGTGTTTCTTCTCGAACGGGCGGTCAGGGACGGTTCTGAGTACGTTGCCCCGGGCCGTTCGCGAACCGCCCATATCTGGTGGGAGAAGGGTGATCCCACCCCGGATTAGTCCGCTTCCGTGTAATACGATCCCCGGGCGCAGTTGCCGCACAGGATCGTCTCTTCCGCCACAATCTCTTTGTTGTCCAGGATCGTCTCGCCGCACCTGCTGCAGCGGGTCCGGTGCTTCGGGAAGCCGGGGAGGTCGCCTTCGGGGATCACGACCCCGACTCTCTGCACCTTGAAGAGATCCTCCTCCGGTGCGTCGCGCAGCGCGGTTGCTGCCTCGGGGCCGGGATTCTCCGTCCGCTCCTTCTCCCGGGCCGAGACCCTGACGGCATCCTGTGTCGCGAGGTTGATGAACGTGGCGGCAAACTTGCCGTAGGGCCGGTATTTCAGCGTGCGACGACCGAGCGAGCACCCCGTGATCGCCTGGACTGCATCCGTAATGCAGCGGTCGATCTCGACATACACGATAAGATCCCTGTTTCTCACCATCGGGTCCATGTGGAGTTCCCGCATCCCGATCATCGTCATCCGGGTCCCGAGCACGATCCCGGGGCACATATCACCGTGGAACTCTTTTGCCCGTGCCAGGAGGAGATCGATCTCAGCCATCGTTTCTCCCGCCATCCGTTCCGGCAACGTCATGCGGTATATATCTCAGGTTGGTAAACAAATATCTTTTGATATTTCGGAAAAATTAACAGTATGTTCTTATCGGATTTTCCGCAGGAACCATGCCGGTCGGGATTTTTCTTGCAACCTTTGCGGCTGTTTCATGAACGCCCGGTGCGACCCGGGATGGGTTTCGGCGGCAACGCGAACCGGCTTCTCCTCACCGGGCGCGGCACCTCCCGTTTCAACCCGGACGCCCCCTCATGGCGGCGAGAGGCCGCCCGGCGGCAGTTCTCGAAGGAACCCAAAGACCCCCGGGTATCCGGGATTCCGAGAGGAAAAGACCTCGCCGGAGAGGAGTGCGCAGGGGTCGGATGAAGGGAGTTCTCAAAAGAGGGGATAAGGGTATATCTGCCCGGAGGGAGTAAACAAAAAACAATTAACTTTTGAGAAATGTAAACAGAATGCGATTGACTTATATACGTTGAAAGCCCACCCCAAGGCGTAGTCCTCTGAGCGCTTGCTTCGGGGATACGGAGGTTTAAAATTATGCAACGCAGAACAGATTTGAAAAAAAAGGATGATGCGGTCTCGCCCGTCATCGCCGTCATGCTGATGCTGGTGGTGACTATCATCATCGCGGCCGTGGTGAGCGGGTTTGCGGGCGGACTGGTGGGCTCGCAGAAAGCCGCCCCGTCGGCAAGCTTCGATGTCAGCCTGACGGATAAGAGTATCGACCTCACCGTACGGTCGATCTCCGAGGAGGTCTCCTCCAAGGACATCATGATCGTCCTCTCGAATGCCGGAGATACGCGGAAGCTGGTGCCGGGATACCACACAGTGCCATTCGGGTTTAACATCGTGGAATGGCAGGATGTAAAGGGTTTCAAGGATCAGGATAACGTTACCACTGCTGCTGACAACCCCTCTATTTCGGCGACACAAGCAGCAAATAGCACAAACTCAAAACAGTGGTTTGGAAACTATACCCTGAAAGCCGGTTCAAGGATGAGTGCCTCTGATGGTGCGTTTATAGATGTTTACAGTGGTATCAAACCGGAAGGTTTCACTAAATCTAAATTCTCTAAGAATGAGATCATCGGTGGTTGGACCCTTGCTCAGTGGACGAGCGTATTTGGAGACACAGCGACCGCCGATAATCTGGGTTCAGATCCTACTGTCCTTAAACTAAATTCTGGTTCTACGATTGGTGATGCCGATCTTGCTGCGCATTTATTTAGCAAGGGGCTTGCAACTAGCGGAGAGGCTGGCGCTACCCTTACGAGCTCCATCTATGCAGAAACCACTGATACTAACTGGGTGTTCGGAGCTACAAGCGTGTATGGCGATGGTTATGGAGGTATCACCGAAATATCTCCCGGCGACCGCGTCACCGTGACGATTGTCCATACCCCGTCGGGTCAGACCATGTTTATGAAAACCGTTACGGTGAAGGAGGCATAACGATGAATGCGAGAGAAGAATCACGGGATGCAGCAGTATCGCCGGTCATCGGCGTCATGCTGATGCTTGTCGTAACCATCATCATCGCAGCGGTGGTCTCCTCCTTTGCGGGAGGGCTGGGTACGACGAAAGACGCTACACCGACGGTTACCTTCAAGGCCGACCTGAGCGTGGCGGATGGTCTTACCATAACGTGCCTTGGCGTCAGCCCCGGCAAGAACGTGGATTTCGATGTCTGTGTCGGCGACACCAACTACTATAAAGTTGGAGGGGGCACCACGTCTACCTTTACCCCGGGGACAGGTATCAACATTCCTTCATTTGCACAGGGACAGCAAATGAGTCTTGACAAGGGATTTACCGATGCGTTTGGAGCCTTTGACGGGTATGAAGGGACCGGGACGTATGTGCCGAATCCGAGCTTTATCGGAAAGACCTACACTATCCAGCTGATCGACAAGGATTCCGGTATCATCGGGAAGGCATACGCAGTTCTCACGGCATAACTGCCCGATCATCGACCCGAACCAATTTTTTCGGGGGCTCATGCCCCCACATCTCAGGCAGCGACCGCGGCATACGTTCTCTGTCTTATTGCTCCGTTGAGATCGCCGGTGAAGTGCCTTGGTCGCGAGAGATCTGCAGAGCCGTGCAGCAAGGGATCACCCTCAGATCAGCCGGAACACCACAAATCAATCAGCGCCGGTTGAATTTTCCGGCAATCTCCCGTGCCGCCCTTCAATTCGGATCTCCTCACCACCAGCGCACATCAACTAAAATTAATTTACAGTGCCATTTTGTTAACGATAACTATAAACATTAATCTCATCAAAAATCCATACCCTGATATCATGTCAACAGAGAAACGACGCCCTTATTCCGCACCAATGTCCCGCAGGATGAGGGCACTCGCCTTCCTGTGCAGTTTCCTCATCACGTCCACCGTGTCCGCGAAGGAGTATGTCCTCAACGGCGCTTCCATCGAACAGTTCAAAAACGGTATCCGCTACGACGGGGAGGATGAACTCATCATCGAGATCGAGGACGACATCACCATCGCCGGCGGCGGCAATGCCGGCATCGAATCTGCGGCTCCGGTAACGATCAGGAGCTCCGCGGGCAGAACGCTCACCATCGTCGTGGACAGCGATGAAGAGTTCCTCTACGGAATCAAGGCTCCCTCCATCACGATCGAGAGCGGAAATATCGATATAACCGTCCACGGCAAGAACAGCAGCGGCGGCAGCAATGCCTACGGTATCTGTGCGGAATCGGGCAACGTCACGATCTCCGGCGGATCGGTATCCACGACCGTCGAGACCGCAGCCCACAAGAACAAAGGAATCTACGCCTTACGGTTCATCAACATCGCCGGCGGTCTTGTAAACGCCTACCAGCGCGGCGGGAGCAACACCTTCGGTCTCGACGGAGGCGAGGTGGAGACGGAGAACGCGGACGACGGCGTTATCATCTCGGGCGGACAGGTTGTAGTAAACTCGAGCGGGGCCGCGGCCAGAAACTACGGCATCGACTCCAAGTTCGGGACCGTGAAGATCTCCGGCGATGCCGTCGTTTTCATTCGCGAAGATGAGAGCGGCAGAGCAGACAACTTTGCGTACAACGAAAACGTCACCACCATCTCCGGCGGCAACGCGGTGGTGTTCGCATCCGTTGGAGGGAACTACATCCTCCGCGAAGACGCGGTTCTCACGCAGAATGCAACGCTGCTCCCCGGCGGGACGTTTGAGATCCCGGCCGGCCGGACTCTCGGTGTTTCCGGAGGGGCGTATCTGGCGCAGCCTGAAGGTGCGACCCTCCTCTTCGACGAGGGCTACGGTGCGTTCGGGTATGCCGGCTCCATCCCTGAGAGCGGGACGGTGATCTACGCAGGCGAAGAGCCGATACAGCAGGCTTCCGTTCCGGTGGCCGGACTGCTTGCAGGGCTGGGCGCTGCGGTCCTTCTGAGAAGGAGACAATAACACCTTATTTTTAAACCTATCATGGTGCCCGGAGCCCCTCCGGAAAAATACGAAACGTTCAGGATCGGATACGGATGACGGATGAGCGGGAAGTCTTTGAGAAGGTAGAAGCGCAGGTCCGGGCGCTTACGGGGTATACCGCCGTCCGGAGCATCCCGAAGGGGTTCTCGTTCGAACGGAAATATCTCCTCTCCTGCGGCGATGCGAAACGGTATCTGCTCAGGATCGCCCCACTCTCCGATCCGGGGGTCCTGCCGTATAAGCTGGCGGAGTTCGAGGTCATCCGGCAGCTCCGGAACTACTCCTCACTCGTTCCCGGCGCGCATGCCTTCGGTACTTCCGACGATGGGAGCCTGTGCTTCATGGTGCTGGACTTCATGGAGGGGACCGACGGGGAAGCCGCACTGGGCGGGCTGGCACTGCAGGACCAGTACCGGCTCGGGGTGCAGGCAGGGAGGGAGCTGAAGAGACTGCACGCGATGCCGGCACCGAAAGACTTACCGGACTGGCCCGGGGCCGTCAGCGCGAAATACGCCCGCAAGGCTGCCGCGTTTGACGCACAGTCCCTCCGCCCTCCGGGGATCGACCGGGCGCGCCTCTCCCGGTATATCCGGGAGAACATCTCTTGCATTCACGGCGCCGGCAGGACGTTCCTTCACGGCGATTACCATCCGGCGAACCTGATCGTTCGCGACGGGCGGCTGACCGGGATCATCGATTTCAACCGGCATGACTGGGGCGATCCCGTCCATGACTTTCTGAAGATGGCTTTCTTCACCCGCGCCATCAGTATTCCGTTCTCCGTGGGCCAGATTGACGGGTATCACGAAGGGCCGGTTCCCGCACTGTTCTGGAAGGGATATGCGGTGTATTGCGCCCTGACGATCGTTCTCGATCTCCTCTGGGCGCACGATTATGCCCGTAAAAGCGGTTTGCCGGGCGAGATCGGGCGATCCGAGGCGAGGGTACGGCGGGTCTATGCCGACCACCAGGCTTTGCGATGGACATCCCGTGCTGGTACCGGGAGTACGAGGGATGAGGGAGCGTTCCGGCGGGAAAGGAGGGGCGGTGCGGGTTCGGTCTTTTTTTGCAATCGCCAGGAGAATTCGGGTTGCTGTCGAGGCCGGTGACCGCATGCCCGGGTGCCGCGAGGCGGCGGATGCATGAACACCGGTAGGTGCGAATAACGACTTCCCGAAGGGAAAGGGTTCGAGAAACTCGAAGAGTTCCGATGGGTGCCTCCTCCCGGTAGCGGTGTTCTGGGATAACCTCGCATATTATCCTCATTAACAAAACGATTTTATTAAATATATAATATTAACATAAACTTGGTGGCGGTAGCGTAACGAAAGTTCCGTAATCGTACACTGAATATGCACAGTCGGGAGACCGTGAAGAATCTCATCCCTGTCTCCTCGACCCGGCGATGGTGCTGGAAGCATTCCCGCAGGCCGGAGCCGATGCATACGAGCGGACCAATGCGAAGGCATACCGGAACGGCTACAGGTGCGCGGGGGTGTCTCCCGGCAGGATCATCTACGGGTGGGAAGCGACTGCTTGGGGCGCACGGACGCGACCCGAACGCTCTCAAAGTGCTACAGAAGCATATCCCGAGACGGAAGGCTGGATCGAGAGCTCGGTGGACGATGCCGTCCGCGTGGGTGACTATGGAGAATGTCAAAGCGTTGTGGAGAGGAGAGGCATGAGAAGAATATCATCGCCCGGCAGGCGCGCCGGACTGCTCCAGCGGAGCAATAAGCAGACGCACCTGCCGCAGCGCAGTACAGATAACCGCAGTGCCATGCACGTCCGAACCCCCGCCCTCCTCCTGATCGCTCTCCTTCTCGTCGCGTGCAGCGGGTGCATCGCCCTCGAGAAGGACGACGGTCCCGATCCCGCCGAACCGCCGTGGTCGGGTGCAGCTCAGCCGTCCCCGGATAAAACGGCCCCTGCTCCTCCCTCGACAGGGAGTCGGAACACGGTGGTTCCGGTCGATCCGGTGCCGGTGCAGCCCGGCGAGCACCTCCCGAACCCGAACACGGCCAATGTCACGCCCATTCCGATGACCCGGATAGACACCACAAGGCCGGTTGCCGAGAAGACGAAGGTCTTCGAGGAACAGTATACCCTCTACCATTCCGCCAGGGGGCTGCAGGTGGACGTCGTCGACGTGCCGTTCATCATCACCTTCTCCGCGACCCCGCGGCATCCCGAACCGGACGCGAACTCCCGGCTCGTCGTCACCGTCCGCGACCCCGAGACCCTCCGGCTCATCGCCGACGAGGGTTACCACGGGATATACGGGAGCGCCCGGGAGAAGTCGATCACGCTCTACCGGGCGGGACGCTATATCGTGACCCTGGACGGGCGGTTCGTCGATGTGAAGGTGACGATGGGCACCGAGAAGATGAACGTCCCCGGATAGGCCGGCTCTCTCCCTTTGTCCTCCTTCCGTCAATCCGGCAGTTATGGTCTCGCACGAGGTGACCGTTTAGAGTTCCCTTTGCAAACCTTTTCACAAAGCACAAGGAGACCCTGGAGAAGAACCGTGCACGGCTTCCCACCGGTTATCGCCACGCACTGCCCCCGCCCCCCGGGGGGCGGGGGAGGAGCGCGAAGCGCGGGCGGGGTGGGGGCTACATAGTTCGTCATGGGCTGGATATTGACGGCGCTTTCAACGATCCCGGCCGGCTATGCGCCTTCATCGGGCGGAGACGACGACCCGGACCAGACGCAGCGTCACCCCGGGTGCCTGACCGTCGGCGAAGGTGAGCGTCACCAGGCCGTCTTCGGAAGAGGACGTGCAGTCTTTGACGTTGTTGTAGGTTTCATTCATCGCATGGAACGCCGCGTTGCAGTTCTCCCACAGCGATGCATTCAGCGGGACCGGGAGGGCCGTGTTGACCGCAACCCCTATTTCCGGGTCGGCGGTCAGGTTGATCGGCATATCCTCCACCGTAGCATCCAGCGAAAGCGTTCCGATGCCGTTTCCGCTCGCGAGGTTATCGTCCCCGGGCTCGAACGTCACGAGCGATATCCGGACGCCGGTGCAGTTGCCCCCTGCGCCCTCGTGCTCGATCCCGATGAGCGATCCGGCGAACCCCGAGGTCTTCGCTGCCTTGCGAACTTCCTCCATATCCGCGTATTCGAGCGGCGTCTGGAGGACTCCGTCGGTGACGTTGGTGTAGCCGTACTGCCAGGCATACCCCTGGTCACGCCAGAAGTTGCTGATCGGGGTGTAGGAGAACCCCGTCATGTTGCAGCAGTAGGTCGTCCCGTTCAGGGTCACGTTCGCAACCGGGCCTCCCGGGTCCTCGAGGACCCGGAGCGTCCCCCCCGACCTGACCGGGTCGAGGATCATATCGCCCCCGCCGAGGGGGATGCGTTTCGAGAGGCGCATATCCTGTTTAAGCGCCGCGGCGGCGGTCATGTCCGACCCAAACGCGAGGAACGACTCCTCGACCGCGTGCAGGTGCTCCACCTCCGCCTGCTGCTTGAGCGAGGGGATGACGACGGCGTTGTAGGCCGAAAGGAACGTCACCAGGACGGCGAGGAGGAGCATCGCCGCGACGACCGGCGAGACGGCGCGATCGTCCATTCACCGCACCTCCCCGGTGAAGAGGACCGCCCGCGGCATGACGAGGCGCACCGTCTCGTCGCCGGCGACCGTCCAGTTCACGACGATGCTGCTCCCGAGGTCGAAGACCTGCTTCTCAGGCGACAGGACGAACGTATCGGAGCGGTACTTCCGGGTCGCGGTGGTGTTCGAGACGACGATTTCGAGGTCGGCCGCCCGCACCCAGTCGCCGCCCTTATGGTAGAGCGTGACGTTCTCCGTTGTATTCGTCATCATGACGGTGACTGTCGGCGCCCGCTCGGTGGGGAGGAAGTTCCCGAGCGATACGGCAAAGACAGCGACGAGGAGGAGCACGAGGGAGATCATGAGCATCTCCCCGACGACTTCGGATACCGCTTCATCGTTCATAGCGCACCCCCGATGAGCACGACAAAGACCACGACCGTCGCGATGAGGAAGACGATGCTGTGCTTGAACCCGGAGAGGATGCTGTTTGCGCTGAGCTGCCCGGCCATGATGCCCGAGAACGCCCCGAGGATGATAGCGACGTGGAACATGTCGGTCGTGTTCCCGGCGATGTCCAGGGCGACGTCGAACTTCGCGAAACTCGACACGAACCGGGTGTTGAGTTCGAGGGCGGTGTAGAGGTAGACGCCGAAGGAGAGGTAGACGACGGCGATGTAGGTGAACGCCGAGTTGAACCGCTCCCGTTTCATCTTGAGATAGTGTTCGAAGTCGCTGATGGCGACCATGAGCGTCTCCCTGAGGTGATCGGTGATCTCGCTCGCTTTCACCACGAGCGATATCGCGCGTTTCACCGAGACGAGCCCGATCCGCTCCTCCATCCGGACGAGGGCGTTGCCGATGCTGACGCCCCGCCGGATCTCCTCGGAGGTGATCTGCAGCTCCGAACTCAGGAGCCCGAGTTTCGTGTTCGCGATCCGGTGGATCGCCGACTGGAGCGTCATCCCGATATCCTTCATATCGGCGAGTTCGCGCAGGAACTCCGGCATCTGGCGCTCGACGCTGTTGACGTACCACCGCCTCCCCTCGTAGGCGATCATCACGGGGAAGAGGGAGACGCAGACGATGATGCAGACGCCGACCTCCAGGGTGTACATCGGGAACCACGCGTCGAAGTAGCCGAGCAGGAGAAGCGCGGTGGCGCCGCCGCCGCAGAGCATCGCGAGCACGAGGCTCCAGTCGTAGTTCGAGATGTAGTGGCGGAACGGCTGCTTCAGCGCCTTCATGATCCCGAGGGTGCGGCTCCGTGCCTTTAAGGCCTTGATCAGCCGCGGGTCGACGTCTCCTCCCGGGTCCGGGATGTCGAGGCGCTCGCGGTCCCCCCGCTCCTGCCGGCTGATCTGGAGGTTTTCAGCGGGGAGGAGGGTATACAGGATCCCGATCATCACAATCGCCCCGGCAGGGATGCCGAGGGTGATCAGCGGCATCCAGCCCGCGAGATCGCTCTGGCCGGCGAGGTTCTGCGAGAGGATCATGATCATGATGACGATCGGGCCCGCAACGAACGCCGTGACGTAGACCTCGGCCATGATCTCGATGGTCTGGAGCGCCATCTCCTGCTCGCGCTCCGCGACGTCCCTGAAGAACCCGGAGCGCGCCCCGAGGAACGCGGTGATGTCCCCCCCGCTGTCGGAGAGGAGGGCGAGGTCGTTGAAGAAGTCGGCGAGGTTTGGCGACGGGGTAGTGTGCTGGAGGTTCTTCATCGCCGTGTGAAGGTCTTCTCCGAAGAGTTCCACGTCGCGCACGATCATGCCGAACTCTTTTGAGACCTCCCCGAAGAGGTCCATCTCCTCGTAGACCTTGCGGATGACCTCGTAGAGGGTCATGGTGGTGGAGAGGGCTTCCATGTAGGTGATGGCGTAGGGGAGGTCGAGGTCGATCTTCGTCTTCCTCCCCTGCGCGATGAGGAAGGGGTAGGTGTAGAGGGCGCCGGAGACACCGGCGATCAGGACAAGGAAGAGAACGATCTTTGTGACCGCGTCGGGAACGACGGAAAAGAGGAGGATCCTGTACCCGGCGTGGGTGAGATAGGCGATGCCCGCGAGGTATACGGCCGCCGCACCGGCGGTGGCGAGGAGAACCTGCCGCAGGTAGGCGGGATACGGGATGGGGATGTGCGCCATCCGCAGCGCCCTCCGGAGTTGGCCGCCGTCCGGGAGGGGCAGGTCACTTGGGACCGACATCTGCGCCTCCTCCGAATGCGGCTATTCGGCGGATCAGGTCGTCCACCCCGATACCGCCGTCCGCGTGTATCCGTGCGAGGAACTCCGCGCGGCGCGCAAGTTCCCTCTCCAGTTCGTCGGCCGACCACCCGCGCCGTCTGGCGATGTCGTCGAGGACCCGCGAACCGCAGCCTTCCCGGCAGAACCGGTCGGTGAGGGGATCCCAGCGGTAGAGGCAGTCGTGGACGATCTCCCTCCCCCGCTCGACCCGGATCTCGTGGAGCGAGTCGCACCGCCTGGCTGTTCCGTCGTTCAGGTAATGGAGGGACTGGATGACCATCAGGTCCAGCGCCCCGAGCATCGCGGTCGGCACGTTGATCGGGTCGCTGACCAGGCGGTTGATCGCCTCGTCGATGCTGCCGGCGTGGAGGGTCGAGAACGTCGTATGCCCGGTGTTCATCGCCTGGAAGAGCGTCTGGGCCTCGCGGCCGCGGACCTCCCCGACGATGATGAACTCGGGGCGCTGGCGGAGCGCCGCCTTGAGGAGGGCGAACATGTCGACATCCCCCTTCGAACCCCTGACGTTGATCTCGCGGGTCTGCGTCGGCAGCCAGTTCTCGTGCGGGAGCTGGATCTCACGGGTGTCTTCGATGGAGACGATCTTCGCGTGGTGGGGTATGAAGAACGAGATCGCGTTCATCGTCGAGGTCTTGCCGCTCGCCGTCCCGCCGACGACGATCATGCTCTTGCGGTTCTCGACGGCAAGCCAGATGCACGCGAGCACCTCCGGGCTGTAGGTCCCGTACTCGATGAGCGAGACGGGCGTCATCGGGTCTTTGCGGAACTTCCGGACGGTGAACGAGCTCCCCCTGGTGGAGACGATATCGGAGAACGTCAGCTGGATACGGGAGCCGTCGGGGAGCGCCGCATCGACGAGCGGCGTCGTGAGCGATATCTGCCGGTCCGCCTTCTGGGCGATCTTGAGGACGAACCGGTTCAGTTCGTCGCCCTTAAACGTGATGTTCGTCGGCATACTCTCGTAGAGCCGGTGATAGACGTAGACCGGGACGCCGACGCCGTTGCAGCTGATGTCCTCGAGGTAGTCGTCGTGCATCAGGGGGTCGATCCTGGCGAAACCCTGGAAGTTGCGCTTCAGGTAGTAGTAGAGGACACCGATCCGGTCTTTGGCCAGTTTCGGTGCGAACCGCCGCAGGATCGGCACCATGTCGTCGTACGTGAGGCTGATCTCGTTCTTTTCTCTGGGCGAGTCGAAGAGGAATACATCGCGTATGTAGTCATGGGCTTCGTTGAGGAGGATGTACTCCGAGGGTTCCAGTTCGGGTTCGAAGACCTCGTACTTCAGACTTGAGTTTTTATCCCGGGTGATGACGGCGTACGAGAATCCGGGGTTCAGCCAGTAGGTATTGACCGTGCCGTTGCCGGCGGAGGGGAGGGCCGGGCTGCCGGAGGCGATGTCTACCCCCGGCGCGTCGCGCGCCCTGAAGCGTGCGGCCAGGGTTTTGACTCCACCAAGTATCCTGGACGGAACTCCTCCGTTCGGGGTGCTCTCGTCTTCTTCTGTCGAACCCTGCTCCCGGTGCCTGAAGCGTTCCATCAGCGCCCTGATACTCCCGGGTATCCTGAGCCCTGCGGTCGGGGTAGCTCCGTATGTTTCCTCTGTCGAGCCCTGCTCCCTGCGCTGCAACACTTCTAATCTCCTGGAGTATACTTTATAGTTAATTAATTCCATAAGTTAACTATCTTATGTATACTCACGAGGGTCTTTCCTGGGTGACGATCTCCTTGGGCGTGGCGGTGATGGTGGCCCGGTCGTCGCGTCTGCCACAATCGATGAGAACCCGGACGACACGGATGTTTTCTATGAGTTCGCCTGTTGGTTATGTGTAGTAACACTTATTATATAAATTATAATAGATTGTAATACTGTGCAGATACGTCCGGGAGAATAAAAGATGGTATTCGGGGAAGGGTAGGGCCGTGCAGGTATTCTTTTCCGCGGTGAACGCCGTCCTGCTGGTAACCGTGGGCATCGTCGTCGTGAACATTCTCGCCGAGGCCGGGGTCTTTTCCCGGATTTCATCGTTTACCGGGCCGTTTTGCAAGATCTCCGGCCTCTCCGATGCGTGCGTCCTTTCGATCGTCGCGATGGGGGTCAACGCCACGGCGGGAAAGTCGATGCTCGCCGAATACTACCGCGACGGGAAGGTGACAGAGCGGGAGGTGATCCCGATCCTTATCATGGGCGCCTTCCCGGTGGTGCTCGGGGAATCGCTCTTCCGCGTCCAGCTCCCTGCGGCCCTGATCCTCCTCGGCCCTGTTGTCGGGGGGATCTACACGGGGCTGAACCTCTTCTCAAGCGGCATCCAGGCGCTTTTCGCCCTCCTCTACAGCCGCCGGTTCCTCGCAGATCCTGGACATGTGATCGCCCCGGTTCCTGCTGCCCCCGTGGCCGCGCTCGCGCTCAATCGGGGTTCTGTCATCGCCGGGTGCAGGAAGGCGGTCCCGCCGCTCCAGCGGGTCGTTCCCATCACCCTGGTCGCGCTGGTGTTGGTTGTGTTCTGAGGGGGAGGGGGGCGCACGCCGAGCTGGTGGGGGTTGCCGGGAGGCGAGACGTGCCCGGAGGGTTTTTGGATGCCGTTGCTCCGGAGATGACTGTCCTAATGTTTGAGGGGTGGTGTATGTTCACCGTCGGGTGTGAATGGCAGGGGCATGAGAAAATCGTTGGAGTTCATTAATAGTAAGTTCACTCTGCAGAGAAGATGTGCAGAAGGAGGATGGTGGTTGCCCCTCATCATGAACCGATAAAGAGCCCACCCTCCCGCCGTGCGATCTCTTCCACAGTTCCTGCAGAAAGTTCTGCGATCGGATAATAACTGCCGCCGCTGATACCGGCAATCTCCCGGCAGTAGCCGAGAGAGAGGGGCTGACGAGAAGATACTGCCTCGGTATCGATGATGACGGTTCGGATTCCGGCCTCTGCAATCGCCCCGGATACACTGCGAATCTCCTGGCGGATCTCTCCCCCCATCCCGGCATTTGCTCTGCCATCTGAGATGAGCATCATCATCGGAAGAATATCTCTGCGTTTTTTCCGCTCACGTTCGAGCATCTGCAGCCCCTTCTCAAGCCCGAGGGCAAGGGGTGTCCTCCCGCCGGTAGGGATATCCGAGAGGCGCTGATAAGCGAGTTCAACACTCCGGGAGAGGGGAAGGAGGACATCGGCGTCGTCTCCCCGGAACGCAACAAGCCCGATCCGGTCCCTGTTCTTGTATGCATCTTCAAGGAGAGAGAGGACGGCCCCTTTCGCACTCTCCATCCTCTTCTCAGCACCCATCGACCCGCTTGCGTCGACGACGAAGACGCAGGCGACCTCCGCTTTTCCGGTCCTTCGGGCCTGCCGGAGGTCTTCGGAGATGATCGAGATGGCATTCCCCCCCTTCTCACGATCACGCTGGTGAGGTGCCGCCGCTCTGATGGTGGCATCGAGCGAGAGGCCCCGCCACTCAGCTGCCGGAGCAGTACTCGTCTTCCGCCCCCGGAGGTCCTCGGTTGGAGTTGGGATACGGCGACCCCGTGCGGTCTTTCTGAGGGTGCGATCGGGGGGTATATCATCGTGGATCGGCGCCGTATTGACTGGGGAGCCGATACCATGAGTCTCTCTCCTCCCCCGGCCGGATGGCGGGGGCGGATGGGACTCGTCGCTTTCATCCTGCTCCTGTGGCGGGGATTCTGTCTCATCATCGGAAGGATCTGGATCGTCACTATCCGGGATGAGGTCATCGAGGACGCCCGGATCGATATCAGGCTCTTCAAACGGGCGTTTTCGCATCCGATGTGGGAGGGCAAGTGCAATCGCTTCGCGGACATCTGCCGGGGTGACGGACGTTCTCCCCTGGAATGCTGCGATCGTCTTTGCAGTCCGCACAACGGTGATCTCGGCGCGGTGGGTAGTGATGCCGAGGTTGAGGCACGCATCGATTATCTGCCTGACGAGGTCTTTTTCGATCTCGACCTCGGGAAGGATGTCGCGTGCGGCAAGGATCGATGCCCTGAGAGATTTGAGTTCCTCATCGTGTTCCAGACGCAGTGCTTCGGGATCTCCGTCCCATGCTTCGGCGGCTTCGATGACGAGCATCCTCTCTTCGGGATCGGCGATCCCTTCCACTGTTACCATAAGGCCGAACCGGTCGAGGAGCTGTGGCCTGAGTTCACCCTCTTCTGGATTCATTGTTCCGACAAGAATGAACTTGGACGGATGCGAGACTGATATCCCCTCTCGTTCAACGGTATTCACCCCCATTGCCGCTGCGTCGAGGAGAATATCGACGATATGATCGTCAAGGAGGTTTACTTCGTCGATATAGAGAATGCCACGGTGTGCTGTGGCAAGGATGCCGGGATCGAGTGCTGCAATCCCCTCCTTGATGGCACGTTTGAGATCGAGCGTTCCGACAACCCGATCTTCCGTCGCACCAAGCGGCAGGGTGACGACCCTGACCGGCCGGGTTGTTTGGGTGATTCGATCGCCATTATCTGCCATCCCTGAACATATCGGACAGTAACTGTCTGGATCGCCTGGATCGCATGAGAAGGGGCAGCCCTGCATGACCGGGATCTCAGGGAGAACATCGGCAAGTGCACGGACAGCGGTGGATTTTGCCGTCCCTTTCTCTCCCCGGATCAGGACGCCGCCGATCCGGGGATTGATCGCGTTGAGTACGAGAGCAAGTTTCATCTGCTGCTGCCCGACGATGGCGGTGAACGGGAGTGTGTGGTGGAGCGGTCTCGGAGTCATAATCCTACTATTGTCGTAATCTTTAATACTATTTCTTCATTTTCAAAAGTTTCTGACTACATATTCACACCTTGCTCTCTCCATGGCTTCTGCAGGAGCACTGCATGTCGGATCTGAGTGTCTAGTTTCAGTTTGCAAGACCGTACTGCAGCATCCCAACAGGTGGGAGGACGGGTGCGCTGGTTTGCCCAGAGATACTGCGAAAAACACTATATGTGTCATTGAGAATGGGTGTATCTGCGGTCTGCACAGGCACGCATACCAGGGCATTCGAGGGGGCAGAGGACACCTCCCTCTGCCTGACACCATCACCGGAAGGCCTTCCCCAGGGTGCTCTTCCGCATTGAATCATCTCGATCGAGGCCATCCTAAGACTTGGGGGGTTATTGTGGGGGTGGGTGAAATGGGTGCTCTAAAGAGGTTATCACCGGTTCGGTCGAACCGGTGGGCACCCCCCAAGGCTTGTTCAATAGCAGTGCCTTCGAAATGTTTTCAGGTATCTCAGGCTCTAATTGTAACCTCGGTCTGTGCAATAGTTTTTCCACCGTTGTCGACGAGACTTAAGGTAAATCGTTTGCCTCGATTTTCGGGATGTTGGAAACCTGCATTCTTCTCCTGTGCGTTATTATAGGGGGCCGAGTTGCCGACGTACGTCGCAGGCTGTACCGCTCCCTCATTGAGCTCAGCAGGCTCCACGATTGCGGTATCACCAGGTCCAAATATCAATGCATTACTTGTTTGATAGCCCCCCACTTTTAACCACGGTTTTTTATTTACCATAAGAGCAGAGGTATTGACCTCCCATGTCTGGTAATCGGAAGAAAAATCTCTTGTGGGTTTGACGAAAACCTTCGTGTCCAGTGTGTTCACGGTATCACCGCCGAGGTGGTAGATCGTCATGCCCTGAGACTGGCTGTATTCGGCCTTGATGGTTATCTGTGGCGTCTTCTTGGCATCGCTGGCAAGACCGCCAGCAAAGCTGGAAACAATCGCTGCGATGATGATCGTGACGACCAGCATCAGCATAATGCCGACAACCGGCGAAACGGCATCTTCGTTTTCTCTAATAGACCTCATCCCTGCACCACCACCGATTTATCAAAGATAACTTGCCCGCTTGGGATGTGTGTAATCTTGATATCCACAACATCTCCCACACGAAGGTGAGTCCAATCCTTGCCAAGAATTGCCTGAACTGAATCTCTTTGGTCTCTTTCTATATGCGTAGGATGATATTCATAGAGTTCAAGATATACATCCGCGGCTAGATCATTTCTATGAGCCGGCCCATAGCGTGCCGGTGATTGTCTCATCGCTGTTCCAACAGTCAATGTGTAATTTCCGAAGTATTGCCCGGGATCATAAGGGGGAACTGTCTTTTGGTACTCGAATTCCTGTAGCTGGGTAACTCCCTGGCCATGACCTATGGGAGAAACCATACGGAATTGCCCGGTAGTACCGGCATCGCTTGTTGTGTAATTCGTGTTTTCCACTCCTGCCGCAACCGTAGCGCCTCCGGTTATGATAGAGCCATCGTTCGCCGTTTTATTGGTTGTCCGCCACGATGTTGCAATCCGGAGATCACGTGTATGGATCGGTTCGGACACGCTCTTAATGTCGAATACAACCCAGCTTGTCCACATGTCTCCTGTATTTTTGATCTCTACATCCATCACCAGTTGCGGGGCTTTTTCTGTAGTTCCTACAAGTTCCCCGGCAAACCCCGAGATGACGGCGGCGATAATGATCGTGACGACAAGCATCAACATCACCCCTATCACCGGTGAAACGGCATCCTCATGTTTTTCTCTTCTTCCATTCATGCGATCATTATTCATGCGATCATTCCTCCTCGGCGGGGTATCCCGCGCCGAACGATCACAGTAACACTTATCACTATAAATGTGTTATTATATTGTAATTTTTAGAATTATTTTATGAATCGTTTGTGGGAAATTGTCTCATTGTCTCGACTTCTCTGGTTTTTGTTGTACAAAAATGGTTACTATCTTTATTTCGTGTGAATTATTCTGGATCTATTTTACCTAGTAATAATAACAGAAAAATACTTATGAATGAGTGTTACAATCATTGCATTATGCTTCGTATCCGCCAAGTCACCATCCTTCTTCTCATCTTTGTCCTCTGCATCGGTACCGCAACAGCAGCAATCGACCGGACAATTGCCTCTCCTGACACAGGGGGAACGATCACCGTCCGGGTGACATTCCCCGATGGGATGATCGGCGGGATCACTGAGGTGATCCCGGCAGGATACACCTATCTCGGAACAACGCACCCGATGGACCAGACCAGAACCGAAGAATCGAAGGTTCATTTTGCCATACTCGGTGAGGAATCAATCACTTACACGCTCAGTGGACCCGCAACCCCGGAGATCAACGGGACAGTTCTTGACCTGACAAACGGAATCTCCTTTTCACAACCCTCTGCAAAACAGTCCCCGGCACCCATTGCTGCTGTCATCCTTGGGGCCATACTGTCTGCTGTTATTCTTACCTGGAGGGGACACCCATGAGAACGGCACAGAAGATCCTCGGCGCGGTCATCCTTGCCTCATTCCTCATGATTTGCCCGGCACTGGCAGAGGATAACTACGATGAAGAGGCACGGCAGATCCTTGCCACAGGCATCCTCGACCATCTTCAGGGCTGCGGGCCGGGTGTCGAGGATCTCCGCGCCGCCGCTCCCCTCTATCCCCAATACCCCCGCAGGATCACCGATACCGTAGGCACGGAGATCATCCTGTACCGGCCGGTTGAACGGATTGTTATCCTTCATCACCAGGCAGCTGATGCTATCAATGTCATCGGTGAAGATGATCGGATCGTTGGAATCTCAGAGAGCATAAAGGAAAGAACATACCAATTCCCAAATCTTGTCGACCGCCCGAGCGTCGGAGGAGCCTGGGAGCCTGATATCGAAAGCATTCTTGCATTACAACCTGATATTGTCATGACCTTTGTCAAGTACCCCGAACAGGAAAAACTTGAACGCCATCTCCCTTCCCACATAAAAGTCGTTAGAATGGATTTCTATCGGGCCGAATATTTCCGTGAAGAAATGGTGACCCTCGGTAGACTCGTCGGAGCGGAAGCGAACACCCATGAATACCTTAACTGGCATGACGCCATCATGGACCTCGTCTCGGAGCGGGTCAGCACCATCCCGGATTCTAAACGGGTGCGGGTCTATGCCGAAACGGGAAGCGGTACATCCTTTGGGAGAAGGGCTTACTCTACCGATACCGGGCTTCACTCTATCCTCGTTGCGGCAGGCGGTCAAAATGTTGCTGAGGGTCATTTTACGATGAATGCCGATGTTGAACACGAATGGGTCATATCACAATCGCCAGACGTGATACTCATCTGGGCGCTTGGAAAAGGAGGATATAATTTTGATGATCGAGACGAGATCAAAAACCTTCGCAACGAAATATCGGCACTTCCAGGTTTTTCAAGGATACCTGCAGTCAGGGACGACCGGATCTATGTAGTAACCTCTGCTTTCTCCATGGGAACCGCCTCACCCGCTGCTGTTGCCATGGTGGCAAAATGGTTCTATCCAGCCCTCTTCGAGGATATCGATCCGGTCGCCATCCACCATGAATACTTGGACCGCTTCACGAAAACCGGGGAAGAGATCAAAGAGCAGGGAACGTTCTACTACCCTGACGGGAGGGTATAATGGACGTCATATCGGCACGGGATGGATATATTGATAGGACGCATTCGAGAATACTCATCATCGGCTTTTCCGTCGCCTTCCTTATTCTCCTCACAGGGATGGCAGCGACACTCGGGTCATATCCAATAAGCGTCCTTGACGTCTATACAATTATCCTCACAGGGCCTGACGGTGCAAGTGAAGCGGGAACAATCATCTGGGACTACCGTCTTCCCCGCATCCTGATGGGTATCCTTGCCGGTGCCGCTCTTGGACTTGCCGGAGCAGTGATGCAGGGTATCTTACGAAACCCGCTTGCAAGCCCCTTTACCCTTGGAATCGCCTCGGCGGCAAGTTTTGGAGCATCGCTTGCTATCGTTCTTGGAGCCGGTGTCGTCGCGGGAGGCTCCCTCATCGTCGGGAACGCCTTCCTCTTCACGCTGATCGCTGCCGCCCTCGTCTATGGTCTTGCCCGGTACAAAGGGGTCACCCCCGAGACGATGATCATGGCAGGAATTGCGATCATGTACCTCTTCTCGGCACTGACCAGTTTCCTCCAGTACATCGGAAGCTCAGAAGACGTCCATGCAGTAGTCTTCTGGATGTTTGGAAGCCTCGGGCGATCCACATGGGAGACGGTGACGGTTGCTGCAGTTCTGATCGGCTGCACCTTCCCGCTCTTTCTCATCTCTGCACGCAGTCTGAATACCCTCGCTGCCGGTGATGAGGCGGCAACGAGCCTGGGTGTCCCGGTCGAACGACTCCGGATAGGAGGGATGGCGGGAGCTTCCCTGCTCACCGCCGGTGTCATCTGCTTCACCGGCACAATCGGGTTCATCGGGCTTGTTGCACCGCACATCACACGAATGGTTATCGGGGGGGACCACCGGTTCCTTCTGCCGGGAACTGCTGTGGTGGGCGCACTCGTTCTCCTCGGTGCAGACAGCATCGGAAGAACCATCATGGCACCGCAGATTCTGCCGGTTGGGATCATGACCGCCTTCCTTGGCGTTCCATTCTTCATCCTGCTCTTCCTCAGAAGGGGGCGAAACTATTGGTAACCATCAACGTAGACACACTCTGCTTTGCCTACCGTAGCACTCCGGTACTGCGGGATCTGACTTTCCAGATTGATAAAGGCACAATTACCTGTCTTGTCGGGCCGAATGGCTCGGGAAAAACCACCCTCATCCGGTGCATAGATCGGATCCTTCATCCGGAAGGAACCATACTCATCAATGACCGGAATCTCCGTTCGATGCGCCAGCATGACATCGCAATGACGATCGGCTATGTACCCCAGAACGGAGCACGGATCTCTGCGGCAACCGTCTTTGACGTGATCATGATGGGAAGGACTCCGCATATGGGGTGGCGACTTGGAGAAGAGGACCTCAACTGGATCGAGTATGCGATCCGGCTCCTCGGAATTGAAGATCTCGCCGACCGCGATTTCAACGAGCTTTCCGGAGGCCAGCAGCAGAAGGTGCTGATCGCAAGAGCAGTTGCCCAGGACCCAAAAGTCCTCCTCCTCGACGAACCGACAAACAACCTTGATATCCACCATCAGCTGGAAACACTTGCCATCGTCCACGACCTCTCGCGGACAGCAGGTATGACCGTCATCATGGCGGTTCACGATCTGAGCATCGCCGCACGCTATGCCGACCGGTTGATGCTGCTCAAAGGCGGCCACATCGTCGGGTTCGGGAGCCCGGAAGACCTCATCACTCCGGAGCAGATACGCGAGGTCTACGGGGTGAATGCACGGATTATACACGATCCCGAAGCGGGCCTTCTTGTTGCACCGCTTCATGCAATAGCGGGGGGAAGATCATGAAGATCGCTGCCATTGTGTGGGGATCGGACATCCCCCTTCTTACTGCGGCCGCATACCGTGAAAAGATCTTTCTTGAGATCACCGGCATCCACGATGTCGCCCAACCGGATGCACAGGAGCGGTTCCTCTCTTCCCAACAGGAGGCAGACCTGATCCTCCTCCACCCCTCGCAGGATGCCGCATGGGACGACCTGATACCGCGCCTCCGAACCGACATTCCTATCGTCTCGTTTGGGCATAACCAGGCTTTCTGGTCACTTTCTACAGTTCCGGTCAAATCCGTCGCCGCCGTCTCGGCCTACATGACGCATGGCGGAGAAGAGAACTACTGCCGGATGATCCGGTATCTCAAGCATATTGCCGCCGGTGACGATACCGAACCCGAACCCCCGGTGCCTATGCCATGGGAAGGGATCTATTATCCTGATGCAAAAGAGCCTTTCGCCGACCTGAATGCCTACCGTACCTTCCGCCCACGGCGCCATCCCTTATCGGTGGGAATAGTTTTCTCACGGACCTACTGGGCAAACGGGGACCAGGAGGTCGTCGATGCTCTCATCAGGAGGGTTGAATTATTCGCAGATGTCATTCCGATCTTCTGCCTCTCCGGCGGGGATGCCGACCTCGGCGCTCGACCGGGACCCGAAGTCGCCCGGGAGTGGTTCTCTGGAGAGGTATCATTCATCATCAACCTTCAACCGGTCTTCCAAGCATCTAATGCAGAAGGATCACGGGATATCTTCTCCGAACTTGATGTACCCGTTATTCACCCGGTCATCCTATATCACAAGACACATCCGGAATGGCTTGATTCACCTCTTGGTCTGTCTGCTACCGAGATCGGCTGGAGTGTCGCTCTGCCTGAGATGCAGGGGATGATCGAGATGCTTGCCGTCGGAACCGAGGTCGATTCCGGTGAGGGGACCGGAATGCATGAGCCGATCCCGGATAGGATCGAGCGGATCTGCAAGAGGGTTGAAGCATGGATCCGACTGCGGGAGAAGAGCCCGGAAGAACGAAAGGTCGCATTCATACTCCATAACAAGCCCTGCTCATCGGTCGAGGCAACTGTCGGCGCCGGCGCCCATCTCGATACACTGGAAAGCGTTGCAAAGATTCTCAACGCAATGAAAGATGGGGGTTATTCGGTTGATCCTCCTCAGAGTGGTAAAGAACTGATCGATTTGATCATGGAGAAGCGTGCGATCAGCGACTTCCGCTGGACATCGGTCGGTTCGATCATTCGGTGCGGGGGTGCCCTTGCCCTCGTTGATGAGAGCGAGTACCGGGAGTGGTTCTCCGAGCTCGATCCAACAGTACAGGTGAAAATGGAGGAGTCCTGGGGGCGGCCGCCGGGAGAAGAGATGGATGGTGTCCCTGCCGCCATGGTACACGACGGTAACATCGTCGTCACCGGAGTATCCTATGGGAACGCAGTCGTCTGTGTCCAGCCGAAACGCGGATGCGCGGGGGCAAGGTGCGACGGCGAGGCCTGCAAGATACTCCACGACCCCGAGATTCCGCCGACTCACCAGTACCTCGCAACCTACCGGTGGCTGGAACGGGTTTTTGGCGCCGATGTCATCATCCACGTCGGAACACATGGAAACCTTGAGTTTCTGCCGGGGAAATCTGCGGCTCCTTCTTCACGATGCTTCCCCGACATTGCCATCGGCACAATCCCTCATCTTTACATCTACAATGCCGACAACCCCCCTGAGGGGTCGATCGCAAAACGGCGTGCCTGTGCGACACTCGTAGATCATATGCAGACGGTAATGCAGGCAAGCGGCCTCTATGGTGCGTTAAAGGATCTCGAAGGACTTCTTGACGAGTATGCTCGTGCAAAGGAGAGTGATCCGGCCCGTGCACATACCCTTGAACATATGATCACTGCTGCCGTCCGTGAAGGTGGTATCGCAGAGGAGACCCGTCTTCCAGAGACGGGGGGAGACTTTTCTGCCTTCATAGGGCGGGTGCATCGGCATCTTGGAGTGATTGCATCCTCCCGCATTCCAGACGGCATGCACATCTTCGGGGAGCGGCCGGAGGGTGAGGCAAGAGCACATTTCATCCATGCCGCTGCTCGGTTCAACAACGCTCTCTCAAAAGCACTCTTTGCGGATAGTTGTTCCCCAGAGAACGTGGAGTTGCTCCGCGAACGGGAGAGCGCAGAACTTGCCTTCGTCAGGGCGATCCTCTCTGGGTCGAATGCCCTTGATGCAGTCCATACCGCAGTCGGTCGTCCGCCGCTGCCGGGAACAGAGGATGATCTTTTCGCTGTAGCAGCTCTGATCCTAACTCTCAATACTGGTATCAACGAGACTAACGAGATAAGATCGCTCCTCCACGGCATCTCGGGCGGGTTTATTCCTCCCGGTCCATCTGGGCTGATAACCCGTGGAAAAACTGACATCCTTCCAACCGGGAGGAACTTCTACTCACTCGACCCTTCGACGGTCCCGACAAAAGCGGCCTGGATGGTTGGCAGAAAGCTCGCCGATGCTCTTTTAAAAACATACCTTGAGGAGCATGGGGATTATCCAAAGACAGTCGCGATGGACTGGATGTCAAGTGACCTGATGTGGACCGACGGAGAGCAGTTCGCTCAAATCCTGACACTTCTCGGTGTCGAACCGGTTTGGGAAGGAGTAAAAGTAACTGGGTTTTCTGTTATTCCAATCGAAGACCTTGGCCGTCCTCGTGTCGATGTCACAGTCCGGGCAAGTGGTATCATCCGCGACTGTTTCTTCTCTGCAATCGAACTCCTTGACCGTGCACTGGCAGCTGTATCTGAACTTGATGAACCGGATGACAAGAACCCAATTGGGATGCATACACGAGAGAGCGGAACCACCAAGAGGATCTTCGGGAGCAGGCCCGGTACCTACGGCAGCGGCGTCAACCTTGCAGTCTTTGCATCTGCATGGAAAGAAGAGAAGGATCTGGCAGAAATTTTCCTCGATTGGAACAGTTATTCGTACGGGGACGGAGACATCGGAACAGAGAACAGGTCTGGGTTCTCAAGCCTCCTCTCCCATGTTGACGCAACCTTCAACAAGACCGCAACCGACGAGTACGACCTGACCGGGTGTTGCTGCTACTTTGGAACCCACGGTGGGATGACAGCTGCCGCACGCCACCTCTCGGGGAAACGTGTGGAAGCATACTATGGTGACACCCGCACCCCCTCACAGGTCGAGGTCAGAACGCTTGCAGCAGAACTGCGCCGTGTCGTCACGACGAAACTCCTCAACCCTGCCTGGATCGAGGGGATGAAACGACACGGGTACAAAGGTGCAGGCGACATCGCAAAACGTGTCGGTACGGTCTATGGATGGGAGGCATCGACCGGCGAGGTTGATGATCGGATTTTTGATGAGATAGCAAAGACGTTCGTCCTCGATCCGGAGAACCGGGCCTTCTTCAAAGAAGCGAATCCATTTGCGCTCGAAGAGATTGGTCGGCGCCTCCTTGAAGCGGAATGCAGGGGGCTCTGGAACCCGGATCCAGAGGTTTCCGAAGGGCTCCGGGATGCGTACCTCGAAACCGAGGGGTGGCTTGAAGATCGCCTTGATGGAGCGGACGGCCAGGTACAGGGCGGTGCGATCACCATCATGACCCTTGAAGAGATCCGTGCTTCAAGAAATATGAAGAGAGAGCAGCAGGAGTAGTACTACTTTGACAGCAGTAGAGGTATCAGGGTTAACAAAACGGTTCGGCAGCCTTGTTGCGGTCGACCGGATGGATCTTCTGATCGACCGGGAGATCTTCGGCCTCCTTGGACCGAACGGCTCGGGGAAGACGACGACCGTAAAGATGCTGACGACGCTCCTTGCCCCGACGGAGGGGGATGCAACGATCTGTGGGCACTCGGTGACGGGGAACCCGCTCGCGGTCAGGGAGCAGATCAGCTATGTCCCGCAGGATATGGCGGTCGACCAGAAACTCACCGGGCGGGAGAATGTTGTCTTCTTTGCAAAGGTCTACGGCGTCCCTCATCCCCGGGAGACGGCGGATGAGGCGCTCGCGATGATGGACCTTTCGTCCCGTGCGGACGACCTTGTGCGGACCTACTCGGGCGGGATGCGCAGAAGGCTCGAACTGGCGCAGGCGCTTGTCCATGACCCGGCGGTGCTCTTCCTCGACGAACCGACGATAGGGCTTGATGTAGCAGGCAGAAAGCGGATATGGGAGCATATCATCGCGCTGAAGAACCGGGGGATGACGGTCTTTGTCACGACGCACTACATGGACGAGGCGGACCAGGCCTGCGACCGGGTCGGGATCATCGATGGAGGCCGGGTGGTGGCGACCGACACCCCGTCTGCGCTGAAGGCGACTGTCTGCCGTGACATCGTCTCGATCCGAACTGACGGAACCTTCGGGGGGCAACTCCCTGAAGGTGTCGCCTTTCTCGGCAGAACCGATGACGAACTCAGGTTTGAGGTGGATAACGGTGAAGAGGCGGGCCTTTCCATCTCCCGCGCACTCACCAGAGATGGAATGACGATCCGATCGGTCTCGATCCGGCAACCGACCCTCGACGACGTCTTCCTCGCCCTGGTTGGAGAACAGGACGAGACGGCGGCATTTGATGTCGGGCAGTTCAGCAGGATGCTTCGGAGGCGGGCATGAGGCGGATGTTCTATTACATGGAGCGGGACTTCCGCCGCTGGCTCCGGGGCAGGGTCAATGTCATCTCGACGCTGGTTCTGCCTGCGGCATGGCTCATCTTTGTCGGCCTCGCTCTTCCGATCCGGTTCACCGACAACTACCTTGACTTCATCGCCCCCGGTATCCTGGTCCTGACGATGCTTGGTGCATCCTTCCAGGGTGGAGCGCTCCTGATGTTCGATAAGATCCTCGGCTACCTCCAGAAGTTCCTTGCGATGCCAGCACCACGGGAGAGCATCCTCTTTGGCAAGATCCTTTTCATCACTCTCCGGGGCCTGATCCAGGCGACGGTCATTCTGGTAATTGCCATTCTGCTTGGTGCGCACTTCCTTGACCCGGCGCTCCTCTTCCAGACCTATCTAGTCCTCTTCATCTTCGGCCTCCTCCTCTCCTCGCTGATGACGACGGTCGCCCTCAAACTTGAGGATCATGACTCCTACGCGGCAGTCAACGCGATGATCTCAATGCCGCTCTTCTTCACGAGCAGTGCGCTGATGCCCTACGACCAGATGCCGGGCTGGCTCGCGGCCCTTGCGCGGTTAAACCCCGTCTCCTATGCAATCGATGCGATCAGGGATCTCCAGACCGGAATATTCCCGGCGGTCACCCTCCTTGGGCTTCTCGTCGGTGCGGTTCTGATCCTCCTGGTGAGTGTCACCGTCTTCCGGAGGGCGACGATCTGACCATGAAGGACACCTCCGTCTTGAACATCTACGGGGTCCTGTCCTGGGGTTCATGGTTCGATCAGGGACTTTGTCTTGCGGGAGATCTACTCGGAGATAGAACTGGATCGATGACCGGATGGACGATGCCACAGCCGTCCGCATGGTGATGCCACAGCCGTCCGCATGGTGACCACAGAGACTACAAAGCGCTATGGAGAAAGCAGAGGGAGGAACTGAAGGTATGAACAGAAAATCGTTGCCCTGCCGGCATGCGGGGCTGTACCGGCGAAACGATGGGAAAGGACGTGTGCCACGGCGCGGCGGAGACTTCCGTAGCGCACCTGCCCGAACCGCCGCACTCATCCTGATCGTCGTCCTTGTCGCCGCGTGCTCCGGATGTATCGCCCTCGAGAAGGACGATGAGCCGATCCCCTCCGGCGCCGTCGATCAACCGTGGTCGGGCTCATTGGAACCGGCCGGGGAGAGCCGCCCTGCTCCCTCCGTGACACAGAATTTGAACGTGGTGGTTCCGGTCGATCCGGTGCCGGTGCAGCCCGGCGAGCACCTGCCGGACCCGAACCCATGCAACGTCACGCCCGTGCCCCTGACACGGATGGATGGCGCAAAGCCGGTCGCCGAAAAGACGAAGGTCTTCGAGGAACAGTATACCCTCTACCATTCCGCCAGGGGGCTGCAGGTGGACGTCGTCGACGTGCCGTTCATCATCACCTTCTCCGCGACCCCGCGGCATCCCGAACCGGACGCGAACTCCCGGCTCGTCGTCACCGTCCGCGACCCCGAAACCCTCCGGCTCATCGCCGACGAGGGTTACCACGGGATATACGGAAGCGCCCGGGAGAAGTCGATCATGCTCTACCGGGCGGGACGCTATATCGTGACCCTGGACGGGCGGTTCGTCGATGTGAAGGTGACGATGGGCACCGAGAAGGTGAACGTCCCCGGATAGGCCGGATCCGGGGTTTCCCCTTCGATTCGGCGTGTCCCCTGTCCTGGCCCCCACATTTTCCGGGATCCTGTCCCTCACGATGCGTAGCGGAGGAGCCGGCACCGCCGGTCCTGCGCTTCATGGCACACAGTATCATCTGTTGCACTCCGGAGGTGATCGCAACGGAGAGCTCCAGGGAGAATTGCCGGTTCGACTGAGTTTGAGGATTCCGGCGGGTACATGCAGCGTATCCGTCGGGCGACCATGGGCATGCCTTTCGGGGCGAGTTGTTACTAAAAAATTATTTTATAACATCGGGTGATACTATACGAAAAATATATGTTACTTGCTGTTGTATCTCCGGATGGCGGGCGGTGGCGGAACCTCCTGTTCGACCCGGGCTGCGGAAGGGCCATGGCCACCTCACCGGGCTCCCGGAGTTCATCGTCGCCGCCTGCCGAACTGCCCTGCACGGCTGGCGGGGCAGAGGTGACTGACCATGAAGAAATGTATTCAATCCGAGAAAGGCGAGATCCTCCTCGACACCGACCGTGACGCCTGGCTCTACCTCGCGCCGCGGGGCGGTGACGCAGGCGGGGCATTCGGGCGCGGAAGGGATCTCTACCTGCACGAAGAGGAGGGGCTGCCGGACATCTACTACATCCATACCTGGTCGATGGTGCCCGGCGAAGACGAACAGATCCAACCTATCTCCATCGTCTCCGCCGAGGAGTTTCTGGAGTCGCGGGGGCTCGTGCTTGCCGCATACCCGGAGCAGCGGGGGAGCGAGGTACTGCGGTCATACGGCTACGGCATCGCGGAAGAGTTCTGAGACCACATGGTTCCGGGCGGGGGCAGGGCCGCCCTCGTCCGCTATTGGTTATTACGAAATAGAAACTATTTAACATCAATTGCATCATATTCTCTCATATGTCATACTCGGCGCGAAGGAGTGTCCTTCCGTTCACCGCTATTGTCGGTCAGGAGACAATGAAACGTGCGCTCATTCTCAATGCCGTTAATCCGGGGATCGGCGGCGTGCTCATCCGTGGCGAGAAAGGAACCGCAAAACTTTTCTGGAGTTCCGGCTGGGCTACTGCAGAGTCGTCGCGGAACATGCCGGCGGCGGGTACTACCCGATCGCCGACCTCTCTGCTGGCCTCCTGCAGAAGATCACGGCGGCCGAACGGGATGCGGCGGTGTACCCTGCCTGAGCGGCTGCCAACCCTTTTCACCGGCAGTATGGCGGGAATTTCCCGACCCGGTGTCCCGCCTGCCGGACGATTCGTCAGGGTTTAGGCCGTTTCAAAACGTGGATCCGTTTCAGTACCCGCACTGCTAAACTGTGATCGTACCCGTTGGTCGGGGTAACACAGGGGTTCTTTCACCAGCCTCATCGATGCCCGGATCGCCTTCCCGACGATGACAATAAACCGTTCAAACCGGAACGCGCTTCCCGGACGCCCGGTTCGCTCCGTATGTCTCGGGTTGCCGTTGAGGTAAACTCCCGTTGTCGCTGGCTAGTCGCATGTCGCTGTGAACATTCGTTCCATCCCGACGGGGTCGCCGATGCCGGGGCCTGCCGGGTTGATCAGAGTCACCACCGGGGGTTCTCCTCCCTCAGTCTCACATCTCTCTTGCCCCTTCATATCCTCAAGCACTCCTGACTGGGCATCTCGGTACAATCATGTTATTATATGTCGAACGAATAGCACCTGCATCCATACCACGCCATACATACAGACGAACGCCAGAATAACGGTGAGAAGTGCATGCGTTCGAGGGATATATCTGCCGTACTGGGTGGCTGCGACATGGACAATGAACGTCCATACAAAGCCGATGGTGCCTATTAACCAGAAGACCATCCAGAATACTGCTATCGTGGGATCTGTAGCGAGATTTGGGAAAGAGAGGTAGCCAGAGCCCATCATCAAACGAGACACTTCATGCATGATCTGTCGTCCGGCGAGAACGCTGAAGATTGCCTGAATAAGACTGATCATATATCCCACAAGGAGACCATACGCTGTGTACGCGAAAAGCTGGGAGAAAGACCCTTTTCCGCGAAGCAGAGCTGATATCGCGAAGACAATGCCAGCAACGAGAACCCAGCGAATGGCGGGGCCGATCGTGAGCAGTACCATCGACCAGAGCGCAAACCCGCCGGTGGGAAAACTGCTTCCTTCGAGCAGTCGTACCATGTAATCTGCGAGCACCTGGGAATACCATACGCTCCGCACCAGGCAGATACCCAGTATGAGGAGCAGCGGCGGCAGGAGGCGCGGATGCTCCGGCATGCTCTCGAAGAATTGAAACGGGTGGAACAACAACTTCCGGAGGTTCCGGAAGAGGCGTCCCGACATCTCATCGATCGGCATTTCAGCGCTCCTTCACATAGACTCCCGTTATCTCCACGTAGCCACCCCCGGCGAAGTCTTTGTTAACCTCAGCCGAGACACACGACCTCTCGTGTATATCATCTCCTGAGGTAGCGGTGCCTGCTCGTCCTCTCACCCTGACTATCACCCGGTGCAATCCACACCCTACATTGCAGACTGAAGTAGAGCGATAGATTATTTCATGGCTCCTCGGGCTCAATCCAGTGCCCGGATGGCCATCACCAGCACCGAAAATGCCAGTCCGAGGATCATAAGCACCAGCCAGACCCGTGCCCAGAACCGATTGTAATACCATGTTCCCCGCAGTTCCGGGTCACGGGGGTGCATCCGCCAGTCGATGTAATCCCGCATGAACGGACGGCCGCACTCCGGACAGATGGAGCGAAACTCCCTACTCCTGCGCCCGCAATGTGGGCATGTGAAACCCTGTACTGACTCGTCATGAGTTCCGGACTCCTGCTCCGCAGTCCCCTTCAGGAGAATGATGACCATAATGCACTTCGCGGAATTCCCGTTCTACTGAGCCTGTTCGCCGTTGCCTGCCCGTGGAAGTACTGTTCGAGCAGCATCGCCGTTGTCGTTTTTCCGGTACCGGGGACCGCTGCAATCACGTAGATACGGCTCATGAAGATCCACCGATCACATAACACGATAGTGAAGGATATTAGCATGTGATTATACCAATAATCGGATAAAAGCATGTCGATCCGGATGCCTCCCGTAGTCTTGGGGCAATTCGGTTTTATCGGTTCGCAATTCGGTTTTATCGGTTCGATGGCGGCAGTTATATCGAATCTTCCCTGCCTGCCGTACCAAAGGGGCTCGGCGGCCCTCTGCACGCAGTGCTCCATGGCATCAGCAATCCCGGTCCGCCGGTGCAGATATTCGCGGTAGAGATGTACTGTGGAAAAAAAGGGTGCGGGGTTCAACGGTGTGCGAAGTACGCCACCATACCGTCTCTCGTCGCCGCATCGATCCTGGCGAACCCCTCCCGTTCGAACCGAACCACGTTGCTCGCCTCCCCGACGACCAGCGACTCGCAGGCCCCGGAGCGGTCGCCGTCCAGGTACACCCGCATCGTCGCCGGCTGGTCACACGATGCCGTGAACGTCCGCGCTGGAGACCATACCGTTCTACAGCCCATATTCATTCACCCTCGATAGGACGCCTCATCTGCAGATTCGGCGCCCGGTTCGATTGGTTGTTCGGGGAGCACATGCCACGTCCATGAATGCCATGTCGTCCCCATGCGTGTCCAACTCTCGTTGACAACGGACACCGCCACCGTATGCGCACCCGGCGAGACGTTTTCAAACGTATACGACGCCTGTCGGACACCCTCGTCGCGCAGGTACACCCGTTCGTCGCTATCCAGGTAGAACGTCATCGTGACCGGTTCATCGGAAGCAACGGTAAACGTCCGGTTTCCTCCCACCGTATCGTTGACGACGCGCTCTGCAGGTTCGACGAACGTTATCTGCGGGGGGTCCGCGAATATCGCAGGCCTCTTATGCAGGTTTTTCAGGCGCACCATATCCAGAACCGCAGCAACCGGCTTACACCAGTCGACGCTGTCCATGCGTGACAGCCGTACCGTGCCGAGAGTGCTGTATGCGACCCGTTTTCCATCCCCGCTGACGGAAAAGGAGATGCCGTCTCCTATCGATGTCACCACCCGCTCGCCGGTTCCGTCAGCGTTTACCACCTTGATCTCCTTGTCCCACGTAAGGTAGGCGATCTTGTCGCCTGAGGCCAGCCACATTGGGCTTTCGGAGGGGAAGACGCGATCGTCGATGATTTTACGGTTCCCGCTGCCGTCGGGGTGAACCGTCCAGATGCCATCGGCGGAGAAGTACGCGATCCGGTCGCCATCGGGGCTCCATGCCGGCAGACTGCAATCTCCGACCTCAAGCAGGGTGTGCGCCCCTCCGTCGACCCTGACGACCAGTAATCCTTCATGTGGGTTTTGGTACGCGATCAACTCACCGTCAACGGTCGTCGTCACTTGATCTGGGCATGAAACGGCGATTCTCCCACTGTCCGGGCTCCAGACTGGAAAGTTGTCAAATATCACCGATGTTCCGTTAATGACCAGTTGTGTATTCCTTCCGTCGGTGTCCATCACCCAGAGGGAGCGGTTTAACAGGTAGGCGATCCGTTTCCCGTCAGGGCTCCACCCGCGGCACAGTTCGAGTGACCGGTCAGCCGTGAGGCGGGTGAGGTTGTTTCCGTCGCGTTCGATCGTCCAGATGTCCCGGTCGGCTAAGAAGGCAATGATGTCGCCCGATGGGTTCCAGTACGGACGAAGTGCTACGTCCCCGCAGGAGGTGAGCTGCCGGGTATGCCAGGTACGGGTATCCATGATCCAGAGATTGGATGAATGCTGGTCGGGGTAAATCGTGGCAACATAGACGATCTTCGTCCCGTCCGGGCTGATGGAAGGGTACATGCAGTCGTACTCCCCGCCAAGTTCGTAGAGGAAGTAATTCCCCGGGAGACTGTCGATGTGACCGGCCGTCCAGACGACGATGCCCCCCGTCGCAAGAACCAAAAGCGCGATTCCGGCAAGAAGGTGTTTTCGTTCCATTGTGGTGCTATTCCTTTTTCCGCTTCTCCGCTATGTGAGTGCTACTGAACAGGTCCTGAACCATACGGTTGGTTGATCCCATAGGTTTGGTCGTGAAATGGCCACAATCCGGTATTCCAATCACTTCCTTGATCCCGCACTTGTTTCGAAATTTTTATCAGATCAATGAACGTGCCGATCGGATCGTTCCGGTTATTACCGTCGGTCGTCAGCAACCTGATAGTTCCATGGGGATCATAAGCAATAGTCTCGCCGTCTCTACAGAGCGAAAAACTTACGCTCCCGCAGTAAGTTTCCGGATTGAGCTGGCGTGCACCGCTACCGTCGATGTTTGCAACCCTGATATTTCCCCCTGATAGGAACACGATACCGGTACCTGAAGGTAACCAATCGAGTTGATAGGAGACGTGCTCCGGGATAATCTTAGTATCTCCACTTCCATCTGCATTACGAATGCGGATACCTTCGATAGAATCGAATGCTATGGTCTTCCAGTCTGGACTCAATACGGGTGAAGAAAAGTCTCCAAGTTTGTTCAGGTTCAGCGACGTACTGTTTCCCGCTTCAGTGGATACGATCCAGAAGTCCTTCTGTCCGGCTTGTGAAGCGGCCACTGCGATTTTGTCCCCGTCAGGGGCCCAGGCTGCATGTATTGATGTATTTCCTAGGAGCCGACGCTTATTGTTTCCATCGGCATCCATCATCCAGAGGGAGAAACCTGAGTTGTTATCGGGTCTTAAGAAGTAGGCAATTTTTCTGCCGTCAGGACTCCATCGCGAACAGAGATAGTATCCCGGACCCTCGGTCAGCCGGGTGAGATTGGACCCGTCGCTTTCGATTGTCCAGATGCCGCCGTCTGCAGTAAATGCAATGACGTCCGCTGTCGGGGACCAGAAGGGTCGAAATACGTTTCCAAAAGAGGTGAGCCGTTTTGTGTTCCAACCGCTGCTATCCATGACCCAAATGTCGGCTGAATTCGGAAGCAGGTATAGCCCTGCTGTGTAAGCAATTTTCGACCCGTCAGGACTCATAGAGGGGTAAGTACAAACGTAATCTCCGGTAAATTCATAGAGATAGAAGTTGCCCGTCAGTTCTGCTATGGTGTGCCCCTCACGGAAAGTTGCGCAGACAATGACTGTCCCTGTGAGAAGGAGAAAGAGCATAAGACCAATGGCCATGATGTTACGGAGGTTCTTCTCCGGCATTATTGGCCCTCGTAAGCATCACTTATGAGGTGAATGTCCTCATAGGTCGAATCGTCCCGAGCAAAATTGGCACCACCTTGAAACATGTTAAGCAACACCGGAAGGATTGTCCAGATGGGGCTTCCTCGTGTAGGTAAAGACTCTACCATATTTGCACAATCTGCAGCTTTCAGCAACATACGGTATATCGGCCCGTCCTCACCAGAATATGCCCAAAGCCTGGCAAAAGCATTTGGTTGTCTGGTATTGAATGTCGTTGTGATTGTGAAATGAAGATCAAATTCGAGCCGATGCGATATGTCTAATAAGAACCAATTGACAAAGATGGAAAGATCAAGTAAGTGCCCCTTTGCTCCTGCTTTGATTCCGGTAATCAGTTCAATTTGATCCTCTGATTTAACGATTTCTCTGAGTATTCTATCTTCTCGTTTTGTTCTATCTTCTTTGATTTGCACGAGAGGTCCATAATAGGGGTCAGGTTCCATATCTGGGATGATATTGGATATGGATTCGCTGTAGGTTACGTATCCGGATTCCGTTGTATCATGTGGATCTCCGGTAATAAAGTATAATCTGAAAATTAATTCTTCTACTTCCCTAGGTAGCCTGTTTGGGTCTCTTTCCACATGAAAATGCAGATTTCCGGATATTTCCCATGTTTTAAAGTCTGAAGTAGTTATAATTATTGGTTCGAGTGAGGTGATGCGCATGCAGCTTGAAGTAGGCATTTGCGGATGATAGAATATATTTACATCAACCATTTCACTCTGTGGGCCTGGATAGCCGCATAAGGGTGAATTTTGTTCTTCAAGTACTAAATGACCATTTACGCACCGATAGAGATCGTAACATCTACATCTGGTTTTCCCTTCCGTACACCCCGGAGGAGCCGTCAAATGCCATCTCCAGTAATTTGTACCTCTACCGTTCGAATTTTCGGCGATCACCAACAGGATATGCTCTCCGGCAGATGCAGAATTGTTAGTATAAGTGACGGGAGTATTTGGGAAGTATACATCCGTCTCACGAACAAGTCGTCCGTCGAGATAGAACTTTATTTTTGCTTGCTGATTGATTGTTACCCGGAAAGTACGTGATGTACCGACAGGATCAGATACCTCTTGTGCAGCAGGCTGGATAAGGGATACAACTGGTGGATCTGCCGATCGTATGTGCCAGTTCCACGTCGTCTCTCCGCTACCATTCGTGTTTTCTGCAATCACTCTGATGCGATAATTCCCGAAGGCTGCCTTGTCAAAAGTGGTGGATATATGCTGAACGTCGGATACACTCTCAGATACAAGGAATCCGTTTACATACATCTTCATGATCGCGGTCTGATCGGATGATGCTTCAAATTGCCGTAACGAATGAATGGTATCGGTGACGTCCTGCTCCGCAGGGTTCACCCTCCTCACCACCGGCGGCGTCGAGAGCACGTTCCAGGTCCAGTAGTTCTCCCCGGAGCCGTTGGCATTCGCCGCGACCACCCGTACCATGTGCTCTCCCAGCGGAGCGCTCTCGAAGGTATAGGACATCTCCTGGACATCCGGATCGCTCTGGTGGACAGGTTCGTCGTCAAGGTACACCGTCAGCGTCGCCGGCTGGTCACACGATGCCGTGAACGGCCGCTCCGCTCCGACAGGATCGCCGATGTCCAGGTCTTCCGGCTCGACCAGTGTCACCACCGGCGGATTGCCTCCTCCTCCCATTTATTTCACCTCCCTGCAACCTCACAAATTGCATTTTGCAGCAGAACCTTCCTTTCTCACCCCTTTGTCCCCGTTGGAGTGGGTGTGAGGGTTTTCCAGATGTGGATCGTCCACCCGTGGATCTTCTGCCCATCCAGGGCCTGGTTTTCCGGTGTCAGATTGTAGACCCACATATTGACTTCTGTCTCGCCTGGACCAACATCCATAGTAAATCCCGCGATCTGCATTTTTGGATCCTTTTCCAACCGCATTAACTCAGCCCGTGTAGTCTCCATCTTCCTGATATACTCGATATCCAGAATCGATGTAACTGTCCAGTTTCCTACACGTTTTTCCTGAAGTCGGTTCAGTTGTTTATCGCTCATCCCAACAACATATAGAACAATGGTTCTGTTCGTCTCGTCAATCACCCCTCTCGTCACAGCAAAACCTTTCTCGCGTCTAACGTTATCCAATTCCTCTTGAATTTCCAGAGGCAGTTCACGTTCCATTTCTACCACCTTTTCCGTTTCTTTTTGTTGCATTATGGGTTGTATCCAGTACAGAATACCACAGGTGACTGTAATCGCAATCATCAACAGGGCAATAATGACGTTTTTTTTTAGAACCAACCGGATCATTGTCATGTTCTTCCCCTCCTAACACACCAGTCATATTTATCTGACATTCCCCTCGTGATCGATCAGAAATGTCGCCACTGGTCTTCCATCGTACTGGCCACAATTCGGTATATCAATCACTTCCTTGATCTCCACCCTCGTCTCCTGCCATTCGGATCCATACGGCATCTGCCAGTCCCCGGGCGTGATATTCAGGTTATCGTACTGGAAGAACCTCCAATTGGAGAACATATCCATCTCGCCGCCCAGGTACTGGGCGCAAACCGCATGCCCGAATGAAGGAACTAGGCTGCTGTTCATTACCGCTACAATGTAAATGTCTAAATTGAAGACCAGTTCCACATAACAGTGCTCGGAGCAGCCGATCTTTTCCATCCAGTAACAGCCTGCCAGCACGTTGGTATAAGGTGTGCTTTTTCCTGCTCTGGCATACCGCATCACCGCATTTTCCAGGCATACGGCATTGCTCCAGAACCCCGAGCCCCCCGCGCAGCCTGAGGAACCGCAACGATAGTGCCTGATGAAGAAGTCCAGATACGGCCCCGACAGCACGTGGCAGTCCGCATACTGGTAGACGTTCCAGTTCCAGTAGTTCTCCCCGGTCCCGTTCTCGTTCGCCGCGACCACCCGGACCATGTGCTGCCCCAGCGGCGCACTCTCGAAGGTATAGGACACCTCCTGGACGCCCGGATCGCTCTGGTAAACAGGATCAGGATCGTCGTCCAGGTAAACCGTCAGCGTCGCCTGCTGGTCGCACTCGGCCGTGAACATTCGCTCCGCCCCGACGGGGTCGTTGACATCAAAGTCTTCCGGCTCGACCAGGGCCACCACCGGCGGGTTGACTCCTCCTCCCATTCACGCCGCCTCCAGGAATCCTTCGCGGATCAGGTACTGCGGCAGGACCCAGCCGTTGCAAAAGACGACGTTTTCCTCCCGCCAGATCATCTCCCTCTCTGGATAAGGCCGGTAGGTCCAGAACCGGTTGTTGTACTCTGAGTAGGCGCTTCCTTCGGGGACGATGGGTTCGCCCACGGCCCGCTCGCGGATAGCCGAGAGTATACTGCCGAAGTTATCCTTCAAGGGCAAATTTTTGGGATGTTTCTCGAGATCGCAGTAGACGGAGGGCTGGTAACAGATGATCGACGGCCGTTCCGGCCGGTCGCGGAATTTGAGACGCTCGTTCAGGCACATACCGATGATCGCGACGTCGTACGTTCCCGTCCGGAACTCCTGCAGAAAGGACGCGTAGTCGAACCGGTACCATGTCAGGTTCGGGAAGATCTCCCGGTACTCCCCGGGAAACGCCCCCACGGCGATGACGGCCCGGTCACTCTTCGGCAGCGTCATCCGCGGCTCGACGGTGTCGCAGACAAACCTCTCCGGATGATGGAGGACCCGCCCGGTATCGACGCAGGGTCCATCGAGCGGCGAAGGAATTTTGGTGACGATCGTCTGCACGGTCCTGTCGTGGACGGTGTCCCACAGTTCGGTCGGATCGAAGTTCGTGTCGGAGGGATACTCCTTCCAGTAACCCAGCGTCTTGGTGAAGACAAAACTCTTCCAGTCCGCACGCGCTTCGAACGGGACAACCTCGTTGAAGGCATCGAAGGGGATGAGGTAAGGGGCTCCGAACGGCGTGTACGGGTACGTGACCTCCATGATGAGGACGTCGTACCCCCGGGGTGCCCATCGCTCGAAGGCCTCCCTGCTCTTCGTCGCTTCGAGCGGCACGGTGTAGTGGCAGCAGCCGGCCGAGAGGTAGGTGTGCACGTCGGACTGCCCCTTGTTCTGCTGCAGGCAGGCAACCCGTAGGTCCTGCCCGAGGAAGTGGCGCTCAAGCAACAGCGCCGTGGTCGTCTTTCCGGCGCCGGGGAGAGACGCCAACACGTAGATTCTGCTCATGAAGGATCTCCGGTAATTCTTACAATCACATCAATTAATAATACATGATCACACTATCCTGAATGATATGCATATCGATCTGCGGGTGTCACTTAAATATCCCGATGATTCCGGTTCCTTCGGGAAAAACAGGCAGCATCGAAGAGTTGCAGCGGATCGAGTGCCGTGCTGCAGACTCTGCGATCCTGTACGCGCAATGTTCTTTCCGATGAGCATTACAAAACGGGTTGTCCTAGCGATAGATCGCCGGCCTCATCATGCGCGGCCGTAGCAGAAAAAAAGATGTGAACCGTTACCGGTGCGCAAAATACGCGCTCACCCGGCCGTCCTCGACCGAGTCGATCCGGGCAAACCCGATCCGCTCGAACTGGACGACGCGGTCCGCCTCCCCGGCGACCGGCGGCTCGCAGAACCCTTCGAGGCTCCCGTCCTGCTGCAGAAGCGTGCACGGGAGTTTCGCGTCCGCCGGCAGCCACTGGATGATCGGCGCCTTCTCGCTCCGGGCCTCCTCGAGCGAGTCGCCCGCGTAGGATATGCGCGGCGTATCGCCGTCCCACACGATCCTGACGTTGTAGAGGTCTTTCAACCGGACCATGCTTTTCCCTTCGATATCCGCCCGCGGGAGGAGGATCCTCCCCTCGGCGACGAGGGTGCGGACCCCCCGGGCGGGATCGCTCGGGTGGAGCGCCGCGTGCGCCTCGCGGCGCGGGGCGCCCTCGACGGTCACCTCGACCGGATCGGGGACGAAGAAGTAGCGGTTCGCCTTCGGGTCGACGAGTTCCTTGTTCCGGGCATACAGGTTCTCCCACGAGAACGATATGTCGGTCTCCCCGATCCCGATATCGATCATGGCGTTCCGGACGGCCTCCGGCTCGATACCGCGACGCGCGATCGCCCGCATCGTCCCGAGGTGGATGTCGTCCCAGCCGGTGTAGAGACCGCTCTTGATCCCCTCGCGCATCCCCGAGGTCGAGAGGACGACGCCCGATATCCCCATCCGGCCGTAGTGGCGGTAGACCGGCGGCTTCCACCCGAAGTAGTCGAAGAGGTAACGCTGCCGTCGCGTGTTCGCGATGTGGTCCTTCCCGCGGATGACGTGGGTGATCCCGAGCAGGTGGTCGTCCACCGCGACCGAGAAGTTCATCAGCGGAAAGACCGTGTTCTCCACCCGCGGGTGGAGAGGCGCGTTCACGATCCGCATCGCGGAGTAGTCCCGCATCGCCGGGTCGGGGTGAGCGAGCTCCGTCTTCACCCGGACGGTCGCGTCGCCCTCGTAGAACTCCCCATCAAGCATCTTCTGCCAGAGTTCCAGGTTCTCCTCCACCGTCCGCTCGCGGCAGGGGCATGCCTTCCCCTTGAGTTTGAGCTCGCGGAAACGTTCGGAGTCGCAGACGCAGACGTAGGCGCCGCCGAGTTCGATGAGCTTTCTGCACCAATCGTAGTAGATATCGAGGCGGTCGCTCTGGTAGACGATATCGGTGATCCCGAGTCCCAGCCACTCGATGTCCTCGAGGACCATCGCGTATGCCTCGGGATCGACCCTCCTCGGGTCGGTATCCTCGACGCGGAGGACGTATCGCCCGCCGTAGCGCCTGACGTAGTAGTCGTTCAGGACGGAGGCGCGGGCGTGCCCGAGGTGCAGCGGCCCGCTCGGGTTCGGCGCGAACCGCATCACCACACCGTTCTCCGCACCCTCGAGTGCGGGGAGTTCCCTCGACTTCTCGTGCGTCTCGGTGAGTTCCGCAACGAGTTCGGGCGCGAGTTCCAGAAGACGGCTTTTACGCTCGGCCGCGCTCATCGCCGCCACCTCCGCGATCGCCTTCCCTGCAAGAGGGCCGAGTTCCTTGGCCCGGCTCCGGAACTCCGGGTGCTTGCCGAGCACCGTGCCGATGACCGTCCCGCTCTTCGGGGCGCTGTCGTGCTTCACCGCGTTCTGCAGAGCGTAGATAAAGAGCAGGCGCTCGATATCGGTCTCCATAGTATCAGTTGCCTCGAGCGATGAAGAAATCGGCGATATCGCCGAGCAGACGTTTCTCCTCCGAGTCCGGGATGACCGAGAGCGCCTCTTTCGCGACGGCGGCCCGCTCGACGGCAACCGCCCTGACCTCGTCGATGACGCCGGCTTCCCGGAGCCGGGCGGTCAGGTCGTCGATCTCCGCACCGGAGAGTCTCCTCCGGTATGGGGCGAGATCGATCCCCTTCTCCCGTGCCCGGATGGCGATCAGGGTCTGCTTTCCTTCCCGGATGTCCGACGCCCGGTCCTTGCCGCTCGCGTCGCTGCTCGCGAGGAGATCGATGAGATCGTCCTGGATCTGGAAGGCGATGCCGCTGTTCACCCCGTACTGGTAGAGGGCGTCGGCCTGGACGGGGTTCGCTCCGGCAAGGATCCCGCCGATGGCGGCGGATGCCCCGTAGAGCACGCCGGTCTTCTTGCTGACCATCTCCAGGTACTCCACCTCCAGAACGTCGTCGCGCTTCTCGAACGCCATATCCATACTCTGCCCGTCGCAGATATCGGTGCACGTCCGGGCAAGCATCTTCACCGCCCGGATCTTGGCGGCGTCCGTGGCTTCCGAGAGGCAGATGAACTCGAACGCCTTCGCGTACAGAACGTCTCCCGCAAGGATCGCCGTCGGTTCGTCCCAGACCGTATGCACCGTCGGTACGCCGCGCCGGACGACGTCGCCGTCCATGATGTCGTCGTGGATGAGGGTGAAGTTGTGGGTCAGTTCGAGCGAAAGGGCGGCAGGGAGCAGGTCGTCGGAGCTCCCCTTTCTCACCGCATCCGCAGCGAGGATGACGACCGCCGGGCGGAGGCGTTTGCCGCCCGCAAGCAGCAGGTGGGCGCTCGCCCGGAAGAGATCGCCGTGGACGTCTCCAAAGTAACGGTGGAGCGCTTTGTCTATCCGCTCAGCATTCATCTCCAGATAGTCTTCAAGCGTCGTCATAGATGCTCCTACTTTATCAGGATACTCTTCCCGTTCCTCATGACGTGAAGGTCGTTGCCGAGGGTATACCCGATCTCCTCCGCGAACTTCGCGTACTCGCCGGTCATCCCGATGTCGCCGTGGGACGGGATGACGTGCTGCGGGTTCAAGAGGTGGAGGAACTCGTAGTGGTCCTCTTTGTACGCGTGGCCCGAGACGTGCAGGTCGTCGAAGATCCGCACGCCCGCCATCTTCGCACGGGCCTCGACCAGGTAGCGCTGCCCGTGGTTCATCGGGTTCGGGATCACCTTCGCTGAGAAGAGGATCTTGTCGCCCTTCTCCAGCTTGTAGGGGGTATCCCCCATCACGATCCTCGTCAGGATGGCGCCCGATTCTCCCTGGTGGCCGGTGACGATCGGGAGGAACTTGTCCTTCCCGGTCTTCATGATCCGCCGGAGCGTCCGGTCAACCGTCCGCCGGTTGCCGAACATCGAGAGGGTCTCGGGGAACCCGACCAGTTTGAGCTGTTCGGCCGCCGAGCTGTAGCGCTCCATCGAGCGCCCGAGGAGGACCGGTTTTCTGCCGATCTCGTGAGCGCATTCGGCGATCGTCTTCACGCGGGAGATGTGCGACGAGAACGTCGAGACGAATATGGCGCTCTTGTCGTCCTCGTAACTCGTGATGGTGTCCCGCACGAGATCCCGCGCGACCCGCTCGCTCGGGCAGCGGCCCTTGTCGGCGATGTTGACGCTCTCCGTGATGAGGGCGATGACGCCCTCCTTCCCGATCTGGCGCAGCCGGGCAAAGTCCGGTGGCTCCCCGAGCACCGGCGTCCGGTCGAGTTTGAAGTCGTTTGCATAAACGACCGCGCCCCGCGGGGTGTGCAGGACCGGGAAGACGGTGTCGATGATCGAGTGCTGGGCACGCACGAACTCGAGCGTCAGGTGCGGGGAGATGGTGTAGCGCTGCCCGGCTTTCAGGGCAAAGAGCTTGTTGTTCACCCCGAACTTCTGTTCGCCTGCAATCTGCTGCCGGATCAGTTCCGATGTATACGGCGTGCTGATGATCGGGGCGTTGTAGCGGTGCGCCAGTTTCGGGATCGCACCGATATGGTCAAGGTGTCCGTGCGAACAGACGATAGCCTTGACGCTCCCCTCGACCGCATTCATGATGGTGTCATCAGGAATGGCCTTCATCTCGATCAGGTCCAGGGAATGCATATTCTCGATATCAGCATCCTCGTGGATCATCACCTGGTCGAGCCGCAGGCCCATATCAAAGATGACAATCTCTTTTCCGCAGCGGACGGCAGTCATATTTCTACCGACTTCGTTATATCCGCCCACTGCTATGATTTCAATATCCATGTAGCCTCCTTGTAGAGTTTTTCCGTTGTTAGTCGCTGTTTTCAATCATTTGCCGGGTCAGGCCGGTTATATACGTCCTGGCGTGCCGGAGATCCGCTACAGACCGGGATCCCGTCAGGAACATCGCCACGCGGAGTTCGCGGTGCATCGCTTCGACGGCTGCAAAGAGCGCATCGTCGCTCTCCATGGCCGGTTTCAGGAGGGGAAGCGCCATGCCCCCGAGGTCCGCCCCGAGAGCAACAGCCTTCGCGATATCGACACCCGTTCGAAGTCCGCCCGTCGCGATGATCGGGCCTCCGGTCGTCCGCACCTCACAGAGGCTCACCGCCGTCGGTATGCCCCACGAGAGGAATGTCTCCCCGAGATCGGCGAGTTCGGGGCTGTTCGCCCGCAGGCGTTCAATCTTCGCCCACGACGTGCCCCCGTAGCCGCCGATATCGATGGCGCTTGCTCCGGCACCCCGGATAATCCTTGCGGTTCCGGCCGATATGCCGGAACCTGTCTCCTTCACGATGACGGGGTAGGAGAACTCGTTGCAGAGGTTGCGCAGCGCTTCGATGCACCCCTCTGCGTTGTGATCGCCCTCCGGCTGAATCGCTTCCTGGAGCGAATTGACGTGGATGGCGATCGCCTGTGCATCGATCATCTCGACAGCCCGTTCCGCCCACTCGATGCCGTGGTCGCGGAGCTGGATGATTCCCAGGTTCGCACAGAGGAACGCGTGTGGCGCTTCCTCCCGCACGACGGTGAAACTCCCCTCCAGTTCGGGCTTCTCCAATGCCGCTCGCTGAGAACCGACACCCATGCCGAGGTTGTAACGCTCGGCGGCCCGTGCGAGCCGCCGGTTCACCTCGAGGGTGTCCGGATGTCCTCCGGTCATCGCTGCAATGAAGAGGGGGGAGCCGAGCGCTCTACCGAGGAACCGCGTCTTCGTCTCGATCGCGTCCATGTCGCACTCGGGAAGGGCGTTATGCACCAGGCGCACGTCCCCGAATCCGGCGTCGCCGGCCTCGACGGGCTGCTCGCAGCAGATCTGCAGGTGATCCCGTTTTCTTGAAGACGTGGCGGTCTCTTTCTCCATGGTTTACTCCTTTGCGGTTATCGTTGTTCCGCCATGTCCGGTGCCGTCCAGGAACCGGCCGATCTTCGAGACATGGAAGATGTGTGAATCGATGCCGGCATCGGCCAGCGCCAGGAGTTCCGCGATCTTGCCTCGCATCCCCCCGGTCACGTCGGTGTTTCCCGACCCGCCGACATCGAGCGACTCTACCGTGCTCCGGTCGATCCGCGGGACGACCGCGCCGTTCGCGAGGACGCCGGGAACATCCGTCGCAAGGCCCACGCGCCTGCTTTCGAGAGCGGCGGCAAGACGGGTCACCAGCTGGTCGCCCGAGACGATGCAGGAGCCCCGGAGCCGGTCCATCACCACGTCGCCGTGCAGCACGGGCACAATGCCGTGTTCCGTCATTTCGGCGATGTGGCGGGTCTCGAACGAGACCAGGCGCCCGTCTTCGGCGAGGCAGAGGTCGAGGGGGTGGATACCGATCGCCTCGACCCCCGCGTCCCGCAGGGCGTTGACGACCGCCGTGTTCAGGCTTGAGACGGCGGTATGCGTCTCGTAGACGCCGGGGACGTTCTCCGCGGAGAGACCATCGTTGATCCGGTAGCGCCGGGCCTCGGGATGCCCGCACGACCCCGCACCGTGGACGAGCACGAGTGCGGTCTCTCGGCGTGCGGCGAGTTCTGCCGCAATCCCGCGCAGGCGGGCATGATCGATGGCGCAGTCCCCCGACTTGTCGGTGATCACGCTCCCTCCCAGTTTCAGTACCACACTCTCAGTCATGCTTCTCTCTTCTCGCGCCGTCCGTATCTATCGACGTGATGATTGCCCGCCCTTCGCAGGCCTCGATCGCCCCGGCAACCCGGCTCTTTGCACGCCTTGGGCAGAGGGCGATGATGCACCCGCCGCCGCCGGCTCCCGTGATCTTTGCGCCGTACGCGCCGCTTGCCCGCGCCGCAAGCACGAGTTTGCTGCTCACCGGGTGCCCCACGCCGAGCGCCTCCAGGAGGGCGTGGTTCATATCCATGTACTGCCCGAGTTCCTTCGGGTTGCCGATGTTATGGAGGGCTGCGAGCGTCAGAGCCCCGATGGCGTCCAGGATCGGGTTCGCGACCTCGGGATGCTTCCGCTGCAGTGTTCCGACCAGTTCCACCATCTTTGCGGTGCTGTGCGGCACCAGGGTATTCCCCACGACGACCTGCAGGTTCTCGGGCGGCAGTCGCCGCTTGGAGTTCCCCGTGATCAGCACCATGCCGCCGTTTGCACAGACGTAAGTGTCGGTGGGGCTTGCCCGGCCTTTCTGGACCTTCTTCTCGATGGCGAACGCGGTCTCGGCGATGTACTCGCGGGCGTGCCCGAGATTGAACTCATCGTTGATCGCAGAGAGCGTCGCCACCGTCACCGCGGCCGACGACCCGAGCCCCGACGAACTCTGGAGCTGGGAGTGGACGTAGACGCTGCCCCGGACACCCATCATCCTGAAACACTCGTCGATGTAGGGCGACTTCGGGCGGGTCGGATTGCGCGTTTTCCTCACCGTGACGAAGACGCGCGGCTTGATCGCCATCGCGACGCCCGGTTTTCCGTAGACCACTGCATGCTCGCCGAAGAGGAACACCTTGCCCGGAGCGCTCCACGTTGCCAATCAGACCACCGCTATTGCCGCATACCCCACTACCTGATTGTAATCCTCCGTCACGTCGCCGCTCGTCGTATACCGTAAGAGTTCCCCTCTCGTCGCACCGAGCGACCGGCATGCCATGCACATGGTCGCGATCGGTCCGTAGCCGCAGACCGTAGCGCGTGTCTCCTGGAGCCGCCGGTAAAACTCGGGGATGTCCAGGGTTTTGAGCGCGTCGATCGCGTACAGGTCCTGCCGCCGGGCCACCTCGTCCGGGACGTAATGGGAGAAATCGCTCGAGGCGACGATCCGCACGTCCCGTTTCGTGTGCTCGATTGCCTGGAGCAGGTGCTCCGCAAGGTTTTCCGCTGCCTCGTAGGTCTGTTCTCCCATGAGGATGGGTGCGGCTCTTGCCCTCGGGAACCGGTATTTTATGATCGGCATCTGCACCTCGATCGAGTGTTCGCTCCGGTGCGATGCCTCGTCTATCTCGATATCCATCGCGTCGATGAACTCCGTATCGACATCGACGATCCCGAGCGGCGTCTCCCACGGTACGGCGGAGGCAGAGGTCATGTATCCCCGGTGACTCGGGCCGATGACCAGAAACGTGCCGTCAAAATCAGGTGGTATGGTAGAGAATGCACAGGCTCCCGTCTCTCCCGAGTAGACGTATCCGGCGTGGGGAGAGACGATCCCCCGGGACAGTATCCCCGGGGCCTTTTTCCGGAAGAATGTCTCCAGCAGTTGCTCCAGATGCCTGGGCTCGGCAGGATAAAACATTCCCGCTACACTGCATGGGCGCATATCCATCAACGATCGAGCTCTTGTGCTTCGGATCTTATAACTCTGTCTCAAAGTCTTCGGGCGTGAGCGATGTGGTCACGCCGCGCAGGCGGAGCAGTTCCTTTGTCAGGATGTAGTAGATCACCGAGAGCGCCTTCCGACCCTTATTGTTCGTCGGAATGACCAGGTCGACGTACTTCGTCGTGTTGTTGGTGTCGCAGAGCGCGACGATCGGGATGCCGGTCTGGACGGCCTCGTCGATCGCCTGGGCATCGCCGATGGGATCGGTCACCACGACGACGTCGGGCTCGATGTAGGTGTTTAAGCCGTGTAGACGCTGGTTGGTGAGCATCCCGGGGATGAAGCGGCCGATGACGGCCATGCCGCCGACGGCGTCGGCGAACTTCTTGGCCGGGTACTGGCCGTACTGCCGGGAGGTGACGACCAGGATCTTCGAAGGCTCGTACTGCGAAAGGAACTTCGCTGCGGTCTTGATCCGCTCGTCGGTGGCCTGGATGTCCAGGATGTAGAGCCCATCCCCGCGGACGCGGTAGATGAACTTCATCATGTCCTTGCTCTTCTGCTGGGTGCCGATATGCACACCTGCCGCAAGGTACTCCTCGACGGGCATCAGCGGTTCTTTCAGTTCAATCTCAAGTTCGTTTCCTGTCAAGTTAGATCAGCTCCTCTATGCGAATCAGTTCGTTTAGTTTGGCTATCCGCTCCCCGCCGACCACGCCGGTCTTGAGGAAGATGCACCCGAACGCGGTTGCAAGGTGCGCTATCGTCGCGTCGGTCGTCTCTCCGGAACGGTGGCTCATGACGCTCTCCATACCGTTCTCCTGCGCGAGGCGTATCGCCTCGAAGGTGTCGGTGAGCGTCCCTATCTGGTTTGGTTTGATCAGGACGCAGTTCGCTGCGCCCATCTCGACGCCCTTCGTGATCCGCTCGACGTTGGTCACGAAGAGGTCGTCGCCGCAGATCAGGCACCGGTCCCCGACCTGTTCGGTCAGGTCGGCGAATGCCTCAAAGTCCTCCTCGAAGAGAGGGTCCTCGATGTAAATGAGGTTGTAGCGGTCGACGAGATCCGCCATATAAGCGATCTGGCCCTCCCGGCTCCGCGCCGCGTCTTTGTAGCGGTACTGCTCGCCGTTCCACATCTCGCTTGCTGCTACGTCGATCCCCATCCTGACCTCGACGTTCGTCTCGTCGGAGACGGCGGCGATCGCTTCGGTGATGATCTCGAATGCCTCAATGTCGGATACGGCAGGTGCCCAGGCGCCTTCATCCCCTTTCCCGGAGAGTTTGCCCTGCTCCTGCAGCATCTTTTTCACGGTCTTGTGAACGGCAGCGTTCACGAAGACGCCTTCCGTCGCGCCACAGGCCCCGGTGGGAACCACCAGGAACTCCTGGATTGAGGTGGCGTTCGGGGCATGCGCGCCTCCGCCGATGACGTTGCCGAGCGGCAGAGGCGTATCGGCGGCGAACGTGCCCCCGAGGTAGCGGAAGAGTTCAAGATCGAGGGACGACGCAGCCGCCTTTGCACACGCAAGCGAGAGCGCTACGGCGACGTTCGCGCCGATCGAACTGAAGTCGGCCGTTCCGTCGTTCTCCCTGAGCAGTGCGTCGAACGTGATCTGATCACGGGTATCTTCACCCATGAGCGATGGAATCAGGTTTTTCTGTGCGTCCTCGACAGCCTCGCGCGGCGGCCGCACCTTTGCTTCATAGGTTCCGGTGCTGGCACCACTGGGTGCCGCAGCCCGCCCGAAACCGCAATCGGTGTAGATCTCAGCCTCGACGGTCTCGTTCCCGCGGCTATCCAGGATTGTTCTCAGGATAATCTGTTCGATGGTCGTCATCAGATCACTACTTTCTCTTCACCGTTATAGGGATCACGCCTTTATCGAACTCTTCGAGTGCGATCTCGAGTGGCTCCGTATTTGGTGTTTTGACCAGAACAGGTGCACCCATCGAGATCTGAAGAGAGCGCGCCCCTATAATTCGCGCCCGTTCATACCGGGTATAAGATTCCATCGTGCAGCCTCAAAATCATTCATGATAAAATGGGGTCGCTGAGATTTGAACTCAGGTCACAGCATCCCGAACGCCATAGGATGGCCAGGCTACCCCACGACCCCTCATTGGTACGGATTCAGGTCCTCCACAATTTCCTTGTGCGTCAGCAGCATCCGTCTGCAGCAGTAACGCTCCAGACCGAGATCGTCGAGGATCCGTTTCGGATCCTCGCCGGCATCCCGCCGCTCCTTGAACTCCTTCCAGGCTGTAGAGACGACCTTACCGCATGTAAAACATCGTACGGGTATCATAATAATGGTTCAGCATCCCATATATCTCTTTTGCTCACCGGTAGGACTTCTGGAACCGTGCCCGTGCTCCGGGGCCGTGCGGCTTCTTGGTTTCTTTCTGCCGCGAGTCGTTTACGAGCAGCGTCCGGTCGTACGCGAGGAATGCGTCCTTGATCGCGGGGTCGTTGTGCCACTCCACGATGCCGCGCGCGAGCGCTGTCCGGACCGCTTCGGCCTGCCCCATCGTGCCGCCGCCGGAGACGTCGATCGCCGCGTCGACACCGTCGAGCGCGTTCGGCACCAGCAGCAGCGGTTCGGCGATCTTCATCCGGACGAGCTCCGTCCCGTAGATCTCCAGGGGCACGGAGTTGACGCGGACCCGGCCGTTGCCGGGCTTTAAGGTCGCGCGGGCGATTGCCGTCTTTCTCTTACCGCTTGAATTGATGATCTTTGCCACTTCATCACCTCATCTAGTATTTTGCTCCGAGGTTGTTGCTTATCGCCCCGATCGTCACGTATCTCGTGTTGCCCAGCCGGTCGACGTGGGCCGCTTCGAGCGTCTCCGTCTCCATCCCGGTAAACTCCATCGGAACGCCGACGTAGGTCTTGATCCGCTTGAATGCCGCGATACCGCGCTCGCGCTTGTAGGGGAGCATTCCGCGGATGGTGCGCTTGACGATATGGTCGGGCCTGCGCGGGAAGAACGGGCCGCCCTCGCGGGAACCGCGCTCGCGCTTCGTGGTGTAGTTCGCGAGCACCTGCGCCTTGTTTCCGGAGACGATTGCCTTTTCCACGTTCACGATGGCGATCTCCTCGCCGGCAAGCGCACGCTGCGCGACGATGCTGGCCATCCTTCCGAGCAGTAATCCGTCTGCGTCGATAACTGTAACCATTCGTCTCACCTGAGGATCCGTACCCTGCTCCCCGTCGGGTTGTCCCGGACGAGGTCCTCGATAGTCATGCACGTCCCGTTTGCGCCGGTGATCTTGCTCACCGCCGCCTCGGAGAAGTCCAGTGCGGCAATCTTCACCGGCAGGCTGAGCGCGCCGCTGCCGAGCACCTTGCCCGGCACCAGGATCGTCTCGCCTTCGTTCGCGTACCGGTCGATCTTGCTGAGGTTCACCTCGGCGTAGTTCTTCCGGGGCGCATCCAGCCTCTTTGCAATCTCGCGCCAGATGTTCGCCTCATGCACGCGCGACGCATCTTTGAGCGTCACGATGAGGGCGGTCAGCCGGGGGTTCGATTTAGTCTCGTTTGTCTTCTTCATTCAGTCCCCTCTCCCGTAATCTCGTTCATCACGTCTACCAGGTCGTCTGATGATCTCTGGATATACTGTAGCGCTCTCTCGATGATCTCGCGGACGGGCATTGAACCGTCGCTCTCCACCACGAAGATGAATCTCTCGGCGTCCGTGCCGATACGGATGGCCGCTTCAGTGCCGATCCCGCCGGCAAGGCATGCCCGCTCGCAGAGCTTGCAGAGGGAACAGAGTTCCTGCCGCCCTTCGGTGACCCGGACTTTTCCCTGCGCCGTCTCGAGCACGTTCCTCGGGCACTCGTCGATGCACATGCCGCACCCGTCGCACCTCGCGTCGATGGCGATTATGGGGTAGTTCTTGTAACCGCAGGCGGTCGTCGCCTGCCACTTGGCATGCTCTTTTCCGGTGCCGACGACTGCGTGCGCTTCGAGCACGACCTTCTGGTCTTTCGCGAGTTCGATGATGGGGATGCCCTCCTCCGCCGGTGCGGCGTCGGGATCCTGCGGTATCAGGTCGCTTGAGCTGACGATCTTCGGCCCCTCGACGGAGAGCGTATAGGTCGCGGTGCAGGCCGAGCACCCGGCGCCTTCGCAGGTACACTCGCTGCGCGGTTTGTAGACCTTGAGGTCTGTCCGGAGCGGAATGAGTCCCAGGCGGTGCGCCAGCATCTCGTCGAAGAGAACGCTCGTGTTGTCGTAGATGCGGACATCTTCGATGGCGAGCGTCGGCACTTCGCTGATCATTGCCCGCCGAAGCATATTGGCGAACGACGTCGAAACGCCGCTCAGGGTGAATTTGGCGACTCTCTCATCCAGTCGAGAAAACGCTATCTCCATTACACTCTCCTTCCTCTCCGGCCGCCTTTGCCGCGGATGCTGTCGTGAGGCACCGGGGTGACGTCTTCGATGCGGCCGATCCTCATCCCTGCACGGGCGAGGGCACGGATCGCTGCCTGGGCGCCGGGCCCGGGGCTCCGCTGTTTGCCCCGGCCGGGTGCGCGGACCTTCACGTGGACGCCGGTGATCCCTTTGTCCCGTGCGTTCTGCGCGACCTGGATCGCCATCTGCATGGCGGCATACGGCGAGCTCTCGTTCCTGTCCTGTTTCACGACCATGCCGCCGCTGCTCTTGGTGACCGTCTCCGCTCCGGAGAGGTCAGTGACGGTGATGATGGTGTTGTTAAAGGAGGCAAAGATGTGCGCGATGCCCCATTTCTCTTCTGCCATGGTGTTACCTCACTCCTGCGCGGGCGATGCGGCTTCTCTCGGGATGAACCTCGTTCGTGAGCGGGGAGGGGCCGTAGTAACTGATCTCGACCTCTTCGGCTCTCTCGACCCGGTAACTCGGGACGGTCACGCGGCGGCCTTTGATTGCGATGTGGCCGTGGGTGATGAACTGGCGAGCCTGCTTGGGGGATCGTGCGAACCCTTTGCGGAGAACCAGCGTCTGGAGCCGGCGGTCGAGCTGCTGCTCGACTTTGAGCGCGAGAACGTCACCGACATCGGCGTTCTCACCGACGATACCGTAGCGGTACAGGTGGTTGACGAGCTGGTCTCTCTTCTTCTGGTAGTCCTCGGTGCTGAGTCCGCCCGAGCGGAGCGCCACCAGTTCACGGGCGGCGGAGCGGTACTTCCGCAGCACGCTCTGGGCCTTCCAGAGTTCGCGCTTGTTCCGCAGGCCGTAATCGATGATGAGCCGCTTTTCGTCCTCAAGCCGGGTCTTCTCAAACCGCCGCTTGGGCGTCGCATACGTTTTGTAGTTTTTTCCGGGATATCCCATTCAATCACCACTCAATCCTTCTTTCTCTTGACGCCGACGGTCGTGCCGGTTCTTCCGGTGGACTTGGTGCGCTGGCCGCGGACCTTCTGTCCGGTCTCGTGCCTGATGCCGCGGTAACTCCGCATCTTTCTCATGCGGTTGACGTCGTCGTCGTTCATCATGGTGAGATCGGTCCCGAGCAGGTGGCGGACCTCTCCGGTGTAGACGTCTTTCTGGCGGTTGACCATCCAGTCGGGCACCTGTTCCGTGTAGGTGTCGACGGCGTTCGCGATCCGCTCGACCGATTCGTCGTCGAGTTTGCCGAGCACGGCACGGGGATCCACGTTGGCAAGGGCGGTGATGGTGCGCGACGTGTGCGGACCAATGCCCTTGATCCCGGTCAGTGCGATCTGCACTGACTTGGTGCCGTCGAGATCAGTGTTTCTGACTCGAACAAAGTACTTTATCTCTTCTTCATCCATGTGATCGCCTCATCATCGACGTTGTCGGTGAAAGCGCTGAGGGAGGGATTTGAACCCTCGAGTCCCAGGGGGACACAGGTTTAGCAAACCTGCGCCATACCAGGCTTGGCTACCTCAACATAGAACTTCGCATCTTTCGACACTCGCAACACGCGATGTGCTGCTCCAGACACAGCATTCTATGACTTGTGCCTACTAATTTTGGCCCCATTGATTAATAATAATTGTGGTGGTCTGAGGCCGGGGTGGCGGGCGGTCCCGGTCTCCGCGAGAGTCAATACAAATGGGTTCCATGCACGTTCCTATACCGCTGTCGCACGCGAAGCCGCGAAGAGCGATGGGCCGAAGGGCAGGAGCTTGAACACCGTAGGTGCGAAGAACGCGAAGCAAGCACTCAGACACCAGACTTCGCGTTCTTCGCGTGAGACTTCATTATTGTCTCCTGTTGACTTGCGTGAGCCCGGGCATCCACTCCGATTACTGCCGGGGCGCCTGGCGGGCGCGCTCGACTCCGCTCCCGATCAGCCCCGATGCGACGATGGGAAGCGCGATCGTCGCGTCGCAGAAGCACTGGACGCGAGGGGACTCGGGCGCCTCCTTGCCCCAGCTGATCGCCTCCTCGAACGTGCACCCGGAGAGGCCGCCCCAGTGGGGGGCGTCGGTGGTGTACTGGATGGCGTAGGCGTGCCCGCCGAGGTTCTGGTCGTGGATCGACGCGATGACCTGGGTCTGCTGGATAAAGTTCTTCGGGACGCCGCCGCCGACGTAGATGACGCCGGTCTTCTTCGCGTCCTCGACCATGCGGGTGATCTCGTCGGTGTCGGCGAGCTGGTCGATATCGACGTCGACCCCGCGCCGGCGTGCCATCACGAGGCCGATCCCGATGGACGAGTCGCAGAGGGCGGGGATGAAGATCGGGACACCGTATTCGGCGCAGGTGGCGACGAGCGACCGGCCTTCCGGCCGCCGTTCGCGGAGCCAGTTCCCGAGGCGGCGGATGAACTCCCGTGAGGAGCCCCGGAACGGTGCTATCTCGTCGGCGAACCGGGCGATCTCCGCGTCGATGCTCCGGAACTCCTCTTCGTAGGCGAAGACGTCGTAGATCCGGTCGATCCCCTCCGCAAAGAGCGCTTCGTCGTCTGCGTGGTGGTGGCCGAGATAGTGCCGGACGCCGAGGTGCTCGCAGGTGTCGTGGAAGATGTTCGCGCCCGTCGAGACGATGACGTCAACGTAACGGTGTTTGACGAGTTCGATGAGCACGTTCTGCATGCCTGCGGGGATCATCGCGCCCGAAAGTCCCATGAATATCGTGCAGTCCGGATCCGAGACCATCCTGGTCCAGACGCCGAGCGACTCCCCGAGTTTTCTCCCCTGAAAGCCGGTCTGGCTCATGGATAGAAGGAGGGCCGTTATATTGCTGGTTGGTTTGACTGGCTGCGTTGGTTTCATGGAAATATCGTGATATCATTTCGGATTGTGGCCTATTAATGGTTGGTGCCGACCCGATGGAGGGGGCGGATGGAGGTTTTTGGGCTGTCATTGTGGCGGGTCGGGAGGAGTGGGTGGGGGCTACAAAGGAGGACCTTACGCAATAGAGACAGGGGAGGGGGCACGCCCCCCCTCGCACCTAACGGTGCTCAAGCTCGCTGCGCTCGCACTCCGCACCCTTCGGGTGCTCGAGCTCCGTTCCTACGGAACATCGCACTCCCCGTCAGCCCCTCCCCCAGTGGCGATACCCCCATGGTCCACTGCATGGGTGAGAACCCGGGGAAGAACCGTGCACGGCTTCCCGCCGGCTATCCCCACGCACTGCCCCCGCCCCTTGCGGGCGGGGAACGACTGCCGGAACGGCAGGAGTTCGAGCGCCGCAGGTGCGGTTGAGGAGCGCGAAGCGCGGGCGGGGTGGGGGCTACAGGAATCGCGGATAGGTAAAGGCAGAGGAGGGAGGATGCCCCACCACCCCCGGTGGCGACACCCCTGGTTCACCGGCTGGGAGACGCTGGCGAAGAATCGCACACGGTTTCCCATCGCCCCGCCCCCCGGGCAGGGTTACGACTACAGAATATGCCGTTCTCGTTCCCAAAAATCCCCGCGGCCGCCCCGCCGCCCGCAAAAAAAGTGGTAGTAGTATCCGGCCCTTCACAGGGCCTGCACGAGCGAGTTCCGGGTCACGACGCCCGCGATCCTGCCGTTCCGATTGATCGGGACGGAACTGATGTTCTTCTTGAGCATCAGGTCGATGACGTCGGAGACGTCCGTATTCGCGTCCATTGAGATCAGGGGCGTGGTCATGATGTCCCGCACGAGCAGGTTCCTGATCCGGTACTCCTGCCGGGTATCCTCCACGAGATCCTTGATCGCGTGGAGCGCCTTTGCGACATCGGTCTCCGTGACGATACCGAGGACGGCGTCTCCGTCTTCGACGATGAAGCGGTCGATCTCGCCGTCAAGCATCCTGCGGCGGAGGTGGACGGCGCGCTCCTCGCTCTGGATGGTGTGCGCCGGTTCCATGACGTCGAGGGTGCCACCCGCCGGGCGGAGCACCTTCAGGAGATCGCCCGCCGTCACCTGCCCGATAAGGCGGTGCTCGGCGTCGAAGACCACCACCAGCTTGTAGTGCTGGAGCAGCGGCACCAGAACGTCGATGCTCTGGTCCGGATACGCGGAGGTGAAGTTCTCCTCGACCGTGTTCGCGACATGAATGGATGTGGCCTTCAGCGCCTGGGTCTTCCTGCTCCCGAGCGTCTCGGCGATTGCCGCGCGGGACGTCGTTCCGATGACCGTGCCGTTGTTGGTCACGATCAGCGGATCGACGCCCTCACCGAGCATCTTATCGAGCGCTTCGCTGACAAAGGCGGACTTCGCGATGGTGATCGGTTTTGCCATCACGTCTTTGACAAGTACCTGAAATCTGTCGCTCATTTTGCCACTTCCTTGATGATATCATCTCTCTTGAGCATACCCCGGATATCGCCGTCCTCCACGACTGCGAGGCTGTTGATCTGGTTCTCCAGCATCAGCCCGACGGCATCCTGGAGGGATGCATCGGGGGATACGGTGATGACCGGGCGGCTCATGATGTCTTCCGCAACTGCCGATACCTCAACGACGTATCTGAAGCGTTTCTGCCCCGCCGGCGCCTCCTTCCTGAGGTGAGTAACATCCTTCCTGGGCAGGTTCATCCGTTCGTCCAGATACTCGTAAAATGCGAGGTTACTCTCGGTAATTATGCCGGCAAGGCTTCCATTGTCGTTGACGACAATAAGTTTATCGTTTTTTCCCTTTATCGTGTCGATGACGTGGTCCAGCGAGTGATACCGGTTCACCGTGACCGCATCCTCCATGATATCGCTGACCTTTGCGGTGAGCCCGCGGATATGGGCCGACCGCATCACATCCAGTTTGGTGACGATGCCGCTCACCCTGCCCTCTTCGACGACGGGAATCCCGGAGATGTCCTTATCGAGCATGATGGCCGCGATCTCGCGGATGCCGGTCTGTGGCGCTATCGTGATCGGTTCGGGCGCCATCAGGATACTGACCGGAATCCGGTCGATCGGGCGCCTCCGCCACATCGGTTCCGTCTGCCTGAGCCGGTATGCGATATCCTTCTTGGTGAGGATACCCCGGAGTTCGTCCCCTTCCATGACGGGCAACCGCGACACCCGGTGTTTGAGCATGAGGTTTCGCGCATAGGCGACATTATCCCCCGGCGCAACGACGTACACCGGAGATGCCATCACATCAATGGCACGCATCTTCGCATCACTCCTCAGAAAATGCTTTCACAAGGTCGTATTCCGTAACGAGGCCGACAAGGTGCGAGTCCTCGATGACCGGGAGCGCCCCGACACGCCGCCGGATCATCTCGAGGGCGATCTCGTGGATGTTCCGGTCGGGCGTGATGGTGTGCAGTTCCCCGGAGAGGAGCGAGCGCACCGGCACCCCCATGACCTCGATGGAGTCCCCGGTCGTCAGCTGCTCGAACGCCTTGCCCTTCCCGAGATAACTCATGATATCGGTGGCGGTGACGATCCCGCAGAGGACGTCGTCGGCAACAACCGGAAAGCGCCTGAACCGGCATTTCACCATCTCCCGGCAGACCTTGCCGATCGGTGTGTCGGGGCCGGTGACGCGTACCGACGAGTTCATGATATCCTCCGCCTTGCGGCCCGAGTTCTCCGTGGCGAGCACCTTCATCACGTCGCGCTCGGTCACGATGCCCTTCAGTTCTCCTTCCGCGTCGGTGATGGGGATCCCGCCGATATTTTTGTTGACGATGATATCGACCGCGTCGGCGATGGCTCCGGTCACGGGCATCGTGACCAGGTGCGGCGTCATGATCTCGCGGAGCCCCTCGTTGATGGCCGCGAGGAAGTTCCCCCCGTGCTTCACCTGCACGAGGTTGAACTTGTCGCCGCCGCCCATGAAGTTGATGATGTCGCCGACGGTCACGATCCCCCGGAGGTGGCGCGTTCCGGGATCGACGACCGGCAGCCTGCGGAACCCTTCCCGGGTCATGATCTCGACCGCCTGGATGATCGTGGTCGTCTGCTGCGCCACGACGACATCCCTTGTGGCGATCGCCATGATCTCGCCTTCATGCTCGGCAATCTTTGTCTTGAAGTCGACCGGCCCGCGTTCGCGTTTTCCGGGCATCTTCAGGAGCCTGTCGGCCGGTTTCTTATCCGAGTTATTCGAGTTGGGTTGCATCGTATCACTCCTCTGAAATTATAGGGTCTGGAACTGCTCTCAGGGCAAACGGCCGCTGAGGACGTCATGCCGGTCGATAACGCCGACGAGCCGCTTCTTCTCGTCGATGACCGGGAGCATGCTGATGTCGTGTTCGACCATCAGCCGGCTTGCCGTTGCTATCGTGTCGTCCGGCGCCACCGAGATGACGGGTGTCGTCATCACCCGCTCGACGGTGGTGTCTGCCTGGTTCTTCACCGATATGCGGACACTCCCGGCGCGCAGGAGATCCCGGCGGGAGACTACGCCGATAGCCTCATTCTTCTGCACCACCGGAAACGCGGTAAACCCGCTCGTGACGATCAGGCTGTAGATGCGGTGTATGGGCTCGTCCGGCGTGCAGGTGACGGGTTCTCGCGACATGGCGTCCTCGACCCTGCCGGGGATGGTGCGGCGCGAGATCAGGACGGGGAAGAGTTCGGAGAAGAGCACCCCTCCCTGGTATACGCCGTCTTCGTTGACCACCGCAGCGCTGTTTGTGCGGGCGTTCATGATAGCGATGCCTGTCTCCGCAAGGGGGGTATCCGGGGCGGCCTGAGCGGCCTCCCGGACGAACCCTTTGATCGTGACGTTCGACTTGGTGTCCATGACTCGCAGGACGTCGGAGATGTCGAGATAACCTCGCAGACGGTTCTTCTCGTCCACGACGTAGACCTCACGAAAGACGTCGTCCCTGAGGATGCTCCGTGCTTTTGTGACGTAATCGTCGTAATGCAGGGTGGGGATATCCACCATCAGGTCTGAGGCCACCTTCATAGCAACTGCTCCTCCTCCCGACAGGCGGGGCAGAGCATAAGGTTGTCGACCCTTGATAAGTCGTCGGAGATGTTCCCGCACCGGTCGCATACCCCCATGGCGTACACCTCTTCGCGGTTGATCTCGATGAGATCCGCGAGGAGTTCGTTCACTTCGGCCGCGACGGTGAGGATGTCCCGAACTGTCACGATCCCGATGACCATCTGGTCTTCGACGACGGGGAGCCTGCGGACACGGTGCTTCACCATCATTGCCGCGGCGTCCCCGACCAGCTTCTCGGCGCCGATCGTGATCAGGGGCGTGCTCATGATCTCGCTGACGTGAATTTCACCCGGTTTCAAGTCTTTAGCCACGACTTTGCAGTTGATATCTTCCTCCGTGACGATCCCGGTAGGCAGGTTGCTCTGCAGCACAATACAACTCCCGACCTCGTCGCGGCACATGATCTGCGCCGCCCGGGCGACAGTCTCCCCGACATCGATGGTCGTCGGATGGCTCTGCATGACCTCCCTGACCGGTATGCGTGTCTCGAAATGGATGGTATCACTATTATTCATCATGGAATTCTCCTAATCTGGTCGCAATTAGAGCCGATTTTCCAGGTGCAAGTCTATCTACGTTTCAACAGTATAAAAGAATTCTCTCGCACCGGGAAAGTTGTTTGTCTGCAAAATGACGAGAATATGCCGGACGGAACATATAATTATATTTATTTGTGAGTGCCACAACTCACTTAAGTATAGGCAAATTCTGCCTACCTGAGGGAGCTTAATGACGTTCTTAGTTCGTACGAAAAGAAAGATCTCGGGGCTGTTGAAGGCGCTCTTTAAGAAGCGAACCTGCCGCATCGGGATCTACGGCCCTCCCAATGCCGGCAAGACCACGCTTGCGAACCGGATTGTGCGGGATTGGGTCGGCGATGCGGTCGGCCCGGTCAGCGAGGTGCCTCACGAAACCCGGCGCGTCCGGCGCAAAGAGGATATCACCATCACGGGACAGAATGGCAGTTCGGTCACCATCGACATCGTCGATACCCCGGGCGTGACGACCAAGATCGACTACAACGAGTTTGTCGAGTACGGCATCGAGAAGGAGGAGGCGGTCAAGCGGGCCCGGGAGGCGACCGAGGGCGTTGCCGAGGCGATGCACTGGCTCCGCGAGGATATCGACGGCGTCATCTATATGCTCGATTCCACGCAGGACCCGTTCCAGCAGGTGAACATCATGCTCATCGGGATCATCGAGAGCCGGAAACTCCCGGTCGTGATCGTCGCAAATAAGAACGATCTCCCCGATGCGTCCGCCGCGCGGATCAAGAGTGCGTTCCCCCAGCACCCGGTGATCTCCATATCGGGTCTTGAAGGGAACAACGTGGATGAGTTGTACGAGAAGATGACGACGTATTTCGGGTGATGGAGATGATACAGGGTGTACAAATCGACCTGATCTCTGCGGAACGTCTCGATCGCCTCACGTCGATGGAGAAGATCCGCCTGATCCTCGATGACGTGATGGAAGGAAACATCGTCATCCTGGAGAAGGGCCTCGCGCCGGACGAGCAGAGCAAGCTTATTGAGATCACGATGCGGGAGATCGCGCCGGACGGGTTCTCCGGGATCGAGATGGAGACCTATCCCATCAGGGATGCCCAGGGCGGGTTCCTGGCGAAACTTCTCGGCGGGAAACGCTCCGAGACTCGCCTGACCGTGATCGGGCCGGCGAACCAGCTCAAGACGCTCAAGAAGGAGAAGGATCTCATCAGTGCATGGGTCTCCTCGTCGAGATGAACGGATACCGGGAGTGAAGAGATGCCTCACAAGTGCACACAATGCGGGAGAGAGTTCGAAGACGGTTCGACGAAGATTCTGAAAGGATGCCCGAGTTGCGGCGGGAAGAAGTTTCTCTACATCCGTGAGGCCGAACGGCACGATGACGTGCTGAAAGAGAAGACCATCGATGAGATCGCCCGGGAGACGGGCGAGGAAGTGCTTGAGGTCAAGCCGGACCTCCGGAAAAAAGAGGAGATCGAGGTATTCGAGCGTATCGAGAGCATCCGCATCCTCGGTCCGGGTTCATACGAACTGAACATCGATAAGCTGGCCCGGTCGGACGAGGTCGTCGTTGGACTGGAGAAGGAAGGAAAATACGTTGTGGATATCCTCTCCATGGCCCGGAAAAAGAAGTGATGCGATATCCCCGGCATTAAATAGGGGGGCGGGTGCTGCTTCTGCAACATTCTTCCCCCAACCGAAAATATAAATATCCTCAGAACCCTTTTGAGTTGCAACACGTAATCCGACACTCAATGACGCATGTCGGAGCGACGGTTTCCTGCATGAGAACATGAAACTCTCATGAACCTTTGCGTAGATCGGATTTCATTCACGATCTCTGCTCTCGTGCACCTGTCCCCGGCTGTTAGCGGATTGTATCCTGCACTGGAGAGTGTCGGCTGGGAGGTACTCCATGAACACGACATACGATATCCAAAACGCGATCGGGAGCACCAAAAACCCGATCTATGTCTCATCGCTCGATTCGGTTCCCGGTATCGGTCCGGAGGAGCGCGCCCGCCTCGCGGAGGTGACCGACCACTTCGCATTCCGTGCGAACGACTATTATCTCTCGCTGATCGACTGGGATGACCCCGCCGACCCTATCCGTCGGCTGATTGTGCCGACCGTCGAGGAGCTTGAGCCCTGGGGGCATCTCGACCCGTCGTCGGAGCACCGGTACACTCAGGCTCCGGGGCTGCAGCATAAATATCGTGAAACCGCTCTCCTGCTCGTGAGCGACATCTGCGGCGGCCTCTGCCGCTACTGTTTCCGCAAGCGCCTCTTCATCGAGGAGGCGCGCGAGGTGAATAAGGAGATCTCCACGGGGCTTGCCTACATCCGGGACCATCCGGAGATCACGAACGTCCTCCTTACGGGGGGCGATCCTCTCTTCCTCGAGACCGGCCGGCTGCTCGATATCGTCCGGCAGATCCGCGAGATCGATCACGTCGGGATCATCCGGATCGGCACGAAGATGCCTGCATACAATCCCTTCCGGATCATCAACGATCCGACGCTGCTGGACATGATCCGGGACTACAGCATGGACGAGAAGCGTATCTACATCATGGCGCAGTTCAACCACCCGAGGGAACTGACCGATGCCGCGTGCCGGGCGGTCGCTCTCCTGCAGGACGCGGGAGCGGTCGTGATGAACCAGACGCCGCTCATCCGCGGCATCAACGACGACCCGGGGGTGCTTGCGGCGCTCTTCGACAAACTCTCGTTCATCGGCGCGAACCCCTACTATGTCTTCCAGTGCCGTCCGTCAATCGGCAACAGGACGTTCGCGGTGCCGGTGGAGGAGTCCTACCGGATATTCGAGCAGGCCCGCACGATCTGTTCGGGGCTTGCGAAGCGGGCCCGGTTCGTGATGTCCCACGCGACGGGGAAGATCGAGGTGCTCGGGAAGACGGACCGGCACACCTACTTCAAGTACAACCAGGCGGCAGACCCGGAGGATCTCGGCCGGTTCATGGTCTATAAGAGCAACCCGGAGGCCTACTGGTTCGACGATTACACGGAGCTGGTGGACGAAGGAAGGGTGAGGGAACCGCAAGACCTGGTGTAGGCGGGCTTATTGACCGGCCGCGGGATTCCCTCTTTTCCGTCTTCCCCTTCTGCCCGGCACGGTTCTGCTCCCTAGAGCCAGAAACTGTAATGCGCCGTGGCTGTCAGGCTCTCATCATCGGCAACCGGGACATTGATTGTCCTGCTCCCATACCACGTTTCGCCGACCTGCCACCTTTCGAAGTACCATAACAGAGGCCAGAATCCTATGCTATCAGGCGCCGTCAGCGTGACCCTGAAGCCGGAGTCGTCCGAATCGGTTCTGCTGAGGACGAACGGCGTCTCGTCCGATCCCGTTCCGAGGTCTCCGGAATAATCGATGCCGATCCCGTTGACCGGGACGTTCCACCAGAAGAATATGAGCGCCTGCCGGACCGAATTCACCTCAAGCCGGGAGACGTGCTCCTCCGTAACGATGATGTACCCCGTCTTCGTCACCGTATCGCTGTCTTTGGCGTTTTTGACCGTCAGCGTGACGGTATAGATCCCTTCGTCCGTATACGTGTGCGCCGGGTTTCGTTCGGTCGACGTGCCGCCGTCGCCGAAGTTCCAGGACCACGAGGTCGCCCCTCCCGCGGAGGCGTCGGTGAACTGTACCCGGAGGGGAGCGGGGCCGGATGTGGGGTCGGCGGTGAAGCCGGCGACAAGGGGCACCTGTGTCGGTTCAGTCGTCGGTATTGTGGTGGGTATTGTGGTGGGTATTGTGGTGGGTATTGTGGTGGGCACCGTCGTTGCCGTTACCGTTGGCCCGACCGCCGAGCCGCTCCCGACTTCGTGGAGGAGCCATTCACTGCCGGTGCGGCTCACGCCCCCGGCGACGATCTGGATGTGGGCGTCCTCGGGCACACCACTGAGGACGAGGGCCTCCCCGGTTCCCCACGACGTCCAGGTGCTGTGTTCGTTCCCTGAGGTATCGACGAGGCTGAACTCCTCCGTCCGGTCGACGCCGTCGACGATGATCGCAAAGTGTTCCCATTCGAGGGGGTCGCCGCCGTCGTGGCGGATGGAGAGTTTGCCGTCCTCTCCCACAACACTGCGGGCAAGCATCGCGGGCGCCGCGTCGCCGGAGGGGCTGGAGAGGAGCGTCACCCCGAGGATCGCCACCGCCGTCACGAAGACGGCGATGAGAGTCATGACGGCGATGAGATCGGAGGCGGCGGTGTCGTTGGGCATTTCAATGCGCGCTCTGGACAACACCCATCGTTGTTATGGACATGAGGGGGTCGTCGTTACTGTCATAGATGATGATCACCACTGCTATGCGATCATTGGGATGATCGCCGGTTGTGAAACCGTTGAGATTAATCTCTTCGGAGGTATAGAGATCTCCGAGCGCTTCAGAAGTCATCATTGCAACTGTTATTTTTGGATTATTCTCTCCACGCTTCACAGCGTCATAGTTGTAGAGGGTTATGTGGGCATAGCTCGCCTGTTCCAATGTTATCGTCGCATCTATCGTCGCTTTTTTTGGTAGGGCTATTAAACTTTCATTTATTTTGGGAAGATTAATAATCACATCTTCGGGTGTTGGAGTCGGAGTCACTGTCACCACCGGCGCCACCCCCGGTCCCACCGGGTCGGGGGAGAACCTCCCGTTCCCGCCCCGGAACTCCGGTTCTGCAAGGATCGTCTCGCTGCCCCCCGAGACCGCGGTCACGACCACCCGCTCCGGTGTTGGACCGTTGTGGACGAGGCTCCCCCCCACCGACCACGCGCCGTCTTTGAGTCCGGTGAATGTATCGGTCCCGTCCACAAGCCCGCTCCCGGTATCGACGTAGATCCGGTAGTCGCCTGCTTTCAGGGGATCGCCCCCATCGTGGACGAGGACGAGGCTGCCGGTCTCGTTAACTCCCGCGGCGATGGCCGCCCGGGGGATCGCGTCCGGCTGGGGGGCGGAGAGAAAGACGATCCCCACGAGCGCGACGCCGATGACGGTCAGGCCGAGCAGGAGCATGGCTCCGACCAGCTCGGAGACTCCTTCTTCACTACGATGCCGTCTCACACCCATCACTCCATCAGGGACGCCGCGTTGTAGATCGAGACCGTGTAGTTCGCCGGGTACACGGTGAGGAACACCTTCTTCTCCGGCTGGACGGTGAGCGTGGCCGTATTCCCGCTCTGTCCGGTCGATAGCCATGAAGGTTCGACGCTCTCCTCAATCGCCCTCTGCCGGACCTCGTCGAACGCCCTCTTCCAGGCCCGGGCCGTCGCCGGATCGCCGGCATCGACGGTCAGGTTCACCCGGTCGTAGGTCCCGCTGAGGGAGGAGGGGTCGCTCCAGCGCATCCGGGTCTCGACCCGCACCGGCCCCGACCCCGCAATCCCGGCCGAACCCTCGAGGCTGATCGGGGCTACGGTGAGGGTGATGTTCTCATCCGCCGTCTTCGCCGCCGCAATCGACGGCCCGACCCGGACCGTCGTCCCCCCGTCCTGGGAGAGGAAGACCGCGCCCATCTGGTAGGTCCAGGTCTGGTCGACCCAGTAGCGGTTCGAGGAGGTGTAGGAGAGGCTCCCGAGGGGGATGGTCACCGGGTCCTTCCCCTCGGGCGCAATCGTCAGGTTCGCTCCCCCGCTCTTCGCCGAGACCGTTCCCCCCGAACCCGCGGGGGTGAGGATGGGGAGCGCGAAGGCGCTGCCCCCGGTCGCTCCCGCCCCCGTCCCGAGGTCGAAGGCTGTCGAGAGGAGGACACCGTTCCTGTTGTTCAGCCAGAGTGAGTCCAGAACAATCTTATAATCGATGAACCGGTCTTTCACCTGGTTCATGTGCGCAATCTCGTTCTCCCTCCCGGCCGCCGGAACCCCGTAGATCTGATAGAGCGAGAGCGCTACGACGATCAGGGCGAGGATCAGGACAAAACCGACGACCTCCGAGAGACCGTCATCACGTGCGCACAGCGGCATAGCCAGGGTAATTCTCTGCACGGAGCCTATATCTAGTTGTTGCTCGGTACCACGCTCGTTCCGGCGGGAAAACCGGAAACCATCTCCAGCACAGCCACTTACCGGCCTGCCTGCCTCTCCCCCGTTTCTCTCCCTGTACCGTCAAACCTTTTCACTTCCGCCGCCCCATACATGCTGTAACTATGCCGCAGGAGTCGGGAGTACCCCCCGGCGGGCAGTTCCTCTCGCCGGGGTGCGTCCTCTGCCACCAGGGAGCGAAGATGGTCCTCTTTGTGACCGGCCGGTGTCGCCGCACCTGCTGGTACTGTCCGCTTTCACGTGAGCGAAAAGGCCGGGACGTGGTCTTTGCAAACGAACGGCAGGTCTCGTCGCCGTCCGAGGCCATCGAGGTTGCGGAGAGCATGAGCGCTCTCGGGACCGGCGTCACCGGCGGCGAACCGCTCCTCGAACTCGACCGGGTGGTGGAGTACTGCCACGCTCTCAAGGAGCGCTTCGGCCCGGATCACCAGATCCACCTCTACACCGGCCTTGCGCCGGACGAAGCCGTGCTCCGGCGCCTGCAGGGGCTGGTCGACGAGATCCGGCTCCACCCGCCTCATGAGGTCTGGCCGCAGATTATCGAGACCGATTTTGCCCGATCCGCCGCCCTCGCCCGGAAGATGGGCTTCCTTGTCGGCATCGAGGTGCCGGCGCTCCCGGGGATCGAGGATCTTGCCGCCGCCCTCCCGCTCTTCGACTTCCTCAACATCAACGAGCTGGAGTGGGGCGAGACCTGCGCCGCCGCCATGCGCGACCGCGGGCTCGAACTCGACGACGGGATGCACAACGCCGTGAAGGGTGCCCGCCAGTGGGCGGAGAGACTCACCGGCGACCCGAAAGTTCACTTCTGCTCGTCGGTCTTCAAGGACTCGGTCCAGCTACGGGAACGGTTAAAGCGGATCGCTGCCAACACTGCGCGTCCGTTCGAGGAGGTGACGGATGACGGAACCGTTGTCTACGGGGTGCTCGAGCCGGAAGGTGCCGTCGACGGATTCCTGGAGGGTCTCGATGACGATGAGTATGCAGTTTTTGAGGGGCGGATCGAGATGGCGTGGTGGGTGCTCACCGAACACGGCGCCGGGCTGCCGGGGAAGAAGTATGTCGTCGAGCGCTACCCGAACGGCGGCATGGTGGTCGAGGTGACGCCGCTCTGATGTTGCGATCGGGGATCGAACCTCTCTACGAGCGTTACCTGAAGTGGCAGGTGAAGCACGTCCCCCGGCATGTCGCGGTGATCCAGGACGGGAACCGCCGGTATGCCCGGGAACAGGGGCTCGATACAGCGGTCGGCCACCGGCTCGGGGCGGATGCGACCGAGCAGGTCCTCGACTGGGCGTGCGACCTCGGCGTGCAGCACATCACGCTCTACACCTTCTCCACGGAGAACTTCCGGAGGGATAGCAGCGAGCTCGAATCGCTCTTTCGCCTCTTCCGGGAGAAGTTCGTTGCGGTCATGAAGGATGAGCGGGTACACAAAAACCATATCCGGGTGCAGATGATCGGCGATCGATCCCTCCTCCCCGGCGAACTCCTTGCAACCATCGATGCGGCGGAGGAGGCGACCCGGCACTACAACGATTACTTCATCAACATCGCGCTCGCCTACGGCGGCCGGAACGAGATCGTGCACGCCGCCCGGTCGATCCTCGACGAGGTCAGGGATGGCGCCATCGACCCGGCGGCCATCGACCCCGCGACCGTTGAGGCCCACCTCAACCGGGGAGCGCCCATCCCTCCTGTCGACCTGATCATCCGTACCGGCAACGATTACCGGACCTCGAACTTCCTCCCCTGGCTCGCGAACGGCCATGAGTCGGCCGTCTACTTCTGCGCCCCCTACTGGCCGGCGTTCAGGAAGATCGACCTTCTGCGGGCGATGCGGGTCTACGACCAGCGCATGCGGCTCAAGGAGCGCGTTGCCCGGGGGGGCTGACGGTTACCTCCACGCCGACGTGGCTTCACGCGATGTGCGACTTCCCCGCAGGAAGTTGCTATACTTACATCTCGGACTTCGCGGCTCGAAGCCTACGGCTTCTCAAACTCCTTCCCCAAAGAGGAAGTCGTTCTTCGCGTGAGACTCTGCTATTATCCTTGTATGTTGCCTCACGCGAAGCCGCGAAGAACGCGAAGTTCGGTTTATCTGAGAGCAACTCCCCTTCGAAGCCTGATGGCTTCTCATGCTCCGGTTCTACGAACCGTCGCACTTCGCGGCTTCGCGCGAGACTTTGTTACCGGCCTCTATCGCCGGCTTACTTCCCGAACCGCCGCGCTCTCGACTGGAAGTCCCGGAGCGCTCGGAGGAAATCCACTTTTCTGAGCAGCGCCCAGTTGACGTCGAGGAAGAAGAGTTCGGAGTAGACCGACTGCCAGATGAGAAAATCGGTGAGGTGGTCGCCGCCGGTCTTGATGACGAGATCGGGCTCGTACTTGAAGGTGAGGTATGACTCCAGCAGGTCTTCGTCGACCGATTCCGGATCTACTCCGTCCTCGGCCATCCTTCGCACGCACCCGGCGATCTCCTCCCTGCCGCTCTTGCCGATCGCCACCGTCACGTCCATGCCTTCGCCGCTGACCTCCTTCTCGTCGCGGTAGTGCAGGGTCAGGCGCGCGATTGAGGATACCTCGCGAATCCGCGGGAGGCAGCGTTCCAGCCGGGCGGGGTCGGCGGTGCTGATGTGGAACGTGGCACTCTTGATCCCGAGGTCGCGGCACCACCCGGCGGCACGGGAGAGGTTGCCGGGAGCATCGAGCATGTCCTGCTCGGTGATCATGAAGCAGACGTGCTCGGGGAGCGTCCTGAGATCGCGGAGGAGGATCTTCTCGTAGAACCGGTAGATCATGACGTCCACTCCAGCAGCGCGGATAGAGAAAGGGTGTTCAGGACGTCGTCCGGGGTGCACCAGCCCCGGCGTGCCAGTAGAATACCGTAACGCATGTTTGCAAATTCGCCGTTCCTATGGGCATCCGTCCCTGCAGCCAGTTTCACTCCTTCCTTCTTGGCCTGCCGGATATAAATATCCTCAAGATCGAGCCGGTGGGGCGATGCATTGATCTCGAGAGCCGTCCCCGTCGCCGCCGCGTGTGCGATAACGCGCTCGAGGTCGACGGCATACGGCGGTCTCCGGCCGAGCAGGCGGCCGGTGGGGTGACCGACGATATCGACGTGCTCGTTCTCCATCGCGGTGAGGATGCGCCGGGTCAGGACGTCCTGGTCCTGGGAGAACCCCGAGTGCACCGAGGCGATCACCAGGTCGAGGTCGGCAAGAACCCTGTTCTCGTACCCGAGGCTGCCGTCGCTTTTGATGTCCACCTCGCTCCCGGCAAGGAGCCGGCAGTCGTGCCGCCGGTTGACGCGCTCGATCTCGGCCTGCTGTTTTAGAAGGGCCTCGGGCCGCACCCTTGACGAGTGGTCGGTGATCACGATGTACTCGTAGCCCCTTCTCTCCCCCGCCTCCGCTACGTCTTCGAGCGACTGGCGGCCGTCGCTCCACGTGGTGTGGGCGTGGAGATCGCCCCGCACGTCTGAGAGATCGACGAGGTCGGGGAGGGCGTGCCGGAGAGCGAGTTCGATCTCGCCCCGGTCCTCGCGCAGCTCCGGCGGAACCGTCTCCATCCCGAGGAACGAAAAGACCTCCTCCTCGCTTGCGAACTCCTGTAATCGCCCGTTTGCGGTCTCCACAAGACCGTCGGGCGTGAGCCGGTAGCCCTGTCGCGCCGCCACCTGCCCGAGCCTCTCCAGGAACCCGGCCGAGCCGGTGGCGCAGAGGAGCGCGGTGCCGCACCGGCCGGGCTCGGCGAACCGGACGTCCACCACGGCGTCGGTGGGTATGCGGTCTCCAGCGGCGCTTCCATTCCCGGCAACGACGATCGCAAGCCTGCCCACGGTGCTCGATCCCCGCCGGTAACTCCCCGCAACCATGTACCGGCCGTCCGGCAGGGCCGCGAGCACCGCGTCGGCCTGCGGGCGGGTCATCCGGTTCGACCTCTTCCGGAACTGCTCGATGCCCCGCCTGATCGCCTCCTCCTTCTTTGCCCCGAACCCGGAGAGCGCCCTGAGGCGATGCCCCTTCACCGCCTGCTCCAGGTCGTCCAGTGTCCGGATGCCGAGTTCCCCGTAGAGAACGTGGAGCGTCTTCGGCCCCACCCCGGCAACGCCGAGCAGTTCGACGACCGATCCGGGTATGGCCGCCTGGAGATCTTTCAGTTCCCCGAACGTTCCGGTGGCGGCGATCTCGCGGATCTGCCCGGCAATCCTCTCTCCGATCCCCGGGATACGGGTGAGCTCCTCCCCGTCGAGCCCGGCGACCGGGAGGGAGAGGCGGTCGATCTGCCGCGCCGCCCGTTCGTAGGCAGCGATCCGGTACCGGTCCTCCCCCGCGATCCCGAGGAGGCGGGCCATCAACGCGAGCCGTTCGGCGACATCCCTGTTCGTGACCTGCCCCTCCGGGGTTCCCATGATCACTCTTCCTCCCCAAAACCATATAGGCCTTGATGCTTGCCGGGTGCAGGCTCGGGCAGGAAACCTGCCTGGCCGATACATTCACTACCTGGCATCTCCCGGAAAGAGTTTCTTTCCTTTTTCCGTGTATTCGATGACGCCCGGTTGTTTGAGGAAATCCCGGTCCTCATCGACTTCCCATCCCTCTGCAAGTTTGCCGTTATCTATGCGCCAGATGAAGACCATCGTCATTGCCACCTTCCTGCCGGTAGGAGGTAACGGTCATGCCCGAAAGATGCGTGTAGATCGAATAGTTCGGATCCCAAAAAAACGTCTGGGGTCATAGATCGCTTCACGCTCCCGCTGCCGACCCGGCCCACCCATCCTCCTCAGGCCGTAGATCGTTGACAATTCCTATGGTACTACCCAAATCCGCGAACTACCCCCGCCTACGCAGGGGGCTTCCTGCGAGTGTACTGGAATTTCCAGACCTGTTTGTCGCAGATTATCGGCGAACTGCCGGTAGCCCGTTCGCAGGGCATTCTGTGATAGGAACCGTACCATGATATTGACCGCACTGTTCCGGTCTCGATCCATGGTGTTCCCGCACTCACATTCTATAACTCGCTTCCAGAGCGGCATGTCGTGAAGCGCCCCGCAGACACAACAGGCTTTTGTCGTGTTCTGTTCATCGATTTTTATTACTCTCTTACCTGCAAGGGTTGCCTTGTAGGTCAAAAATCTGATGAACCGCGACAGGTGTCCCGTGTTCTGGGTGGCGCGGTTGAGCCCCGGGGTCGCCTGCCGGGACCGGGGCATCTGCTTCACGCTCAGATCCCCAACGAGGATCGTGTTAGCGCGAGTGTTCTCAACGATTTTCTTGCTCAATTTGTGCTGGAAATCTTTGATCTGGTTGCCCTGTTTTCGTTCACACTTCCGCTTGAGCCGGTTCAGCTTCTGCCACTTTCGACTCTTCTTCTTACAGTGGTCTCGCCGGGCCTGCAACTCAGCGATCGGGGTTTTCCAGTACTTGTCCGGGCGAGCCACAGAAAACCCAATGAACTTCCCGTGACTGTTCACCCCGACGTGCTGGGTCACCCCGAGGTCAAACGCCTGGTAGAGCCCGTTGTCACGGTACTCCTGCGCCGGCTGGACCTCATGAACGATCGATACATAGTACGCGCTCTTGATGTCGTCGTAGAAGAGATCAACCTGTTTGACGTTGATGAACTGAGAACCAGCGGGTAGGGCGAAGATCAGTGGCACCGTGTTGTAGAAGTGGGAGAACCAGATCTGGTCCCTCTCGATCTTGAATCCGCTCTGGTTGTAGCGTAGCGTGCAGAAGTGGTCTTTTCCCTTGAACCCTGGGGGATTTGCCCCCTTATCCCCATTCTGTCGCAGGGCGAAGAATGAGCGAAAGTCGTCGTCCAGGGACTTCAACGTCGTTTGAAGCACTTTTGAGTAGACCCACTTGTACTCGGGATACTTTTCCTTCAACTTGGGGAGGGCGTTCGCCTGCTGCACATATCCGATGTACTGTTTGCCGGGTCTGTCTTTGTTTTCCTGGTAATTTCGGTTCCGCTCGGCAAGCGCAAAATTGTAGACTAATCGGCACTTCTCGGAGAGATGCCAGAGCACGTCCTCCTGCTCAGGTATGACCTGAATCCTGATCTTTGCGGTGATGTGCACCGGAAACTCTCCTGCTGGCTATCGCATGAGTGATCTGCAGTTTTTCGACATAAAGAAGAGCCGTGCACGGTGAAAGTGATCCTGGAGGAGGGAGGCTATGCTCTCATCCCTCAGCCTGCGCAAGGGGTCTTCCCGCGTATGCTGCCTACACCCCCAAATATAAACTTATAGGAGTCAAAGAAATTGTAACATGCTTCCTTCCACGTTTGAGGATTATCTCGAAGCAATCCTCACGATCACGGAGAGCGGCGGCCGGGCGGCGACGCTGGACGAGATAGCGGCGGCTCTCGATACCGGGAAGGAGACCGCCGGGACGACCGTCGCCTCTCTGGTCGAGGAAGGATACCTGGAGCGGGCGGACGGCGACGCCGTCAGGCTTACCGGGAAGGGTTCGTCGGTGGCGTCACAGGTGGCGCGGAAACACCGCGTTCTCCAGTGTTTCCTGACGGAGATGCTCGGCGTCGATGAGGATGCCGCGAGCAGGGAGGCCTGCACCCTCGAGCACGGGATATCCGACGAGACGATCGACCGGCTCTCCTCCTACATGGACGGCGCCCAGTCTCCGCCGGGACGTATGGGGCGCTGCCGGGGGCGGGACTGCACGCTGCTCGATTGCAAGGAAGGCGATACTGTCCGGGTGGCGATGATGCGCGGCCCCCGGCGGCACCGGAGGCTGCTCGATCTCGGCATATTCCCCGGCGAGATCGTGCAGATCCGGCGCAAACTCCCGAATGATTCCGTCGTCGTCAGGGTGAAAGGCTGCGATATCGCCATCAGCCCCGAGATCGCGCGATCGATCGTCGTGGAGTCGTGTCCATGAGGTTCGCGCTGATCGGCAACCCCAGCGTCGGCAAATCCCTCATCTTCAACCAGCTCACCGGCCTTGGGGTGGAGGTGAGCAACTATCCCGGAACCACCGTCGAGCTGCAGCGGGGCAACACCTGTTTCCAGCGCGAGATCGTCGAGCTCGTTGACCTGCCCGGGGTCTATTCGCTCGAGGGGAACTCGGACGAGGAAGGCCTGGTCCGCCGGTTCCTGGAGCAGCAGGACGTCGATGCGGTCATCGTGGTGGCGAACGCCACTCGTCTCGAGCGCAACCTCTACCTCCTCCTCCAGGTGGCGGAGTACGGCCTCCCGATGGTCGTCGTGCTGAACATGGTCGATGAAGCCGTAAAACGCGGACTTGAGATCGATCCCGGCCCGATTCACGACCTTCTCGGCGTCGAGGTGATCCAGACGGCGGCGTCGCAGGGGAAGAACATCGACCGGATCATCCCGGCGGCTCTCGCCGCCTCGAGCCCGTCGGTGGTCGAGATCCCCTACGACCACCACATCGAGGCGGCCATCCGGAGTCTCGGGAAGATGTTCGGTGCCGACCGGAAAGGGAGCGTCCGTGCGCTCCTCGGGTTCGGCGACAACCCGGAACTGCTCGAGGCGGCGCGGACGATCTCCGACGAGATCGAGTCCCGGCACCGGATGACGGTCGCCCAGATCATCGCGGCCAACCGGCACAACTTCGCCCACAAGATCGCCGACCTCACCGTGAAGGAGGAGGCGCAGCTCCCCCAGACCGACCCGGATAGCATTCTGACGCGGCTCATCCCCGGGATGCCGATCCTCATCGGTATCCTGATCGGGATGCTCCTCTTCGTCTTCGTCACGGGATCGTTCCTTGAGAAGATGATCGTGGAGTTCTTCGAGGTCTTTGCGATACAGCCCTTCGTTGCGCTCGGGCTGCCGCCGATCGTCGAGACGCTCGGAACATCGATCCTCATCGCGCTCCAGGCGGGCCTCGGGATAGCGTTCCCGTACGTCCTCCTCTTCTACATCATCATCTCCATCCTCGAGGACTCGGGTTACATGACCCGGGCGGCATTCCTCGCCGACAACGCGATGCACCGGGTCGGGATGCACGGCGGGGCGGTCATCCCCCTTACCCTGGCGTTCGGGTGCAACGTGCCGGCCATCATGAGCATCCGGCTCCTGCGCTCCCGGCGCGAGCGGATCATCGCCTCGTTCCTGGTCACGATGGTTCCCTGCTCGGCCCGGACGGTCATCATCGCCGGGATCGTGGCGAGTTTCGTCGGTATCGCGGCGGCGTTCAGCGTATACGCCATCGTCTTCGTCCTGATCATCGCGACGGGGCTCGTCCTCTCCCGGGTGACGCCCGGCGAGCGGTTCGGGATGATCATGGAGATGGTTCCGCTCCGCTGGCCCGACCCGAAACTGGTGATGAAGAAGTCCTGGGCGCGTCTCTCGGAGTTCCTCTTCATCGCGATGCCCCTGCTCCTCGCGGGAAGCGTCGTTCTCGGGCTGCTCGAGTTCTTCGGCGTCATGACGTTCTTCGAGGGGCTTGTGGAGCCGTACACCATGGCCCTCCTCGGCCTTCCCGGCTACTCGGCGACGGCGCTCATCTTCGGGATCCTCCGGAAAGAGATGGCGTTCGAGACCCTTGCCATCCTCGCGGGCACCGCCGACCTCGGGGCGGTGCTCTCGTCGCTGCAGCTCTACATATTCGCGGTCGTGACCGTCCTCTTCGTCCCCTGCCTCGCGACGATCACGGTGCTGCTGCGCGAAGTCGGGTCCCGGATCACGCTCGCGATCACAGCCTACACGGTCGCCCTCGGGCTCCTGATAGGAGGCCTTATCCACTATATCCTGTCATAACTGGTATTACACGATGTACACCTACGAAACCGGCATCCCGATGATCGACAGGGAGTATGGGGGCCTGCGGGCCGCCACAAATATTCTCCTCCTGGCGCCCCCCCTCTCCTACGCTGAGCTTCTGGCATACCGGATAGCCTCTCCCCGGCCCGGGGAATGGGCTGTTGCCATATCGACCGACGAGCGTGCTTCCGACGCGGTCGATGCGTTCCGCAGGTTTGGGGCGGACAGGGGCCGGATCGGGATCATCGACGCGGTCACGAAGAGTTCGGTGCCCACCCTGCGGGACACGACAAAGGCAAAGTTCGTCACGAGCCCTCTCGACCTGACCAGCATGGGGATCAAGTTCTCCCGGATGGTGGAGGATATGTGGAAGGAAGGGGTGATGGCCGATCCTCCGGGGCCGATGCCTCCGCCGATCCGGCTCTGCGTCCACTCGGTCTCGACGCTTCTTATGTACGCGCAGCTGGAGGTGACCTACAGGTTCCTCCACGTGATCACCAACAGGGTGAAGAAACTGGAGGGGATCGGGATCTACATCCTCAACAGCGAGTCGTTCGACGAGCGAACCATCTCCACGATAAAGCAGTTGATGAACACGGTCATCGAGGTGAGGGCTGAAGACGGGGGAGGGGCGGTGGAGCGGGAGTTCCGCATCATCGGCATCCGCGGGAGGACGACCCCCTGGATCCGTTACTTCTACGACGATGGAGCGCTGACCTTTGAACAATGACGGCAGAACCCGTGCAGCCGCATCCCGGCTGCGTTCCGCCCCCGTTCCGGGAGTGAGGCATCGATGTTGACATTCGTGGGTCTCGGGCTCTTCGACCTCGGGGATATATCGGTCAAAGGCCTCGAATACGTCAGGAGCGCCGATGCCGTCTTTTTAGAGGCGTATACGTCGCGGTTGATGGGGACGGACGTCGGTGCGATGGAAGCGTTCTTTGGAAAGGAGATCCGGGTGCTCGGCCGGGAGGACGTCGAGCAGAACCCCCGCGATATCCTCGATCGTGCCGCTGCCGGCCGGGTGGCGTTCCTGACCGGAGGGGATCCCATGGTCTCGACGACGCATGCGGATCTCCGGCTGCGGGCGGCCGCCGCGGGGATCGAGACCTCCATCATCCACGCGTCGTCGATATCGAGCGCGGTCTCGGGCCTCTCGGGCCTGCAGAACTACCGGTTCGGGAAGTCCTGCTCGGTGCCGTTCCCCGCGAAGGGCTGGTTCCCGACGGCTCCGATCGAGACGATTGCGGCGAATCTTGCGCAGAACCTCCATACTCTCGTCTACCTGGATATCCAGAAGGATCGCTACATGCGCGTCCCGGAGGCGATCGCCGTTCTCGAGGAGATGGCAGAGAAGCGCGGTATCGAACCGCCCGCGCTCTACGTGGGGATCGCCCGGGCGGGGTCGGATCGCCCGGTGGTTGCCGCCGGAACCGGCGCGACCCTCAAAGAGACGGATTTCGGCCCCCCGCTCCATATCCTCGCCGTGCCGGCGGAGCTCCACCCGATGGAGCGCGAGTACCTGGAGATCTTCGCCGGCCTATGAACCTCGACGACTACGGCGCTCTCTATGGGGAAGCCCTTTCTCCGGCCGGGATCGCCGTCCCGGACGGCACCTCCCTCTCCCGGGCGGCCGGGGAGGTGCTCGAGATGGCTATCGCATACCACAGCGACGGGTTTGCGTTTCTCCGGGCTGGCGACCGGGTGAACGCCCTCGCCGCGTTTGCCTACGGGCTCGGGTGGCTTGACGCCGGCTCGCACCTCGGGCTGCTCGTGCCTTCTCTCGCCCACCCCCCGGAGACGGTGGATGCGGGCATACCGGCATCGCAGGCTGCCCGCCTCGACGAGAAGACGCACCGCTACCGGCGGATGCTCGATGCGGCTCTCGGAACGGTCGAGGCGGCGGCGGACGAGGCGAGCCCGCTCCACGCAGCGGCCGGAGAGTTTTATTCGGCGGCACGCGGCTGGTATGCGCAGGGTGCGGCATACCTCGATGCGGGCGACCTCTCCGCCGCCCTCGCCCGGTTCAGTTACGGCTATGCCTGGCTCGATGCCGGCATCCGCGCGGGGCTGTTCAGGATAACCGGGGAGCGGGGCCTCTTCACCGTTTAGGATCCGGTTTTTTCGCGGATCCCCGGTTCTATCGATTTTTCGATAAAACCATCGTTAAATAGTAGCCGCACGATAAATTATTACTAAAAATCGGGTGTTTCCCTCCGGTGCTGCCCGGCCGTTCGAAGACGGCTGCAGCACCCGGGGGTGAGGGTCGGTCTTTCCGGGGACCGTCCCCGTGCCCGGGAGCGTCGTGGATGAAGAGGTCTCAGTGGAAGTGGCTGCTCGTCTCGCTCAGTTTCAGCGCTCTTGTCATGGCGGGCGTTCTGTACTTCACCGTCGACGAGTCGACGATCGAGTACCTCAGCCGGATAAACCCGTATTACCTGGTTCTTGCCGTCCTCCTTCACCTCCTCTCGCTCGGGTTCTGGGCGCTCCGCATCCAGAAGATGTCGGCGTCGCTCGGGTACCGGGTACACCTCACGCACTGCGTGAACCTGGTGCTCGCGAACATGCTCGTTGCGGCGGTAACCCCGTCACAGGCGGGCGGGGAACCGGTCAGGATTCACGAACTCTACCGGGCGGGCGTTCCGGTCGGGGACGCCACCGCCGTCGTCATCATGGAGCGGATCCTCGACGGAATCATCCTCGGGGCGCTCGGGGCCTTCGCCATGCTCTTCCTCGGCAACTACTGGAGCAGCCTCGCCTCGGGGTTCAGCGGGCTGAGCGCCCTGATGTACGCCGCCTGGATCTTCGTCACCCTCTTCGTGCTCGTCTTCGTCTACTCCGTCAAGAACCCGGACCATCTCAAGCGGGTGCTCAAAGGGATCTCGCGGTGGATCGACCGCCGATGGCACTTAAAGCGGCTCGAGAGCCTGCTGGAGACGATCGACCGCGAGGTGGACAACTTCAACCGGGGGCTCGTCAGGTTCGTGAACCACGGGAAAAGCGGCCTCGTATGGGGGATGCTCTTCACCCTGCTCTTCTGGGTCTCGGAGTTCGTCGTCGCATCGATGCTGCTCATCGGCCTCGGGCAGCCCCCATATTTCATCGAGTCGTTCGTCGTCCAGCTCGTCCTCGCCATCATCATGATGATCCCGCTCACCCCGGGCGGCTCGGGCGTTGCGGAGATCGGCGCCACGTCGCTCTACAGCCTCTTCGTCCCGTCGGCGATCGTGGGCGTCTTCGTCCTCCTCTGGAGGCTGATCTTCTACTACCTGAACATCCTCCTCGGTCTCCTTTCGAGTCTCGTCATTGTCCGGCGCGAGTTCCTTGCCCGCGCCAAAAAGCAGCGGTGATTGACCCCAAGGTTTAAACATCAGAAGGCTGATGTCAGGTGATCACATGACGGCTCAAAGCTGCAGGGTGCAGGGTGTGTTCATGTCGGTGAGCGAGATGGGAGCAGCGCCGACGGTCATCCTGGATGCCGGGGGCGACAGCACGATACCCATCTACGTCGGGCTCTGGGAAGCGATCTCGATCAGCAACGCGCTCAACAGCGAGATGCTCCCCCGCCCCATCACCCACGATCTCATCGTTGAGATGTTCCGGAGCTTTGAGATCGCGCTCGATTCTCTGCACATCGATTCTCTGGAGGAGGGGGTCTTCTACGCCAAACTCCATCTGCGGCAGGGATCGCGAACCGAGATCATGGACTGCCGGCCGAGCGACGGGATAGCCATCGCTCTGCGTTACCGGGCGCCGATCATGATCGAGGATACGGTCGTGGAGACGGCGGCGGTGAAGAAGGACGATCTCCCGAGGATGGTCGACCTCAAAGAGTATCTCTGATTACTTCCGGCGCGCTGCAAGTTCGTCGAGCACGTCGCCGACATCGGTGCCGGATGCCCGGAGCGCCACCAGCAGGTGGAAGAGGAGATCGGCCGCCTCAGAGACCGTCCTCTCCGGGACCTGATTCTTGGCGGCAAGGATGAACTCGACCGCCTCTTCACCGACCTTTTCGAGGGATTTGTCGATCCCTTTCCGGTGGGTCAGGACGGAACTGACGTAACTTTCGGCGGACGGGTGCTCCGCCCGGTCCTGGATGACCTGCCAGACCTCTTCGAGGATGGTCCAATCACGCATGAGTTTCCTCTCCCGCGAGCACCTCGCCGAGTTCGGTATCGAAGTACCGGGCAAGCAGGATCCGCGCCTTCTCGATGGTGCATCCGCCTTTTCCTATGGCGATGCCGAGGTCGCCCGGGCTGACGTACACCGTGAGTTTTCCGTCGTCTCTCTTCGCGACGCCGACGACGGCGGCAGGCTTGAAGACGTTCTTCGCAAACTGCTCGATCTCCGGGGAGTATTCGACCATCTCGATGCGTTTTCCGAGAACCCTCTGCATCTTCCGGATATTGCTCCCCTTCCGGCCGATGGCGAGACCCATGTCTCCTTCTTTTATGAGGTATACTATGCGGTCGAAGCGCTCGTCGATGATGCAGTCCAGCGCGGTCGCCCGGGTAAGAATTCTCAACTCTTCGATATATCTTCGTTCTTTAAAGCATATTGTTCGTATCATTGAAGCAGTCCCCAATGGGAATGATGCGGTATGATATAGTCGCTCGCGGGATATATATCTGAGTACCCCGGGCATCGGGGGGATGGAGTGCGAAGCGCAGGTGGGTTGAGGGCTACAAAGAAGAGCCTTACGCAATGGAGACAGGGGAGGGGGTGAACCCCCTCCCCGTCGGCCCCGCCCCCAATGGTGATATCCCCACAGTCCACTGCTTGGGGAGATACTGGAATGGGTGTAATCCTGGTTCCCCTCCCGTAACACGGCTTCCCACTGGCTATCGCCACGCACTGCCCCCGCCCCTCGTGGGCGGGGGAGGAGGCCGAAGGCCGGGCGGGGTGGGGGTTACAAGTGCCCGTGTACAAGGTGGAGACAGGGTGGGGGCTACAGGGAGAAAGCGATAGGTTCTGCCGACAGGGAAAGCGAGCCGGATCCATCCTCCGAACCCCGTATCCTCCGGACGGCGGCCCGCACCCGGAGGCGCGAAAAATCCCACTAGCACTTCTGGAAGATGATCTTGATTGCCGCCCCTTCCTCCGGTTTCCCGGGAACCCGGTCGGCCGCCCAGACGCGTCCGCCGTACCGGGTCACGAGGGTCTTGACGATGTGCAGCCCGAGACCCCTGCCCCCGGAGGGGGTTTTGCTCCCCTCCCGGCTGAAGCGGTCGAAGATGTTCGGCTTTACGTGATCCGGTATGCCGATGCCGGTATCGGCGACGGAGAGCATCACGGTGTCTGCGGTCTCCATGACGGATACCTCGATCCTGACCTTCATGCCGCCGAACTTGATGCTGTTGCTGATCAGGTTGGATATGATGTGCTCAAGAAGGGGGTTTGCCCAGATCATGCAGGTTCCGCCTTCGTACCGGATATCGATGCCTGCGTACCGCTGCATCTGGTCGCGGATGGCGGCGGAGAGGTCGACCGGTTCCAGGCGGATGCTGTGTTTGTTGAGCGCGGTCAGGAGTTCGACGTTCTTGATGACGTTGATCCCCTGCTCGATCGTAATCTTGACCCTCTGAGCGAGTTCTGCCTCTTCGCCGGAGAGCCGGTCGCGGAGCATCTCGATGATCGTTGCCGCAACCATGCTGGTGTTGTAGATGTCGGTGCCGAGCAGGTCGAGGTAGAGGCTGGAGAGCCGGCCGGCCTGTTCGCAGGCTATCTCCCGGGTGATCTCCCGGCCCACCCCGGTCGCGGCCGCGATCCTCCCGGAAGCGTTGTGCAGGGGATGGATGGCGACCTGGAACGACCGCTCCTCACCGCGCCACGAGAACGACCGGGTCTCCGATACGGTCTCCCCCGTCTCGATGACCCGGCACGCTGCCCCGGTCAGAAAGTCCGCTTCCTCCGGCGGAAACAGGGCTTGGGGCGTTCTGCCCACGACCTCTTCCGGGTTGACGCCCTGAGTCCAGCCGCCGGTCCAGAAGAACTGGGTGAAGGTGCCGTCCCTGCCGAGCGTGAAGATCATGTCGGGCAGAGAACTCGCGAGGATCCGCACCTGCTCCTCCGGCATGCCGCGGGACTCGTCGGCCGCCCTATCCTGCGGAACCTCGCGGATGGTCTCGACCGCACCGATCTGCCGGCCGCCGGTATCGTAGAGGGGTGCGGCCATGCAGACGACCGCACTCCCGGATATCGCGGGGATCCGCGACTCGGCGAGCAGTTCTTCGCCTTCGTGGCGCAGCAGGCGGTAATGGCCGCTCCCGGCTTCACTGTGAGTCAGGATGCTGTTTGCCAGTGTGGGGCAGGCCTCGCCGAACAACGCTTTTCCATGTGCGTATCCCCCTTTTCCCACGATCTCTTCCGCCGGAACGCCGGTGTACCGCTCCATGCTGTCGTTCCAGACGATCACCCGGCCCTCGCAGTCGAGGACGAGCGCCGGCTGCTGGAGGTGGTCGAAGATACTCACGGGTATCCGGCTGTGATTCATGGATTCCCTGACCCTTTTTTGTTCTATCTTCACATGTATCACCCGGGAACTGTTCTCGTCCCGCAATGCCGCGAGAAGGCTCTCTCGCCCCGATCTCCGGGTGAGTCCTCCGTGCCGGCCGATACGGTGCCCCTGCGTATCATTGGTTGGGGCGAACGCACAGGAAAAATGTCTGGGGCAGCCGGTTAAAAGGGTGTCCATTTATCTTCCACGAAATATATCAGCAAAAAGATTTATTATTTATATCTTCCCAGTTCGTTCCCATTTAAACCGGGCTGATTTCCCACAACTACTCTATTCTGTTTGAGTATCTGCATAAACGCCCGTATTCGTTCGTCTGCCGGGATCGGGTGCCGGGACGCGGCCCCGGTGGATCACGTCTATCGCGTAAGTTAATATTTGAGTATTTGCAGATCATACATGATGTTCGGACGTTACAGGGGCACTTTTCGCCGCGAATGCGGCGATATTTTGGTGGAAACCGGGAGTGTCGACGGTCTCCTGACCTACCGGCGCAGATGCGAAGGGCAGACGTTCGAGCGGATCCTGGTCTCGGATACCGGTGAGGTGATCATCAACCCGGTCGAGCCGGTCAACCTCCCCAAAGATATCACGAATTTCCTGCTGATGGAGTTCTCCCCGATGGTGATCGAGCCCGGAACCTCCCGGACGGTCTACCTGAAGTTCCCCGTCGAGATCGGCGTTTTTATAGAGTCCGCAAGGGATATCGAGGTGCTCGATGTCTTTGGTCTTGGCACCCAGAAATACACGCTCTACGGCTCGCCGACGACCGGAATCATCGCGCGGTGGTACCGGAGCGCGGTCTACCCGGAGATCCCCGCCGTCGAGGCCTTCCGCGAGGGGGTGATGGAACTCTCCATCCATAACGCATCCCACGAGTGGGTGGAGGTCTCCACTGCCGTCTTCGAGAGCGTCGATATGAAGATCTACTACGACGACCTCGTGGCCTCCTCCGCCACGATGAAGATCCTCAGCCCGAATCTGGCGGAGACGGATTTCATCGACGCTCCGCTCCGGCCCGGGATGACGAAGTCCGTCGAACTGTATGCGGCCCGCAAGGTCCCGGTGATCAACCGGGGGTACCTGATGGAGTGGGGTTACTGATGGCGTTCAACGTGACGGAGGTCCTGGAGATCCCGATCGGCGTCGGCGATATCACCGTCGAGCGTATCCTGTACTTCGCCGTCATCCTCATGGTCGGCGTTATCATCGCGAAGGTTGTCGCGACGAACGTCCGGAGGGTTCTTGCCGAGCGGCTGCCCAAGAACGAGCGCGAGCTGCTCACGAAGCTGGTCTACTACATCATCGTCGTCTGGGCGTTCGTCGTCGCTCTCCCGCAGCTCAACTTCGACCTCTCGGGCCTCCTGGTGGCCGGGGGAATCGCCGGTCTGGTCATCGGTTTTGCGAGCCAGAGCGTCGTCTCCAACCTGATCTCGGGGCTCTTTTTGATGTTCGAGCACCCGATCCGGATCGGCGACAACATCAACGTCGCGGACGTCAGCGGCAGTGTCGAGGATGTCCGTGTTCTCTCGACCGTCATCAAGACCTACGACGGGATCTACATCCGGATCCCGAATGAGAAGGTCTTCACCTCGAACATCACGAACTACGTCCACAACGCAGCCCGGCGGTTCACGTATGAGATCTGTATCCGGTACCAGGACGACGCCGATGCGGCAATCCGGATTGCAAAAGGGGTCATCGAGACCCACCCCTTCGCGCTCAAGAGCCCGGCGCCGTCGGTCTTCGTCGATAACCTGGGGGACGACGGCGTCAACCTGACCGCCTACATCTGGGCGCCGGCCCGGAACTGGTGGGACGTCCGGACGGATCTCCTCTGGAAGATCAAACAGGCGCTCGAAGAGAACGGCATCGAGATGCCCTTCCCGCAGCGCACCGTCTGGTTCGCGGACGGGCCTGAGGCGAAGGGCGGTTCTGCCGAAAAGAACGAATAACTTTTTTTCAGATCCGGTGCACCTTCCCCACACCCCCCGGCCGGAACGTGTTCGGGTAACGTTCTGCGAGTTCCGCAATCTTATCGGTGCAGTGCGACGCCGAGAGGTACGCCACCCCTGCGAGCGCGGCGATGTCCTCACCGGAGACGGTGTGCAGCCCGCCGATGACGCCCCACACCCTGCCCTCCCGGGACACCCTCTCGACGATCCGGCCGATGTGGGGGTGTGCGCACCCGGTGACGACCAGACAGCCGCCCGATACGGCGACCGCGAGCGACTGCTCCCGGATAGCCGTCCCGAGCGGGCCGGTCACGGCGATGCCGTCCGCGATCTCCGTCCACCCATCCACGATCCGCGGTTCTGTATGCTCCCGGATCAGCGAAAGCGTCTTTTCGGAGAACGCGTTGTGGACATAGACCTCCATCGACGGGTTCGCGGCAAGAACCGCCGCGATGCCGCCGATATGGTCGTGGTGGTCGTGGGAGAGCACGAGATAGCGGAGATCTCCGGGATCGATGCCGAGCGCCTCCATATTGGATACCAGCACGTCTCTTTTTGCCCCGGTGTCGAAGAGCAGGCCCGCCTCCTCGATCAGACAGGAGAACCCCCAGTCCGTCGTGAGCCCCTCCCGGCAGGGGATGTTGTTGTAGGCCTCGGTTATCGTGAACATAGATAGACCCGGTCTCTCCTCGCAGACGATTATGCTTCGCAAGAGGGCAGGCCGTGAGATAGGGGAGCGGCCCGGAGATCGGAGTCCCCCGGGCCCGCAGACGAAAAGAGGTGGTAGAGGTGATCAGGAGATGATGTAGGAGATGGAGACGGTGGCGGTCACGTCGATCTCGCCGACCTCGAGCGGGGTTGCGACGGCTGAGCCTGCAGCCTTCTCCATCATGTTGTAGCGGGTGTCGTAGACCATGGGCACGTAGCTGCCGCCGACGTTGACCTCCTTGACGTCGACGATGGTCTTGCCGATGGCCGCGGCGACGGCGTCCGCGTCACCCCGTGCCTGTGCGACCGCGGCGGTCAGGGCCTGCGACCGGAACTGCTGCTGCTTTGCGTCGCTCAGGGTGAACGAGAACCGGTTGACCTTGTTTGCACCGTTCTCTACCGCGAGGTCGACGATCTCGCCCGCGCGGTTCACGTCGTTCAGCGTGACCTCGAGGCTGTTGACGACCCGGTAGTACTTGACCTTCGACGTTGTCAGACCCCGGCTGTCGCTCTCGGTTACCGGGATGATGTTGTAGCCCGCGGTTCTGATGTCCTTCTCCGGAATGCCGGCCCTCTTCAGTGCGTTGACCACGGCATCCATCCGCTCTGCGTTCTGCTGCTGTGCCGTCTTGACGTCGGTGTTCTCGGTCTCGACCGCGAAGACGACGACGGCCTCATCAGGCGTGGTCGTCACTTTGCCCGTGCCGGAGACGTGGATCAGTTTGTCCCTCGATTCCTCCGGCAACTGGGCGGTGACGTTGCCGATCACCGCGGCGCAGAGGACCATCAGGGCGATCCCCAGAAGTGCTGCTTTTCCTCGCATAGGTATCAATCATCTCTTGATTTGGTCAAAATAAATATCTTGCTTTAACTACGAGTTTTTTCGTAGTTTTAAATGGGCGGATCGAAAAATCCGCCATTCCTCTCCGGAATCGATGCGCAGTTCACTCGCCCCCGGCACTGTTCCGCCATCCGGCCGCCGCCACCAGGCGGGCGATCAGGACGGCGATGTAGAGCGTCCCGCTCACGGTCTCGAGCAGGGCGAGCGATCTGGCCTGGTCGGTGATCGGCGTGATGTCGCCGTAGCCGAGCGTCGCAAGGGTGACGAAACTGAAGTAGATGAACGCAGGAAAGGCGAGCGTACCCCCTCCCGACTCGGCCGAGAACGATCCGGGGTTGATGCTCTCGACGAGATCGTAGGCCGTCGCCCAGGTGAGGCCCATGAGGAGGTAGACGGAGACCGCGCCGTAGATGGTGTCGGTGGTGATCCGTTGTGTCCCGAGCACCCTCGAGAGGCCGACAAGCGCGGTGAAGGCGTAGAAGAGGAGCGTAAAGACGCTCTCGACGGCGCCGGTGGTGGGGTCGCCCGTGATGACGTGGAGCCAGCCGAGGCCGAAGGCGGGCACCGCGAGGAGTCCGGCGATCACGACCTGCCTTCGGCGGTTGCTCACGGCGTAGACGCCGGTGATCAGGATGAAGGACGTGAGCACCTTCAGGGCGACCGGGCCGCTCGGCCCCGCGATCACGTAGGGGTATACGGCGAGCAGGAGGACGAGCGACGCGAGCAGGTAGTGGAACTGCATCGCCCTGGCGCGGGCGAGATACCGGGAAAGAAGGCTCTTCACGGTTTTTCCACTCCTGCATCGCCCGTCAATGCCTCGATCGCCGCGAGGAGTTCGGCGGCGGATTGGTAGCGGTCGGCGGGATCTTTTGCGAGGCACCGGAGGATGATCGGGTCGAGTCCTGCAAGGTTCGGGTCGATCTCCGATGGAGGGACGGGCTGCTCGCGGATGACCGCTTCGGCCAGCCCCGCAAGGCTCTCGCGGGCAAAGGGCGGCTTCCCCGTCACCAGTTCGTAGAAGACGGCGCCGAGCTGGTAGATGTCCGTCCGTGCATCGGCCCTGCCGAACCGCTCCGGGGCGATCTGCTCCGGGGCCGCGTAGGCGAGGGTGAACCCGGCGATGCCGGTGTCCCGACTCGCCACGAGCGTCGTGCTCATTCCCCAGTCGGCGATCTTCGGCGTCAGACCGTCGTCAAGCAGGATGTTCCGCGGCTTGATGTCCCGGTGGATCACGCCCTTTTCGTGGGCGTAGGCGATCCCCGCAGCGATGCCTGCGGCAATGCGGGCGGCGGTCTCCGCCGGGAGGGGTTTTTCAAGGTCTTCCAGCGTCCGGGGGAGGTACTCCATCTCGACGAACGGCACCGGGAGGATGTTGACCGAGTGAACCGCCACGATGTTCGGGTGAGCCAGGTCTTCCCAGAACCGCATCTCCTTCATGAAGGTCTTCCCCGTCGCCTCGTCGTAGGCGGCCGGGATCTTCACCGCTACGGTTCGACGGTCAGCGCGCCTGACCGCCGAGAAGACCTGCCCGAGCCCCCCTCTCCCGACGAGGGCGACCCGGTCGTAGCGCTCCGCAAGTTCGGGCGGGAGCCCTGCCGGGCGGGAGAGCACTGTTTGGTATGCATCGGGGAGGACGGTCGCGGCGGACTCCGCCTTCCCCCCGTCCGGCTGCTTCAGGTACCGGGCGCCGAGAACGACGGCGCCGGCGAAGAGGGCGAGAGCCAGGGCGGCCCCGAGCCAGGGGGACGGGTCGGTCTCGGCCGGGGTTGCCGTCACTTCTGCCGGGGTATTGTCGGGCGTTACGGTCGCGTCAGGCGAGGGCGTCTCTTCCGGTGTAACTCTCCCCTTGTTCTGGTCGGGACCGGCGTTCTTATCCTCGTTCGGGTTCTTTCCGGCTGACCCGATGCCCTGGGGTGAGGCGTTTGCGTGTTCGGGCGGGCCTCCGGCGCCCGAGACGATTGGGACGAAGGCTGCGAGGAGCAGCGCGGCGGCGAGGAGCAGGGCGGCCGCCCGCCCGGCCCGGTCAGGCGGCATCCGGCACCGGCACCCCCCCGGGAGCGACGAAGACGAGGGTTGCTCCCGGTGCGCCTTTCGCGAGTTCGATGAGGTCCCCATCGTGAAGTTCCCGCCGCGCGCCCGGCTTGAGCGGCATGCCGTTCACGAAGGTGCCGCCCGTGCTGCCGCAGTCCTCGATGAGCCGGACCCCGTCTCGGCGGCGGGTGATCCGGGCATGCGGCTTCGAGACGCGGGTGACCGCCGCGTACTCCTCGCCGAGGACGATCGCCTCTCCGGCCCGTTCGGGCGCTCCCGGGTCCGCCCGGCCTACGGCGATGCTCTCCTCGGCGAGCGCAAAGACCCTGCCGTCCTCCGCGCCCCCGAGGAGGATGACGACCGGGGGCTGCCCGGAGAACTCCCCCGAGAACGTCTCCCGGACGGCGGCGAGTTTCTTCGCGAGCACGGCGTCCGTGAGGGTCAGTTTCAGGTTCGCAAACAGCCCGAGGCTCCGCGTGATCGCTTCGAGCCCTCCGGGCACGAGCGAGTATTTCCAGACCGGGTGGACCCCCTTTGCGGTCGGGCGCGAGAGCCCGGCCTCTTTGCGGACGACCCCGATGCTCATCAGTTTGTCGAGGTGTTTCTTCGTGTTCTCGTAACTCGTCTCGATCGCGGCCGATATCTGCCGGACGTCTTTCGGGCTTCGTTCGATGGCTTTCAAGATCTTTAAGCGCGTGCTGCTGCTCAGCACGTCCAGGTATTCGGAGAGTTCCTGCAGGTCGTCGTTGTCTGTATCGAGGATGAGTGTCCTTGAGTCGTCGTCGGTCATAGGCTCTCGTGCGGGGCTCCGTTGTTGTATGGTTTAACGAGGTCTCTGATGAAGGTTGTGCACCTCAATGACCGGCGAATCGTGCCGGCACGCTTCGATTGACGCCGTCCGGTGCGCCGCCGTATCCCGGATCATCTTTTATACGAGGGGAGCGTTCGGGGGCGGCATGCTTGGCGAGATCGAGACTCTGCAGCGGCAGGCCGTGATGGTGGAGATCGAGGAGATCATCCAGTCGACGCCCGATTACACCGACGTCCGGGAGGCGCTTCGTTCGCGCAACTTCATACCGGAGCAGGACGATGCCGACGTCGCGATATGGGTGCAGCCCGAACTCAGGATCTTCGTCCTCCTGCAGATGAACCTCGGGGGCGGCTACGCGGGCTACCGGGTGGCCGCCTACGACGACCTGGAAGACGACGAAGGGGAGTCGGCCGGCTTCAACGCCCGGTAACGGCTCTCTCCCTTCGAGACCCGCGGCAGGTTCACCTTTGATCGCCCCTGCCGGGTCAGGTTTATCCGGGCGTATGTGGTATGGTCGGCGTATGCCGGAACAGGTACCCATCGACCGGGATGCACAGGAGGCCATGAAGGCCCGGATCAGGGAGACATTCGCCGCGAACCCCACCTACGACGAGGTCCGGGAACTCCTCGGGGCGCTCGGGTTTCATGCGAAGGAGGACAGGCCCGCCCTTGCTCTCTGGGAGAACGGCGAGCATGAACTCTTCGTGCTGGTTCATATCGACCCGAAGACCGGGACGCCGCGCGACTACGCGGTGAGCACCTTCGAGGAGGCGGAGGGGTTCGAGTAGTCCCGGCTCATGCCCGATCCGTGAAGAGCCCGATGTACCCCGCGATGAGCACGACGATGAAGACGAGCAGGTAGACCGGGAGCGAAAGCGCCCCTTCAAGGACGGAGAAGAATCCGACGCCGGCGATCTCGCCGACGAGCAGAAAGAGCCGGACGATGAAGATGACCAGGAGCACGGCGCCGAATGCGCAGAAGATCGGCCCGGGGAGGTTCAGGGGGAGCGGAAGCGCCCCGAAGAGGTCGCCGACGAGGAAGATGACCGATATCAGGATGAGCAGCCCGAGGTTGGCGTTGAGGAACTCGACGACCTGAAGGAAGATCGGTGCCTGGACGTAGGCGCCCGCGAGGATGTTCAGGATACCGAGCACGATCAGGAAGACGACGATCCCGATGACTCGCGAGACGAGGACTTCGGCAACCGATTCCTTCCTGCGCTCGCCCATGTGATCCCTCCTGAAGATTGAGAGACGTTCCGACCATATGGAGTTACCGGCCGCGGCTTCTTCGGCCGTCGTAAGATCACAACCTTCAAGTAGGCGCAGGCGATGAATAGATCCGAAATCGCAGGCTGCAGTCCCTTTGCCTTCCGGTGACCGTCATGGAGAACCACTCAAGGGTACCAAATGTCGAGGTCGCGGCGATCCTCTACGAAGTCGCCGATCTCCTGGAGATCAAGGGCGTCCGGTTCAAACCGCAGGCATACCGGCGGGCGGCGCTGGCGATCGAGACCCTGCCGGAGAGTGTCGCCGACGTCGCACGGGAAGGCGATCTCGACGAGATCCCCGGGGTGGGCAGGGCCATCGCCGCAAAGATCCGCGAGATCCTCGAGACCGGTAGTCTTGGATACCTCTCCGCTCTCCGCGAAGAAATCCCCGAGGGCGTGCAGCACCTCACCCGGCTCGAGGGGATCGGGCCGAAGAAGGCGATCGCCCTCTCCCGGGAACTCGGCGTCAGGACGGTCGACGACCTGGAGGCGGCGGGGCTGGCCGGCCGGATCCGCGATCTCCCCGGTTTCGGGGAGAAGACCGAAGCGAACATCCTCGCGAGCATCCGCGTGAGCCGGACGGCACAGGAGCGCCGTCTTCTCGGGGAGATCCTTCCCGTCGCCCGGGAGATCGAGCGGCGGCTTGCCTCGCTCGCGTCTGTCCGCCAGGTGAGCCTCGCCGGGTCGATCCGCCGGAGGAAAGAGACGATCGGGGACGTCGACATCCTCGCGACCTCTTATTGGCCCGATGAGGTGATGGAGGCCTTCGCCACCCTCCCCGGGGTCGAGCGCGTCCTCGTCCGGGGGACGACGAAGACCTCGGTGGCGCTCTCGACCGGCATCCAGGTCGATCTGCGGGTCGTGGAGGACGGGCATTTCGGGGCCGCCCTCCAGTACTTCACGGGCTCGAAGGAGCACAACATCGCCATGCGCAAACTCGCGATCGCGAGGAACTGGCGGTTGAACGAGTACGGGCTCGTCGATCCGGCGACCGGCCGGGCTGTCGCGGGAGAGGACGAGGCCGGGATCTACCGCGCCCTCGGTCTTGCCTGGATCGAGCCGGAACTCCGGGAAGACCGGGGCGAGCTTGAGGCCGCCCGGGCCGGAACCCTGCCCGACCTCGTCGGCTACGACGCGATAAAGGGCGACCTCCACGTCCACACCCGCTGGAGCGAGGGCGCTCATTCCATCGAGGAGATGGCACAGGCGGCCCGGACGCTCGGCTACGAGTACATCGCCATCTGCGACCATGCAGAGGGCCTCCGTATCGCCCGCGGCCTCTCCCCCGGGCGCCTTGCCGACCAGGTGCGGGAGATCGAACGGATCAACCGGGAGAGCGACGGCGAGTTCACCGTTCTCTCCGGCACCGAGTGCAACATCGGCATGGACGGCACGCTCGACCTCCCGGACAGCCTCCTCGCCGACCTCGATGTGGTGGTGGCGAGCGTCCACTCGGGGTTCAAGCAGTCCGAGAGCGAGATGACCGAGCGGGTGCTCACGGCGATGCAGAACGATCACGTCGATATCATCGGCCACCCGACGGGACGGATCCTCCTCTCCCGCGAACCCTACCGGATCGATCTCGCCGCGGTCTTCGATGCCGCGGCAACGCTCGGGGTTCTTATGGAGATCAACGCCTTCCCCGGAAGGCTGGACCTCTCCGACGTCAACGCCCGTGCGGCCCTTGGAGTGGGCGTCCGGTTCTCGGTCGCCTCGGACGCCCATCGCCGTGAGAACCTCCGGTGTATGGAACTCGGCGTCGCGACCGCCCGGCGGGGGTGGCTCTCGGCCGGGGATATCGCGAACACCCGGCCGCTTCCGGAGTTAAGAAGGATTCTCCGCTCTTAGGATTATCCGGCCACCTGCTCCTGCCCGGCGGCGATGATATCCACGAGTTCGATATCGAACGTCAGGGGCTGTCCGGCGAGGGGATGGTTTGCGTCCAGCGTCACGGTCGATTCCGAGACGTCGCTGACGACGACGATGGCCGCCCTGCCGTCCGGCTGCTGAACCTGGAGCTGCTGGCCGGGTTCGGGGTTGATATCCTCGGGGAATTGTCCCCGGTCCACCGTAATGGTCATCTCCTCACGGTGGAGGCCGTATGCCTCTTCGGGCGGGATCGTCGCCGTCTTCGTCTCTCCCGGCTCCATGCCGACCACGGCGCGCTCGAACCCGGGGATGATCTGGCCGCTGCCGATGGTGAACTCAAGGGGCGTTCGCTCTTCTGATGTGTCGAAGACCGTCCCGTCTTCCAGTTTTCCGGTGTAGTGCACCTGTACGGTGTCGCCTTCTTTTGCCTGCGCCATACTGCATCACCACCGGGTGCGGTGGTGCCGGTCCCTATTTATGCATGCCGGTGAGCCGCAATCAGCCGGATCTCGGGGAATTTACCGGCTTTTTTATCCCGGCCGGGATTCCCTGAACCGTCCCGACCCGCGAAGGCCGGCGGATCTTCACCGGCCGTTCTTCCGGACAGCGTGGAGAACCCCCATCACGCCCTTCACGTCGTAGCCGGGCGTCCGCTCTATCTCAAAATCGTAATGCTCCCCGATGTAGTCGAGGAGCCTCCTGTTCACCGGCCCTCCGATCGGCGGCATATGGAGTTCCATCTCGATCCGGCGCACCCCATCGAGGTCCTGTGGCCTGATGAACCATTCCGCCCCCTCGCAGTCGCACTTTAAGAAGTCGCATCCTCCGGCCATGGCGGCGAACTCGCCGAGGGTGCGGGTCGTCACGGCGAGGGTCTTCTCGCCCCAGGCGATCCGAGCGCTCTCCCCCGTGCCGAGCGCCCCGTCCACCACGTCGACACCGCCGCCGTTTCTCGCGACGTTCTCCCGGAGCGCCTCCGTGAGGATGGGTTCGACGGCCAGCACGTGCCTTGAGCGGCGGGCGGCCCGGATGCAGAAAGCGCCCACGTTGGCGCCGAGGTCCATGACGATATCGTCGGGCCGGATGTCGTCGAAACGGTACTCGCCGACGACGTAGACGGCGTCGGCTCCATGCGGCATCCTCCTGAAGGCTACGCCGTCGGAGGTGGTGAACAGGGGCGGGCGATCAATCCCATCTTTGGCGTGATTTCGGTACATCGCACCGTACAGTGTTGGGAATCCTCTCTATATGGGTATTTCTTCTTCCTTTTTTGTGGCGCGCCGCTCCACTCGATCGTTGCGCTCTCCGGATCCGCACCGTCCCGGGGCTCCGATTTTCTTCACCATATTAATCTTTTTTGTCATGGTCATCGCTTCGTTACGTCGCCGAAATCAACATAATATCGACAGAATCAACGTCGTGAACAACATTCGGCTTTCAACAGGTTATTTTTATAAACATAACTTTATTAATCTGTGGGCATAAATGGTGTGTGCAGTAAGTCTCTAGACTATTTCTGAGGGGGAGATCTGCATGGCTTATATGGACGGAATAACCTGCATCTGTGATAACGGCCGGACGCTCGAGGACCACCGGCCCATCGTCGGCGACGACGTCGTCTCCGGGATCTACCGCAAGGCGGCGGCCCTCCGGGGGAAACGGATCCTTCACGTGAACTCGACCTACCAGAGCGGCGGCGTGGCGGAGATGATCCTCTCGCTCGTTCCGCTCATGAACGACGTCGGGATCAGGACGCAGTGGAACATCCTGACCGGCGAGGGGGATTTCTTCACCATCACGAAGAACTTCCACAACGCGCTCCAGGGACAGGCGATATCGTTCTCGGACGATGAGAAAGGGCTCTACCTCAAGACGAACGAGTGCTTCTCCGGGCAGATGGAGATCGACCACGACCTTGTGGTCATCCACGATCCGCAGCCCCTGCCCCTGATCCGGTTCTACGAAAAGACCCAGCCCTGGGTCTGGCGATGCCACGTCGATCTCTCGAACCCGGATCCCGCCCTCTGGGAGTTCCTTAAGAACTTCGTTCTGGACTACGACCGGATGGTCATCTCGCACGAGCAGTACCGGCGCCGCGGGATGCCGATGGAGCAGTGGATCTGCCGCCCGGCGATCGACCCCCTCTCGGAGAAGAACCGCGACCTCACCGACGCGGAGATCGCAGGCCTTCTTGAGAAGTACAACGTCCCGACGGACAAGCCGCTGGTCACGCAGATCTCGCGGTTCGACAAGTGGAAGGACCCCGAAGGCGTCGTCGACGTCTTTTCCCGGGTGCGCGAGCACGTCGACTGCAGGCTGGTGCTCTGCGGGAGCATGGCCCCCGACGATCCCGAAGGCTGGGCGATCTACCGCAGCGTCGAGGAGAAGGCACGGGAGTTCATCGAGGCCGGCGACGTCATCCTGATCACCGCCGAGGACCACCTGCTGGTCAACGCCCTGCAGCGGGCCTCGTGCGTCATCCTCCAGAAGTCGCTCCGCGAAGGGTTCGGCCTGACCGTCACCGAAGGGCTCTGGAAGGGCAGGCCGGTCATCGCGTCCCGGGTCGGGGGGATACCGCTCCAGATCGAGGACGGCGAGACCGGGTTCCTCCTCGACCCGACCGATACCGACGGGTTTGCCTGGAGGATCCGGCAGGTTCTGGAGAACCCGGAGCTCGGGGAGCGGCTCGGCCGGGCCGGCAAGGAGCACGTCCGGCAGAACTTCCTGATCACCCGCCTCCTCTCCGACTACCTGGACATGCTGAGCGCGGAGCTCGCCGTTCAGAACACCTGACAGCAAAAAAAAGACATACGACCCCCGATACACCTGCGGGCGGGACCGTGAAAGCGGTCTCACGGCCGCACCCGCCGGCAGATCCGTGTGGATTTATTCCGGGGATCCGGTTCTTCCGGAGGAGGGCGCGTCGGGTCGGGTTGCCCCGTCGCGCCCCATAATGCAAGGGCAGGCGGCAGAGGCGGCCGGTCGAACCCGGGCAGGAGTTTGCAGCACACCATTCTGCAATATGCTATTTTCGGGTCTTAGGGCAGATAATTCTCGATATCTTCGATGGCGATGAGACTTCGGAAGACAAGAGATTGTACCGTACCTATTGACGCCACCACCCCCCGACGGTGTAGGATACGCGTCTGTGTATATAATCGTTTCTCCCGGACGGGACGGGTGCCGCTACCCCGGAGAATCCCCCCGCACCTCAGACTTCGTATGCGGCGATCCCGCCGGTTCGTACCGGACAATGCGCCGGTTTCGGGAAAAGCGTCCCGGGTCGATGACTGTCCTGCTCTGCAGCCCTTCCGGTGCGGTTCGAGCGTTTCAACGTGCTGCACCGGCCGATAAAAGAATTGTTCAGAGACCGGCTTCGCCCGCAGCCGGCCCGCTTGCCCTTACCGTCCGCCGGGCGTCTCGATGATCTCGATCGGCCGGGTCAGCCTGGCCCGTGCGATGGTCTTTCCTTTCATCCCCTCGATGATCTGTTCGGCGGCGTCAAGGGGCACGTCGACGGTGGAGTAGGTGTCGTAGATGTTGATCGCGCCGAGGGCGCTGCCGGGAATCCCGGTCTCGCCCGCGAGCGCTCCGACGATATCCTTCGGCCTGATCTGGTCTTCCCTGCCGACCGGGATCCTGAGAAGAGCCAGCCCCCGGGCCGGTCCGATATCCTGCGGCTGGCCCTGGCCGGCTCCGCCGCCGAGTTCCAGTTTCAGGAGGGCGGCGGCTACCTCGAGCGAGGTGTAGTCCTCGGCGATGATCCGCTCGACGAGGTTCGCGTATTTGTCGAGGTCGCCCTCGTCGATGGTCTGGTGCACCCGGTCGATGAGTTTGCGCGTCCGGCTCTCCTCGACGTCCCCCTGGGTCGGGAGCGGGATCCGGGCAATCTTGATCTTCGTGTAGTTCTGGATCGTCCGGAGTTTGAAGTACTCCTTCGGGCCCACGAACGTGACGGCCCGGCCGGTGCGCCCGGCCCGCGCCGTCCTCCCGATGCGGTGGATGTAGTACTCGATATCCTGCGGGACGTCATAGTTGACGACCAGGTCGACGTCCTCGACGTCGATGCCCCGTGCGGCGACGTCTGTTGCCACCAGGATGTCGATGTTCCCGCCACGGAACTTCGCCATCACCCGGTCGCGCAGGGCCTGCTTCATGTCCCCGTGAAGCCCCTCGGCGAAGTAGCCGCGGGCCTGGAGGTGCGTGGTCAGGTCGTCGACGCCCCTTTTGGTGTTCGAGAAGATCAATGTCAGGTCGGGGTCGTACATGTCGAGCAGCCGGGTGAGGACCTCGAGCCTGTCGCGGCTCCGCACCTCGAGGTAGAGCTGCTCGATCTGCGGGACGGTCACTTCCTTGCGCGCGACCGAGATGAACTCGGGGTTCTTCTGAAACTTCTTCGAGATCTCCAGGATGGGTCTCGGGAGGGTGGCCGAGAAGAGGACCGTCTGGCGGTCACGCGGGGTCTCGTCGAGGATCTTCTCGATGTCTTCCCGAAAACCCATGTCCAGCATCTGGTCGGCCTCGTCGAGGACGACGATCTTCACCCCGCCAAACGAGAGCGTCCCGCGGTCGAGGTGGTCGAGCACCCGGCCGGGTGTCCCGACGACGACCTGGGCGCCGCGTTGCAGCGCCCGGAACTGCCGGTCAATCGGCTGGCCGCCGTAGATCGGGAGGATGTTGATGCCCCGGTGGTGTTTCGCGAGGCGGGCAAACTCTTCGGCGGTCTGGATGGCGAGTTCCCGGGTGGGGGAGAGGACGAGCACCTGCGTCTCCCGGCTGTCGGGGTCGACGCGCTCGATTGCCGGGACGCCGAACGCGGCTGTCTTCCCGGTTCCGGTCTGCGCCTGGCCGGTAACGTCGCGCCCGTCGAGTATCGCCGGGATGGTGCTGACCTGGATTGGCGTGGGCTCCTCAAAACCCATATCTTCTATTGCGCGGAGTGTCTTTGGCGAGATATTGAGTTCCTGGAAGGTAATATTCTGCTCCATTCTTCCACCTCTTGGTGCTGAACCCTCTTTATATGTCGCATCTCACACCCGGGATCCGCCCGCACAGATATCTGCCTTCGCGGCGAACCTGCAGTGATGGATCCCCGACACTCTCCGGCGGCGATGCGCGATGCCTACCGCCGCTACGCGGACGAACGCCCCGATCTCTGCGGCATCCTCCTGCCCGGGCTCCTGCCCCACGACGCCTGCGATGCCGCATCCCGGAGGCCCGGCCGCGTGAAGGTGCTCTTTGTCGCCGAATCCCCGCCCTGGGCCGCCGGGCGGCGCGAGATCGCGGAACCGGCCGACTGCCGGAGCCCTGCCTACCCCTACTTCTGGAACGATCGTTACGACGCGCCGCACCGTCCCGGCGCCGCGCCGCTCTCCCGCGGGCTCGCGGAGAACATCTTTCGTCTGCTCGAACTCGACGGCGGGTCGCGCCGGGAGAACCTCGACCTCTTCGCGGCGAAGGGTCTCTTCCTCACCGATACGGTACGGTGTGTCTTTCGGAAGAACCGTAAGCCCGCCATCCCGGCCGATCTCGTCCGGATGAGCGCCCGAACGACCCTCGCGCCCGAGATTGCCGCCCTCGCCCCGGAGTACGTCGTCGCCCTCGGGAATACGGCGCTTGCCGGCCTCCGGTGTATCGAGCCCTACGCGAGCGCTCTCTGTGGCGCGGGAACGATCACCGGGCTCTCCCGGGAGGCGATCTTCGCGGAGAGCCGGCTCCTCTGCCTGCCCTATCCGGGCGGGCGCAACCGGCGGTACCTGGATACGATCGAGTCGGGGTTCGCGGTCCTCCGGGATCTCGCGGGATGACGGGGTTACCCCGAAAGTTTCCTCTTCCCCTCCTCGTAGAGCCTCTCTTTCTGCTCGCGGAGCCTCGCGGCCGTCTCCTGCTCCTCGGGACTCCCCCGCTCCTCGAGTTCGATCCCCTCCGCCGCTTTCAGCACGTCGCGGGAGCGCGGGTACCCGGACGGCTCCATCTTCTCCCGCGCCTCCCGGTATTCTGCCTCCACCTGCTCTCTGTGCTGCTCCGCGCCCCCTTCGGTCAGGGCGATCTCTTTCCCGCGGGTCCCGGCCACCTTCTTCAGCCGCACCTCGAGGACACCGTTCTTGAACGTGGCGTTCGCCTCTTCGTCGCGGACGTCGGTGGGGAGGGAGACCGTCCGGGAGATCGCGCCGAACCTCCGTTCCCGCACGTGGTACCCGGCCTCTCTCTCCTCCTTCGCCTCCTCCCTCCGGGCGGCGATCCTGAGCGTCCTCGCATCAAGGAGCCGGACGGATATCCCCTCCCTGTCGACGCCGGGGAGGTCGGCAACGACCACGACGTCGTCCTCGTGCTCGACGACGTCGACCACCGTTCCGGTTCCCCCGAGCATGGGCACCTGCTGTGCGGCTCCCGAGAGCCGCTCCATCACCTCGGAGAACTGCCTCTGCATATCCCCTACCATCTGGTCGAATTCGCTCCATATCTCGCGCGACGGTCTTCTCCATGCCATGATTCCCACATCCTGCCTCACTCTTTGTCGATATCGGCAGGCTCACAGGGTGCAAGCACTTCATATAGGTTCCTGTGCGGGAATATCGGAGGGCCGGGGTCGCTCCCCGGGGGGTCAAAAGAGAGGGGGTGTCCGTCAGACCGATGCGCCGGGGTTCTCCAGCACGTAGGCGACCGTGCCCTCCTCGAACCCCTCGCCGGCACGGACGAACCCGTTCTTCTCCAGCACCTTGATGGACGCGGCGAGGTCGGGGTAGAGCGCCGCCTCGATCCGCCGGATGCCCGGGAGGGAGAAGATTGCCGCGGTGAGGTGGCGGATCGCCTCGGTCGCATACCCCCGGCCCTGGAACTCGTCGAGCACCGAGTAGCCGATGAGCACCCGGTCCTCCGTCTCCTCAAGCGTTGGGGGCGTGGCGGTCCCTACGGCGCCGATGAGGACCCGTCCTTCCGCTGCCGGGTCGTCGAGCACCCAGTACCAGGCGGCGAAGAGCGGGTCGCCGCCTTCGGCCATCATCTGGATGAACGCCCCGAGCGTCTCGTCGTCGAGGAGCGGCGGCGGCCACGACCCCGGGATCTCGGCATCGAGGAGACGGGCAAGTTCCCGGCGGTCGTTACGGTCGCTCTCGAGGAACTCGAGCGTCGCCGGGATCAGGTCCAGGCGCTCGGTGCGGATGCGGACGGGTTTCATGGTGGTCACAGCCATAATGAATATCGTTAGCCATGGGATGGTTCTTATCTGTTGCGGATCCTCCCGGGAGAGGCGCCCCGGCCCCCAGACCCGATCTGCCGGTACAAAACGACCCGCCCCCTGCTTCCGTTATGGCGTAATGCCGCGTGAAGACCTCTCCCCGGGCGGTGCGAGACGGTATGGAGCGATCTCGTCGCTCCCGGGGCTCCGGTCGCCGGCAGGTTGCGGCCCCGGACGGGGTACGTTCGGGGGTTCCGCGCGGGGGCGGCGGCATACGGTTCGGCGTCCCGCTCCCGAACCCGGTCGCCGGATCGGCGCAATCGCGCTGCCGTCGCCGGGGCTGTCTCCCCGCGGTTCTCGGGGTATGCACGGGTCGGGGCGGGCGTACCTCCGGGCCGGATCTGCCGGTCTGATATCCTCGCACGGCGATACCTGTATGCTGCGCCGCGTGCGCACGGGACGGCGTGATCGAAACGACCTGGCAGGACTTTGCTATCACCGGCATCACGGTACTCTTTGCGGTCATGCTCCTTCCGCAGCTCCGCGATGTGATGACACGCGGCGCCGTGCTGAACGTCTTCACGGCGCTCGCGACGAGCCTGCTTGGCTACCTGCTGGCCCTGGTCTTTACGACCCTCGGCCTCTGGCTCTCGGCCTTCGGCCAGGGCCTCGGCGCGACCGTCTGGATGCTGCTCGCCTGCTTCTCGCTCCGGAACGTCCGCGACCATGCGTTTCCGGATGAGACGCTTGCATCCGTCGCCCTGGAGTTCGTTACGGTCTGGTTCCAGGGGGTGGCCTTCACCGTTGCGGGGGGCGTGAAGGAGTTCTTCTCGCGGAACAACCGGGGCTGACGGGACCCGCCTCTCCGGGTTCCCCGGGTGCCGGTCTTTCACCGGACCGGCGGGGTCCGGCAGCAGGGTATAAATCCGCTGTCCGGGATGATGAGCAGGTATGGACTTCAAAGACTGCGTGCAGCAGCGCTACGCGACGAAGCGGTTTGACGGCAGACCGATCCCCGATGCGGCCATCAGGGAACTCCTGGAACTGGTCCGCCTGGCCCCCTCGGCGCTCAACCTCCAGCCCTGGCGGATCAAGGTGGTCTCGGACCCGGGCCGGAAAGAGGCCTTGAAGCCGGCGGCCTTCGACCAGGATCAGATCACGACCTGCTCGCACCTTCTGGTCTTCTGCGCAGACCCTGATTATGACGGGCTGATCCGGCGGCTCGATGCCCTGCTGAAGACGAACGGCGTCCCCGAAGAGACGCGTAGCGCCATCGTGGAGATGGCCGCCCGGTTTGCCGGGCCGATGACGCCCGAGGAGCGGCTCGCCTGGTCGGAGGCCCAGACCTATCTCGCCCTGTCCAACGCCCTGCACGGGGCGAAGTCGCTCGGGTTCGATTCGTGCCCGATGACCGGGTTCGACCCCGCGGCGTTCAGCCGGCTCCTGGCGATCCCCGCCCCGCTCGTGCCGGTCATCCTCTGCCCGGTCGGCTATGCCGCGGACAGCCCGGGGCCGAAGATCCGGTTGCCGCTCGAGGAGATCCTGGTCTGATCCGGGGTTTCCTCCGGCCCGGCCCCGCTCCGGGAGTCTCTCGCGTCCCCGGCCGGTGCCGCGGTTCGGGTTCACACCTGCAGATGCCGGCATCCGTCGATCCGAAAGAGATAATGCTCCCGATATGGTAAACCATCATAGAGTTGTCCGATGCACCCTCTCATCTGTGAGAAGATCTCCGATATTGCTCGTGTCGCTCGACGCCGCCGTGTAAGGAGGCTCGGGGTCTTCGGCTTGGCGACGGGCGACCGGTTCGACCCTGCAGCAAGCGACATCGATTTTGTCGTCGAGTTCGAACCGATGACTCCAGCGGAGCATGCAGAGGCTTATTTTGGTCTCGCAGAAGATCTGGCCCGGCTTTTTTGCCGCGAGATCGATCTCGTCGAGCGATCGGCGATCAGAAACCCGATCTTCCGTGAGTCCGTGGAAGGAACCTGCAAATATGTCTATGCCGTCGCGTGAAGCACAGAAGTATCTCTAACGATATTGCCGGGGCCGCCGACTATATCGCGCAGTTCACCGCCGGAAGATCCTTTGAGGAGTATCGTACCATTCCATGCTGAGGTCTGCTGTCGAGCGGCAGTTCGAGATCATCGGCGAAGCATTGAACCAGCTCCTCCGGCGGGAGCCGGACCTCGGTGAGAGAATCTCCGATGCACCTCTGATCATTGCGTTCAGGAATCGACTGATTCACGGGTAGGCGAGCGTATCCGATGAGGTTGTCCGGGGTGTCTCGACCTGATACCGGTCAGAACGAGCGTGAGGAGTCCAGCAGGCAGTCGTAGCAGAATTGGGTCGCGGAGAGGACTGCCTCGTCATGGTCCTCAAAATCGTGCCATCGCCACTCCCTCTCGGTGTAGGGCCGTATGCCGCGTCGCATGCCGCCGATGTTCCTGGCATCGTAGCCTTCTTCGCAGAGGATGAGGGTGTAGCGGCTCACCTGCGGAGAGGCGGCGCTCAGGCCGTAGAGGATCCCGATCTCCAGGGGTGGCTGAATCGTTGATGCCGTATTCGCCCTCCTCTTCCCGGAAGAAATGGACGATGTATACCCGGCTCTCTTCGATAAGGGCTTCTGCCAGCCGGAAGTCATAGACGCGATCGTCCTCGCCGGGCTCTTTTGGGTGAGATGCCGTAAGGTCGTATGAGATCCGGGCGTTGAACCCTTCGCGCTCGCGGAGGTGGTGTCTCAACGCTTCGAGGTGTGATCTCTTGAACGAACCGAACAGGCCGACGGTGAGCCCGTCTTTGAGCCTCTCTGCATAATCGAGGTCCCTGTTGAGTCCAGCGAGGAGATCCATCAGAGGAGTATCGTGGTTCTCACGGATAACGGATAATAGTATCAAATTTGTTACTTGAATACGTAGGATTATATATTGGGGTAACAGATGTGGAACTATATGCGGTCCGGGTGTGAACCATGAACGAGACGATCCTTGAGCGGCAGATATCCAATGTCCCTTCGGTGATCATCAACGCCACGGCCCCCCTGGGGAATCGGAAGGCATGGGCGATCTTCATTGCGCTCCTCGAGAGGGACGAGGGGCTCCGGTTCAACCAGATCCGGGAACTCTTCGAGGCGGAGCCCCCTGAGATATCGAGGGCCTTAAAAGTGCTCACAAACGCGGGACTCGTCGCCAGGCAGGCCCGCAGCCTCAACGATGTCGGGGACGCCGAAGCATCGTTTTACGTGCCGACCACACTTGGGAAGGCTCTGATCACGGCCCTTTACCGGGGGCTCCTGCCGTCGCGGGAGGACGCCGGACCCACACGGACGCACTGCCAGGAGAGCCCGTTCTCCACGGGCAGGATCACGGCTTCGGCACCGGGGGAGGAATAGGTGCATGTCCCTCAAGAAGCGGCCGGCGATCGAGGTATCACGGGAGCCGGCGTGCGGCGTGGCCCCCGTGGACGGGGTCTACGGGACCCTGACCCCCACGCTCGGCCAGGTGGCGTTCTACTACGATCTGCCCGAGATCGGTGCCGGCGAGGACGGCGAGATGATTGTCGAGTCCATACAGCGCCGGATCGTCTTTGACGCACGGATGTCGCCCGCGACCTTCCGTGCCATCGCCCGCTGGATGATGGATCAGGTGGAGGACTACGACCGGCAGGAGAGGGAAGGCAGGAGTCCTTGAACTTCTCCCCCGGCCGGGTAAGGGGAGATTTGAATTAGAGGTAGATTGGGGATCGATTGGAGAATCGATTCCAAATATACTGCCCGGAATGGCACACCGGGCGCCTGTGGGTTAATATTTTAGAGTCACTATTGGAGAATGATTGGAGATAGTGATGCCATAGGATGGGCAGTATTCATTCCACAGATCTGGTAGTCACTATTGGAGAATGATTGGAGATAGTGATGCCATGATACCGGAGGGCCGGACGACCACGATGACCGAAGGCGCTTCTCCTCAACATCTTTGCTGCTCTCGCTCCCCCTTGAATCCGGGTAGGGCAGCCTCTTGACCGGACCTACTGAACACTCTATCTACCTTTGATGTGTAAAACTTCTCCTGGTATCCCCGCTCAGCTCCTCTCAATACACCCTCTTCTTCGGGACCGCCCCCCGCACCCCGCCCCGGGGGTCTGCCACGTCCCCGGCATACCGGGGGATGACGTGGACGTGGAGGTGCATCACAGTCTGACCGGCGGCCTCCCCGACATTCACGCCGACGTTGTAGCCGTCGAGGACAATCGGCTGGTGATCTATGTCCTCAAGATCGGGCACTGGAAGAATGTTTACCGAAAATACTGATAACCGGTCTTGACCATTGGGCAAGAACCTGGCGGCTCCTATCGCGTGAACGGTGCAGGATTAAAACTGAAAAACCAGGGAAGTTGCACCGAACTAACTAAAGCGACGAGGGAGAAGATCTGATATACTCTTTCATGCCTGCATGTCGGTCTGCTTTTATGAATCCTACGAGGCGATCTACTCTTTCAACATCTCTTCCCGATAAGGTTCGTACCAGACGGAGACAGCCTTCTTTGCCGATTCGTATCCGCCGTCCAGGTACATCGCCCCGATGATCGCTTCAAGCGTCTCGGCAATGACGTTGGGCTCTTCGTTATGCTTCTGCACTCTAGCCCCTTCCCCGACAAGAATTTCGTTCTGCAGGCCAAACCCCCTCCCCAGTTCGGCAAGAAACGGGCGACTTTCAATGGTGCTTTTCATGATGATGATCTCGCCTTTTGTCTCATATCCCGAACGCATGAGGAGGTCGCACAAAATTGTTTTCAGCACTGCATCGCCCAGCGTCCGGAGAGCATCCTGATCCTTGCACACTTTCTGCTTCTGCCTCTCTTCATTCGCACGGGAACGATGGAGCAGGGCACGTTGGAGGAGATCCGTATTTTTGAAATGGTAGTTGATCTTCGCTTCGAGAGAGTCTTCCATATGAGCGGTATGGCGATGGGTGAATAGATATATGCATCTATTTTAAACAGAGGGCTTATCCAGTTCTTGAATAGAATAATCTCACTCTACTGGGGCTTTCAAATGCTGCATAATTCTCGCCTGGCTCGCTTGTGAACGCATTTGGGCTCCCGCTCCTCTTCCTCCTGCAAATAGCCCCACGAGAAACCTTGCACTATGTTTTTAAGCACCGGGGTCCAGTAGCGTCTCGTATTCCGGTGAGCGAGCCATGGGGAGCATCGAGTTCGATCATGCGTACTACATCAAGCTGGGAGAGAAGGGGAAGTGGGAGCGGTCAAGCATCGAGGAAGGAAAGATGCGGATCGGCTGGACCAACGTCGCCCTCGAGGATCTCCGCCGGGAGAGGTGGGAGCTCATCGAGAGGGCGATCCGGCATAAGGTGAAGAATCCCGGTTCTGCTACCCACGATCTCAACTCCCTCCGGACGATCCACGGCTCGAACCACGGCGACGTCTGGATCACGTTCTCCGACTCGAAGCTCTGGTGGTGCCGGCTCGAGGACGGCCCGATCCTCGAAGACGGGGTATCCAAATACCGCCTGACCGACGGCGGCTGGCACGATAGGAGCCTGCAGGGGAAGGTGCTGCTCGTGAACACGCTGCCCGGCAATATTGCGCAACTGCAGGCCTTCCGGGCCACATCCTGCACGGTCGGGCCGCTCGACATCCTCAGACGCCTGATCAACGGCGAGGATACGCCCGAGTATGCCGCGGTCGTCGAAGCACGGGAGGAGCTTGTCTGCCGGGCCGAGGCCCTGGTCCGGCATCTGCACTGGAAGGACTTCGAGGTGCTCGTCGATCTCGTCTTTTCCGGGGCGGGCTGGCGTCGGCGGAGCGTCGTCGGCAAGACGATGAAGTTTGCGGACATCGAGTTCGAGGACCGGATCAACAACGAGTCCTACCAGGTCCAGGTGAAGTCGCGGTCGACCCTTGCCGAGTTTCGTGAGTATGCGGATCAGTTCAACCGGGACGAGTTCAGGAGACTCTTCTACGTCGTCCACTCCCCCGACGACACCCTGGCGGCGTACGAGGTGCCCGCGGACTCGGGGGTGGTGCTGGTCTCTCCCCGGCGGCTCGCCGCGATGGTCGTGGATGCGGGGCTGGTCGGGTGGGTGCTGGAGAAGACGGTATGAGCGGCAAGAGGGGATGACTTCCTCTCCCCTCGATCCGCCTCGCGCTTGTGAGGGGGTGTTCCAGGTTTTACCCGGGGCCACCCTCTATCCGCAGGAGACTCGGAGCCACGGCGGTCAGTTCCCGGACGATAGAACGGTTATTCCGTTTCCTCTTCTGGGATATCGAGTTCCGTGAGAATGGTCCGCACTCCCTGTTCCAGGGCAGGAACCTCGTTCTGGATGATGTTCCAGACGATCCTCCAGTCGACCTCGAAGTAAGCATGGATGAGCTTGTCCCGGGAACCGGCAATCAACCGCCAGGGGATCTCCGGGTGTTGTTCTTTCAGGGGCCCAGAGATGTTCTTGGTCGCCTCTCCGATGATCTCGATTGAGCGGACGACAGCACGCTGCCGTATCGGATCCGCAAGCAGGTCCGTTATATGTCAGTCCTTTACCGATCTCGCGGAGAAATGCGATCTCGCCATGGATATGCCGGAGGTAGAGGGTGTCACGCTTCACACCAGATGACCTCCTGTTCGACATACGGCCGAAGGTGCCGGCTGAGCCCCTGTTCGGTGACGAGGTCCACACGGCGGCAAAAGAGGTCCTCGAGGTAGAACGCGAGTTCCATGAAGTTCCGGAACGTCGCCTGCCCCGGTGCGAACTCGACCAGCACATCGACATCGCTCTCCGGCCGGTCTTCGCCCCGGGCGGTCGATCCGAAGATGCCGATCTTCTCCACGCCGAACCGTTCACGGAGTAGCGGGAGCACTTCTTCGAGCCGGGCGACGAAGACGCTCTTCCCCCCCTGGCGGATCGGGTCTGTCATGCGGGTTCTACTCGCCTCCCGATCGTACCTGGGGGCGAGGAGATGATGAAGATTGCCCCGGGGGAGGCGAGGAGATGACTGAGCGTTCTCCCGTCCGTCGGTTCGGTTGTCCGGCATACCGGGGGATGACGTGGAGGTGCATCACCGCCTGGCCGGCGGCGGGGCCCACGTTGACGCCGACGTTGTAGCCGTCGGGACGGAACTGTTCGTCGAGGAGGGTTTTCGCCTCGCGGACGAGGGCGAGGAGGGCGGTGAGTTCTGCGTCGGTCGCGTCGAAGAGGGTGGGGATGTGGCGGTAGGAGTGTTCCGATCCGAACTTCGTCCGTGCCGGTGAGGTATTCGATCTCCGGTTTACTCTTCCTTCTCCATCTCAAGAACACGCCTGTAGAGGGCATCATGGATCCGGAAGTTCCCCTGCTCCCGCAACCGGTTCATCTCTTCTGCAAGTGATGCGACCAGCCCTTCACGCTTTGCCTGGATTAAGAGGCCGATGATACCGGTGACCGGAAGGTCATAGAGCCCTGCTACGCGGCGGGCCTCGGCCTCGTCAAGGAGGAGCACGTCGGGCCTCGGCCTCGTCAAGGAGGAGCACGTCGGGCCTCGGCCTCGTCAAGGAGGAGCACGTCGGGCCTGACCTCGATGGCAAGGACGATGCTCTCTGCTTCGCCGGGGTGGAGTTCCTGTTTTAGCAGGCGCACCAGAGCCCTGTTGGAGGGCTCAACCACGCGCAGCCATCCTGACTCACGGGCTTCCCGGATCTCGGTTGTACCCGGACGATCGCCGCCCTGTTCCACGACCTCCTGCCAGACCGCAGGAGGAATGACTACTTCTGAAAAACGCTGGAGCAGGCTGATACGACCGATCAGTGAGAGGTGGATGAGCGGCGAAGAATTGCTAACTGCGAGCGGCATAAGCGATGTCCCGGTCGAGGTTCTCGTCGGCATAGTGCCGGGGAATCTTCCGTGCCCCGAGCAGTTCCTCCCACTCCCACCGGGTCATCTCCGCCAGCGCCGCCGCCTTCCCGGAGGAGAGGATGCCCCGCTGGTAGAGCGCCACAGCAAGCTCCCGCTGCAGTTCGGCGGCAACGGCGTCGGGAGGGAGCCGGAGCGCCTGGACGATGTCCTGGGGGACGGTGATGGTAATATCGGTCATAGCCGCTTCACCTGATGAATAAGGGATGGGAGGGAGAACCGATAAATATGGTGGTGAGCGGGGGGCGGAGAGATCCTTCCCGGTCGATGGCGTATTGTCGGATGTATCCAATCTTGTGATAGTGAAGATAACCACAACATCGATATTGACCCTATTATGGTTGATCCTTATGGATCGCGAGAGGTATTTTCATTACCCGATAAAATGTCCTCATTGCGGTGAATACAATATCGGTGGGGGACTTTTCTGTGGTGGATGCGGAAACCTTATCCACATACCACGAATTCTGACGTACCTTGAAAAATTCATCGAATTTAACTTTCGGGGGTGAAGGGGGCGGAGCGGGAAGTCCCCGGTCTTCAGGCCGGGGATGAAAGCGGAGCCCCCTTCCCAATTCACTTTCACCCCGCATGGATAACGTCTATCTCGTCCTCCAACGTATTTACAGCGTCGATGCTCCTCTCCTACAAGTACCGGGCGTATCCCGGCGCAACCACCGAGACACGGCTGAACAGTGCGCTCGATACCTGTAGGTGGCTCTACAACACACTTCTCGAAGAATGTACTACCGCGCGGGAGCACGGGATCACTCCGACGATGCGAGGAACACAGGCGCGGATCGTCACGCTGAAAGAGGAGAATCCATTTCTGAAGGGCGTGTATTCCAAGGTGCTCCAGATGGTGAATTATACCCTCTGGAGTAACATCGCCGCTCTCTCCCAAACAAAGAAGAGGGGACGGAAGATCGGCAAACTCCGGTTCAAGAGCGCATGCCGGTATCGGACGCTCAACTACAACCAGTCCGGGTTCAAGATCGACCGGGAACATAGTTCGATTACGTTCTCGAAGATCGGAGCGATTCCGTTCACAATGCACCGCCCGTACGCTGGCACGGTGAAGGGCGTCCTGATCACCCGTCGCGGGGATCGATGGTACGTGATCGTTCAGGCAGAGCAGGAGGTCTCCGAACCGAAGAGAGAGGGACGATCGGTCGGGATCGATCTCGGTCTGAGCTCGTTTGCAGTCGATAGCGATGGTGCAGTGATCGAGAATCCCCGGTTCTCTGAGCACTCACTTGACCGGATCAAGAAGTTACACCAGAGTATTGCCCGGAAACAACGGTTCTCGAAAAACTGGAAGAAGGCAAAAGGGAAACTGGAGAAGGCGTATGAACATATCACGAACCAGAAGAACGATTTCCTGCACAAACTTTCGCGTCGGTACGTTGATACCTATGCAACGATCTGTGTTGAAGACCTGAATATCAAGTATCTGAAAGAGAACGGCAACTCTCCGGGACTACACAGGAGCATTCACGATGCTTCATGGGGACGATTCTATTTTTATCTATCGTACAAGGCTGAAAGTGCTGGTACCAATCTCATCAAAGTCGATCCCCGGAATACATCGCAGATATGCTCGAACTGTGGAAGCATCGTGAAAAAGAGCCTCTCTGAGAGAGTTCATGAATGCCCATATTGTGGGTTTGTTGCGGATCGAGATTACAATGCTGCGGTGAATATTCACCGCGTGGGGATGGAACAGCCCTTTGAGCCTGTGGAGATGATACCGCTACATCACATTGCTGTGATGCAAGTGTTGTCTATGAAGCAGGAAGCCACGCCCTTCAGGGCGGGGTAGTTCACGGCTCCACAAACTGTTCATAAAACCGAAAACATCGAGAGCATCTTTGCCTGCGAGTTCGAACGACAACCCTTTGGTTATCGCTATACGGCCATGCACCGTGTGGGAACCGGCGATCTCGCTATCAGGTTTTGTGGATGCTCAACTTGCGAGCGCTTGCAAGGCGAGATTGCGGACTATTTTGCTGCATTTGAGGCAGCATACAACTCCGTGCAGCCTCATAAAAAACTCGCCAAGGAATAGGCCCTAGAGGTGTGGGATCAGGAGAGTGCAGCTGGTCTCGGTCCAGCATATCGATTCGGGATATTGCCCATAAATTTTACGCCCGCAGATACCTTCCCCCGACCGGCACAAACCGCTCCGGCTTCTTCACCGTATCGTACTTCCGGATACCCTCAAGTTCGAGGGCCATCCAGGGCCGCTTTCGGGGCGCCTCCTTCCTGACCCGGATCCCCCGCCACCGTTCCTGGCTCGCGACGTAGGCTTTTGCCTCCTCTTTCGTCAGGAAGACCGCATCCCCGAAGGTCTCGAAGAACGCGAGGGGGTCGTCGTCGATGACGATCCGCTTGATCGTCGCCTCCCCGACGTAGCCGGTATCCTCGTGGGACTGGTAGAAGACGAGTTTCATGCCGCTCCGGAGTTCCTTGAAGACGGTGGCGGGCTTGATGAAGACGGTCTTTTTGTCCTTGAAGAACCGGGGCATGAGATGTTTTGGGACGGGGAAGGTGACGCCGGTGATCTCGGACATCGGTTACGCCTCCACTCCTGCCCGCCTGAGGATGAGCCGGTAGTCCTCATCCGGGATCTCGCGCATGGCTATCCTGAGGTGGCCGCTCCACATCGTCTTGTTCGTGATGAATGTGAGGTCTTGAATCAGCGGCTTGAACTCAAGGGGTTCGGCAAAGACTGCGACCGGCCGGACCTTCATGCGGTAGGGGAAGACCTCGTCGCCCATCTGCGGCGGGGTGACGAAGAGGCGGGAGTGGTCTATGTAGGGCTCGGAGACGATCTCGTAGGCGCTGGTTATCGCGGAGGGGAGGATCGTGTCGTCCTCTTTCTCCTGCCGGACGTATACGAGGATGGTGTCGCCGGGCTTCACCCGCTGCATGAGGGTTTTGTTCCGTTTTGGAACTCCCCAGATGTGCTTCGCATCGAGGATCTTCTGGTTGTCCCGGTTGGAGGAGGCGATCCAGTGGGTCATAGTAGGAGATTCAGGCACCCATATGAAAAGCCTTTTGAAGCCGGTGGATAATTGTATTTGTAAAGAGGAAATCTCTAACAGAGATCCTATTTTAATGATTGAGGACTTTTTGGAGGGTATGGCCACGGTAAAACTCGCTCTGGTGGGAAACGGCTGCGCATGAGCAGGGACTTCTTTGATCTGGCGTCGTTGCAGGAGGGCTTTGACGTCGAGTTGAAGACTGCACGGGGGAAGAGCGGCAAGGGAGAACTCCCCGGCTCATTCTGGGAGACGTATTCTGCGATGGCGAATACGGAAGGTGGTTATATTATCCTCGGCGCGGAAGAAACACGGAACGGCGTTCTCTTCCATGACCTGCCCGATCGCCAGAAGATCATACAGGACATCTGGAATTCCCTGAATAACCCAAATAAGGTGAGTGTCAACCTCCTCCAGAACCGGGACATTACACCAGTCCATGTTGAGGAGAAGACAGTGGTACTTGTTCGGATACCTCAAGCTTCTCGGAAACAGCGCCCGGTATACATCGGGCAGAACCCCTTGATGGGAACATACCGGCGCAATAACGAGGGGGACTACCGGTGTCCGCCTGACCTTGTGAAGCAGATGCTTGGTGAGCAGGCGAACGACACCCGCGATGCTGTTATCCTGGAATACTATGGTCTTGACGATCTTGATAGAGAGTCGTTTCGGATCTACCGGCAGCAGTTCTCCAATCGCAAGCCGGATCACCCGTTCAATGAGTGCAACGACCCGGAGTTCCTCCGGCAGATTGGTGGATGGGCACGGGATCGACAGACCGGAAAGGAGGCGCTCACGCTCGCAGGGCTGCTGATGTTCGGGAAGTTCCGATCGATCCTCGATGCTGTTCCCACATACATCGTGGACTATCAGGAGCGGGAGACGCCCGAAACCCGCTGGGTCGATCGGGTCACACTTGATGGGTCGTGGTCGGGGAATCTGTATGATTTTTACCGCATTGTCATGAAGCGACTCTCAAGCGACCTGAAGGTGCCTTTTCAACTGAAAGGCGACGAGAGAGTCGAAGAGACCCCGGTTCATGAGGCCCTGCGTGAAGCGCTTGTAAACACCCTGATTCATGCTGATTATTCGGGTAGTTGCTCAATTCTTGTCGTGAAACGCCCTGACCTGTTCGGGTTCCGGAACCCCGGCCTGATGAGGGTACCGAAGGCCGAAGCGATCAGGGGGGGCGTGAGCGATTGCCGGAACCGGAACCTCCAGAAGATGTTTCAGTTGATCGGCCTTGGTGAGCAGGCGGGGTCGGGATTCCTGAAGATCTACCGGAACTGGCAGCTCCAGCACTGGCGCGAGCCGGTGCTTGAGGAACGGCACGAGAGTAACCAGACGGTCTTCATCCTCAAGATGATCAGTCTTGTGCCGGAGAAGGCTGTCGATGACCTGAAGGCCGAACTCGGCGAATCGTTCAGTAAACTTGGTGAGATCGAGCGGCTGGCTCTCCTGACTGCCCACTGTGAGGGGTGCGTGAACCACGGGCGGTTGAAGGAGGTGACGAAAGCACACCCTCACGACATCACCGTTGCTCTCCACAGTCTGGTCGAAAAAGGACTGCTGATAAGCGAAGGTTCAGGCAGAAACACCTTCTACTACCGGCCAGGCCGCCACCCGATGGGAGATGAAATGTTCGGAGCCGGGGGGATTTGTTCGAAGTCGAACTCCGAACATTTGATCGAGAGCTCCGAACATTTGGTCACAAGCTCCGAACATTTGCCGAGGAACTCCGAACATTTGGATACATTGCGTGAGATTGCGGAACCGGTCAGATCTCTGCGGAAAGCACCCAAAGAAGTCGTTGAAGCAACGATTCTCCAGCTCTGCAAGGAGGATTTCCTGACCCTCGATGAGCTGGCGGATCTGCTGAACCGCAGGAAGGACTCGCTCCGGAACCACTACATCAATCCTATGCTGGAAGACGGCAGAATTGAGGCAAAATACAAGAATATCCGCAATCATCCCCGCCAGGGATACCGGACGGTGGCCCTGACGGAGAACGTGGAGTGACGGTGGTCTGCCGCCGGCACCACGATCGTCTCTGGCACACTGGACGATAACTCTCGCACGAGAGGGAGCCGCGATCGTCGTCCGGGGCGAGGGCGACGATCCCCCACGCTCCCGGCAGGATCCTACGAGGTTCGCGGCAACCCCGGCGGGATATACCGGGCGATGCTGGATCGAGTCGCGCCCGGCCCGTGGTCGTTTCGGGCCGGCTGGATGAAAGGGTGAGCGCGACCTCTACCGGATCGCCGACTGCGCCTATACGGAGGCGCTGCTGCACCCCGGCTGGTCGGTGGAGACCGTTCTTCCCCCGCTACCGGTGGTGAAGGGGGTCCCAGGGTGGAACACCGGGCAGATGTCCATCTTTTCCGCGAGTACTGGTGCCAGGCGGAGTTGAAATAGTGCCACCGCCTGTGGCACAAACGACGGGGAGTCGTCTGCGCCGGAAAGCGGCGGCGTTCCATTCTCGGGAACGAGAAGGCACCGGCACTCCAGGCATGACCGGAACCCCGCTGCCGAGATCAGGAACCAGTTCAGTGCGGTCATCGGCGATTGCAGGGTGCTCCCTGACGTCCAATCGCCACGGCGATCGACGGCATGGTGCCTCTACCCCGGGTCTACGCGAGGACTATGCAGCGGTCTTGATCGTTGCCTTCAGCCCGGAGGTGAACGCCTCCATCGAGTCCAGGTCTTTGAACCCGGCGAGGATCACCTTCCCCGACGTGAAGATGAGAGCAGTCCCTGCGTCGCCCCGGTAGACTTGGCCGTCCGGCGTACATCGGTCGGGGCATCCTCAATACACCCTCTTCTCCGGGACCGCCCCCCTGACCCCGCCCCGGGGGTCGTCCACGTCGCCAGCGTAGCGGGGGATGACGTGGACGTGGAGGTGCATCACCGTCTGGCCGGCGGCTGCTCGCACGTTCACGCCGATGTTGTAGCCGTCGGGATGGAATTGTTCGTCGAGGAGGGTTTTTGCCTCCCGGACGAGGGCGAGGAGGGCGGCATGCTCCGCGTCGGTCGCGGCGAAGAAGTCGGGGATGTGGCGGTAGGGGATGAGGAGGAGGTGGCCGGGGCTGACGGGATATTTATCATAGCGGGCGTAGCAGAGATCGTTTGCGAGGATGATCTCGTCTTCTGCGGGGTTGCAGAACGGGCAGGTCAGGGGGTCCATGCCGCGTACCCCCGGACTTGGATGATATTCCTGTAGCCAAATTAGGCCCCATAGAGATCGTCACGTTTCACTCCCGCTTATAGTGATATACTTTTAAACTCCTTTGCTCTATGCATTATAGAGCGTTTATGGATGATAGTTACCTTGTCTCGATTAATAAACTTCAGGAAATTATCGATACTCTCTATCCTATACTACTCAACAATAATCTTGACGAGAAGCGAGAGAACCTCGATGCCATTAACGGTTCGATAACTCAGTTAGAGTCGAAAAAAATTCCTGTTCCTGACGATCTATATCAGATGCAGAAAGATCTCAGAATTGAGATCAGCAGGATGGAAAGTGCTAAAGAAACTTTGCTGTACCTTTCATCGACGTTTTCTCAATTCCAGTCACAACTTGAACCATTATTGAAAGTCACTACTCCGTTGCGGCCACGCTCTGGGAAGAGAATAATATCACCCGCGAATAAGTTGAGTAAAGGCCCTCTAGAGAGTCCTAATGAGAGGCCCATTCGTGAGAAGATTCAGGGCTTCACATTTACGGGCAAAGATTATAGTGTCGATACCTGGATTGATTTCTATATGGGAGTGTGTGGGTTATTGTACAAAGAGCACTCCGATGTATTTGATCGCGTTCTTACATTAAAGGGTGCAAAACGCCCTTATTTTGCAAAAGATCCAGCGATACTCTGGATGCCAAAAAAAATTCCGGGAACAGATATGTTTTTAGAATCACACCTTAATGCGATGATGTTGAGAAACAACGCCATAAAGTTGATTAAACTGTTCGGTTACACAGAAGAAGATCTCCAAATCAGAGTTACGCAGATCATTCGCCAAAAGAATTAGAGTGCATACCCAAAATGCCAAACGCACTCCGTGATGGCTGATCTGACAATCATCCACTTTGTTTTGAGATTGTAATACCGCTCCCGTCAGTGCGGTTGGTATCCTATACCTTTTTGACTACAACTTCCGGCATATCTTCTGGGAACTCTTCATCTAACCTGTGCAATTGTTCTCGGATGATTGTCCGCATCCTTAACGCCGGCTCAAAACAATACGTCTCAAAATCATTCACATCAATCTCATTAACTGAGCGTACCTGTGGGTATAACAGTTTCAAGAATCCTGACGCAATTCGGGTTACTGCCGTAACATCTCGTTTATCAGCATCCTTGGGCACATCGAGATACGCATCAACGACCGCAGCAGGAGTTGTGTCACTTCTAAGCCCATGCATTACCTCAGAGAAGAACTCCGAGTTGAGCGCATACCCCTTTCCAATGCTCCCTACCTTTATCCTGGGCAACTTCCACCCTTCGATAAATCCATGGAACCGATCGAGGAACGCCCCTTCCTGCATAAAGTTCGGCAGTGAGTCGAAATAGTTGTTACTTATTGGCCGGCCGCTCTCTGAAATGGGAATATTGCCGAGTATTATAAAGCCTGCATCTGCCTGTGCGCTGTACGAGGCTACGTTATACGCTCCCGACTCTAAATAGCCCTTTAAGGCACCAATTACCTCTTCGGGATTGCTGCCAAACTTTATTGATTGAATTTCATCAAGAGCCACGTAGTCGAACCGCGTGATAAGCCCCCGGCGCTTTTTGCTGATATCGTAGAATAACTGAGCTCTGCTTACAGAGCCCCCGCTGATTAGCCAGCCGTATTTGCTCAACCTCCCGAATACGTAGGATTTTCCGGTTCCTTTTGGGGCGAGTTCTATGAGATTGACCCTCGGCTGAACAAACGGCAGAAGCCGCGATATCATCCTCATCTTCTGAGATGTATCCTCGAAACTGTGGGGATCATACTCCATGTTCTTCAGAAGGAAATCGATCCATTCGATCGTTGATGAAAATCTGGAGCGAGCCTTTCGATAATAATCCAGATTGGCCTGATACGGGCGGAATGGAGTAAATTCCTTAAGAACGATTCTCCCATCTTTCTTTCTGCTTTCTGGTTGGTTGTATACGAGTTCTCCAACTCCCCACATGCCACCGTTCAGCAATTCTGGTGATTTATCGAGAATGATTGGGTCTACCATACCCTCTTTTCCGGTCACATCTAAGATCGGTATCTCTAGATACTCTTCTCCAGATTGGATATTGGGCGTAACTCTAAAATCAGCGAGGATCGTTACCCGTGCGCGATCTGACATCAGGCGATGCTTGATCTCTTCTGCTCTACTTTTATCTGGGAGGTAATTATCGAGGAAGCGCTGCAATGCAAGCGTATCCAGTTGGTTCCCTGAGGAAAACTTTGAGATCAACCAGTCCGATACGAAGGAGGGCAAGGCTCGAGATGAAAGAAGGCCCGTCTTCGTTAGGCGCTTATTGACAGACTCTCCGGGGAATAGTTCTCGGATCTTTTTGTCTAACTCGTCAGGAGCGTACTCGCGAGGCTCGCTAGTCTCATCAAATGTCATTGTTTCAGGTATTTTTTCTTCCATACTCTGACCGCCTCTCTATCATAATTTGAAGACCTGATCAAACCCTGTAACTGTAGATCCCGAAGCATACTCTACAGAGCAGGTTGCTTGCATTGATTTATTGAAAGTGATATCAAGCGTATTCTCGCCCGGCTTAAAGCCTAACTCTTCAACTACTGCAACTGGAATTTTGATGGAGGTTTTCACTATCCACTCTGGTGGAATTAGTTTTCGTACTCCTCTGTTTATTCTGATGGTTACTGACTCAATTTGGATGCCTGCTGTTCCACTGACCCGTAATACGATCTCGGGATCGAGAGCCGAATACGAGTTTCTTTCTGCCTTTACGGTTATTGGATCTGAAGACGTATCAGTTCCAGGTGGCGCGATCAGCAGAGCGAGGGCAAGAGTTTCTTCAGGCATCGCGCCCCCGTGGGCCTCTCCTTGAGGCGATGTCTCTCCATAGTTATCGTAACTCAGAGAGACAGCATAAGATGCTGTTTTCTCGAGAACACAGTGGGTTCTTCCATCCTCGTTCAAGTGACCTCCTTTAAATGTTCCACAACGTCCTCCATGCTCCTTTTTAACCCCTTTTATAGATCTTGCCCTCCCTTTACGTGCGAATGCTGTTGAACCGTGATCTGATACGATCCAGATCGGCTTGTCTTTATGCCACTGATGAATTCTCTCAACAATTTGCTCTAGTATTTCAAGTTCCTCGAAAATAGTTCTAGGGTACTGATAATGTTTATGGATTAATCCGTCAAAATCTCGGTATTCTTTCACAGGATCTAAGAGCGGGAAGTGAGCCGTATCGCTTGGAAGTTGAGAAAATATTGGCTGAATTGATGTGATCTTCCACTCTTTCCTCTCAAAAAGAACCCTTATGACATTGTGCCATTCATAACCTACTCCGTCTAAGAAAATATATCCGTCAGCATCAATCTGGGCCTTAAATGATGTATCGTTATGTTGAGGAATTTTCCCGATGGAGAGTGCTCCAAGTGTATCTTTCCACTCACCAAAGTACTGATGCTGCATCTCCTCCAGCCTTTTTGTCGGGGCATCATAGACTAACTTCGCACGAATGTACTGTGCAAAATACTGATTGGCGAAGCCCTGTGGATCATCCTTGATTGAAACTTCTTTCTCAAGAGCATTCCCAATGGCAGGTTCGATGTATGCTGCAAACGCCGGCCAGCATTCTTCGATGACCGGGAATAATTCATTTGGAAACCCAGATTGCTCTCTCATTAGGAGCGAGACGACTTCTACTATTGCTTGACGCTCGAAGGGGAAGATCCCTGTTGTATGTTCGACTATCTTCCTGTAATCGGCTCCCTGGCGCTCTTTCCACTCTGCGTAATTCTGTTCAAAAGTTAAAATTCCCGTGTTGAATAACGGCTTCTTAAACCTCTTTAACAGTTTTGCTCGATCTTTCAGGCTTTGAGCGTCGATCTCGCTGGATATTCCGATGTTGTACGCATAGTCGAGTAATTGTTCAGGGTCTTCCACCTCTTTTACAAGTCTTTCCGGGAATGGTGATGAGAGAGATCGTTTTTTAGCCTCATTTAACCAGAACCACCTCTGCACACGCATTTCGATTCGAATCGAGTCTTCCCAATACTTGGTAATGTCCTCCTCAAGGTTGTCTGTACTCCCGAGAATCGTCGTGACAATCTTGCTCCACGAATTTTTACGGCAGTCTGTGTGGAGGTTGCTGAATATAACATTCCAGATTGTTGCGTCTGGCTCAATCGTGAAAGATGTGGGGTCGATATTCTGGTAGTACGAGAGGTAATCCTTTTGGTTCTCAACGATCCGTTTGTTCACTTTCGGGACTGATATGTCAGTATCCTTAATCGCTTCGATGATGCGTTTGTTCTGTATTATCAGGTTATTTTTGTCTGCTATCTCGCCAGTTTCCCATAATTTTATCCATCCTTTTAGGGTGGTAATAACCTCATGTCCCTCTGTTGGGACCATTCCTGTCTCGTCGAGAATTATTTCGATCGCCGGATCTTGATCTTTTGCAGGTGAGTCGTACGAGAACACTTCTGCCATCCTATCCTGATGGGGAAATTCTGCAAAGAATCTCTGGTAACTGAATGAATAATCCAGCATTGGAGCAATTATCGGTGAAAACTCCGCCTGTACGATACTTGTAAATATTTGGTCAATTAACGGCGGGTTATGAGGTTTGCACACCCGGATGTACTCTGTTATGGGTAAAACAACCACAGGTTCCTTACTGTGCTCGCTGAGAAGAGCGTTGAGCCACTTCCTGATCTGATAGCAAGAGATCTCTTCTTTATCTCCAAATACTTCCGATAGTGTTCGGATTTCCCAGGGGGATTCTTGAATGAACCGTTTATACTCCTGTTTAGAATCGAAAAAGATGATCGAAGCGGGATATCGGAAAGTACTTGTATATTGTGCCACTCCTTCATGGTATTTTTGGTGAAGCCTTTGAGCGAGCTCGTCAAATGATGAAACGTGGATGAATACCGATTCATTCATCCGCGAGTTCCTCCAAGAAATTTTTCACCCTGATAAGTAACTTTTTATCTTCTGATTCGTGACCACCCAGTTTACCATTCTCTGTGATTGTCGAGATGACTCCTTTTAAACTGGTAATGAACAGTTTGCTATTTGTCTCTATGAGCGTCTTTGTCGTTCCTTCCCATGCGTGTATGTCAATAGAAACCGATGGCGTGAAGGATATCGCTTCTCCACTTCCCCGATGTGCACCCTCGCTGTTCCATGCAATCAAGTCGTAGTAGTATATATGTCTCGGAAGGACGGAATCATCTGTAAATCTGTTTTGTTTGGGGTTGAAGGACTTCAAGATCTCTAGACTTCCGGGACTGTCACCCCTTCGGAGGTCGTAGTTCCGAATTGCATATTCGTCCCCGAGCAACTCCCAGGTGATTTGAGCGTATCCCCCTTTTTCTACTACTGATAGTTTAATTGGAGGCAGCTCTGGGAGAATCCTGACCGACCCAGCACTCACACATGCGCTCTCCCCGGCCTTGTTTCGTGAGGATATGGTGTACGAATACACGATACCAGGCCGGACCTTTTGATCGAACCAGGAGGTCTCCTCTGACGGCCCGACATGAACTACAGATGTCACTCCAGAGCCATCATTCCGATAGATGCAGTACTCTTCCACACCATCTCTTGCATTTTCGGGGTGAGACCAGGTCACCCTGATATGGTCCTTTTCGGAGACAACAGACGCTTTTTGTGGCGGGGGAGGGGGTGTGGTGACGAGGAGTTTTGCAGGTGTCGATACACTCCACTGCCCCTTTTTCCCGGCGGAGTTAACTGCTAAAATCCGATAATAATACTTCTTTCCTTGTTCGACATCGTAATCCTGGCGAGAGTTGGTGTTGTAAGGGATCTGCTCGATTTGATTGAAGTCTCTCGGTGATTCTCCACGGGATAACTCATAATATTTTATTTCGTATGTGCTATCAGGGCTCTCCCATGAGATCTCGATGTACTCTTCCTCACTGTGTATCCTGAGCGGCAGTTGGGGTGGAGGAGGAAGAATTTTCTGCATTACCTCGACACTGGGTTCGCTCTTTCCGGCTGGATTCTCAGCGATGATGCGATAGTAATATGTCTTGCCTGCTGCTGCTCCCGAATCGCAATAACGTGTCGAATCAGCAAGTTTTTTTGAAAGGATCTGGAATGCATCAGTGCTCTCTCCGCGCTCTATATGGTAGAACGTTGGAAGAGGGGAGTCTGACTGTGGCATATCCCAGACTATTACTACGCCTTCTGGCTCAAGGGAGGAGTGAACATTCTGTGGGGTCTCAGGAGGCTCGGTCGACCTGTTAAGGAGCGCTAGCACATCGGCAATTCTCTGTTCCTGCCATGTCCATATATCCTCTTTAACTTCGTTTTTCAATGCCTGCGTCAGGCTTTCCACGGAGGGGTATGCTAAGAGGAGCCGGGGATAGTGCAGACTGAGATATGCTTTCATCCCATCGCTCACCGATTTCTGTGAGAAACAGTAATTCCAGACCGATGTGCTCTTTTGGTATTCTATCTCCTGGATCTTGTCAAGCATTGACTGGATTTGAGACTCGCTTATGTCTTTATCTGTGTTTGTCTCAAGGAGGAGGCTATTCAGAGAGTTGATGAGGTCGCGTAACAATTGCTTCTGTGGCTCTTGGTACGCATAGGGTATTGTCCAGAGCGGCAGACTGTAGAATGAGTTGATGCGCTCACGGATCTTAAACGTCACTTCGGGTAATGTTGTCTTGCCCTCACCTTCCAGGGCAAAAATTTCACGCAGTTTTTTTGCGAGTTTATTCTCTAGAATGCTGCCATAGCGAATCTTACGATCATTATTTTTATTCTTAATGACGTCATTGATTGCTTCAATTATTTTAGTTGCGTCTTTACTTGGGGTCTGATTACCTGTTAAGACCTCCAGACGTGATTCAGATGCGAATTCTGCAAGCGCATATGCGATGATCAGTGACTCCATCCATCCACAGAGACCATATGGTGGACGCTCGAGTTCTAGCGCTTCGATCATGACTCTGACCGAGATCCAGTTCCCGTTATGTTTCACTACGTATTGCCGGATCTTTGTAACGATCTCATAGATGGGTGAAGATTGAGTGTAACTTTCATCTCCTTTCAGGAGCAATTTAGGGTCGACAAGGATGTTGTCGCGATTATCCCGGAATAACTCCATTATTTTTTTGACGTAGTATGTTTTGTGCTCCTCAAAACATTTCCTTCCTAGGGTTTTTCCGTAAGAGTCGAAGATGTCTCTACTATTGATTTTGGGAGCTTTCCAGAACTCAGCATACTTGAGTGAGTCAAAACCACGGTTATAGATCTGACTGATATAAAGGCCGACTTCTGTACCAAAACCATCTGCTTTTGTAACCGTCGCTCCTCTGAAGAACAGCGATACTCTGGTAAGATCTGAGAGTAGCCTATCGTCCTCAGATTCAATCTGGCGCTTTGCCTCGTCCATTATGGAGCGATTCGCTCTTTTTTGGCCCAACACTTCTAAGGCGCATGCACCTATCCATTTTTCGTAGCGCTTCCTGTAACTCCCTTCGTAGAGCGCGAAAATTGCATTTTTATAGGTGCTGGAGAGACTGGTCAAGTCATGTCGTGCCAAGTCGTAGTCTGCTGGTTTCTCTGGTATTACTACGATCAGATTCAGTCTGCTACTAGCATCGAGTTCCTTGATCTTTTGTTTCTTCCTCGCTAGTCCTGCTCCAGACCAGACGGTTATATCCGCATGGCCATTTGCAATTCGGGGCTCATCAAGCAGGGCCTCCTTGATTTTTTGGGAGATCTTGGTCTGATTGTACTCCAGGAATTTTTCGAATGAGGAGTTTTTCAAGAGACTTTGTTTGGCTTTTTCAAGTTCCTCGTCATCATATCCCCCATAACGAGTCTTAAATATCTTTGAACCGGTCCTTTCATCATCAAAAGCCAGGAGAATAGGTTTTTCCACCAGACTCGTGAGTAAGGCATCGAGATCTGTGATATTCGTCATGACGAGCGCGTTGGAGATGTTTTTCTTGGTCGGCAGGAGAACGGGATCCTGGGTTTTTGCGTTCAGCATCTCCATGAGTACAACGGTTTTAAACACCTTCAGCGCGTCATCACCCATGTTCTTAGCGACTTCATAGTAGTGAGTAAAAGCGTTGAGAGGTTTTACCACATTTGCTTCAGTGAGTGAATCAAACTCGTAGTCAGCCAGGTCACTATAGAAGAAGTCGAAGACTTGATCTATCGTATACCATGACATGGACCCGTTCGAAGGTTCTTGCTCAAGGAATTTAGCGAATCCGAGTTTTTGACCGAAGGGTGTCTCGATCTCCGTTTTTGAATGGATCAACTGGAATATGCTTCGTTCTGCTGAACCTATCAGGTCGGCGAGCTTGCCTGCAACGTAGACTGAATAGAGGTGGAGCGGGATTGTCCGCTTGATAACCTGCTCATCGCGATGGTAAACCTCCCCGAAAACCTGACTGCAGACCGTGCTTATTTGACTATACTCTTTTGTGGTGAAACCCAGTTTAGAAAGAAAAGAGGAGAACCCACTCCGGTCGCTAACCCGAAGTGACTCTGCAATGAGGTGGTACGTAGTTATTTTATCCATCCGGATGTCAGCCACGACAAACCTATCGCTAATTTTTGCGAGGCTGTCTTCCAGGGCCTTATACTTGCCACGCAACGCTTCGGGGCTCTGGTGGCTGATTAAGTAGAGGTAGATGTTTGATGACGCCTTCTCAGCCCAGGTTTGAATCAATCCTAGCAGGTTTGCATCGTTATTCTTTCCAGCGGTGCTGAAGACTGTTGTAAATTCGTCCCAATATATGATAATACCGGCAATTGAAGGGTCAATCTTCTTGAGTTGTGCAAGAACAGCGTCATAATATCCGCTTGTGTCGCAATGACGCGGAGCGGGTACATCCAATTCATTGAAGAACCCTGTGATGGTTCTGATACCTTCTATATCGCTGTCGTCCAGAGCGTCTATCAATTCATCGGCTGACGAAAAATCGGAATTTTGCTGGATATAATTTTCTATCAGGTTAAGGTATTCTTCGCGTTTGGGATCTGCGACAAGTCCTTGAAGCCAGAGGGAATATTTTTCGAACTCGGTTTTTTCAGAGATCTGATCTGAATATCCAAATTTCTTTAGAGATCGTTCCAATGCGATCTGAAGGCGATACTCGAAGCTCTTAGCGTCGCTGACGTCACCAGAATCGCGCCCGGAAAGAATAACCGGGAAAAATCGGTGGTTTTGACGGAACTGATAGAGTGCACTTCCCGTCTCCTCCATATCCCGTTTTGCCTTTGTCAGCATATCTTGGATGGCAGAGAAGTCATCCCACAGCAGATGACTGAGCACTCCTGTAGCGTGGGATTTACCCACACCATACTTTCCGGTGAGGAGGATCCCTTTCCTCTCATTAATTCGCTGATCGGAAAAGATGAATGATATGTGCTCCAGTAATTCCTTATATGATCTGGTAAAAATAAACCGTTTCCAGAGCGATTCTTTATCGATATCTGACTCGAAGCTGAAGACATCTTTGAAGGCTGCATTGAGGTGTATGTAGTCAGAATACTTCGTGTCTGTTACCATAGTTATCCTGATCTTCACGCCAGGCGATAAATACGTTCTTATATCCATATCTTATTATAATAATTATTTAAAATGTTCTCAGGGGTTGCCGGAGGTAACAGTTCGATTAAATCGCTTCCTTTCTCTTCGAGGATTCGGATGAATTCGGGGTTGAGCCTGCTGGCTTGCACACATGCCTCTGTAAGCTGGTTATCGGTTATCTGGAAGAGGCGGCAAGGAGACAACTGGTGATCACTCTGAAGTTCGAAGGGATTGAGCCGGGTTTGACCCGTTTCCCGGCAGATGAAGGCGAGATCAACTATTAGGGCGTGAAGAGGTATCTTTTCTGGAGGCGCTGTCTTTACTATGCGCGCTTTGTTCGATTCCCTGAATATGGCACCTAAACCCCATTTTTCGCCTAACGGCGGGCGATGCAACGTCTCTAAAAGGGCGTTAATCGTGTTGAGGTCTGTTCTATTGGGTACTGCCATGTCCCTGTAGAGTGAGAGCATGCCCACGAGTTCCTTCTTCTGGTAGATCCACACGGAATGCAATAGGCATACCATTGTACCACTGGGAACCTGAACGAGAGATGAGCCCAGATCGTCAACCAAAGGATGGAATTGTCAGATTTACTACGCTGGATCATTACCTTGCCCAGGTTAGTTGGTCCACTTTTATCCCAGAGGCCAGCATCGATGAGCCACCGTGTAAACCCCTCAACCTGCCTGTTGCCAAGAGGAGAATTGACGTTCCAATCCTCCCGTGGGTTAAAAAGCGGTGAAACTACTCTTGACGTAGGCCAAAGTCTTTGTATCGGTTTATCCCTCTAATCATCTCATTGCCATGGACGCTGAGCTGCTTCCGTTCAATGAATTGTATCGGTAATATATCTCTTCACGATGTCTATTGCGGTTTCCGACTCTGAAAGATTGATATTATCTAGATTTCCTGAGAACTCAACATGAACCAGATCAGGATACTTTGATGCAAGTCTTACTAGTGCTGCTCTAATTGCATTATAATCTAAACAGAACGCCCAATGTGGAGTTACTTCTTTATTCGTAATTAATTCACTTGCGATGAGACGTTTGCGCTCATTCCGAGCGGCATAGCGGTAAATCGTGTATAGTATTGCTAAGTCTGGGGTCTCCTGGGGTGCTCCTTTTGAATAGATCTTTTCATTACCTCTCTTTGACTCAAATCCTTGATTCAATATATCTCCTATTGGGGATTTTGTTAATGTACCGATGAGAGAACTAGCGGCATTTGTGTCTGTTCGGTTGGGTGTGTCCTGTCCTCTGAATGATGCCATCAGATTGACTAACTCACTCTTTGAATAAGACCCCTCTGGCACATGGAGAGAGTACCAATTAACTAACGGGGAATTTTCTGATAAATTGCTCCAGATAACTGCCCACATGAAATTATCATTAATATCCGATAGTTCAACGAACAGATCCCCCAATTCAGTCGGCTTTTTGTCAAAGAGTCCTGCATCTTTTAACCAGTTCTTGAATCCACTTATCTGACAATTGCCTAGGTGAGAGGTTCTCTCGTTTTCCCAGTCATCGCCTTCGAGAAAATAAGACATCCACCTCTTCTCTAATCCAAAACCTTGATACCGGCTCATTCCCTTCCCTGTCATCATTTTCACCTTTTGGAAGCCAACATGCGATATTGATTTTGCAACCCAGCACCCTTTTTCGACATAATTAGCGCAGTTAAAGCAATTGGTGCATTTGTCTGTATCTATTTTCAGTCCACCGGAGATCGTCAACGCACTCGTAGGGCAGACCGCCTCACAGGCTTGGCAAGATATACAGTATTGAGATTTATTACTCAATTTTTTTATTAAGTTTATAAATTTTATGTTCTTACCCGCGCCTTTGATAATATATTTTGCCCCATTCTTTCGTGCCACCTGAGTGATAGGGTAGATCTCTCCTTCATATTTTATTTCACCCTGATTGTTATGCTTGACTATAGGTCCCAATATTTTTAACCAGGTCCAGAAATTCGGGCTATCTCTATCAGTTATTATAGTGAGATTCCCATCATCAACAATAAATTCCGCTCTATTGCCTCCATAGTCTAAATCAAGCCCTCCACTTCGGGATTTCCACCTCCCCTCAGAGATATAGTTATTGATATCAGGAATGTGGGAACTCTCAACATTTTGTTTGATGATAGTAAGATACGGTTCGACATCTTCTTCGAATAACCTTCTTGATAAATACTCGCCCCATGATGATGAATATGGACATATAATACATCCAACTCGCGAATAACCCCAGCGATACATTTGATTGAAGCTTAATTTTCGTAAAAACATGTATAGAAATACTTCAAGAGATGACCATTCTAAAATCGGGCTCACATTGATTTGAAGCATTTCTTTTGTGCCGAACTGTATGTTGTCGTACTTGCTTCTCCGCGCACTTTCCTCTGCTCTGATTCCATCGATTAATAATACCGTTGGTTTTTCCTGCCCCAGATACTCTTTAATTGTTTTTCTGATTGGTGCTGTTTTATAAACTGTGTGACACCAACGGTTAATTCTGCTCGGAGGACCGAGCTTACCCCAGAGTTCGGTTTGATCCCGCCCTAATCTCGCTTTTAGAACTTGAATTTTTGGGTTTTCATGATGAAATTGGTCAACAAAATCATATGTCATTTTACTCTCTAGTTGGGTATCAGCAAAAATGACAACGAAATTGGTTGAATTCAATGTTCTCTTAACTAAATCTGCAACAACAACAGAATCTTTCCCGCCGCTAAACGAGACAGTAACAATATCTACTTTGTCTTTGTATTTCTCGACCGTTGAGCGAATGAAATTCATTGAGTCGTGCGTGTAGAAGTGTATTTTATCGATGTTTTTCTCTAACACTTCATCAAGGTTTACCGGCTCGATATCTCGGATCTCAGTCAGGATCTCGAGATCCACATCCTCATAGAACCCTCCTCCATGAGCTATTGCAATCTTTTCCCCACGGTAATAATACGCTCTTCCTGCGGCCCAGAGCAACGGTCCTTCTACCCGAGGATACCTGAACCCTCTTGTGTTAAACCCCAGTAGATCCAGCTCTTCAAAAAACACTGGCCGAACCGATGCCTGGACGTCACCCTGTTCTGATGTCAGTAGTACCCCGTTTGTCTCTGTGTCCCATCGAATATTGTACATGCGATGTAATCCTCATATCCTCGTGGTGTGGCTTGTGTTGTACCCTTTTAGTGTTGATACGCTTTTTTCTTTTCGATGCGAATTTATACTACCCAAATAGGCGAAATGTTGTGATTATCGAACTGTATGCTATAAATACATCGAAGAGTATGTTATTTTTGTTAAAAATGACCTGTTTTGAACCTGATCTCAAAGGCGAAGTAACCTACCTGAAAGATTTTGAAATAGGCAAATCCATAATCGGGATCTCGGCAATATCAGGCAATGCAATGGCTCTTATCGCGCGGGATCGTGCGAATACCGATTACATCTATTTTTTGGAATGCCAGACTCCCCCTCACGATTGGTACGTTTCCATCTCCTGGAAGACAGACGAAAAACTCTTGTCCGTCCATCTTTCTGATGACGGTCTCCTCCTCTACACCTTATCTGAGTCCCGGCTATCCAGTTACGTCCCGGATCCGTTCGACGGCATCCTCCAGCGTAGGTGGACGATAGATCTTGCACATGGAGAGAAGCACTGTACTGCGATTCCGAATACCGGGGCTATGATCGCTCTAGGATCCAGTAACGGCACGGTTACAGTTTATCTGTCAGGCGGGACGAGAGCTTGGTCGACAGACCTCTCCTCGATCATTACTGCGCTGGCTTTTTCCAATTCCGGCGATCTTCTTGCCGTCGGATGCAGTACCGGTGATCTCCATATCTACACCGGACACGGTGACCCTGTTCTCACCCGGAAATTCGATAAAAGCATTTACTCACTTGCTTTTTCACCGGGTTGCACGAATATCGTTGTCGGTTTTGAGGATGGTACAACACAGATATTCGGCTCCGATCTTGGCGCTCCCCTAAAGACATCCACGTTCGTCTGTCCAGCGCGGCACGTTTCCTTCTCCAGATCCGGCGAAACTATCCTCATCTGCCTGGATAGAAAACTCGTGCTCATCGATCATTGCAATGTCGTTTGGGCTGGTCTCCCTACACGCGATCGTGAGTCTGCTCTCACATTACTCGGTGCGGCTCTCTCAGCAGACAGCTCATATTGCATCGCTACAATCAAGCGTGGAAATACCGCCGATTGCCTCAGGTTTTACTCGATCAAATTACCCCAAATGTTGATCAGGGAAGCAGAAGCGGAGGCCTGCATAAAGGAAGGGACCACACTATTTCAACGAAAGAAATACGTCGAAGCTTTTGACTGTTTTGTACGCGCTGAAAAACTCAGCGAACCTTCGCTGTTTACTGCATTCTGCAAGGGTGAATCGCTGTTTCACCTCGATGAACTGAAGAGAGCAAACGAATTCTATCGTGAGTGTCTGGGCTTTAACAATACGAACGCGAGATCAATAGATGCTTGCATAATGCGAGGCATCACCGCCCTCCGGCTGAACAACGAAGATCTCGCTTACGCTGCCTTCAGTGACGCTGAAAGGCTCTCCCCAAACGATTCAACAGCCCGATATCTGCTGACGCTTGTTCAGTATCGGAAAAGCAAGGGGGAGATGTCATGTCCCGCTCCGATTGACGATTATAGCGTGGACGGAATTCCTGTCAACCTGGCATCATTCATCCCATCGGTGGTACCGAATAAGTACAAGAAATGTTTCATCATGCCCTGCTATAGTGATGAAGCTGGTGAAATTCCGGAAAAAAAGATGTTCACCACGCAGGTCAGTAAGTCCATCGATACCGGATATAATGTCGGGAAAGGCGATGCCGGCTTAATTTACAATGTCGACTCGGATAGCCTTGTTGGAGTGTTTGAGGCTCACTCGTTCCCGCGCATCGGTCCCCTCATGCCCAGTTTCACGTCTGCTCGCGTAGGCAAATCGAGGAAAAATGTCCTCTCGATAGCAGTCGTGCCCGTGGGGTCGTTGCAGTCAATTCCGAACGCAAGATCGATTATTACCTCTCTCGGGCGAGAAGTCCTTGTTTCCCGCACCAGTGGAGCATTTATGGCTAAACCCGTCTTTGAAGGCGAAGACGCAGCACACATCTTATATCACTTTGGACTTGCTCCAAAGCCGGTCCCCTATCCACAGGTGGGAACTATTGTGAAGATCACTGGTGAGAGTTTCAAAGGTGCAGAAGCCATAGTCACTTCAATTGACCGTGAAAGGGGGAAGATTACTGTCGAATTATGCGACGTAGTTGTGGCAGTACCGATCGAACTGGATCGTGATATGGTTGAGTTGCCCGATGCAGATGAGCCGACTCACCGTAGTTGAAGATATGGTCAAAATGGCCTGAACTCAAATTTTTCGTTGATGATATATGAGTATGACCGCATCTGGAAGTGTGGGTGGATCGCCGTTATCTCTCTAAGCAATATCGTACAGCACACGGCTTTCTGAAGTAAAGAAAAATTTTTATGGAAATGTGAACAGTAAGTCGATAGCGTCCTTGGAGAGATCTCAAATGACAAGGGGTAGTGATGGGATCTATAGATGCAAACGTGGCCTCCACGGGATTGGAAAAGTCATCGATAAGAGTAAATGGGTTCACCGTAGCGTTCTGCCATCTCTTTCAGAGGAAGAGCAGATCCTCGTCAGTAAGGCACTAGATGTCCTGGAAATCCATCTTCCCCCTCCTGACATCGATATCATCGTGAAGATCAATATTCGCGAGGGGCTTGTGACCTTTACCCACTCTAGCGACTGGAAGACCGCAACCGAACCGATATGCGGTGATATGGTGGGCGTTAAAGATCTTTACAGTGATCGACCCGTTATATTCCACCGGAAACAGAAAGGAGTCCCGAATATCTACCATCACAAATGGATGTTTGTGGATGACGACTACTTGGGATTCGATGTACCGGACGCGATGGAATGGTCTGAGATCTGGGAGAATCATCCGGTTGTTAAGGCACTCATGGCAGATAAAAATGAATATTTCCGACTTAAGATCGGTAAGCAGGATTACTGGCAGGAAAAAGTGCTTGACCGGATCGGCGTTTCTCCCACGTATGAGGAGCTTATCAATAGCACGTATATTGACCGTGGTCGAAGTGCCCCGAATAATATTATCCCAAAATATCTCCCCCTATTCGCGAAAAAAGCTGATAAAATCCTGGACTTCGGTGCAGGTCTTCATGCCCGTCATACGTTATGGCTTCGCCAGCAGGGGTTTGATGTCACCGCTTACGATTGTGGGGCTAACGTTCAACCCGGTCTCCACGATCCAGAAGCGCTTGGCAGGCAATATGACATCGTGTTCGCGTCAAATGTGTTGAACGTGCAGCCAACTGTACCACACCTCATCCGGATCCTCGATCAAACGTATAGTCTTATCAAGCCCGGCGGGGTTTTTTTCTGCAATTTCCCGAGCACTCCCAGAAAATGTAACGCCATCGTCACCGAGCAGGATCTCACGGATATGCTCAATGAGCGATACACAGAGGTGATTTGTCTGCAGGGAAGGAACTGGATGTGGAAGTGCATTAAGGATATAAGTATTTAATTCGGTGACATTCTAAGCACTGAGAATGCCTTCAGACCTAATTAGCATTACGCCTGATTTTCTTGTGAACTCTGAGTATTACCGCTGATTGTCTCGTCCAGACTATAGCGTGAACCAAGTCGATCTAATGAGCCACATTTGCTAAGAGGGCAGTTGTGAGTCCTCAGTTTTAGATATCTGAAAATATTTGGTGGTTAACGTGTGGGATAATTAAAGATACTTTTCAGGAAATAGATTGATACAGTTGAAAGTACTTGATGTTAAATTCCTGCATTTTAAGTAACTATCCTCTTGATTTGGATGTTCCGCCATATTTAGCGATCAGATAGTCATCAAAGTCATCTGCAAGTGACATTACATTATGAATTGCATAAGGAACTAGATCTTCCTCAAATTTGGTAATCGACTTCGTGATGCCAGCGATGATATAACTGCCGTTTATCCCAAAACGACTCTCGTTTGGAATAGTGGCATTAATCTCTAGTAACTCCCTCATCAGGGGAACAATTAGATCCCTATCAGAGGGGAGTTGCATTACGAATGCATGGGCATGTAATACTACCGATTTCTCTTCGATTGTTATGCCTACCATACCTATGGCAGATCCCTTTCGAATTGTCCGCCAACCATTCTCGTCGGTGTACCGCTCAGGGTCGCCATATCCAATTTCCCTCATAAACTGATCTATCTCAGATTCAAAAAATAATTTGACCCTGTACAATGTCTCGTAAGGAATATCATCTGTGACTATATGGACATCCTCAAATTCACTTACTCGTTTTGAAGTGCGATTGCTCATTTTAACACGACACCTACATTTATCAATCGAGTTGGAACTGATACCCACAATTTATGCAGAACCAATCGCTCCTACAGTTGTAATCAAGAAACCCGCATGATGGGCATAGAAGAGTTCTCAGTGAGCGACTTTTTCCGTAGGCAACAGCATCTCGGAGATCTTCAAGAACATAATCTATGGGAATGGAAAATTTAGCAGCATCGTAGTTTCCTATGCCCCAAAGGTTGACTCCAACTACCTCTCCTTGCTCGTTAATGAGCGGACCGCCTGAGTTGCCATGATCGATCGCTGCATCGGACTGAATGCATTCAACTTCGTTGTGTTTCACGCATGGGTTTGCCACAATTCCTTTGGAAATAGTATTTGGAAGTCCTGCAGGGCAGCCAATGGCGTAAACGGTTTGAGAATAATGAAGGTCTCGTGGATTTCCGATAGGAAGCGGAGTGTATCGTTCGTCTTCTAGCAACCATAATAGTGCATAATCGAGTTTTCGGTGACCTTTAACGATGATGGCCTCCGAAACTTCTTCATTTTCTTTTTCCGCGTATTGGCGGATTAACACACGGCGGTCTGAATGTGCTCGGGAAGCCACAACGTGAAATGCTGTGACAACGATTCCTGTTTCATGAGCAATGAACCCTGATCCGGTTCCTTTGTCCGTAATCACTTGAACGGTGGCATCCACTGCATTTTGTATAGCATGCTGAGTGGAGCGCTTTGGTTCTGAGTAGTTAGATTTGGTGATGCCCCCTGACCGAAAAACAGGGGAATTGAGTGACATGATTTTTAGGGTATCATTACAATCGAGATCTTTGTCAAGTGGAAAATACGCAAATAAATTGTACTTATGCAGATATAGCTGAATGTCCTGCAGAGCAGTGTCATTATATGACTCATATCCAAGGCCTTTAAGGAGGTTGCTTAATCGAATATTAACTATATTGTCCTGGCTTATATTCATCTCATACATTATCTGATTTATTATGGGATGAGGTGGCGCAGTTACATCTTTCCTTGAAGCAATATTTGATTCTTGAACACTAGAAGTCTTGTTTTTCTTCCAGAAAAATGCCATATATAACAAGTTTTTCAAGGAAGTACAGGGCTATAAATGTTTCTATTCATTCTTCTTCATGGGTGTGGTTGGCGTACTTTTCAGTGGGATAACTGAAGGCCTGTTCCTGCTAGACCCTTCTTGGGTCTCGGAACCTGGGGAGCGAGACCGCGATATCCCGCTTGAAGGGGCAGGGTTGGGTCGTGGAGCTGGGTGAGAGAGATCGCCTGGCGCCCTTCCTGCTCGCATAATTCAAGATTTACCGGCTTACAGCTGATTTGGTGCTGTCGACGGCACATCGTGCCAGCGGCAGCCGTATTCAGAATCTACAGCATGCTGCTAAACAGTCTGCGGGGTCGCATTGGGGCCGGCCGATGTCCGGCTTTGTTGGTTGGAGATCTTTTTGATAATGAGGTCATCCCAATATTCTCGCGATCATGACACTGCATGCCAGGTGGATCAGGCCCATGAATGAGTGCTCATACCGCTCATATCGTGGAACAATCTTCTTAAACGCTTCAATCCAGCTGAAGAACCGCTCTACTGCGTTGCGCTTCTTGTGGAGTTCTGGATCAAACCAGAATGGCCTCCCTCGTTTCGGCTGTTTCCGCGATCTTCGGTTGACCAGGATGTTGCTCTTGATTCCCTGGTTCCGGTTGTACTGACGAATTTCCCGGGCATCGTAGGCCGCATCTGCCGAGATGACCGCAGGACAATCCTGCACCTTTGGAATCTCGAATGCTTCGAGGGTTGGTTCGTAGAGCCGGGAATCATGGACATTGGCCGGTGCAACCATGCAGGCAAGTGGGAGACCATGCCGATCGACCAGAGCACTCAGCTTGCTCCCTTTTGTCTTTTTATAGCCATCATAGCCGGTCGATCCCCTTTTTTTGCCGGGATATCCTTGGTATCTGTCGCACAATGGGAGAGATCGATTTTTTTGATCTCGTACCCGGTTCGGAGCAGGTCGAGGAAGATCGCCTGATACACTCCTCTCTCGCAGAGTTCGAGGTGGTACCGATGAACCGTCGATTTGGTGCCGTAGTTCGTTGGAACATCGAGCCAGGAGCATCCGGTGGTCAGAACGTACAGGATGCCGTTGATCAACCCGCGGAGGTCACACCGCGGGCGGCCAATGTGCGGCTTCGTTGGGGGGAGGTATTTCTGAACAATCTCCCAGAGATCGTCGTCAATTTCCCGGAATACCATGATCCCCGGATTTATCCGAGAGGCCTTATAATTATAGGATCACCTCCACGTGATGAAAGGGGGATTCCTCCCCCGGGCAGAGCGGGACACCGCTGCAACCTCAGCCGGAAGCCGTCCCGGCCATATCCCGGAGGTGCTGCATAATCCGGTCTTTGTTCCCCGGCAGGTTTGAGAACTGCTTATCGCAGACATCGCTGAACTTCGCGAGGGCCTTGCGGTTGACCTCCTCCTGATCCTCGAATATGCCGACCGAGACGAAGGGCCGCCCCCACTTCTCGAACTGCAGGATGTTTATCGTCGCGTCACGGACCCGGTCGTCGTTCGCGAGCGCAAAGATGTAGATCGGCCTCTGCATGCCGTTGATCCTGCAGTCAACGGTGTATTTCCCTTCCGGATCATGCTCGGGATCGTGCCAGTCAAACTCCCTGCGCCCCTCAGGGACAGCCTCCTCGATGAGCGCACGGAGATCCTCCTGGAACGTGGAGTAGACGCGCGATCTCGACAGATACGTAAGATCCGATATCCGGATCAGCGCCTGGATGAAACTCCAGAGGGCATCCCCAAACCGGTCGCCTGTGATGTGAATAGCGAGCTCGCCCCGGTTGTTCTCCAGCCCGAACCGGGACAGCACACTCGCGATCACCTTCTGGCGGGTTCCCCGCTCTAACTCCCTTGCGTCGATCGAGTAGGTCAGGTGCATGAGGGTATGCCCCTCATCCGTCAGCGTCCAGGCGCCGTCCTCATCCTTCAGGACGATCGCGAGGTTATCCCCATCGTCAAAGACAAACGGTGTGAAGACCCGATACCGGTTGATACCCTCCGGGCGGAGATGGATCTGGCTGCAGACCTTCCTCCGAAACTCCTCTTCGATTGCCTCGATTGCCATCGGTTATATCCCCCAGTCGGTAAGATCCTTCGTGGTTACCGCTGAACCCTCAAACCCGCAGTCGTTGAACATGCTCTTCAGCGCGCCGTGGTGATCCGAGTACCGGTCTGTCGGAACCGCATACCCATCCTCGTTCCAGCCCGCGGTCTGGTAGCGCTCTGTTGCAGTATGGATGTGGAAATCATAAAACTTCTCCTGCTCAAGCCTGTTCGTGTGTTCGTGACTTTTCCCGTTATATCGGCGTAGCCGGAACACCTGGTTTGTGTTTGGAATGATATAGCCGAGGATCACGGAGAAGTCCAGCGAGTTGAATAGACTTTGCCGAAATATTAACCTGAACCGGGATTGATTCGCACCTTCTATACCGATCTCGTACTCCTTATGGCCGCCCTTCTCTTTAGGGCGAAATCTCCTGGAGAAATCTCCCGGCAGCGGCTTGGCCTCTCTGAGTAACGCATCGATCTCATCATCAGTGAGCCGCAAATTCATTCAGGTAGCCTCCACCTGAGTACTATTTCATTTCAATGATTCTACGGTCGCCGGGGAGAAAGATAACTATTTCCATAACCACGGGTGTGAGAACCGTCCTCCGCATATGGAGAGCGACTCGACTCGCTCGGGCTGAATGAGCGGCAGATCGCCTCCATACACTACCTGAAGAGCGGGGGCTCCATCTCAAATCAGGAATATCAGCACCTCTAAAGTGTTAAGAAGTCAACCGCAACACGGGATCTTACAGATCTTGTTTAACGAGGAATTTTCCGTAAAGAGGGGACGGCAGGAGCGGGCGTGCGCTACTCGCTGAGGTATGCAACGGTAGAGGGATCGTAGAGGATCAACGTAGGTCAAAAGGGATCATCAATTGGCCCATAATGGGCTCATCCATGGTTGCAGTGAATACTCGAAACCAGAGCAGGTGCATCCAATCCCCTGAAACTACCACTATGGGCGTTTTGTAATGGGCTCACGTCTCCCGCCGATTGCAGCCGGCATGCCCCCAACCGTACTCCGGGCAAACCGGGGGCCGAACGGCAGGGCGAAGACGCCATGTCCTTCTACCGCGTATTCCTCTCCGGCGGGGTGTAACTATGCACAGGAAACATCGTATGGAACAGTGACTCATCCAGTCTCTCTGGACTCACCCCCCGCCGAGCACCTTCACAATCACCGCCACCACCCCACCCACGACCCCGCCCGCCCCGGCGCCGATCGTCGAGACCCTCCGCTCTTCGCCCACCTTCTCCGCCCGCCAGCCCTCCAGCGCCCGGATCCGGGCCTCAAACTCCTCGTCCTGGGCCTCCATCCGCTGCAACATCCGGCAGATCCACTTCACGTCCCGGTTCGTCTCGTAAACGAGCTCCCTGGTGGTCTTCTCCTCGGTCATCCTGGTACCCCTCCTGGAGAACAGTAGGAGGGGAAAGAAAAAAAGCCTGACCGTAACGGTTATGTGCAGAAAAAAGGGCGGAGCGTTGCGCATCCGGCCGTGACCGGCTGGAGGATGGTGTGTCAGGTCCGAAAGCCACCGCGCCTTCCGGCTTCACCCGGTGAGTTCAACCTCGCCTGCCGCGAGAGGCCGGCAGCAAAGCCTGCCGCTATGGAAATCTTTCATCACGGCATCGATCTTGCGGGAGACCTCCGCGCTGTAGTATGCCTCGCCGCACCGGTCGCAGATGAAGGCCGGGACATCCCGGATGACGATGATCTCATCCCCGACCCGTGCAATGAACTCGGTCTTTCCTTCCTGCAGGGTTCCTTTACAGAGGGTGCATCTCTCTGGAATCATTCTTTCTCTCTCCTCGTTCGCGCATCGATCCAATGTTCATCATCCGGCATGTAGGCGGTGATGACCCGGAGATGATCGTCGCAGATACCAAGTACTACATGATATGCGTGGTCGCGTATAAAGCCGAGCATGAGTGCGGAGGGACAGGGCTCGTCATCAGGATATGATTCGATAATTTCACCGGCCCTGATCGCTAAAAAGAGGTCATCGGTGGAGATGTTACGCATCAATACATCCTGACCCGGGCATGGTAGGAGATGATGACCGAATCCTGATCTACCAACCTGATGATCCTATCTCTGCTGCGATTCACGTCTCTTCTTCCCTTGTGAATCACTTCTCTCTTCCGAAAACAAAAACATTCCCAACTGGTAGTCTGTTATGAGAACCGCTTCCATGGCCTACACCTTTGTTGAGGCCTTTTTCCGTCCTATCCCCAATCCACCCTCCCCGATAAAGTCAGACTGATACCCTTACGGGTCGACCCTATAGTTGTCTGTCACATTCCCGGGAAGCCTGGCAGGCAAGGAGAGCCAACCATGGCAGACTTCGTGCAGACTACCGTGAACAAAACGGCGGTCCGGGACCTCGCCGTCCCGATCGCCAGCGTAACGTCGTTTAACAACCTCATCCAGAGCGTCATCGACGACAACCCGTTCGGGTGCGTCGGGTATACCGGCGCCGACGGGCAGCCGGTGGCCGCGGTCGTCCGCAACCGCGAGCACTACACCGCGAAGGTGAACTTCCTCAACGGTGAGGGCAAGCGCGTCGGGACCGTCTCGATCCAGTCCCCGACGATCGCCGCGTTCGAGGCGAACGCCGCCGAGGTCATGGGCAACGCGGCCCTCGAGGCCGCGATGGGCGGCGAGGCCGTCCGGAACGCCCCCGGCGAGACCTACTACGCGCAGCTCAAGTGCCACGACCCGTCCGGTGACGACTACTACGTCACCTTCACCAGAAAGACCGTCCGGATCTCGTCCTACCAGGACGACGCCATCCGGAACGCGGTCGAGGCCTGGGCCGACACCGTCGGCTCGCTGGACTGAGGGGGCTTTTGCCCCCTTCACTTTCATCCTGCGCCCGGCTCCTTGTTATCAACTGACTCTTCTCCACTCTCCCCTATGACGCATTCCCCTCTTCTCCGCAGCGACCAGACCCTCTTTCGCGACCCGGACGTCTTCGAGTTCACGTATCTCCCCGACCACCTCCACCACCGCGACGCCCAGGTCCGGGAACTCGCCTTCCTCCTCCGGCCGGCCCTCCGGGGCGGGAGCGTCCTCTCCGCCGTCCTCCGCGGCCCGCCGGGGACCGGGAAGACCACCACCGTCCGCCGGATCTTCCGTGAGGTCGCCGAAGAGACGCAACAGGTAATCCCGGTCTACGTCAACTGCCGGCATAACCACACCCCGCTCGCCGTCTACGGGAGCATCTTCAAACAGGTCTGCGGCTACCCGGCGCCGTTGGCCGGCCGGTACCTCGACGATGTCAAAGAGGGGATCGCCTCCCGGCTCCAGGACCGTAACGCCGCGCTCGTCGTCTGCCTCGACGACGCCGACGAACTCATCCCGGCCGGGACCTACAACCTCCTCCTCTACCAGCTCCTCCGGCTCTACGAGAAGTGGGACGTCCGGAAGGCAGGGGTCTTCGCGGTCACGAGCAACCTCGGCCTGAACCTCGGAGCCGAGGCCGATGCGAGCGTCCGGTCGGTCTTCCACCCGACCGAGATCACCTTCCTGCCCTACTCGAGGACCGAGATCCGCGAGATCCTGACCGACCGGGTCCGGCAGGGTCTCTACCCCCGGGTGCTGCCGGCTCCGCTCATCGACCGGATCGCGCAGATCGCCGCCGGCGAGCAGGATGTCCGGGTCGGGATCGACCTCATCCGGCAAGCAACCCTCCGGGCGGAGAAGGACGGCCGCCGCCGGGTCACCCACGCCGATGTCACCGCAGCCGCCCGGGCGGTCACGGCGCCGGCGCTTCGGGCCCGTGCTACGAGGCTCTCGGAGGCCGAGCGGGCACTCGCCTGCTGGATCGCGGAGCGATCCCGTGACGGGGCGGATATGGCGTCGGGGGCGGTCTTCGAGGCCGCACAGGAGTACCTCCCGGTCGGGAAGACAACCTACCACGAGCATCTCAACGCCCTCACGAAGGCCGGGATCGTCGATCTCGTGCCCGGGGCGGGCCGGGGGAGGGAGGTCCGGCTCCGATACAATGCCGGCGACGTGGCCGCCGCCTGTAAAGCCCCGGACAAAACCTGCAAGATCCCGAACTGGGCATGAGATCCGGAAATCCCGGGTCCTGCCCGGGATTGGAGTTCCTCATCAGATACTCCTTTTTTGAACGGTTGCAATAAAGCAAGGCTTATATGGAGCCTGTTGTTTTTTCCGGGATGGTTGACTCACCCTTTTAACCGGCAGTTCCCGATGATGGTGTATGCGCCGGAGAGAACGCCGGTGCAGGGAGTAACAGGAAATGCAACCAGAAGCAACCCCGGACAAACGGAATCCGGGAGGTACCGAACCGAAAGCCAGCGGCGGCAGCCCGGACCTGAAGTGCCACCACGCGCTCCGCCAGGCCGCCACTGGTATTTCTGTCCCGGAAGAGATAAACGTCTCCCCGGTCCCGCTCTTCCTCGTCCCGCGGGTGGTGGCGGACGAGATCCGGCGGCACGGCCGGGCGGTCCGCGAGATCACCGTCCGGCGGACCCGGAACCACCAGTATCTAATAAACGTTGAGCGGGGGCGGCCATGATGGAGCCGGGTACCCTTGCCTGCACCGCAGCGGGCGGGCTCATCGTCCATGTCGAGGCGGAGCGTTGCCGGATTGCACCCGAGGATCTGCGAAGCCTGATCTTTTCCGGCCGGCCTGCCCCGGTGACGCGGGAGCGGGTGCGGCGGACGGGCAGCATCGTCACCTCGTCCGTGACGATCGAGGGGCATGCGGCTGTGAACCACGCGGGGCGGGCGGTGGTATTCCGCCTTCGCGTCGGGTCCTGGATTGTCCCGCTCGTCAGCCTCCAGCGGGTCGCCCGCGGGGAGGCGGCAAGCGCTCCCCTCTTTCCCCTTATCGAGGTGGAGTTCTATGAGTGAGGAACTCCGCCGGGCCGTAGGGCTCCTCGCCAACGGCGTAATCGAAGTCCGGGCGCTCGCCGACGGCGTCGCCCACTCCGGCTACTTCGACGACTATACTCTGCTCGTAGAGCGGGTCGAGGCCCTCGACGCCGATCCGGCGGTCGCCGGGATCTATGTCACCCTCAATGATGTGAACCGGGCTCTCCTCGCCCGCAGGGCAAACCGGATCAAGATGCGGCTCTCCCGGAAAGACGCGACCACGGCCGACGCCGACATCCTCCGCCGGCGCTGGCTCCCGGTCGACATCGACCCGGTCCGGCCGAGCGGGGTCTCCTCGACGGATGCCGAGCACAATGCGGCGCTCAATGCAGCGGAGCGGATCGCAGGCTATCTCGCCGAGCAGGGGTTCCCGGACCCGGTGCGGGCCGACTCCGGGAACGGGGCGCACCTCCTGTACAGGATCGACCTTCCAAACGACGAGACGGCAACGGAGGTCGTGAAGGGTGCGCTTGCCACCCTCGACGCCCTCTTCTCGAACGAGGCCGTCACCGTCGATACCGCGAACCACAACGCCGCCAGGATCTGGAAACTCTACGGGACGCTCTCGCGGAAGGGTGACAACACAGTGGAGCGACCGCACCGGCGGGCAAGGATCCTCTCTGCACCCGGTGAGATTGGTGTCGTTCCCCTGGAGCGGTTGCAGCATCTCGTAGGACTCCTCCCCCGTGAAGAACCGAAAAAGAAGGGACCCGGCATCGACCTCGCCGCCTGGCTCGCGGAGCACGGGATCACCGTCCGGAGCACACGGCCTTACCAGGGCGGGACCCTCTTCACCCTCGAGAGCTGCCCGTTCTCGGCGGCACATAAGGATGGCGCCTTCGCGATCCAGTTTGCGAACGGCGCTGTCTTCGCCGGCTGCCACCACGCGAGCTGCGGCGGGGGCGCCCAGCGCTGGCCGGAACTCCGGGGGATATATGAGCGAAAGAAGCGAAGCCCGCGGATAAGAACAAAGGAGCAGGGGCCGGGACAGGAGGAGCAGCCGGCGCCTCCTCCTACCGTTGCGGAGGATACGTACCGTGAGCGTGCCCTTGCGATCCTCAAGAACGGCGACCCGCTCGCCTTCCTCCTCGGGACCTTCAACAAGAGCCACGTCGGCGACCGGACGGTTGCGGAGTGTCTCGCGATGTCTCTTGCTTCGCAGTCGGTCGAGAACACGAACGGGCTGCATGTCGCCGTCTCCGGGAACTCAGGCAAAGGCAAGACCCACGCCTGCACGACGATGCAGAACCTCGTCCCGGAAGCCTACCGGCTCAGGGGCACCGTATCCGACAAGGCGCTCTACTACGACGACGACCTCCGGCCCGGCACCGTCCTCCTCTTCGACGACGTCTCGCTCTCCGTCGATCTTCAAGAAGTTCTCAAATCCGCGACCGCAAACTTCCGGGAGCCGATCGAGCACCGAACCCTCACGACCGAGCGGAAACTCCGGGTCTGCACCATCCCGGAACGGTGTGTCTGGTGGCTCGCGAAGGTCGAGGATATGGGCGACGACCAGGTGATGAACCGGATGCTGACGGCCTGGATCGACGACACCGTCGAGCAAGATAAGCGGGTCTTTGAGCACATGAAGGAGGCGGAAGCGGCCGGCCGCGGCCCGGCAAAGGACGATATCCTCACCTGCCGGGCGATCTGGGAAGCCGTCAAAGCCGATGTCCTCACCGTCCGGATCCCGTTTGCCCGGCGGATCCAGTCCTCGACGACCCAGAACCGCAGAAACCCGGGCATGCTCTTTGACCTGATCAAGTGCCGGGCCCGGCTCTTCTACCTCCAGCGCGACCGCGACGGCGACGGGGCGGTGATCGCCCGGCCGGAGGACTTCGTGGCGGCGGCAAAACTCTACGCCGCCCTCTCCGGGACGGCCGGGGGCCAGGAGACCAAACTGACGAAGAACGAGGCGGCGGCGCTCGCGACGGTCGCGCAGATGGGGGTCGAGGTCTTCACCGTCCGGCAGCTCCAGAGCGCCCTCGGCCTCTCCTATTATCAGACCCGGCGGCTCCTGAACGGCTACGTCAGCCGGGGAACACCGTACTCGGGTCTCCTGGAGAAGTGCCCCGCGATCAGCCTCTACGACGCCACGGTAACACAGAGCGATGATGGCGGGGTCATGATTCGCCGCCGGGAACAGTACTTCACGTTCGACGTCGGGGTCTACCGGGCCTGGAGCGGGGGAACCTCGGTCTGGCTGGATGACGACCCGGACGGTGGCAGCAATGGCAGCAGATTGCAGCAGAATGGCAGCACCTGCTGCCAACAAGAGAACTGCCGGAACAACGAGGATTCCTGGAACGAGGTTCAGAACCCTGGGATAGATCGATCTATGCACCTCTATGTACAGCAGAATGAGAGGACGGAGAGCACGGGCGAGGAGGCTTCCGGTGACGGTCGGGGTGCCTGTGTTTCCGGCACTGCTGCCAATGAATCGGCAAATTCCGTGCATCAAGGCGGAAGCGTAGATCCGGGCAGGGATATGGCCGCACTCATTGGCAGCACCTGCTGCCAGCATGCTGCCAACGTGCTGCCAATGCCGCCTCCGGTCACCCCCGCGGACTACATCCCCCTCCCGGTCGCAAAGGACGAGCCCTGCCACATCTGCGGCCGGCGGCCGACGTCGTCGGTCAAACGCGGCGGAGGGCTCTACCTCTGCTACGACTGTCTCAAGAGAGCAAAACGGCCGGCGAAGGTGCAGCCGCTCCCGGGGATGCTCGACCACCGTCTCTTCGAGAGAACAAAGGTCGAACTCGGCCGGTGCGACGTCTGCGGGACGGGGAAGGCGGTCTACCGCTCGCGGGAGGCGCAGGCTAAGGTCTGTGAGGGGTGCTATGCGAGGCTGGTCCGCGAGTGGAACGGCCGGGAGGGGGTGAGGTGAAGGAAGGTGCGTAGCACCTGAGTTTGAGCACCGCCGGGTGCGATTAACGACGCGTGCCCCGCCAGGGGCAGGCGGAGTTTGAGAAACCCCAGGGGGTTTTTGAGTGACGAAGGTGCGTAGCACCAGAGAGTCCGTGAAACTTCACGATCACCCTCGATTTGAACTGTTAGGTATTTTCTAACAGTTGCATCACGGGTCAACTCGCCGCTTTCGTAGATGTTTTTCAGGTGTACGTTCACCACAGTCTCGCCCGATACCGGCTTAAGCCCGGGCACCCTCGGTCACCTCAAACGTCGTGACGATCGGCCTTCTTCCGTCTTCCGGCGGGAATTCCTCTGAGTACAGCTCCGTAGCTTCTTTGAGGTTGGCTACAGCCTCCTCTACCGTCCGGCCCCGGCTGACGGTGCCGACCTCCGGGCACTCCGCGACGTACATACCCTCTTCTCTGTAGAGCACGGCCGCGAACGTCCTCATGTTCTCACCGATCGGCGCCGGAAAGGCCACCACGAACCGGTGTACCCGGGGTATCTATACTGGAGAGGGAGACGCATATTCCGGGATGATATGCCTCCTCTCAGGTCCGCGATGCGGGCTCTCCGTGATGACCCGGCCGCGACCGGCGAGCGCTGGTAAGCATGGATAGTGACGAGGGTGTCCCGGTCTGCAACCGGTTCGGGATGGTTTGGTGCGGCGCTTCTGGTGCACACCCTGTCCCGGCCCCATGCGACCGGTCTCCTCAACTTCGTTGCATGCCCTCCCGGTCGGGCGTACGGCAGGGATTAGAACCCGGGGGTAGTTGGCAACCCTCTTATCACTGCGGATGTAACCACTCTCTCAAATGGATCCCCTCTACGCAGCGCTCGAACAATACTACGGCTACTCCTCGTTTCTTCCCTTCCAGGAAGAGATCGTCCGCGACATCCTCCGGAAAAAGGACGTCCTCGCCGTCCTTGCGACCGGCGGGGGCAAATCCCTCTGTTACCAGCTCCCGGCCCTCGTGACCGGCGGGCTTGCCGTCGTCGTCTCGCCCCTGATCTCGCTCATGAAGGACCAGGTCGACGCGCTCGTGACGCAGGGGGTCCCCGCGGCCACCCTGAACAGCTCGCTTCCTTACGATGCGATGGTCCGGACCCTCGCGGACCTCGAAGCGGGGCGGCTCCGCCTGCTCTACGTCTCGCCGGAGAGGGTCGTCCAGCCGCGGTTCCTCGCCACCCTCCGCGAGGCGGGCGTGACCCTCGTCGCCGTCGACGAGGCCCACTGCATCTCCGAGTGGGGCCACCAGTTCCGGCCGGAGTACCGGCAGTTGAGTGTCCTCAAAGAGAACTTCCCGGATGTCCCGATGATCGCCCTGACGGCGACCGCGATCCCCGAAGTCCGGCAGGACATCGTCAGGCAGCTCAACCTTGCGGACCCTGCGGTCTACGTCGGGAGTTTCAACCGCGAGAACCTCCAGTACGCCGTCGCCGGCAAGAAGGATGCGTATCCTCAACTCATCGACTACCTGAGGAGCAACCCGGACCGGTCGGGGATCATCTACTTCTCAAGCAAGAAGCGGACGGAAGAGATCGCGGAGCGGCTGCGGGACGACGGGATCCGCGCCCTCCCCTACCATGCGGACCTGCCGGACAACTACCGCCACCGGGTGCAGGAACAGTTCATCCGGGACGAGATCGACGTCGTCTGCGCAACGAACGCATTCGGAATGGGGATCGACAAGCCCGACGTCCGGTTCGTCATCCACTACGACATGCCCAGGAGCCTGGAGGCGTATGCGCAGGAGACCGGGCGTGCAGGGAGGGACGGCGAAGCGAGCGACTGCATCCTCTTCTACAGCCCGGGAGACCGGCGAAAGAACCTGATCGCGCTTGAGAACGACTGCCTGGACCGTCCGGATCTCTACTCGCTCACCGTGCGGAAACTCAACGATATGATAGCTTTCTGCGAGACCGTCCGGTGCCGCCGGGAACACCTGCTCAGGTACTTCGGCGAGACCTTCACCGGCGTGCCGTGCGGGGCCTGCGACATCTGCCTGGTGCCGGGGGAGTTCATCGACGGGCGGGAGATCGCCGAGAAGATCGTGACCTGCATCGCCGGGCTGCCGGGAACATTCGGCGTAACGCACATCGCCGATCTTCTCGCCGGCTCAAAAAACAGTAAAATCCTGGCGAGGGGTCACCAGAATCTCCCGTCGTACAACTCCGGGCGCGAGTACTCAAGCGATCAGTGGTCTTCGTTCATACGGCAACTCATAGCAACGGGCTACCTGGACCAGAGTTCCGGCCGGTATCCGGTCGTCACCGTAAACGAGCGGAGCCGGGCCATCCTCTCCGGCGACGAGAACGTGCGGCTTGCGAGCCCGAAAGAGTCCCGGGCACGTGGGGGAATGAAAGATCGGGACGAGAGGCCTTTTGACGCTGAACTCTTCGAGGACCTGCGAGTCATCCGCAAAAGGCTTGCGGATGACCTGAGCATCCCGCCCTACGCGGTCTTCCATGACAGAACCCTGAAAGAGATGGCTCGCCGGTATCCGCAGAGCCTCGAAGCGTTTGCGGCTATCCCCGGCGTCGGGAATGCGAAACTCCAGAAGTTCGGCGAGATATTCATCGCTGCGATCGGTAGCCGCCGGAGCGGTCGGCCCGGCGGTGAAGTGCCGGAATGCCCGCCCGCTATGGCCGGAGAAGGGAGGATGCTCGCTGCAGGGGACGCGGCGGCAACTCCCGGCGGCGAGCACCCTGAACCCGCGGTGCAATCGGGCACCCCGGACCATCCCCGCACCCCCGACGAGATCCCCGACGACCGCCTCCTCGACGAGGCCTATGCGTTGCAGGGCTACATCCGGGAGCTCCGCGAAGAACTCCGCGAGGCCGAAGAACTCCACAAAGCACTGCTGGAGAGAGCGCGTGGGCTGGGTATCCGGGAGAACGAGGCCTACGCCGTAACGACGGAGATCAGCCGGCGGCGCCATATCGTCACGGAACGGTTCTACGAGCGCTACCCGGAGGTCTTCGTGAAGATTGCGAAGGTCACGATCGGTGCCGCCGAGAAGGCGGTCGGGAAGGAGGCGCTCGAGGAGTGCGTCGAGTACGAGGAGTCGGAAAGGCTCAGCGTCAGGAGTAAGGCTCCGTAGGAGGGTTCAGCCGGGCACCGCACGGGATGGCGCGGAGCAACGGCTCTCCCCCGTCGGGATATCGGAACCGCTTCTCTCGACCGGTTGCGATTGGGCGTACAACGTCGCCTACAACGCACCCCCCGGGCCGGCCGGGCGTTGATGTTTGCAAAGGGTTGCCGTCCGGACGGTGCAAACCAACATCCGGTGAGGTTTGCCCGGCTCTTCCCCGGTGAGGGTGACGTTCTCATCTTCGACCGCATGCGTCGTAAACGGCACAGTTCGGTCTGCGGCCGAAGCGGAATTTGCGGTGAGCGCAGGTGAGGCTCCGGTGCAGAATACTCCCCGGGTGACGTCATCTCGGCCCGGAACGCCGCCCACCTCATCGCCGTCGAAGTTATTCCGCCGTATGACTGCCGCCCACCCGCTCCCCGACAAACGCTGCCGAATCTCCCGAGAGGGTATACCGAACGTCCGCCCCGCTCTTCTCCCGGAGCACGACCCCGTCGCCTGAGAGGCGCCGCAGGTGCCACGAGACCGACGAGGCGGTGATCCCGAGCCGTTCGGCAAGGTCCCGCCGCGACGCCCCTGGTTCCTCCAGCAGCGTGAAGAGGATATCCCGGGTGTTCGGGTTTTTGAGGTGGATGAGCACCTTCGCTTCGAGGGGGGAGTACCTCTGCCGGTTCTCGAAGTATCCCGTCTGCCCGCCGACGGCGGCGGCGGCGACCATCCCGAACTCCTGCAGTATCCCGAGGTGGTAGCGTAAGGTTCCCCGGTTTATCCCGAGGTCCTCGGCGAGGGTGCCGAGGCGGATGCCCGGGTGAGCGCGGATGTGGTCGTAGATCGCCGTCCGGGTCTCGTGCTCGAGCGCGGCGCGTTTTGCAATCCGGCGGTAGCCGAAGAAGAGCCAGACGTTCAACAGTAACAGGACGTTCGCGACGACCACGAGTTCGGGCGCGGTTCCGATGAGCAGGCTGGTAATCAGGATCTGGGGCGGGACCTGCCACCACTCGATGGGCGTCATATCCTGTGGCGGACGGTCGGATATGTAGTCGCCGGCCGGCATGACCGTATAGCCCGCGGTTGCGCAGGAGGGGAAGGCAGAGAGAAGGATGATCAGGATTACGGCAGCCGGCCAGCGTCGCATACTCCAGGAATCGGAGTGAGGAAGCATTACTTTTACGTTTTGCCGGCGCCCCTTCCTGCCCGGCTTCAGGGAAAACCGGGGCTCGCGAGTAGACGGCCGGCACAGAAACCGTATATAATCCCGCGTCCCAGTTTCCCCTATGATGGAGGGAGAGGCGCCTGGAACGGATCGCCGCCGCATCGCCGCCGTCTCGGTCGGCATCGGATTCCTTGCCGGGGCGGCCGTCCTCGGGGTGGTGGAGGCGCTCTCACGGTGCTGGAGCGCCGCGTCCGCCTACAACCAGGGTCTCCTGGGGGTGGGGATCACGCAGACCTTCGTCTCGGTTCTGCTGGTCCTCTTCTTCGCCGGGTTTCTTGCGGTCTACGCGGGCGGCACCGCCTCCCGGAGCGCCCGGCTCCTCTCCGCGCTCCTCGCCGGCGCGGTCGCCGGATTCGCCGCCCGGACGCTCCTCTTCGCGGGCAACCCCGCCTACCTCGTCCAGTCGCTCGTCGCGGCCCCGGGGCAGGTTCTCCTCCTCGTCGGCGGCACGATGCTCGTCGCCGGGCTCGGGGGACTGGTCGCGTCGTTCCTCGACCCGGAGCGGCCGTACCGCGACCTTCTCCCGGTTGCGGCGGTCGCCGTCGCGTTCCTCGTCGTCCCGCCGCTCCTTGCGACGGCCGGCATCGCCGCGGGCGTCATCCCGCCCGCGCCCTACTCCGGCGGGGAGCCCGCACCAAAGACCGACATCCTGGTTCTCAAGGTCTCCGCCGCAGGCGACGTCGAGTGGGAGGCGCGGGTTGATATCGCCGCCTACGACCAGCCCGACGTCCTCATCGAGTACCCGGGAGGCTACGCTCTCGCGGTCACGGAGTACGGCCGGGAGGGGAGCACGGCGCATATCCTCACCTACGGCGACCGCGGGGACGCCCGGGACCGGCTGGCCATCAAAGCCGGGTTCGGCCGCGTGACCGCGCTCGTCCCGGCGGACGGCGGGGAGTTCCTCGCGGCAACGGAGAGGCCCGGAATCGTCCGGGTCGGTGCCGGGGGCGAGGTGCTCTGGGAACGGTCGTTCGCCGGCGAAGACCAGGGGATGGTGCCCGTCTCCCTCCTCGCTCAGGGCGATCGCTACGTCGCGGCGTGGGAGGATAAGATTGCCTGCTTTGACGATAACGGCACCCGGCTGTGGGAGGTCTCGCTCGACGGCGGCATCAACTACCATCCAATCTATCAGGCCCCCGGGGGTGGGGTGCTCGTCTTTGTAGAGGGACAGAGCGCCTCTGCCGGCGGCGATGTCGAGACCTGCCCGCAGGCCGTCCGCCTGGACGGGAACGGCACCGTCCTCTGGACGCGGGACTTCGGGAGCGGAGGGTTCAACGAACTCCTGGGTGTCCGGGAGACAGCGCCGGGAGAGTTCGCGGTTCTCTACCGGTCGGTGACCCACTCCGGGAACTTCTGGGGCGGCACCGAACGAGTCAGCCACGGCCACCTCGCTACGCTCAACGACGACGGCGAGGTGACGGGCCACCATGCCATCGAGGGCAGCGGCGGTGCCGTGATCCCGGCAGAGAACGGCTACCTCTCGGTCACCGCCGCCGGTACGGGCGTCACGCTCGTCGGCAGAGACGTCACAGGCAGCGAGGTCTGGCGGCAGGAGCAGCCGTTCGACCTCTACTCGTTCCGGGGCATCGGCACGGCGGACGGCGGCTACCTTATTGCCGGGAGCGTCGCCGCATGAGAGACCGGTGGCTTATCCTCGGCATCGTTATCGTGGTAATCTTCGTCTTCTGGCGTGCCTCCTACGTCCCGCCCGGCTATGAGATGATTCACTACGAGACCGTCCCCGTCCTCCCGGTGGAAGAGTACGACCCCCCGTTCATCGAGATCTGGGAGGCGATGGAGGCCGAGATCCCGTTCGAGAACGAGACGGCAAAGTCGCCGATGCTCGTCATGGAGTTCGATAGGAACGGCTCGTTCACCTACATCCAATTCGCGTTCTTTGCCGATATGGAGGGGGAGTCCTGGGTCCACTCCGCCTTCGTCCTCCAGAACGGGAGCGCCTACCTCTCGTCCCAGCGACTCGATCACCGCCCTCCCCACGCCCACCCGCTCGGGGCTCTCGCTGCCCTCGATGAGATTCCGTTCGATCAAATCTCCTACGGCACGAAGGGAATGAGCCTGAAGGTCTTCTACCACGAGCAGAACCGGACCTACGACGACACCTACAGAAACATCTACGCCGTCGAGAACGGCACCCTCCGCCCGCTGGAGTTCATCTCCTTTGCCACCACGGAGGTCTGGAACACCATCGAGATCTACCCGAGGGACCCGCCGGACGGAAACCGGACGCCGACCGCCATCGACGAGGACCCCCGGGCGCTGGTCGTCTTTCCTCCCCGGGAGATCGCCCTGGCGGAGAGAGTTTTGTACGCGGAGACGGACGGCACAGAAAGGGTATAAACGATCCCTTCCCATCCCTCTTTCAAGGAGCCGGACTATGAGACGAACTATTCTGACGATCCTCTGCATTCTCGCGCTGCTCATGGCGGCAGCCCCGGCGAGCGCCGGGGAGGAACCGGTCGAGACCTCGACGTTCCTCTCGATCACCTCACCGAAGCAGTACGAGACGGTATGGAGCGATCTCGTCCCGCCCGAGGTCACGGTCGTCGGCCGGGCCGAGGCCTCGAACGGGATACGGGACGTCGTGGTCGAGAGCAGCGCAGGTATGGTCTCGTGCGGGAACGCGACCAACTTCTCCTGCACCGTCCCGGTCGCGGAAGGCAACGAGACGATCACCGTGACCCTGATCGACAACCTGGGGAAGACCTCTGAGGCGGCGCTGCACGTCTACGTCAACGTCGATATCCCGCCGCCGCCGTGGATCTCCGTGATCGGGACGGTGAAGGACGCCGACGGCCGTCCGGTCCCGGACGCAACGGTGAGGTCCGAGTCAGTCCTCCCGCTCGCCTGGGGGCCGCATCCCGTGACGACCGGGACCGCCGGCGACGGCGGCTACCTGGTCGAGAACGCATTCGGCTACGGACAGAACATATCGGTCGAGAAGGAGGGCTACCTCCCCCTGCACCGGGAGGTCGTCTTCGAGAACATCACCAACCGGCTCGACCTGGAACTGGAGCCGGAGCCGCCGCAGGCCCGGACCGCTCCCGGGTTCTCCGCCGGGATGGGCATCCTTGCGCTCGCGGGAGGGCTGCTCGCCGTTCGAGCGCGGAGGAGGCGTGAAGGGTGAATCGCGCATACCGGTTCGGGGCGGTGGCTCTCGCGGTCGTTGCGGCGGGACTGGTCTTCGCGTTCCTCGTCCCTCCGGTTCAGCTGACCGAATACGATGCCACCGGTGACGAATTCAGGAAAACGGCAATATTTCTGCATGACGGCAGGGAGGTCTTCCCCGTATCGGTGCTTAATGAACCGCTCCCCGCTTCCGGCCGGGCACGACTGGTTGTCGAACTCGGGGATCGTGCAGGGATACGTATCGAGAGCGTGACGATCGGCATCCGGGGTTCCACGGAGGCATACCTGGAGGCTCTCGGCGGCGATTTTCCGGTTATCCGTTTTCAGCACGCAACCGACGGCGGATACGGGAGCATTCTTGAGATCCCGGATACGGGGGTTCAGGGCAACGGGGCGATGATGATCCCGTTCCTCCTCCAATCTTATGGGGACAGGACGGAGAACCTGACGATTGATATCGAGGCGGGGCTTTCGGAGACGGGTTTCCCGTGGCGCCGCTACGAGGCCCGGCACAGATTCGAAGTCTGACCGCTGCTCTGCAGGGTAGATGGTCCGCACAGAAGAGATATATAGCGCCCTCCCCCATCGCTCATTAATAGGCCTTCCGTTCTGCCGGCAGACGTGCCGGACCGATGTTTGACGAAATTGGGAGGCCGGAGTGTTCCCATGAAGTATCTTCACGTTATCCTCATCCTCTGCCTCTTCATCCTCCCGGCGGCAGCTGCCGGGACCCCCCGCCCGGCCGAGAGCCCGGTGGAGGCCCCCGTCGACCGGATCGAGATCGACGACGCGGTGAAGCGGGCGTCGCCCTACTACGTCATGCTCGCCGGGACGGAAGACGAGCGGGAGAACCTGCTCGGCTACATCGACCGCTCCCCCCGCTCCGCCGAAGAGAAGGAGGCGTTGAAGGAGTCCCTCCGTGAGATCTGGCGGAAGTATCCGGTGGTACACGAGAGTGAGGGTGCGGTGACCCGGATCGCGTTCGACCCGTCGGCGGGGGAGAACCCGGTCCTGACCGACGAGGAGAACGCCCGGCTTGCCGAGATCGCCCGGGCCATGGCGGAGGCGTTTGCCACCACGCCCACGGGCACGCAGGCCACCTGGTACGATCTCTCTGTCTGGCTCGTCAAGACGGACGGGCGGGGGAACGAAGTCTGGAACCGGACCTACCCCGGCGGGGATAGTGCGGACGTCGCGTCGGTGCTCCAGATGGACGACGGGGGATACCTGATCGCCGGAAACACCGGGTTCCGGGACGCCCTGCTGATCAGAACAGACGCCGACGGCAACGAGGTCTGGAGGAAGACCTACGGCGGGCCGGACTGGGACAGCGTGCGTGCCGTGGTCGCGACCGACGATGGCAACTACATCGTCGCCGGGAGCACCGGATGGACGCCGGAGAAGGATACGCGCAGCGCCTGGATCTTCAAGGTCGCGCCGGACGGCCGGGAGGTCTGGAGCCGGACGTTCCCGGGGGACGGGCTCTTCTCGACGGTCGCCATGACCGGTGACGGCGGGTTCATCCTCGGCGGGAAGAGGACGTCCGGGACCGACAACGCATGGCTGGTCCGGGTCGACCGCGATGGGAGAGAGGAGTGGAGCCGGTCCATCGGCGGCAACGGTTCCGGGCTTGTGGACAGCGTCATACCGACCCCGATCGACGGCGGCTACCTCGTCGCGGTGAGGAACCCCTGGGAAGCGGATCGTTCCGGGACCGCCGTGCCCATCCGGCTGTTCAAGACCGATCCGGCAGGGGAGGTTCTCTGGACGAAGACGCTTGACGGGATGGACGGCGGCACCGGCGCGGTTCTTCTCGAAATCCCCGGCGGAGGCGCCGTCGGCTACCTCGTCGTCGGCGGGGCGTTCCGCCCCGGAAGCGACTTCCCCGGCCCCTGTCTCATCAAGATCGGCGGGACCGGGAATGTCGCCTGGACCGTGACGCCGGAGATTCCCGGCATCTTGGTCACGTCGGCGGTCGCGCCGTCTCCGGGGCAGTATGCCTTCACCGGCACGGTCTACGCCGGAGGGCCGCACGACGGGTGGCTGGTGCTCCTGGACCATACGGGAAACGTCACGGCTGCCCGTTCCTTCGGCGGTGATGCGACCGACGATATCTCGGCCCTTGCGGCGACGGACGACGGCGGCTATGTCCTCGCCGGCACGACCCGGTCGTTCGGGGAGAACGGGTGGACGGCGCCCGCTCGCGCCCCCGGGTTCGGGACGCTCGCGGCGACGGCTGCCTGCGGGATCGTGCTCCTCTGCCGCGGGGTGAGGCGGGGATGAAGCCCGAACCGCTCATCGCCGCGAGCGCGGTCTTCTTCTTCCTCTGGGCGGTCATGCTGGTGACGCTCGCATCCCATGGCTCCATCGGCTCCGGGAGCGTCATATTCCTGCTCTCGCTCGTCTCGCTCGCCGGGTCGGTTCAGTTCCTGCGTGCGATGCGGCGCGAGTCGCCCCGGTGGTTCCGGGGCATCCCGTTCGTGGCCGTCTGTACTGCTCTTCTGCTCTGGACGGGGGTCGCGGCGCGGGCTGTGCCGGATCATTCCGGGAACCCCGCCTTCCAGATCATGTTCCTTCTCCCCCCGGCCGCGGCACTGCTCCTCTCCTCCTTCCCGGACGACTGCCGGAAGAGGGTGCGGATGCCGACCGTCGTCGTCGCGATCCTCGGCATCGTCTCGCTCTTCCTGGCCTTTGGTGCGTTCCTCATCCCCCCTCCCGTGCCCGCACCGGGCGTCATGGAGTTTGTCGGACCCCTGTATGCCCTCCTCCTCATGCCGGTCGTCGGGCTGCTCCTTATCGTGGCGGGGGCGGCCTGCCGATGAAGCATTTGACAATCTCGCTCCTCCTCGCCCTCGCCTGCACCGCCGGGTGCCTCGGCGCCGCCGCGGACCCGCCGCCGGCGGACGAGATCGCCGCCCGGTTCGTCGCGGCGGAGGAGCAGGCGATGGACTTCTCCGCCACCGTATCGGTAGCGGCCGGTTCCGAGAACGTCACCGCGAGGCTGTTCCGGAAAGACCCCGGGTGCTACCGGCTCGAGTACCTCGAGCCCGCAGACCTCGCGGGAACCGTCGTCGTCTCGAACGGCACCCGGAAATGGCGCTACGACCCGGCGACGCAGACGGCGCTGACGGTCGCCGGGCCGTATATGAATGCCGCCTTCTCCGAACCGCCCTACCCCGGCTGGGCGGAGGGGGTCCGGGGGTATACGGAGACGGTCGCGGAGTCGCTTGCCGAAGAGAACGCCTCGTACCGGGGCACCGAGATCGTCGACGGCCGCACCGCCTATCTCCTTGAGGTTGCGGGTGACTCGAAACTCTTCGAGGCGCCCACCCGCTACCGGGAGGCGGTGCACCGCCTCAAGGTCCGGATCGACGCCGAGACCCGGCTCCTCCTTGGCCTGGAGATGTACGGCAACCAGGGGAACCTGATCCTCGCAGCCGATTACACCGATCCTTTGGCGAACACCGGGCTCCCGGACGACCTCTTCGCCTTCGACCCGCCGGCAGGTGTCGAGGTCCGGCCGATGCCGACGGCCGCGATCACCCCGCTCTTCTTATGGGATATCGAGGATGCCCGGCGCTCTGGTGTGGAGATGCCGTCCTCCCTCCCGGGGGGGTACGTCTTCAGGGAAGGGGCGCATCTCCCCGGCGCCTACACCATACTCCGGTTCACGGACGGCAGTAATGACCTGGAGATCGTGAAACGGCTGCACGACCCCTACCGGGAGGAAAGGGCGCTCCCCGGGACGCCTGAGGCGGTCCTCCTCTCCGACGGCCGGGAGGCCGAGTACGTCTCCGCCGGCGGGAAGGACCAGCTCCGCTGGCGTGACGGCGAATACTTCTACCAGGTTACGGGCGACATGTTCGGCAAAACTGAACTCGTGCGGGTGGCGGACTCGGTAGAGGCTGCGCCGGTTCCGGCATGAACCCGGCGGACGCGCCCTATCGAGCGCGGTCGCTACGCAGCTAAATGAGAATCACCGCACCCGGATGAGCGTGGCTTCCCGGCCGGGCGGACCCGTGCCATGGGGTGTTATAGGGGTCCGGTCTCCGCGGCACGGGGAGATGTTTCACATCTTCCCGTGCCGTTCCCCTCTCCGGAGACTGGTGACCGCCTGTTCTGCCCCCCCTCATCCCTGCCGGTCAAATGGGAGGTAACGCGTGTGGATTGAACTGAATTGGTAATGAGACACCTGTTATGTGGAATGAGACGTGATCTGATATTGATATCCGGTAAGTTTGTAACGATCGCCTGAAGGATTGCGATGAATGTTAACGGGCGTTACCCGGTTTAACAGAGGACACCGTGCCAACAGGCAACTACTCTAAGACCCGCCTTATAATAATCCTTTCCATTTGTTATTTTAACGATATGCCTTTATTTTGAATAAATAGTAATACCACGAGGTTATTGGGGGTGAATGGCCTTTCGCCGAATCCCATGATGGCCCCTCTAAAAACCACGACTGCCCGGCGGCAGAACATGCCGTGTTCCCGGCGATCGCCGCCGTCCGTACCGGTTCAGGCACCCGGTCGGTATCCCCGGGGAAGGGGGTGACGGGCAGGAACCTCAAGCGTTCGGGAACAGCGGGCCTGCGCGGGCAGCCCGCTCCCTTCTTGCGGGCTTGATCCGGGATGGTGCGGCGCCGGTCCCCTGCACCGCTCTTCTCTCCCGCCCGGGGGACCGTTTCAGCGGTGGATTCCGGTATGCCCGTAGTCCCGCCGGAGTCGCCGTTTAGATGCCATGGTCCCGCAATCGCGGCGTGGCCTGAATTCCGCTGATAGACGGCTCCTTGCGTTGCGCCGGCCGGTTCGGGAGCCTCAAAGATGGTGGAGTCCGGCGCTTCTACCGGGCAAGGATCTTCTGCTTCTCCTGCTGGAACTCCTCCTCCGTCAGGGCTCCCATCTGCTTCAACTCCGCGAGTTCCCTGAGTTGAGCCATCTTCTCCTCCTGGGTAATCCCTGTCGGGGCAGGCGCCTGCACCTGCTCCTCGTATGGTGCTGTCTGCTGCGCTTGCGCCGCCTTCTTCATCTCCCTCTCCCGCATCCTCTTATCGACAGCGCGGGTAGTCACGGTGGCTGTCCCCGCGACCACCGCGGTACGGGCCACGGTGCCGATAAGGCCCGGCCGGCCGCCTCTCATGGTGCCGCCTCCAGTGCTTCCTGCTCACCGGGTCTCCAGGCCAGCGCGGCGTCCACCCTCTCTTTTGGGATGCGTTCACCCGCGATCAACCTTCCGTCGGCGGCGAGAACGGCGTCGCGGAACCTCGTTGCCCATACGTGCTCGAAGAGAAGCAGCGCCACGGAACTGTCCTTCTCCATGATCTCGCTGACCTTCTTTACATCCTCTTCGGCAAAGAGCGTGCTCGTTTCCCGCGCGAGCGGGGCAAACGCGTCTGCCGCGTCCTTCTGGAGGTCGGCAAGTTCCATCACGCTGACGTTGCCCTGCTCGTCTTTCCTCACGAAGACGAGATCGATGATGCGGATGACGCCTTTATCGACCACCTCGCGCAACGCCGGGATGATCTCGCCTTTGAACTGGTTTCCCGGAAACTCGATGACCATATATTCTACCGGACCAAGAGACATGGTGCGCCTCCGGAGCAGGATGCCGGTTCAACTATATATCTCGTTCTGTTGCCCGGCCTCTCCGGCGGACCGGGCAGTGCCGGTGTCCTCCCCTCCTCACCCGAGGGGCGAGAAAAGCCGCGATACCGACTCCTTGAACCTGATCCGGCGGGAGCGCCTGCCGTACCGTTCCGGCGTCACCTCGGTGCTCAGGGCGAGGTCCTCGATAAAACGCCGTTTCAACTCCTCTCCGACGGCCGCATCGTAGAAGAAGGCGTTCGCCTCGAAGTTCAGCCGGAAGCTTCGCACGTCCCAGTTTGCGCTCCCGACCGATCCCGCTTTCCCGTCCACGACGATGGTCTTTGCATGGATGAAGCCGTTGTCGTAGGTGTAGACCCGCACGCCGGCGTCGAGCAGGTCGGCGGCGAAGGAGAGCGTCGCCCAGTAGACGAAGGGGTGGTCCGGCTTGCAGGGGATCATCAGGCGGACATCGACGCCGGAGAGAGCCGCGAGAAGCAGGGCGTCCGAGATGCTGTCGTCGGGGATGAAGTAGGGGGTCTGGAGGTAGACGGACTCGCGTGCGGCGTTGATCAGCTTAAGGTAGCCCTCTTTGACCGGGTTCCAGCGGGTGTCCGGGCCGCCGGAGACGATCTGGACGGCAGTGGTGCCGCCGCCGTCCGGTTCGGGAAAGTAGACCGGGTCGGCTCTCAGTTACTCGCCGGTCGTGAAGTTCCAGTCGAGGAAGAACCGGAGTTGCAGCATCTTCGCGGCCTGTCCCGTGATCTTCACGGCAGTATCCCGCCAGTAGCCGAGAGGGCCCCTGCCCAGGTACTCGTCCCCGATATTGAACCCGCCGATGAAGCCGATCCTGCCGTCGATGACCGCGATCTTTCTATGGTTGCGGTAGTTGATCCGGTAGACCGAGGGGAAGAAAACGCCGATCCGGCCGCCTGCATCTGTCAGTTCCCGGAACGCAGCCCGCGACCCGCCCCCGGCCCGGGTCCCCAGGGCGTCGAAGAGCAGCCGTACCTCTAACCCCTCCGCTGCCTTCGCGGCGAGCGCGTGCACGACTTCCCGCCCGAGTTCGTCGTTATTGACGATGAAGTACTCCAGGTGGATATGGTGGCGTGCGTCCCGGATTGCGGCGAACAGGGCATCGAACAACTCGCTTCCGTCCGTGTAGATCTCGACCCGGTTGCCTTCCGTCAGGAACGCACGGTTGCGCCGGAGGAGTGCGAGAATAACGTCGCGGTACCGTTCCGCTTCCGGGTTGGAGAACCGGTGCTGACTTTCGAGAAATCTCCGGTGCTGCTCCTCGAAGATCGACCTGAGGGTGGCGTCGTCTTTTGCCTTGAGGGTGAACAGCCGCTGCCGGGTGTAGTTCTGGCCGAGGAAGAGGTACAGCACGAACCCGACCAGCGGCAGGAAGAAGAGCACCATCAGCCAGGCCAGGGTCGCCGTAGGGTTTCTCCGCTCAAAGAAGATGACGATGATCGCAAAGAGGGTGTTGAGGAGGTAGATGACGCCCGTGACAAGCGGCCAGTCCATACCAACAATCCCGAGCATATTATCCCGCCGCCCGCATCAGAAGACCACCCGGACGAACCCGAGCGCCACGAGCAGGAGGAAGCCGGTGACGAGGATCCATCCCAGCGTGACGAAGAAGACTGACTGGAGTTTGTTCCATCGGAGGAGCCACCCGATGACGACGCTGGAGTAGAGCCCGATCACCGGGAGCATGGGAAGGATGATGAGCGTGACTGCGCCGTACCTCTGCAGGATCGGGTACCGCTCCATCTTCGCCTCCGTGCTCTTCGTGAAACGCCTGACTCTCTCCGACTGCTCGGCAAATACGTCCAGGATCTCGTAGAGGGCAAGGACGATCCCGAGTTCAACGAACGTCATGACGGCGAGGATGAACGCGGGGTGCAGGCCGAGCCCCATGCCGACGAAAGCGGCGTTTGCCTGGAGGAGGAGGGTGGAGACGATCAGGGAAAAGACCCTCGGGGTCGGGACGGAGAGGAGAAGGCCGAGGAGCACGGGTATCAGGGTGGCGACGACAAACGCGATGGCGATTGCCCGGAATCCCTTCCGGATCCCATCAATCGCCTTCGATCGGTCCATCGTTTCACCCGAACGCCGGGAGAGGGACGAGCCCCGGAGTTCTTGCAATTCCGGCGTGCCATAGGGTGCGCACTGTGGTATATGAACCTTGCCCCGGGCATTTCGTGCCATGCCCCCCATGCATCTGCGGCAATCATGGTGGTGAAGGCCCCTCTGCACCGCATGAAACCGGAGGACTATGACAATCCCGGGGAAGGAAGCAGCAGCGTTCGCGACATATATTTATACGGGCTTGCAGGATGACCTGTGCATGCGCCACTGGCTGGAGTTGTTTGAGCGTTTTACCTACATCGTGCTCATGGCCTTCCTGGTGGTGGTACTGCTCTTCGCACTCTTCGAACTGGGGTGGCTGTTGTTCGCAGGGCTGTTCGAGGGTCCTGTCTACCGGCTTACCAGCCAGAAACTCTTCGACCTCTTCGGGTACTTCCTGCTGATCCTCATCGGCCTGGAACTCCTGGAGACAATAAAGGCCTACCTCGACAGGAAAGAGTTCCACGTCGAGATCATCATCCTCGTCGCGATCATCGCCATCGCACGAAAGGTCATCCTCCTCGGTTCGGCGACCGCGGGCGAGCTCATCGGGATCGCGCTGATCATCATCGCCCTCTGCGGCGGCTACTACCTCATACGCCGGGCGGGACTGCCGCGTTCTTCCTCGCCGGACGATCTCGTTCCCTCATCTGGAGGGCGGGAAGAGCCGTGATCTCCGGCGGGGCGGAGACCCGGCACCCCTCCCCGCATCGTCTCCGGCCCTGAGGGAACGCGGTCCCCGTGAGGTGGCGCAGGTATAAATACCGGAATTGCAACTGAACGCGATGACATCCCCGGCAGTCTCCGGTGACGGAGTATTCCTGTTATTTCACGAAATTGCCCTTTCTCCCGCGCCTTCTCTCCACGACCCGATGCTGAACCCCTCTCATCCCGCCCCTCCATCCCGGGTTCGGGAGAGACCCCCCGGCGGGGTGGAGGGCCCCCATGACCTCTGAACCCGGCCGTGTCACGGGGTTCGTCCTCGTCGTCGCGGCAATCGCCGCCGTTGCCGGGATCCTCTTCGGGTTCGATACCGGCGTCATCTCCGGGGCGATCCTCTTCATCAACGAGGAGTTCAGCTTAACAAGCGTCACGACCGAGGTGGCGGTGAGTTCCGTGCTGATGGGCGCGATCCTCGGGGCGCTCTTCGGGGGGCCTCTCTCCGATCGGGTGGGGCGCCGCGCCTCCATCCTGGCCGCATCGGTGATCTTCATCGCGGGCACGCTCGTGGTCGTTCTCTCCCCCATCTTCTCCATCTTCATCATCGGCAGGATCCTGATCGGGATCGCTATCGGCGTCGCATCGTTCGTCGCGCCCCTCTATATCTCGGAGATTGCGCCGGAGAGCATCCGGGGCGCCCTTGTCTCGCTCAACCAGCTCCTGATAACGGTCGGCATCCTGATCGCCTACGGCGTGAACTACTCCTTTGCGGCAGCCGGCGACTGGCGGGCGATGTTCCTTGCGGGCGTGATCCCGGGCACGGTTCTCCTGGTCGGCATGTTCCTGATGCCCCGGAGCCCCCGGTGGCTGATGTTCATGAACCGTCCCGCCGAGGCCGCAACCGTCCTAAAAAAGATCCGCGGCACCGCCGACGTATCGGACGAACTCGGGGAGATCGAGAGGAGCGTGCGCACGGAGGGGGCGGGGACGTTGTCGGACCTGGTCGCGCCTGCTGTTCGGCTCCCGCTGCTCCTGGGTCTCGGGCTCGCGGTCCTCCAGCAGGCGACCGGGATCAACACCGTCATCTACTACGCCCCGACCATCTTCCAGTTTGCCGGACTCGCGGAAGCGACCGCCTCGATCGCCGCGACGGTCGGGATCGGCGTTGTGAACGTCCTGGTGACCCTCATCGCTATCCGGCTCGTCGACCGGGCGGGGCGCCGGCCGCTGCTCCTCTGGAGCCTTGCCGGGATGGGTATCGCCATGCTGCTCCTCGGGGCCGGGTTCGCCCTTGAGAACAGCGGCGCCGGAGGGGCAGCCGTTTCGCTCGGGCAGGTCACCGCGGTGAGCCTCATCATCTACGTCGCCGCCTTTGCGCTGGGCCTCGGCCCGATCTTCTGGCTGCTCATCGCCGAGATCTACCCGCTCAGCGTGCGGGGACTGGCCATGAGCCTTGCGACGGTCACGAACTGGGCCGCGAACTTCCTCATCGCGGCGACGTTCCTCTCGCTCGTGGACCTGATCGGGGAGTCGGGAGTCTTCCTCCTCTACGCGGTGGTTGCCCTGCTCGCGTGGCTCTTCGTCTTCAAACTCGTGCCGGAGACGAAAGGGCTGTCGCTGGAGCAGATCGAGGCCTACTTCCGGTCCCGCGGGCGTCCGGGCGGGTAACGGGAGGGCCGTGCAGGCCGCCGATCAGGCAGGCTCGGGCCCGGGCTCCGGGTTCCGGGGCACCGGACTCGCGGGCAGCATGAACGCGGCTGCAAGGCCGACCAGAGCAAAGAACACCAGGACGACCAGGGCAAGGGCGTAGCCCATGTTCCCCTCAACAAGGGTGGATACGATGACGGTGCCCGCGATGGCCACGCCGAGCGAGGAGCCCAGGTTCGAGACGCTGCGGGAGAGGCCCGATATCTCCCCCTGGTCCTCTTCGGGGAAGGCGGACTGGACGACGTTGACCGAGGATGTCAGCATCACCCCGACGCCCACGCCGACCAGGAAGAGGCCCGGCACGAACGTAAGGACGTTGGACGTCTCCCGTACCCACAACAGCAGGAGGAGCACGCCGACGACCGTCACGATGAACCCCGCCCGGATCAGCGTTGCCTGGGAACGCCTCCGCGCCAGCCTGCCGGCAGCCATCGAGGAGAGCAGAATACCGATCGTGGCCGGCGTGAGGATCAGGCCGGTCTCGATGGCGCTATAGCCCCGCACCGTCTGCACGTAGACGGATACCACAAAAGAGAGGCCCAGCAGGACCAGCCATTGCATGTTCTGCGTGATGAGGCCGAGGTTGGACGTGCGGTTCTTAAACAGCCTGGTGTGGAGCAGAGGCTCCTTGCCCGCCCGCTCCATGGACCGGATGTGCCGGAAGAACCAGGCCAGTAAGAGCAGCCCGATAAGCACGAAGACCCATACCGGCGATATGCCGCCCTCCGGGATCACGACCGTATTACCGACGACAAAGTCCTGCCCGGCCCTGAACCAGCCGTAGGTCGAGGCCTGCAGGATGCCGACCACCACGAAGAAGAGTCCCGCCGCCGAGAGGATGGTTCCGACGATGTCCAGACGGGGTTTTGGGCCCTGCACGCCCGGATCGACGATCTTCCGGCTCTGAAGGATGACGATCCCGACGACAAGGGCCTGCACGACAAAGGCTGCCCGCCAGCTGATCGCGGTCGTGATGATCCCGCCGACCAGCGGGCCTGCGGCCGCTCCGATGCCGCCCGCCGCACTGATCGCGCCGAAGGCACGGGCGCGTGAGGTGAGGTCGGGAAAGAAGACGGTTGCGAGGATGTAGACAGGCGGGATCAGCAGCGCGGTCCCGATGCCTTCGAGGAGCGAGTAGCCGAGGATCAGGATCCCGATCCCCGGCGCCGCTGCCGCTACCAGTGCTCCCACCCCGTAGACGAGCAGGCCCCGCCTGAAGAGGTACGTGCGGCCCAGGATATCCGTCAGTTTGCTGCCGGGGATCATCAGGGCCGCCATGGTCAGCGTAAAGACGGCGATGGTCGTCTGGACGCCGCTGACCGTCGTCCCCAGGTCGGTGGCGATGGTGCTGATGGCCACGTTCATGTTTGAGGCAGCGTAGCTGCAGATGAACTGGGCCAGCGCAAGCGGCAGGAGCACGCCCTGCGGGGCTGCCGCCGGTGCCGGGGGAGCCGGATCTGCGGAGGTATCCATCGTATCAGCCCTCGATTCGATGCATCAAACGGAGAGGGTGTATATAAATTCAGCAGGCCGGCGTTCCCGGCGGGCAGTGTATCGCCCGTTCGAGAAGACCGGGCGAGCGGCCCGGCGGTAGCCGCAACGGGGTCTCCCGGTCCGCCTGCCGCACCGGCCGGCATCCTCCTGTTCTGCTTCCTCATCCGGTCTTCCCGGACGGCCTATGAGCCGGAACCCCCGGATCCCGCATACACAGGGGGTGGAACGCCGCATGGTGCCATTGGGGTAACCCGGAATTTAATTCCTCGAAAAATATATTAGGTGATGGATAGTCAGGCTCGCGCATGACACCTGCAACGTTTGTACCCGGTACATCCGAGGGGCAACGGATGCTCGAGATCCGCGCCAGCGGTATCCCCTGGCGCCGGTGGGGGCCCTACCTGAGCGAACGGCAATGGGGGACGGTGAGAGAGGATTACGGGGAGGACGGCAACTCCTGGGCCTACTTCACGCACGACCAGGCACGGTCCCGCGCCTACCGGTGGGGGGAAGACGGGATTGCCGGCATCTCCGACGACGCCCAGCGCCTCTGTTTTGCGCTCGCCCTCTGGAACGGCGCCGATCCCATCATCAAAGAACGGCTCTTCGGTCTGAACAACGGCGAGGGGAACCACGGGGAGGACGTGAAGGAGTACTACTACTACCTCGACAACACCCCGTCGCACTCCTACATGAAGTACCTCTACCGGTACCCGCAGGCCGCGTTCCCGTACAACGACCTTGTCGAGACGAACCGGCAGCGCACCCGGTATGACCTGGAGTACGAGCTCATCGATACGGGGATATTCGACGGCGACCGCTACTTCGACGTCTTCGTGGAGTACGCGAAGGCAACGCCTGAGGATATCCTGGTGCAGGTCACTGTCCATAACCGCGGTCCGGAGGAGGCATCCCTCCACGTGCTGCCCACCCTCTGGTTCCGCAACACCTGGTGGCAGGGCGGCGGCGGAGAGAAACCGTCCCTCAGAAGGGCGGAGGGTCCGCCGGGGACCAGCGTGATCGCGGCCGGCCACCCGGATCTCGGGCAGCGTTACCTCTCCTGTGAAGGCGCCCCCGAACTGCTCTTCACCGAGAACGAGACCAACACGGAGCGCCTCTTCGGGACGCCGAACGCCACGCCGTTCGTCAAGGACGGCATCAACAACTACATCGTCGAAGGACGCGCCGATGCCGTGAACCCGGAAGGATCCGGGACAAAATCCTCTGCGCACTACCGGTTGACCCTCGCTCCGGGGGAGGTGCAGAGGATACGGCTGCGGCTGAACCAGACCCCGCCCTCCGGGGAGGAGACACCGTTCGGGAGCCCCTTTGAGAACGTGCTCGCAGAGCGGCAGAGGGAGGCGGACGCCTTCTACGAGAACATCACCCCTCCGTCGGTCGGCCCCGATGCGGCGAACGTGATGCGCCAGGCGCTCGCCGGGATGCTCTGGACGAAACAGTACTACCTCTACGAGGTCGACCGCTGGCTCCGGGAGCACGGCTCGGATGCCGCCGCAGGCCGGCAGATCTCAGTCCGGAACACCTCGTGGTTCCACATGGTGAACGCCGACATCATATCCATGCCCGACAAGTGGGAGTATCCCTGGTATGCGGCATGGGACCTGGCGTTCCATACCGTTGCCCTTGCCATGGTGGACCCGGACTTTGCCAAAGACCAGCTCGACCTGATGCTGCGCGAGCGCTACCTGCACCCGAACGGCCAGATCCCGGCTTACGAATGGAACTTCGGCGACGTCAATCCTCCCGTGCACGCCTGGGCCGCCCTGTTCATCTACCGCACGGAGAAGGAACTCCTGGGCACGGGGGACGTGGGATTCCTGGAGAGAATGTTCCAGAAACTGCTGATGAACTTCACCTGGTGGGTGAACCGCAAGGACCGCACCGGCCAGAACGTCTTCGAGGGCGGGTTCCTCGGCCTCGACAACATCGGGGTCTTCGACCGCAGCGCCCCTCTGCCCACGGGAGGATACCTGGAGCAGGCCGACGGGACGGCATGGATGGCCCTCTTTGCCCAGACCATGCTTGAGATCGCCGGCGAGCTCGCCGTTCACGATCCGGTCTACCAGGAGATGGCGACCAAATTCTACGAGCACTTTGTCTGGATTGCGTCGGCGATGAACAGCATCGGCGAGCACCAGGAAGGCATGTGGGACGAGGAGGACGGCTTCTACTACGACCTCCTCCGCCTGCCCGACGGGAGCGCGACACGGCTGAAGGTGCGGTCCCTGGTGGGGCTGCTGCCGCTCGCTGCAAGCACGGTCTTTACCCCGGAGGTGGCAGAGCAGATGCCGGACTTCATAGAGCGGGCCCGCTGGTTCAACCGGTATCATACGCGTATGGCGTCCACCGTCTCCAGCATCGGCCGGCCCGGCGTCGGAGGCCGGCTTCACCTCTCGCTGCTCACCGAGGAGCGGCTGCGAAGGGTTCTCTCCCGGATGCTGGACGCGAACGAGTTCCTGGGCGACTACGGGATCCGGTCCCTCTCCCGCGCACACCTGCACGACCCCTATCTCTTTTACCAGGACGGGCAGGAGCACCGGGTGCAGTACCTGCCCGGGGATTCCGATACGGGTATGTTCGGCGGGAACTCCAACTGGCGGGGGCCGATCTGGTTCCCGATGAACATCATGCTGATCCGGGCGCTGTTGAACCTCTATGCCTACTACGGGAACGACTTTACGGTGGAATGCCCGACCGGGTCGGGGAACCGGATGAACCTCTACCAGGTGAGCGAAGAGATTGCACGGCGCCTGACCCGGGTCTTCCTCCGCGACGAGAACGATCGGCGCCCGGTCTTCGGCTACGCCCAAAAGTTCCAGGACGATCCTCACTGGCGCGACTACCTCCTCTTCTACGAGTACTTCCACGGGGATAACGGGGCCGGGATCGGTGCCAGCCACCAGACCGGGTGGACGGGGCTCGTCGCCCGGATCATCCAGCTCTTCGGGTACATGAGCCCGGAACAGGTGCTCGGGGAGGAAGCGCGGAAGCTTGTCTACAGGAAGGAGGGATCTCTCCCCCAACCGGTGCAGGGGCCTGCTGCCAGATAAGAGATGTACAGGCCCGGAAAGACGGTCAGGCCGGCGGATCGGGGAGGACTCCGCCGGACCGGGCCGGGCGGATGAGGGCAGATACTTATATATGGTGGCGGTGATCCCTCCGCATGGTGTTGTTATGGTTAACACGCAGTTCGGTGCCGGCACCTATGAGTCCGGCGCTGCTCTGGCTCCGTCACGCTGGCTCGTGCTGCTGCTCGGCGTTATCGCGGTCATCTTTGGCGTTCTCTTCTTCATCTACCCCATCCTGACGCTGGAAATCCTCGTCATGTTCCTCGGCCTGTACTGGTTGTTCAACGGTATCGTCGCGTTCATCGGTCTCTTTACGGACAAAACCGGCCGGGGCTGGAAACTGCTGGTCGGGATCCTCGGCGTCCTTGCAGGAGTCCTGGTGCTCGCCTATCCGCTCTACAGCGCTATCCTCATCCCGACCGTCTTTGCCGTCATCATCGGCGTGGAGGGGCTGATCATCGGTGCGGTCTACATGGTGCAGGGGTTCTCCGGTGCCGGCTGGGGGACCGGGATCCTCGGCATCCTGAGCATCATCTTCGGCCTGGTCCTGATCGCAAACCCGCTCGTCGCGGCTGTCGGCCTGGTGCTGCTCCTTGCGGGGCTCGCCATCGTCGGCGGCATCGCGGCGATCGTCGTTTCGTTCCGGCTGCCGGGGTGAAGGAGGGGAGGGATCGGAGCGTACGGCCTCCCCTCTCTTTCGCAAAGAAGTGTATTCTGCTGCCCCTCTCTCCGGTCTAAGGGCGCTCGGGAGCGCCGTTGCGGAGCACCCGGCTCACCGCAATACATCGGGATAGTTTTATATGTGCCATGTTATTATCCGGCACCGGGCAGGATGACTGCCCGGGAGACGGGTATGAAGAAGGTAGGGGTACTGTTCGTCGCGCTGGCCCTCGTCCTGGCCTGCGCCGGTGCCGGATGCGTCCAGCCGTCTGAAGAGGAGGCGGAGGTGCAGCTCTGCCAGAGTCTCACAGACCTCGGAGCAGCGCTTGAGAGCATGGAGAACACCAGCCTGAGATCCACTGTCGGCGATATCCGGGATGGACGGGACCAGGTCCGGTCCGCCATGGAGAGTGTCAGGGAGTCTGCGGGCCAGGTCGCTAACGTCCGGATCGACAACCTCAATGCGGCATACGAAAACCTCAACCAGGCCGTGGAAAACCTCCCCAACGATGTGACCGCCATTGAGGCCATTCAGACCATCCGCCCGCAGATACAGGCCGTCCGGACTGAACAGCAGAACCTTTACGCAGACCTGAACTGCACGGCGCAGTGATAGAGGCTCGAGGAGCCGGCCGGATCCAGGCGGTATCAGGAGGTGTCACATAGCGGGTGAGCTAAAAATCACGAGGATGCCGTGCGCTGGTGACGGCTATCACTGCAACGGTCTACCTGAGTGTCTTCGCCCGTGGGATCTCCGGCAGTATGAGAACGGAACGGCGTGATGAGCAGGCCTGATGGCGAGGCATCCCCCGCCTTCCACGTCATGGCGAAACCGACCGGCGCACGGTGCAATCTCGACTGTGCCTACTGCTTCTTCAGAAAGAAGGAAGGGCTGTACCCGGAGAGCAACTTCCGGATGACCGATACGGTGATGGAGGAGTACATCCGCCAGACCCTCGCAGGGCACCGCGTGCCCCATGTGACGATCGCCTGGCAGGGGGGAGAGCCGACCCTGATGGGGCCGGAGTTCTTCCGGCGGGCAGTGAAAGTGCAGAAGAAGTATGCAGGGCCCAGAACCCGTATCGAGAACACCTTCCAGACAAACGGCATCCTCCTCGATGACGACTGGTGCCGGTTCTTCCACGACAACAACTTCCTCGTCGGCCTCTCCATGGACGGCCCGGGGGAATTTCACGACGTCCACCGGAGAGACAGATGGAACCGTGGCACATTTGACCGGGTTCTCAAAGCCGCCCGCCTGCTCCGGAAGCACCGGGTTGACTTCAACATCCTCTGTGCGGTCACCGGCACGAACGCCGATCATCCCCTGGAGGTCTACCGGTTCTTCCGCGACGAACTTTCCGTACCCTACATCCAGTTCATTCCCATCGTCGAGCGGAAGGAAGAAGGAAATGCGGTCACCGACCGATCCGTCCGGCCGGACCAGTGGGGGCGGTTCCTGACCGGGATCTTCGATGAGTGGATCAGACGGGACGTCGGCCGGACGTTTGTCCTGAACTTCGACTGGGCGCTTGCGGGATGGCTCAACATGGCGGGGACGGTCTGCATCTTTGCTCCGACCTGCGGCCTCGGCGTGGCGCTCGAACACAACGGCGACCTCTACTCCTGCGACCACTTCGTCGAACCGGACCACCTCCTCGGCAACATCCTCACGACACCGCTGGTCGAGCTCGTGAACTCGGAGAAGCAGCGGAGGTTCGGAACGGCCAAGCGCGATACGCTTCCCCGGTATTGCCGCGAATGTGCGTTCCTCGCTGTCTGCAACGGCGAATGCCCGAAGAACCGGTTCATCGAGACGCCGGACGGCGAGACGGGACTGAACTACCTCTGCGAGGGGTATAAAGCGTTCTTCTCCCACGCCGACCGCCCGATGCGGATGGTGGCCGACCTGCTCCGGCAGGGGAGGTGCGCCGACGAGGTGATGCCGGTGCTTGCGGCGGAGAAGAAGGTGCCGGGAAGAGTCGGCCGAAACGATCCCTGCCCCTGCGGAAGCGGGCTGAAGTACCGGAAGTGCTGTGGAAGACAGACGGCGCCCTGAAACAATGATGGTTTCTGGATCAGGGGTTAATCCCGCATGATCCAGGCGGCCACTTCTTTCTCGTGGTCGATATAATACTCACCGCTGACATCGAGCACCACCCGATCGATGGTCCCGCCTGTAAAGGCGAACGGCGCGGAGTAGTCCGGCGACACCGGCGATCCGCTGTCCCGGCCGACACAGAGCCCGTCGCCGGTGAGGGAGAAGGATCCCGGCTGGGTCCTGATCCGTCCCTCCCCCACCTTCTCCATGTCTATGTAGAGTGCGAGGGTGCCGACGGCACTCCTGGTATCGGGATCTCCACCATCCTTTACGAACTCCACGGTGAAGACGTGCCGGCCGGCGGGCACGGTGCTGCTCGAGGAGATCTTCTGGATCGCATCCCCGAGCCAGTTGTAGACATAGTGAAGCCGCCCATCGGCAATGTAGAGACTGTGCCCGCCACCGACGCCTCCGTGGGCGAACAGCACGCCCTGCGCCTCCGGCCCGTCGATGACGGCGCCGGCCGCGATTCCATACGACCGCCCCCGGATATTGACTGCTACCGGCTCGGGAACCTCGGCAGCCCCCGGGTAGTAGATGTAACGGGTTCTCGGGCTCGCGGGCTGGGGACGCGGCGTGAGATAGATCTCCAGCGGGTTGCGGTCATCGAGGGGCATACCCTGGTAGATGCCCGCATAGTAGAACCAGAGCCCCTTGAGGAACTCAAGCACATCGTTCTTTTCGTCTGCAAGGTTCTGGATCTGGGCCCGGTCCTCCTTCAGGTCATAGAGTTCCCAGACGTCGTGTGCGTAGTTGCCCCAGCCTGAGAGGGGCGGGTGAACCGTGGTTGCCAGCCAGCCCCGGTGGTAGATCGCCCTCTGGCCGAGCATGGCATAGAACTGGGTTTCCCGTCCCGGCGCATCGGGATCGTCAAAGCCGGCCTTGATGCTCTCCCCCTCGATCGGGCTCTGGGTATAGCCCTTCAGCACCTTCGGCGGCTCGATCCCGAGCAGGTCGTAGAGCGTCGGGACAATGTCCACGGCGTGGACATACTGGTGGCGTACCTCGCCGCGGGCACTGATGCCGCGGGGCCACGCAATCAGGCACATGTCCGCAGTTCCGCCCTCGTACCCGGCAAACCGCTTCCAGTAGGGGAACGGGGTGTCGAAAGCCCACGCCCAGCCGGTGCAATAATGGTTGTATGCCCCCGGGCCGCCAAGCTCGTCGATGTGCGGCAGGTTCGCCTCGACCGTGTCGGGGATGTTGTTTAAGAACTTGTTCTCGTTGAAGGAACCGCTGGGACCACCCTCTGCGCTGGCGCCGTTGTCGGATACGACGACGATGATGGTATTCTCCAGCTGGCCGGACTCGTCGAGATAGTCGAGGACCCGTCCGATCTGGGCATCGGTGTAGGTGACAAAGCCGGCGTACACCTCCGCCATACGGACAAAAAGCCTCTTTTCGTCCTCGTTCAACGAGTCCCAGGGAGGTACGAAGTCCAGGGACGGCCATGGCTGACCGTCCCGTCCGGTCGTTGCCGGCTCACCGTGAGGGTTGATGGGCGATAACCCGGTATTCTCCGGCAACAGCCCCATCTTCTTCTGGTTATCGAGGATCTGCTCCCGTATCTTCTCGTAGCCCATATCGAACCGGCCCCGGTACCGGTCGGCCCATTCCTTGAAGACATGGTGCGGGGCGTGGGCGCACCCGGGGCAGAAATACATGAACCAGGGTTTTTCGGGGGCGATCATCTTCGCGTCGCGGACGAACTCGATAGCCCGGTCGGCGATATCCCGTGAGAAGTGATACCCCTCGTCCGGGCGGTAGGGCTGGTCTATCGGGTGGTTGTCGTAGACGATATCGGGATACCACTGGTTGGTCTCCCCGCCGAGGAAACCGTAGTAGCGCTCGAATCCCCGCCCGAGCGGCCAGCGCCCCTTCCACGAGGACATGTCGGTCTCTTCTCCCGGGGTCAGGTGCCATTTGCCGATGGCGTAGGTGTTCCAGCCCCGATCGTTGAGCACCTCCGAGATAAACCCGTTCTCAAAAGGAATGCGGGCGGAGATCCCCGGAAAACCGGTGGACGCTTCGGTGATGCAGGCCATATTGTTGCTGGTTGCGTTGCGCCCGGTGAGCAGGCACGAACGGGTGGGCGAACAGAGCGCCGTGGTATGGAAGTTGCTGTAACGTATGCCCATATCGGCGATACGCTGCATTGTGGGTGTCTTGATGGGCCCGCCGAATACGTCCATGGCCCCGTAGCCGACGTCGTCCCAGACGATCATCAGGACGTTGGGGGCATCAACCGGTGCCTGCGGCTGCAGGTAGGGTTCCCAGTCCGGCACCGAATCCCGGATATCGAGATTGACCGTGCCCTTCCATCTCTCGGACATCTTGCACTCTCCATGTTATGAGCGCCGTGTCAGGTGCCGTCACGGATTAATCTCTTTCGATGCCCGAATCCTGCCGGAGGATCGCACCCGGGCGGCAGCGCTCCGGCGACCGAACGGTTCCTGCCGGTTCCGGCCTGCGGAGCCGCCGGCCTGCACTGCGTAGTAACCATAATGTGCGGGTACTGTGATTGGCGACGGCAGTCTGAAAGACGCGCAGAGGATGATATCCATGATGCGAAGGAGAGCAGAAGGCGGCCCGCGAGGGCGCGAAGAGGCCGGCGGGGCACACCGCTATAAGATGCACGAGAAACTCGTCTCCATCGGGGACGACTACTGGATCGAGGACGCGGCCGGAGAGCGGGCGTTCAAGGTTGACGGGAAAGCGCTCCGCGTGAGGAACACCCTCGTCATCCAGAACCGGGAGGGGCAGGACCTCTACACGATCCAGGAGCGGATGCTCCGGATCAAGGATACGATGGAGATCGAGAAGGGCGAAGGCGGCACGGCCGCGACGATCAAGAAGGCGCTGATCGCGCCGCTCCGGGACCGGTGGACGGTCAGTATCCCCGGAGGGGAGGACTGGGATGTCCAGGGGAACATCCTCGACCACGAGTACCATATCGAGGCCGGGCGGCGGGAGCGGGTTGCCGAGATCTCGAAGAAGTGGTTCCGGATCCGGGACACCTACGGCGTGGAGGTGGAGCCGGGGCACGACGACGCGCTCGTCCTCGCCGTGACGGCGGCGCTCGACCAGATGGCGCATTAGGCGGCTATTGGAGGAGGAAAGAGCGAAGGGCAGTCAACAGGGCCGTCGCGGCAGCAGGGCTGGGCACGGAGCCCGATTGGGGGACGGTTCTTATCATGGCGAGTATCCGGATATTCGGGCTCACCGGAATTATATGCTTATATTTTTATGCCTGGTGGCCTATTGGAATCCTGACCCGCCGCCGGTCTGCGCACTTCCGGAGAGAGACGCAAAGCGTGCAGGTAGAAGCGTTCTATCGATGCAGTTGTATTGCGGCAGGGGGGCACTGGATCACGGGGTGCAGGCAGGCAACCCATGCAGTTTGTTATAGGAGGCATAGAAAATGGCTGAAGTTATGTATGGGCCGATGCAGCTCCTGGTCATCGGATTCGAGAACCCGGATTTCCACGGCCAGATCCGGCAGGTGCTCGGCTCGGCGATGGAGAAGGGCGTCATCAGGCTGATCGATCTCCGGTTCGTATGGAAGGACGCAGACGGCAACGTCGAGGGCATGGAGGCGACACAACTCGACGATGTGGAGCGGGAGCGCTTCGGCGCCGCCGTCGGCGCACTCATCGGCCTTGGGGCCGGCGGGGAGGAAGGCGTACAGGCCGGCTGGGAAGCCGGCACCACGGCGGCCGCCCGGCATACCTTCGGGATGACCGAGGAGAACGTCCGGAAGATAGCGAATATCATCCCGAACAACAATGCCGCCGCGATCTTCCTTATCGAGCACATCTGGGCGAAGGACCTCAAGCAGGCGCTCCGGGATGCCCACGGATATCTCATCGCCGATGGTATAGTCACACCGGAAGCCCTCGTGCTCGCCGGCGCGGCGCTTCGGGGAGCGGTCGAAGCGGCCGAAGCGGAGGAGCAGAAGAAGCCGATGGCGGCACCGGCTCGCTGAGGGGGGCCGGTATCGGCTCGCTTTTTTTTATCTCTCTGCCTGGAGGCCAAGGGCAACAGCGATCTCACTGAGGGCGGCCTTTTCCGGATCGCTGAACGCAACGCCGTGCTCTTTGGCTGCCAGGGCCACCTTTTCACCTATCTGCAATAACCACCTCTTATAGGACTCGGCCTCGGCCGGCGGTACCGTAGCGAGAGCGGTAGCGGCGGATCTGCAGGCTGCAATGGTCCTGCTCCTATAGCCCATCTGATCCTGTTTCATCAGATTCTGCTGCTCTTTGATCAGCTCCCTGGCCCGGGGTTGCATGCCGGCAGAGACGAGGCCGACCAGTTCGCTTCCGCTCGCCGCTGCCAGCCGGGGCGGTTCTTCTAACATGGCTCTGGTCTCGCCCCATGCACCCAGGAGAGATGGTGCTGCGGCCATTACTGTTATGGAAACCGCGTACGGCAGGCTCTCAAGAGTCTTCCAGTCATCGTCTCCGAAATACTCCTTTATGGGCATGGACCCTTCGACGCTGTAACGGAATATAAAGAGATCTCCCAACGGGTCCTGTTGTCCATGCGGGACGCCGGAACCGCAGGTCTGCTATCGGGCATCCTTGTGATCTTCGTCCCCACCGGGGCCACGCTATCTTCCGGGCTGCAGGGATTCGTGATCCGGGAGTAACCGCATGGGGTCGCCTGCATGCAACGAGTCCCTGCATCTGCCTCCGTGTTCCTGAAGGCGTGTATGAGTCCGGCACGCTTTCATTGAGCCCTTAAGTCCTCAATGCCCCCGGCTTTGCGCCGCCCCCCGGACACAGGGATTCTATGACGAGAACTATAATCCTCAACACCCGGAGATAGTGTTATGAACCCGGCCGCCAGCAAATCGATGCATCTACAGATCTCCGTATAGCGACACGGTTAATCCGGAGGGGAACACCTCCAATCGGTACCGGGAGATCCTGAGACGGGACCGGGTGATGAGGAGGGGCACGGTTGAGCACGCTTGAGTCGTATCTCGATGCGTTGCACCAGGGGGTCTTTCAGGTCGTCGTACCGAAGGCCCTGGTGACCGAGCCGCTCGAGCCGGGCTGGAAACAGTCCGCCATCAACGTGCCGAGCCCGGATACCATCGCGAGCTACCGGAAGGGCCGGTACCACGCTCACGAGACCGTCTCGGAGTACCGTGTCCACATGGACCGGTACGACCCGGAGAAGAACCCTATCATGCACCTGATCGACGACGCCCCCCTGGCGCTCATGCTCCACGAGACCATGGAGACCGTTTTTGTAACCGGCAAAGATGCAACCCGGAGAGATCCCCTGCAACGTCTTGCTGACCAGCACATGACCTGGAAGTTCCGGATGGGCCTTGGCATCGTCCTGGTAGCGATAGGTGTCACCCTCCTCCTCACGGCATTCTATGGCACACTATCCTTCTTCGCTGTAACCCTGCCTGCCCTTGTTCTCATCCTCGGTCTCATCGCGATCACTAAAGGCGTCCAGCAGAGGAACAGGAAAGAGCATGCAGACAAGGACATCATCAGGGGAAGCATCGTGGCGATTGCAGGAATCGCCCTCTTCATCTTCTGGAAACTTTATCTCATCCTCATCCTGCTGGTCCTCGCGGTCTGGCTCTTTTCCAGCGCCGTTGTCACGCTTCTCCGGGCGTATCGGGAGAGGGCGAGTGTGACGAAGGGTTTCTGGTACACCCTCGGGCTGGGCGTAAGTTCGCTGGTCCTCGGGATTCTCGCCATCACCCTGCCGGGTGGGCTGGTCCGGCTCCTCATCTTCCTGCTGGCGGGAATCGTGCTCATGGCCGGTGCTTTCATGGTTCTTGACGGGTACGGGCTGAGAAATGCCGCCCGCCTGATGGAAGAGGGCGGCGTTTCCCGATGATGCCCCTGGCCCGGGAGAATACTCTCACGTAGACTCCCGGCCCTCGTGCTCCGCGCTATCCGGCAGAGGTGCGATAGATATCCCACCTGCCGGTATTGTTGCCCATCCAGACGATCACGCCGCCTGAGACGTCAGGGTAGGATTGGTCATACGGGTCCTGTGTCACCGGCGTCTCCGTTCCGGTGATGGTGTTGTACATGTAGATATCATGGTTTCCGTTCCGCAGGTCCGAGTAGACCACGAGGTCTCCATCGACCGCAACTGAGTCAGGGCGTGCTGATTCTCCGGTTATCCGCGTTGCGTTCCCCTTCGCCACGTCATAGAGGTAGACGGCGCTCCGGTTCTCGATGAACTTGATCCAGGCGACGTACTGGCCGTCGCTCGATACGCCAGGATAGCGGTCGTCGCCAGGCTCGCTCAGGATGACTCCTCCCGACCCGCTGAGGGGTGATATCACGATATCGAAGTCGCCTCCGGTCGTGTTATCCACCCAGGCCGTCGTGTTTCCGCCGATGGCCGTCTCCATCTGGTAGGATGGAGCGGTGACCAGGGGTGTGGCGGTTCCACCTGCAATCCTGTAGAGGTCGACATCGCCCGACCCGCCCGTAAGGTTCGTCCATATGATGTAGTCTTGCGAGACACCGGGGTCCAGCGGCGTCCCTGGCTCGTCTTTCGTCACCTGCTGCAGCCTGCCCGTAGCAATATCGTAGAGATAGATGTTGACGCGTCCTGTCTGCGGGTTTGTTCCCGACCAGACGGCGTTGTTCTCAGCGATGGCAAGCTGGCGGGGCATGACGAGGGGCACCGACGCAGGGGTGGATATGGTCGAGTTGTTCCCTGAGGGTATATCGCAGAGCTGCACCGAGACCGACCTGTTCATCGAGTCGTTGCTGACCCAGATGACGTTATTCCCTGATACTGCAGGGTACATCTTGTCCACCTGGCCGCTGGGTGCCGGCACCCCGCCTACCGGGCTGTTCTGCTGGGGCTGCGGGAGTGCGACTGTCGGCGGTGTCGGCCGCGGGGGTATTGACGGCGTCCGGGTCTGCGTCGGCGTGACCGTCGGCGCCTGGGTCTCGGTTGCCGTGGCCGTCGCGGTCTCTACCGGGGTTGTTGTGGTTGTCGGGGTCGTGGTGGTCGTCGGCGTTGATGGTCCTGGGGGCTCGAATACCGGCAGTTGCGACACTGAGACGACCGGCGGTCGGATATGCGTGACCGTCGGCGTTGGCGTTACCGTTGGCGGGAGTTCGACGACTGGCGGTTGATCAGGCTGCACGACGGGTGGCAGTGCTGACGCGAGTCCCGTCACACAGATTATGGCGATGACGATAATTGCGGCGACAATCGTCCCGAATGTTGTTATCCTCATACTTCACCTTCCTTGGTTTGCCGGCTCTTTGCCTCCCTTTGAGGGAGAGAGGCCTTGTGCATGCGATCACAATCCTGCGTGGATTGGTCTTGTGATGATCCCACGCCGCGGCGGGGATAGTGGAGTGGGTATATATAACTGCCCGCGGCGGTTGCGGCAGGCTGGACCGCGATGTATGAGAACGCATAGGGTCCGGGCGATCGACCGGGCGCGATCAGGATTGTGAACCCGAGCCGTGCTACACTTTCCGGGAAGGGGTGACCTGATAGCCCCATGCACCAGGACTCCACCTCCCCGTATCAGGCGTGGTCGATCAGATTGTGTGGTGCATTGGTCGCCTTCCGGGTCAGGCAGGTGCTCACCAGACGTATACATGCTGGAATATATATTCCCGGCAGAATGTATGCACGACCGAATTAGAGGAACCTCGAACCACACGAGGTTGTAAACATGGAAGGGATGAAGATCGTTCTCGGCATCGTTCTTACTCTTGCTCTCTGCTTCGGGGTGGTCATTGTATCGGGAGGAGGTCCTCAGCGCGGCACGCTCGGCCATGGCCGAACTCTCCCTCTCGATCACGGATCTGGCCATCATCGAGGAGGCCGAGCGCCTCGGCATCCCGGACGAGACCTCCCCGATCCTCAGGGAGGAGACCTTCGGGGGCGGCAGGAAGACCGGCATGGTCGTTCGCGACAGGCTCGATGGCCCTGTCCTCTACCTGATCGGCGCTCCCGAGGAGGTCATCGCCCGGGCCGATGATGCCGACGCCGGCCTGCAGGAGGCTCTCGACGTGGAGACGGCGAAGGGGCGGCGCGTGATCGCGGTCGCCCACCGCACCCTTGCCCGGACCGAGCCCGGGCAGAGCGCCGACGACCTGGAGCAGCACCTCACTCTCGATGGCCTGATCGCGATCGAGGATCCGCCGCGTCCGGGGGTGCGGGAGACGATCACCAGGATGGCCCGGGCAGGGATCAGGACGATCATGGTCACCGGGGACCACCCACGGACCGCCGCTGCAATCGCCGGCGAGGTCGGCATCGCCGTCACTCGGGGTGATCAGGATATGTTATCTCGCCGCATTTTCCCGGCAGCATGTCATCAAGTTCGGCAAGAATTGCCTGTACTCCCGGCTCGAGGGCCGGGGGATCGTTCTGGAGAATGGTCCAGATGATAGGAGGTATGTCCGGGCAATTTCCCAGAGACCATCGTCGATTTCCCGGAAGACCATACCCCCGAGTATTATCTGAGATGTCTGTGAACTACCCCGTCCTGAAGGGCGGGGTCTTCCCGCTCCGCCCCCTTCACCCCCGCAAGATAAATTTGGGATAACCTCGAGAGCTGTCGGTTAGTACAACGACTTTTTCACAAGTTAGTTCCCCTTTTCTCAGGCTAATTTTCCATATATTCCCTTCTTTTCTCCTCCCAGTACTCCTTATCTTCAAGCGTTATTGCACGCAAAACCCTGCACGGATTTCCAGCGGCAATCACATTATCCGGTATATCTTTCGTTACGACAGAGCCGGAACCAATTACCACATTATTCCCAATTGTTACTCCCGGATTGATTACAGTATCAGCTCCAATCCAGACACTGTTGCCTATGGATATCGGCTTTCCATACTCAAGATTCGCATTTCTCACCTCTGCGTCAATCGGATGCCCGGCAGTATAAACGCCGACACGAGGGCCGAAAAAGACATGATCGCCTATTGTCACATCGCAAACATCGATAATGATGCAGTCATAGTTCGCATAAAAATTGTCGCCGATACGAATGTGACAGCCATAATCACAGCGAAATGGCGGCTCAATAAAGATATGTTCACCTGTAGATTGAAAGAGATTCTTGAGTAACTCTGTCCGACATTCTAATTCCTCTTCTGTCGTTCCATTGAATAATCGTGTCAGTCTTCTGGCTCTCAGGTTGTCCCGCTTCAGTTCTTCGTCGTATGCGGCATAGAGTTCTCCGCGTAACATTCTCTCTTTCTCCGTCATGGCCGGTCTCCGTATATGGATAACATTTGAGGATCTGTAGAAAAGTTTGATCATGAACCGTGACCGGCCCGGTGTGATCGTTCTTAGCAGATTGGAGAGGGCGGCCATCGCTCCGGTCATGTGCTGGGGGGGCCTGACCCGGTTGCGGGGCGCCCGGACGACCCCGCCGGCCCGGATTCTTAATACGTCCTGACTTTCAGCCCGGGAACCCGGGTAAAGTGATGGTCCCGGGTGACGATCTCGCCGTCGCCTTTCGGTCTCGGTTCGTCAGATAATTGTCAGGTGCGTCACCGGTAACGTCAGGACACTGATGGCGGCCACGACCGCCACGAGGAGCACGATGATGAAGATGAGGGAGCTGAGAGATTGCCGTCATTTAAAGCGGGGACGGGGCGGGATGACCTCCCCTCTCCCCAATGCAAGCAGCCGGACAATTTCGCGGACGGAGTAGCCGTCGCGGCAGTGCCTCCCCGGGAACCGGAGCAGCGTGAACAGGGTACTCTCGGGTATCGGAGGGTATAAGACGCTGGATGGAGCACTCAAGAGTAACGATGCATCCCCTTGCCCAGATCCGGCAGAACCTCCGAACCATCCGGGAGCGCTACGGCGTGGCCCGTATCGGCATCTTCGGGTCTGTGGTGCGGTGCGAGGAGACGCCGGCGAGCGACATCGACATCCTGGTGGAGTTCCGGGAGGGGGAGGAGACTTTTGATCATTTTATGGACCTCAAGTTCTTACCTGGAGGATCTCCTGGGGCGGAAGACGGACCTCGTTATTGCCGATACCTTAAAGCCCCGGATCCGGGATGCCGTCCTCGGTGAGGTTGTCTATGCCTAGAGATCTCCTGCTGTATCTTGAGGATATCCGCGATGCTGCTGCGTCCATCCGCTCCTATGTCGGGGACCGGACGTTCGAGGAGTTCGTGGAGGATCGCATGCGCCTGGATGCCGTTGTGCTCCGGTTCATCACCATCGGGGAGGCGACGAAGCAGATCCCGGCCGAGATCACCGCCCGCCACCCGGAGATCGAGTGGCGAAAGATTGCCGGGCTCCGGGCTAAAACGTACCTTCCGATGGCAAACATCCATACGATGCCCGGCAGATCCATCGGGAGATGCGTTCTCACCCGGCCGAATCCGCTCTGTGAGCAAATCTGAATCGCGTCAGCATCGTTCCCCATAATAACACCACGATCACAGCCGTGATAGCAATGAGCCCATAGCCGATAGCCCCATCGTATAACTGGAAGGCTGAACGGCTGCCGGGGAATATGCTCCTTCCGGTATTGGTCATGGCATGAAAGAGTATGGCTGCAAAGACGCTTTTTCCCGTGTTGTTATAGATCCAGACCGTCAGAATCCGGAAACTCACGGCCAGTATGACTCCTCCCCATAGAAACAATCCCGGACTCATGCCCATGGAAAGCATCGACGGGAAGTGCCATACCGCGTGGACCAACCCGATGATGATACTGGCCGTCAGTGCGGTGTACCGGGCCTGCATGGGATCGGTGGCATACCCGGTATAGCCGAGTTCTTCGCCTACAGCGGCGAAGAAGTACGCAATGAAGAGGAGCGGTGAAAACAGGGGCGGGTTCCAGCCGGCCGGGACCGGCAGCCCGATGAGGCGCATTATCGCATAGGTCAGCACGTAGATGAACGGCGTCAGGACGATGATGGGGATATACTAGGCTTTTTCGGTGATCCTCTTATAATCGAAGGCCCGTTTCAGGAGATTCTTCACCCCTGACAGTCCCTCTTCCCGGTACACAAGGATGGATGCCGCTATCATCGGAGTAAACGTGGCCACGATGTCTGTTGCGGGGAGATTATCCCCTATTGGAAGTTTCACCGGATAGATGACATTGAGCACCCAGAGCGGAATGGAAAGAACGTAAACCAGTGCGAAGAAGAGAAACGGTGACCGTTTTGATGTGCCGTTCTTCGGGGCCTGCAGTCTCATGGGGGGCGAAACCTGTTTATTGTATAAAAAAGTCGCTCTCTCCTTGAGGTCGTCCCGGTATTCTCCCCAATCCAGACACCGTTGTCTATTGTTATCGGTTCTCCCGCCGCCTTACCGGAAAAGAGGACGTCTCACTGTGATCGCTATTGAAGGTTTTTCTGTCTGCAAAGAGGGTAGTTGTTATCATTCGGATTCTTCGATGTGGAGAGATCAGAGTAAAGGTTTGTCTCGTCTCTACTGGGGATTTCGAAATATCGAAAAAATTCCTCGATCGCAGATCTATTTGCCGAACTGATAGCATATTTCAAATGATATCACGTTCCGAGCGTAGAGCAAGCCATACTCTTTAACCAAAAGAGAATACCCGGCTGTGACAGAAGCGGGACTGTCCGCAAGGGGACTTGACCCGAAGACGCCCACAATGGGAGCGTGCCTGAATGTGCCTTATGCATATTTTTTTACATGCGCTGCCTCTGGAAACATATATCATACTCCGGGAACAGGTCCTGTTTGTTATGAAAAGGTGGAATACACTCTTTCCATCCTTGGCAGTTGCTCTGCTCCTAATGTCTTTCGTGGGTACTATGTCTGCGGGCCTTGTGGCTTCGAATGCACGACTGATTATGCTGGAAAACGTTACTAACTTGTCAGAAGCCATTGAAATAGCTCCAAATGATCCCAATCTCTATATTAAGCGTGGCGATGCCTACGTTGAAATGTCACGGTTCGATGAAGCAGTCGCTGATTATACAAAGGCCATTGAGCTCAATAATAGTCTATCTCGCCCATATGCGATGCGAGGAGTATGCTATGGAGCGAAGGGGCAATATGTTCAATTTTCATCTGACTTTAACCGTGCAATAGAACTCGATCCCTACTTTGCAGATTACTATGTATGGAGAGCTGGGGCATACATGGGACTTAATGAGACTGATCTCGCGTTGCAGGATTATGACAGGGCAATAGACCTGGATCCAAACAATCCTTACCCTTACGCTCAGAAAGGATTTTTCTTCTTAAATCAAGGAAAGTTCCGATCCGCAACGAATGAGGCAAATAGAGCATTACGAATTGATCCAGATTATGCAGATGCCTACGTTATCCTTGGGATTATTGATTTTGCTCGAAACGATTTAAATAGTGCAGAAGCACATGCAAAGACGGCTGTTGCTCTGGATGAGTCTAATTCTAGAGGATATAATTTATTGGGGTGTATCGCCTCTCAAAAAAGGGCCCACGCGGATGCGAGACACTACGCTGAAGAAGAGATCAATTTGACTCCATTTTCACCAAATGGCTATATCATTCTTTCAGTTGCATGTAAGCACCTTGGAAGATACAATGAGTCGATCGAAGCATGTAACGAGACAATAGAACTCTCCGCGGCAGATTTAACCCCCGAGAGGACTTCTTTTGGCTATAGCAATCGTGGGGCCACATATATTGCTCTTGGTCGGTATGATGCTGCTGTACATGATCTTACGAAAGCAATTGAGTTGAATCCGACAAACGCCTATGCATACTTCAAGCGGGCAGTAGCCTACGAAAGTATTGGTGAACACACATTGGCAAGGGAAGATCATGCAAAAGCCCTTGAGATCGACCCTGATGTTGATGAGCACTCAACTTACATTATAGTACCAAAAGAAGTCCACGAGGATTACCTGCCCTCGCTTATGGGCCTTCCAATCTGGCTGCTTGTTATTCCTGCTATAATCTGCGCAATTCCCGTCTTTTATATTTTGAGAAAACGGAAGGTCAAAGAAATTATCTATGGTCCGGCCAAGGATTCGGTGCCACATGATGTCTTTATAAGTTATTCAAAGAATGATAAGAGAACTGCCTACGCAATCTGTGACGCACTGGAATCTAATAAAATCCGCTGCTGGATTGCTCCTCGCAACCCTCCTGTGGGACAAAATTATCAGGCATCAATTATTGATGCTATTGATGCGAGCAAAATAATGGTGCTGGTTTTTTCAAAGTCGTCGAACAGTTCTCCACATGTTTTGACAGAGGTGAGCAGAGCGATGTCAAAGGGCCTTACCATAATCCCGTTCCGTCTGGAGGCAGTCCCTCTTTCCAAAGAGATGGAATACTTGATCGGTCCGCGACACTGGCTGGATGCGGTGAACCCGCCTCTGGAGCATCACATTACAAAGCTCGTCGATGTCATTACAAACCAGTTAAAGGATAGTGACAATGGGATGACATGATATGGATTGTGAGATTTTGTGACGATCTTATCAGTATTTAGCTGAATAGTACGGACCTGCAGTTTGGCTCTGCATTCTTTCCAGACTCAACGCAGTTAGATCTGCTTTACTGACGGAGCAATCAATCGGATACATAGCATGGGTGTCCCACCGCAGACTTTGGTAGCCCTGCTATTCTTCACCCCTCTTCTCTCTCCCTTCGGTCCCGAGCTGAGCGATCCACTGGGCATGTTCTCGAGAAATGAGGGCTTCGACGCGATCCGCGAGTAAGGGGAGAGGTTTCGCGGTGTCTTGATAGGGGCCAGCGTTTCCGAGAAAAAGGTATTTCTCGTGTTTTAAGGCCTCTGCTGTCGAGCGGTAAGTAATCCAGTTGTGTTGGTACTGGTTCATGCCTTGGATCCCCTCCAAAATGACAATTAATGCTCCAAGACCTCCAATGAGGCTGGCCGGGACTGATATGGCGGCAAAAACTGGGATGGCAGCTGCTGCTATGATTGCCATTATCTTCAGTCTCTTGTACCATTTCTGACTGTGCTGGCTCTTTCTGCTGTACCACTGGATCTGAGCCTCGAGTCGTTCCATGGTCGGGTTGCCGGATGGACTTTCGAATTCATTCTGCATGCTGTGTGAAGCTCCCTCCCGTACCCGCCAAGCAGGATGGATGCTCATGTGCCTCACTTTATTAGTACTTTTGGGATCTCGGCTAGCACAAGGTGTCTTGTCGGGCCATTTCTAAGCAGAGATTTGCCTCTTAAGGGAGTTATATCTACTTTGATAGGTGTCAGCGGGGGATGGATACCCTGAAGAAGCCTTTGGCATTAGAAAAGAAGAGATCTGGAAAGCAGGTCGGACTCGTGTTCAGTGAATGAAAAGATTCTCCAAGATTTGGACTTTATATGATGAATATTGGTCGTCAAATGCTGCGAGCAGCAGTTAGAACGTCCAGACTGGACTGATGATGGTGAACTGAACTTACAACCCAAAAACAGATGCTGCTATGGGGATTCGAACCCCAGTCGTCGGCGTGAAAGGCCGACATGATTGGCCCCTACACTATAGCAGCGAATCTATGCACCGAAGTGCTATACAACTTGGGCGTGTGCGGATAAAAAAGTTATGTCTGGAGGATCCCGGCCGACCCGCCCGGCGGCCCGGCTCCCTCACCCGTAGATCGGGGTGCCTTCCTTCTGGGTGACGGCCTTGTAGGCCGCCATCAACTGCCGGGTGATGGGACCGGGCTTGCCGTTCCCGATGACCCGGCCGTCGATCTCGCGGATCGGGCCGATCTCCGCCGCGGTCCCCGTGACGAAGACCTCGTCGGCCGCATAGAGGTCGAAGTAGCCCAGGTTCCGCTCGACGACCGTGAGCCCCATCGAGGCCGCGATCTCCAGCGTGACCAGGCGGGTGACGCCGCGCAGGTTGTTCAACGTCGGCGGGGTGATGAGTTCCCCGTTCTTGACGACGAAGATGTTGTCCCCCGAGCCCTCGGCGACGTGGCCCTGGGTGTCGAAGAAGATCGCCTCGTCCATGCCGTGGTAGTTCGCCTCGATCTTGGCGAGGATGTTGTTCAAGTAGTTCAGACTCTTGACGTTTGGCGGCATCGACTCCGGCGGGGTGCGGCGGACCGAGACGCAGAGCGCCCGGAGACCCTTCTCGTAGAGGTCGCCGTACATCGCGCCCCAGGTGACGGCGATGACGATGACGGTCGGCACCTTACACTTCCGGGGGTCGAGACCGAGGTCGCCCTTGCCCCGGGTCACGATCGGGCGGATGTAGGCGTCCCGCAGGTTGTTCTTCCGGAGCGTCTCCTTGATCGCCTCCGCCATCTCCTCCTTCGTGATCGGGACGGCAAGGTCGATCGTCTTTGCCGAGTCGTAGAGCCGTGCAAGATGCTCGTCGAGACGGAAGACCCTGCCGTTGTAGGCCCGTATCCCCTCGAAAACGCCGTCGCCGTAGAGGAGCCCGTGGTCGAAGACCGAGACCTTCGCCTCCTCTTCGGGAACGTATTTGCCGTCAAGGTAAATTATCATGGGAGTAGTGTGGTATCGATTCGCTTGTATGTTTTGCGCTTCGTGCTGCCGGCGGCACGATGGCGACCGCGGTGCATGGCCCGGGCATGGCTTCTAAGGCGGTCGGCGGGATCGGCTCTCACGGTGGAAGAGTGTCGCAGGGTGCTGATTCCCCTTCACGGCGTCGTGCGATAACGGGGATGAGCAACGAACCGGCCTCACGCAAGTTCCAAAAAAAAGTGTCGCGCCCCCGTCAGCCCCGGCAACAGTCCACAAAGTGCGCGAGCATACCCCTGCTCGTCACCGGGTGGAGGTGCGTGTAACTCCCGATCGTCCGGTCCCGGATCGCACCGTCGAGCCCGTCCCGGATCCCGCTCCCCCGGCTCAGCCGGTAGGCGAAGCGCGTCTCCGGCGCGAGGTCGACGCTGCTGTAGTGGAACTCGTGGCCGCGGAACGCCGCCTCGCCCACGGGGCTTCCCGCCGCGCTCGTCCCGACGACGTAGCCGAGCATCCGGCGGGCTGGCATCCTCGTTGTGCCCTTAAAGACCCCGGCGAGTTCGTAGGTCTCCTCCTCTCCCGACCCCGCAAACCCCGGCGCGAGGACCATCCGGTCGGTGAGGTAGATCAGCCCCCCGCACTCCGCGTAGATGGGCGTCCCGTTCCGCGAGACCTCCCGGAGCCCCTCCCGCATCGCGGTGTTCGCCTCGAGTTCCGCGCCGAAGAGTTCCGGGTAGCCGCCGCCGAGGATGTAGCCGTCGGCCTCCGGCAGGCGATCGTGGACCGGGGAGAACGGAACCGCCTCCGCCCCGCACGACGAGAGGATATCGAAGAGATCGGCATAGTAGAAGTTGAACGCCTCATCGAGCGCAACGCCGATCCGGACGTCCGGCTCGACAGCCGCGTAGACGGAACTCTCCTCCGCCGGCGGCTCGCCCTCCCGTGCGAGCGCGAGCAGTCCGTCCAGGTCGACGTGATCGGCGATCATCCGCTTCACCGTCTCGATCCGGGTGAGGAACTCCCCGTGCTCCTGCCCTTCCCGGTAGGGGACGAGGCCGAGGTGGCGCATGGCAAGTTCCATCTCCTCCGTGCGGGGGATGACCCCCACGACCGGGATGCCGCAGTAGTGCTCGATCGCACGGACGGCCTTCTCCCGGTGGCGGGTTCCGGTGACGTTGTTCAGGATCACCCCCCGGATATCGACGTCCGGGTCGAAGGCCTGGAAGCCCTTCACGATCGCCGCCGCGCTCCGGGTGATGCTCCGGGCGTTGACGACCAGAACCACGGGAAGATCGAGTTGCTTCGCGATCGCGGCCGTGCTCCCGAGGTCGGTGAGCGCCTCTGCGCCCTCGAAGAGCCCCCGCACCCCCTCGACGACGGCGACATCCGCTCCCCGGCACCCGTGGGCATAGACCGCCCGGACCTCGTCCGGGCTCATCACGTAGCCGTCCAGGTTCCGGCAGGGCCGGCCCGTCACCCCGGCAAGGTAGGAGGGGTCGATGTAGTCCATCCCCACCTTGAAGGTCTGGACGGCCCGGTCGGTCGAGAGGAGGGCCGAGAGCGCGAGAGTGATGCTCGTCTTCCCGCTCCCGGAGCGGTCGCCGGCGACGAGGAAGGACTTCATCGCATGCTCCGGAGGACTTCCCCGAACTCGCTTGCGACGATATCCCGGACGCCGAGGGTCTTCGGGTGCAGGTCGATCTCGACCATGACGTGCCGGTGCCCCATCTCACGGAGCGGCGCCACCTGCCGGGGGCCGTTCGTGATCGAGAAGACCTCGATGCCTTCCGTGTACTCCGGCGGGACGGCGTGCGGAACCCCGACGATGAGGGCGAAGTCGGGGTTGATCTCCCGGAGCCGCTCCCCGATCGCGGTCCCGTTCGCCCCGTACTCGTCGAGCGCCCCGAGGAGTTCGGGGTCGACCCCGCGCTCCCGCATGCCGGCGAGGATCCGCCCGGCGTCCTCCCTGACCTTCGGGAGACCGCGGTCTTCGAGGTTCGCGACGTAGGTGACCGCGGCGTCCGGGCAGGCGTCGTGGAGCGCGATGAGTTCGTCGGCGAACATGTAAGCGGTCTCTTTCTTCGCGTTCATGATGGCGACCCCCGTAGCGCCGGAGTCGGCGAGTTCGACGAGACGTTTCGCCGCGACGTGCTTGAGGTCGCCGCGTTCGGGCTCGATATAGGCCCGGGAGGCCGCTCCCCGCAGCCGCTCGACCTCGTTTGCCTTCGCTAAAAGGTAGCGCTGCCGTTCAAGTTCGTCGGCGCTGATCCAGCCGGCATCGGCCGCGGGCTCGAGCGTCGCAAGCACCCCGTCGATGTTCTCCCGGAACCCCGCGTGGATATCCACGGCGATCGCCGGGGTCTCGACCCCCGCGTCGTGGATTGCGGACTGGAGGTCTTCCCCGATGATCATCGAGACACACGTCCCGACGACCGCCATCCGGCGGGGCGAAAACGTCTCCTGTGCGTAGCGGAGCACCCGCACCAGCGGATCGTGCCCGCCGAAGATGAACTCGTTGTCGGCAAGCGACGTCGTCAGCACCCGCATGCCGTCCTCTTCGAGGAGACGGGCGTGCTTGAACGAGCAGCCCGACGGGCCGTGGAGGATCGCCACGTCCACCCCCAGGTCGCGGGCGGTATACAGCGCCGCGACGATAGAACTCGGTCTTGGTTGAATGTAGTCCATACTTATCTCCACGTCTTTACCGCGAGGACGATCGCGCCCGCCGGGGTGAGCGTTCGGGCGGCGTCGAGCCCCTCCTCAAGCGTCGCCGCCGGGTGCCCCTCCCCGACGTAGACCGTCTCCGCAGGAGCGACGGTCGACACCGTCCGCAGGATCTCGTTCCTGGAGAACCCCTCGCAGATCGCCCGTGCCTCCTCGCCGATGACGAGGGTCAGCGGTGCGCCGCCGGAGAGTTCCCTCGCGTAGCGGGCGGCTTCAATGGTGGTCATCATGTTCGTCCCGCTGTTTGCGTTGTCGACGATCAGGATCTCCCCCTCCCGCCGGGCCGCCATCCGGCCGGGCAGGGCGGCGAACCGCCCGAGAGGGGCGGGGTCGACCCCGAGCACGCAGGCGGTCGCGGCCGCGAGCGCGAGCGGCGTCCGGTAGCCCGGAAGGGTAGAGAGCGGGTTCTCAAACGACCCGGCAATCCCGTTCCCGGCATAGCGGCAGGTCCGCCCCTCGAAGGATACCATGCTGTCGGCCGCGACCGTCCCCGGCAGATCGATTCCCGGCGGGAGCACGACCGTACGCGCCCGGGAGAGCAGCCGGCACTTCTCCGCGATCGCGCTCTTCTTCCCCGCCGCGACCGGGTAGTCCTCGGCCGAGGTCAGCACCGCCACGTCCCCGGCGGCGGCGACCCCGAGCGACTCCTCGGCGACCAGCCAGCCGCCGATCCGTTCCGCCTCGCGCACCGCCGGGATCAGGGAAGCGGGCGTGATGCTCTTCTTCCAGAGCAGCTCCCGCTCCGGGTAGCGGTAGGTCCCGGTCGAGGTGTGCAGGACGCCGGGCCCCGGCAGGAGCGCCGCGAGGGCGTGGGCGGTCGTGGTCTTCCCCCGCGCCCCGGTGATCTCGATGAAGGGGTGCGGGAGCCGGCCGCCGTCGAGAACCCGCTTCACCATCTCGTGATGCGAGACTGCGGGGCCGTGGCGTCGCAGAAGCGGGTGATCGGGATCGAGGTGGACCGGTGCGGTGACGAGATCGTAGGTCCGGCCGAGCGCCTCCTCGATGGGGATGCCGGCCTGCCCCCGGTAGACGTCCACCTCGTCCACCTGGTGGCCGGCACCACGGAGTGCTCCGGCGAGTTCCGCCCCGCCGTGGATGGTATCCAGCACCAGGATTCGCATATCGTTCAGGATTTCAGTTCGGCGATCGCGTCGGACGCATTCTTCAGCATCAGTTCGGCAAGGAGCGGGTCGCTGCCGATCGGGTTCGCGTAGACGAGCGGCACCGCCTTCCCGTTCAGCTGGAACGTGCCGCGCCGCTCTCCTTTCGGGAGGCCGAGGATCTCGGGGATGTCCTGGTTGATGTGGACGCCCTTTGCAAGAAACAGCGGGACGACGACCAGCATCTCGATCTTTTCGCTCCGGAACGCCTCGAGTTGCTCCTCCACCGTCGGGGTGTTGAGGCTCATGAATCCGGGTTTGACGATGTAATCGTTCGTCTTCTCGGCGATGAGTTTTGCGGTGGTCTCGATGAGTTCCTTATTGTAGGGGAGCTTGCTCCCGTGTCCGACCAGTAACATGCCTTTCATAGTCATATATTACAAGGTAATACGATACGATGTTAAAATAATTACCGATTGTTTTTAAGGCCCGGGTTCAAGATCTATCTGATGGCAAACTTCGAACGGGAGATCACCCACTGCATCAACCGATTCTTCACGCATCGGCAGATCCACGGGTTCGCCTACCGGCTCAAGCAGAGCAAATTCAATACCCAGTACGTCGACGTCCTCGTGGACTCCCTCGACCCCCGCTACTACCTGGCCATCGAGTGCAAGTCGATATCGGGCAAGAAGATCTACTTCTCCCAGCACTTTCACTTCGACAAGAACAACGTCCACCAGATCGATGCAATCTCCGAGTTCATCAGAAAGACCGGCCGCCGGGGGTTCCTTGCCGTGGAGTTCCGGTTCGGTGCGGGGAGGGCGAAGGAGGCGTACCTCATGCCCTGGGACACGGTGCTCGGCTACTACGGGAACGTCCCGGGTATCTCGCTGGACGATTTCCGGCTCTGTTGTGCGCTCGACCGATCCGGTGAGGAGTACGACCTGCCGGGACTCGATACAAATCAATATCCTCTCTCACCGCCAACTGATGGAGAAGTATGATGGAAGCATATGATCGTTTTGAACTTCTCATAAACGATCGGATCGTGAAAACACCGGTGGCGATAGCATCCATGGCCGGGATCGTGGATGCGGCATACGTTCTTGAGCGGGCCGATCACGTCGGGGCGGCGTTCATCGGTGGCTACTCCATCGACGCCCCTACCCTCGAGGCAAGCCGGCGGATGGCCGGGGAGGGGCGCAAAGAGTTCTTGTACGACGACCCTCTCGAAGCGCTGGGCCGTGAGATCGACGCCCTGAAACAGAGCGACGTCGTTACGGGCCTCAACCTCCGCGGGAGCACGCCCGCTTCCTTCGCCGGGGTCGCCCGGGCGTTCGAGGACGCAGTGGTCTACGAGATCGACGCCCACTGCAGGCAGCCGGCGATGCTAAAGATCGGTTGCGGCGAGTATCTCCTCCGGCACCCGGCGAAGCTCGTCGAGATCGTCCGGGCGCTGAAAGCCGAAGACGTGACCGTCTCGGTGAAGATCCGGGCCGGTATTGCTGCGGACGACGCAGCTCTCGCCCGGACCGTCTGGAAGGCGGGAGCGGATATCCTTCACGTCGACCTGATGGACTTCGGGCACAACAAAGTCCGCCAGATCCGCAACGCCTCTCCCCTGACGCTGATCGCGAACAACTCCATCACCACCTTCGATAAAGCGATGGACGCCTTCTCCCACGGGGCCGACCTCGTCTCGCTCGCCCGGAAGTCCGACCCCTGGACGCTTGCCGGCCTCGATGCCGCCATCGCCCGGTCGGCCGAGGAGGGCGGCTGGTACAACGCCCCGAAACAGCTCTGCCGCGGCGGCGATATCAGGGCGCTTGCCTTCTGCTGCATGCCGGTGAAGGCCTGTCCGCTCCTCCCGGCCCTCGAGAGGATCGGGCTCTCCCGCGACGACTACCTGAAGTTCAAGCAGGAGGCGGTGAAGGAGACCCCGATCGAAGACGGGAAGAGCACCTGTTTCGGGAGCCTCGCCTGGTGCTGCAAGATCAGTTCTCCCTGCATGTTCCGCAACATGACGCTTGAGAAGAAAGGCCTCTCTGCGCGGGAGTACATGCGGTGCAAGCACCACCTCGCCGAGAAGATCATGCACAGGATATTCGATGAAGAAGAATCCGCCGATGAATCGAGCTGAACGTGCGCAGATGGCGATGATGCTCGAGGTCTCCGCCTACCCGAAACCCGGGAACGTGGACCGGTGCCACGACTACTCGGATACCCGTCTCGAGCACTTCCTCGCTTCGACGATCCTCGCCCGCCCGGTCTTCGATAAAGCCGAGAAGACCGGCGGCCGGGTCGGGAGCCTCATCCGGGAGGCGGTCATGCGCACGAACGGGCATTCCGGGGGGAATACCCATTTCGGAGCGTTCATCCTCCTCATCCCCCTCGTCCTCGGGGGAGATATCGACGGGGCGCAGAGAGTCGTCGCCGCAACCGGCGTCGAGGACGCGGTCGAGTTCTACGCGGCGTTCGGCCTCACGAGCGTCCGGATGGCGGAGAGCGACGATCTGGACGTGAACGATCCGGCCTCGGTCGCCGCCATCCGGGAGCGGGGGATGACGCTTGCCGACGTCATGGCCTACTCGGCGCCCCGGGACATGGTCGCACGGGAATGGACGAACGGGTTCGCCCTGACCCGCCGGTGCGCCGACCTGCTTCACGCGCACGGGTGCGGCAGGGCGTCGGTCGTCGCGGCGTTCCTCGATCTCCTTGCCACAGAGCCGGACACCTTCATCGCGAAGAAGCACGGGGAGGCCGTGGCGGAGAGGACGGTGCGGTGTGCGGCCGAGGTGCTCGACGGGAGGCGGGACCTTGCCGCCTTCGATGCCGAGTGCGTCGCCGGCGGGGTCAATCCGGGCTCGATCGCCGACATCACCATCGCCGGGATATACGTGGCGCTCGGGGAGGGATGGCAGTGGGACTGCTGACCGAGGGGATCAGCGAGGTGATCGCGACCACCGACCACAACGCCGCTCCCATGGGGATCATCAACCGGAACGGCTCCCTGCACATGGTCCTCTTCCGCGGCAGCCACACTGCGAGAAACATCGTCCGGGACCGATGGGTGGTGGCGAACTTCGTCTTCGATCCGGTGATCTACGTCCGGACTGCGTTCGACGACCTTCCAATGGATGCATTCGTCTCCGAAGATATCGACGGGACGGCCGTCTGCCGCCTCCGCGACGCGGAGGCCTGGGCCGCGTTTGCCGCCGACGTGGAGCGGTCGGGCGACGAGTCGATCGTCGTGCGGCTCAGCCCCTTGAAAGAGGAGGTGCTCGGTCCCCGGCTGCACCCGGTGAACCGCGGGTTTGCGAGCATCGTGGAGGCTACGGTTCATGCCACCCGCTACGTTAAGAGCCGCGACCCGTGGCTCGGGCGGCTGATCGAGCACCACAGCGCCCTCGCCCGGAAGTGCGGCGGCGCCCGGGAACGGGAAGCGCTCGAACTCCTCGAGCGGTATATCGCCGACCTGACCCGCGAGTGAGAGTCGGGCCCTGTTCGTTCTTTCCGGGAGATGCGTATCCCTTCGCCACTTTTCCATAATTTTTGGCATATAATAATCCCTATATATGAGAACATACCACGAACCGCCCCACAGGGAGGTACCTGGTTATGGCGAAGATCTTTGATACATTGCAGAACGACGGCAGGTTCGGCCGGCTGACCGAGATTATCCGGACCCTCGGCGAGGATAAGACGCTGCAGGGCGAAGGGCCGATGACGTTCTTTGCCCCGGTCGACTCGGCATGGGACGCGATCCCCGAGCCGAACCGGTCGATGATCTTAAACGACAAGCAGATGCTCTCGCACCTGATCGACTTCTTCACGATCGGCAATCACAAGTGCACGCTTGAGGCGCTCCTCAAAAGGAACGTCGTGCAGACCGTCGAAGGAAACAACATCATGGTCAGGAAGACCGATCGGGGTACGCAGGTGGACGAGGCCGTCGTGCTTGAGGGAGACCTCGAGGCGGAGAACGGCATCATCCATGTCCTCGACAGCGTCCCCTTTGCGACGCTTGCGCAGGCCGAACAGGCCTACCTGTCGACGAACGTTTGAACCTGGGCCGGAGAGCATCGTCCGGCCGGAAACCCTTTTTTTCTTCCCGGCAGAAGATAGCGGCAGGATACGGCGCTCCTCTCATCCGGCACCCTCTCCCCGGGCCGGCATTATCATGCCCGTAATTTTATATATCTAGCCAAATGATCCAGGGGCTACCCATGAAGAGTATCTTTGAGACGGCCCGGGAAGACGGCCGGCTGAGCACCTCCGTTGCGATGCTGCAGGCCGGAGGGATGGCGGAGACGCTCCGGGAAGAGGGAGAGTATACTGCGTTGTTCCCAACAAATGAGGCGTATTCCGGCTTCTCCCGGGAGGTGCTGGACTCCATCACGACCGATCGGGAGCGGCTTTCCGGTATGATCCTGTACCATGTGATCCAGGGCAAACTCACCATACACGATCTCTCACGGATGGAGGCGATCAGGACGCTGCAGGGCGACCATCTGGACATCACCGGCCCTCCCGGCGCGATACGGTTGAACGATGCCACCGTCATCCAGCCCGACGTCGAGTGCACGAACGGCATCTACCACGTCATCGACAGGGTGCTCCTGCCGCGCGTGGTCGAGGCGCGGGTGAAGAGATAGGTTCCTCCTTTCCGGCGGCGCAGATCGGCAGGAGGCCGGTTCTCCGAGCCGTGCGAGATTGCCCGTAGGTATATATACTCGTGCCCCTCCAACTCCCGCCGGGAACTGGTTTGCATGAAAAATATTCTCGCGACCCTGCGTGACTCGGGTTCGTTCGACGTCTTTCTCGACCTCGTACGGGCGGCCGGTATGGAGGAGCGGTTCGAGAGCGAAGGGCCGTATACGCTCTTTGTCCCGGACGACGATGTCTTCCGGGAGATCCCCCGGCCCGAACTCGAGGCCATTCTCCGGAACGCCGACCGGCTCGGCGCTATCCTGAACTACCATATCGTCCCCGGGGTGCACTCCATGATCGATCTCCTCGGCATAGGGACGCTCCGGTCGCTCCAGGGTGATGACCTGACCGTGGCGGTTGTGCCGGAGGGGGTGCTGGTCAACGGCGCAATGGTCGTGGAGTCCGATGCGTGGTGCACCAACGGGATCTGCCACGCGGTCTCCGCACTGCTCCTGCCGCCCGTCGCAAGAACGGTCGCCGCACGCGGGTAGCCGGAACGTATAAATAATCCGGTACGGTTAGTGGTGCGCGTGGAGAGAGCAGCATGAAGAGTATCATCGAAACCCTGGAGGATTCCGAGAGCCTTGGAACGTTTCTCGATCTGATCCGGATTGCCGGCATGGAACCGATGCTCCGCGAGAGGGGGCCGTTCACGGTCTTCGTCCCGACGGACGAGGCGTTTTCGAGGGTTCCGAAGGATCGGATGGACGAGATCCGGCAGGATGCGGATAAACTCCTCCTCATCGTGAGTTACCACGTCGTGCCGGGGCAGTTGACCTCGGAGGATCTCCGGAGCATCGCCGCCGTCCGGTCGACCCTCGGGACGGATCTCGTCATACGGTCGTCCGATAGGGGGATCACCGTCAACAGCGTCCCTATCGTTGAAGCAGATGCGTTCTGCACGAACGGGATCTGCCACGCGATAGCGTCGGCGCTTGTCCCGCCGACGCTGGAGATCGTCGCCCCCTGACCGGGCTACCGCTCTCGCGGCAGGCGGAACCGCCCGTCCCGGCGGGCGATCCCGACGGCGGCAAGAGCGCTCTTCTCCTTATCCTTGATCTCGAGCATGATGTCCATGTCGGCCGGTGCGGTCCCGGCGAGGAACCGCTCGAAGTCGGCAGCATCAAGGCTCTCCGCGTGCCGCCCCTTCCGTCCGCCGGGCATCGGGGTACTGTAATCGACCATCGGGACGCCGTCGCGGGGCCGCCAGGTCGCGCCGGAGAGTTCGACCGCTTCGGCCACCCCGGCGCCGGAGGGGTTGACAGTGTGGTGGAAGACGTCGAAGAGCACCGGGATACCGGTCTCCTCGTGGATGCGGAGGCAGTCGGCCAGGGTGTACTGCGAGTCGTCGTTCTCGACGACCAACCGGCGGAGGATGCTCCCGTCGAGCCGGGAATACTCCGTGCAGAACCGTTCCATGGCGGATTCCGGGTCGCCGTAGACCCCGCCGACGTGGATCTGGATCTTCGCGGTCTCGTCGAGGTGCATCGCGTCGAGAAGGGCGGCGTGGTAGCGGAGTTCCGCGACGCTCCGTCCGACGATATCGGGGTCTTTTGCGTTGATGACGACGAACTGGTCGGGGTGCATGGAGACTCGCATATCGTGCTCGCGAATGAACCGGCCGATACCGCGAAACCCCTCCGCGAAGGCCTCCTGCCAGTCGGCGGTGCAGACCGGGTGCGATGCGAACGGCACGAGGCCGGAGCCGATCCGGAAGAAGAGGAGGCACGCTCTCCGGTTGAAACGGAGGATCTCTCCGAGACACCTGAGGTTCTCCCGGACGGTCTCCTCCAGCCGTTCGCCGGAGTAGGAGGAGAGCCGGAACGTGCGGCCGGAGGAGCAGCCGATGCTCCGGTTGATGCACGGGTAGCCGATCTTCATTCCATCAAGGGTGACGCCCGCCAGACTTCAACCTTACCGGCAGGTATACACGCCCTCGCTCTCGGCGACGAATCCCTCCCGTGCGAGGTCGCCGAGGATCCTCTTCACCCGCCCGGGCTCTTCGCAGAGCCGGAGGATCACCTCCTTCTCCGTGACCGTCCCTTCTGCGAGGACGAGCGCGAGGATTTGCCCCCTGATCTGCCGGTCGGATCCCTCGAACCGGCTCTGCCGGGAGTAGGACGCGCTCCTCCGGTTCGGGTTCGCCGTCCGCTTCTTCAAGACCGTGCCGTAATCCATCAGCGCACTATACCACTCCCGCGGGTTCTCGCGGTAAAGCGTCCTCTCCACGAGCGGGAGGATCTCGTCGTCCCGGACGCCTTCCCGGTCCTGGAAGAAGAAGTGGATGAAGATCCGCCGGATGTTCGTCTCGATATAGACGACCGGCATGTTGAACGCATATGCGCAGATCGCCGCCGCGGTCGCCTTCCCGATCCCCGGGAAGGTCGCGAGCGTCTCGACGTCGGCGGGGAGTTCGCCGCCGTACTCCTCCGTCACGCGCCGTGCGGTCTCCTGGAGCGCGATTGCCCGGCGGTTGTAGCCCATGCCCTGCCAGGCGCGGAGCACCTCGCTTCTCCGGGCACGGGCAAGGCCCTCGAAGTCCGGGAACTGCTCGAGGAACTCGGGGTACTTCACGGCGACCCGCTCGACCTGCGTCTGCTGGAGCATGATCTCGGAGACCAGGATCCGGTAGGGATCGGTGGTGTGCCGCCAGGGGAGGTCGCGGCCGTGGGCCCGGAAGTACGAGAGGATGAGGTCGCGGAAGAGGTCGATGGCCTCCGGGGTGGGCCCGTGCGCCCGGGTCTCTTCGAGGATCCGCTGTTCGAGGTCGTTCTGGTCGGGGTCGAGGCTGCCGATCACGGTATATCATCTGTCTGGCGGGGGCAAATAGGTTGGGCCTATGGTCTGTAAGGTGGTGAAGTTGCATTTTCCCCGGCTCAAAAGGACATCTCTTCGTATCTATAGAGGTTTAAATTCTAAGTCCGACCGATGAAATCGGTATTTGGTCTATAGCAGATCTATACTCGGCTTTCCACTTGGTATCGCCATTGGGGGAGGGGGGAGCATCCCCCCTCCCCTGTCTCTACCCTGTAAGGCTATACCTGTGCCCCCCACCCCGCCCGGCCTCCGGCCTCCTCATTCGCACCTAACGGTGCTCGAACTCCTGCCGTTCCGGCAGTCGTTCCCCGCCCCGGGGGGCGGGGGCAGTGCGTGGCGATATCACCTTGAAAGCCGTGTATGGATATTTTACAGGCTCAACACCAATTTCATTGATCAATCTCAGGATTTAAACACCTACAGATGCGAGGAGTTATCCTTTCGGGCAGGAAGCCGTTAGAACGCTCTTGTTCTCACAGCGCGAACCCCCTCGTCCTCTCACTCCACCCGCGCCCGCATCACCGTGAGCCGGACGCCGTCCCCCCCTTCGAGGGGAAACGTCCGCTCCTCCCCGTGCGTCCGGCAGAACTCCTGCAGGTCGAGCATGTGCCGGAACCCCGCCGCCGCCTTCTCGTTCTGCACCAGTTCAAGCGGCGGTTCTAAGAGCGGCCGGGGCAGGAAGACCACGCACTTCGCCCGGCTCCGGGTCAGCGATACGTTCAGGCGGTTTCGGCTGTAGATGAACTCGGCCTCGCGGAGGGCGGTCTCGACGTCGCTCACGCCGTAACTGATGATCGCGCTCTCCGCCTCCTGCCCCTGCATCTTGTCGACGGTGTCCACGAACGGCGGATACTTCCAGGCCCGCACCCCGGCGAGACTGTTCTTGATGGCGCCTATCTGGGCGTGGTGCGGGCTGACGATGAAGAGCCCGTGCCGCCAGAACCGGTAATCCCCGTCCTCCGTCGCCGGATACGGCTCTCCCGAGCCGGGGTCGAGGAGCCTCTCCCGGAGCGCCCCGGCGAGTCGGGCGACCAGCGCCGCCTCGACCCGGTTCTCCACCGTCGTCCGGACGCCCTCGAGGACGCAGAGCACGAGCGGGTATGCCGGATCGAGGACCCACTCCATCCACTCCTCCCCCGGCGGAGCGGGAGCGAGGGCGATCCGCTGCCGCGCTATCGCGTCGGTTGCGGGAGCATACCCGGTGCCGTAGAGCGTCTCCGCCGGGAACCCCGAGAGGGTGCGGTTCATCCGCCAGTTCTCCTGGAGCTGGCAGGTGTAGACGGGGCGGGAGGGGTCGTCGCGGTGCCGGAGGTAGGCGAAGACGGAGTCTTCGAGCCCGGGGAGGCCGTCAACCGGTGCCGGATACGCCCCCTGGACGACCGGCGGGAGCTGGAGGTCGTCGCCCGCGAGGACGAGCCGTCCGCCCTGCCCGAGCATCGGGAGCACCATCGCGAGTTCCGCCGCCCGCATCTGCGACGCTTCGTCGACGATCAGGAGATCGAGGGACGGGAGGGACTTCTCGAGTTTTGCGAACCCGTGCACCGTCCCGCCGAGGAGGAGGGCGGGGTAGCCGACGACGGTCTCGGCCCGGTCGTGGGGCAGCACTTCGAGGCTCCGCTCCCCGCCGGGTGTCCGGATATCCCTCAGTTTGTAGATCGGAAGGCCCGCGGTAAGGCCGAACTCGTCGACCGAGGCCTGCACCTTGACGAGCAGGTTCTCGACGGCCGCGTGGGTGAACGCCGCGACCCCCACCCGGATCCGCTCCCCGTGCGCCCGCCGGGCTTTGACGAGCGCGAGGATCGCCGTCGCGAGGAAATGCGTCTTCCCGGTGCCGGGCGGCCCCCAGACCAGGGTCAGGCGGTTCTCCGTCACGTGGGAGAACGCCGCATTCTGGCTCCTCGTGAACCCGGCATCGCGGGCGAACCGCCCGGCGTCGGCAGCGACCGCACCGGACTCAATGATCGGCGCGGCGAACGTGCGCGGGTCGCGGAGGAGGCGGATGAAATCGTTCTCCGGCTGCTCGTCGAGAGCAAGGAGGCGGTCGACGTAGCGCGGGGCGGTGAAGTCCGTGAACCGGGGGTGCAGCACCGCGAGATCGCCCTCGGCAAACGGCGCGTGATCCCGGGGGTAGGCCACCTCCAGCACAAGCCCCCTGACCTCCCCGGCCGTCCGGTTGACAATGGTGTCGCGGACCCTCGCGAAGCAGACCCCGCTGTTCCCGGGGTTCGGGCTGCTCCGGTAGCGGATATCATCGAACGCCCGCTCCGCTTCCTCGCCCGCCGGGTCGTCCGGCACGAGGAGGTAACTGAACGCCCGCGACTGCTCGAAGAGCGCGAGATCCAGGGGGGCGAGCACCTTCCAGAAGTTCCCCTCGCTCTTCTTGAGGGGGATGCTGACGCCGTCCCGGACCCTTGCCGCCCGCGGTCCGCTCCGCAGTTCCTGCACCTGCCGGGCACCCATCGTCGACTCATACTCCGCGATGAAGAGGAGGCGGGATATCTCGGGCGTCGCGGCCTCCCACGAGCCCGGGAACCGGAACTTCTCCGCCCACCGCACGAGTCTCTCCTTCGTCCGTTCGCGGAGTCCGTCGAGGACGCTCCCCGCGCCGAGCAGGCGGCGCGAAACCTCCTGCCGGACCCAGTCGAGAGCCTCCGGCCGGTCCCCGTGCCACGCCATGATGATGGCGTCGCTCTTCATGGCGTTGCCGTGCTCGCTCCAGAAGAGGGAGCCCGGATCGAGGTGGTACGCGAACCGGGAGGCGGGGATCGCCGCGAGGACTTCGGGCAGGCGGAGCGTGAACGGGACGGGAAGGGCGAGCAGCCGCCGGATCTCTCTTGTCAGGACGACGATCGGGAATGGGACGGACGCGCTCGGGTGGCTCGACCCGAGAGCGATGCCGGGATCCTGGTAGTAGAACCGCAGCCTGAGAGCGTCCGCGGCCGTTACGGGGTCGTCGAGCGCCTCTTCGAGCAGCCGGGTGAAGAGTTCCTCCTCGTAGGTGTCGTAGACGTAGGTCTGCACCGACTCCTGCCCGGCCCAGTCGCGGCCCCGGTTGTAGTCGTCGACGGCCGCGAGTTCCGCAGCGAGCGCCCGGACGAACTCCCGGCGCACCCGGGTGCAGTCGCCGGGGTCTTCCGCGACATAGATTGCTTCGTGCGACGGCGTCCCGTAGACGGCCTTGCCCCTGCTCCGCCGGAACCCGAGGGCGTATACCCGGCCGGAGACGGGGTCTTTCTGGAGCGTCAGGGTGACGGCGATATCCTCGTAGACGGGGAGTGCGAGCGAGGTCGCGGCGAGCGAAACGATCTCTCCCGTCGAGAGCGCCCGAACGGTCGCCCGCAGGCGGTCGCCCTGGCCGGCGAGCGACCCGCAGTTGTCGAGGTAACCATCGCTCTCCGGATCGCGGAGGAATTCGGTGAGGTCGGAGAGCGCGTTGATCGGGAGCCCGCCGTCCCACGGGGCTTCGCGGAGGTAACGCCGCCCGCCGGACGAGAGGCCCGGGATCTGCGAGACCGAGGAGGAGGCCTCCGCCTCGGCACGGCAGTGGGCGTAGAACTCGCAGGACTCGCACCGCGACGTGAGGTGCCAGGGCACGTCCTCCGGAGGGGCGGCGAGGATGCCCGGGAGGCGGTGGCGGAGGAACTCCTCGATCACCCGCCTGTTGAGGGAGAGGTCGAAGGGTTCCGGTTCGTCCTCCCCGTAGAGCCAGATCCCCGCCCGGCTCCGGTCGACCGGGAGCTTGAGCCCGAGCAGGTCCAGGGCGTGGTCGAGGATCAGGACGTACAGCGTCGCCTGGATCCGGTGGCTGACGCTGAGTTCTTCGCTGGCTTTGATGTCGATGATCTGGAGAGATCCTTCTTCATCGGCCCTGATGAGATCGGGGCGGCAGGGGGAGAAGCGGTGCACCCCGGGGTCGAGGCCGTAGTTCTTCAGGAAGTGGATCGAGGCCGGGATGGTCGTCTGGTAGATTGCCTCGCCCGGGGATAGCCGGGGGAGGAGATTGAAACTCTCCTCGATGGAGAACGACCTCTCAGAGATCGGCCCCGCCCCGTCCGGGAGCCGTACCCTGCCCGTGAGTTTCGTCCGGATCACCTCCTCTTCCCACCGGATGCCGGCATCAAGGAGGGCTCGCGTCACCGGGCTCGTGTCGATCGCGGCCGCCGGGATACCGGCTCCGGCGCGCTCCTGCTCCGGGGTCGCGTGGTAACGGAGATGGCGTTCGCAGTCGTGGTAGAAGAACCGGCCGATGAGCGACGGGCTGAGGTTGAAGCGTGGCATGGACGAACTCGGGGAGGACTCCCTGTTGTGGTTCTTTGTTTGTGCGGGCGTGGGAAAACAGTTGTTATTCGTAGGTTCTTTGACGATCCGCTACAATGGAGGTTCGCGAAGGATCGATCTTGATCGTTCATCCTGCCTGAGGTTCCTCGGGGTGGTTCCGGGAATGTGCCTGCGCCTTTGAAGAAACAAGCTCCCGGGTACGAACACATGCTGTATACGAACGTATACACAATGTATACGCCTTGTCGCACTCTCGGGAAGAGAGTGGGGCACCCCCTCACCCGGTCACGTTCTCCGTCACATTCACAGCGGTCTCATTCTCCGTCACGTTCGCGACGGTCTCGTCTGCCGGCAATAGGATCACGTCAGGCGGGATCATGACCGCATCGATGGCATGGATGACGCCGTTCGCGGCAGGGATATCTCTCCGGACTATCCTTGCGCCGTTCACCGTCACGCTCTCGCCGGCGGCGTCGACGGCGATCGGACTGCCCTGGACGGTTGGAACGGTATCGTTTGCAGCAATCCCGGCTGCCGTATACCTCCCCGGGGCCATGTGGTAGAGCAGGGTCTCGGCGAGGATGCCCTTCGGGTCGTCGATGAGTTCTGCCATCGCGGTCTCCGGGATCCGGCTGAACGCCTCGTCCGTCGGCGCGAAGACGGTGTAGGGCCCCGGTCCGGCGAGCGTCCCCCCGAGTCCGGCGGCATCGAGCGCCCGGACAAACACCGAGAAGTTGCCGTCCCGGGCCAGCACCTCGCCGACCGTCAGGTTCTCGCCGACCGGCGTCTCGTTCGTCTGGTTCCGGTCGCCGTCTCCCGGCAGGCCCATGCAGCCGCAGATGAGAACCGCCGCCCCGATAGCCAGAACGGATATGAACAGCGCATAGTTCATTCGCATGGCTCACCCTGGAGACTCTATGCTCCGTTCCTCCTCTCTCGTTATCCCTACATAAAGTACTGCTCCCGGGGTTCTGGTGCGCCTTCGTGACTATTAGGAGATGTACCGGCACTGGTGCGTGGCGTGAGCTGCGCATGACCCATTTGGGACAATGGGTCATTAATCGGAGCGAGGGGGTGCAGGGCCAGTATATCTCGATGAAGCACGAGGAAAACAGGATCTACTGGAAAATTAGACCCTAATTGGAAGTACAACTCAAGTTAACCTTGAGTGCCTCGTGTCAAAGTTGTGCCCCACCGGTTGCATTGGTTCATCGCAGTGGAAGTGGTAGCACTTCCATTTAAGACGAAATATCGAATCCCTTTTATATGATGATAGGACACGCTGTATGTTACTCACTAAGGGGATCAAATTACCTGCATCAACTAGGTTCGAGGTGCGAAGTATGATGTATAGTGTTGGCGAGAAGGAAGGCAGTTAAAACCCCCTCCACTACAATGTTTACACTCTTTTTAGCTGGATGGGTGATTTAGATAAATCGAATAACGCGATGGGCACTATACGGAAATAATCCGATCCTAAAACCTGTAGCAATAATCATTACAACAGCACTTATTGGGTATGTCTTCGGGCAAATCGATGAGACTTTAGTCCGGATAGAGTATTTGGCTGGCATCTTGCTCTTAGCCGTAATGGTTTTAGTCACTTGTTATGTAAAAGACGTCATTAAAATTGACGAAAACTTTCGGAAACTTCATTCAATCCCGTTAGATGCAAGTATGCTCTATGTGGAGAAAACGATCAAATTTGACGATCAGTCGCGCGAGGATGAGTCTGCTTTAACAACTATTAGGCGAACCTTGCACAATCACATGGATGATCGATATAATTTATTCAATATGCATATAACGTCACCTGAGGATGTTCCGAGGATAGATGATATTGAATATAACTACAATGGTAAGGCGATCCATTTCCCTACCATAGTTAAGGAACCAAAATATTCAGAGAGTATAAATCAGGATGGACAGATAATTAGTAAAAAGAAAGAGTTTAAGATCCCACTTCACGTTGAACCGGATCAAATTTGTGACTTCGCAGTCAGTTATAGGACGAAGGCATATATCTCTGCTATCAATGGTGAGACCGATTTCTTCTCCTTTAGTGTAAATCGTTACACAGAGCGATTGGTTATTAGAGTGTTGCTTGAAGGGAAAATGAAGGAAAAATACACGATCTCTTTCCCTTATGAGACTGAAGCAGATGGTAAACCTCTAATATTCCAGATATACGATGCAGCAGAGGAAAGAATGAAAACCAGTGAAAAAAGTTTGGAAAAGATCAAAGAGCACCCTAAAATAAACACATTTAAAAATAAAATCACATGGAAGATCTCAAACCCCAAAACAGGATACGAGTATAGACTTTTTTTTATACTGAAAGAAAGAAAACACAACTAACAAACCCTCCATTATACCTCCAATTTGGACAACTCCAGTTAATAGCACTTTTTCTCTTGAGACAAGGGATCATAGCAGTTGTAAACTTTAGTTGGCCCCCTCTGAATCCCCTGACTAATAAGTGAAATAAGTAGTTTATACATAGGACAGTGAAACTATACTCCCCTCAAAGTAAGGAATAAGAAAGCCACGCCGCGCACCACGCTACGATCAAAGTCACGAAGTCTCGACAACGCACCAGTACTGCTCCCGGAACGCCTATTTCCAGAGCGTCAGGGTCGAGACGACATGGTGAACCGGGTCGTAGACCCTGACGGTGTGGTTGCCGGTATCGGCGATATACCAGAGCCCCCCGAGATCGGCGAGACCGCCCGGCTCGTTCAGCCTTGCGTCACCCGAGAGCCCGTCCCGGTCGCCGCGGTCGCCGTCCCCTGCCCGGGTGAGGACCCACCCGGTCTCAAGGTCGAACTGCTTGATCTTGTTGTTGCCGGTGTCGGCGATATAGAGCGACCCGTCCCTGTAGGCGATGCCTGTCGGGTGATGGATGCGCGCCATCCGGGCGATGGTGTCGAGATCGCCGAAATCGTCCGGGGCGTGCCCGATGCGGGTCTCGACCATCCCCCGCTTGATGCGGCGGATCGCCGAAGCCCCGCTGTCGGCGATGTAGAGCGCCTCGCCGTCGGTGACGATGCTGGCAGGCCCGGTGAAGGCGGCCTTTCCGAGCGGCCCGTCGGCCAGCCCCTCCCGGCCCGACCCGGCATATGGCTCCACCTCACGGGTGGCGAGATCCATTCGCCAGATCTGGTTCGCCCCCGCCATCGCGATGTAGAGATGGCCGCCGAGCAGCGCGAGATCCCGCGGTGCGTTCAGCGCGGTCTCGGTGCCCGGCCCGCCGGGCGACGGGGCGGCAAGGCCCGTCCCGGCGATCGTCGCGACCTCCCGCTCCGTCCAGGAGACCCGGCGGATCGTGTGGTTTCCGGTATCCGCGACATAGAGGACGCTCTCCTCCTCGTCGAATATAAGACCCTCCGGCAGGTAGAATCCGGCTTCACCGAACGATCCGTCGGTGTTCCCGGCAGCCCCGGAGCCGATCGTCTCCAGGATCTTTCCGTCAGCGCCGGCGACGACGATCCGGTGATGGCCGGTATCGCTTATGAAGAGACGCATCCCGACGTTGTCCGCGGCAATTTTTCCGGGACGATACAGGTCCGTCTCCCGTGCGGCTCCCGGCGACAACTGTCCTCTCTCGATCAGACCCTGCGCTCCGAACTCTACCGTCATCCGATCGATCTTCGGGCTGAGCCTCCCGTAGAGCCCTTCGGCGGCGGTCTTCCCGACCACGTTTCCTCCCGGGTCGATGAGGACGAAGGTCGGCCAGTCCTGGATCCCGAAGGCCTGCCAGAGCCGGCGTTCGCGGTCGATGGCGACGGGATGCTCCAGCCCGGCGCGGCGCACGGCCTCCCGGAAGTTCCCGGCGACCGCGGCGGATTCAAACCCGGGGTAATGCACTTCGACGACCACCAGCCCGGGATGCCTCTCCTCGAGCCGCCGGAGATCCGGTGCCAGTCGCATACAGTTCGAACAGGTGAACGTCAAGAAGGAGAGCAGCACCACCCTGCCGGTGAGATCGCGGACGACGGAAGGGCGGTCGACGTTATGCCACTCGAGATCGGGAGGGAAATCAGGCGCGGCTATCGGTGTCATGCGACACCCTGTGGCATTTTGAGGTTATGAATGTTGGCGGGGATCTCACGCCGGCGGCCCCGCGTACACTGCCCGCGGCGCGGCGAGCATCTCCTCGCAGAAGGCAATCGCCCCCGGCACCCTGCTCTTCTGGTAGACCACGGGTTTGATGCGGGGCGTCTTTACGTCGCCGATCACCTCGAAGACCTGCGGCCAGGGCACCCCGTCGGCGACCGACGGAGGGCGGAGATCGTTATGGATATGAAACGCCTGCAGGGCATCGAGCGGAACCTCGCCGAGCGATCCGGGGAACTCCTCTCTCGTCGCGGCGTGGAGGTGCCAGGGATCGAGCGCTATCCCGGCCAGCCCGGCGATCTCGGGATGAATATCCTTGAGCACCGCCCAGAACGACCGCATCTGGCTCCCCGTGGAGATGCTCTGGTCTTTATGGTGCTCGAGCAGCACCAGCGGTTCCGCTCCGAAGGCGTTCCAGTGGGCGGCGATCAGGGCGTGCATCCCCGCGACGATATCGGCGTGGGTGTTCCTCCGATCGCCGGGGTGTATCTCGATGATCTCCGGAGGAATACCCAGGACGTCCTCGATCTCAAGGAGCATATCCCCGAACCCGGCTACCCAGCCGGGATCGCGCCACCGCAGGCTAGCCGTCGCCTGCCGGCCGTGCGGGGTTCTCCGGGGGATGGCCGGCTCGGTGTGCAGGAGATACCTGAGGGTGCCCGGAAGAGCCGCATCCTGCTCGTAAAGGAGTTCGACGGAGGACCTGGTGAGCATCGACCCGATCTCCTGCCCCGTCCGCTCAACCTCCGTCTGGTTCTTAATGAAATCGGCGGGGATCTCGATGTATCTACACCCGAGCGGTTCGGCGAGGTGCCAGCGTTCGAGGAACCCGCCCCGTTGGGCTGCTTCCGTGACGTTCGGGTAGATGTAGTCAGCACCCGGCATGGCGGCTTCTGTCATGGCGGGCGGCCTACAAAAACGTTGGGGATCCCGATCCTGCGTCGTCTCCTTTTGTCGGGCGCCGGCGGGGCGGGCGAGGCCGCCGGAGTTATTGCCGGACGAACGGCGTAACCTTACTGTGCAGGCCCCGGCCTTCTGCGTCTGTCGAGAACCTGCGGGCAGACGAACAGTACGTCCACGGGAGCGTGGATGTAGGTGCAGTAGGCGCACCCGGGGTCGTAGTACATGCACGATGGGCAACCCCACCGTTGCGGCTTCATCTCGTCCTGCAGCAGCAAGCCTCCTGTTGCGCCATCGTGCAGCGTATTCATCCTCCTCTCCCGTGCCTCGGGATATTGAGCATCGGGGTTACTCTTCAGCGGATCGCTGTCGCCGGGTGATCTCATGTCGTACCCTAAGATGCTCCCCGGCTGCCGGACATTTATTGTGTCGATGAATTTTCACCTCTCCGATGAATCTTCGGGGTTGTTCATGCCGGGAGATGCGGAACTGCAAGGGTGAGCAGGTAGAGGACAGCGGCCAGCAGGATGAACTCTCCATCGGTAAACAACTCGAAGAAGAGTTTTTCTGTTCCTAACCGCTGAAAGCACAGGAGATAACCCTGGGCGTAGACCGTACCCGCAGCCAGCAACAGCACCGGATAGAGATCCAGCAGGAACCCGCCGGCAAGCACCAGCGCGGCTCCGACGGTTATGTTCACCGCCGTGAGGAGAAGGAGCGTCCTTTGGGGGCCGAGGATCGTCGGGATCGTCCTGACTCCAGACGCAACATCCCCTTCCACGTCACGGATATCGTAGACTACCGTATTCGTGAAGGTCTGTACGAGGAAAAAGACGCCTACGATGCCCGTGGCGGCGCCCGCAGAAAGGCCTGCGTGGCAGATCGGCAGGAGTGTCGCGGGGAGCGTCCAGGAAAACGCCACGATCAGGCTTTTCATGAACGGCACTTCTTTCAGTCGCCGGAACCCGAAGCGAGCGGGAAAGAGCGGGACGCTGTAGACGATTCCGGCGACCAGGGGAATGGTCGTGATGAGCAGGCTGCCGAACCCCCGGAGGGCCGAAAGGCAGAAAGCGAGGATGAATGCGAAGATTGCAGAACGGAAGAGGATGGTTTCATATCTCTTTGTGAACGAGTAGCGTTCCGTATGGTTAACGGCATCCTCGCCCTCGTCGGTCTTGCGGTTGAGGTTGTAAACGGCGAATACGACGAGCACCAGGATCGCCGCCGCAACCGGATCGAAGGGAAAACCTTGCAGGAGGCACGAGAGGTATACCATCGCCGCCATCATGGCAGCGGTATACAGGGAACTGTATACGACCAGATGGGCGACGATCTGACCGGCTGGCTGAACAGGGTTGGGGCATTTTGCAAATCCGAACATGGAGTGGTTTTCAGAGAACCGATGAATATTTATTACCTCGATGAATATTCACCACTCTGATGCATCGCAACGCCCTGTCGCTTCATTTCTGCAGAGGGCTGCGCATTGCGCCTTTTTTACTCCGGGTCTACTGGTGTGGGTGCTGGGACAGAACGGCGTCTCGGCTCTGAAGGATCAGGTATCCTCGGGGTCGTAGAGCGATCGCTATGCCGTGGGTCGCGTCAGGTGTCGGGTGATTGGAGCCTGGAAAAAAGAGACTACTGGGGTATCTCCAGTGCTTTAGCGTCCGCTTTGTAGTGCTGGAAGAGTCGCTCGCCCCAGGAGACCGCCGCTGCATCGGTGCCGACGAGATCCGTGGTGGCGTCATATTTCCCTGTATCGCGCCTATACAGGCCCAACGACAGGTACCCGTTGGTTACCGTCAATCCCAGGCGAATCGGCGAAGAAGAGGTATACATCTTGAAGTTTTCATGCCCGGTCAGGGGTTCCAGCATGGTTCTGTACGGCTCGTCGTCCAGCCTCCGGGCAAGTTCTCCGGTGACGATGAGTTCCGCGGGCCTGCCCTCCATGACGGTAACCTTAACCTCATCCGCAAGGAGTGGACTCGTGATCGATGATACGCTGTGGATCCACGATGCTTTCCTGAGTATGGCTTGAAAACTTGCATACACGGCGAAGACATCCTCTTCGATGTTCCTTACCACTTCCGTATGATACAGGTGTTCAATCTCGTTCAGAAACTCAAGGGGTATGCCCTCGATCTCGTGTTCGACCCAGAAGTCCCGGTGGCGTTGGAGCACCCCCATGAGCGCAACCGCCCGTCCGATCTTTGGTTCGACGAGCCTGCCCATAGGGGTGAGCGCATAGTCGCCCCGCACCGATTCGACGTAATGCAGGGCTTCGAGTTGCCGGATCTTCGGGATAAGCGCCTGCGATGAACTCCCCGTGATCTCGCGAAGGGTCGAGAGCGGTTTGCTCCCGCTGCCGAGGGCAATCATCACCTGCGTCTGCAGTCTCGACCGGAAGATTGCCTGGATGTCGTCGTGGAACTCGTTATAGATCTCAAGGGGAGATACTTCTTTCATCGTCCTTACTGTTAAGGGGTGACGGTCGACGCATATCATCCTTTCTATTCCCGCGCGCTTCTGCCGTCCGTGTTTCTCCCGTTCAGCCGATCGGTCGGCTGTATGCCCAAAAGGCGGGAACGGTGCCGGTGCCCGACCTCAAGCACACTTATACCCTGCGCCCTCTACTTGTGTAGAGAGCAATGTCGTCCACACGATACCTGATCTGTATCGCACTCTGTGCATGCACCGTCGCCTGCCTCATCACCGCAGGCTGTTCCGCCCCCTCCGGGCAGCCGGAGATCGGCTCCGATCTCTCCGGCGATCTCGTCGTCCACTTCATCGACGTCGGGCAGGGGGACTCGATCCTGGTCGAGTTCCGCGATAAGACGATGCTCATCGACGCCGGCGAGCGCGGGATGGGGGAGCGCGTCATCGCGTATCTCGAGGAGCGGAACGTCGAGCGGATCGACGTGGTCGTGGCGACCCATGCGCACACCGATCACATCGGCGGCCTTGCCGATGTCATCTCCGCCTACCCGGTCGGCCGGTTCGTCGACGCCGCGCAGCCGCACCCGACTGCGACCTACGAGAACCTGCTTGCCCTGGTCGAAGACCTGGGGATACCCTACACCGCAGCGGAGCGCGGGCAGACGGTTGCCCTCGATCCCGACCTCGAGATCCTGATCCTGAACCCGGCCGCGGAGCCGATCGGCGAGGTCAACCAGGACTCGGTCGTCCTGAAGGTCACCTACAACGAGATCTCCTACCTCTTCATGGGCGATGCCGAGAAGCCCGCGGAGAAGAGCATGATGGAGGCCGGCCTCGACCTCGATGCCGACGTCCTGAAGGTCGGTCACCATGCGAGCCGGTACGCATCCTCAGCGGAGTTCCTCTCCGCGGTCAGCCCCGCGATCAGCGTCATTTCGGTCGGCGCGGGGAACGACTACGGCCACCCCCACGAGGAAGCGGTCGAACGCATCGAGGCGACCGGTTCGCGCATCTACCGGACCGACCTTGACGGGACGGTCATCGTCGCCACCGACGGCACGGCGCTCACCGTTGCGGCCGGCGAGGCACCCGCCGCCACCGTGACGGCCGGGGCAACGACCGTTCCCGCGACGGCGGCCCCGACGACGCCCGCCCCCTCGTCCGGTGTTTACATCGCCGATCTCGATCTCCGGGAGGAGTGGATCGCCGTCGCGAACGGTGATCCGGCAGCGGTCAACCTTACCGGCTGGACGATTGCCGACGAGGGGATGCGCAACACCTACACCTTCCCGGTCTTCACGCTCGATCCGGGCGCCGGTGTCACCGTCCACTCCGGGGCGGGCAACGACACCGCGACCGACCTCTACTGGGGCCGGGGAAGCCCGGTCTGGAACAACGACGGCGACCTCGCCACGCTTGCCGACGCGAACGGCACCGTCGTCAGCACCCTGGAGCGGTGACCATGGCGGAGGATGAGTCGGCCTTCCGGGTGAGCCTCGATCGCGTCGAGGAGGGCCTTGCCGTCCTCCTCCTCCGCGAGGACGAGTCAGTCCGGTTCACGCTCCCCCGCTCCCTCCTTCCACCCGGTGCCCGGGAGGGCGATATCCTGGAGGTTGCAATCCGCCGGGACGTTGCGGCGACGGAGGAGGCGAGACGGCGCGTGGCGGAGAGGATCGCGCGGCTGCGGGCGAAGCACGAAGACTGACGTGCCCCTTCGCGGCTCGCACCTTCGGTGCTTGAGCTCCTTTCCCTTCGGGAAGTCGAACTTCGCGTTCTTCGCGGCTCGAAGCCTGCGGCTTCTCAAACTCCTTCCCCAAGGGGAAGTCGTTCTTCGCGTGAGCTGACAGGGTATAAGCAATGAAACGGCCTCACACGAAGACGCGAAACCGCGAAGGGAGTTACAGGTAATTATACCGTTCTTCGCGTGAGCCTTATCGCCTCTCTTCGTGCAGACCGGGGTGTCCCCAACTCTTTTCCCCTATCCCTCCTTACAAGAGCACCGATGCAAGACCGGTGCGATGTGATCGTCGTCGGAGCAGGGCCTGCCGGCAGCACCGCCGCACGGTATGCGGCAAAATCGGGGCTCGACGTCCTCCTGATCGATAAGCGGAGGGTGATCGGCGTCCCTGTCTGCTGCGGGGAGTTCAACGCCTCTGTGGCGATCCTTGCGAGTGTGCTCCCGAACGCCCCCGGGCTCGACGAACTCTTCCCCATCGATTCCCGGCTGATCCGGCGGGAGATCCGGGAGGCCGTCGCCGTCTCCCCCGGCGGCCGGGAATACGAGTTCGAGCTCCCCGGTTACACCGTCGACAGGGACGTGTTCGACCGGCATCTCGCGGATGCGGCCGTTCGCGAGGGTGCCGTGCTCTCGCCGGATACAAAGTTCCTCGGCCGGGAAGGCGGCCGGGTAACAACCAGCCGGGGCGATATCGAGGCTCGCGTCGTCGTCGCCGCGGACGGCCCGCTCTCCCGCGTATGCCGCTCGGCCGGGATGGAACGGAGCGCCGTGCTCGCCCCCGCCATAACCTGCCGGGTCGACGGGGAGTTCGGCGACCGTCTGAAGTTCTTCTTCGGGAACCGCATCGCCCCCGGAGGGTATGCATGGGTCTTCCCGAAGCCGGGGTGCGCAAACGTCGGGCTCGGCGTGCAGAAGAGGGGCACCCCGGTCCCGGTTCTCCTGAGATCGTTCCTCGCGAGCAACGGTTTCTCCGCCCGCGACGTCCAGGCCGGGTTCGTGCCTGTCTCCGGGCCCATAAGGGAGACCGTCCGTGGAAACGTCCTCGCCGTCGGCGACGCCGCGGGCCACGTCGTCGCGTCCAACGGTGGAGGGATCGCGACCGCGATGATCTGCGGGCGGCTTGCCGGGCTTGCGGTGGCGGACCACCTGCTCCGCGGCGAGCCCCTCGCGGCCTACGAGCGGGAGTGGCGTTCGGCGATAGGCCGGGAACTCCTCGCCGCAGCAAGGACGAAGAGGCTGGCCGACCGGGTCCTCGGCTCGGACTTCCTCCTCGAGCGGACGATGCGTCTCCTCGGCGGCCGCGGCATTGCAGACGTCGTCATCTACGGTGGTCTCCGAAAGGCTCATGCTCTACGGGAGTGACGGACACGAGATGCACCGCTGGCTTACGTGGAACCTGCCGGGGATCGAGGGGCGGCTCACAACGCTCAGGGAGGATCTCGTGCGGGAGACCTCGGCGCTCCCTCCGGGAGAGAGCGGAAAGTTCGGGCGCTGGGTCCGGGAGATCGAGACCGTCTTCGCGAAGGCGGCCGTGATCACGGGGACGGTGCAGCCGGAGGTCGAGGCGGACCTCGGCTACTCGCTCGGGGATCGCGAGCAGTTCGTCATCGCCATGTTCCGGCCGAGCACCCGCAACCTCTTCGACGAGATCGCGGAGGATGCCCGGAGCGGCGGCTGGTGCACCCTCACCGATGCCGAACTCCGGGATCTTGCGCACCTCCATGAGGCAGCCGGGGCGCTCGCGTGGATCGGCGATGCTGCCCTGAAGATAGGCCTTCTGCCCGCCATCTGGGATCAGGAGATCGCAAATGCAGGGAACCTGACCGAGAACCGGAAGGCATACGACCGGAACTCGAACCTCGCCCTGCTCTGCGACCGCTGGAGCCTCTACGAGCACCGGATTCACTTCGATGCGGAGATCCCGAGGAGCGCACGAACGATCAACCACGCCAAGGGGACGCTGGTCGAATCGGTCTTCGGGATTCTCTTCCTCAGGGAGGGGCTGAAAGGAGTCGCATCCGCAACGGAACTCCTCAGGCCGCCTCCCCCGCGGCGGCGGTGACCGGAAAGGTTATGACTCCCGGCCACCCCCCGTCCTGAGGTGATTGAACTGGTCGATGTGGTCAAGGCCGACGGCAGGAGAGAACCGTTCGTGCGGGAGAAGGTGATCGTGAGCGCGCTGAAGTCGGGAGCGCCGCCACAGGAGGCAAGGGCGATCGGCGAAGCCGTCGAACGGATCGTCTACGACGGGATGCCTTCCGGCGAGATCCGGCGGCGGGTGCTCGAGCAGCTCCATGACCGGAATCCGGAGTGGGAAGAGAACTGGCTCGTGTACGACCGCGCCGTGAAGAAACGCGGGGCGGCGACCGTGGGAGTGCCTGCCCGCTGATTCTGTTTTTCCGGTTGAATCTCTCCGGCGCGCTGCTGCACCCTGCCGGCGCTCCGGGAGCCCGGATACCCGTCGACCGGGCTCACAGCCGCCGGAGCAGGACGTTTTAGAGCCCGTTTCGATCCGCCTGATGCGAAGATATATCTACTGATCCGCGCCCACATTTTTCTTGTATTGCCCTATAACGTCAGGAAATCGGATAATTGAGGGCGGCTATTAACCGGCCGCTTTCCGTTCAGTCACGTTCCCCGGGCGCATCCGGCAATCAAAATCCGCAGACAGGCACGATGCCCAAACCGCCTGAGAACCGGTTCCCTATCTCTCCGGGAGCCCGCGGCGCGGGCACGCCAGCAGGCGATATGTATGCCGACAAGTGATTCAGAAGACGACACACCCTCAAGTAGTAACCAGAAAGAAACAGAAGGAACAAAGCTACTCCTCGCCGATCCGAAGACCGCGATCCTCCGGCTCTCCCTGCCGATGATGATCGCGATGACCCTCATGACCCTCTACAACGTCGTCGACGCGTTCTGGGTCGCGGGTCTCGGTGCAGACGCTCTTGCCGCCGTCGGGTTCTCATTCCCGCTCTTCATCATGACCATCGGGCTAGCGAGCGGCCTCGGAACCGGCGGAGAAGCGGCGCTCGCCCGGATGATCGGCGCCCGCAACAGGGCCGGCGCGAGCAGCGTTGCGATGCACACCATCCTCCTGATGACCGTGCTTGCTGTCGTCGTCACCATCCCGCTCTTCCTCTTTGCGCAAGACATCTTCGTCCTCATGGGAGCGGGCGACGCCGTCGGTCTCGCCACGGAATACGCACGGATCCTCTTCCTCGGGACGTTCGCCCTCCTCTTCGGCGAGGTCGCCTACGCGCTCATGCACGGCGAAGGCGATGCAAAGCGGACGATGTACGCCATGGCGGCGGGAGCGGTGGCGAACATCGTCCTCGACCCGATCCTGATCTATGGATTCGATATGGGGATCGCCGGCGCAGCCTGGGCGACCATCCTCGCGGAGGTCATCGCCGCCGTCCCGATGGTCTACTGGCTCTTCGTGAAGAAAGATACCTACATCGCGCTCTGCTTCCGGGGTTTCTCCCCGGACGCCGGAGTCGTACGGGACGTCCTGCAGGTCGGTCTCCCCGCAGCAGCCGAGCAGCTGGCACTCGCCCTGATGGCCCTGATCTTGAACGGCGTCATCGTTCTCATAGCGAGCACCGACGGCGTCGCCGTCTACTCGGTCGGGTGGCGGGTCGTGAGCATCGGCCTGACGCCGATCCTTGCCATATCGTCGGCGGTGGTCGCGGTCACCGCCGCCACCTACGGGGCACATGCGTACGCACGGATGGAGACCGCACTTCGGTTCGCCGCACGGCTCGGTCTTGGGATCGGTCTCGGGCTTGCCGCGGCCACGTTCGTCTTCGCCCCCCTGATTGCCGCACTCTTCACGGCGGGCGACGCCGCCGGGATCGCTCCCGAGCTGACGACCTACCTCCGGGTCATGAGCCTCGTCTACCCCATGGTCGGGTTCGGGCTCTTCGCGGCGTCGTTCTTCCAGGGGACGGGCCTTGGAGCACGGTCTCTTACGATCACGCTTCTGCAGAACATCGTCCTATCCATCCTCTTTGCCTGGATATTTGCAACCGTTCTCGGGCTCGGCCTCTCCGGCATCTGGTGGGGAGTTGCCGCAGGAAACGCGATCGGCGCGGCGCTCGGGTATGCCTGGGCGCGCCGGTACTCGGCAGGGCTCCAGACCCATCAGCTGGCTGCGCCGACAGCGGCGTGAGGTCTCCGGTATGAGGGGGTCTCACCCCTCATACCCGTCGTGCACCACTTCGCGCAGCGTGAACCGAAACGACGCCCCGAGGTCGGGCCGGCCTTCCACCCGGTCCTCAACCCAGATCCGGCCGCCGTAGCGGTCGAGCAGTATCCCGACGATGTACAGGCCGAGCCCTTTCCCGCATCCCTGGTTCCTGCCCTGCCTGAACCGGTCGAAGATCGTCTCTTTCATTGCCTCGGGGATGCCGGGGCCGGTGTCCTCCACGGTCACCACCACCGTGTGATCCTCATCGGGGCAGTCCTCCACGCGGATCGCGATCCCGGCGTCCGGCCCGCCGTGTTTCACGGCGTTGCCGATGAGGTTCGTAAAGACCTCGGGGAGCAGATCGTCGGCCCGGACCTCCGCCGTGGTGCCGTCAAACGAGATGGCTGCTTCCGGGGTGCGCTCGATCTGCGCCCTGATCACGTGGCCGAGATGGATCGGTTTCAGGTCGGGCGGCTCCTGGTGAATCCGGCGGATGGTCGAGACGTTCTGGAGAATGCCGCTGCTTTTGCGGATGCTCTCCTTGAGCCCCCGTGCGTACCGGGCGTCGTTGCCCTCCAGTGTATCGAGCAGGAGGTCGCAGTAGAGGTTCGCGACGTTCTCCGCGTTCTTGATGTCGTGGGTCATGACGTCCAGGTAGAGGTTCGTCTCGCGGTGGGCCGCCTCCAGCCGTTTGTGGAGCATGCTCCGCAGAACGCCCGACCCGATCTCCTGTCCGATCGCCTCGAGGAGGCGGCGTTCCTCGGCCCGGAACCCCCCGGCCTTCCTGCTCCCGAGGAAGAGCGCACCGACCACGACCGATTCCGCAAGGATCGGGATGCAGGCGAGGGTGGCGACCCCGAGCGAGGCGAGGATCTCATCCTCGATCGTGCCTCCCTCGCCCTGCAGTTCAAGGTAGCGCGGCTGTCCGGCAACGAAGACGAAGTTCCAGGGCCAGTGATGAACTTTGATCGTCCTGCTCCGGGCGAGGTAGCACTCCGGGACGCCGCGGTGGTAGCGCGGGAGCGCTATTGTCCGATCCGGGTTCAGGAGGTACGTCAGTCCCAGGTCGAACCCGAGCAGATCGAGGGTCTTTGAGAGCGACGCTTCGAGCAGTTCGTCGAGCGAGAGGGACGACGCGGATACCCCCATGATCTGGTTCAGGACCTGGAGTTGTCTGTTCGCGGAGAGCAGCCCTTCGTTTGCCGGTCTTTGCTCGGTGACGTCCCGCATGCAGAGCACCCACATCCCTGCAAACGCTCCCCGCTCGATCTTCCGGCTGGAATAGACGATCTGTCGCTCTTCCCCCCGCGGGTCCTGCACCGAGAGGTCGAGACCGGGTATCCCGGTTCCGTTATTCATCGTGGCAAGGAGCCTGTGGGCAGCATCCCTCTCCTGCAGGAGCGGCGTCAGATGCGCGTCGAGGACCCGGCGGGCGTCGAATCCGAGGATCTCCTCTTCGCTTGTAGAGAGGAGATCCATGGCAAATGCATTTGCCCAGAAGACCTGCATCTGCCGATCGAGCACGAGGATACCTGCGCCGGGCTCGTCGAGAATCCGAAACGCCTCTTGAGATATGGTAGATATCGAATCCGCTCTATTCATACGGGTATCCTGCCCTCTGATGTTTTTATCCTCCGAGCGTTATATAAACAAATCGTGTTCCCGGTAATAAGGCATTTGCGGTGGCGGCCCGGCCGTTGCCGGACCGTCTGTAGTTTCGGCCGGTCGCGCAAAGATGGCCGCGGCCATGCCGCTGACCGCACCCGGCCGTTTGGTGCCGCGATCCCTGCCGCCCTTCGTGACGGGGATCGCGCATCCTCCACCGGGATCCGTATCTCCTAAAGTATCCCTATCCGATCGAGTGCGGGTGAGAGCGAGGTCAGGTGACCCTGGACGCAGACCGTATCCCCCGGTTCGGCGCCCATTGCGAGTGCCAGGAGTTCGGTGATATGGAGCACCGGCACGCCCATGTGGTCATAGACCAGCTCGCACCCCGGACAGTCGACGACCATCACGTCCAGGCGGTGGTTCATGAAATCCTGGCGGACGAGCCGGTTCAGCCGGGAGAGTTCCCGGGGGCGGCCATTCCGGTGCCGGTCGAAGAGGTTCTTGACCCCGCCGCAGCAGTAGTGCTCCATCACGCTTCTCGTGATCTTCGCTCCCGTCACCGCCGTGAGATCCTGTAGCCCCGGCGGGACGGCAAGGGTGCCGTTCATCTTCCGGTAGTGGCAGCTGACGTGCACCCCGACGGTGAGCCCGGTGAGCCGCGTCTCGACGAGCCGCCGGAGTTCGTCGAGATAGAGGGGATAGAGGTCGAGGACGTTTGCCACCGAAAACGCCCCGGGGTCGGTCACCTCCCGGCCGATCCTCGCCAGCGCTGCGTTCGCCATCCCCCTGTTGGCGTTGTGCGAGAGCACATCGAGTGCGGCGGCATACGAGTCGCTGCAGGTCGGGCATATCCCGGTCACGGCGATCTCGCCGCCGGGTTCGAACGCGTCATGGATGACGCTGAGGTTTCGTGCGGTGAGGAGCAGCCGGTCGGCAAAACCTGCCCCGCCCATGTAGTGCGGGGCGCCCCCGCAGCAGGTCTGCATCCGCGAGGTCTCGTAACGGATGCCGAGGGCGGCAAGGATCGTCTTCTGCGAGAGGTCCGCGCCGGGGTAGTTGAAAGCGCAGCAGGAGTTGAGGTGAAAGACCCGGTCGGGCCGGGCGAGCGGTTGCCTCTGCGGGAGGTGTCCGGGCACCGAGAAGGCCGACGCGTCGACCGGATGGAGCAGCAGCCGCCGGACCTCGTCGATCGCCCTGCCGTCCGCCGGGTAAGGGTAGCGGATCGCCTTTGCGATGAACTTTCGGAGGTGCCCTCTCTCCATGTAGAGCGGAAGAAATGCCCGGGGAGGAAGGCCCCCCCGGTCGAGGAGCATCCTTCGAAAGACCGGCTGCAGGCGTTCCGTCTCGTAGACGGCGTTGATGATCCCGCCGATGCTGACGGAGCGCGGGCAGACGGTCTCGCAGGAGTAGCACTGGACGCAGTCGGCAAGATCGAGCCCCGGGCGTCTGCCTGCCTGGAGGGCCGCGGTCACCCTCCGTGCGAGATACCCGGGATCTCCGTTCGCGCCGGGATCGTTGATCCGTGCCGGGCAGTAGGGTGTGCAGGAACCGCATGCGTTGCAGAGCCGGAAGTTCCGGAGCCGCGGGTCTTCTTCGCGGAGCAGATGGCGTACGGCCCCGTCCGTGATCGCGTTCCGGAGCATCTCCTGGTCCGGTGCGGGGACGGCCCTACCGAGCATGGTCGATCCCGGGGATCGCCCCTGCTCTACGCATATACGAACGAGCGGTTGCTCCTCCCCCAGGAGAGTGAGCACAGGTTAGACTAAGGGTATATCGCCTGCGGTACCGATCCATTCCTTCCCCCACCGATAACGTCGCCGCTATCTCTTGCGATGACTACTTAATGGTTTTGGATATGGACGCTGCACGGCGCCTCCGGGGCAAACGGGTGCCGGAGTCTATCCGGAGGTGCAGCCGGTTCGCCGCTCAGGTACGGCGCACGTACCCGGGAAAAAAAGAGGTGGTCAGAGGTTCTCCAGCCGTTTGTTCACCGTGTCCCAGTTCACGACGTTCCAGAAGGCGTCGATGAACCCGGCCCGGTTGTTCTTGTGGTCGATGTAATAGGCGTGTTCCCAGACGTCGAGCACCATCAGGATCTGGAACGTCGGGTAGACGTTGTTGTTGTGCTTCTCGATCTGCATGATCATGGGACGGTCGGTCATGGTGCAGTACGCCAGTGCCGCCCACCCGGACCCCTCGGTGCTCGCGGCCGCCTTCGTGAACTCGGCCTTGAACCGGTCGAAGGAACCCCACTCCCGGTCTATCAGGTCGGCAAGCGCGCCGCCCGGGGTTCCGCCGCCGCCCTTTCCGGCCGGGGCCATCGTCGGCCAGAAGAGGGTGTGCAGGACGTGGCCGCCGATGTTGAACGAGAGTTCCTTCAGGATCGCCTTCATATCGACTTCGGTGCCGTCTTGCCGTGCCTTCTCCAGTTTTTCGAGATCGGCGTTCGCCCCGGTAACGTAGGCCTGGTGGTGCTTATCGTGGTGCAGGGAGAGCTGTTCCTTCGAGATGTGGGGTTCGAGCGCATCGGGCGCATACGGCAGCGGCGGCATCTCGTACTTCTTCAACGATGCAGGTGCCATCTTCTGTGCTGTCATAGCAATCATTTCTCAAGAGGAGCGTGATCTATTTCATAGTGTCGGTGTTTTCGGTCTGTCGGAGATACTGGTCGCCTGCACCCTCTGCCGCCGTGCGCGGCCGCGATATCCCGATACCGGCCCCGTAATACACACAACGGTCATCGGGAAGGTCCGGGGCCTGCACATCGCCGTACCGCAAACGGTCGAAGAAGATCGTTTTGGGGTCGGGGGGCTGCGGTTCAGCCATTCCCGAAACCTTTAACTACTCTGGTATGATGGATGGTATCCGGACCGCCTCGCGCCGTCCGTTGCACCCGGGCTGCATCCGGGTTGCGCAGGGTGTCTCTGCATGATACCAGCCAGACCGCGGTGGATCTTCCATGAAGACGGCAGCACGTATCTCACTCTTTACCGCCACGCTGATGGTGCTGCTCGCGGTCATCTTCCTCCGCGATCTGCACCTCATACTGACCGGAGCCGGCTGGAGCCTTCTTGCAAGGGCTCTCTCGCTCTTTCTCGTCGCCGTCACGGCGTTCGGGGTGATCCAGTTCGTGAGCTACGCCGATCACCTCCTGCGGTCGATCTATGCCTACCGTCCCACGGCACCGCAAGAGCCGGGTGCACCGCCCCCTCCCGTCGCGGTCTTCATCCCGGTCTACAACGAGGAGCCGGATGTGGTCGAGCCCTGTGTCCGGGCATGCACGGCGATCGACTACCCGGACTTCCGCATCTTCCTCCTCGACGACTCCTCGGATGCACGGAGGCGCTCCGCGATGCAGGATATATGCCGCCGGTACGGCCTTTCTTATCTCCATCGCGACCACAGAAGCGGGTTCAAGGCGGGAGCGATCAATCACGCCCTCTCGCACCTCGACGCCGATACGCCGTACCTCCTGGTCATCGACGCCGACCAGAGGGTGAAGCCGGAGATCCTCGCCGACCTCGTCCCTATCCTTGAGGCCGACCCGGCCGTATCCTTCGTCCAGACCCCGCAGTTCTTCCGAACGGAGCCCCACGACCCGATAAGCGTCACGTTCTCCTACCAGCAGCACATCTACAACAAGCACGTCTGCCGGGGGCTCTCCGTCAACGATACCGCCATGCTGACAGGCTCGAACTGCCTCTTCCGGGTGAGCCATCTCGCCGCCGTCGGCGGGATGGACGAGGTATGCATCGCCGAAGACATCGCCACGTCGTTTACGTTCCACCTCCGGGGCCGCCGGGGAGTCTTTCTCGATGCCGTCTACGCGGAGGGCGTTGCGCCGCCGAACCTCGCCGCATACTTCACGCAGCAACTCCGCTGGGCATACGGGAACACCCAGCTTCTCGGGACGATCCTCCGGCAACTCGTGGCGCAGCCCCGGAGCATGACCGCAACGCACTGGCTTGAGTTCCTCGTTACGGTCTCGATCTACCTGCTTGGAGGGGTGAACGTGGTGCTCTTCCTCCTCCCCGTCGCGACGCTCTTCTTCGGTATTCCGATCCTCCCCGTCTGGGTTCCCCCGGTCTTCGCCGTGGTGCTCGTCGTGGTGATCGCGATCCAGGTCGTCGTCAGCATCCGCGAGCGGCAGTACTCCCTCCATGACCTCGCGTTCTCGCAGGCGATCTTCAACACCCTCGCCTTCGTATACGCCCGGGCGATCTGGTACGCCGTCTCGGGAAAGAAGCTCCCGTTCGTCGTGACGCCGAAGGTGGTGCCGGGGCCCGCCACTCGCTCCCGCGTCCGGATTGGGCCGGTTCTCCTCGTGATTGCGGCCATTCTGGTGTCGATGGCCGTCGGCATTGTGCGGGCGGTCGCGCTCGGCCCGGACTCCGGGACGGCGATCCCGCTCTTCTGGGCCTGCTACACGCTCGCCGTCCTCTCGTCGTTTCTGGTGGTCTGGCGAAGGGACGGGAGGCGGGTGGCAAGAAAGATTGCCGAGTGAACATTCCGGAACAAGTGCCGGAGCAGACAGAAAAGAATTGTTTCGGGAGAGGTTCTTACCGGAACCTCTGCCAGAGGATTCTCCCCATCACCCGGAAGGTGAAGTCGAGTTCGTCGAAGAGCGGGATGCCGTTCTCCTTGAGGATCTTGCGGCCCCGTTCCATCGAGTCGCCGCCGAGCAGCGTCCCGACGATCATGTTCTCGGTCTTCTCGGAGAACCGGATGATCTGGTTTGCGAGCTGTTCCGACCCGATGACGAGATTCGGGAACCCGACAACGAAGGCGATGTCCCAGCAGTCCTGGTACTTAACAAGCGTGTTGAACGTCTGCTCGAACCTCTTCTCGTTGGCATCGCCGAGGAGGTCGATCGGGTTGTTCTTGTTCCAGAATTCGGGCAGGAGTTCGTTGAGTTCTTTCAAGACCTTCGGCGGGAGGGTGATCAGGTCGATGCCGTAGCGCTCGGCGTAGTCGGAGGAGAGAACGGCGAACCCACCGGCGTTCGTGATCACGACCGCCCGCTTGCCGCGGGGGTAGCCCTTCGGGCTCGACAGCATCTCTGCGACCTGGAAGGTGCCGGACAGGGTGTGGACGGGGATCACGCCGGACTCGCGGAAGGCTTCCATGTAGACCTCGTACGACCCCGAGAGCGAACCCGTGTGGGACGAGGCCGCCGCCTGTCCCTTTACGGATGAACCGGCCTTGATCGCCACGACGGGTTTGGTCTTCGAGACTTCGCTGACCACCTTCATGAAGGTCTTGCCGTCCTGGATCTCCTCGACGTAGAGGATGATGCCCTTGGTCTTCGGATCGCGCTCCACGAACCTGAGGTAGTCGATGAAGTTGAGGTCCGCCTGGTTGCCCACCGAGACGACCGCGGAGAACCCTATGTCCTGCTTGATGCTCCAGTCGACCACCGTGTTGACGATGGCCCCGCTCTGGGAGATGAAGGCAATGTTGCCGGGTTTCGGGGATTCGTGGACGTAGGTGGTGTCGATGCCCTTTGGGGGGATGATCAGGCCGAGGCAGTTCGGGCCGATGATCCGCGTGCCGTAACGCTTTGCGATCTCCATGACCCGGTCCTCGAGCGCTTTTCCTCCCTCGCCCATCTCCTTGAACCCGGCGGTGATGATGACCGCCATGACGACGCCTTTCTGCCCGCACTCCTCGACGACGCTCGGGACGTGTTTTGCCGGGACGGTGATGACCGCCATATCGACGGGGTTCGGGATATCGAGGATGGAGGCATACGCTTTGAGCCCCTGGACCTCCGGACGTTTGTTGTTCACCGGGTAGAGCTGTCCGGGGAAGTGGAGGAGGTTGTGCATCACGGCGTAGCCCATCTTCTTAGGTTCGGACGAGGCCCCGATGACCGCGATCGACCGGGGGGTGAAGTATTCGACCGGCACGAAAGGCCGCTCTTTCGCCACCTTATCGACCGCCTCGTCGTCGACGAAGATACGGGCATCGACGATGCAGGCTCCCGACTCGTAGAGCCTGACCGGGTTGATGTCGAACTCCACGACGTTGGTGTTCTCGGCGAAGAAACAGTTGATCGCCCACATGATCTTGACGAGCGTCTCCTCGTCCCGCGGTTTCGACCCCCGGTAGCCCTGGATCATCGGGTACCCGTGGATCTCCCTGATCATCTGTCGGATGGTCTCCTCGGTGATCGGCAGGATCCGCAGGGTGACGTCCTTCATCAACTCGACGAGGGTGCCCCCCATACCGAAAGTGAGCACCTTCCCGAACGCCGGATCGGTCTTCCCGCCGATGATCAGTTCAAGCCCCGGTGCCGCCTGCTGCTCGACGATGACGCCCTTGATCTCGGCATCGGGGTTGTACGCCTTGGCGTTTGCGACGATCTTGTTGAATGCCTCTTCTGCAGCCTGCTTCGAGGATATACTGACGATAACGCCGCCGGCATCGCTCTTGTGGACGATCTGGGGCGAGTGGATCTTCATGACGACCGGAAACCCGATCTTCTCCGCCGCTTTGCCTGCTTCTGCAGGAGTCTTGACGATCGCATGTTCGGGCACCGGTACCCCGTATTGTTTCAGGAGATCGTATGATTCGAACTCGCTCAGCATTCTTTTTGCCATGGTTGTCGCCTCATGTTGTGACTGTCTATTCGAGCATCTTTATGATTCTGCAGTTCAGGTTCCCCGGCATATGAACCGTCTCCCGGAAAGCCAAACCGATAATCGGTATGAACCTTAAAGCGTGTTACCAGATCGGCTTTATAGGTTTTGTAATGATTCTACATGACAAATCTCGTCGCGGAGTGGCGAATATCGCTAATGCAAGCCTGGTTTTTGCGGCCGTCGAAAATTTGCTGTTATTATGGTGTCGTGTACGAGGCCTATCCCCCGGATGCCGGATCCCGTGCGGCGGTGGTTTTTTTCAGGGGTGTGCTGTCCGGAAGGCCGTACAGTGGCCCTTCCCCGTCAGATTGCAACGTATAAGTCCGCTCGCGGAGAACCTCAAGCGATAAAAACCATGATCGGGCATCATTCCGCACCGGACGCGATGTACGGTCTCTTTCTGATCGGGTTCTTTGCGATCTTCTTGACGACCATCTCGAAGAACCCGGTGCTACCCCTCTTCTCTCGGGCCACGGGTGCCGGCGACGCGGTCATCGGTCTTGTTGCGGCGGTCTCCCAGCTTGCGGGGCCTCCTGGATCACCTGGGAAAGAGGGAGCTGCTGATCGCATCCGGAGCAGTATTCCTCTCGGCGCCTCTGCTCTGCCTCTTCATCAACGGCCCGCTCCGGCTGATCCCGGTCCGGTTCTTCCACGGGACAGCGACCGCAATCCCTGGACCGGTGATTGCTGCGATGACTGCGGTGCGATTTGCCGGGAAGACGGGGGAAGCGCCCGGGCAGTATTCTTCCGCGACCCTGATCGGGAGGACCCTTGCCCCGCTCGTCGGCGGGGCTGTCCTGTCGGACTTCGTCTTTTACCCCGGGCTCATGCCGTATCAAAAGCGATCCGGCGATAAAGGCCGGTACATGGGAAAGCCCGGAACGCACCGCCGATCGTGGTGATGGGAAATCCGGGCATCGACGGTGCTTACAGCGGGACGAATGATCCGGGTAACTATTGCCGGGGGATCTGCTCTTCTCGATTCGTTCATTCGAGAATCCTGTTTCCCATGCCACCCCTCGGGTTAAGAATCGTTGCAGTAGTACCCGGCCCCGGAGTTCCAGTGCCCCTCAGAATTCCATGGATTCACCCCTCAATTGTCATAACCACAATGCAAAAAGATCATTTACGTTTGCATGCGGAAAGCGGCACGGTGGGTGCGGGACAGGAGTTTTCGCCGGTATGAACGGCTTTTCCACCTGGAGGCCGCCGGAGAGCCGATGCCCGGGAGGCTTTGCGGGGAGTCGCGATCGGGCGTCTCAGGCACTCCATGAACCGGGGACATCGGGGTGAATACACCAACCGATATTATAAAAAGGTCATTATTTCTTTCGAGTGCCGGTACGATCCTTTTTCATGAAAGGGGGTGCCGCACCCTCTTGGCTATTTCATATAAATATATTTCGAATCTATCTCGTTCTTCTCCCGGAACGCAGGAATCCGCTATCCGAGATCGCCTGGTCGAACGGCTACTCTGAAGAATGAACGGTATAATCTCCGAAACGTTCCAATATCTGCGGATGCCTTCTGGCAAAGATTATATCTCTGTTCAAGCCCCGGCTTAGATCCTGTTTTTGGTATATAATCAGAGCGTTATGTGAGCTGCGCTTTGCAGCCGCTCCGGACGAAAAATCGTTCGATAGATACATTTAAATACAGGTGTATCCCCCGGAGGGATGCGGGGTCGGAATCGGGCCCATCCTGGGATTGACAAGCTCAAAGAAGGCCTCGCGACGATAATGGGGGAAATAAAAATGAAAGCATATCTTCTCAGCGTCCTGCTCGTCGGGCTTGCTCTCGGCGGGATGGGACTGGGAACGTTTGCCTGGTTTACAGACCAGGAGATCGTAGAAGCGAATGCCATTCAGACCGGCAATGCCGATCTGTCCGTGAAGATTGCCAAGGATTATTTTGGCGTGCACGAATCAACCCTGAAGGTCACCAACCTGGTTCCCAGTACGAACACCTGGACAACTATGGGTTATATCCACCTCCTGAACGAGGGAACTGTTCCCCTGAAGTGGAAGGGATACTTTGTCAAGACCGGGGGAGACCTTGTGACGGATGGCAAGCTCCAGTTCCGGATTTCGAAGGTTTCGCTCCTTAATAGCATGTCGGAATCTGACGTTGCCGCCGATGTAGAAATCTCTGATGCCGGGACTGAGTCCCTGTTCCCTTCCGGTGTCTATACGTGGGCTCAGCTCTCCAATGCCGACACCACTCTCCTGACCTCAGACAATTTCGGGGGTACGATGGGCAGCATCGACAATCCGCTGTTTACCCGGATTCTCAAGGTCGAGGTGAAGCTGGATGAGAACGCAGGGAATGTCTATGCCAATAAGGGGGCAGAGTTCAAGGTAATCTTCGACGCGACGCAGACCGACAACCCCGGCTGGGCGCAGACCTCTCCCGCCGTGTGATCCCTGAAAGATCTCTACACCGGCAATCATGAACAAGAAGCAAGTGAGAAGGGGTGGATGCGGAGCCTCTGAAGCCAACGCTACGCTTCCCCCTCCTCCTTCGCCTCTTCCTGGAAACCGACCGCAACCACCGGCACGGGGGGCATCGGCAGCGTCGAACTCTCGATGCCCCCTCCGGCGGATGCCGGCGACACCATCGCGCTCAGACCGCGGTGGGATGAGAACCTGCCCGGAACGTTCCGGACAGCGCTCTTCAGGGATGATGGAGCGATCCGGAACCCGGGCAGAACTCCATCTGACCTCTTCCCGTGCGGGAGCAGCAGTGCGTGTCGTTCATTCAGCTGCAGGCAACGCGACGTATCCTGTGACCTGCTGCCCTTCGCCCACGAACGCCATGATACAGGGAGATGTGAGCGATGAATAAGGCATACGTACTTCTGGTAATTATCTGTTGCGCCGGTGTGTTTCTGGTTACAGACATCATCCCGGCCGGAGCATGGTTCACCGATACCGAGGTGATCGAAGGGATCTCCATCACCACCGGCTCGTGGGGCGACGCCGGCAGCCTGATGGTAACTGCCGATCAGCCTCTGCTCAAGCCGCCGGCAGGCAACCATGCAAAGACCGTCCTCTCCGGCATCACCGTGAACAACACCGGATCTGCTCCGCTGGAGGTTACGGGCATCCGTGTCTCATGGGACCCCGATGACGGCGAGATGATCCGTGAGGCGGCGTTTACCCGCGGAAAGGGCGGCGAAGCCCCGCGTGCGGGGCCGAAAGGGGCAGGTTCCAATCCAGAACCTGCCGGAGATGAAGGGTTCACCGTCTTCTGGTCCGGAGAAGCAGTATCCGGCCACTTACTCGAGGGGCAGGCTCAGCTCGGGCCGGCAACCCGGGACGATCCCGCACGGGGAATCCTGCTCACATTTGGCTCGAACATGGAAGGGAAGAGCCTCGTGTGCACTATCATCCTGGACGACGGGAACGAGAAGGAGGTCAGGCTGCAGGTATGATCCGGGTCAGCCCAATCCAGGGAACGATTTCAGTCATCATCGGTGTTGTGATCCTGGCGGGAATCCTCCTCTTCGTCCGGTGTGACATGCTGATCATGATCGTCCTGAGCGGGAGCATGACACCCCTCATGCTCCCCGGCGACGTCATCATCGTCGCCCCCACGGATCCGGATCAGGTCAGGGTCGGGGACGTGATCGTCTTCCAGCATCCCGGACAGGACGACCGCATGGTCATCACCCATCGGGTAACCGGTATCGATGCGGACACCGGTCTGTATTCGACAAAAGGAGACGCAAATAGCGCTCCCGACCGTTTCTCCGTCTCAAAGGGCGATATCATCGGCAGGCCGATATTTCTCATCCCGTTCATCGGGTTTGCATCAGAGATGAAGAAGCAGGTTATCCTCCTGATGGTTATCCTTCCCTCGCTGATGCTGGCCCTTCTGGAGACGCGAAAACTCACGCACGGCCCCCATGCCGCCCGCCGGCTCTCCCGGGAGAGTCCGGTGCCGAAAGGGCAAATCTTCTCGATCAGGTACTCCCGGCTCTTCTTTCTCTCCTCGGTCGTTCTGGCCCTCTTCCTTCTACTGACCGTGCCCTCTCTTTCTGGGATACAGACATACGGCTCTTTTTCAGGCTCCAGCGTTCCTCAAAACGGTTGCATAACGGTAGAGGGGCGAGGCCTGGTTCCTGAGGCGTACCTGATATGCACGCCCGGTGTGGGTGGAGTTCCTGTATACGGGATTGTGCAGCCCGGAGAAACTGTCTCCATTCCGATATCCGGGACTGAGCCGGAATGCACCGTAGCCAGATTGCCGTATGTCCTTCCTGTATTCTGGTTTGTGGGGCTTGCCGGATTGAACCCGTATCTCCCTGTCCTCGCTCTGGCAATCCTGCCGGGAGCCTTTCTGACACTCGTCCTGCACCCGCTCTGGGCCGAGAAAAAGTTTGTGAAATTACGCCGTAAAAGGAGGCTTGTAGATCGTGTACTGGAGAATTAAGAGATTTCAATCACTGACTGCTGAAAAGTTCACACTGGTACTGCCGGTTGTTGTTGTGTGCATCATTGTGTCAGGGCTGTTTGTATACACGAGCTGGTACATGCCGGAGTCCAGGGATGTGACCGTCGACGTCCCCTGGTATTCCATAGATGGCCGGTACGAGTACCGGGCGGTCGTCTCGGAAGGAAACCCGCTCTGGCCGGTCGGTACAACACTGACGGACAACCCGGTCTATTTCTTTGCGGCAACCCCGGAACTGCAGACGACATTCACCTTCCTTGTTGAAGGAGAGGCTGTGGATCTGGATGTCGTGTCGCATACGGTGGCGGTTCTGTCGATGAAGGAGTCGGACACGACCTACTGGAGCAAAGAGGTGGTGATTGCCGAGAACGCAGGGCCGCTGCAGTCGGGGGTATACCAGAACTCGTTCACCCTGGACATGGAGGATATGCAATGGCGACTGAATGAGATCAAGGAGTATCTGGACTTTCAGCGAGGGACTCCTGTTGTCGATGTCGTCACCACGGCTGTATTCACCGGAACGGTTGACGGAAAAGCGGTCAATGAACGCCGGGAGTACCTGATGCCCATCACCCTGGGGGCAGGTCACTACAGTATATCCGATAACCTGAGTTTCGCCGAGGCGGTCACAGCCCGCGAGGCACGGACGATCGAGGTCTATCCTCCCCTGCACCAGCAGTATGCCGCAGTACTCCTCCTGCTGGCCTCGTTGGGTATGCTCTTCTGGGTCATACTGTCAAGATCTCCGCGCTTCAAACCCTCCGCCGATATGCTTCAGGCACTGGAGCAGGAAGCGGTACACGCCCGGTATCGCGACTGGATGAGCCGGGGCAGGTTTGACCATAGTATCACAGCGCACAGGATTGAACTCGGTTCGCTCGAGGATATCATCAGCGCGGCTGTTGATATGAACCAGCGCGTCATCTATGACGGTGACGAGAAGACCTACTTCTTTGTCCACGATACTATTCTCTACGTCTATGAGCCGGCTGATTCAGGGTAGCCCATCAGGGAGGTCGGTTCTTCTTTTTTGTTCCTGGCTTCTGTCAGTTGCCTGAGAGGAGAAACAAAGGAGCTCTTCTCGTGCCCGATTCGTCTGGGGTGTGTGTCCGGGAGGCCGTACAGGGACCCTTCCCGGTCTTGATCAGAACATATAAGCCCGCCCGCGGAAAATCTCAAACGATCAGAACCATGGTCAGGCACCATTCCGCACAGGACGCGATGTATGGCCTCTTTCTGATCGGGTTCTTTGCCATCTTCTCGACGACGATCTCGAAGAACCCGGTGCTGCCCCTCTTCTCGCAGGCTCTGGGTGCCGGCGATGCGGTCATCGGTCTCATTGCAGCGGTCTCCCCGCTTGCCGGGATCCTTCTCTCCTTCCCGGTGGGGGTCCTCTCGGATCACCTGGGAAAGAGGAGGCTGCTCATCGCATCCGGAACGATATTCCTCTCGGCGCCTCTGCTCTATCTCTTCATCACCGACCCGTTCTGGCTGATCCCGGTCCGGTTCTTCCACGGGATGGCGACCGCGATCCTCGGGCCGGTGATCGCTGCGATGATTGCCGTGCGGTTTCCCGGGAAGAAGGGGGAGGTGCTCGGGCAGTACTCTTCCGCGACCCTGATCGGGAGGACCCTTGCTCCGCTCGTCGGCGGGGCTATCCTGTCGTTCTTCGTCTTTTACCCCGGGCTCATCCCGTATCGGATGGTCTACCTCACTGCAGCCATCGCCGCAGTGCCGGTGGTCGTCCTGATCCTCCTCTACCGTGAGGAGACCCCGGGCCCCCTGAAGGTCCTCCCGTTCTCAGCGTTTCGGGAAAGTTTTGTGACGTTCTTCACGAACCGGAGGCTGCGGGCAACGGCACTCGTGGATATGGGGACTTACTTTGCCTTCGGAGCGTTTGAGACGTTCCTGCCGCTTGTCGTCCTCTCCAGAGGGATGGGTGCCTACCAGACGGGGATCCTGTTCGCCGCCCAGACGCTGATCATCGCGGTCTCGAAGCCATCCTTCGGCAGGATCGCCGACCGGGTCGACAAGAGGGTCCAGATCGTCATAGGGCTCCTCATCCTGGGGGTTTCAGTCGCCGCCATCCCGTTTGCACCGGGATTTCCCGCGTTCCTTCTCATAAGTTCTTTCCTCGCCCTGGGTATGTCGCTCTCCACGGTTGCGACCAGTGCGTACGTCGCGGACGTTGCAGAAGAAGAGCAGATGGGGGCTTCGATGGGGGCGTTGTCGTCCATCATGGATATCGGGCATTCGGCAGGCCCCCTGGTCACCGGGATCATTGTTGCCGCCAGCGGCTTCGGCCCCGGATTCTTCGTGAGTTTCCTCCTCGCGGTGGCTGTCTGCGGGTTCTTCGCCCTCTCGGTCCGGGAACCGGCACCACAGGGGAGCGTATAATCGGCGGCCTCTAATACGCCCTGACCTTCAGCCCCGGAACGCGGGTGAAGTGACTGTCCCGGGTGACGATCTCGCCGTCGCCCCCGAGCGTGATTGCAGCGACCACCTCATCGGAATTACCGATCCGGCTGCCTCTTCCCCGGAGTTCGGCAGCGAGGGTGCCGAAGATCCGGTAGGTCTCGTCGGTGATCGGGAGTTCGATCAGCGCCCGCGTGATCGCTTCGACTTCCCGGAGGTTCTCCTGCACCGATGCCGAGAGGAACGCGCCGCGGTAGAGTTCGAGGGCGTTGATCGCCGTGGTTGCAAGCGGCAGCCCTTCCCGCTCCATCGCATCGAGTGTTCTCATCGCCTCCGGATCGTGCCGGATCAGGTCGATGAGCAGGGACGTATCAAGCGTCGGCATCGAAGTCGACCTCTCGCATCGAAGCGTTTCGCATCTCGCGCGAGGCTTCCGCGACCGAATCGGCCAGCGCAGGGTTCGGCCCGAATTCTTTGAGGATCTCCGAGAGTTTCTTCTTCGGCGGGGTGTACTTCAGGATCATTTCAGAACCTCACCAGCCCCCGTCTCCCGATCGCCGCCCACCCCGCGAGACACACCATCCCGACCGCCATGTTGATCGCCCCGAGGCTGAGGACGAGATTCTCCCCGGCAAGGAAGACGAGGACCATCCCGGCACTGCCGAAGACGAGGCCCGAGCAGTTGATCAGGGCTGACGCGGAGCCGGCATCCTCCTTCTGCTGCTCGAGCATGAGGAATGCTCCCGGGGAACGCACGCAACTGCCCATCATGGAGGCCGGGAAGAGGGCGAGGGCAAAGAAGAGCGGCCCCAGGCTCCCGAAGAGGCAGACGAGTGCGCCACCGGCGAGCATGACCGCAAATCCGGAGGCGACGATTGGCCGGCGGCCGAAGTGCCGGGAGAGCCAGAGGTAGAGGAACGGGCCGGCTATCAGGCCTGCGGCGTTGAGGGCGAAGTAGAAACTGTACGACTGTTCCGAGAGCCCGAACCCCTCCTGGTAGATATACGACGAAGCGGAGACGAACGCGAGCGATGCGGTGCTCACGAGCGAGAAGACGATGAGGAGCGAGGCGAAACCGGGGTTCTTGAGCACCGCCCCGAGCCGGCGGACGGACTGCCCCACGGTGCCGTTATACCGCGCGGGTATGGTCTCTTCGAGGAGGAGGCCGCCGACGAACGAGACGACGCCGATGAGGGCGAGTGCCACAAAGAGGCCCCGCCATGAGGTGTAAGGGAGCATGAACGCCCCGAGGACCGGGGCGACGGCGGGCGAGATGACGACCATCGACTGGACGAGCGCGAGCACCGACTCCCGTTTTCTCCCGTCGTAGGCGTCTTTGACCATCGCGGTCGCGACCGCGGAGGCGGCGCTGCCCCCGACCGCCTGGAGAATGCGGAAGGCGATCAGGTGCCATACATCCCAGGATAAAGCGCATCCGACGCTTGCGGCGATATACAGGGCAAGCCCCGTAAGCAGGACGGGCCGGCGGCCGTACTTGTCGGAGAGCGGCCCCCAGAAGAGCAGCCCGAGGCTGAAGAAGATGAAGAAGAGGATCAGGGTGAGGTTTGTCTGGCTCGCGGAGACGCCGAAGTAATCCCCCATCCCGGGAAGGGCAGGGAGGTAGAGATCGGTCGAGAGCGGGACGAAGGCGGAGAGCAGCGCAATAAGGACGACAAGGCCGCGTCCCCCGAGATACTTCTGAGGTTTCAGGACACTGTCGGGGGTGCGGTGCATGGTATCGTCTTTATCCCGGGAGCGGTGCAGAAATGGGCGCTTGCCCTCAGAACAGAATGCTGCTATGGGGATTCGAACCCCAGTCGCAGGAGTGAGAGTCCTGCATGATTGGCCGGTCTACACTATAGCAGCGCATTGCACCAACGTGCTCTAAATTATTAGACTTTATCATACTTAAACCTGTCCCGTGCTCCGCCTTCTCCGGCCATCCCGGTAGTCGGACAATCTGAACCCTATACGGGCCGGAATTTTCCCTTCGCTTCGTGATTTTCATCACAGACATCAATAAGTAGCTTCCCCGCATATCTGTATCGGCAGCAATGAGCAGTGTCGAAGAGCAGATACGTGAACTTGAGGACGAGCTCAAGAATACCCCGTACAACAAGGCGACCTCGAAGCATATCGGTCGCGTCAAGGCGAAACTCGCAAAGATCCGTGACGATGCAGTAGCCCGGGCCATGGCCTCCTCCGGCGGGGGTGAGGGCTACTCCGTAAAGAAGTCGGGAGACGCCACCGTCGTCCTGGTCGGCTTCCCGTCGGTCGGTAAAAGTACGCTGCTCAACAGGCTCACCGGTTCGGAACTCAGCGAGACGGCGGCCTACGCCTTCACGACCGTCTCGGTCATCCCGGGCTCGATGGAGCACCGGGGCGCAAAGATCCAGATCCTTGATATCCCCGGCCTGATCGCCGGTGCGGCCATGGGCAAGGGCCGCGGGAAAGAGGTGATCGCCGTCGTCCGTTCCGCAGACCTGATCCTGGTCCTGGTCGACGTCTTCAACGAGAAGCACGTGGACGTCCTTCTCCGGGAACTTCACGATGCCGGCATCAGGATCAACCGGCCAAAACCCGATATCACCATCAAGAAGGCCGGATCCGGCGGTATCCGGCTGAACACCGTCGGCGCCGTCGACCTCGATCTCGAGGAGATCCGTGCAATCCTGGCAGAGAGCAAGATCGTCAACGCCGACGTCCTGATTCGTAGCGATGTCACGCAGGACGACTTCATCGACGCAATGATCGGGAACCGCGTCTACGTCCCCGCGTTCATCGCGGTCAATAAGGTCGACCTGGTGGAAGAGAAGACCCGGGCGAAGATCGAGAGCGAGTTGACCGAGCGGTTCGGCGAAACGCCGATCATGATATCCGCGCACAGCGGTTACCACATCGAAGACCTCAAAGACGCCATATTCGAGAACCTGGAGTTCATGCGGGTCTACTTAAAGCCGGTCGGCGGCCCCGCAGATATGGACGAACCGTTGATCATCCGGAGCCCGGCAACGGTCGAGGACGTCTGCAACCGCCTCCACCGCGACTTCGCCGACAAATTCCGCTACGCAAAAGTCTGGGGCGATTCGGCCAAACACGACGCGCAACGCGTCGGCATCACTCACCAGCTCGCGGACGGGGACGTCCTCACCGTCGTCACCCGCCGCTGATCACTTCTTCGAGGGCCGGGAGCGGCGCGTCGGTCTTGAGGGCGGTGCCGGAGTAGTGCGCACGGCTCGCCCGGTAGCCGAGAGCCTGCAACCGCCCGATGACCGTCTCGATCCCGGCAGGAGAGAGCCGCAGGCGTTTTGCGACGACGTGGTAGTCGTAGTGGCTCGACGTATCGAGTTCCTGGCGGCAGGTCGCGAGCAGCCGCCCGATCCGCGTCCCGGTCCCGGCCGTGATGCCGGGGAGCGCCTCCTGCATCGCGGCAAGCGTCGCATCGTCGTTGATCCTCCCCGTCCAGAGCGGGCCGACCGGCACCAGGTCCGCGCCGCAGATCGGACACTCCGCGGGCTCGGGGAGGATCCCGGTCCTCTCCGAGCGGTAGAGACAGTCTCCGCACTGCATCACGTAGCCGATCCGCGCAAGCGTCCTGTCGGCCGCCGCCGCCCCGTAGCGGATACGGAGGTGCAGGCGGTGGAAGTGCTCGTGCGCGTAGCAGAAGAGGGGTTCAAAGCCCCGGTCGTACTTGATCACCTCGCGTGCCACGAACCCGAGCAGCGTCCGGAGACCGACCTCGGCGTGATACTCGGTGTTTCTCGGGCGGGAGAAGTAACGGCGCATCCCGGCCTTCAGGTGCGCCCCGCAGAGCGGCGCGGTGTCGGTGGCAGTGACGAAGAGGTGCCGTGCGGCGCTCCGGGCCGCGGCGTCGACGAACGGCGCCGGCGTCCCGAAGGGGTCGAGGTCGACCGTATCAAATCGTCTCTCGCTCATCAGTGCGTTCGCATCCTTCCGGGTCACCTCGACGGCGAGACCCAGCGCATCGGCGTTCCGCCGGGCGAGATCGACCGCCGTCTCGCTCCGGTCGTTGATCGTCACCGGTATCCCGACCTCGTGCGCCACCCGGAGCCCCCGGACGCCGGATGCCCCCATGGCGTCGAGGTAACTCTCGGGCCGCAGGACAGAGAGCAGGAGGATGGTAGCGTCCCGGTTCATCTCCATGCGCGAGTTATAAAAGACCGGGCCGCTTCCCGGCGGGAACTGGAGGCGAGGATCCTGTCTGGGTACGAGAAAACGGGTTCTTCCTTCGGTGACCTCGACAACGTCCATGCTTCCCGAAAAGGTGGATGCTCGATACGCTTATACCTTCTCATGAGCAATACTTCTACTCCGGGGTATGGGCTTGTGGCCTAGTCCGGACATGGCGTCAGCCTCCTAAGCTGAATGTCGGGGGTTCAAATCCCCCCAAGCCCGTTCTTTTCCCAGATTCAACCCCGATAGACCATCGGGTTATTTATCGTCCGCCATAAAACCTTACTCTTCGATAATGAGCGCCTCCGCATACATCCGGATCACCCGCCCGCACAACGCCGTCGTTGCCGGCCTTACCGCGCTCATCGGCTACCTCATCGCCACCGGGACGCTCACGCCGCCGTCACTCCTGCTCGCCGTGATCGTCGCGCTCATCACCGCCGGCGGGAACGTGATCAACGACGTCTGCGACGTTGAGATCGACCGGATCAACCGCCCCGACCGCCCCATACCGGCAGGGGAGATCAGCCTTGGCGGTGCAAGGGCGTATGCAGCGGCGCTCTTTATCGCCGGAATCGCGATTGCCACCCTGACACCGCCGCTCTGCCTTGCTATCGCCATCATAAACTCTACCATCCTTGTCGCCTACGCCGTCCGGCTGAAGCGCACCCCCGTCCTCGGCAACGCGGCCGTCGCCTACCTGACGGCGAGCGTCTTCCTCTTCGGCGGAGCGTTTGCGGGCATCGAGGGGCTCGTCCGGAACCTCTCGCTCGCGGCGATCACGTTCCTTGCGACCATCGCGCGGGAGCTCCTGAAAGATGCGGAAGACGTCGACGGGGACGCGGCGGGAGGCGCCCGCACCCTTCCCATGATCGTCGGTGTCCGGAGGACGGGGATATTCGCGTTCGCCTGCGCCTGCGGCGCCGTGGTGGTGAGCCTCCTCCCCTCCGGCGACTGGTGGGGCCTCTTTTACCTCGCCGGCATCGCGGTCGTGGATCTCGTCATCCTCTTCGGGGCCTTCCGGGGTCTTCAATGCACGACGCCGGGCTGTGTCCGTGAGTCCAGCGCGACATCAATCCTGCGAATGGGGATGTTTGCCGCGCTCGCTGTCTTTGCGATCGCCGCGGTGATCTGAGCGCGGGAACCCCGGTGTTCAATACCTTCATCCGGCCGTCCCACTCATCGCACTCCCGCCCGGCCCCTCTTCGCACCTTCAGTGCTCGATCTCCGTCCTTTCAGGACGTCGTTCACCCAATAGCGATACTCACCACGATCCACAGGATGGGGAGAACCGTACACGGCTTTCTGTGGATATCGCCATAACTGCCCCCGCCCCTCGTGGGCGGGGAACGACTGCCGGGAGCGTAGCGGACGGCGGGAGTTTGAGCACCGAAGGTGCGGAGGAGGAGCGCGAAGCGCGGGCGGGGTGGGGGCTACAGATAACAGCACGTGTGGCGGAGACAGAGGAAAGGGCTACAGATAGAGCCTTACGCGATAGAGGCCGGAGAGCGGGCTACGGGAAACGACAGACTCCGCCGGTGATGTAAATATCCGGCGAACATGGGCCGGCAAAAACAGATGCGACCCTGCAATCTTCAAATAGTCTCACTGATAATTTTATCAGGTTACGGGCCGAGCTGTTATCCAGGAGATCTTCATGAAAGTTTACCGGCACGGGGACACGTACATAGCACCGAAAGGTTCCTTTTTTGACGGAAACGTGAAGATAGACGGGAATTTCATCACCCCTCCCGAGACGCACATCTGGGGCAATATGGTCGTTGCCGGTCGCCTCGAACTCGGGCCGGGTTCGACGGTCGGCGGGTTCGTCGAGGCCGATAGCATCGTCGTCGGCCATGACGCCAGGATAAAAGGGCCGCTCAGGGTTCTGGAGACCGCCACCATCTGCGACAACGCGTGTCTCCATTCGATCAAGGCGGGGGGCAACATCACCCTCCGGCCGGGGGTCAGGGTCGGTGCCGTGAACAGCGACGAGACGATCTTCGTCTACGGCAAGGTCACCAGCGAGCGCCTATTCGGCAGGGCCGTGAAAGTCTACGGAACCTGAGGGGGGTTTGATGCCGAGCAGGGCGGCATCTCTCACCGCGCCCCAGTCCGCTACCGTCTCCACGCACCCGTCTTTTAGGTTCACGACACCGATAGCGACGATTCCTATCCGGTCGGACATATCGATCCCGTCTTTCACCTCCATGAGGCAGCCGACGCCGATGATCGCCCGCGGGTGATACTTCTTGACCATCCGTTTGATGAACGTCGAGCCCGGGACGATGAAGACCCGGTAGCCGCGTCTCTCGAGCCACGCCGTGTTCTCCCCGACCGAACAGCGGCCGCAGTTGCGGCATTTGAGGCCTTCCGGCGTCAGGTTTGCCGGACACTGCGCCGAGCGCAGGCATTGGGGCAGGAAGACCGCCCGCTGCTCGACGGGGGTCTCGGAGAAGGCCTTCGTGTTCATGGTGTTCCTGAGCGTTATGAAGAACGTGATGAGATCCTTGTCGTCCAGCCCGAGGAGTTTGCAGAACGCCTTCACGAGCCCTTCGAGAAGGACCATGCCGGGTATCAGGATCTGCGGTAAGTAGAACTTCCCCCGGGTGATCGAGGCGGCGGCGATGATCGCGAGGGCTACTGCGGCAAGGAGCATCCCGAGGATGAGGAAGAACGTGACCTCCCCGATGAGGGTCATCAACTGGATCCAGATCTCGGAATCGAGGAAACTCATGGCCGGACCTCCCTGTCTCTCCCGACCAGCCGGAACGACTCCATATACGGCGGCCGCAGCACCCCGATCTCGGTGACGATCGCATCGACGAGGTCGAGCGGGGTGGCGTCGAAGGCGTAGTTGAGCACGTTCACGTTGTCGGGCGCGAGTTTTTTATCGCCGCAGGAGGTGAGTTCGGAGCGGTCCCGCTCCTCGACGGTGATATCCGTCTCCCTGCGGGAGAGATCGAACGTTGAGACGGGCGCCGCGACGTAGAACGGTATGCCGTGGTGGCGGGCGGCGACGGCATGCATATACGTCCCGATCTTGTTGAAGACCGCATCCTTCGTGATCCGGTCGGCGCCGACGACGACGAGGTCGATCATCCCCTTCCGCATCAGGTACGCCGCCGACGAGTCGGGGATGAGGGTCACGTCGACCCCGTCCCGGGCAAGTTCCCAGCAGGTGAGCCTCGAACCCTGGTTGAGCGGCCGGGTCTCGCAGGCGATCACCCGCACATTCTTTCCGGCCTCAACCGCCGACCGGATCGTCCCGAGCGCCGTTCCCCAGCAGCGGCAGGCGAGCGCTCCCGCGTTGCAGTGGGTGAGCACCGTGCACCTCTCCGGGAAGAGTTCTTCGCCGAACCCGCCGAGCCTCCGGCAGGTCAGTTCGTCCTCCTCGGCGACGGCGTTCGCCTCCGCGACCGCTACGGCCTTCGCCTCCGCGACCGATGCCGCCAGCGCCATCTTCCGCAGCACGCGGTCGATTCCCCACGCGAGGTTGACCGCGGTCGGACGGGTGCCTCGTAGAAGGTCTCCCGCCCGCCCGACCTCGCCCGAGAACCGCTGAAGGTCTGTCTCCCTGCTCCGGACGGCGGCGAGCGCCACGCCCATCGCGCCGGCAATCCCGAGCGCCGGCGCTCCCCGGATCTCGAGCCTCCGGATCGCCCGGGCGAGGTCGTCGACGGTCACGCACCGCATCTGCTCGTAGCGTTCGGGGAGCAGGGTCTGGTCGATGTAGAGGATGCACTCGTCCTCTGCATCCCACGCGATGGTGTAAGGATCTTCCCCTTCCGTCATGTTCATCCCACCCTGATCGTATCGAGGAACGCCCGCATGGCCGCCGCCTCGCCCATCGCGACGGAGTCGGGGATGTCCCTCGGCGCGGTGGCGGTTCCTGCCACGTAGATCCCGGGCTTCACCGTGAGCACGGGGCCGAGTTTCTGGTCGGCGACCCCGAAGAACCCGGACTCGTCCCGCGGGATGCCGAGCATCCGGGCAACCACATCCGCTCCCGCGGCCGGTTCGAGCCCGACGGAGAGCACCACAAGATCCGGGTGGAATGTCTCCACCTCGCTGGTCTCGGTGTTCTCCGCGACCATCATCAGGCGGTCGTTCTCCTCGAGCACCTCGCCGGGGAACCCGCGGACGAACCTGACCCCGAGACTCCTCGCCCGCTCGTAGTACTCCTCGTAGCCCTTGCCGTATGCCCGGATGTCGTTGTAGAAGACGGTGACCTCGATATCGGGGTTCTTCTCCCGGATGAGCGTGGCGTTCTTCATCGCGTACATGCAGCAGACCCCGGAGCAGTAGGGGCGGCCGGCGGAGAGGTCGCGGGAGCCGACGCACTGGACGAACGCCACGCTCCGGGGCGGTCTGCCGTTCGAGAGCCTCTTGAGTTTCCCGCCCGTCGGCCCGCTTGCGTTGATCATCCGCTCGAACTCCAGGCTCGTGATGACGTCGGGGATGATGAGGTAGCGGAGCTGCGCCTTGTTTCTGGCATCGAACGTCGCATAGCCGGTCGCGACGACGATGCTTGCCGCCTCGATCTCGAGGTGGCGCTCCTCGTCCTCGTGCAGGATTGCCTCTTTCCCGCAGGCGTCGTAGCAGAGCCCGCACTCGATGCAGTGCTCCCGGTCTTTGACGACGATGTCCGGGACCGCCTGGGCGTGCGGCTTGTAGACCGCCTTCCGGACGCCGATGCCCGCGTCGAACCGGTTGTAGACCTCCACCGGGCAGATCGCGACGCAGTCCCCGCAGCCGTTGCACTCGTCCTCGAGGATGTAACGGGGATGTTTCCTGACTCGGACGCGGAAGTTCCCCACCTCGCCCTCGATCCCCTCGACCTCGGAGCAGGTATGGATGGTGACGTTAGGGTGCCGGGCCACCTCGACCATCTTCGGAGAGAGGATGCACATCGAGCAGTCGTTCGTGGGGAACGTCTTGTCGAGCTGGGCCATGTGCCCGCCGATGGTCGGTTCGCGCTCGATGAGGTGGACGTGGATGTTGTGGTCGGCAAGGTCGAGCGCCGCCTGGATGCCCGCGACCCCGGCGCCGATGACGACGACCTCAGCCATGGCGGTACCTCCCTGCGAGGTTGACGTATTCACGCGCGTTGTGGAGGATACTCTCCTGCTGCTCGGGCGTCGTCTCCCTGATCACTTTGCCGGGCACCCCGAGGACGAGCGAGTTTTGCGGGATCTCTTTCTTCTCCGTCACCACCGCGCCGGCGCCGATGATGGAGCCCTCCCCCACCACCGCGCCGTTCAGGATGATGGCGCCCATCCCCACGAGCACCCGGTCGCGAATGGTGCAGCCGTGCAGGATGGCGCCGTGGCCGACCGAGACCTCCGCACCGATAGTGACCGGAAACCCGGGCGTGGTGTGGACGACGGCGTTGTCCTGGATGTTTGAGCCCGACCCCACCGTGATCGTATCCCGGTCGCCCCTGACCACGGCGCCGAACCAGACGCTCACGTCGTCGGCAAGCCTCACGTCTCCGATGACCGTTGCGTTCTCTGCGACAAAGACGCGTTTCCCCACAACCGTTCCGCTCTCCATAGTGTGTCTACTATTGGTTGCAGCGATACAAAATGTTCTCCATAGGTGCCACGAACGGTGCGAAGCGGGGGCCGGGGAGGGAGCCTGCACCGCTTCACACCAGAATATAGATCAGCATCGCCGAGATCCCGCCCGAGAACGTGGCGATCAGGTTCGTGCCCGAGTTCCCGATCCTGCCGCTGTTCTCAAGCGTCGCGCCCACCAGGCTGTCGACATTGGTACCGACAAAGCCGGCGATGATCGTGACGACGACCATCCCGGGGTCGGCGACACCCATCGCCCATGCGACGACGGCGACGACGGCGGATGCGATGACGGCCGCCGCCTCGCCCCGCACGGTCACCCCGCCGTTCGTCCCCCGCGGCACCGGCTTGAGCGTCGTGATCAGGTACGGCATCTTTCCCGTGACCCCGATCTCGCTTGCGGCGGTATCGGCGGCGGCGGATGCGACACTGCCCATGAAGAGCGCCACGAATGCCGGGTGCCCCGTCAACCCAAAGAGGATGGCGGCGGCCGTCGCCACCAGGCCGTTTGCGAAGACGTTGAAGTAGCCGCGTACGCCCCCGTGCTCCTGGGCGACGCCGAGCTGCTCCTTATCGCGGTAGCGGTACCGGGTAGCCCCGGCACCGATGATGAAGAAGGTGAGCATGATCAGGAACCACCGGACGTCCGCGAAGACGATCAGGATGATCCCGATCATGGCACCCGAGAAGAGGCCGCTGATGTCGGCCACCCGGAACCGGTAGGCGGTGTAGCCGAACCCGAACCCGATGAGCGCCGCGGCGATGAGAAGGGTCAGTTCGACCTCGAAGTTGAGTTCCTCGAAGAGGAACATCGTCATCGCGACGCCGAGCGCCTCGATCATCAGGGCATCGTCCCGGCCCCGGAGAGCCGCCCGGAGGAGCACCGCGACGACCACCCCCATCACGGCGACGAGCGGCGCGGCGTACTGCAGGTAGAGCATCACCGCGATCGATACGACGATTGCGGCAACCAGGTGGTGGAGATACGACGCGTGCTTCCCTCCGGTAACGCGGAACGCCACCTCCCCGGTCACGACGATACCGAGGGTGCAGGTGAAGACGAACGTCGAGAGCCAGCCGAGCCCGTAGAGCACGGCGAGCGCGATGATCGAGAGCGATATATACCGGGTATCCTTGATGAGGAAGAGGACGAGCGAGAACGGAACGAGGAAGAGCGTGAGCAGCCACGCCGGCTGGAGCAGGGGGGCAAGGCCTATGAAGACGAGGGTGAGCACCGATGCCAGAACCAACCCCAGCGGCTTTGTCATTCGTATACGATTGGAAGTGCAGGAACAAAGCCTTTAGGGTCGAACACCTGCCGTCTCGCGGTTTTTATCGGTGCACGTTGCGGGAATTCCGGGCCGGGGCGGCGAACCCGTGCGCTGCGCGGGAGACCCGGCCGGGGAAAGCCCAACAATATATTTGACTGGGAAGAGAGAGATTATACGCTGAAAATGTCGCCGTCACATAAACTACCCAAAAACTACGATATCGAAGAAGTGGAGACGCGCTGGCAGAGTACCTGGCGGGATGAAGACAACTATTTCGACCCCGTCTCTTCAAAACCGCGGTTCATCATCGACACGCCGCCTCCCTATCCCACCGGCAACTTCCATATCGGGAACGCATTAAACTGGTGTTATATCGACTTCATCGCGCGGTACAAACGCATGCGCGGTTACAACGTCATGTTCCCGCAGGGGTGGGACTGCCACGGCCTCCCCACCGAGGTGAAGGTCGAGGAGACCTACGGGATCACCAAGAACGATGTGCCGCGGGAGAAGTTCCGGGAGATGTGCCGCGACCTCACGCTCTCAAACATCGAGAAGATGCGGGCGACCATGCGGCGGCTCGGGTTCTCGACCGACTGGAGCCGCGAATACATCACCATGCTCCCGGACTACTACAGAAAGACCCAGGCGTCGTTCCTGCAGATGCTCAAGGCCGGCGACATCTACCAGAGCGAGCATCCGGTGAACTTCTGTACCCGGTGCGAGACGGCCATCGCGTTCGCCGAGGTCAACTACGCGCCCCGCACCACCAAACTCAACTACTTCGACTTCGACGGCGTCGAGATCGCCACCACCCGGCCGGAACTGCTCGCGGCCTGCGTTGCGGTGGCCGTCCATCCTGAAGACGAGCGCTACCGCGGGATGAAGGGGAAGAAACTCACCGTCCCGATCTTCGGTCACGATGTCCCGATCATCGAGGACGTCGCGGTCGATCCGGAGTTCGGCAGCGGTGCGGTGATGATCTGTACGTTCGGCGACAAGACGGACGTCTACTGGTGGAAGCAGCACGGCCTGGATCTCCGGAAAGCTATCGACCGGCAGGGCGTCATGACCGCGACCGCGGCCCCATACGAAGGGATGACGTCGGAGACCTGCAGGGAAGCGATCCTCGCGGATATGGAGAAGGCCGGGATCCTGAAGCGGCAGGAGGAACTCGAACAGCGGGTGGGAACCTGCTGGCGGTGCAAGACCCCGATCGAGATCCTCTCGGAGCGGCAGTGGTTCGTCCGGGTCCACCGGGACGATATCATGGATGCGGCGCGGAGGATCTCCTGGACGCCGGAGCACATGTTTACCCGGATGGAGAACTGGGCGGACTCGATGGAGTGGGACTGGTGCGTCTCCCGGCAGCGGATCTTCGCGACCCCGATCCCGGTCTGGTTCTGCACCGCCTGCGGCGAGATGGTTCTTCCGGCCGAGGAAGACCTCCCGATCGACCCGACGGTCGATAAGCCGAAGGTCCCCTGCCCGAAGTGCGGCGGATCGGAGTTCACCGGCGAGAAGGATGTCCTCGACACCTGGATGGACTCCTCGATATCGGCGCTCCATGTCACCGGGTGGGACGGGACCGGTAAACCGCCATACTTCCCGGCACAGCTCCGCCCCCAGGGCCACGATATCATACGGACGTGGGCGTTCTACACGATCCTCCGGGCGAAGGCGCTGGTCGGCGGCCACCCCTGGGACGAGATCCTGGTGAACGGCATGGTGCTCGGGGAAGACGGGTTCAAGATGAGCAAGAGTCGGAGCAACATCATCGCCCCTGAGGAGATCGTCGGAAAGTATGGTGCGGATGCGCTCCGGCAGTGGGGCGCCGGGGGTGCCGCGACCGGTTCGGACATCATGTTCAACTGGAACGATGTCGTCGCCGCGTCCCGGTTCCAGACCAAACTCTGGAACATCTTCCGGTTCGTCATGGGGCACCTGGACTCCGGAACGGAGAGTCCGGCCCCGGTGACGGAACTCACCGACCGGTGGCTCTTCGTCCGGCTCTCCGAGACGGTTGCCGAGGTCACCGCCGCGATGGAGGGCTACCAGTTCGACCGGGCGCTCAGGGCGATCCGGGAGTTCGCCTGGAACACGCTCGCCGACGACTACATCGAGATCGCGAAAGGGCGCCTCTATACGGACGAGGGCGGCAGGGCAAGCGCCTGCAGCGCGCTCCGGACGACGATGGACGTCCTCTGCCGCCTGCTTGCCCCGATCATCCCGCACTTCGCGGAGGAGTGCTACCACAACCTCACCGGCGAGAGCGTGCACAAAGAAGCCTGGCCGGACTTTTCATACGCCGACGACGAAGCGCGGCGCCACGGCGATCTCCTGGTGAAGACGGTCGCCGAACTCCGGCGCTACAAGCACGATAAGGGCATGGCGCTGAACGCCCCGCTCGGCCACGTCATGATCTACGCGCCGGAGCCGGTCGACGATGCCGGAGACACCGGGCGCGCCCTCAATGCCGATGCCTCCTGGAGCACCGGCACGCCCCGGCTCGAGGAGGTCATGAGCGGCGTGGACTTCAACATGGCGGTGATCGGACCGACGCTCAGGAAGCAGGCGCGGGGGTTCATGCAGGCCGTGGAGGCGCTCCCGGCGGAACTGCTCAAGAACCCGCCTGCAACCGTCACGGTCGACGGCGAGGAGATCCCGGTGCCGGCCAATTCCTTCACGCCGAAGGTCGCCTACCGGGTGGCGGGAGAAGAGGTGGACGTCCTCACGCTCGGGGACGTCGTCGTGACGATCGGGCACCAGCCCTGATCTCGTCGGCGATGAACCGGGCGACTTCTTCTTTTGGAAGGAGCGCATCGACGATGACGAACCTTGAAGGGTCGGCCGCCGCAAGGCCCAGGTAGTTCTCCTGCACCCGCGATAAGATTGCGGCGTTCTCGAAATACTCTCTCTTTTTCTCAGGGCCAAGCCGTGAGACGGCATCTTCTATCGGCAGAACCAGGAGGAACGTTCTATCGGGCCGGATCGACCACCCCTCGTGAATCCGGAAGAGCCAGGAGAGCGGGTCGGGGAGGACGCCGTCGAGGACGACCGGCTGGTAGGCGAACCGCGAGTCGGCGTAACGGTCGGAGACGACGAGCCTTCCCTCATCGAGCGCGGGCCGGATCAGGGTATCGATATGCGCGGCGTGGTCGGCGCAGAAGAGCAGGGCCTCGGTGATCGGATCCATCCGCTCGGCGATCGCCCGCCGCACCGACTCGCCGACCCAGGTGGCGCCGGGCTCCCGGGTGAAGAGGGGGTCGAGGTCGGCGAGCAGTTCATGGAGACGGGCAAGAAGCGTGCTCTTGCCGCTCCCGTCGATCCCCTCGATGGTGATCAGCATGGGTGTCCCCTCCGGAGCCACTCGATCGGCACCGTGCCGCGGTGAACGGCCGTCGCTATGATCGCCCCGTCGAACCCGGCGTCGGCGAGGAGACGGATGTCGTCGGTTCCGGCGACCCCGCCCCCGTAGAGGAGGCGGCCGGAGTAGCACGCCCGCAGTTCTTCGAGTTCCTCCCGGTCGAGGCCCCGTTCCGTCCCCACGGCGCCGATGTTGAGGAGGATGCACCCCTCAAACGAGAACGCCGATGCCCGGGCCAGCATCTCCGTCGGGGAGATGCCCCAGGGGAGCACCCGGCCGCCTTTGACGTCGATGCTGAGGTATCCGCCCGGGTAGGCCGCGAGGTCTTCGATTGCCGTTGCGGCCGTCTCGGTGCCGACGACCGGTGTCACGCCGGGTACTGCCGCGCATTCGGCGGGCGACCGGAAGCCCCGGTCGAGGTAGCACCGCTCGACCATGGCGGCACAGCGCCGGACGAGGTCGTCCTGCGGCGCCCTGCCCTGGAGACGCTCGAGGTCGGCGATGTAGAGATACCGGGGCGCGAGCGCGGATAGGTAGGCTTCCGGTTCGGCCGAAGGGGCAAGCCCCCAGGTCAGCGGCCGGTAGCCGGCGCGATCTCCGGACTTTCCGTGCACCACGAGACCGCCTGCCAGATCGACTGCAAGAATCAGTTCCATGTCCTCAACGTAATCACTATTAGGGAGAAGGATCATTAATTTCTATGCAATTACTCGTCAGTCCAAGCAGCATTGAGGAGGCAAGAAGCTCGCTTTCCGCTGACATCATCGACGTAAAGAAACCCTCGGAAGGGTCGCTGGGCGCGAATTTTCCCTGGATCATCCGGGGAATCAAGGAGATCGCCGGCAAGAAGCCTGTCAGCGCTGCAATCGGGGACAATGAGTATAAACCGGGAACCGCAGCTCTTTCTGCATACGGCGCAGCGCACGCCGGTGCCGATTACATCAAAGTCGGCCTGATGTTCGACGGGGACGACCGTGCCCGCGAAGTCATCGAGGCGGTGACCACGGCGGTGAAGCGCGAGTTTCCCGAGAAATACGTCGTCATCGCGGCCTATGCCGATTTTGCGAGGATGGGCACGATCCCGCCGTTCGCGATCAGTTCTCTGGTCGCTGACGCCGGGGCCGACATCGCCATGATCGACACCGGTATTAAGGATGGGAAGAGTCTCTTTGAGTTCATGGACAAGGAGACACTGGACCAGTTCACCGCGCGGAACCGGGAACTCGGGTTGCAGACGGCTCTTGCCGGCTCGCTGAAGTTCGAGGACCTCGATGCCTTAAAGCGGATCGACCCCGAGATCATCGGTGTCCGGGGGATGGTCTGCGGAGGCGATCGCTCAACGGCGGTCAGGGCGGAACTGGTGGAGAAAGCAATGATGATGCTCAGGTGACGTATGTACAGCGAGAAGATGGAGATGGAAACAACATTTACGTTCGACGACGTGCTTCTTGAGCCCGCCGAATCATGGGTCGAGCCCGACGAGGCCGATGTCAGGTCGCGGTTCTCGCGCAATATCCCCCTGAATATCCCTCTCGTGAGCGCCGCCATGGATACCGTGACCGAGTCGGTGATGGCGATAACCATGGCCCGCGAAGGCGGCATCGGTGTCATCCACCGGAATATGCCTGCGGATCGCGAGGCCGCCGAGGTCAGGATCGTCAAGCAGGCCGAAGACCTGATCGAGCGCGAGGTCGTGGCGGTCGATCCCGAGGCCACGGTCACCGACGTGGAGCGGATCATGCGGCAGTACGGTATCGGGGGCGTGCCCGTCATCGAGAACGACAAGGTGATCGGTATCGTCAGCCGCAGGGACATCAGGGCGATCCTCCCGAAACGCGGCGAGGCGAAGATCACCGGCTACATGACGAAGAAACTGATCACGGCTTCCGAGGACATCACGGCGGAGAACGCGCTCGAGACGATGTATGCGAACAAGGTCGAGCGTCTCCCGGTCGTGGACGCGGAAGGGTGCCTGGTCGGCATCATCACGATGCGGGATATCCTCGAAAAGAGGCAGTATCCCCGCGCGAACCGCGATGCCAACGGGAAACTCCGGGTCGCCGCCGCGGTCGGCCCCTTCGACTTCAACCGGGCGATGATGCTCGTCGAGGCGGGGGTCGACGCCCTGGTGGTGGACTGCGCTCACGGCCACAACATGAACGTCGTCAAAGCGGTCGGCGAGATCAAGGCGAGCGTCGCCGTCGACGTGGTGGCCGGGAACATCGCGACGAAGCGGGCGGCCTCGACCCTTGCCGGGATGGTGGACGGGCTGAAGGTCGGTATCGGGCCGGGCTCCATCTGCACGACCCGGATCGTCGCGGGCGTGGGCGTGCCGCAGGTCTCCGCGATAGCAAACGTCGCGGAGGTGGCGCACGAGGCCGACGTTCCAGTGATCGCCGACGGCGGCATCCGCTACTCCGGGGACATCGCGAAGGCGATCGCCGCAGGTGCGGACTGCATCATGGCGGGCAGCCTCTTTGCCGGCACCGACGAGGCGCCGGGGAGGGTCACGACGATCAAGGGCCGGCGCTACAAGCAGTACCGCGGGATGGGATCGCTCGGCGTCATGAGCAGCGGCGAGTCGAGCGACCGCTACTTCCAGAAGAAGGAGATTGGGAGAACCAAGTTCGTCCCCGAGGGCGTCGAGGGGGTCACGCCCTACGTCGGCCGGGTCGCGGACGTCATCTACCAGCTCGTCGGCGGCCTGAAGTCCGCCATGGGCTACACGGGTTCGAAGACGGTGGCGGATCTGAAGAAAAATGGCAGATTCCTCAGGATCACGTCTGCGGGGTACGGCGAGAGCCACCCGCACAACATCATGATCACCGACGAGGCACCGAACTACCGCCTCTTCGAATGATCTTTTTTTATGGTTGAATCACTAACATTTAGTAAATATGCTCGAGGGCAGTGAGGTTTCCCGTCTCCTCGATATCCTGGGAAACCGGAACAGGCGGCGAATAATAGAACTGCTGAGACAGAAACCGTGTTTTGTGACCGAGATCTCCGAGCGGTTGGTGCTCAGTCCGAAAGCGGTGATAGAACACCTGCAGTTGATGGAGCGCGAGCAGATCCTCGTATCCTGCCAGGATGAACGCAGGCGAAAGTATTACTACCTCTCACATGACATCAATGTCATCGTAAACCTGCAGAAGCAGGACGGGGTTACGCTCCCCTCCGTTGAAGAGAACCAGAGAACACGATTTGCAAGAAACCTCGGGGCATTCAGGAGGATGGTTCGGGCCCACGACGAACTTCTGGATAACCTCGAACAACTGGAGCGGGAGATCGAATCGAGGTTCGCCGAGGTCATGCGCATGCGGGGGAACTTCGTCACCGACGACGGGGATATGGAGATCATCCTCGCCCTCTCCCATGCCGACCTGCGCCTCGTGGAACTCAAGGAAGTGAGCAGCCTGTCCACGGATGAGCTGAAACAGAGATTGGGCAACCTCGTACGCAAGGAGGTTGTCGAGCAGATCAACGACCGATACCGGATACGTGGTACACATGGCGAATAACCCATACGACGAAATGTTTCGAGACATCGCGCGGCTGATGGAGAAGATCTTGAGCGAGATGCCGCCCTGCGACCCGAAGATCATCGGGTTCACCATCATCGGCGGAATGCCCGATGGAGCTTCCTACCCCGATTTCGCCGGAGACGGGGAGGGCGAGTCCGACGTCGAGGTGGTCGAAGGGGACGACTGCATCTACATCACCGCGGTGGCGGATGCCCGGGCGGACGGTGCCCCATACGTTACGTTCCAGGAAGACTCCGTGACCCTCTGCACCGGCGGTGACGAGGAGACGGTCATCGATCTCGACTGCGAGATCGACATACTGCACAGTTTCTACAACGTGCAGCACGGCGTGATCGATGCCGTCTGCCGGAAGAAGAGCGCACCGGGCGAGGTCGCCCGGTCCTGATACATCTTACTCTTTTGCAGCGGACACCTGCGGGGCCTTGCCGGGATCCGGTGCTTTGCCAACCCTGACACCGGGTATGGAGCGGGACGGTCGCATACCGGTCGCGACGGACGGAGCGCCCGGAACTTGTCTTGACTTCGCGCTCTTCGCGTGAGGCTGTATCGTTATCTGTACCTGTTTGCTCACGCGAAGCCGCGAAGGGGAGTCGCTCTCGGATAACCGATCTTCGCGCTCTTCGCGGCTTCGCGTTCTTCGCGTGAGACTGTATTATTATCCCCCCTGCAAGTAACTCACGCGAAGAATGACGGATCAGTGAAGCGCTGTATCCACACCGGCATCGCGGAGCGCCTCGATGATTGCCGCCCGGACGCCATCCGTCGTCTCGCCTTCGAGCGCCTTACGAAGCGCTAAAACCGCATCCTCGCCGCCGATGGTGCCGAGCGAGCGGGCTGCGCTCCGTCGAACGAACTCGTTCTCGTCGTCTCGCATCCGCCCGAGCAGCCCGACCGCCCGGGAGTCGCCGAGCAGCCCGAGCCCCTTCGCCGCCATGTAGCGGACGTGATCTTTTTCGTCGTCGAGGGCGGCAACGAGGGGCGCATACGCCTCGCCATCGCCGAGCAGCCCGAGGGCCTCCGCCGCGCGATACCGCACCTTCCAGTCGCCGTCCGATAGCAGGGCAATGCAGGCGGGCACGGCGGGTTTTCCCGTCGCCACGAGCCCGTGCATCGCTTCCGCCCGGACGGTCTTGTCCCGGTCGGAGAGCCGGGAGATCAGGGTCTGCAGGTCCAAACGGTCGTCTCCAGGTTCAGGGGATATGCTATGTGTCATGGTTCCATCACTTCCGCAGCGTGAGCCGGGACGTACATCACACGTTGAGACGGATTTGTAATAAGTGCTTAGGGCCGCCGGGTCCGCTGCAGGCACCGTATCCCTGCGGCCCCCTTCTACCGTCAGGTCAGAAATCTGGAAGCATATATAGCCAGACTTGCCAGAACAAAGAGACCCGTCCCGAGGATGAGCGTCCCCAGAGCGTTGAATAAGGGATCGCTCGCGATCCATTTTCCTTGAACGTGCATGACACCGGATACTGCATCAAGGTATATATATTTTACCTGGAGAATAAAAATAAATCCTACTATATAACCATTCTCAATAACGATACCTGCCGGACTACGAGTTCGAGGATTATTGCGGGTTAAGAGAGGGTTCCCGGTGCGTCCCGGGAGGATGCCGCCCGCCTTCTACGGGAGACGGATCGCTCTGTTGAAACCGGGAAAAGTGAAAGAAAGTGACGCCCAGGACGGAATTCGAATCCGTGTCGACGGCGTGACAGGCCGTCATGATAGGCCACTACACTACCTGGGCACTCAATGTTCGAGGTGATCCCGCCTCCCGGATTCGAACCGGGGACATCGCGGTAGCCGCGCAGTTCGCCCGAGAGCGAAGACCATACTACAGCCGCGCACTCTACCAGTCTGAGTTAAGGCGGGTCTCTGCTCTAATAATGTTAGATCGAGTGGTTATTAAAGATTTCGCAGAATCCACGGGGGACGCTAGAACGCGGACGTTATTCTTTATATACAACCTCGAATAACGAGTAAGTATGAACCCTACAAACGCTGAAGCACGCAGGAACGCTGAAGCGTACTGTCTTCTTCACCGATAGCCGTGCGAACAAGAACGTCACTGTTTTCGACACCACACTGCGCGACGGTGAACAAACACCGGGCATCTCGTTCACGCTCGAAGAGAAACTCGGTATTGCTGAACAGCTCTCCGGAATAGGAGTCCACGCCATCGAAGCGGGCTTTCCCGCATCCTCGGATGCCGAACGCGAGATAGTCCGGGCCATCACGAACCTCGGGCTCTCCGCACAGGTCTGCGGCCTTGCGCGGTCGCTCCGGGCCGATGTGGATGCGTGCATCGACTGCGGCGTCGACATGGTCCACGTCTTCATCCCGACCTCCGACGTCCAGCGCGAGTACACGATCAAAAAGACCCGCGAGCAGGTCCTCGAGTCCACCGGCGACATCATCGCGTATGCGCGCGACCACGTCGACCGGTGCATGTTCTCCGCGATGGATGCCACGAGGACCGACTGGGATTACCTGATAGAGGTATACCGTGTTGCGGTGGACGCCGGAGCGACGATCATCAACGTGCCCGACACGGTCGGCGTGATCACCCCGACGGCCATGAAACGCCTCATTGAGCGGATCGACCGCGAGGTGAACTGTCCGATCGACGTCCACTGCCACAACGACTTCGGGCTTGCGGTGGCGAACACCATCGCGGCGGTCGAGGCCGGCGCCTCCCAGGTGCAGGTGACGGTGAACGGCATCGGCGAGCGGGCGGGCAACGCCGACCTCGCGCAGACGGTGATGGCGCTCTCGTCCATCTACGGTATCGATACCGGTATCCGGACGACCGGCCTCGTCGAGACCTCGCGGCTCGTCGCCCGCTACGCGGGGCTGAGCATCCCGGCAACGTACCCGATCGTCGGCGAGAACGCTTTTGCCCACGAGAGCGGGATCCACTCCCACGGCGTCATCACCCGTTCGGACACGTTCGAGCCGGGGATCATGACGCCGGAGATGGTCGGGCACCGGCGCAGGCTGAAACTCGGCAAACACGCCGGGAGGCATGCGGTCAAGCAGATGCTCGCCGAGGTGCACATGGAGCCCGCCGACGAACAGCTCGACGAGATCGTCCTCCGGGTGAAGGCGATTGCCGGCAAGGGCAAGCGGGTGACGGACGCGGACCTCTACGAGATCGCGGAGAGCGTCATGCAGATCGCGCCCGACGAGAAGACCCTGGAGCTCCGGGACGTCGCCATCATGACCGGCAACCACGCCATCCCGACGGCAAGCGTCAGGGCGACCGTCGATGGGGTCGAGCACATCTTCTCGAGCGTCGGCAACGGCCCGGTGGACGCGGCCGTGCGGGCGATCCTCGGGATCATCCCGGCCCCGGTTCACCTGAAGGAGTTCAGCATCGAGGCGATCTCCGGCGGCACCGATGCTCTCGGGCACGTTACCATCGCCGTCGAGGACGAGCGGGGCCGGGTCTTCGATGCCAGCGCATCGAGCGACGACATCATCCTCGCATCGGTCGAGGCGGTGATCAACGCGATCAACCTCGTCTGCCGGACGCACAAGCACGACCGCGAACAGGAGGAGTGAACGACTCACTCCTTGTTCTGGTCTATCTCCGGATAAGCCCGGTTACCAACAGAGGTCTTTGGATTATCCATACATCGCCAAAGACGAATCATCGGTGATGTGGCCTCGCGCGAAGGCGCGAAGACGCGAAGTCTGGATGGGCATCGACAACCTCCCACACCTCGCACCTTCGGTGCTCGAACTCCGTTCCTCTAGGAACGTCGTTCCTACCGGCGCTCATGCTCCTTCCACTACAGGGAAGTAACACTTCGCTTTCTTCGCGCCTCGGAGCCTGATGGCTTCTCCTGCTCTGTTTCTATCGGAACATCGCACCTCACACCTACGGTGCTCCAACGCCGCTCCGGAGAACGATGTTCTGAAAGAACAGAGTTCGAGAGGACTGCAGGTCTTCGAGGCGTGAGCGATAACGAACGTAAGCAGCGTTAGGTGCGAGGAGCGTCGCTCTTCGCGTGAATCGAGAGAGAATTTCAACAAAGCCCTTTTCAAAAAAAATTGACGGATCAGAGGGAGCCGGGAGGCTGCTGTTTTCCTTCCAGCGCTCCCCTGATCTGCGAGGATAACTGCTCGAACCTGCCCTGCAGCGCCTTCTCCTGCTTCTCAAGCGACTTGATGCGGAGATCGAGCGTCTCGATGCGTTCGTTCAGGGACGCGAGCACCTGCTCCTTGCTCTTCTGCATCATGACGCTGCCGACGTTCATGAAGACCGCCGCATCCTCGGGGACGTCGGCCAGGTCTTCGACCGCGCGCCTTGCTTCGCGGATCGTCATTTCATACTGCGCTTTCTGCGATACCACGGTCTGGAGCTGCTGCTGCATCTGCTGAAGCATCGCCAGCTGGTTCTGCACTTTTGGCGGGATGTTTTCCATATTCATCTACTCCTCAAATGGGATGAAGATCGGTGACAGTATCTCGGGTGGCGGACAGCGGCCTTCCCGGCCCTCTGCCCTTTCTCTACATGATAGGGGCGTGAAGCCTTTAAAATATGAGGGTTCAACGGGGGGATCTTCGGCCTGCGCCCGGCGTCTGCCCCTTTACGGGGACGCACCGGACGGGACGGCAATCTCCCGCATCTCGACTGCTATCGTGATCAGCCGAAGCCAGGTGTTTAAGGCCGCCCTGAGCGCGGGTATATCGGTGGCGCTCACCTCGAGGACGAGCGTATCGTCGTCCGCGAGCCCGACCCGGACGGACGACCGGTCGCCCACGTCGCCCATCTCCTGGCAGACGGAGAGGTAGAGGGCGCGGGCATCGGGGGTCGCGAACCGGAAGACTGCCGTATGCGTCATGGAGCCACCTCCAGGGTGTAGCGCCTTCGTTGCGTCCCGTCAAAGACGATCCGGTGTCCCGTAAGGGACTCCCCGGCAAACACGACGTCGGCGTGATCCTTGAGCGCCTCGTACACGAAGCGATCCGAGACGAAGAGTCCGCGGGCGATCGTTCCGGCCCGCTCCTCGACGGTAAACGACCGGACCCGGATCTCCGCCGCCGGTTCTCCGCCGTCATACACCTGAATCAGAAAAAAAGGGCCGGATTTCGAGACGATCAGAACCGGCCCGTCATGGGAAAAGAGGTCGCCCATGCCCGCTTTGCCGCGGGTGACGTATTCGGCGCCGATCGAGAACGCCATGTCCCGCGCAAGGGTGCGCACCTCGGGAGCCGGTTTACGCGACGTCGTGACGACCGTCATCGAGCCTTCAGATCTTTTATTCCGGCTCCGCGTTCCTTGAAGAGGATGCGGTGCCCACAGTAGGGGCAGCGTATATTGACGTCAATCTCCACTTTTTGTTTACAGCGAGCGCACTTATAGGCAGCCACGACCGGTTACCCCTCCTTCTGCAGCGACCGCTCGATGCTCCGCGCGGCGATGCGCATCGCCGGCGTCTCCGGGACATAGCTGCCGCCTGCAAACTTGAATCCGCACTTGCGGCACGTCCAGATGCCCGTTCCCTCACGCTTGACCGCTACCTGATCGCAGCGGGGGCACGCATGGCTCGCGCGGGAGACCGCCTCGATCTGGTTGACTCTCTTCCGGATAAACCGGCCATACCTCGGGCCGAAACGCCCGGAACTTCCGACTACCCTGCCCTTTGCACTCTGTTTGCGACTTGCCATTTCGCGTACCTCTTGTATGTCCTCTAATTTTTGTGCTGTCGATTAATATAGTTACTCACGACACCCGTTCGACGATCCGGGTCTCCGCATTCCCCTTGGAAACCTTGTTCACCAGGTCGTAGAACTCCTCCTGGATACCCGCTGGAATTCTGACGACCGCGATCCAGGATCCGTCCTTCTGCCACTCATCCCGTTCGAGTGTCCCCGCGGTCGTGATCTCGTACGCCCTTGCGGTATAATCCGCCGGGATCTTCACGGCGATCCGGATCTCCTCGAACCGGATGGGGAGGAGCGGGCGGAGCGCCTTGACCACGTCTTTGACCTGCTCCTCGACGGACTTGAAGGGGTCGATGTTCACCCTCGCCTCTTCCATCGCAAGTTCGATGCGCTGCGGCGGGTGAGGGAACCCTGACTGCGGGTTGACGGCGTTCCTCGATATGAACGTGACGACCCGGTTCCGCTTCTCCGCGATGAGGTGACGGCGCTGCTCCGCCGTAAGGTGGATCTCGCCCTTCTGGATGATCCGGAGCGCTGCCTGCTCGAACTCGGTCGTCTTGAAGACCTTCAGGAGAGCCTCTTCGGAGGCCCGTTCGGCATGGGCGGCGTTCGAAAAGATGGAGTCGGCGGCGACGACATTCTCCAGGTCGATCTCTTCGCCCTGCCGGATGCGCATGGCCTGGTTGGGGTCGACGAGGACCTCGAACCGTTCTCCGTGGCTCTCAAGCCGCGCTACTACTGCCTGGTCGAGAGGAATCATACGGATGACGCTCACTCTTCGAACTGGTCGACGTATGCCTTTACCTCGTCCTTCTCCAGTTTCCGGAACTCCCGGGTCTCGATGGAGACGATGCCGATCTCGATGGCGCCCACGTCGAGCTTGCCCTCCGTCGCGGCGTGCAGGGCCTTGATCCCGAGCCCGATGGCGCCGGCGAAGTCCGCATCCTCCCGGTACTCGTCCTCGAATACCTTCATGACGGCAGGTCTGCCCGTGCCGATGCCGGTCGCCTTGTACTCGAGCAGCGTGCCGCTCGGATCGGTCTCGAAGAGACGGGCCTCCCCGTCGCTGACTCCTGCGATCAGGAGAGCGGTCCCGTAGGGGCGTGCACCGCCGAACTGGGTGTAGGTCTGCATATGGTCGCAGAGCTTTTTCGCGAGGGTCTCGACGTTGATCGGCTCGTTGTAGGAGACACGATTGATCTGTGCCTCGACCCGGGCCCGGTCCACGAGAGACCGCGCATCGCCGACGAGGCCGGAGGACGCAACGCCGATATGCGAGTCAATCTTGAAGATCTTCTCGATGGAGACTGGTTCAAGGAGACGGGACGTCACCCTCTTATCGACGATCAGCACGACGCCTTCGCTGCATTTGATTCCGACGGCCGTCGTGCCTCGTTTCACCGCTTCTCTGGCGTACTCGACCTGGTAAAGCCTTCCGTCCGGGCTGAACACCGTGATCGCCCGGTCATATCCCATCTGATATTGTGGTTGCATTATCGTTCCTCCAAATCGCCTTCGGTGAAAAACAATGACTTCTGATGCTTAATACCTTTTTCAACCAAATCAACCTTTTGACGCGGATAGCGATAGACCGCGAAATAAGTTTCCCCGATCTTCACTTCCCCGTCCCCGGAGAGATGCTGGATCGGTCTCATCCGGCGCCGCAGTGCATGGATCGTCCCCGAGGTGGCGACCGTCCGGAGCGCGATCCGCTCGTCGGCGACCGTGGTGACCGTTGCAAGCGCGACGGCGATATCCTTCTCGGTTCCCCGCCGGCACCGGACGACGACGTATCCCCCTTCGCAGAAGACCACCGCGGGCTGCGCAAGGCCGGAGGCCGCATCGCCAAGGAGCGAGGTCGCGGCCTCGATGACCGCGAGGTAGACCTGTTTCTGGTCTACCTGCACTCCGTAGGGGAGGATCCGCGCCAGGATGTAGCGCCGTTTCGTCCGCATCGCCGGCGGTCTCGGCCTCATTCGACCACTCTCACGGGGCGGTGCGGCTCGACGATCCGGCCGACGGACGAGAACGCTTCGGTCACTTCCGCCCCGGTCATGCCGAAGAGTGCGCAGAGACCGCGGATCTCGCGAACCGATCGCTGTCCGAGTATCGACCGGGCGTCCGACGATATCGTCAGCGGGAAGCCGTATCGGCGCTGCAACGAGAGGATGTCCGCATACCGCTGCAGCGCCCTCTGGCGCTTCGTCCCGCGGAGGTGGATGATGGGAGCCATCGAGATGTCCACCGCCACGCCCTGCTCCGCCGCCGTCCGTGCGGCGACGTGGTCGAAGGCGTTTCTCCGGGTGGCATGGATGCTCCTGACGACATTGACCTCTTTGACGGAGACGACCGCCCGGTTGAAGGAGATATCCCCGGCGTCGACGTAGACGATGTCGGCCCGCCGGACGGCGGGATCGCGCACCCGTTTGAGAACCTCTTTTACGGACGAGGCACCGATCACGGCTCCCCGGAGAACCTCGATGCCGGGAGGCCGATGCGCGGCATCTCCGATAACGACGACGCTATCGAACCCGAGTCCTGCCGCTTCGAGCGCCATGCGCGCAACCGTCGAGTCACCGGCAGGATAGGGATGTATACCGGCATCTGTGATCTTCATCGTGGGTAGGCCGTATGAAAAAAAAGTAGTTATTTGCCGCGGTTCGCGTGAGAACGGATGCTCGGGCGCGTCTTCTCGGTTCCACGCCCGCGCGTCCGCATCCCGCGCCCCTTAATGCCGGCGGAGGTCTTGCCGCGCTCTGCCCGGCCCCGGTGAGCCGGGTTCGCCAGCCATGCGAGGTTGCGGTCGCTCTTGATCGACGGGTGGTGCCCGTCGACCATGATGACCTCGAACCACTTGGAGCGTCCGTCCTCACCGACCCAGTAGGAGTTCAGGGCTTCCATGTTCGGGAACTTGCGGGATGCGCGCTCCTCGGCCATGCGCTGCAGGCTCTTTGCCGGGGTCATCCGGCGCATGCCCATGCGTGCGGTCCTGCGCCCGCGGATGTACCGGGGCTTCCTCCGGCCGCCGCGGCGGACCTTGACCCGCACGACGACGATCCCCTGCTTGGCCTTGTAGCCGAGCGACCGGGCCCGGTCTATCCGGGTCGGGTGCTCCACGCGCACGATACTCCCTTCGCGCCGCCAGGTCTGGAGCCGCTCCCAGAGGAGGGCTTTCACTTCCGACCGGTCGGGCCGCTTCCATGCCTCACGTACGTAGGCATACATCGATTTTGCCATGTTTAGAATCACCTCAGGTTCAGCGTTTCCGCCACATTCCTTTCCGGGACGTATCCCGTGGTTCCTAACAGGTTGACGGGAGCACAAATAAAGGATTCCCCCGGGGTCCCGCGCCCACCGGGGGCTCCGGCATATTGACTCGCCTTATTCTGAGATTTTGCCTCACGCGAAGAGCGACGGATGGGACATCCGGAGTTTGAGAAGACCGAAGGTCTTCGAAGTGCGACGTTCCGCAAGAACGGAGTATGAGCACCGAAGGTGCGAGGTGCGACGTTCCGCAAGAACGGAGCATGAGCACCGAAGGTGCGAGGTGCGAAGGACGCGAAGCCGCGAAGGAAAGTTGCAGCACTCCTCTACCGAACTTCGCGTCCTTCGCGGCTCGCACCTACGGTGCTCAAGCTCGCTGCGCTCGCACTTCGCGTGAGTTAATGGCCTATAAGCGATGATACGGCCTCACGCGAAGAGCGCGAAGCCGCGAAGGAGAGTTTCCGGTAACCCATCTACCGTTCTTCGCGGCTTCGCGTGATACCGGATCCTTCACACAAAGGGGCATGTGGGAAGATCGATTCCGCAGTGCATTACACTCCCTTGCGCTTCTCCACGACGCGGATGGCATCCATCCGGGTGACGGGATACTGCCCGTTCTCGTCTTTCTCCGCCGACTTCACCATGTCCCAGACGGTGAGGAGGGCGACGGAGACGCCGGTGAGCGCTTCCATCTCGACACCCGTCCTCCCGTAGGACTTCACGCGGGCGGTCGCCTCGATGTAGCCGTCGCCCTCCTCGAAGTCGATGGTGATGCCTGCAAGCGGTATGGGGTGGCACATGGGGATGAGGCGCGGCGTATCCTTCACCGCGAGGGTTGCCGCCACCCGTGCGGTCGCTAAAACGTTGCCTTTGACTGTAGTCCCTTCCCGGATGGCGCGGAGCGTCTCGCTCCGGAGGTAGATCCTGCCGCTCGCAACCGCTTCCCGGACGACCTCGGTCTTTCCCGAGATGTCCACCATCTGTGCGCGGTCGTTCTCGATGTGGGTGAAGACCGGGGTCTTACCGTGTTCGCCGGACTCGCTCATGTGTATCGCAGGAGATCTTCTCTTTTTCAGGGGATAAAAGAAGGCGGCTATCGGGAGGTCATTCCGGTGCGGGGGGCCGGAAGAGGATCTCTGGAATGTAGTCAGGCATATCGGTCGCGAGCAGGCCGCTTCCCCGCCCCTCCGCGGCAAGCATGCCGGCCCTGCCGTTCACGTACGCGGCGAGGCAGGCGGCCTCGAACGCGGGAAGATGGCAGAGGAGCGCGCCGGCGATGCCGGCTAAGAGGTCGCCCGTCCCGCCGGCGGTCATGGCGGGGGTGCCGGTCCGGTTGAACCTGACCCGCGAACCGTCGGATACGACGTCGACCGGGCCCTTGAGCAGGATGGTCCCGGTCGTTGCGGCGGCCTTCACGCACCGGCCGCGCGCGACAGGACCCGCCGGGGGCTCCGCCCCGGTCATCCGGGCGAACTCGCCTGCGTGCGGGGTGTAGACCGTCTCTTTCGCCGCCGGTAGGGGGCGGGCGAGCGCATCGGCATCAAAGACCGCCTTCTCCGCCGCCTCCGCGACGGCGAGCACGACGTCGTGGCTCTCCTTCCCGAGGCCCATGCCGCAGACGACGACATCCGCCCGGTCGACGAGGGAGAGGATCGTCTCCAGGTGGTCGACGGTGATCGCCTTCCCCTCCAGCCGCTCGTAGATCAGGTCGGGCATGGGGATGTACGCAGGCGAAGCCACCCGCACGATGTCGGCCCCGGCGCGGAGCGCTCCCATCGCCGCGATGTAGGGCGCCCCCTGGTAGGGCCCGCCCCCGACGACGAGCACCTCGCCGCCGGCGCCCTTGTGGGCCTCCGATCTCCGTGACGGGACAAGCGTGAGGTCTCCCGGGCCGGTGAATACCTCCGCCTCGAGCGGGATGCCGATATCCGCGACGTCCGCGCCCTCAACCTTCGGGCGGTGGAACGAGAGGATCCGGCTCGCACGGATGCCGGGGGTGGGGGTGTCGACGGCGAGGACCGGGGCGCCGCTTCCGTTCGCCCGGGCGACGAGGGACGCGAGCGGTTCCCGCACTGCGCCCGACGCTCCGGTGCCGAGCATCGCATCGACGATGACGTCGGCGCCGTCAAAGAGGCGGGAGAGCGCCTCGACGTCTGCGGCACACCGGACGGGGTGGAGGGCAACGGAACAGTGCCGGAGGAGAGCGAGCTGGGCGGCGGCCGAGGCAGTCGTCGAGCCGCAGTCGGGATAGACGACGTCGACCGCATCGAGGTGCTGGAGGTAGCGGGCCGCCACCATCCCGTCGCCGCCGTTGTTTCCCCTCCCGCAGAGGACGAGGACCCGGGAAGGACCTTGGGCGAGGACGGCGTTCGCGACCGCCCTCCCGGCGCTCTCCATCATCAGAAGCGACGGGTAGCCGAGCGCAACGGCGTTCCCCTCGACCGCTCTCATCCGCCCGGCGTCGATAACGCCGGTCTCCAGAAACTCCCGCATATCGCTTGTCGTCATGTCCCGTCCCTCCAGGAGCATTGTCTGATCGGTGCTTGGCTTTTCTTTCTTAGATAGTTTTAGTTTCTGACTGGAGAAACGCCGGGAGGGCTGTTGGTTTAAAGCAGCGTTGACAGGCAACACCCACGGGTGCCAGGATTGTTCTCGACCGCACGTGCCTCACGCGGATTTTCCGTGGAAGTCGCACCTTTGGTATTCGAGCTCCTGCCCGTAGGACAGTCGCATTCCGTTAGAACGTCGTACCTTCGGCCAGCTGCCAGTCCAGGATCTCAGGTTTTCTCCGGCTCCGATTCTTCGCGCCTCACGGTGCCCACGCTCCCGGCCTCCGATCAGTTGCGTAACGAACCATCGCCTATCGCCACGCACTGCCCCCGCACCCTGGGGAGGGGTGCGATGGGCCGCAGGGCCGGAGCATGAGCACCGAAGGTGCGGGTGAGGAGGCCGAAGGCCGGGCGGGGTGCGACGGACGGGACGTCCGGAGTTTGAGAAGACCGAAGGTCTTCGAGTGGGGGTCACAGGAAGAGCCTTACCGGGTAGAGACAGGGGAGGGGGGATGCTCCCCCCTCCCCGCGAGCCGCCTCCCCCAGTGGCGATATCCGGTGGGAATCCGTGTAAGGGCATGTGCAACCGGGAGGAATGTAAGCACCAGTGGGTGCGGGTTACATGGTCCGTCGTTTGAAGACTCAAGCCACTCATGCTCCAGTTCTCCATTTCGCCGACCTCCCCAAACCTTCGCCCTCTCCGCACCCCCATGCTTTATTGACACTTCACGACGCACTACTATGGAGATGGGCTTCGAGAACGATCTGCGGAGAGCGGCGGATATCATCGGTGATGCGGAGTCGGTGACGATCGTCTCCCACATCGACGCCGACGGCATCAGCACGGAGGCGATCCTTGCGCAGGCGCTTGCCCGCGAGCAGAAGCCGGTCGAATCGGTCTTCGTCCGCCAGCTCGAACCGATGGCGATGCGCCACGTCCCGAAGGACAGCTCCCTGAAACTCTTCGCCGACCTCGGGGCCGGGCAGCAGAGCCTTCTTGAGGAACACGGTCTCTGCGCGGACGAAGTCCTGATCCTCGACCACCATGTCGGCCAGCCCTCCGGCACGGCCTACCCCCAGGTGAACAGCCTTGACTACGGCATCACCCGGATGAGCGCCGCCGGGATCGCGTATCTGGTCGCGAAGGCGCTCGATTCCACGAACATCGACCTCGCGAAACTCGCCGTCATCGGGAACGTCGGGGACATGATGGCCCGCGAGAACTGCGGGCTGGTCGGTCCGGCACGCGAGATCGTCCAGGACGGCGTGGAGTACGGCAACATCCTCGTGCGGGGCCGCGACCTGAACTGTTACGGGACGTCCACCCGCCCGCTCCACGTCTGCCTCGGCTACTGCGACGACCCCTATATCGACGGGATCTCGAACAACACGAACGCAGCACTCCGGTTCCTCGAGCGGCTCGGCGTCGAACTGAAGAACCCGCGGGGCGGGTGGCTCGTCTGGGAAGAACTCCCGTTCGAGGACCGGCGCACGATCATCAGCGCCCTTGCCCAGCAACTCATCGCCCACGGGAGGGAGACCGACCGCCTGCTCGCCGAGACCTACATCTTCCCCGACGAACCGGAGCGGACGCCGCTCCGGAACGCCTCCGAGTACGCCACCCTCCTGAACGCCTGCGGCCGGTGGGCAAAACCCCGGATAGGGAGCAGCATCTGCCACGGGGAGCGCGGGGAGGCCTATCGCGACGCTGAGCAGATGCTCGCCCACCACCGGACGGTCATCCGCGACCTGCTCCAGTACATCCTCGATACCGGCGTGACCGAGTTGTCCCACCTCCAGTACGTCCACACCGGCAACCGCTTTCCCGACACCATCGTCGGGATCGGGGCAGGCATGGCGCTCTCCAAACTGAACTGGAAGAAGCCCATGATGGTGCTCGCCGCGATGGTGGACGAGCCGGAGGTGACGAAGGTCTCGATGCGGACGAACGAGTGGGTGCTCGGCCGCGGGGTCGATCTCTGCGAGGCGCTCATCGAGGCGTCGGCAGAGGTCGGCGGCGCAGGCGGCGGGCACCGGATCGCCGCCGGAGCATTCATCCCCCACGATACAGAAGAGGAGTTTGTTGATGGTGTCAACCGAATACTCAAACGACAGTTCGCTTCGGCGGATCCGGACGATAGCTGACTTCCAGTTCGGCGCAGGAGCCGGTGCCGCGATCTTCCCCGACGAGTGCGCCTTCCAGTTCTCGACGACCGGGCGCATCCGCCAGGTGCGCCTCGGAAAGGAGAGGCTTGCGACCGTTCGCGCGCAGGACGGCCGCCTGACCCTCGGGATAGCCGCAGCGGAGCGCCTTGCCGCCCATCTCGCCTCCCCGGCCTACCGGGTGGCGGTGCAGGAGGACGTGGCGCCGTTCGTCGCTGACGGGAAGAACGCGATGGCGAAACACGTCGTCGCTGCCGACGAGGGCATCCGTGCAGGAGACGAGGTGCTGGTGGTGACCGGCGACGACGTCCTCCTCGCCACCGGAGCGGCCCTGCTCTCCGGGCGGGAGATGCTGGCATTTAATTACGGTGTAGCGGTAAAAGTACGGCAGGGGAGAGGTTCCGAATGTTTCCAGGAAAGATAAACCCGAAAAAGATGAAGCAGATGATGAAGCAGATGGGCATGGAGATGGAGGAGATCGAGGGCGTCGAGAAGGTCGTCATCTACACTCCCGCGGGAAACTACGTCTTTGACGATGCCCAGGTCGTTGCGACCACCATGCAGGGGACCACCACCTACCAGCTCACGGGGGAGGCCCGGTTCGAGGAGGCCGTCCCGGAGATCCCCGACGACGACGTTGCCCTCGTCGCATCGCAGGCCGGGGCAACCGAGGAGGCCGCACGGGCGGCGCTCGTCGAGACCCGCGGCGACATCGCCGAAGCGATCCTGAAACTCGCGCAGCAATGATCGAGACCGGCGAACGTCTTCTGCTCGTCGGCAATGACCGCGAGTACTTCGTGACGGCGGGCGAAGGAAAGTTCTCCACCGACCGGGGGATGATCGATCTATCGGCGCTCGTGGGCATGAACCCGGGAGAAGAGATCCGGACTCACCTCGAGATCCCGTTCACCGTGCTGCGCCCCCGGCCAACCGACTTCTTCGTCCACGCAAAACGGAGCGGCGCGCCTATGCTCCCGAAGGACATCGGCATGGTGATCGCCTACACGGGGATGAACCGCGACGACCATGTCCTCGACGCCGGAACCGGGAGCGGCGTCGCCGCAATCTACTTCGGGAGCATTGCCCGTAGCGTGAAGACCTACGAGGTGCGGCCGGAGTTTGCCCGGCTCGCGGAGAAGAACATCCGAAACGCCCGCCTCGATAACGTCGAGGTGGTCGCTGCCGATATGCTCGAAGCGACCGGCGAGTTCGACGTCGTGCACCTCGACCTCACGATAACGCCGGCACACGTGGAGCACGCCTTCTCGCTCCTCTCGCCCGGCGGCTATCTCTCCTGCTACACGCCGTTCCTCGAACACACGTTCGTCGCGCTCGACGCCGCAGCGCCGCTCTTCCGCGACGTCCACTGCTACGAGTGCATGGAACGGGAACTGACGCGCTCCGCCCGGGGAACCCGGCCGTCGACCCGGGTCGGCCACAGCGGCTACATCACGGTCGCAAGAAAGTGAACTGCCCCTGACTGGAGTCAGGGGTGTGATGCGATCAGGACATGGCGTGGACAGGGCGAGAGCGGGTGAAAAATAAAATTCGTTCTTTTTCCGAAAAGGAGCACCCGCTTCACTTGATAAGAATTTCAGCGGATACTTTGATAGGATTTACAGGGGATATTCGCCCGTTATTATTGGTAAGCATTATGCCTGAGAAGAATGCGGTAATAGATTTGAAGTCGTCCGATTCGAGTACAAAGTAGAGCGTATGCTCAGTTGGACAGGAATACGCTCCGTGAACCTTTACACCGAGTTTTTTCGCTGAATCCTCCATTCCATCGATCCAGAGCCTGGTTTCAGGAATGAATTCCTTCCTTGCAAGACAGAGTTCAGGCGTATGTACGAGAGTAGCCACAAACATCATGGTCCTCACCACAGCCCAGAACACTATCGTGCTTTATAATACCATTACCCACCATGGGATCCGGCCAAGACCCTTGAAGCAGTTCGTGAACAGACGAGAAAGGTGGTTGATCGACTGTTGCAGGGTTACGGGAGGGCGAGCGCCCAGTCCCTGCAGCGTACGACGTGGTCATGTTAACCCACCTCCAGCAGGGTACATTGCGGGGGATGAACGTGATCCTGACGAAGGGGCGCCATATCCACCCCCATGCGGAGGAGGCCCCATTATCATGCCGCCAACGAACTCTGCCAGATAGGGGGTTTCATTCCTTCAGCGGGTGTTCCCACCCGGTATAGCCGCAATAGATGCAGCAGTCCCCATCGCAGTGCCTGCACCTCTGCGATGGCTGCGGCACCATCACCGTGCCTTTTTTGTTGCAGTACATGCACCCGGCCCCCTCGCAGTGGCAGCAGACCTCAGGCGCGTACTCTACATTCTCCTCAGACATGTGCTCCAGCTCCAGATGGTAGTATGAGGCGGGCGGAGATGAGAAAGGTTGTCATGGGGGTAGACCCACGCACCCGAAAAAAAGGTATTTAGTGGGTGCGCGGCGAACCATTATGCAGGAGAGAAGAGGGGCGGAATAATCCGGGCTCCCGTGCCGGATCAAATGCCCCGGAAGGTAGCCGCACGATGTATCACATTATCTCGATCCGCGATTTTGAAAGGAGCGATCTCGATTACCTGCTCGACCGGGCGCAGGAGTTCGATACCGGCAATTATCGGCCCGGAATGCTTGACGAAAAACTCGTTGCGCTTCTCTTCTTCGAGCCCAGCACCAGGACAAGGATGTCGTTCGCGACGGCGATGGCCCGGCTCGGCGGAAAGTCGATCAGCGTCGACTCCGTGGAGGCGAGTTCCATCGTCAAGGGAGAGACGCTCGCAGACACCATCCGGGTGATAAGCAGCTACGTGGACGCCATCGTGCTCCGGCACCCGAAAGAGGGGGCGGCCAGGCTCGCAAGCGAGTTCGCCTCGGTGCCGATCATCAACGCCGGCGACGGCGCGGGGCAGCACCCGAGCCAGACGCTGCTCGACCTCTACACCATCAGGCAGTCGATGCCGGTCGACGGGATCGACGTCGGGCTTTTAGGGGATCTCCGCTACGGCAGGACGGCGCACTCGCTCGCACTTGCCCTCTCCCTCTACGGCGTCACGCTGCACACGATTGCACCGGGGGGGCTCGAGATGCCGGCAAACATCGCCCTTGAACTCCGGGAGCGCGGCATGGAGGTCGTCGAGCACCCGAACGTCGAGGAGGCGATCCGGGAACTCGACGTCCTCTACGTGACGAGGATCCAGCGCGAACGGTTCCCGGACTCGGCATCCTACTACAACGTCGCGTCCAGTTACCGGATCACGACCGACCTGCTCGACGGCGTGAAAGAGCGGCTGATGATCCTCCACCCGCTCCCGCGCGCGGGAGAGATCGACCCGGCGGTGGACCGCACGCCGTACGCACGCTACTTCGAGCAGGCGAGGAACGGCGTCCCCGTCAGGATGGCGCTCCTCCACGAGGTGATGAGATGAGCCGGAAAGATCCCTCAAGAGGGCTGCTCGTCAGCCCCATCAAGAACGGCACCGTCATCGACCATATCACGGCCGGCGAGGCGCTGAACGTGCTCCGGATCCTCGGTATCACCGGGTCGACCCGGGAATGCCTGAGCATCGCGACGAACGTCGAGAGCAAGCGGATGGGGAAGAAGGATATCGTCAAGATCGAGAACCGCGAGCTCCGGACGGAGGAGGTCGACCGGATCGCCCTGCTTGCGCCGCATGCGAAGATCAACATCATCCGCGACTACAAGGTCGTGGAGAAGAAGGGTGTGGAGATCCCGGAGATCCTCCGGGGCGTGGTCAGGTGCCCGAACCCCGGCTGCATCACGAACACGAACGAGCCTGTCGCGAGCACGTTCGAGGTGCTCGACAAGGGGTTGCACTGCCTCTACTGCGACTGGCTGATCAAGGACGATATCGCAAACCACATCATCTGATCAGGCGTCCGTGCCGGTCGATCTCGCCCCGGCAGATACGGGTGCTCGAGATCCGCCGGCCGTCCTCGGCGAGGACGCACGAGATCTCGTGAAGGTCCACCTTTCTTTTCCCGCGCTCGCGCCGGATTTCGTTGATCTCCACGGCGACCGGGAAGGTCTCCTCGGAGACGACGAGGATATCGAAGTCCGCAACGATGGCGCTGCCGTAGCGGTCGGCAAGCGGTTCGACCGTCCACGTTGCGGTGTAGCCGTGTTCGCGGATAAACAACGTGATGTTCTCAAGCCGTTTTTCGTAGGTGTGGACGGGGTGCACCTTTGCACCGGCAAACTCGTCGGTCGTCAACCCGATGATCACCTCTCCATCGGGCCCGGCAAGCTCGAAGGAGCGGGAGAGGAGTTTCCGGTGCCCGGCATGCAGGGGATCGAACGTCCCCCCGACCATCACTTTCATCCAGAGGCGTTAGCCGCGAGGGGTTTTATGGGTAGTGATCGGTGGTGGGGGTGCGAGGGTTCGTAGAACCGGAGCATGAGCACCGTCAGGTGCGAGTTGTCCCCGTCTCCACGGTTCACTCTATCAATCGGGCACGAGGAAAAAAAGAATAAAACGCCTCTCCGGCCACGTCAGTATTTATACCAGCGCCCCTTCTCGTCGTACTCTCCCTGCTGCATCTGGGAGACGCCCGCGTGGTTTCTGAAGAAACTCGCCTTGTAGGCGTAGAGGAAGACCGAGAAGAGCACGATCACGACGGCATAGACGATCGCGGTGATCCATATCCCCTCCGTCCCGATGAGCGCGAGGAGATCCTCCGGCATCACAGCCTGGAGTTCGTCGGGGCTCATGGTGGTGAGCGGTTCGAGTTTCTCCAGGAGGAGAGCCGTCCAGGCAAAGAGGGCCAAAAAGCCGAGCACCGCGAAGACGACGATGTTTGTCAGGTAGAAGACGAGAACGCTGCCGAGGTTGTTCATGACGAACTCGATGCTCCGCCGGATCGACTCAAAGACGCCCGTCTCTTCAAAGACCGCCACGGTGTCGTAGAAGAACGTGAAGAAGGCGATCGAGAGGATGACCCCGAGGAGGAGCGGAGCCATGGTTGCGGCGGCTCCGGCACCGATGAGCGCGAGCGGTATCGCGAGCAGAATGATGGTCAGGATGACCGCGAAGAAGATGACCAGCGCCGGGAGGAGTATCCGGAAGTAGTAGGTCTTCCCCGACTGCACGAACTCGCCGACGGAGAAGTTCTCCGCACGGATCGTGCCGTAGACGCCGCCGGCTAAAAACGGCGTCACGAGAACCTGCAGGAGCGCCAGAGGCTCCGTGTAGAACGCCCCGCCGTAGATAGGGATGACGAGGTTGAGAACCGCGAGAGCGCCCATGACGAGGCCGACCGACCAGAGGACGGGGTGCTGCCGGAGGAGTCCGGCGGCACCGGTGACCGATTCGAGCGTCATGTTCACCGGTTCCTCGGCATGGCGACGATCTCGCGCACCTGCAGGTCGAAGAACGTTGCGGTATGCGCGGGACGGATGACGCAGACGGTATCGGCGCCGGTCGCAGTGCCTCCGACCGCGACCACCTCTTCATCGACGCCGACCGCTCCCTGATCCGCCGCGATGAGGACGCACTCCACCGCGACCTTCAGGCCGACCGCGACAGTCCGCCGCAATGCCTCGGCGATTGCTTCCGTGCGGGAACTCCCGCCGAGTTTCGGCGAGCGGGATATCGCGCGCTCGAGCCCGGAGAGCGCGTGCGTGCCGGTGACGATCTTCGCGCCCTCCGCCCGGAGAGTCCCGGCTGCCTCCGGCGAGAACTCCCACTCGCCGGGCTTTGAGAACCCGACCGCGTGGGTGACGACGATCAGTTCGAGGTCCGTTCCCGCCATTGCATCCCGGAAGGCAAGCGCCGTCCGGCCGCTGCTGCTCGCGACAACGATCTTTTTGACGCCGAGTTCCCGCGCCCGCTCGACGGCGAACCGGGCGGCGTCGCGAGTGTTCTCTCCACCCGGCGCATCGAAGTAGTAGGTATTCCGGGTTACGAAGCCCATGCAGTCATGTTGTCGTTGCTCCTAATTGAATCTCCCGTACCGATGATTGGGGCTGCAACGGAACGGCCGGGGTCGCTACGGCGGGGAAAGAAGGTGATAAATGGTGGATGGCCCAACACTACTCTCAGCCGAACGGTGCGGTAGGAGTTCTCATGATCACACTGGCCATTGCAGGAAAACCAAACTGTGGGAAATCGACGTTTTTCAGGGCAGCGACCCTTGCCCAGGCGGAGATCGCCAATTATCCGTTCACGACCATCGACGCAAACCACGGCGTCGCGTACGTCCGGACAGCCTGCCCGTGCCGGGAGATGCAGGTTCCATGCGAGAACTGCCGGGACGGGGTCAGGTTCATCCCGGTCGGGCTGATCGACGTGGCGGGCCTCGTCCCCGAGGCGCACCTCGGGCGGGGGCTCGGCAACCAGTTCCTCGACAACCTCCGGCAGGCGGACGCCGTCATCCAGGTCGTCGATGCCAGCGGGTCGACGGATGCCGAAGGGAACCCGATCGATATCGGTTCGCGCGACCCCATAAAGGATATCGAGTTTCTCCAGTACGAGATGTCGATGTGGATGTACGGCATCCTCTCGCGTAACTGGGCGAAACTCCTGCGGCAGGCTCAGGCGAGGGACTTCTCCCTCGCGGCGGCGATTGCCGAGGTCTTTGCTGGTCTCGGGATCACCTACGAGCACGTCCGCGACGCTACCGGGGCGGTCGGGATCGAACTCCGGACGGCGGGGGAAGAAGACCTGATCCGGTTCTGCCGTGAGTTGATGGCGATCAGCAAACCGATGCTGATCGTCGGGAACAAGGCCGACCTGGCGCCGGAGGGGTGCCTTGAGCGGCTTGCGAAGCACGACGTCATTTTTGCGAGCGCGGCAGGCGAGCTTGCGCTCCGGATGGCCGCGGAGGGGAAGTTCGTCCGCTACCTCCCCGGCGACCGGAACTTCATCGAGAACCCCGGGGCGAACCTCAGCGCCGCGCAGCGTGCCGGGCTCGCGAAGGTCGCGGAGTTCATGCAGAAGTTCGACGGCACCGGCGTTCAGAAGGCGCTGGACGCCGCGGTCTTCACCCTCCTCGACCGGATCGTCGTCTTCCCGGTCGAGGACGAGCATAAACTCACCGACGGCAAGGGCAGGGTTCTCCCCGACGCGTTCCTCATGAAGCGCGGGTCGACCTCCCGCGACCTCGCCTACCAGGTTCACACCGATATCGGCGAGGGGTTCCTGTACGCCATCGACGCAAAGACCGGGATGCGGATCAAGGATACTCAGGAACTGAAGAACGGCGACATCATCAAGATCGTCAGCGTCCGGAAGTGAGTTCCTGTGCACGGGGAGAGACCGCCCCTTCCCCGTGCCCCGGGGAGCGAACCGGCATCTCCGGAGCACCGGTACAAATCGGAAGACTTTTATATGGATTTGAGGAATATTCGATCATCATGAGCGGCGAGGTCTACCAGGCGCAGGTCCTCCGGAACTTCTTCGACACCATCACCGGAACGGACAGGAACCTGACCCGGATCTACATGTGCGTGATGAGCCTCGCCAAGCTCCGGATGGAGTCCCCCGAGAGGATGACGTTCCTCGTGGACCAGCTCCGCAAGTCTAGGCAGAAGCGGGAACTCTCGGTCGATATCATCGATTATATGTGCGACGTGGCGCGCGACCTCGAACTCGCCACCGTCCAGACCGCGTTCGGCGTGAAAGACATCAATGCGGTCGCCGACGAGTTCAGCGGGATCAGCCTGGACTCACTCTGATATTTTTTCCCGGAGACGGCCATTCGGCTACCTGGGGGTATCTCGATGCAGGCTCCTCCTTTTAGCGGTCCCCGGCCATCCCGCCCTTAGCGGCAATCTCATTCAGTGTCTCGCGCGAAGCAGCGAAGGCCACATTTTGCTCTATCGGGAGGACGGAGAGAAAACGCCGATACTCCCGAGGTTCACCGTCCGGGGAGATGTTGGAGAAAGTGCGGTGTCCCGGCTTGCGTGGGGGTTACGGCTTTCGTGGGGGTATCGCCATGCACTGCCCCCGCCCCCGGGGGCGGGGGAGGAGCGCCGGAGGCGCGGGTGGGGTGGGGGCTACCGGAAGGTCTTACAAGGTAGAGACAGGGGGGGGGGGGGGCCCCTCCCCGTCGGCCCCTCCCCCAATGGCGATACTCCCACGGTCCACTGCCCGAGGAGACTCGGGAGAAGAACCGTACACGGCTTTCCACCAGCAATCGCCACGCACTGCCCGCCCCCTTGGGGGCGGGAGGAGCGCGAAGCGCGGGCGGTGGGGGCTGACAGTATCCTCGAATCAGGTAGAGACAGCCCCTCCCCAAATGGCGATATCCCCACGGTCCACTGCCCGAGGAGACTCGGGAGAAGAACCGTGCACGGCTTTCCACCGGCTATCGCCATACACTGCCCCCGCCCCTCGTGGGCGGGGGAGGAGCGCCGGAGGCGCGGGCGGGGTGGGGGCTACGAGAAGATCTGTATGAGGTAGAGACAGCCCCTCCCCCAATAGCGATATCCCCATGGTCCACTGTATGGAAAGATGCTGGAGAAAAAGTGGAGTTCTGGCTCGCTCCGGAGGATTGGGCGGGAATTACAAGAAGACCCTTACAGAATAGAAACCCAAAAAGGAGCGGCGTCCCGGTTCGCTCCAGGATATGACCGTGGCATATGCCGCCCCGGCAACAGTAGGCACCGCTATCGTACTGAGACCGCGGAGGAGATCCCCTCGGTCAGCCCGCTCATCGGGTCAGTTTCTCTTTATACCCTTCCAGGATCTGGATGATGAAGCGCTGGTGCTCCTCCAGCGCCTGCTCGTCGTCGGGGGAGGTCTCGATCCCGACGACGTAGAGCAGGATCAGCGCGTTGTCGAGGTCGAGAACGGTCGGGTCATCGACCTGGTCCTTCGAGAGACGGACGGCGAGATCGTCGTAGTCCTCCTCCGTGAAGACATGCTCAGGATTCGTCGTCACCCTTGAGTCGGCGAAACCGCCTGCACGCTCCCTGAGGATCAGGAGTGCACGCTCCAGCAGAGCGGGGCGCGGGGTGATCGCGTCGAGCCGGGCAAGCGCCTCCGTGCTCTTCTCCATCGCGTTCGGATAAAGCCCGAACTTATACGTCAGCAGGGACTGTGCGACCAGATGGCCGGTCTCCTCGTCTATCCGGGCGAGGAGCGGGCCGACCCGGTCGATATATTCGTTTAACATCTGCTTCATTGTCTTCTCCTGTAGTTTCGGCGCGTTAAACACTTTCTCTACCCGAACTGCAAGGAAGGTGATCGTTGCCGCGAAGACCGCCTGCACGATTACGCCGCCCGAACTGATCTCATTGGGTATGACCAGAATGAGAAGTGCGAAGAGCGGCGTGAAGAGCGAGACGAGATCCCGCCGGGGTTTGTGGTAGGCCTGGTAGCAGAGGATGCACGAAGCGATCACGCATCCTGCGACACCTGCCCAGACGGCATAGGGAAAGGCGACGGATGCGAGCAGCAGTTCGATCCCGATTCCCAGAAACGAGACTGCAGGGACTGCTAACCAGAGGCGTGGCTCTGTTCCGGGTGTTGTGGCGTTGTTCGTCATCGACCGTCCTTGTACCATAATTATGCGCAGAGGGTAAACAGGGTTTCGCCCGGTGGGAGCGGCGTCTCGCTGATCAGGGGGACGGAAGTTCGGGTACCTCGACCTCCGTATCCCGGCCGGCGAGTGCAGCCGTGCGTGACCGGAGATTCTCGCCCTCGGCAGCATACGAAGCCTGCAGCGTCTCCCGCTGGCTCTCCGCGCGCCCCTTCGCGGCGGCCTTTGCCTCGGCCTCCCGGCGCAGTCCCGGGAGCGCGGTCTCGAGGCACTGCTCCTCGACCACCACCAGGAGCGCGGCCCGGGCTTCCTGCTCTGCCGCCCGCTTCACCCGGACGTCCTGCTGCTGCTCCAGCGCCCGCTTCATCGCGGCGGGCAGGGTTTCGGCGTCGGAGAAGAGGCGGAGTTCGTCCTGGTTCTTGAGGGGGAGATCCCCCTGCCCGATCATGGCGAGAACGACCGGCATCGCCTCTTCGGTCGGGCCGACCGGGTCTTTTCCATCGTCCGCATATGCGTCGAGCGTCCGGTCGATTGCCGCGGCAGCCGTGCTGTCCCCCGTCTTTTCTGCTACCTTCCCGCCCTTCCGGAAGACGTGGGTGGCGGTGGTCAGGAGAGTCGCCATCTCCCGTCCGGCCTCCCTGTCCGTGGCGTCGAGTGCCCGGATCTTCTCCTCGATCTCCTGCTTGCGGACATAGTCCGGGCGCTGTTTGAGGGCGGCAAGTTCCTCTTCCGCCTTGTGGATCGCGCTCTCCGCCTCCGCGAGCGCCGCCCCGTAATCCCGCATCTGGCCGTCGGCGGCGGCGTACTCCTCGCGGATCCGGACGATGGACGCATGCGACTCCCGCACGTCCTCCACCCGCTGCCGGTCGGCGCGCGCCCGACCGATTGCCTCGGTCATCGTGTTGACCTCCCGCCCCAGGTCTTTGACGGCTGCGCGCACCTCCTTCATCTCGTCCGGGTAGACGGAGGAGAGGTACTTCCCCTGCCCCTTCAGCGCCTTGAGCGAGCCCTTCAGGATCTCGGCGGCGGTCGCGTAGAACGTCTCGGGGTCGCCGGAAGGATCGCGGGAGAGGATCTGCGTCATGGACTTCGTGAACCCCGGTAGCGCCTTCCTGGAGATGTCGCGGAGCCGGGGGTGAACCTCCCCGTCGCCTTCGGCCGTCTCCATCCCGGCGACCGCTTCCCTGAGGTGATCGAGGATGCCGCGGATCGCCTCGCGCGACGGATTCGTCGCACCGGAGAGTTCGCGCCCGATCTCCTCCTCGCGGGCGTCGAGCCACGCGGGAAGGCCGTCGAACGAGAGTTTCAGGCTCCCTTCCTCCGGTTCGGTTCGCCGGAAGAGGTCTCGCAGTTGCTTGAACATGATTCATCCGATTAGGACGGGCTTACTCATCAGGGTTCCGCCCATCAGTCGCTCCCCGCGATCCGCTGCAGCCGCTCCACGCCGTGGATCTCGCGGATGACGTCCACCACGGCCGGGGGAACCAGGTGCTCCCAGGGTTCGCCGTCGAGCATCCGTTGCCGGATGACGGTTCCGGAGTGCGTCAGCCGCTCGTACATATCGGGCGACTGAACGTCGACCCCGGCCTCGGCGAAGAGCTGCATGACGAGAGGGTTCGACGAGTAGACCGTATCGAACGGCGGGGTCATCGAACGGACGTGGGCGGCCCAGAGAGCATTGCGCTGGACGTCCTCGATCGGGATGACGTAGAACGGGCAGTCGAGGTCGGCGAGCGACCGGGTGAGCATCAGCACCCGTTCCCCTGCCGTGAAGGGGTTCGCCACGGTATGGGAGATCTGGGCGCTCCCCACCCCGATGACGATCTCGTCGGCAGAGCTGGCTATCCGCTCCAGCACCGACTGGTGCCCGTTGTGGTAGGGCTGGAATCGTCCGACGTAGAAACCCCTGCTCATTCCCGGTTACCCCCGTGTGCGACCTGCGCGGCGAACGCGCCTGCCGTGAACCCGGCATCGATGTTCACGACCGCAAGCACCGAGCATGCCTGGAGCATGCTCGCAAGTGCCGCCTCGCCGCCGCCCATGTAGCCGTAGCCGGTGCTCACGGGAACGCCGATCACCGGGCGGTCGACCAGCCCCGCGACGATCGCGGGGAGCGTCCCTTCCCGCCCGGCGGCCACCACGAAGACGTCGGCCGGGATCAGGTCACGGAGCGCCGAGAAGAGGCGATGAATCCCCGCCACCCCGACGTCGTAGGCTGTCCTGACCTCGCACCCCATCTCCTCGGCGATCAGCCTCGCCTCCTCGGCAACGGGGATGTCGGACGTCCCTGCCGTGAGGATGGCGACGGTTCCCCGCCGGGGAACGGGCCCCTCCCCCGTCGAGAGGACGACCGCCCGTGCCGCCTCCCGGTGCTCCATCCGGACCTCCGGCGGCAGCCGGGCGCGCAGGGCATCGAGGTGCTCCGCCGAGACCCTCGTCGCGATGCACCTTCCGGCAGCCTTCACCTGCGCGAGCATGATCCCGGCAAACGCCTCCGGCTCCTTACCCTCGGCGAGCACCACCTCGGGCATCCCGCAGCGCACGCTCCGCCCGGCATCGATCCGGGCCATGCCGTCGATAACCTCGATGCGGAGCCCTTCGAGGGCGTTCGCCGCCTCGTCCTCAGATACCTCGTCGTTACGATACATCCGGAGGATGTCCTTGATGGTGGCATTCGGCAGCATAGTTCGATAACAAAAATAGGGGTGGAAGTATAATATTACTTCATCTCATGTCCTATCTTGCCTACGTCGCAGGGTTCGGCGTTGCCGTCACCGCTTTCCTGTGGCTCCGCGACCTGCGGATATTCTCCCGTACAGGCCTTGCCGGATACCGGAAGGCGGCGTACCTCGGGGTTCCCTTCACGGCGCTTGCCCTGCTGGGCTTCTTCGTGACCGCATACGCCGAAGCGTGGGAGTACCTCGGCCTCGGGCTGGTTCTCTTAGCCCTCTATCTCCAGGGCCGGGTCGAGAGGGAGAACGTCTGGCTGCACGGCGAGGGTGCCCGCAAGCGATTTTTCGGCAGTGCGGAGCGCATAAATGATAAGGGTTCGCGCAAGAGACTTTAATTCAGGAGAATACCGAATGCTTCAAAAACCACGGGGAACACGGGACTTTTTACCCGACGAGATGGAACGGCGGCGGCTGATCGAGCGGCGGATGCGGGAAGCGGCCCGCCGGTGGGGATACCGGGAGGTCTGCACACCCGACTTCGAGAACCTTGAACTCTTCACAATGAAGTCCGGCGAAGGGATCATCCAGGAGATGTACGTCTTCGAGGACAAGGGCGGCAGGCAGTTGACGCTCCGGCCCGAGGTGACCGCGGCGGTGCTCCGGATGTACGTCAACGAGGGCAAAGTGCTCCCGAAACCGATCCGCTGGTGCTACTTCGCCGACTGTTTCCGCTACGAGCGCCCCCAGAAAGGCCGTTACCGGCAGTTCTGGCAGTTCGGCGTCGAGCTGATCGGGGCGGACACTCCATCCGCCGACGCCGAGGTGATCATGCTCGCCGACGACACCCTCCGGTCGACCGGCGTCACCTTCGACCTCCATGTCGGCCACCTCGCGCCGATGAAGCATCTCCTCTCCGGGCTCGACCCCGGCGACCAGCGGGCGATCATGGCCTACCTCGACAAGCACGACCCGCAAGGGCTCGAGGCGGCGCTGGTCGAGAAGAACCTTACCCACCTTGCCGAGCCCCTCGCGGCGCTCGGAGAGTGCCGCACCGTCTCCGAGGTCTTCGAGGTCGCCGGCGACGTCCCGGAGCGCGCGCGGATCGAAGAGACGTTCTCGCTCCTCGACTCCCAGAACATCGACTACCGGCCCGACTTCGGGATTGCCCGGGGGCTCGACTATTACACCGGGATGGTCTTTGAGGGGTTCGCGAAGAACCTCGGCGCGGAGAACCAGATCCTCGGCGGCGGCACCTACCGGCTCGCCCACCTCTTCGGCGGCGACGACGTCGCGTCCTGCGGGTTTGCTATCGGTTTCGACCGTGTCATGGTCTCGATCGGGGACTTTACGCTCGCGCACGAACCCGTCGTCGGCGTCGTCTGCACGCCGGAGGGACGGGCGCGGGCGCTCGAGGTCGCCCGGGCCTTCCGGGAGGCGGGGATCCGGGCCGAGGCCGACCTGATGGGGCGGGGGATGGGCGCCCAGCTCGCTCACGCCGCAAAGACCGCAGACTTCGCCGCGGTCCTCGGGAAGCGCGAGGTCGAGGCGGGGACGGTGACCCTCAAGGACCTCCACTCCGGCGAGCAGCAGGAGAGGAGCCTCGAGGACGCCATCGCTGAGGTAGCGCGGCATGGTGCTTGCTGAAGACCTGGCGAAGCAGCAGCGGAGCATCAGCATCGCGGAGTTCTTCGAGAAGAACAAGCACCTGCTCGGCTTCGACTCCCCGACGCGCGGGATCATCACCACCATCAAGGAAGCGGTGGACAACGCCCTCGACGCCTGTGAGGAGTCGGAGGTGCTCCCCGACATCTTCGTCGGCATCAAGAGGGTCGACGCCGAGGTCTACCGGATAACCGTCGAGGACAACGGCCCCGGCATCGTGCCGGAGAACGTCCCCCTGGTCTTCGGAAAACTCCTCTACGGGTCCAGGTTCCACCAGATCCGGCAGAGCCGCGGGCAGCAGGGTATCGGGATATCGGCGGCGGTGCTGTACGCGCAGCTCACCACCGGCATCCCGACGCTGGTCGTCTCCCGGACGGGGGCGAAGGCGAGAGCGCACCGGTTCGAACTGATGATAAAGACCGAGACGAACGAGCCGGAGATCGTCAGCCACGAGGAGATCGACTGGGACCGGACGCACGGGACACGGATCGAGATCCAGTTCAAGAGCACCCTCGCCGCGAAGAAGCGGCTGGCGGACTACCTCCGCCTGACGGCGATCGTCAACCCGCATGCCCGGATAACGGCCGATATCGACGGCGAGGTGACGACGTTCGAACGGGTATCGGGCGAGGTCCCGCCCTGCCCGAAACCCATTCTCCCCCACCCGCACGGGATCGAGTTCGGGGCGCTGAAACGGATCGCGGCGGCGAGCACCGGGACCGTCGAGGAGTTCCTCGTCGGCAGTTTCTCCCGGGTCGGGAAGAAGACCGCAGACGAGATGATCGCGCTCGCCAAACTCAAACCCTCACGGAAGGTGAACAAACTCGATGCCGACGAGTTGAAGAGGCTCCTCGAAGCGATGCAGGCCGTGAAGGTTCCGGCCCCGCCGGCGCAGCAGTGCCTCTCCCCCATCGGGGAGGACCTGATCTGCCGGGGGCTTGAGAAGGAGATCCAGCTCGACTTCGTCAAGGCCCGCACCCGGCCGAGCGCGGTCTACGGCGGGCACTCGTTCATCATCGAGGCGGCGATCGGTTACGGCGGCAAGGTTCCCCCCGAAGGTACCGCCCAGCTCTTCCGGTTCGCAAACCGCGTCCCCCTCCTCTACCAGCAGGGCGCCTGCGCGATCACGAACTGTGTCTCGCAGGTGAACTGGAAGGGTTACGGTCTCTCGCAGCAGGGCCTTCCCATGGGGCCGATGCTCATCATGGTCCACGTGGCGTCCACGAACGTCCCCTTCACGAGCGAGAGCAAGGACGCGGTCGCGTCCATCCCGGAGATCGAGCGCGAGATCGTCCTCGTCCTCCAGGAACTCGGCCGGGAACTCAAGACCTACCTTTACCGCCGGGACAAAACGAAGCAGCAGGACAACCGCGCCCGGGCGATATGCTCGATCATCCCCGATATCGCCGCAAAGGTGAGCGAGATCGTGGAACTCCCCCTCGTCGACACCTCCCCGATCGAGGGCAAGATCATGCGCAAGGTCGTCGCGAAGAAGCGGACGGTCGACGGGAAGGTCTGTATCGACGTCAACAACTACACCGCGAAGGAAGTCCCCCTTGTCCTCTACAACCTCTCCCGCGATGAGGCCGCGGACGCGGTGCCCCGGCCGGACTTCGTCGACAATATGGACGGGGAGTACAACAAGGTCTGGCGGCGCACCCTTGGCGCCGGCGAGGCCTGGCAGATCGTCTACACGGGATCGGGCGACGGTTCGGTCGATCTGCGCGGCGTGGAGGATAACGTGAAAGTGGTGGTGGATCTCGATGTCTAGGGAAGAGATGGATGCGCTGGCAAAGGAGCGGCTCGTTGGTATCGCCCGTGGATGGTACGACCAGATGCGGGACGGTGTCGTGCCCTATATCCGGCTGCCGACGCGGACGAAACGAAATCTCGCCTACGACGACGAAGGCGAGGTCTGGAAGTACGGCGAGAAGGAGAGCACCCGGGCGGCGACGAACGAGAAAGGAGCAGTCCATATCCTGAAGATGGCCTATCTCATCGGGTTCTTGAAGCAGCAGCTCGTGGAGAACCGGTCGTCGACCTTGAGAGAACTCTACTATATCTCCGAAGGGTGGAAGAAGGCGAAGTTCACCGCCCAGGACGAGAGCAACCTCCTGATCGAGGATCTCGAGATCATCACCGACGTCCAGCGGGAGGCGTTCCACCTCCGGCCGGAGGAGGACGGCGCCTCGCTCTTCGGGCCGCTGCGGATCCGGGAGACCACCCGCCGGGGCGTCAAGGAGATGCACTGCCAGGAGGACGTCGGGGAGGCGGGCTACCCCATCCCGAACAACGTCGATAACCTCGACTTCGTCGACCACGACGCGAAGTTCGTCATCGCCATCGAGACTGGCGGTATGTACGCCCGTCTGATGGAGAACGGGTTCGACGAGGAGTACGGGGCGATCCTGGTCCACCTCAAGGGGCAGCCGGCACGCTCCACGCGCCGGGTCTTACGGCGTCTCAACGACTCGCTCAACCTTCCCGTGGTCGTCTTCACCGACGGCGACCCCTGGTCCTACCGGATCTACGCGAGCGTCGCCTACGGCTCTATCAAGAGCGCCCACATGTCGGATATCCTGGCGACCCCCCAGGCGCAGTTCATCGGGGTGCAGCCCTCCGACATCTCCGACTACAACCTCCCCGCCGACCACCTCACGGAGCAGGACATCAACGCACTGAAAGCAGAGTTGACAGACCCCAGGTTTGCAACCGACTACTGGCGCACCCAGATCAACCTGCAGCTCGATATGAAACTGAAGTCGGAACAGCAGGCGTTCGCGAGCCGGGGGCTCGACTTCGTGACGAAGGAGTACCTCCCAAAAAGGCTCTCGGAGATGGGGATCATCTGAGCGTTATGGGGACTTCTCCCCAGCTCCTTACCCGGACGGACGAAGGGCCGGTTCCCGGCCCGCGGCCGTCACAACACGCAGTCGTGGCAGTCCTGCGCCCCGCATGCCCGGTTCTCGATCTTCCACCGGAGCGCCCACCGCTTGATATCCTTGATCACCTCGACGAGTCCAAGCCCGCTTGCGGTGAGGGTGTACTCGCTTCTGACGGGGACGGTTCCGGCCTCCACGTGCTTCTCGACGAGGCCTTCCTCCTCCAGTTCCTTTAAGCGGGCCGAGAGGACCTTCGCCGTGATCCCCGGGAGCCGCTCCTTCACCTCGGTGAACCGCCGGGTGTAACCGTCTCCTTTGTAGAGTTCGAGGATGATCAGGAACATCCACTTCTTTCCGAGATACTTGACGGTCCGATTGACCGTGCAGACGCTCTGCATGGTATAATTAGAGAAACCTTCTCCTCCTTATACCTTAGTATCTAACAGATACCTTGTATCAAAAAGATATCATGGAGTGACATGAATGTTCTGCAACCAGTGTGAAGAGACGGCAAAAGGCCTTGGCTGCACCGTACGCGGTGTCTGCGGCAAGGAGGGCGAGACCGCCGGGCTCCAGGACGTCCTGATCTACACCCTCAAGGGGCTCTCGGTACGGAACCTCGCGGCGATGAAGAAGGGCGGCGGGAACCCGGGGGCAGGGAGGTTCGTTGCGGAGAGCCTCTTTGCGACCCTGACCAACGTGAACTTCGACCCCGCGCGGTTTGAGGAAGCGATCCAGGAGGCCGCCTGCATCCGCGACGCTCTCCCCCCCGCCGGGAATGCGGAGCCTGCGGCCTGCACCTGGGCCCCGGCAAGCCCTGAGGCCATCGCGGCGAAGGCGCAGGAGATCGTCGCCGCACGGGAGAACGCTGATCCGGATCTCCAGTCGCTCCGCGACCTCCTTGTCTACGGGCTCAAAGGGATAGGCGCCTACTCGCATCACGCCGCCGTCCTCGGCTACGAGGACGAGGAGGTCATGTCCTTCATGCAGGAGGGCCTCGCCGCCACGCTGCAGGACCTCTCCGTCGACGAGATGGTCGGCTACGTCTTGAAGTGCGGCGAAGTCGGCGTGAAGGTCCTCGCCCTCCTCGATACGGCGAACACCGGCTCCTACGGGACGCCGGCGATCACGACGGTCGGCACCGCCGCAGGTGCGCGACCGGGCATCCTGGTCACCGGCCACGACCTCAAGGACCTCGCCGACCTCCTCGAACAGACCGCGGGGACAGGCGTCGACGTCTACACCCACGGTGAGATGCTCCCGGCGCACGGCTACCCGGGCCTCAAAAAGCACTCTCACCTGGTCGGCAACTACGGCGGTTCCTGGCCGTTCCAGCGGGAGGAGTTCGAGCGGTTCAACGGCCCGGTCCTGGTCACGACGAACTGCCTCGTCCCCCCGAAGGACTCCTACCGCGACCGGGTCTACACCACCGGGCTCGTCGGGTATGCGGGGCTGAAACACATCGGCGCGTCGCCGGACGGGAAGAAGGACTTCTCGGCCCTGATCGAGCACGCGAAGCGCTGCAAGCCCCCGGCGGATCTCTCCCGCGGCGACCTGGTCACGGGATGCGCCCACGCCCCGGTCCTCGCCATCGCCGATGCGGTCGTCGGTGCGGTGAAGTCCGGCGCCATCAAGCGGTTCCTCGTGATGGCCGGCTGTGACGGGCGGTACAGCGGGCGGGATTACTACACCCGGTTCGCCAAGGCCCTCCCGGCGGACACGATCATCCTTACCGCCGGATGCGCGAAGTACCGCTACAACAGCCTCGGGCTCGGCGATATCGGCGGCATCCCCCGCGTCCTCGACGCCGGCCAGTGCAACGACTGCTACTCCCTGGTGGTCATCGCCCAGGCCCTCGCCGAAGCCTTCGCCGTCGGGATCAACGACCTCCCGATCTCCTACAACATCGCCTGGTACGAGCAGAAGGCGGTGCTCGTCCTTCTTGCCCTCCTCTCGCTCGGCGTCAAGGATATCACCCTCGGCCCCCGCCTCCCGGGCTTCGTCTCGCCCGGAATCCTGAAAGTGCTCGTCGAGAACTTCGGGATCAGGGGGATCGCGACGGTCGAGGAGGACCTCGAACGGATGGTGCCGGGGAACTGAATCCACTTCCTTTTCTTAAACAATTGGATTTTGTGGGCTCAGGTGGGAGCGTTTCGGGCTATGGAGGAGGTCGTCCCAAAAAGATCTCCGAACCTTCGGCATACCCTAATCGGAGCGCTTACTCCCTATGAATCTGCCATCTGACCCTCATCCCGGACATTGAGGGTGAAACGGCTTCCCATTGGATGCCGCACCTCCGGTGCTCCTGCTCCGGTTCTACGAACCATCGCATATCGCCACTCGGGGAGTGCGACTGGCCGAAGGGTGCGATGGGCCGAAGGGCCGGAGCTGGAGAAAACCGAAGGGTTTCGGGTCAGGAGCATGAGAAGAACGAAGTTCTTCGAGGGTCCGGGGAGGTGCGAGCGGGTGCCCCCTCCCGGTAACGGTGTTCTGGGACAACTCCGAGTTTTGCTGTCTGGGGCTGGAACGTGGGTGGGAAGACAAAGCCCAACCCGCTCTGAGAAGTATCTAAAACGATCGAGAGTTACAGTCTCCTGGAGGATGAGGATGCCATATAGATACGCGATCGAGATAATCTACAGCGATGAGGACGAAGGGTTCATCGCCGTGGTCCCGGAACTTCCGGGGTGCTCCGCATTCGGCGAGACCGAGGAGGAAGCGCTCCGCGAGGTGAAGGTTGCCGTCTCCCTTCGGCTTGAGGCCGCCATCGAAGAGGGCAGGAGAATTCCGGAGCCTGTTGGGATGGAGCGGCTCCGGGATATTCTTTCGGGGACGGGGGCCGCGTGCGGGCCGGGAGCGTGAACGGCAGTCCTCATGCGCGGGCAATCTCTGGGTATTAGACATCCTACAGGGCCAGCACACGGTTTTCCCATATGTCCTTTGACAGGAGGCGACCGCTACAGGATATCCGGTTCTGCCGCAGGGAAGGGTTAATGAGCAGGGATGACGCAACCCTCTTTGCTGACAGGTCTGATTATACGTGGAATCGACCCGCTGCGGGGGGCCGGGTGATGCGGGAGGTGAAAGGAGAAGTGGATGAAGTTGACCGAGAGCGGATCGTCGATCAGCTCCGCCGATGCCTTGATGGCAGGGAGGATATACTGCTTGGATACCTCTACGGCTCTTTTCTCCGCCACGGCGAGTTCCATGACATTGATATAGCGTTGTTTGTCTCCGGGGAGAGAGATCCCTATGAACTCTACAAATATACCATGGGTATCGCATCCGACCTTGAGCGGTGTATCACGCCGAGGTATGAGATCGATCTCCGTCTCCTGAATGATGCGCCCGTCGAGTTCCAGTATGAAGTAGTGAAGACCGGCCGTCTCCTTGTCTCCCGGGATGAGGAGACGCGCATCGCTTTTGAGGCCGACGTGATAGCGCAGTTCCTCGATCTGAAATATCTCTACGATACGATTGACAGAGCTCTCCTCGCCAGGGTGGGAGAATGAGGCTTTTCCATCATATGCGGGAACTGGAGGAGGCTCTGAGGGACTGGGAGCGATACCGGCGCATCCCTGAAGAGCAGTTCCTGCAGGACCGGGATACGCAGAATATGATCCACCATGCCATGCTGCTATCCATTCAGTCGGCAATCGACATAGCGACCGATGTGATTGCAGAGGAGAGATTGAGAAAGCCTTTCACGTACCGGGAGACATTCGAGGTTCTCGCGGGTGAGGGGGTCATCCCCGAACCTCTTGCAAGGGATCTCTCAAACCTGGCAGGATTCCGAAATGTGCTCGTCCATATCTACTGGAACCTGGACCTCAAGCAGGTGTACGCGATCCTGCAGCACGATCTTGCTGTCCTCCGGACATTCTCCGTTATCATGAAGGAGCACATTTCAGAGAGCGATTCTGCCGAACAGGATGGATCTTTTTCAGAGCCCTAGCACCCTCCTCACCCGAACTCCGCGAGCGCCACTACCGGCACCCCCTCCAGGTCATCAAAGACCACCGGATAGACCCGCAATGTCCAGGACTCTTCAAGCAGCCTGCCGTACGAGAGGTCCACATCCTCGAGCAGGAAGATGTGCGGCGATCCGCAGAGGAACGCGCGGTGGGCCTCTGTACCCTCCTCCGGTTCTGCCGGGATGGCGATGGAGATGGCGTCGATCCCAAAAAGCCTGAGGGCGGGGTTCTCCATACGGAGGAAGCCCGGAACCTCGTGGTGCACCCAGGGGTGCGCGTTTGCGTAGGCATCCGGGTCGCTCCCCCGGACCCGGCCGCTCCCGGTCCGGACAAAGAGCGCGCGCGAGGTCCGGATTGCGTCGAGGTGTTCGAGGAGGTCGTAGATCCGGATCGGTTCCGTTCCGGTCTTCGGGATCGCGATGCACCGGGCGGGCTCAAAGACCGCTTCCGGCGCAAGGAGACCCTGGACCGAGCCGCCGCCCGGGCAGAAGTGCCGGGGGAGGTCAATGTGCGTCCCGGCATGGCTGGAGAACGCGATCAGGCTCTTCTCCTCCGCATCGCCCTTTTCAAAGGACTTTGTGCGGGAGATCGCGAGCGGTTCCGTTCCGGGATAGAGGGGCGCTCTCCGGTTCAGGGGGTACGAGATCGGGATGAGCATATGTTCTCCCGTAGGTACTCCCGGAGTTCATGAAGGTTCTCCACGATCCCCTCCACTCCCGGCCGGTCGGTAAACCGGTTCGGGTCGCCGGGCGGGATCCTCGCAACGAACCGAACGCCGGTCGCGCGGGCTGCGTCCCAATCGTTCGGGGCGTCGCCGACGAAGAGGGCCTCATCCGGCAGCGCGCTGGTCTCTAGAAGGATCTCCCTGATGCACTCGGCTTTCATCTTCGGCGAGCCGTAGATCCGGACGAAGTACTTTGTGAGGTTCCGGCGCTGGGCGATCTCCTGCATCTCGCCCTCCGGGGTCGCGGAGACGATATAGAGCGGGATTCTCTGCGAGCAGTCCCTGAGGAGTTCCTCTGCGCCCTCGACGTACGGGACGGTGAGCATGGATTCAAAGATCAGAGCGACGTATTCGCTCGCGAGCCGCTCCTCTGTCTCAGGGGTGAGTTCTTCGTGGAGGATGTTTGCGTAGATGTGGCGGAACTTGTCGTACCGGGACATCCCGCCGTTTTCGAGGTGGAAGGCGATGATCTCGTCGAGGTGTTTTGGGGGCGCGAAGGAGAAGATCTTTTTGAACGCCGCGGTCTTCAGGGGGAGGGATTCGACGATGACGCCGTCGAAGTCGAGGATGAGGGTGGTGAGCATGATAGTTATCTCATCGATTGCCGGCTACTAGTACCTGACGGAAGGACGATGTCCCGGTTGTGCTCCTCTATCTCCTGGTAATCCCGCTGGGAGAGGATTTTAGTATGTCCGCAGAAAAACGGCCCCATCACGGCCCGGATGTACGTCCCAAGAACCGCCTGCCTTCCGCGTGAGCATAAATAAGGTGCGGAGGTTATCCCGGCAAGCGGGTTACGATATACCTTCGTTCGGAATCCGATCGCAGAGTTAGTGAAAATGTCTCGCCTCATTCAGGGAACAAAATGCCAATATAGTTCCTTTTTTGCCCCGGCCTTACTAATCCACCGTTTTACATAGTTATTCACAATACAATATTCATATATTGCGGACGTACAAACTAGTTATTGATTGTCAAGACGGGAAGGTGAGCAATATATCTAAAAAAGCTTTAATAACCGGCATCACCGGACAGGACGGTTCCTACCTCGCTGAGTTTCTCCTCTATAAGGGGTATGAGGTACACGGGATCATCCGGCGGGCATCGACCTTCAATACTCCCCGGATCGATCATATCTACACCGATCCGCACGATACAGGCGCACGGCTTTATCTTCACTACGGCGACCTCTCCGACGACGAGCAGATCTCCCACCTCATCTATAATATAAAACCCGACGAGGTCTACCATCTCGGGGCCCAGAGCCATGTGCGGGTCAGTTTCGATATCCCCGAGTACACCGGGAACGTCACCGGGCTCGGGACGACCCGGCTTCTTGAGATGATCAGGAGGAGCGAGAACGGGACGAAGTTCTACCAGGCTTCGAGCAGCGAGATGTTCGGAGCGACACCGCCGCCGCAGAGCGAGGAAACAACATTCTGGCCGCGGAGCCCCTATGCCTGCGCCAAACTCTATGCCTACTGGATGACGCGGAACTACCGTGACGGTTACGGGATGTTTGCCGCAAACGGGATTCTCTTCAACCACGAATCCCCCCGGCGGGGCGAGACGTTCGTGACGAGGAAGATCACCCGGGGGATCGCCCGGATTCTTGCCGGCAAGGAGAAGTATCTCTACATGGGGAACCTGGATGCCCGGCGGGACTGGGGATTTGCCCCGGAGTACGTCGAGTGCATGTGGAGGATCCTCCAGCAGGAAGAGCCCGAGGACTTCGTCATCGGGACCGGGGAGAGCCATTCTGTCCGGGAGTACCTTGAAACTGCCTTCTCGTACGCAGGCCTCGACTGGGAGGAGCACGTCAGGATCGATCCCCGGTACTTCCGGCCGACCGAGGTCGAAGACCTCATTGCGGATGCCGGGAAGGCCCGGAAGAAACTCGGCTGGAAGCCCTGCGTGACGTTTACCGACTTAACGAAGATCATGGTCGACGCGGACCTGAGAGAGGCAGGGCTTGAGCCCCCCGGCGAGGGGGACGCGTTCCTCGCCCGGAAGTATCCGGACCGGTGGTGGACAAAGGATTGAAGCGGCCGAGGGTCTGTTTCTACACGAGCGACTTCGGTTACGGCCACGCGACGCGGGATATTGCTCTCATCCGGGAACTGCAGAAGAGCCTGGGCGCTGAAGTGGTCGTCAGGGCTGGTTCTCCCGCTGATTTCATGTCCTGCTCGCTCCCCGGTGTCGAGGTCCTGCAAAGGCCAAACGACCCCGGGGTTGTGATGGACGGTGCCGCCGTGGCCGGGGAGAGGACGCTTGCGGCGGTGGAGCAGTGGGTCGCCTCCTGGGAGGAATGCATCGCCGCCGAGATGATCTTCCTCCGTGACCGCGGGTTCGATCTCGTCCTCTCCGACATCGCCCCGCAGCCCTTCCTTGCCGCGGAAGAACTCGGAATCCCGTCGCTCGGTGTCTCGAACTTCACCTGGCATCTCATCTACACCCGCCTCTTCGGAAAGACCGAACTGACCGACCGGATTGCCGAAGCCTACCGTGCCGCAGACGTCGCTCTTCTGCTCCCGCTCCACGAACCCATGGCGGTCTTTAAGAATCGGCGGGAGGTGGGGCTCGTGGCGCGGGCAGTGACCCGGAACCGGAAGGAGATTCGGCGGCTGTGCGGTCTTTCGGAGGAGGAGCCGCTCGTCTACCTCGGCGGCGGGCAGTCACTTGACCCCACTGTCTTCCGGGGCGTTCGATCTGCACTTGCCGGGTGCACCCTCCTCGTCCCGTCGTGGACTGACCTGCCCGGTGCGGTCAGGATTCCGCCCGGTGAGACCGAGACGCAGGACTGGATTGCCGCCTGCGATCTCGTCGTCTCAAAGCCCGGCTACAGCACCATCGCCGAGGCGATTCAGGCCGGTGTCCCGATGGCCCTCTTCAGCAGGGAGGGGTTTGCCGAGGACGACTACCTCATCGGGGATGTTAAGGTTATGGGGATCGGGAGAGAAGTCCCGGCGGCGGCCGTCCTCGACGGCTCGTGGGCAGATGACCTGGAATCCCTGATGGAGCTCCGGGAGAACTTCGGAAAGATCGATGGTCTCTTCAGGAGTGACGGCACAAAAGAATGTAGCAGTATAATCGGTGAGATCCTATGAGGTTTGGGGACGGGATGGAGGTCCTCGTCACGGGTGGTGCCGGGTTCCTCGGCTCATCCCTCGTGAGGACGCTTGAGAGGCACGGATTTACGAAAGAGAGTATTCGGGTGCCCCGGAGCCGCGATCTTGACCTGCGGCGGTGGGAGGACTGCGTCACCGCGGTCCAGGACGTCGACCTTGTCATCCACCTCGCGGCGAAGGTCGGGGGGATCGGCTACAACATGGCAAACCCGGGCTCCCTCTTCTACGACAACGCCATCATGGGGATCCAGCTGATGGAGGCCGCCCGGCAGGCAAGCGTGGAGAAGTTCGTCGCCGTCGGGACGATCTGCGCCTACCCGAAGTTCACGCCGGTTCCGTTCCGGGAAGAAGACCTCTGGGAGGGGTATCCCGAGGAGACCAACGCCCCCTACGGTCTCGCAAAGAAGATGCTCCTCGTCCAGGCTCAGGCCTACCGGCAGCAGTACGGCTTTAACGCGATCTACCTCCTCCCGGTGAACCTCTACGGTCCCGGTGACAACTTCGACCCTGCGAGTTCGCACGTCATCCCGGCCCTGATCAAGAAGTTCGTCGAGGCGGTGGAGACCGGTGCGGAGAGTGTCGAGGTCTGGGGGACCGGCGCGGCTTCCCGCGAGTTCCTCTACGTCGACGACGCCGCCGAGGGGATCGCGCTCGCCGCCGAACGCTACGACAGGCCCGACCCGGTGAACCTCGGGGCGGGTTTCGAGATCACCATTCGCGACCTTGCAACCCTCATCGCCGATCTCACCGGGTTTACCGGCGAGATCGTCTGGGATACGGCGAAGCCGGACGGTCAGCCCCGGCGGTGCCTGGACGTCTCGCGCGCGGAGCGGGAGTTCGGGTTCCGCGCGAAGACGGGCTTTGAGGATGGGTTGAGGACGACGATTGAGTGGTACAGGAACGAGAGAGTATGAAGATCTCCATCATCGGCTGCGGGTATGTCGGGTGCGTGACCGGGGTATGCTTTGCCGACTTGGGCCACGATGTGGTCCTCGTCGATGTCGACCCGGCAAAGGTTCGGGCGATCACTGCAGGGCAGTCTCCTATCTACGAACCCGGGCTTGAGGATCTAATCCGGAAGAACCGCGACCGGATCAGCGCGACCACGGACCTTCGAGTTGCTGTTGGATCGACCGACATCACCTTCGTCGCGGTCGGGACGCCCTCACGGGAAGACGGGGCGATCGATCTATCCTACATCCTTACCGCGTGCGAAGAGATTGGGCAGGCCCTCAAGGAAAAGGAGGCTTTCCACACGGTCATCATCAAAAGCACGGTCTTTCCCGGGACGACGAAAGAGATGGCCGGCCCGGTTCTTGAGAGGGGCTCCGGGAAGATGGCCGGAAAAGACTTCGGTCTTGGCTCAAACCCAGAGTTCCTGCGTGAAGGAAGCGCTGTCCGGGACTGCCTCTCCCCGGACCGCATCGTCATCGGGGCCGATGATCCCAGGACTGCCGGGATCCTTGGCGACCTCTATGCGCCGGTCGGGGCCGCGGTGCTTGTAACCCCCGTCACGACGGCAGAGATGATAAAATACACGAGCAATGCCGTCCTCGCGGCGAAGATCAGCCTTGCCAACGAGATAGGAAACCTCTGCAAACGGCTTGGCGTGGACTCACGTGAGGTCTTTACGGTGGTAGGGATGGACGGCCGGGTAAGCCCGGCATTCTTTAGGACGGGGATAGGGTTCGGCGGTTCCTGCTTCCCGAAGGATGTCCGGGCCCTCATCGCCGGGGCGAGAGCGCACGGCGAAGACCTGAAGATCCTCAGGGCAGTCCTTGAGGTCAACGAGGAGCAGCCCAAAAGACTCCTCTCTCTCCTCCAGCGGCATATCCCCGATCTTCAGGGGAAGACGATCGGGGTTCTCGGGCTCGCATTCAAGCCCGATACCGACGACGTCCGGGAGAGCCGGGCCATCCCGGTCGTTGCAGATCTTCTCGCTGCAGGGGCCCGGGTGGTCGCCTACGACCCGGCGGCGATGGAGAACTTCCGCCGTGTCTTCCCGCAGGTCACGTATGCGCCCGCCCCGGACGAGGTGCTCGAGGCCGATGCCGTACTCATCCTCACCGAGTGGGGGGAGTTCGAGGGGCTTGATTACCGGGGAAGGATCGTCATCGACGGCCGCCGGCTTGAGAAGGCAAAGGATGAAGCAGCCGTCTACGAGGGGGTGTGCTGGTGATGGAGGTCAAGAAAGCTGTTATTCCTGCGGCCGGCCTCGGCACTCGGTTCCTCCCTGCGACGAAGGCCATGCCCAAGGAGATGCTTCCCCTCATCGACCGGCCGGTCATCCAGTACGTCGTCGAGGAGGCGATCGCCTCGGGGATCGACGATATCCTGATCATAACCGGCCGGGGAAAGCGCGCGATCGAGGATTACTTCGACGACTCCCCGGAACTGGAACTTCACCTGAAGGAGAACGGGAAGGAGAAACTCCTCAAAGTGGTGCAGGATGTTTCGTCTCTTGCGGATATCCACTATATCAGGCAGAAGGAACCGAAAGGACTTGGCGACGCGGTGCTTCGGGCAGAGAAGCATATCGGGGACGAGCCCTTCGCCGTCCTCCTTGGCGATGATATTATCCGGAATTCAACCCCATGTACACGGCAGTTGATCGATATATCCGGGCGGTACGACGCGTCGGTGCTGGCTGTCGAGGAGGTTCCCCCGGAGAAGATCAGCAGTTACGGGATCATCCGGGGCAGGGAGTTTTTAGACTCTCTCTACATACTCGAAGATATCGTCGAGAAACCCTCTGTTGAAGATGCTCCTTCGAACATCGGCGCAATCGGGAGGTATGTCTTCACCCCGGAGATCTTTGATTGCCTGAAACGCACGGCGACAGGGGTCGGAGGGGAGATTCAGTTGACGGACGCGATACGGATGCTCATGCAACAGCAGCAGGTGTATGCCTACGCCTTCGAGGGCAAGAGGTATGACACCGGGGACAAGGCAGGCTACGTACAGGCGATCATCGACTTCGCGCTCGAGAGGCCTTCGCTGAGGGAGGGGGTCATGTCTCATCTCCGGGAGGCGATGAAGGTAGAGCGCTACGCTGACAGGATTCACGGAATTAGAGAACCATGACCGAGCACACCTCAGACTTCGAACTGGTCATCCGCCCGAAGTATGGTCTCCTTGACCTGAACTGGAAGGAGCTGAAGGAGTACCATGAACTCCTCTTCTTCCTCGCGCTCCGCGAGATCAAGATCCGTTACAAGCAGACCGTCATGGGTGCGTCGTGGGCGGTGCTCCAGCCGCTCTTCACGATGATTGTCTTCACCCTGATCTTCGGCGGCCTTGCGCAGATGCCATCGGAGGGGATCCCATACGCCCTCTTCTCCTACTCGGGCCTCCTCCTCTGGACCTACTTCCAGAATGCATTGTCCGGAGCGGGGAACAGCCTGGTCGACAACGCTCCGCTCCTCTCGAAGGTCTACATGCCGAGGCTATTCATCCCGACGGCACCGTGCCTTGCCGGGATCGTGGACTACGGGATCGCCATGACAATCCTCGCCGCCATGATGGTCTACTACCAGTTCGTGCCGACGGCCGCGATCCTCCTCCTGCCGGTGATCGTCCTCCTGACCTTCCTCCTCGCGGCGGGGACCGGCTACTGGCTCTCATCGATCTGCGTGAAGTACCGGGACGTCAAGTTCGCTCTCCCGTTCTTCGTCCAGCTCCTGATGTTCGTCTCCCCCGTCATCTACCCGACAGACATCGTCGGCGGGAACCTGCAGTGGCTCCTCTCCCTCAATCCGCTCACCGGCCTCCTCAACGCGCACCGGGCTGTCCTTCTCGGTCACGTCCCGGTGGACTACGTCGGCCTCGGCGTATCGGCGGCGATCACGCTTGCGGTATTCGTCAGCGGCGTCCTGTACCTCCGCCGGACAGAGAAATACTTTGCGGACCTGGTGTAACATGACATCCCGAAAAGAGAAACCGATCATCGAGGTAAAGAACCTCTCCAAGCAGTACCAGATAGGGATGGACCGGACTTACAAGCGGTTCACGGAGAGCTTCACGAACGCCGTGCGACATCCGATCAGGACCCTGAGTGGCCTCACTGAACCGAAGGACACCTTCTGGGCGCTCAAGGACGTCAACTTCGAGGTCGAGCGCGGCGAAGTCCTCGGCATAATCGGGCGGAACGGCGCCGGCAAGAGCACGCTCCTCAAGATCCTCTCCCGGATCACCCACCCGACCGAGGGCGAGATTGTCATGCGGGGCCGGGTCGGCTCCCTCCTCGAGGTCGGCACCGGCTTTCACCCCGAACTCACCGGCCGGGAGAACATCTTCTTCAACGGCGCCATTCTCGGCATGAAGAAGCGCGAGATCGAGGAGAAGTTCGACGAGATCGTCAAGTTCTCGGGCGTCGAGAAGTTCCTGGACACCCCGGTTAAGAGGTACTCGAGCGGGATGCAGGTGCGGCTCGCGTTCTCGGTAGCGGCGCACCTGGACCCGGAGATTCTGCTGGTGGACGAGGTGCTGGCGGTGGGGGACGCCGAGTTCCAGAAGAAGTGCCTCGGGAAGATGGGGGAGGTGGCGAGCGAGGGGAGGACGGTGCTGTTTGTGAGTCATAATATGGCGGCGGTCCAGCAGTTATGCTCATCTGGAATATTATTGGATGAGGGGAAAATTGTTTTCAGTGGCACGAAAGATGAGGCAGTTCGAAATTATCTCCAATGTAGTGAAAGCGACTCAAAAGGGGATATTGAAACGAGAAAAGACCGACAGGGGAGCCAGTGGCTAACATTTAGTCGAGTTTCTCTTTTTAATTCCGATGGCAATGAGATCAGCCGTATCTTATGTGGACAAGATGTGTACATTAGGTTCTATTATCAATCCAAAAAACAGGTTCTCAATGCATCGGTCCTCGTTGCTTTTAATATTAGCAACAGTTTGGGTTATCTTTTAGCCAACCTTAATTCTGCGGATTCCGGGCCAAATCAATTTAATATTTACAAGGACGGATATTTTGAGTGCTATTTACCAAAATTTAATCTTAGATCTGATGTCTATGAATGTACGTTATTCTGTGCAATTAATGGAGAAATTGTTGACTGGGTTAGAGGTGCCTTCAGAATTAATGTTGACGATGGAGACTATTATGGAACAGGAAAATTGATTGAACGTGAACAGGGGATTGTTCTAATGGATTGTTCTTGGGACTCCAAGAATGAAGATCATCTAACATATGAGGAGCGGAAGAGAGTTGGAGTATTTGAGGTGTGATGATTGTGTTGAATTATAAAATATCGGCAATGAAGCAAGCAATACAGTTTTGTAATCATCCTATTTATCGAAAAATTCGCGGTATTTTGAGCATTTGTAAGTATATATGGTTCCATGGCTTTACCCAACCATCTTGGTTACTAGACTATTATGGAAAGAAGTTAGGCGGTTCCGTATCCTATAAAGAGAAAGTGCCAATGGATTGTAATAAAAATCCTCTTCCTTGGTATACATATTCCGCTATCGAATATCTTACGCAGTTCGACTATTCAAAATGTACAGTCTTTGAATATGGTTCTGGAAATAGTTCTCAATTTTGGGCTCAGCGAGCTTTGAGGGTCACAAGTGTTGAATCCGATAAAGATTGGTATTGGATTGGAAATCAAAATATTCTGTCAAACCAAAAACTACTGTTAAGTACTGAACAGATAGATTACATCAACTCTATTCATTTGGAGAATACTTGCTATGATGTGATCGTGATCGATGGCAAATATCGATATAATTGTGCAGTTGAAGCAGTGAAAAGAATAAAGAGTGGAGGAATTATCATATTGGATAATTCAGATTGGTTTCCGAATGCAACAAGACTCTTACAGGAAGCTGGATTAACACAGATCGATTTCATTGGTGTTGGTCCTGTTAACATGTACTCTTGGAGTACCTCGTTGTTCTTCCAAAACTCGTTAGAAATTCCAAGAATTATTAGCACTGGAAATGTCAAAGTGATTGGTGGACTTGTTCAGGTGGGAGAGGATGACAGGTTATTATAGATCTTTTCGCAGTCTGCTTAATAACGCAAAAAAGAGGGCGAGTAACACTCAATTACCGCTCTTTAGAAGATCTTTTTCACTGGATCAACTCGATATAAAGTTGAAATCATATATTGACTTTACGGACGGTTTTTTCATTGAAGTTGGTGCTAATGATGGAATAAGTCAAAGTAACACATTATATTTTGAGAAATATATGGGATGGAAAGGATTACTAATCGAAGCTATTCCTGATCTTGCAGATAAGTGTCGTCAAAACCGTCCAAGATGTATTACTGAAAACTATGCACTCGTTGCATTCGATTATCCCGAAGATACAATTGTGATGAATTATTGTAATTTGATGAGTTGCGCACAAGATGCATTTCATGATGAGGCGACTGCTCGTCATTATATTGAATCGGGGATAAAATATCTCAGGGAAAATGAATCTTCATATAAAATACAAGTGGCTGCCAGACCACTTTCTGTTGTTCTGGACTCCCATAACCTGAATCACATTGATTTACTATCCCTAGATGTCGAAGGTTATGAGGTCGAGGTTCTTAGGGGGATTGACTTTGATCGGCATGCTCCTAATTATCTCCTTATTGAAGTTCGACCCGAACATAAAAAGAATATAGAGGAAATAATTGGAAAAAAGTATAATGTTTTAGATGTTCTAAATTCAAATGAACTTTATTCGGATATCCTTTACTCTCTTCAGGAGTGACTCCATGGAGTGGCACATAAATCAACAGTGGTGGGGCAGAAAAAGATGGCAAAACAGGTAATCATTACTGGCGGAGCTGGTTTCATCGGCTCTCATCTTTGTGAGAGACTTCTGAATGCAGGAAACGAAGTGCTCTGTGTTGATAACTTCTTCACAGGCAGTCGCCAAAATGTGGCACATCTCCTTGAGAACAAAAATTTTGAGATCCTGCGTCACGATATCACCTTCCCGCTGTACGTCGAAGTGGACGAGATCTACAACCTTGCCTGTCCTGCAAGCCCGGTGCATTACCAATTCAACCCGGCACAGACCACCAAAACCTCGGTGATGGGGGCGATCAACATGCTGGGGCTGGCGAAACGGCTGCGCATTCCTATTCTCCAGGCGTCGACGAGTGAAGTGTATGGAGATCCGACCGTTCACCCTCAACCCGAGACCTACTGGGGGAATGTCAACCCCATTGGGCCACGTGCATGTTACGATGAGGGGAAACGCTGTGCGGAGACACTGTTCTTTGACTACCGCCGTCAACACGGGCTGGATATCAAAGTGGTTCGCATCTTCAACACCTATGGCCCCAGGATGCACCCCAATGACGGGCGAGTCGTCAGCAACTTCATCGTCCAGGCCCTTAGAAATGAGGAGATCACGGTCTACGGTGACGGATCGCAGACCCGCAGTTTCTGCTATGTAGATGATCTCGTAGACGGCATGATGCGGATGATGAAGACAGAGAAAGGGTTCATCGGCCCTGTAAACCTGGGGAATCCCGGCGAATTTACCATCCTGGAACTGGCAGAAATGGTCATCGCCATGACCGGATCGAAGAGCCGGATTGTGTTTAAACCGCTTCCAGAGGATGATCCAAAGCAGAGAAAACCGGCCATAGATTTGGCTGAAGAGAAGTTGGGCTGGACGCCAAAGGTTCAATTGGAAGACGGGTTAAAGAGAACAATAGAATATTTTGAGAGGGTATTGCAGAATGAATGAATCTGACACGTTTAACCCCCCACTCCCTTTGAGGACTCCGGTACTATTTCTGGTCTTCAACAGGCTCGATACTACCAAGCAGGTTTTTGAAGCGATCCGCCGGGCAAAACCTCCAAGATTATATGTGGCTGCAGATGGTCCCAGAGCAGACCACCGGGGTGAAGGCGAAAAAGTCCGGGCTGTTCGGAATTATATTCTGAGCTCTATCGACTGGAATTGCGAAGTAAAAACGCTTTTTCGGGACGAGAATCTTGGATGTAAACGGGCGGTGAGCTCCGCAATCGACTGGTTCTTTTCCCATGTTGAAGAGGGGATTATTCTTGAGGATGACTGCGTGCCTGATCAGAGTTTCTTTCCATTCTGCCAGGAACTTCTTGAACGCTACCGCGATGATAAGCGGATTATGATGATCTCTGGCGACAATTTCCAGTTTGGACAGAAATGTACAGAAAATAGTTACTACTTTTCGCGGTATCCCCATATCTGGGGATGGGCTTCGTGGGAACGTGCTTGGAAGTTATATGATAGCGAAATAAGCACCTGGCCAGACTTTCATAAAAATGGATATCTTGAAGATACTTTATCTGAGAAAAGAGCGGTTAAGTACTGGGAATCCATTTTCAATTCTGTATATGATGGGTCTATTAATACATGGGATTATCAATGGGTATTTTCTTGCTGGATCCAGGGGGGTCTTTCAATTACTCCAAATCAAAATCTTATCTCAAACATTGGATTTTGCCAATCGAGTACACACACTAAAGAAGGTAGTAATTTTTCCAACCTGCCCACTGGTAGGATAAAATTTCCATTGAAACATCCAAAATATATTATTCGGAATGTTGCTGCAGATGAATTTACTGAAAATGTCTGGTATTCTCGATCAAATAATCCAAAAATGTTATCAAGACTTAAACTAATGAAATGAATATAGAATTTTAAAACTGTGTGGGAAAATATGAAAAAGAGATGTAATATTTGTGAAGGGGTCATGATTCCTGTTTTTTCAGGTCAAATCCTAAACAAACATAAAGTTCAATATTTCCAATGTCCTGATTGTGAATACATTTGTACTGATGACCCCAGTTGGTTGCAAGAAGCATATAAAAATCCAATTAATCGTACCGACACAGGTATATTGTCGCGTAACATCTACGACGCCAAAATAACTTCATGTATTATTTACAGTTTTTTTTCTCAAAACAAGAAATATCTAGATTATGGCGGAGGCTACGGAATTCTTACCCGCCTAATGCGAGATATTGGTTTTGATTTTTGTTGGTACGATCCATATACACAAAACAAATTTGCACAAGGATTTGAGTACTCTCCCAATGGCGATGAAATAGACGTTATTACCTCGTTTGAAAGTTTTGAACATTTTGTCCAGCCTCTTGATGATCTCGAAAAAATTTTTGCTGTATCTCACAATATTATTTTTTCAACAGTATTATTGCCTAAGCCCGTACCGAAACCTGATGACTGGTGGTATTATGGCTTAGAGCATGGACAGCATGTTTCATTTTACTCCCAGAAAACATTACAAACCATAGCCAAAAAATTTAGGGTGAACTGTTATTCGTACAGTTCCATACATCTTTTTACGCCTAAAAAAATAGATAAAAAATTGTGGTTTCTTGTGTGCAAACTGTACTGGTTGATATTTCCATTGGTTAAATCAAAAATGGTCAGTAAAACATTTCGAGATATGGAATACCTTAAAATTAGCAAGGAGGATGAGGTTGCATGAAAATTCTTTACGACAACCAGATCTTCACTCAGCAGAACTATGGCGGCGTCTCTCGGTACTTTTGTGAACTGATGGATCAGTATTCCCAAGATCCAGACATTGAGCAAACTCTCGCCCTGCGTTATTCGCGTAACGAAAACCTTTGCAGTCGCTATGCATTATATCAGCACTGGTCAAGCAGAAGTGAGTTCTTGTGTAACACACATATCTTCCCGGTCATCCGGAAAATTACACGTGTCGATGTATTAAATTACCTGCGTATTAATCAAAGAGAATCAGTACGTATGTTAAAGAAACAGGACTTTGACCTGTTCCATCCGACATACTATGACCCGTATTTCTTGCAGCATCTCCAGCAAAAACCATTCATACTAACTGTTTATGATATGATCCATGAACTATATCCTGGTTACTTCTCCCCCAATGATCCTACAAAAACATGGAAAAAGAAATTGATCGAACAGGCTGAGGCAATCATTGCGATTTCAGAGAGCACGAAGAGCGATATAATAAAATATACAAATGCCGAGCCGGATAGAATCTCTGTGGTGTATCTTGGAAACCCCTTTGAATATCTGGTTCAATCACACCGGGTCAAAAACAATTTTGAGCATCCAGCACTTGAGGAGCCCTATATCTTATTTGTAGGAAATCGGAATGGGTATAAAAACTTTATATTTTTCATTAAATCCGTGGCAAGACTGCTAAAAAAAGATGAGAACCTGCGTGTCTATTGTGCTGGAGGAGGGCCATTTATGCGGCCTGAACTGGAAATACTCAATGAATTGAATATCCTTTCAAAAGTGCGATTTATCAACACAAATGATCTGATTATGAAGCATTTATATGAAAACGCACAGGCGTTCATATTCCCCTCTCTCTACGAAGGCTTTGGGCTTCCCATTCTGGAGGCATTTTCCTGTGGTTGCCCTGCGCTATTAAGTAACTCCAGTTCCCTTTCCGAGGTCGGGGCGGATGCAGCCTGCTATTTCGATCCAAATGATCCGGAATCCCTTCTTCAAAGTATCGAAACAGTTCTTTCCGACGATCATTACAGGGAGACACTTATCAGAAAAGGATTCGAACGATTAAAACTATTTTCCTGGGAGAATACGGCTCAGGGCACAAAAAAGGTCTATGACAATTTATTAAACCAGTAAGTATAGATTTTTTCAAGACTTTGCTCGATAGAATGGGTGGGTTCCCACCCCGTTTCACGGTGAAGTTTTTCATAACTCCCGATGAGTATCGGATTGTCTATCGGGCGGAGGAGATAAGTTTTCTGCTCTATTTCTATCGGTATCTGTGTTAACTTGGACAGGCAATCTACAATATCCTGAATTGAATGCCCTCTACCACTGCATACATTGTAAACTTCGCCAGGTACCCCTTTTTCTAATATTGCATTGTATGCCAAAACTACGTCATCTATATCCACGAAATCACGGATAATTGATCCCGCCCCAATTTTTATTATCGGTTTTTTATGATTAACTGCAATATCAGCGAATTGCCTGGCAATAGAACTTACTACAAATTGATCCCTTTGTCCCGGTCCAATATGGTTGAAAGAGCGTGTACAACAAATATTGAGGTGGTAGCCTTTTACGTAGATTCGGGATAAGTATTCTTCAGAGACTTTTGCGATCGCATATGGATTTGCAGGGCTAACCTGCCGTTCTTCGGTAAGTGGGAGATCACTCATGTTAACGATGCCGTATTCTTCGGAAGAACCAATGGATAGTATCTTAGAGTCTAACTCCTGAGTTCTCACTGCTTCAATAATATTGAGAAATGCATTGGTATTGTTGAGAAACGAACCGGGAGGATCTCGCCAACTTTGAGCGACAGAGCTGAACGATGCCAGGTGGAGAATGAGATCCGGCTGTATTTCTTTAATTATTGTATTGATTTTTGCGGAGTCAAGCAAATCGCATGGATGAAACGTAATTGAGCGTAAATCAAACGCCTGATCCAGAACAGTATCCCACGCGGGTTTTGAACGACTCACACCGTGGATATCATAGCCTGTTTTCTTGCTCAACAAGTATCGAGTAAAATGCCCGCCGACAAAACCACTTATCCCGGTAATGAGTATTGATACCATAGCCCATCAATGATTTGACGAGCGATATTTTAATATGTTCGTTTTTGCACCTCTTTTTGAGTTGCATTGTCTCATATTTCTATGGCTTGCCTGAGACCTATATTCGTATCTAATCGTTCTTTGTCTACGCCAAATATCTTCTCCCAGTTCGTATCCGCCTGCGACGAAGCCGCCCCGTCGGAACGGGTTGGCGGCGTCGAGATCCAGTTCGTCCCATGTCAACTGGAACCTGGTCGAAGACCAGTCTGCCGAAGGGCCTGATCCAGGCGGATACACCCTATCTCCGGGAAGTAATGGTGATCTTAAGCCACGTCTTCGTTGGGTACCTCTACTTCTCCTACCGGATCCAGAACCAGAGCAGGCAGGCGAGGATGACTGCACACCTCCTACCCCCGGGGCTGCTCCTGAAAATCTCAAAGGTCATAGGCAGTGAGTTTTTGGGAGGAGAGGCGGATCCGCCGAGGTGCCGAAGCAGGTCTACAAGATCGCCGAGAAAATCAACCTCGATAACCTCCTAACACGTGAGAAGTTTGGGATCAAATAAATAAAGGAAGAAAAAAACAATGGAGATGGAAATACTAAAATGAAAAGGATATATAGGTTTATTAGAGATCAATTTCTCGCCGGTCATAGCGACAAACTGAATCTTCTCGGCGACCGTGACATCGAATGGTCGTGGGTCGCATCGCAGATGCCCAAGGGATCAGGAGAAGCATTGGATTTTGGGCCCGGGGGGAGTTCATTAGGGCTTGTCGCCGCAGAGGCCGGGTTCAACGTGACGGCAGTCGACCAGCAGCCAATTGCATGGCTGTATCATCACCCCCACCTCCACTTTACGCAAGGAGACATTCTCAAACTCCAGCTGCCCGAAAGTCATTTTGATCTGATTATCAACTGCTCCGTCATCGAACATGTTGGCCTTGCGGGTCGTTATGGAGTAACAGAGGATCTACTTGACGGTGATTTAGATGCAATGGAGCGACTGAAAATGTTACTTAAGCCGGAGGGAATCATGCTTCTAACAATTCCCGTGGGTAAAGATGCTGTATTTCCCCCTCTCCATAGAGTGTACGGAGAAGCCCGCTTACCTCTCTTGTTAAGTGGATACATCATTGAGAAAGAACAGTATTGGACTAAAGATATGGAGAATAAGTGGATCCCTGTTACAAAAAAAGAAGCCCTTAACAGATTCCCTCAAGAAAGACTCTATGGGTTAGGCTGTTTTATCCTCAAACGAAAAGGAGATTAAGAACCTATGTTGACGATCTTCACGATCCCCAAACCATTTAAAGATCATATCTCCGTTATTCAAAAGAACGCGATCAAGAGTTGGACTCTACTCGAACCGTCCTGTGAAATTATCCTTTTTGGAGATGAAGAGGGGGTTGAAGAAATTGCACAAGAACTTGGCGTGCGTCATATTCAGAACATTGCAAAAAACGAATATGGCACACCACTATTAAGCGACGTTTTTACAAAAGCACATCGTGAGGCTCGCAACGGGATCCTCTGCTATGTTAATGCAGATATTATTCTCTTGCAAGACTTTATAGGAGCAATCAGAACAATTCAGACATTACCAGAAGCATATTTGATGGTTGGTCAACGGTGGGATGTAGATATCGATGTACCGTGGGATTTTTCAGTAGATAATTGGCAAAAGAACATGCATGATTACCTAAAAGTTCACGCGAAAATTCACCCCCCAGCAGGAAGCGACTATTTTGTCTTTCCGGGAGATACTTTTGAGTCTATTCCACCATTTGCTGTTGGAAGAGCTGGATGGGATAACTGGATGATTTACAACGCCCGAACAAACAGGATTCCTGTGATTGATGCAACAGCGGTTACCACAGTGATACATCAGAATCATGATTATAGCCATGTAAAACATAATCTAGGAGACACTTACGAAAATCCTGAATCCGCTCGAAATAGGGAGATTATTGGAGATAGAAAACGAACATACACACTAAAAGAGGCAAATTTACTATTGACCCCAGAAGGGTTGGCAAAAAACGTTCATTCCAATGAATATAATCCAGTTCGGCGTCTGCAGATGTTCTTAAAAAATATTATAGTCGGTAGAAGGGGAGAGACATAAAATCTGCTTGATAGTAAAACGGAATAAATGATCTGAAGGTCATTCTAATGCGATGTTCCCTAAGGTAGATTAGAAGTTGTCCTAAAAGCATTCGCGGATCCAACATTCACATGATTTGGAGCACTCTTCCACGGTTTAACAAATAGCTGAGTTATATCTTGCGTCGAATCGCCGGTATGGCTTCCCCGGGAACCGTACCTGATGGTGCTCAAATTCTGGTCCTGCTGGAATGGCAGATGTACGAGAAACGTGATGATCTTTGAATGGGTGTCCCCGTCCAGGTAATGGTGTTTTGAGACTATCTATGTAGTTGATTCGAAGGACAAGATAAAATATTGGGGAACTGTTTCAAACTTATTGAGCCTGAAAGTTAAGACAAATAACAACCTACAAAGATTGTTAAAATGAACGGCAGATGTAGTGCAGCTTATTTTGCCAGTCACTAAATGAAAAAGGTAGCGTAACGAAAGTTCTGTAAAATTGAATTGGCCCTGGATCCAACCTAGATTTGGACAAAGGAGAAACAGGGCCATGGATCCCTTAGCGTTAATCGAAGATTATCTTTCCGATCAGGAGAACGGCATGAAGACGCTCATCACCTGGTTCCTCAACCAGGTGATGCTCGCAGAGGCCCTCCAGCAGGCAGGAGCCGCCCAGTACGAACGCACCGATGCGCGGAAAGCGCATCGAAACGGTTACAAGGACCGATCCCTCAAGACCCGATACGGGGAGACGATCCTCCGGAAACCGCAGTTCCGGGAGTTCCCGTTCGAGACACAGGTCTTCGGGCGCTATGCCCGGGTGGAGAAAGCTCTGGTGAACGCAATTGTCGAATCCTACCTCCAGGGAGTTTCGACGAGAAAGATCCAGGAGATCGTCAGTCATCTGGGGATCGACCAGCTCTCCCCGGCTTCGGTCTCCCGGATGGCCAAGAACCTCGACGACCAGGTGCAGGCATTCTTCCTGCGGCCGATCGAACAGGCTATCCCATACCTCTTCGTGGATGCCTCCTACTACAAAATCCGGGACGGAGCACGATACGTCACCAAAGCGGTCCTGGTGGTCGCCGGCGTCCGGGATGACGGCTACCGGGAGATCCTGGGCGCAAGAATCACGGATTGTGAGAACGAAGAATTCTGGTCAGGAATGTTCGAGGAGCTCAACGAACGGGGACTCACCGGGGTTCAACTGGTCGTCTCGGATGGGCATACCGGCATCCAGAAGGCGGCTGAAGCCGCCTTCCTCGGTGCATCCTGGCAGATGTGTCAGGTTCATTGTACCCGAGCTGTCTTGAGGAATATTCCTCGGAAACACCAGAAAGAGGTTGTAGAAGGCCTGAAGGAGGCCTATGGAAGTGAACAAAGGCTTCAAGATCTCGCTGATGACCTGAATGCCAGGGGGTACCGGAAAGCAGCCAACACCATCGAACGATTCCTCCCCGGGCTTATGAGTTACACGGCATTCCCAAAACCGCACGGGAAACGGCTCAGAACGACGAACATGGTGGAGCGGGTCAATAGGGAACTGAAACGGAGAACCAAGGTTGTAGGCGTGTTCCCGAACGAGGAATCCCTTCTCCGGCTGGTCGGATCTATCCTGATGGACATCAACGAGGAGTGGGTCACCGGCAGAAGGTATTTGACGATGGAGAAGGAATGATCAGACAAGGAGACAGGGCTCAGGCAAATTACAGAAGATCTGAGACGTTACCATTATCTTCAATAGCCTTTCGATTCATATTGTTCATCGAAAAATATCTAAATGTATGTCCAGAAGTCATGATTCTATTATGCTTTCATGCCGCGAGGGATGGGTAGAATGACTGAAACTGAATTAGCTCCCATAACTCTCTTCGTCTACAACCGACCGTTGCACACCCGGCAGACTGTAGAGGCGCTACAAAAGAACGAGTTGGCGAGCGAAAGTGAGATCTTCATCTACAGCGACGCTCCCAAAACTGAGCGCGCGGTAGAAGATGTTGCCAGAGTCCGCGAGTATATCAAAACAATAGACGGATTCAAAAAAGTCACGATCATCGAGCGGAGTGAAAACTGGGGGTTGGCCGATTCGATCATCGATGGCGTGACAAAGATTGTGAACGACTACGGCAGGGTGATCGTGCTGGAAGATGACCTCGTAACAAGTCCTTACTTCCTGCGGTTCATGAACGAGGGGCTGGAATTCTATCACTGTAACCCTGAAATTATGTCGATAAGTGGCTACACTCTACCGCCAGTCTGTATGAGTTTTCCCGAAAACTTTCCCGATGACATCTATCTGAATTACCGGAATTCATCATGGGGTTGGGCTACCTGGGCTGACCGGTGGAACCTTGTCGATTGGGAGATCAAGGACTATCGTCAATTCATTAATGATTCTGAACGGCAAAAGCAGTTCAACCGCGGAGGAGATGATCTTACAAATATGCTTAAATTACAGATGGAAGGAAAAATTAATTCCTGGGCTATCCGATTTAGTTATGCGCATTTCAAACATAGAATGTATTCTATCTGCCCCCGCTACTCATATGTCAACAATATCGGTCTCGATGGCACGGGAACGCACTGCGACAAGACGCGCATTTTTGAGAACGATCTCTCAAGAGCGAAGCGTACTTGCACCTTCATAAAAGATATCCAGCTCAATAAAGATGTTATGCTGGAGTTCTGGAGATTCCATCGTAAAAAATCTCTTATCGTGCGGGGAATCAATAAGGTGTCAAGAGATCTCTTTAATAGAAATGTTATACGGTGAAAATTTTCCAAAGTCACTGCATTCGACATATGGGGTGGGGCTGCCCAGGCAGCGTATCGATTGCAACGGACTCTACCCGACTTCAGTGTAGGCACCCAGATGTTGATACAGTCAAAGTTAGTGATAATGACTGCAGGGTGCCTAGATCCTTGCCGGTCGCTGCGCCCATTCCTTAGACTGCAAGCGCTGGAAGACCGGGTGCGGGAACTACCCGCCCCACTCTCGCGATCTATCCTGCGATCAGGAAGGATGCGACGGTCTACAACTGGCAGCGCAAGGCAGGGACCTTCTTCCACCCTGGTACTCGCACTGAGGCACGAGAGATACTCTGCCTTTCTGTACGATGTAAGGATCCCCTTTGCAACAAATAACATCAAGATAGATACCTAGAATACCTTTACTGGGGCAGATATAAATCATGAAACTCCTTTATGATCACCAGATCTTCACATTGCAAAAGTACGGCGGTATATCACGTTACTTTTGTGAACTAATGGGTCAGTTTTCTTTGGACCCCGACACTGAATTCACCCTTGCACTACGTAAGTCGCGTAATGAGAACCTTCGTGATCTCTACTCATCGAGCAAAGAACGATTAAACAATGATATCTGTTTATATGACGCACAGGGATCTCCAGCAATTCAAAAGATCATACATCACGGTTTACCAATCATCCGAAAAATTGCATGTATTGGGTTTCCGATCATTCGGAAGGTTGCGCCGATAGATATATTAAACGGTCTACGTAGTAATCAAAGAGAATCTGTTCGTTTATTGAAGAAACAAGAATTTGATATTTTTCATCCAACATACTATGATCCATATTTCACAAAGTATCTCATGGAAAAACCCTATGTATTAACGGTTCACGACATGATTCATGAACTTTATCCAGACTTCTTCTCACCCTACGACAGAACAGAAGAAGGGAAAAAACGGCTTATCGAAGGTGCGAACTGCATCATCGCCGTGTCTGAAAATACAAAAAAAGATATTATAAAAATCTTTGATGTTGACCCGGATCTGATTCATGTTGTCTATCATGGGAATCCGTTTGAGAGCAAAATTAATTCCCCCGTTGGTTCTACTTTAAACGACTCATATTTAATGAAGCCATATCTACTCTACGTTGGGAACCGAGAAGGCTATAAAAATTACATCTTTTTCATCAAAGCTATGGCTGAACTGTTGAAGAATGATGAGGATCTTCACATTTACTGTGCAGGAGGGGGACCATTCAACTTAAATGAAATGAAAATGTTGCGCGAGTTAGATATCTCTTCGAAAGTGCATTTTGTTAAAACAAACGACTACATCATGAGACAGTTGTATGAAAACGCGCAGGCATTCGTATTTCCTTCTCTTTACGAAGGTTTTGGACTGCCCATTCTGGAAGCATTTTCCTGTGGTTGTCCTGCAATACTGAGCAATTCTAGTTCTCTCCCGGAAATCGGAGTAGATGCCGCCTGTTATTTCGATCCGAACGATCCAGAGTCACTTACTCGGAGAGTAGAAGAAATTCTTTCTGACAATGAATACAGGGAGCAATGTATCATGAAAGGATTCGAACGTTTGAAATTCTTTTCCTGGGAAAAGACAGCCCAGGAAACAAAGGCCGTATATGACAATTTAGCATATCATTTGATATAGTATTTTCAACACAGTTCAAATGTCCTCTCCATTTTCCCAGCATATTTCGCCAATTTCTACGGTGGTTCGGGCTGAGGAGGATGGCAAGTTTTCTAAACGGTTGATTGACCCGTTCGTCGACACGAACAGTCGTTGACACCAGGAGCAATTTAGCGATCAGCCTCCTCTAGGCTGGATTGCCCGTTGACAAAAAAGTTTCAACGAAATCCGATTACAGAAAAATCCATGTTTCTACCAAAATTAATTTAACTCGCAGTGGAAAAACTATATCAGCCATGAGTAATCCCTATCCAAAAATTACCGTTGTTACTCCATCATATAACCAGGGGCAGTACCTGGAGCAGACGATCAAATCTGTTCTCACACAAGATTATCCGAACCTTGAATATATTATATTGGATGGAGGCTCTACCGATCAGAGCGTTTCCATCATTGAGCGATACGATCGTTCCCTCACATACTGGGTCAGTGAACCGGATGGTGGTCAGGCGGAAGCGATAGCGAAGGGGTTTGATGTAGCCACGGGAGATATCATCGCCTGGTTGAACTCCGACGACGTCTATCTTCCGGGGACCCTGCAGAGAGTAAGCGAAGCATATAACGCAAACCCTTCTGCCGAATGGTGGATTGGGAATACGTTCATGATAAATCCACAAAATCGTGTCATTGTTCGGTGGTATGCAAGACCCACAAATCTGCAAAAACTCCTCTACTCTGGCATGACGGCAGCTCAACCCTCGACCTTCTGGAAGCGGGACAAATATTTTGAGTATGGGAAGCTGGATACACAGATGCAGTTCTGTTTTGACTATGACCTCAATATCCGCTTTGCACAAAGGACAGTTCCAATCTATGTCGATGCTTTCCTCTCAGCATTCCGTTTCCACCCGGAGTCAAAGACAAGTACTCTTACGGATGTCCGCCGCAGGGAGAATCAATTACTGTGGGACAGGTACAACGGAAGTAAACGCTACCGGTGGTATGACTTCCTGAGGGCCGCTTACTATAAATCGCTGGCCTATGCCTGGTACTCTTCCCGCCTCTTGCTTGACAGGGATGGTAAGAAAACCACATATGTCGCTTAATGTTACCCTTGAAATGCTCTGTAGAAAAAATCGATCCCAGGCCATGATCGGCCCGGGGTGATCGTTCTCCTGAGATTGTAGAGGATAAGTTTGATCCCAAACTCCTCACATATTAGGGAATATATCGAGATTGCGTTTCTCCGCAATTTTTAGACCTACTTCGGCACCTTGACGGGCTGTTCCTCCCCCAGGGCTCACTGCATAGACTTTTGAGCGTTTCAGGAGCAGGCCCGGGGGCGAGAGGTGCGCTGTCATCTCCGCCTGCTTGATCCGGTTCAGGATCCCGCAATAAGAGTAGAGGCAGAGGAGCCCGACGAAGATGTGGCCGAAGACCGTCTCTCTTCCGGAGATAGGGTGTATCCGCCTGGCTCTGGCTCTTGAACGCAGACGTTAGAGCCTTCGATCAGGTTCTGGAATATATAGATCGTAAATCTCGTAGGGCTCCACCGTCAGCGAAGAGACGATCCGGATCCGGTCAGCGTACCCCTTGCCGCTTATTCGGCGTTTACTGACCAATATCGGCCTCTTTCTGCAGCGGTAGAAGATCTCCTCCGCCACCAGTTCGACATCCTCATAAAGGTAGAGCGTTACCCATCCTCCTCGTGTTTACTGGTGTGGATCATCCGTCTGTGGTAGACGAAGTGGTCGGTGAGATGGATCCGGTTCTCGTACCGGGTGCTGTTGTGGCGCTGCGAGAGGATAAATGGGGTCCTGGCCTCCTGGGAGGATCTCATTCGCCCCTGAGACGAATCCCCGGGTGAGGGTTGGGGCTGGAGACGGACGTCCGGGGGCAGGGCGGGATTCCCCCTCAGTGCCGGTTTCAGACCCCGCCACCCCCCAACTGTCCCTCAATTGCGCGGTACACCCCAAGCAGCCTCTTCTCCATCTCCCCCCAGTTGTATCGCTCAAGAACCGCCTTCCGCCCGTTCTCCCCCATCCTCCGCGCCGCGTCCGGGTGTTCCAGAAGATAGGTGATCGCCTCCGCGATCGCATCGGGGTCGGTCGGGTCGACCAGCACCCCGCACTCTGTCTCCGCCACCACCTTCCGGATCTCCGGAAAGTCGCTTGCAACGACAGGAAGGCCGCAGAGCATATAGTCAAAGAGCTTGTTCGGGAGGCCGATGTAGGCGTTGTAGTAGTCGGGCTGGAAGACGAGGAGCCCGATGCTCCCCATGCGCAGGGTGTCGTACATCTCCCGGTAGGGGAGGTAGCCTGTCAGCGTGATCTCCGGCCGCGGGTCCGCCCCCGCCGCAATCGCCCCGATATCCTCCCGGACGTTCCCGACGAGCGTCAGGGAGATGTCGGGGTATATCGCCGCCACCTTCGACATCGCCTGGATGCATTCCCTGATGCCGTGAAACATCTGCATGTTCCCGGCCATGTAGACCACGTTACGGTTGCCCCCTGCCGGCAATGCCGGTGGCGGCGCCGACTCGGCGACCGAGTAGTTGGAGATGATCACAGGACGCGTCCCGTTCTTGCCGAACCGCTCCGCGACACTCTCGCTGACGGCAATCCTCGCGTCGGCAAACCGCGAGAGCAGAACCTCTCCCCGGGAAAGCAGGGGTTCAAGAACCCTCGTGAGGACTGACACGTTCGGGACACCGAGATCGAACGGGATCTCGCTCGGCCAGTGCTCGTGGATGTCGTAGACGACCTTTCGGCCTTTCACGGCCTTCAACAGGAGCGCTGCGAGGAGAGCGTCCGGTTCATGGCAGTGAATGACGTCGCACTCCTCTCCCAGACCTGCCCGAAGCACTCTCCAGAGTGTCAGGGGATGAAGGAGGTTTGAAGCGGGTTTCCGGACGGCGACGATCTTCACACCGCTGTTCTCCTCGATACCCCCGTATTCCGAAGGAGCGATGATTATAATATCATGCTCCTTTGTAAGGCTCTTCGCCTCCTTCTCGAATATCCGCCCGTCGTAGGGGAGGTGAGTCGTGGTAAGCATGCAGATACGCATAGGCAAGAGTCCAGGCCTCTCTGCCCGGAACCTTCCCCTCCGGTCCGGCACGAACGCGAGTGGCTGAACAGCTCCCTGTCTATGGGCAGAGTATATATAATCGCTCTCCGATGGGCACAGCAGGAGGCAAGAGGAGGCACCAGGGTATCACCGCCATCACCTTCGCCGAACGACCGACAGGCAACCGGCGACCCGCCGGACAGCACTCGCGGCAGTCTACCCGGCGTCCTCCCCCGGGGTGCGCAAAAGTTGATATAACGACGCAGCACCCATCAACCCGGGTTGCATGAAGGTCGCGCTCATCACCAACTACTGGAAGGAGAGCCAGGGCGGAGGCATCAGGGTCTACCTGCAGAACCTGGTCAACGAACTTGCTGCAAGCGGCGCCGATATCCGGGTCATATTCAGGGAAGGGCATGATCCCGACGAGGTCGGGATCCCGGCGAGCCAGCGGCTCTTTGCGGTGCGGTCGCTCTTTGCCCTGCGTGACTACGGGCCGGACGTCGTCACCGTTCACGGCGGCTGGCACTGCCTCTTCCCTGCAATCGCCTACAAACTCCTCCACGGCTGCATCGTTGTGCAGACATTCCACACCGAGCCGGAGGAGGCGCTGACGGACCGGTTCAGGCTCTTCTACCAGACCCTCCTCAACCGGTGCGACCACGTAACGTTCGTATCGAACCGGCTCAGGGAGAGGACCTTCGAGGTCTGGAACCTGAAGTTCCCGAGGACCGAGATAACCTACGCAGGGGCCCCTGAGATTGCCATGGTGACCCCGGAGAGGGTCGCTGCGTTCCGCGAGCGGTTTGGCATCGAAGACCGCCGGCCGGTGCTCCTTGCCCTCGGCCTGACCGCGCTGAAGTACAAGGCCGAAGGCCTGAAACATCTCATCCGGGCCGTCAATCTCCTCAAAGAGAAGTATCCGGAGATCGTCCTTGTCGCGACCCGGAAGGGCGTCTTCTCCCCGGAGGTAGAGGAGTTCGCACGGGCCGAAGGGGCGTCCGGGCACGTTGTCTTCACGGGAGATATCGAGGACACCGCTGTGCCGCTCTCCTTCTGCGATATCTACACGCACATCACCTTCGGGGACGGGTTGCCGATAGCGCTCCTTGAGGCGATGGCCATGGGCAAACCCATCATTGCAACCCCTGTGGCGGGGATACCGGAGGCGATCAGAGATGGGGAGAATGGTATCCTCGTGCCGCCGGAGCCGGTTGAGATCGCTAAAATGATCGACTACCTGATCGAGAACCCGGATATAGCCCGGCGCCTCGGAGAAAATGCGAAGAGGACCGTTGACGAACGGTTTACGTGGCAGAAGAGCGCAGCGAAGTTTTTGACGCTCTTCTCGGACGGTTGGCGGGTGTGACGAATCACCGCAGGAGGGCCTGCAGGTCGCCAGCGAAGGCACCGAAGTTCCGGTCCGCGTCATAGCAGCGTTCCCAGTTCTCCCTGCACGCCGACCGTATCGCCCGGGTGCCGCCAGGGTCGGCAGCGATCCTGACGACGGCTTTTGCTATATCCCGTGGCGCCGGGTGCTCCGGGAGCAGGATGCCCGTAGCGTCGGAGACGATCTCCGGGATCCCGCCCACCGCCGTTGCGATCACCGGGATACCGCAGCTCTCCGCCTCCATGATCGAGACCGGGATGCCCTCGGACTCGCTGACATTTATGAAGACGTCGATGGGGCTCTGCCGGTAATGCTCCAGGACGGCGGCGTTGTCGAGGTACCCGGTGAACCGGTGGCTGACGTTCCCTGGCAGCGTCGCATCGGCGTAGGTCGCCAACTCTGCCTGCAACGGCCCTCCGCCGATGTGCACCCACTCAAACTCCCGGTCTGGCTGCATCCGGCCTGCCTCCGCAAGGCCCCTGAGCAGGAGATCGATGCGTTTTATCGGAATGATGTGGGAACAGGAGACGACCCGAAAGACCCCGTCGAGGGAGGGGGGCGTGAGGAACCCGGGATCTCCCGTACCAAGTCGGGCCACCCGGAAGCCGGATGCACACGAGGGGTGCCGGGCTGAAAGATACCTCTTCCCGTGCTCCGAGACGGGGTAGATCCGGTCAGGGGAGCAGGTTCTGGTCTCCTCAAACGGCATGTAGGGCGGGGTGTAGCGCTCGGCGTAGAGGTCATACCCGTGCGCCCGCGAGACGCACCGGATCTCCGGGAAGTCCCTCTTCGCCAGCGCGGCGCCAAGCGCGGTGCCGTCGAACCAGTAGGTGTAGAGGAGCGTGCGGGCGGGATCGAGCAGCCCCTCTTCGACCCTCCGTGCGACCCAGTCCCGGACGTCGAGCGCGATGCCGAGGTAGCCGAGCGCCTTGCGCATCCCGGCCGGGTGGATCATGCACCGGTAGTTTTGCCGGAACTCTGCGTAGAACTCCGGTGATGCAAGCGATGAGAGGATGAGGTGCAGGTAGTAGGCTGCCGTGCTCTCTTTCTGCGCATCGTGCATGATGGAAGTCTCGGCCGATATGTTCTCCGGGAGCGGCCGGTCGAGCCTCTCGCCGGGCGGGGGAGAGAGGCGCGGGACGAGCGTGACGGTGTCAAACACCGAGGAGAGGTGCGGGAGCTCCCGGTCGAGGAACGACTCCACGACCCTGCTGAAGGGGTAGGATGTAGTGAAGACAACCAGGTGGTCGCCGTTCTCGGGAGCCATCGTCACCGGTAAGGGGGCCGGAGCAGATAAGAGTTTTTCAGTGCTGACGGGGCCTGCTGTCCGACGGTTCGGTGACCGTCGGTAAGAGGGCTGCTTTCAGGCCCCGGTAGCGCCGGTACCAGGGAGCGGGTATGAACGCCATCAGGGAGTACGAGAATTTTCGTTGGCGGAACCTCCGGGTCGGGCACCAGGCCAGGTTGGCCCGCGCGAGGTCGGGGCGCCCGGCCTGGATGTTCCGCGCTGCAGTCTGCAGTTGTTTTGCGGCAACATACTCCAGCACGTCGTCAAGCATCTCCGGAGGAATCAGCCCGCGTTTGGCCGCTTGCCGTGCCGAGGCGACGAACGGGTTCTCGGGGACTGGCTGGACCCTTGTGCAGGCCCTGCAGGCAATTTCGGTATGGTAAACCGCACCGATCCGATGGGTGAATGCGATCGGGTAGCAGAACGCAATCCTGCCCCAGAGGTCCACATCCTCGCCCCACCAGAACCCTTCGATAAATCCACCCATCTCCTCCAAGACCTCTCTGGGTATCGCCACTGAGGAGGCGCTGACCGGCGGCTCACCGAGGGTTGCCGACTGAAAGTAGTTCGGGAGCAGCCCGCTCCAGGGGGCCGGAGGCACGGCCGCAATCGAGGCGACCCGCATACCGCCGTCCGGGTTGTAGACCGCGTAGGCCGTCGCATAAGCCCCGGCCCGGGGGTAACGCCTGCAGAGGTCGAGAACCGCCCCTAGAAAAGTTGGATGCCATTCGTCATCTGCATCTAGAAACGCTACGAGATCCGCGTTCGCCTCCCGGATCCCCCGGTTCCGTGCAGCCGAGGCGCCCCGGTTTTCCTGCACGATCAAGCGTATCCGGGCGTCTGCAAAGCGCTCGACGATCGTCGCACCCCCGTCGGTCGACCCGTCGTCTACGACGATGACCTCGAACTCCTGTTCGGTCTGGGCAAGCACCGATCGAACCGCTCGCTCGATATATGGGGCCTTGTTATAGAGGGGGATGACCACCGAGAAAACTGGTTTACCACCGCCTACCAGATGCCCACACCTCCCTACACACCGGGGCGGTTGGTGGTACCTCTGGAACGAATAATCTTTGCAATCCCGGCGGCAGCCTGCCCATTCCCAAAGAGCGGGAACTGGTCTCCTGCCGGAGCAAACTCGCGGATCATCGAGACAATCCTCTCCCTCTCCGCCCCCACGAGCACGTTCCACCCGGCCTCGACCGTCTCGACCCACTCGGTGTTCTCCCGGAGGGTGATGCAGGGCACGCCGAGCATATACGCCTCTTTCTGGATGCCGCCGGAGTCGGTGAGGATCTTCTTCGCATGCGCCATCAGGCGGAGCATATCGAGGTAGCCGAGCGGCTCGAAGACCCGGACGTTCTCCGGCATCGTTGCGAGAAGGCCGTATTTACTGAGGCACTTCCGTGTCCGGGGGTGAACCGGGAAGACGGCCGACATTCCGGCCTCCCCGAGGGCGCCAAGGACAGCAGCCATGTTCTCCGGGCTATCGGTGTTCGACGGCCGGTGGACGGTGACGACGAGGTACTCTCCCGGACTGACCCCGACCTCATCGAGGATCCGGGAGCGCTCCTCCGCAACTGCGCGGTTGTGGTTCATCGCATCCATCATCACATCCCCGACGAGGAAGACACCCTCCGTGATCCCCTCGGCCGCAAGGTTCCTAACAGCCGTCTCCGTCGGGCAGAAGAGGAGGTCAGATGCGTGGTCCGTAAGCACCCGGTTCACCTCCTCGGGCATACGCCGGTCGAAGCTCCGGAGCCCCGCCTCAACGTGTGCGACCGGAATATGGAGTTTTACCGCCGCAAGCGCGCCAGCAAAGGTCGAGTTCGTGTCGCCGTAGACCAGAACGACATCGGGCTTCTCCCTTTCGAGAACGGCCTCGATCGCACCGAGCATCGCCCCGGTCTGGCGGCCATGGGTCCCGGAGCCGATACCGAGGTTGTAGTCGGGCTTCGGTATCGCGAGTTCCTCGAAGAAGACCTCCGACATGCCGTGGTCATAGTGCTGCCCGGTGTGGACGAGGATCTCCTCGTTCTCCTTCCTGAGTTCCCGGGAAACGGGAGCGCACTTGATGAACTGCGGCCGGGCGCCGACGATCGATACGACCTTCATGGTAACTACCGGATCGGATGGCTGTTCTTATCGCCGCGGCCGATGCCCTTGTAGATGAACCCCGCCCGGATGAACGCATCAGGATCGACGACGTTCCTGCCGTCGACGATCACCGGGTGCTCCTCTCCCGACAACTCCTTCACCCGCGCCGGATCGAGGGAGGCATAATGATGGTGGCCGGTGAAGATGGTGACGACGTCCGCTCCCGCAAGGGTCTCATCGAGATCGTGCGAGACCTCAACCCCCCGATACGTATCCACATACGGGTCGTGAACCCGGACTTCCGCTCCCGCCTCCTTCATCGCCGTGAGGTAGGGCTCTGCCGGTGTATTCCGGGTGTCATCGGAGTTCTGGATGAATGCCCATCCGAGGAGCGCGACCTTCGCGCCCTCCGGGGATTTCCCGGCCTGCCTGAGCCCCTCAAGAGTCAGGTGAACCATGTGTTCGGGCATGAACTCATTGATCTTCCGTGCGACGCCGAAGACCGACTCCGCCCCGTGCGGGTACCAGAGATCACCGCCGAGAACCTGTGCGCCCCGCTCGAGGTGCCATGAGTCCTTCGTGAGACAGTGGCCCCCGACCCCGGCGCCGGGCCAGAGGATCGCCCGGGTGATCCCCTCGCCCTTGAGGGAGTCGATCCCCGCACGGACGTCGTAGACATTGACGCCCATCGCCTCGCAGTGCAGCGCCAACTGGTTTGCAGCGGCGATCTGGAGGTCGCGGAAGGCGTTCTCGGCGGTCTTCGTCACCTCGGCCGCGGTTGCGGTCATCGGGATAATCTTCCCCGTCGTGAGGACGGGGCGGTAGAGTTCGACCGCCCGCGCCGTCGAGACCTCGTCGATCCCGCCGACGATCCGGTCGTGCTCGCGGATATTCCGGAGCAGCCGCCCGACCATCACTCGCTCGGGGGCATGGGCGAGGGCGAAGTCTTCACCGGCGACGAGCCCCGACTCTTCTTCGAGGATCTCGCGGGCCATCCCGGCGGTCGTCCCGGGGGTGACGGTCGACTCGAGGACCACAAGCGTGCCCTCCGAAAGGTGCCTCCCCACCTGCCGGAGCCCCTCAGTCAGGGCCGAGAAGTCGGGGATCAGGTCTTTTGGATCTGCAAAGGGGGTCTGGATCGCGAGCGTTACCGCATCGCACCCCGCGACCTCCGAGAAGTCCGAGGTACACTGGAACTTCCCCGCATCGACAACCTTTGCAAGAAGGTTTTCAAGCCCCGGCTCCTCGCCCTTGAGGGGTGATTCACCACGGTTCAGCATATCGATCTTGTAGCCAGATGAAGCGGAGGCCCGCTGGAACCCCAGGACGGACTCAAACTCCGGGGCATCTGCAAAGAGCACCGCGGCGGGGATGCCGACGTATCCCATCCCGACGACACCGATCTTCTTGATTGAACCCCCGGCGCTGATGAGCGATTGTAACCGGTTGCTCATGCCAACACCATCAAAGGTGAGAAACACCGCGTGACGTCTTCGCATATCTTCATATTCAACAGTGCCTGTGCGGGGCTGACCGGGAATTCGCGTCCCCGGGCCACGCAGTCGAGGAACGTCGAGAGTTCGATCTTCAGCGGCTCCTGCTTGTTCACGAGCACCTTCTCGATGATATTCTCCTGGACGTAGCGCTCGTCCTCGACCGCATACTGCCCGGGTTTTCTGTGTATGTAGATCTCCTGGGCCATAAAGTCCCCTTCGATGGTGAACTCCTCCTCCTCGATGTAGATCATCCGGATCTTCTTTGAAGACTTCCGGCTCGCCGAGAGGTATACCGGGGTTCCTCCGAAAGAGAAGAGGGCGCTGCAAACGTCCTCGTTCCCACTGCCGGTGAGTTGATAGGGGCCGTCCGGAAGGAGAACGTTTCGCACAATATCTACATCGTGGATCATCAAGTCCTCGACGACCGAGGAGCCGCTCACCCTGGACGATGCCGGGTTGTGCCGCTTCATCTCAATGTAGAGGGGACGTCGGACGATCTTCTTGATCTCAGGAACGATCGGGTTGAACCGTTCGATGTGCCCGACGCCGACGATGAGGCCGTCGGAGATCATCGCGATGAGCCGTCGCGTCTCCTCTGCCGTCGCACAGATAGGCTTTTCGATCAGCACCGGCACCCCGGCATCAAGCACCGTTTCCGCAACGGAGAAGTGGTAGGGCGTCGGGACACATACGCTCACCGCGTCGACGCTTCTGAGCAGATCCTCGACGGTCGGGGAGGCCGTTGCCCCGAAGGCTCCGGCAAGGTCGCTGGCCGCCTTCCCGTTGAGGTCGTACAGGTAGAGCGAGTCCACTGCTTTCAATTCCGAGTACACACGGGCATGGTTCCTGCCCATCATCCCAACACCGATTACTCCCACATCCAGGATCTCACCTCCCGCAAATCGTATGAGCGACCTCCTGTGTGCGCGGATCGTAATATATGTTGGCACAATTCCACCCGCCGGATCACGGTTATTTCTCCCGCACCAGTTCAAAATCAATAAGGCCTTTCCCGGCGAAACCAATGCTCGTGTTCCGTCCCTCCGGATACCTTGCCCGCGTCATGCGCATCGATGCCGTCCAGCGCCAGAGCGTCATCAGCCTCGCCTCGACGCTGGCCCTCACTGCAATCGGGTTCCTCTCCACGATGTACTTCGCCCACACGGTAGGTCCCGCGATACTGGGTGCGTACTACCTCTTTGTTGCCTACTTCAGCGTCTTCAACCTGATAGGCGATGGGGGGTTCGGCGGCGCCGCCGTGAAGCGGATCAGCGAGGGCGAGGACCAGAACGCGTACTTCACCGCATTTGCCCTCCTCCGGGTGGCGCTGGTGGTCGTCTCGGTGAGTTTTCTCCTCATCGCGCAGCCGTACCTCGTCAAACTTACCTCATCAGGGACGCTACCCTGGCTGATCCTCGCGCTGGTCGTCAGCGCCTTCACGAACATCGTCTTAAACGGTGTCTACGGGAGAGGAAAGGTCGGCATCAACCAGATCGGCAGCCTGGTCGATAACCTGACCCGGATAGGCATCCAGGTTGTCGCGATCATCCTTGGCTACGGCCTTGCCGGCCTCACCGGGGGGTTCGTTGCCGGGCTCCTTGCGGCAGGGATCGTTAACTTCCGGTTCCTCGACCTCAAGCTGGCACCGTTTTGCCGCTCTCACATCCAGAGCCTCTTCGCGTTCTCGTTCTGGACGTTCCTCAGTTCAGGCGGTTACCTCGTCTTTTCCTACGCCGATACCATCATGATCGGCTACTTCATGACCGATGCCGACATCGGCATCTACCGCGTGGCGCTCCAGCTCACGTCGATCGCGACGTTCACCACCGTAGCACTCCATACCACCCTCTACCCGAAGATCAGTTACTGGGGGAAGCAGAATGACCTCGCTTCAGTAGAGCGTGCGCTTGCCCGTGCCTTCACCTACTCGCTCCTCCTCGCGGTCCCGGTCGTTGCCGGGGGCTGGCTTCTCGGCGAACGCCTCCTCTACTTCTTCTACGGGGCGTCGTTCTCCACCGGCGCGGGGGCGCTTGCGATACTCCTGTTCGTCCAAGTGGCGAGCATCTTCATGTACCTCCAGACGATGTGCTTGAACGCCCTCGACCGGCCGAAGGACTCGTTCCGGGTGACGGCAGTCGCGGTCACGGCTAATGTCGTGCTGAACATCCTCCTCATCCCGACATACGGCATCGTCGGAGCGGCGCTTGCGACACTCGCCACCATGGTGCTGAACGCGGCGCTCTCCCGTCGCGCCCTTTCCCGGAGCATCCGCGTGCGGATTGAACCCGGAGCCGTGGGGCACATCGTCCTCGCCGCGCTTGTTATGGTGACCGTCGTCGTGATCTACTCGTTCGTCATCCCGCTCACGAACGTCTTCGTCGTCCTCGGGGCGGTCGCGCTCGGCGGGCTGGTCTACCTCCTGGTTCTTCTCAAGACCGATCGGGGCATCCGCGACGAACTGAAGGAGCTGATCATGGGCCTCGGCATCCCCTGGCCGGGTGTGCTCTGACGGCTCGTTCAGACGGCCGGGGTATCTCCTGCCCGTTCGATTAAATACCCGGGTGCGGCAATCTGTAGTCATACGCGAGGAAGACGATGGCAAAAGAAGTCCGTGAACTGGAGCATGAAGAATTCCCGCTTGCAGAGAAGGTCTGGACGCACTACCGCGGTCAGAAGGCCGACCCGGCGCGGGAGAGGATATTCGGCATCTTTATCGACGGAACCCTTGCGGCGACAGCACGCTGTACCCGCCATCCGGGCGGCCTTGAGATGGACTGCGTCTTCACGCTCGATGAGCACCGCGGGCATGGATACGCCAGGGAAGTCGTGCAGATGCTCCTCGAAGAATGCGGCTCCGAGACGATCTACATCCACTCGACCCTCCCCCTGATCGAGTTCTACGGGAGCCTCGGTTTTGAACCCATTCCGGAGGCAAGACTGCCGGAGAGTATCAGAGAGCGGTTCATCTTCTGCTTTGGGGAGATGGCGGGGTGCAACGTCGCCCCCATGATGCGGAGCCCGAGGACAAGATAGATCCCAGGCGCTCTGGATATTTTCATCCCGTTTTTACGACGAAACGCACAGAAGGCCCCCGACTTCAGTCGGGGGAGCAATGACGTCGCCCCTCACCATGAGATGCGGGATATTCCAGGTTCACGGAGATGGCGCTGGCTGGGGGCCGGACTCCGGCGGCGGAAAGGGTTTCGCCCCTCGACATGTAAGTCTTTCCCCGGCGGCGCAGTCGTCGGACTCCCGATGAACGGTCTGGACCTCTCCTACCGGGAGAACGTTACCCTGCGGCTGAACTACTTCATCGGGTATATGCTTCCTGACAGGTACTTCGAGATTGACCGGGGAAAGAAGAGATCTTGACCGGCACCGCGAACAGGACCGGGTCTAATGCTCGATCTTCTTGATATGCTCGATGGCGTTCTCCGCCAGTCTCTCCCGCCCCTGCAGCTCGGCGACGTCCCGGATCGCCTCAAGCATGTGGACGGAGTCTTCGAGGAAACTCAGGATGTCGGCAGGGTAGAGGTCGATCCCGTATTCGTCGAGGAGGTGGGCGCTGATCTGGCGGTGATCGAGCCCCAGCTCCCGGAATTCGATGATGGTCAAGGTGAACTTCCTCTCCGGGCATCCGCAGAAGGGTGCGTTCTTGCACTTGCAGTCCATGAAGTCGCGAAAAAAGGCCAGGAGCTGCTCGTGCGTCCGGCGGTCGAGGTTCTCGAAATCGATTGCCTTCCCGAGCGACTCAAGAAACGCGCCCGAGAAGACATGGTCCGGGAGCCGGAACCCTGCTGCCCGCTCAAGTTTCCGTGCTGCCCGGAACCGGGCTTTATCCGCAATCACGACGCCTCGCCGGGCTCCTCGTCGAATTTCGCAAGCGACTTCATGGCGTTGCTCATGGTCTCGACCTCGATGAGCCACTCGTCGAAGAGGGACGGGTTCTCCACGTTGTCCTTGATGTATTTCGCGCAGCAGGTGGCGCCGTCGACCACGGCGGCCCCGATATTCGCTGCAACCTCGAGCGCCTCCTCGAGGTTCTCCTCGTCGATACTCTTGCCCTTCTTCACGAGGGTCTTGATGTCCTTGTCGAACTCGCCCTCGAGGTACTTCCGGCAGGCGGTGAAGAGCACCAGCAGGGAGAGCTGGAACGATCCGATGATATCTTCGAGTTCGCCCTCGGGGAGCCCGGTCATGACGATCAGTTCGACGTCGTCGAGTTTCTCCGTGGCCTCCTCCTTCGTGAACCGGCCGTTCTGGTAGAGACGGACGATCTTCAAGACCGAGAGGGTGATATCCTCGGTGAAGCTGAAGAGCATCTGCTCGCCTTCCGAGACCTCCTCGCCTTCGGCTGGCTCGAAATTTGCTTCCTCCAGCGTCTTGATCCAGTTGTCCCAGCGCTCCTGATTGTAAAAAATATAGAAGAGTTTCATGGGTTCTGCCTGTTTGGCACTCGCTTTCTTCGCCATATCATTACACATTCGGAGTGCCTCTGTTAAAAATCATTTGCTCTTCGTGCAGATACCGGGAATTGGCGCGATTCGCGAACATTCATCTAGAACGAGCGAGCATATGAAGAGCAGATGACGAGAGTTCGCGGGCTTGATACACTCCTGAAATCCTATGAACCCGTTGCGGTCGCGCTCTCCGGTGGAACGGACAGTTCGGTTCTGCTGGGCCTCGCCCGGCATCACGGGGTTCAGGCGATCGCGATCAGCGTCGATACCGGCCTTACCCCGCCGGGAGAGCTCGCGGCGGCGCGCAGACTCTCGGAGCGCCTGGAGGTTCCGTACATTGTGACACCGCTCGATATGCTTGAGATCCCCGCTGTCCGGGAGAACCGGCCGGAACGGTGCTACGTCTGCAAGCGGGCGATGATGGAGGCGGTCTTGGCGGAGGCACGCCGCCAGGGTTGCCGGACGGTGGTCGACGGAACCCACGCCGACGATCGGCCCGCGGAGAGGCCCGGGATGCGGGCGCTCTCCGAACTCGGGATCAGGAGCCCGTTTGCCGAGTGCGGCATGGGGAAGGCGGAGATCGAGGCCCTTGCGCGCGAACTCGGGGTTCCCGTCCGCCCGCCGTCCGCGTGCCTCGCAACCCGCATCCCCACCGGCGAGCCGGTCACCCGGGAGTGCCTCGCGCTCGTCGCGGCGGCAGAGTCTCTCCTCGCGCGGGAGATCCCGGGAACGATACGCGTCCGGTGCACCGGCGGCGCCCGGGCCCTGGTCGAGGCCGACCCGGCGCACCGCCGGAGGCTTGAGGAACTGCTCGGTGCGGTGAAGGAACTCGGGTTCGAGGACGTAGCGATAGCCTCCGGCGGCTACCGGGAAGGAGGTGCGGATTCGTGGAAGCGGTGATGGTCAGGTACGGGGAGATCTTCCTCAAGAGCGAGACGGTAAAGCGTCGGTACATATCGATAATGACGGGGAATATCGGCCTTGCGCTGGAGGCTGAGGGGCTCACCCATCGTATCGAGACTTACCGGGGGCGGATCATGATCTACGGCGACGAGCCCCGGCGGATCGCGGTGGCGGCCGCAAAGACCTTCGGGGTGGTGAGCGCGAGCGTCTGCACGGTGACCGCGGCGGATATCGAGGGGCTCGCGGTCACGGCGGTCGAGTATGCAGAGAGGAATCTTGGGCCCGGGATGTCGTTTGCGGTCAGGGCGCGCCGGTCGGGTGTCGAGGGGTTCAGCAGCCAGGAACTTGCGGCGGCGGTCGGTTCGGCCGTCCTCGACCGGATACCGGAGGCGAGGGTCGACCTGACGGCGCCCGACTACGAGATATTCGTGGAAGCCCGGGAATACGGCGGCCTTGTCTACGACGAGAGGATCGCAGGGCCGGGCGGGCTTCCCTACGGGACGCAGGGCGAGGTGATGGCCCTGCTCTCGGAAGGGATCGACTCGCCGGTCGCGTCGTGGCTGATGATGCGCCGGGGGTGCCGGATGGTGCACGTTAACATGCACGGCGGGCGGTTCGGGGGTGGGGATGCGGAGAAGAACGTCCTGCAGAACCACGCCCGGCTCTCTCGCTGGGTTCCGGGGCACACTCTCGATCTCCTGGTCGTGGAGATGGAGCCGTTCTTTGCGGCGATCACGGCACTGAAAGAGCCGCGCTACCGGTGCGTCCTCTGCAAGCGGTTCATGCTCAGGGTGGCGAGTATCCTTGCAGAAGAGCGGGGAGCCGCCGCTCTGGTCAGCGGCGACAACCTGGGGCAGGTTGCGTCCCAGACGCTCGCGAACATGGCGGTGATTGCTCCTGCGGCGACGGTCCCGGTGCTCCGGCCGCTGATCGGGTTCGACAAGGAGGAGGTCGTCGACCGCGCACGTGCTATTGGAACGTTCGAGGCCCACCCGGGAGACGTCGGGTGCACGGTCGCCCCCCGCTACCCCTCGACTGCGGCGCCCGCGGAGACGATCATGAAGATCGAGGAGGAGATCAATGCGGGGGGGCTCGCGGAACGGGCGGCGGGGGCGGTGCGGCGGTTTCGGGCGAAGAACGGGGTGGTTGAGGAGGTTGGGTGATGGGATTCTCAGCCATTGAATGCGTGTTAATCCACGATTGTTCCTGGAAAACTTTCACTCTCTCTTAATCTGCATAATCCATGCACGGATTTCCATCGGCTATCGCCACGCACTGCCCCCGCCCCAAGGGGCGGGGGAGGAGGCCGAAGGCCGGGTGGGGTGGGGGTTATAGGTATCTCCTTTGCGTAGTAGAGACAGGGGAGGGGGAGACCCCCTCCCCGTCGGCCCCACCCCTGCGTGGCGATACTCCCACGGTCCACTGTACCGGGCTTTTGATCGACTACGGCAAGTTCTCACTGGTTTGCCCAGGATCTTTACGACAATAGCGCCACGGCCTGCCCAAACCCACTCAAAAATTGAATTCCGGGGGATATCCCTCAGATGATATTCAGCCCATTCTCCCGGGCAACCCCGAGGAAAGCCTCCCCCACGTGCCGGATCTGCTTCTCCGTCAGCCCGAAGGTGTTGAACTTCCAGACCCTGGTGGAGCCGGGGATGACGCCGGTGATGCCCCGCTTCTTTAAGTCGCTCGAGAGGAAGAAGCCGCGCTTCTTGTGCTGCTGTGCTACTGTATCGAAGGATTCGCGGGTATCGATCCGGGTCAGGGTGTGCTGCCGCGGGTAGTCGGAGAGGACCTTCGTCCCCTCGATGGAGAGGAGGGCGTCCACGACCGCCTGCGAATGCGCCACCTCGGTATCCCAGTGCTTTACGCGCTCCCGGACGCGGGGGAACGAGGCCATCATCCCGACGACGGTGACCCCCATCAGGGTGCAGCCCATCATCTCGACCTCTTTGAGACCGAACGTCCGGCCGGTCACGTCTCCCTTCGCCTGCGTCGTCCGGAATACCCGCTCCGCGTGCTCGTTCGTCGTCGCGAGGACGCCTGAAGGCGCCGGGGCCGCCATGCTCTTGTGCCCCGACCCGACCACGAAATCGGCGCCGAGCGCATTCCCATCGACGGGCATGATCCCGACGGTGTAGGCCCCGTTGACGAGGACCGGGATGTCGTACTGGTGGGCGACCTTCGCGATGCCCGCGACGTCGTGGACGTTCCCGAACTGGTAGTCGACGTGGTCGACGAAGAGCAGGGGCGGCGTCTTCGAGAACTCCCGGATCACCGCCTCGATCTTCTCTGCCGCGGCATCGGGGGTGATATGGTTCTTCTTGTCCTTCGGGATCTCCCGGGGGATCCCGCCGGCCGCCTCAACCGCCATGAACTCGGTGTAATGGGCGAGCGCCGTGAGGATGACCGGGTCGCCCTTCTCGACAAGCGTGGAGGCGACCGCCTGGAACCCCCGGCGGGCGCCGGGGACGACCCGCGCCGTGTCCATATTCAGCCACGCAGCGAGATCCGCGTGGTACTGCGCAATGGGTGGGTTCTTGATATAGTCGAGCCGGGGAGGGTTCCGGCAGTTGTCGCAGACCGAGTAGCCGTCCCCGTACGCTATCGCTGCCCTCATGGCTTCTGCGGTGAGCCGCCCGCCCGCCTGGATGGGGTCGATGTTGATGTACATCTCCTCGACGTCGCGGGACTCGATATCGACCGCGCACTTCACCGGATCAACTCCTCTTCGAGGATTGCAACCTGCCGTTTCACCTTATCGAGGGTTGTTGCGGCGCGCGCTTTCTGCACCTCGTCAAGGTCATGCCCGGGAGCTGTCTCCCGGAGCAGGAACCGGACGTCGGATAGGAGGAATAGTGCCTGAAAAACTGCATCTACGGCCCTTTTTGACACGAGATCACCATACAAATATCAGCGAGGATATATTAGATTACGCGTGTTCCGGAAACCGGTCCGGTACCGGATACATTCGCGCCGCGCAGATCAGGCATTTATACTCAAGGAACACGGAGACTAATTGGGCATGAAGATCGTTCACCTGGCAGACACGCATCTCGGATTAGCGGCTTTTAACCGGGTTGATCCGGAGACCGGGATGAACCTGCGCGAACAACTCATCTACGACAACTTTCTTGCTGCCATCGACCGGATCATCGCCATGCGCCCTGACGTGTTCGTCCACGCGGGCGACCTCTTTCACCAGGTCAAGCCGAAGACCCGCGCTTACACGACGGCGCTCGACGCTCTCTCCCGTCTGCACGATGCGGGGATCCCGATGCTCGTGGTCGCGGGCAACCACAGCATGGCGAAGACCCGATACACGGCGTCGCCGTTCGAGGTGCTTGAGCGGGGCGGCTACGCTGCAACCGACCTCTACGTCGCCCACCACAACCGCTACCGGCGAGTGGAACTGGGAGATACGGTCTTTCACCTGATACCGAATATGCTCGAGGTGGAAGGCTACCGGAGGGCGTTTGAGGGGATTGAGTTTTCCGGCGGCAAGAACGTGCTCGTCACCCACGGTCTTGCAAGTATTCTCTCGGATAAAAGGCTGCACACCGTCGCCGAACACGAACTGGACGCGACCATCCTCTCCGACCGGTTCGACTACATCGCGCTCGGTCACTACCACAACCAGGTGCAGGTCGCCGACAACGCCTGGTACAGCGGGTCGCTCGAACACTGCAACTACGGCGAGATCGCGGAGGAGAAGGGCGGCCTCGCCGTGAACCTCGCGTCGGGAGAGGTCGAGCATATCGATCTTCCGCGCACGCCGATGTTCAGCCTCGGCAGGATCAACTGCGACGGGCTCTCGGCCAGAGAGGTCGTGGACGGCATCCTCGATGCTGCCGATAACCATGAACAAAAGATTCACCACGCTATCTGCCAGGTCACGCTCGACGGGATACGCCGCGATACGCTTCGCGCGCTCGACCAGAAGGCGCTCCAGGATATCCGGAACCGTGCGCTGGACCTCAAGCTGCAGGTGCTGGCCGTCGACGATCCGTCCCGGATCTTCTACGAAGACTCGCTCGTCGGCATCGACTACGTCGCCGAGTTCGAGCGGTTCGTGGAGAAGGAGCACCTCGCCCCGGGCGACGAGGAGTTCGTGAAGAAGACGGGGACGGAGGTCCTCCGGTCGGTCATCGCGCACCATAAAGAGGGAGAGCGTGCTGCTGAATAAACTCCGGATGCGCAACTTCAAGCGCTTCCGCGACCAGGAGATCGTCTTCCAGGACGGCATCACGGGGATCGTCGGGAACAACGGGACCGGCAAGAGCAGCATCGTCTCCGCCGTCCTCTTTGCCCTCTACGGTCTGCAGGGGACGGGGCTCGACGGAAACTACATCGTCAGCTCCTTTGCGGGGCCGCAGGACGTCTGCGAGGTTCGCCTGGACTTCTCGGTCGGCGGCAACGAGTACGCCGTCGTCCGCAGATTCAAACGCCGCCCCTCTTCGACGCTCCACGAGGCAAACCTCTACCTGAACCAGAAACTCCTCGCGAGCAGCGTCCAGAAAGTGGGAGAGGAGGTGCAGCGGGTTGTCGGCATGGGGCCGGGCGATTTCCGCAACACCATCTACGCCGGGCAGAAGGAACTCCTTGCCCTGCTCGAGAGCAGGGCCGGGTCCCGGAAGGACTGGTTCATGCAGGTGCTGGGCATCGATTACCTCAAGAAGGACAGCATGGAGCACCTCAAATCGATCGTCGATGCCCGGGAAGGGAACTGCCGCGAGCTCTCCGGCCGGCTCCAGGAACTGGATGCCGACGAGGTTCGCGGCCGCCTTGCAGCGCTCCGCACCGAGCTCGCCGGGGTGGAGGAGGAGGCGGAGAAGGCCCTGGGGAGAGAGACGGCTGCCGCGGAGGTGTTCGAGCGTGCGAGGAAGGAGCGCGATCGGCAGCTCTCCGTGCGCGAGCGTTACCTGCACCTTGCGCGGGAAAGGGAGGTGCTCGCGGCCGAGATCGAGCGGCTCCGGAGCGAGTGCCGGGAGACGGAGGGGGAGATAGCCGAACGGCAGCGGCTGCAGGCCGAACTCGAAGGACTCGCTCCCCTCGCCGACCGGTATGAGGGCCTGAAAGCCGAGACGGCCGCGATGGCCGAGGAGAAGGCGCTCGCCGACCGCCTGAACCTCGAAGCGAAGACCGCGGAGGGGCAGGTCCGGGAGTACGGCGAGCGCCGCACGAAGATCGAGGCAGAACTCGCCGCGCTTGCAGGGGACGAAGAGGCGGTTGCCGATCTCGAGCGGGACGTCGGGGAGTGGCAGGCACTCCGCGATCGCATCGCTGCGATGACAGAACTCCAGCCGGAGTACGACGCCCTCCGCGAAGACCTCGCGCGCATGGACGAGCGGTTCGCCCAGATCGAGCGGCGAGTCGGGGAGAACCGGACGGAGATCGAAGGGATCGAAGAGAAGGTCGAACGCCTCCGCGCGCTCGAAGAGGAGATCGGGGAGTACGACGCCCTCCTGGCCCGCGAGGAGGTGTTTCTCCGGGCCCAGGAACTCGCCCGCCAGGAGGAGCGGTGCCTGCGGGAGGTCGACGCGGCTTCCGAAGAGATGAGCCTCCTCGAGAGCGAGATTGCCGGGCTTGCCCGGCAGCTTGCCGGGATGGGCTCGATCGAAGATGAGATCGAATCTGCGGAGAGCCGGAAAGAGTACCTGACCTCGCGGATCAGCGCGTGCGCCGAGCGGCAGGAGACGCTCCGCGAGGAGATCCGAAGGCTTGCCGAACACCGGGCGGAGATCCTTGCCGCCGGCCCGGAGGGGTCGTGCCCGACGTGCCACCAGGGCCTCGGCGACCACTACGAGCAGTTGCTCGGCGATCTTGCAGATGCCGCCGCGGCGATGCAGAAGACGCTCGCCGATCTTGAGGGCGGGTATGCGAGGGCGACCGCCGACCGGGAGAGCCTCGGCGCCGCGCTGAAGGATCTTTACGAACAGCGCACCGTCTCCCAGCGCCTGAAAGAGCAGCACGCGCTCTATTCGTCCCGGTATGAGCAGAGCGCGAGCGTCGGAGAGCGGTGGCGGGCCGAGGCGGAGGGTCACCGTGCGGCGATGCGGACGCTCGGCATGGAGGGGTACGACCCGGCGGCGCACGCCGCTCTCAAGGAGCGGATCCGTGCCCTTTCGGAGAAGCGGACATCGGCCGATACCCTCCGGGGCGAGTGCAGCCGCCTCCCCGTCCTCCAGAAGGAACGGCAGCGACTCATCGCCGACGTTGAGGAGTATCTCGTCCGAAAAGAGGAGGTTGAGGCGAAGATCTCCCGGCTCGGGTTCGACCCGGCGGTCCGGCAGCACCTGGAGAGCGAGGCGCAGGCGCTCGAACCGTCCTGGCGGGCATACACGGAGGCGCAGGCCCGGCTCACGCGGCGGCCGGCGCTGGAAGAGGAACTGGAGGACGTCTCCGCACGGATCACCGCACTCGAAGGGAGGCTGCAGGCTATCCGGGACGAACTCACCCGCCTCTCGTTCGACCCCGACCGGTTCGCACGCCAGAGCGAGGAGTTCAGTCGCGCTGAGGCGGCGCATCATCGGGCGCTCGAACTCCGCGTCCGCCTCGAAGAGGTCCCGAGGCTGGTCGAGGCGCTGGAGGCGAAGCAGGGCCTCCTCGCGAAGAGGGAGGCCGAACGGTTCCGGGTCGTGGAGGCCGCCGAAGGGCTCGGGTTCAGCGAAGAGGCGGTCACGGCAGCAGAGGAGCGAGCCTTGAAGTGCGAGCGAGACCTCCTCGCGGCGCGGGAGCAGCGATCCGCCGTTGCTTTCAAGATAAACGGCCTCAAGATGGATATCGAGAAAGAGACCGGGAGACTCTCGCGCGCGGACGACCTCCTCCGGCAGCAGGAAGCGCTCACCGAGGAGATCGCCCGCCTGAAACTGACCCGGTCGATGATCAAGGAGTATACCGATCACCTCCTCCAGGTGGTCAGGGACCGGATCGAGGAGGAGGCGGGGAGGGTGCTCTCAGAGATCACCGACGGGCGCTACAGCACCGTGATGCTCGACGACGACTTCACCGTCCTTGTCCACGACATGGGAGACGACTACCCGGCCGAGCGGTTCAGCGGCGGAGAACAGGACGACATCGCCATCGCTCTCCGGGTGGCGCTCTCCCGGTTCCTCGCCGAGGTGAACGAGGTGCACGACTCCACGTTCCTGATCTTCGACGAGATCTTCGGGAGCCAGGACGAGGGACGGCGGAGCAACCTTCTCCGGGCGCTCCGGACCCAGGAGGCCCACTTCCCCCAGATCCTCCTGATATCCCACATCACCGAGGTCCAGGACGAGTTCTCGACGACGCTGATGGTCGAGATGGGCAGAGATCAGGCGAGCCAGGTCAGGGAGTTCGAATGACCGATCCGAATGCCGTCTACCGGGACGCGATCCGGAGAATCGCGGGGCGGATTCGCGAGTGTTCCCCGCCCGACCTTGCCGGACGGTTCGCGGTTGCCGGGGGGTTCGATGCATCGTCGTACCGCCGCTGCCCGTCCAGGTTTGACGGGGCGATCTGCGCGGTGGACGGGAGCAATACCGTCATCCTCGATGCAGGCAGTTTTGCCGTTGCCGCCGTCCGGGCATCGGTCAGTTCGTACGCGGGCGGTTCACGCCTCCACCACCGGACGACGCCTCTCCAGATCGTCACGGTCAACCCCGGGACGGGGAACGAGGACTTCGACGAGATCTATCACGACTGCTTCCACTGCGCCCCGAAGGTGCCCCTCGACCACGACGACCCGGTCCGGAACACCGCCGTCATACGGGATACCCTCGAGTTCTGGGCGGCGACGGAGATGGCCGCGGAGCTCGATGCCGGCGACCTCATCGTCCTCGACGGCACGCTCCAGGTTCGCCACGCGAGCCACGGCGAGGTCGTCGAAAAACTCCTGAACCTCTGCAATCTCCGGGGCGTGCTCATCGCCGCGGTGACGAAACGGACGTCGCTCACCTGGGGCGACGGACACCCGATCGTCCCGGCAGCGGAGGGGCTTGCACGTGACCTCGGCGTCCCCGGACCCTGGTACCTCTGCGTCTCCACCCCCGAAGGCCTGATCGACCGCCGGGAGACGGACTCCTGGAAGCAGCGGGGCGAGCAGTACGTCGCACGGCTGCATCCGCGGGCGGAACGGGCGTTCAAGGTGGAGATCCCCGCGCTCTACAGCCCGGAGAAGGTCGAACGGGTCTTCTCGGCGCTCGCGGCCTACGCCGACGACGGGCGCGTCACGGGCTACCCCTACCCGCTCCTCGACGCGCACCTCACCACCAAGATCGGGAAGGATGCGGTCGAGCAGGTCCGCCAGGACATCATCCGGGACATGGACCGGCTCGGCATGACCCTTGCCGACTATACCGGCATCTTTGGTGACTATCATGATGAGTTTGACCGATATTAACGGCGATGACGCCTCGAAGTACCGCCTGATCGGCGACCGGGTGCTCGGTTACCGGTTTGCCGCCCCCCACGACGCGGAACTCTATCTCGGGGACGTGCTGAAGATCACGGACAGTGTCAAAGGGCTGACGTTCTTTGCCAAGGTGACCGATCTCCTCCACGACTGCAACTTCTCCGACCCGAAGTGGGACACCCGCCCTCATACCGAGCACTTCTACGGGATAGGAGAGGATGTCTTCATCCTCGTCGAGGCGATGCCGCTCGGGTACGTCGGGGGTGACGGCGCCTTCCGCAAACCCCGGACACTTCCTGCGAAGTTCTCCCGTGTGGAGCGCCCGGAGTCCCGCGACTTCGCGTTCCTCGCGCAGGTGATGGGCGAGATCGAGGTCGGCGTGATGAAGACCGGCCAGGGCGTCATGAAGGACGTCAGGGTGGCGCTCCACGCACAGGTGATGCGTCAGCACATGGGTGTCTTTGCGACGACCGGCATGGGGAAGAGCAACTTCATGAAGGTCTTCTGCGCCTCCTGCATGCAGGCGCGGGAGTTCGGGCTCCTCATCGTCGACCCGCACGGCGAGTACGTAGCGGGGGGGCGGTCGTCGAGCGGAGAGGCTACCATGGGGCTCCTGCACTACCAGGCCGGCCGTGACGGGCTCGAGGTCTTCTCCACCCGGCCTGAGTCGTTCAGGAGAAAGTACCACCTGAACCAGCTCTACCTGGACTACGACGACTTCAGGGCGCCCGATCTCCTCCTCCTCTACGAGCACTCGCCGCCCCAGCGCGAGGTCGTGGAGATGCTCGAGAGCACGCCCGGTTCCGAGGTGATCGACTTCTTCCAGAGCACCGATTTCGCGACCTTCGACGCCGAGACCTACACCGGCCGGCACCCCCGGATTGCGAACGACCTGAAGAACTTCTCGCCGAGCACGCTCTCGGTGATGCAGCGGCGCATCACCGGCATGATGAACCGGAACCGGGACTTCTTCCGGAGGCAGGGTTCCTCGATCCCGGATATCCTGAAGGCGCTCCACGAGAACAAGGTCGTCCTGATCGACATCCCCGGAATAAGCGAGCAGAGCGAGCTCTTCGTCCTCTCGATCATAACGCGCAGGATCATGCGCAGCCACCAGGGCGAGGAGGCCGGGGGCGAGGGGGAGCCTAAACAGGTCTTGATCACCATCGAGGAGGCGCAGCGGGTGCTGGGCTCAGGCTCGGGGAGCACCCGGACGTTCCGGGAAGCCGCGATGGAGGGGCGGAAGTTCGGCGTGGGGCTCTGCGTGGTCACCCAGCAGCCCAAGAACATCGATGCCCGGGTTCTTGCGCAGTTGAACACCTTCGTGGTGATGGGGCTCTCCGATCGTGGCGACCGCGACACCATAGCAAGCAGCGCAAAACAGGATCTCTCGCGCCTGGATACCGAGATTCAGACGCTCGAGCGAGGAGAAGCGGTCATCAGCACCATCGGGATACCCTTCCCGGTGAGCACCCGGATCCATCTCTTCGAGGAGTATATCGCGGATCTCAACAAAAAACCGGCGGCAACGCCGATAGACGACGGGCTTGAAAAGACGTTTTAGAATACAAACACGAAGGTGATTCTGGCAGGAAACCGTACCGTTTCCGCCGCCCCTTCACTGAATTGCTTGACGCCCTGCGGGCGTCGGAATTACTGATCGTTCTTGATCTTCCGTATGGAGACGCAGTTGATGACCGCATCCCCGGTCATGATGTAGCGTTTGACGACGGTTCCGAGCACCTCGACCACATCCCCTTTCTGCACGTTTTCTGTCGGCGAGGTGAACATCTTGACCGATATCTCACCTGTCCGGTCGGCAACGAGGTACTGCGGCCGGTTGAGGAACTGGAAATAGACCCGCTCGACGACACCTTTTATGCGCACCGGTTCACCGAGCCGATTCAGGGTAATCTCCCGTATTCGGGCGTTCTTTGCTTCCGCTTCATACATCGGCACCAGCGACGCATACTGCTTCTGGCTCATGTAGTTAAGTGCCATGGGTATGAGAAGCAGCATGACAGCCGACGGAACCGCCCAATACAGCGCGTATACATCCCCGGTTGAGAAGACATACACCGCGATCAGGATAACAAAAAAGAGGAAGACGGCCAGCGCAACGGCCGTCACCCTCACTTTGACATCTCCGATTTGCATCGTTAATCAGGGTTACTTAAGGGCTGCAATTTCCTTTCTGAACGCGACCCAGTAGAGAACACCGACGAAGAAGAGACCTCCGACGATGTTGCCGAGCGTGACCGGGATGATGTTGTTGGTCCACATGGCAACCCAGTTGACTGTGTCGACTGCCTTCGTGGGGTCGATGCCCGTGCAGAAGATGCCCGCGGGGATGAAGTACATGTTCGCAACACTGTGCTCGAACCCGCTGGCAACGAAAGCGAAGATCGGGAACCAGATACCGACGATCTTGCCTATCGCGTCGTCGGCACAGATACCGAGCAGGACAGCGAGGTTGACGAGCCAGTTACAGGCGATCCCCTTGAGGAAGACCGACCACATGCCCATAGCACCGAAGTAACTCGTCTTTGCGGTTGCTATGGCAACTGCTCTCAAACCAAACGCGGTGAGCGTTGCGGTTCCGGCGGCATCGAAGCTGACAAACGGGCCGTATGCCATGATGTACGCGAAGACCACCGACCCGATGAGGTTGCCGACATATACCCAGAGCCAGAGGTTGAGCACGCTTGCCCAGCTGACCTTGTGGATAAACGCCGCCATGGGGGCGAGCATCGCGTCGCCGGTGAAGAGCTCAGCACCGGTCATGATTGTGATGATAAGCCCCACAGGGAAGACGGCACCCAGAATGAGCTGGGAGATACCGGGACTCGCGGCACCGAACCGCATCGCGACGTCGGTTGCCTGGATGCCGGTCGAACAGACCGTCGCCAGGGCAGCACCCATGGCGATGAACGCTCCGGACAGGAATCCACGCAGGACCATGTTCCAGGCGGGGAGTCCGACCTTGTACTTTCCGGAATCACCCGCTTTTGCTACGATAGCAACTGGAGGATGGAATACCATTTTTCATACACCTCTCTAAACGTCCTACCTATACCATCAAGTAATTCGAATGGATAGGTCTAGTTAATCAGTAATTTAAGAGTGCTATTAATAGGTTTCGAAATGATCGCTGTGCGCGCCAAAGATAACCAAAATTCAGGCGTTTATCCCCGCTTTAAGTTAATTCCTGTCGTTAAACACCACATCTCGATAAACGATGCTTTTGCTATTACTTGCGCGCCCACGCAGAATATATGGGGTTAGAAGCGAGTTTGTGGACTGGTGTGCGGAGACGGGCGCGCAGATCCCGTGTTTTTCTACCTGCATTTCTGCCGGGGCATCGGGCGTCGGGTAAAATTGCCGTAGGTGTATGCGCGTCGGGATATGCTTCAAGAATGGATGTGGGAAGGGAGTATAAAGCGTTTTTTGAGAAGATCGTTTCTTTTTCGGTTTAATGGGCCACCCCCCTCCGGATCGCGCCTCCGTTTGAACAGCCCTGAAGATGCCGTGGCACCCATCCCCACCCGTGTGTGCGCTCCGTCTCTCCGGGGTCTGTCCCGATAGCCGCACCGGGGACAACGGGCGCGGGATCTTGCACTGACAGCCCCTCAAGAACGGGGCGTTCATCTGTCTCTCCCGGAGATGGGTGCCTCCGATTACCCATCCGATGTCACGCTCCTCCCGCCGATACAGATATACCGGGCCTCCGCCGATTGTGGGTGCAAGTCTGCCCTCTCCCCGGACATCGCGTCCTATAGGGTCACTGTCGGGCTTCTGGTGGCAACCGGTACCCGGACACTCTCGCGGGAAGCCATCAGGGTGTCCGGGAGCGATGCCGATGAAGAAGGCGCACCGGGAAATCCGGCGGACGCACATAACTTCCTCCCATATACTATCACGAGAAGTCAATCAAATCACATAAATGTTGGGCTAACATATTCCCTGTATTCCATGCAGGTCGAGGAAACCGTCACTCCCTACAGGAGGGTTATACTTATCGCCGTCATCGTCGGGCTCATTGCCGGCCTCGGCGCTCTGTTCTTTTTCGAAGGGCTGAAACTGGGAACTGCATTCTTCATGGAAGGGATCGTCGGGTTCCAACTCCCGAAGGAAGGGCAAAATCTCCAGGATATTGCTCAATGGGCCCCTCCTGATCACCTCTGGATGATCCTCCCCGTCATCTGTTTCGGAGGGCTTCTCTCCGGTCTCCTGGTCTACACCTTTGCCCCGGAGGCGGAGGGCCACGGGATGGATGCGGCGATAAAGGCGTTTCACGAAGGAAAAAAAGTGCGCTGGCGAGTTCCCCTCGTCAAAGCAGTCACCGCCGTCCTGACCATCTCGACGGGAGGAAGCGCGGGGCGTGAAGGGCCGACCGCACAGATGTCGGCCGGCTTCGGCTCGATCGCCGCCGATCTTCTGGGCCTCTCCGCACGTGAGCGGAGGCTTGCTATCGCCACCGGTGTCGGCGCCGGAATCGGCACGATCTTTATGGCGCCTCTCGGAGGGGCGATCCTCGCTGCGGAGATCCTCTACAAGCAGGATTTCGAGACCGAAGCGATAGTTCCTGCGTTTCTAGCCTCTGTCATCGGGTACGCCATCTTCGGTCTGGTTGAAGGCTTTGAACCGGTCTTCGGCCCGGGGGTGACTTCCTGGAACGTTTCCCAGATCCCGTTCTTCATCCTCCTCGGCGTGGTCTCGACCGCAGTCGGTCTGATCTACATAAATACATTCTATGGGACAAACAGGATTTTTAAGAAGGTGTTCAGCCGCCTGAAGATCCCGAATCACTTCAAACCCCTCGCCGGAGCATTCCTCACCGGCACGTTCGTTCTCGCCCTTGCAACCCTCTCTCCCGAAGCGGCAATCGTCGGGCTCGGGAGCCTCGGAACCGGATACGGTTTTGCGCAACTCGCGCTCTATAACATGCTCCCTGTCGGGGTGCTGCTCTTCCTCCCGTTTGCAAAGATCCTGACGACGTCGCTCACCATCGGTTCCGGGGGGAGCGGCGGCGTCTTCGCACCGGGGCTGGTGATTGGGGGGGCGACGGGAGGCGCCTTCGGTTCCCTGCTGCATCTCGCCCTACCCGGGATCATACCCGCCGAATCGGTGCCGGTCTTCTTCATCGTCGGGATGATCGCCCTCTTCGGTGCGATCTCCCATGCACCCATCGCGGTCATGATCATGGTCGTGGAGATGACCGGCGACTTCTCCCTGCTCGTGCCGGCGATGGGCGCCGTTTCTGTGGCGGTTATTCTCATTGGCCAGTCCACCATCTTCCGCGAACAGGTGCCGAACCGTTCACAGTCGCCCGCTCACCGCGACGAGTATATGATCGAGATCCTTCAGGATATTCACGTGGGCGATGTTATGGTGCCCCGTGACCGGATTGTGGCCGTGTCGCCCGAAGATACCGCCGGACGGGTGCTTCACCTGATTGACGAGACGCTGCATACCGGATTTCCGGTGCTCGATAAGAAAGGGAGCCTTGTCGGCATGATCGCTCTCGATGATATCAGAGACAACCGGATAAACGGCGAGCATGACGAGCTGGTGGAGGATGTCATGAGTTCACGTGTGTTCACCGTGCATCACGCCTGTACGCTCCGCGAGGCTCTGGATCTGATGGCCGAACACGACATTCATCACCTGCCCGTCGTCCCGGCAGACGACCCAAGAGAACTCTCCGGGTTCATCACCCGGACGGATATTATGAAGGCTTATACCCAGAAGGCATCACGGTTGGCAGGAAGGCACCACCGTACCGGTTCCGTTACCCTGATCGAATCGGATACGGCAGCAGGAAAGAAGCCCGGCGGGGAAAAATGGGCGGATAGTTGAGATTTCAGCCCGGGTCATCTGAAGATGTCGAAGATCTGGTCACTTCCCGTCGCCTCAAGACGTCTTCTCTCGGCAGTCTCCTCGACCAGAGCCAGCACCGGCGGGGTCATATCCTCGCCCGGATGGAACCCGAAGAGCCTCTCAAGATCGGTCTGGATGGCGTGCAGGAAGACCGAGTTCGAGATCTCCACGGGGCAGAGTTCCTCGCACTGGCCGCAGTTGACACAGGAGTCGGAGATGTGTGCGAACCGGATCAGGTGGAACATGAACGGCGGCGGGATGACGCCGGGCTCGACCAGGTAGTCCTTCTTCGTGCTACAGTCGATGCAGTAGCAGATCGGGCAGTTCTCGATGCAGGAATAGCACTTGATGCACCGGCTTGTCTGCTCCCGGATCTTGTTCAGGCGCTCCGTTCCCTCACCGAGCGCCCCGAAGTAGCGTTCCCTCCACCTGTCGCCGAGTTTCAGCATCGCGTTCTCGACCTTGCCGCGGATCTCGATACCCTTCGGGTTTGCGGGCTCCGTTGCGACCGCACCTGCCTTCAGGGCGCCGTCGAGGAGGTTCGCCCCCTTCTCGGAGCAGACCTCGACGAACGTGGCGTTCCCGGCTTTCTCCCCAATAACGCCCCAGTTGCCGCAGGCGAGGTCTGCCTGGCGCGGGATCTTGATCTTGCAGCGGCGGCAGTTCGACCGGCGGCCGAGGCCTTCTTTTCCGAGGAGGTCTTCCGCCCCCTCTTCGAGTTCATCGATCGAGACCGAGGCGTGCTCGCCGTCCTTCGTGACGACGATGAACTTTCCTTTGTCGATCTCCTCCTTGACGACGTCGTCCGGATCGAGGCCGAGTTTCTCCCGGACGATGATCCGGGCCGTCTCCGGGCGGATGGTGCCGCCGCAGTTGAGGCCGATGATGATGATGTTGTCCAGGTTGACCTGGTTGCGCTTCGCCATCTCGTAGATCGCCTTGACATCGCAGCCTTTAAGAACGGTTGCGATTCTCATGTCCGGCTCGGTGGAGAGGAGGCATCGCCGCATCTGCTTGGGGAGCAGCAGGGTGCCGCAGTGGAGCGATCCCGCAATCCCCCCGATCTCGGCGGGATCGGTGATCATGGCCGGCATCGCGTCGTAGACGTCCGCGCCCTTCCTGACCGCAAAGACCGCGTCGACCATGCCGCTCTCGAGGGCGTGGCGCAGTAGCGCGGTGACCGCCCCGCCGGTCTCGGCCTTCTCGCGGAGTTCGTCGTCCGTCGTCCATGCATAGAGTAAATCGCCTTTTTCTGCCATGTTCAGGCCTCCTCCGGAATCTTCTCGACCTTCACGGCGCAGGCCTTGAACTCGGGGATCTTTGCTATGGGGTCGAGCGCATTGTGAGTCAATCTGTTCGCCGGATGCTCCTTGTAGTGGAACGGGATGAACATGACGCCCTTGATGATCTCGGGTGTCACCTTCGCGGGGATATCGACCGAGCCCCGCCGGGTGCTTGCCCGGACGACCTCGTCGTCCTTGATCCCGAGTTCTTTTGCGTCTTCGGGGTTGATCTCGATCCAGCCGATGGGCGCCTCTTTCTCGAGGCTCCATGACCGGCGGGTCATGGTGCCGGTGTGCCACTGCCAGATCGTGCGGCCGGTCGTGAGGACGAACGGATACTCGTCGTCCGGCACCTCGGCGGGCGGTTTCCACTCGATGGGAGAGAAGACCCCGAGCCCGTCGGGCATGGCGAACGTCTCCCGGTGAAGGATCGCCGTTCCCGGGTGCTCCACGGTCGGACAGGGCCAGTGCAGGCCGTCGGGATCGAGGCGGGCGTAGGACATGCCGTGGTAGGAGGGCGTGACGGCGGCGACCTCGTCGAAGATCGCTTCGGGGCTCTCGAACGCAAACTGATCCGGATAGCCCAGTTTGCTCCCGAGTTCGCAGAGGATCTGCCAGTCGGGCTTCGCCTCGCCCGGGGGATCCTGCGCCTTCTTCCAGCGCTGGACGCGCCGTTCGGTGTTTGTCTGGGTGCCGTCCTTCTCGGCGTAGCATGCCGCAGGCAGAACGACGTCGGCGAGTTCGGCGGTCTCGGTCATGAAGATGTCCTGGACGACCAGGAACTCGAGGTTCTTGAGCCCCTCCTCGACGTGGCTGAGATCGGGGTCGGAGAGCATCGGGTTTTCGCCCATGATATACATCGCTTTGAGTTTGCCGGGATTTTCCGCGAGGATGTTCACCATCTCGGTGACGGTGTAGCCGACTTTGCCCTCGGCAATCTCCTCGACACCCCACATCTCCTTCATCTTCGTCTGCGCCGCTTCGTCGGTGACCTTCTGGTAACCCGAGTAGACGTTCGGGAGGGCTCCCATGTCGCAGGCGCCCTGGACGTTGTTCTGGCCGCGGAGCGGGTTGACGCCGGCTCCCGGTTTGCCCAGATTGCCGGTGAGCATCATCAGGTTGGCGGTCGATTTGACGTTGTCGACGCCGACGGTGTGCTGGGTGATGCCCATCGAGTAGATGAGCGTGGCGACGTCGGCGGTCGCGATCCACTCGGCTGCGGTCCTGAGGCTCTCGACGGGGATGCCCGAGATCTTCGAGACGTTCTCAAGGCTGTAGTCGTCCTTCATGACAGCCTTCTTGAGGTTCTCGAAGTCCTTCGTGCGCCTCTGGATGAACTCCTTATCCTCCTGGCCGTTCTTGATGATCTCCTGCATCAGGCCGTTCAGGACCGCGACGTCGGTGCCGGAGACGAACGGCATGTAGAGGTCGGCCTGCCGGGCGGTCGGGGTGTAGCGCGGGTCGGCCACGATCACCTTTCCGCCGTTCTGCTTTGCCCGGACGATACTCCGCCCGATGAGCGGGTGCTGCTCGAAGGTGTTGGACCCGAGGACGAAGACGCACTTCGACTCGGCGATGTCCTTGATCGAGTTGGTCATTGCCCCCGATCCGAAGACTGCCGCGAGGCCCGCGACGGTGGACGAATGGCAGAGCCGGGCGCAGTGGTCGACGTGCGGGGTCTTGAGAACCACCCGGGCGAACTTCTGCATCAGGTAGTTCTCCTCGTTCGATGTCCGGGCGGAGGAGAGGCAGGCTATCTCGTCGGGGTTGTAGGACCCGAGTTTCTCCGCGATCAGGTCGTAGGCTTCGTCCCAGGTCGTCTCCACAAATTCGCCGTCCTTCTTGATCAGCGGTTTCGTGAGGCGATCGGGGCTGTTGATGAATTCGTGGGCATAGCGCCCTTTAGGGCAGAGTTTGCCACCGTTGACGGGTGCGCGCTGCCAGTGCGCCACGTCAAAGACCCTGCCGTCCCGGACGACTAAGTTGAACCCGCACCCGGTGCCACAGTACGGGCATGTCGTCGATACGTACTTGATTTCCATCATTCTCCCTCTGGCAGGGACTACATGCCGCCCGGATTATATAATGGTCATGGTCGTGACTAAATTTTTGATTAATACTGGTGGGGGCCGGCGGTGGATTTCGCCACAGCGCGACGATCCAGGCCGCGGAGAAGTTGTCGCCGGTCGTCCGTTTGAGAAGAAGGGGTCGCCGATGGAGGAGAAGACGATGATCCCGGGGCTGGATAAGATCCGGCCGGCGCCGCCCGAAGCGATCATCTCCTGCGGCATGCGGGAAAGGAGGCCGAAGAGGAGAGATGTGCCTACCGGGTGGGAAACGGCGGTACCTGAGTGACGCGATGGGATCGGCGCGAAGGCGATTCGGGTCTCCATCTGTCTCTCGTTGGGGTTTTGGGGATATGTCGTCCGTCAGTTTTCGTCCTGATCTCTTCCGCGGCGTACCTCGGCGATCCGGCTCTCCGCGATTGCCCGGTATTCGGGGTCGATCTCAAACCCGATGTAGTCCGCGCCGAGGGCAAGTGCCGCAAGCGCCGTGCTCCCGATGCCCATGAACGGATCCATGACGAGCGTCCCGGGCCGGCAGCCGTGGAGCCGGATGCACATCTCCGGGAGTTTCTCCGGGAAACTGGTCGGGTGCGGCCGGGAGGAGCGGATCGTCCGGTAGGGGATGAACCAGGTGTTCCCCCGGTCGCGGAGGTCGCGCTCCGCCGCCTTCCACCGGCCGATGTTGCTCTTGTCCTGATAGGGCACGCCGACGCCGAGTTTGTCGAGCGCCACGTCGCCCTTCTTCGTGAAGTGGAAGATGTGCTCGTGGCACTGGCTCAGGTAGCGGGCGCTGTTCACCGGCTGGTAATGGCCGACGGCAATATCACCGGCGATCTTCTCGTAGTCGCCCACGTCCCCCTTTTCGATCGCGATCGACTTGACCCAGTGGATGACGTTCTGCAGTTCGAAGTGAGCGCGGAACCGCTGGACGACGTCGAAGGGGATCCAGGGGTCCCGGGGTTTGCCGCCGATATTGAGGAAGAACGAACCGTCGTCGGCGAGGACCCGCGCCGCCCCGGCGGCGACCTCCCCGATCCAGTCGAGGTAGTCCTCGCGGGGTTTTTTGTCGTCGTAGGAGTTGTAGGCCTTCCCGATGTTGTAGGGCGGCGACGTGACGATGATCTCGACGGCCCCCTCCGCCAGGCGCCGCATACCCTCGATACAGTCCATGGTATGGATGGTGTTGACGGCAAGCCCGCCCACCCCTCTCTCCTTGTTTGTCACTCCGATCATGTTCAGGTTCGCGGTCCAGGGCAAAAAAGATGAACGAAACACGATGTCAGGCGTTGTCGTCGGCGAGCACCTTCTGCCGCGTCCGCTCGAGTGCGTCGACGAAGTCCTCGACCTCGTAGGGGTTGAGCCCCTCCGCGCCTTCAGGTTCGAGGCGTATGACCTCGAGGAGCGCGTCCTTGAGGATCTCGAGGCGGCTCTCCAGCGGGAGGAGGATCTCGAACCGGCGGAAGATGCGGTCGGAGATGCAGACGAAGTTCCCGTGTACGGAGGCAAACGTTAGAATCTCGTCGGCGGAGGGGACGTCTGCCTGGTCGACCTCTACCTCCAGGACCGCAGGCGTATCGACGCTCTCCTCTGCAAAACAGCGGGCGATCCTGATCTTCGTGGCGACTCCTCCCCGGTTCCGGCCGATATTCTCCCGGGGGAATGATATAGTTTTATGCCGGGGAAGGGGAGGTCTCCGTCGCGGGTGGTGTTCCGCTCTCCCCAAAAAAATCGGGGATGGTTATCTTCCGAAGTAATCGACGATGTTACGGAAGAACTGCATGTTCATCGACTCGGTGGGCAGCGGTTTTCCCTCGCGTTTAAGCCGCTCTTTCCGGGTCGGCCAGTCGTAGAGGTTCACGAACTCCATCGCCCGCTCGGGGTGCGGCATCAGCCCGAGAACTTTGCCGTCCGCCGACGTTACTCCGGCGATGTCCGCGAGCGCCCCGTTCGGGTTGTAGGGGTACTCCCCTCCCGCGGGGGAGAGGTCGTCGCGCGAGTACCGGAAGGCGACCATCCCCTCCCGCTCGATCCGCTTCAGGGTCTCCTCCGAACAGGAGAAGTTCCCTTCACCGTGGGAGACGGGGCAGTAAAGGTGCGAGATGCCCCGCGTCCAGAGGTTATCCGCGGCGGGCTTCAGGGTGACGAACCGGCACTCCAGCACGCCCTTCCTGTTCGGCATCAGGGCGATCTCGCGGGGACGGTCCCAGTCGAACGCCGGAACGAGGCCGAGGTTCGCGAGGATCTGGAACCCGTTGCAGATCCCGAGGACGAGGTTGTCGCCCGCGAGGAACTCCTTTACGTCGCTCCAGAGGTTGTTTCTCACGCGGTTTGCGTAGGCGTTGCCGGCGCCGGTGTCGTCGCCGTAGGAGAACCCGCCGGGGAAGACCATCAGCCGGTAGTCGGAGAGGGTTTTCTCCCCCGCGATGAGGTCGTTGATGTGGACGATGTCGGACGCCATGCCCGCCCGCATCAGGGCTTCCGCCGTCTCCATCTCGGAGTTGAGCCCGTAGCCGCTCATGATGAGGGCCCTTGGATTGTTTGCGCGAGCCATGCTCAGTACCCCCCGAAAGGCGCTTTGTACGCAGTTTCCATTGTCGTCACCGGCTGCTCGATGAGGGTTTTTCCTCCTGCCGATACCCGGAACGTTTCGCCGCCGACACGGCCGAGGAGGTGCGCGTCGCTGCCGAAGATCTCCTCGAAGGCTTCGCGGTCGCCGGGGGCGACCGTGACAATGAGCCGCCCGAGCGACTCCGAGAGGAGGTAGGTGTCCGTGCGCATCCCGCCGGGTATGGCGATGTCCATGCCGGCTCTTCCGGCGATCGCGACCTTTGCAAGGGCGACGAGGAGCCCCCCGTGGGTGACGGGGAAGGCGGAGGCGAGAAGCCCTTTCTCGATCGCGTTGGTCATCCGGCCGTAGCGCACCTTTGCCGTCTCGATATCGAGGGACGGGACCGCGCCCCCCTCGATGCCGAGGTGCGCGAGGTACTCCGACCCGCCGAGTTCCTCCCCGGTCTCCCCCACGACGTAGACGATGTCACCGTCGAACTTTGCGTCCATCGATACCGCGGTGGTGACGTCGGGATGGACGCCGATCGAGGTGATGAGGAGCGTCGGCGGCACGGAGACCTTCACGGGGTTCGAGTCGGCGTCGAACCCGGAGAAGTCGTTGAACATGCTGTCTTTCCCGGAGATATACGGCGTCCCGAAGTTGACCGCGCCGTCATAGCACCCGAACGCGGCGCGCTTGAGCTGCCAGAGCCTCTCTGGCTCGTCTGAGGAGCACCAGCAGAAGTTGTCGAGGAGCGCGATGGTCGCGAGCGGGACGCCGATCGCGATCAGCCCCCGGACCGCCGCATCGATCGCGGCGAGCGCCATGCGGTAGGGGTCGAGCTCCGAGTAGGACGGGAAGAGGCCCTGCGAGAGCCCCACGCCCTTCATCGAGCCGGGGACGACCTTCGTCAGGGTGGCCGTGGCCTGGACCCGCCCGGCTCCCTGCACCGGCCCGAGGACGTGCCCGCCCTGGACGGTGTGGTCGTACCGGGTCGAGATGAACTCTTTGGAGCAGATGTTCTTCCTTTTGAGCATCGCGAGGAGGAGGTCGTCGAGCCGGTCGGGGCAGACGAAGTCGGGCTCGGGATAGGCCGTCTCCACGGGCTCTGTTATGAGGTGCTTCTTCGGCAGGCCGTCGTGGAGGAAGTCGAGGTCGACGTCCATGACGGCTTCGCCGTTGTACTCCACGACGCATCTCCCCGTATCGGTGAACGTCCCGATGACGGTCGCCTCGACCTCCCTCCTCTTCATCAGGTTCATGAACGCCTCGATCTTCTCTTCCGGGACGGCGAGGGTCATCCGCTCCTGCGACTCGGAGATCCAGATCTCCCACGGCGCCATGCCGGGGTACTTCAGCGGCACACGGTCGAGGAGGACATGGCACCCGCCCGACTCCCGTGCCATCTCCGCGACGGAGCAGGAGATTCCTCCCGCCCCGTTGTCGGTGATGCTCCGGTAGAGGTCGAGGTCGCGGGCTTCCTTGACGATGACGTCGGAGAATTTCTTCTGGGTGATCGGGTCGCCGATCTGGACCGCGGTCACGGGGCTCGCGGGGTCGAGGGCTTCTGAAGAGAAGGTGGCGCCGTGGATGCCGTCCTTGCCGACCCTGCCGCCGACCATGACGATGAGATCGCCGGGGAGGGCCTGCTTCTCGTGGAGGTTTTTCCCGTTGTTGGCGCGCGGCATCACGCCGACGGTGCCCGCGAAAACGAGGGGTTTACCGACGTAGCGGTCGTGGAAGTAGCACCATCCCTGCGGCGTCGGGATGCCCGAGCAGTTGCCGCCGACGTCGATGCCGCGGACGACGCCCTCGAAGATCCTCCGGGGAGGGAGGATGGGGTTCGTCCGGTTCTTGCCGCGGAAGAGCGCCGGTTCGGTGTCGGGGTCGCCGACGCAGTAGCCGTAGATGTTGATGCAGGGTTTGGCGCCGAGGCCGAACCCGATGGTGTCGCGGTTCACCCCGACGATCCCGGTGAGAGCGCCGCCGAAGGGGTCGAGGGCGGAGGGGGAGTTGTGCGTCTCGACCTTGCAGGTCACGAGGTGCTCGTCGTCGAAGACGATGGCGCCGGAGTTGTCGGTGAAGACCGAGACGCAGATGTCGTCGTCGCCCTTCTCTTTGCGGATAGTATTGGTGGCGGCCTGGATGCAGGTCTTGTAGAGCCCGCGTGGGACGTCGTCGTCCATGGCTGAAGCAAAGATGGTGTGCTTGCAGTGCTCGCTCCAGGTCTGGGCGAGCGACTCGAGTTCGACGTCCGTCGGCTTCCGCCCGAGCCCCCGGAAGTAGTCGCGGATTGCGTGGAGTTGGGCGAGGTCGAGCGCGAGCGGCCCGCGCCGCTCCCCTGTCCCGGGGTCCAGGATCCCCTCTTTTCCGATGCGGGCGAGTTCCGCATCGGGGAGGTCGAGGTCGACGGTCCCGGCGGCCTGCAGGTCGTGGAGGTGGACGAAGGGCGTGATCGCGTCCATCCCCTTCCCGGCGTACTCCTCGCGGCTCCTGATGTGGACGCGGTTGACGAGCGGGTTCGCGAGGGCGGCGGTGAGCCTCTGGAGGGTTTCGGGTGTGAGGTCGCCGGAGACGAGGTAGAGCTGCGACGAGAAGACCGCCTCCCCCTCGCCGAACCGGAACCCGAAGTAGTCCTCGATGGTCTGTCTTGCCGTCGTCCCGGCGTTGTCGGTGACCCCGGGCAGGAACCCGACCTCGATGGCGCAGTCGAAGTCGGCCTCGGTCGGCCGGTCTACGGAGTACCGCTGGACGACGGGGTTGCTGAGCTGCGCGCCGATCTGCGAGAGTTCCTCGGGGGAGAAGTCCCTCCGGGCGGTCGCTATGGTATAGACATCGACGAGATGCAGCTCGCGCAGGGGGAAGCCCAGCGAGCGGAACCTCTCGGTACGCGTCGGCAGCCGTGGATCGCGGGAATATTGTACCTCTATCCGGTGGACGTACGAGGCCATGTATAAATATGGGTTGGATCTGGTGAAAAGGGCTACGATGGGGTGGGGGTGGTGAGGATGTTATGGTAACTGAAGTGGGTTGAGATATTTTCGACAGTTCGATGACGCTGTTACTGCGAGCAGGTCCTGTAGAGTTATCACAGGAAATGGCTTCAGGAGATTTTCTAAAGGGCTCAATCATGAGTGAAAAATTACCAGAGAGTGTGAAAAAACCAAAAATATAGTGCTTATTACCTTTTAGTCAAGAATGATATCACAATTACTAGTACGCTTATGATTACTAGTGGAACGTCAAGCCATTTGAGTGAATGAACTTCTGGTGGTGCAAAATAGATCAGTACACCTAACAAACAAAGAAAAATTCCCAAAGCCATTGAAGGGTAATGTGCCATATAAATGAGTTCGGCCAGTTGGGATATGAAGAATTTCTGTGTTGCGGAACACCACAACTCTCCAATCTCTCACATGTTTTATACTCTTGAGGTCGTCCTAAAAAGATCTCTGAACCTTCGGTACACCCTGATCAGAGCACTTACATCCAATATTTCTACTGTCTGATCCAGATCCAGAGCAAGGATGACGAAACAGCTTTCCATTGGGGTTCGTCACTCGGGGGGCTATGAGGGTGTTTCCCTCCTCCCGCTAGCGGTGTTTGGGGATAGACTCTCGAATGATTGTTCCAACGGATTGGAACGAGGTGAGTACATTTAGAAAGGGCTTTCTTTCCAGCAGATAACTCTTCATTGAAATGGGCTGCCACCCGCTTTGGGAGAGAGAGATATGGATGATGCTACGTTAGCTAACATTGCTGTTGCGATCGCCACTCTCCTCCTCGTTTTTGTCACTGTCTATTACAATTCATCAAATATTAAGCAGATAAAAAAGCAATTGAGAATTCAGCAACGGCAGATAACTGCCCTACTTTCAAACCAAGAACCTCATATCCTCGTTAAAAAATCACATTTTGTCGGCAATGAACTGAACATGTCGCTACTGAATATCGGGGGCGGAACTGCGTATCAGATTGTAGTTGCCTCAAATTTTTACCGGGTAAAGTTGCGACGCAGTAAAGAGGAGCAGCAGATCATTCAAGAGTTTTTCTTAATGGATAGAGATGAAGATCTTAAGGACCTGTTCGATCCTACTGAAAATCAAGAATTTCTCTTCCCTTCCGGGTTGGGGTGGGAAAATGATAATTTTCTTGTAAAAACTGCAAAGAGGCTTGGTTTGGCTAGTAAATTCTTAAAGGTACATCCAAAGGCGAGCGTTGCTCTGGTGAAATGCCAAGATGACGGTGAAGCGATACTGAAACCGGGAGAGGTCACAAAAATATTCAGAGCAAATCCTGTTTTTTTTGTTACCGATAGGGAAGAGAGGGACTTCTATGGTGTTAATAAAATCCACCAATGCTTTGATTTTGAAAAATTGAGATCATTTTGCCAACAAAATAAGACTAGATATATCGCTGTTCGTTTTTCGATACATAGTAAAGACGCAGTTCAAAACACCTTCTTTCACCAAGAAATTCGAGAATTTATCGTTGATCTCGAAGAGGATGCTACACTCCAAGACGCCTATGTAAAGGAGCGAGACTTAGCAATTAAAATGATTACATTCTCGTCTCGTGATAGTGATAAGATGTGTATGTCCTTACATTTCTACACCCATTCTAAGCAAAATAGAATGATTCCAGCGGAAATTTTCGATGATGAGATTGCTTAACATCACTCTCGGAATTAAGTTGTGGTCGCCACGGGTAATGGTGAAAGCACTCGATAGAAAAGTAGCAATTTTGCATTTTTCTTATGAATGATGAATTAATGGACGTTGATGCTGGACTAGATGCTTTCTACAATAGATATCTTCAAAAAAGCAGAAATAGCCCTGAATCAAATAGAAGCGAAATCAAAAACGACAGTTCAGTCAAATTTGTTCGTTGGAAAGATTAAAGGATTGAGATTCTCGCTCCCCTCCCCGAACAGCACCACATCGTCTCCAAAGTCGATCCTCTCATGATTCTCTGCGACGACCTCGAAAAACGGGTCAGGAAACGGCAGGATGTTCAGAAAAAATTGATCGAATCAGTCATCACCGAGCTGACTGCACTGGGATAGTACCGGTTAGACAATTTGCCCCTCTCTGGGCTCCTTGCCTCACCTTCGCCAGAAAGGCAAGCAAATTGTGTCGGTGCGGCACCGCGCCGGATATGGGTCAATGGCCATACGGCAATATGCACGCATTAAACACGCACAGTTAATTCGGATGAGAAACGGGTGGAATGGCTTACGAACATGCTTTCCTGGAAGCCCCAGCCGAGATTTGAACTCGGGACCTGCTGATTACAAGTCAGCCGCTCTGCCAGCTAAGCCACTGGGGCATACCTTATATTGTGGGCGGTCTGCGGTAAAAAAGGTGGCGCCGGTTCTCCTCACGCCTCCCTCGTCCAGATGACATCACCGTCATACAGTATCCGCCGGACCCTATGATACGGAATACACGCCACATGCGTCCCGGCGTCCACCTCCAGGTACTGCGCATCGAGCGCGACGACCCGGTCGCCCCGGACCGTCGAGCGGTCGCCGGGCGCCCCCCGGTCGACGTACTCGACCTCGACCCGGGAGAAGTCGTAGCCGGGGTCGTGATAGAACCGGAGCAGCAGCCGGTGGCTCGTCCGCATACCGCGACTTCGTCGCCCCGGCGTGGCATAAAGGTGCCGCCGCCCGCCTGGAGCAGCCGCCACGGCGTGCCCGGCACTTCACTATTGTGTGGCATCCGGTATCGAGCAATGCAACCTCGTGCGATAACTAAAAAGAAATTAGCAACACCCAGAAACACCGGAGCTCGCACCTCTGGTGCTCACGTTCGCGGCTTCGCGGCTTCGCGTGGGACTATATCGTTATCTGCACCAGTTGTGTCGCGCGAAGAACGACTTCCCCTTTGGGGAAGGAGTTTGAGAAGCCATAGGCTTCGAGCCGCGAAGAACGCGAAGGACGACTTTTCCCGCAGGGTGCGACGTTCCGTAGGAACGGAGTCTGAGCACCGCAAGGTGCGGGAAAGGAGTTCGAGCAACCGTTAGCCTGCGGTAGAAGGAGTTGGAGCACCGAAGGTGCAAAAGGAAGTCAATGGTTTGACCTCCTGGGGTCCGTCTCAAACATTTCAGCGTAGTCCTGCACCCGGAGCAGCGCCCGTTCTCCCCGCGAACCGGCGCCGGGAGAGGTCTGCAACGTTCATAACAGAAGAGCACAGAAGTACCATCAGAATGTCGCATCTCACCGTCGATCTCGGGGGCCGGCCCGGCCTCGACTGCCGGGGATTCTGTTCGTACTGCTACTTCAAACACGTCGAGGGGACGACCGCGTTCGGCTGCAAATACTGCCTCCCCTTCCAGAAGGGCTGCGACTACTGCACCCGGGGGGTGCGGGAAGGCTACGAGGGGTTCAAGAGCCTCCGGACGGTCGCCGACGAGACGCTCGCAAACCTCCAGGTGATGAGCGACGACGTCGACCGGATCACCATCAGCGGCGGCGGCGACCCGAGCTGCTACCCGGAGTTCGGCGACCTCGTCGAACTGCTCGGCAGCATGGAGGTGCCGCTCCACATCGGCTACACCAGCGGCAAGGGGTTCGACGACCCGGCCGTCGCCGACCACCTCATCGAGAACGGTCTATCCGAGGTCTCTTACACGGTCTTTGCCGCCGACCCCGAACTCCGGCGGCAGTGGATGCACGACCCGACGCCGGAAGCCTCGCTCGCGGTTCTCGACCGGCTCTGCGGCGCAATCGACGTCTACGCCGCGGCGGTCGTCGTCCCGGGCGTCAACGACGGCGAGGTCCTCGAAGAGACCTGCGCGTGGCTGGAGGAGCGCGGCGCCAAAGGGCTTATCCTGATGCGGTTTGCGAACCGGACCGACCAGGGTCTGATCCTCGGCAACACGCCCATCCTCGAGGGGCAGCGGGTTCACACCGTCGACGAGTTCCACGAGATGGTGACGGACTTGAACAATCGGTTCTCGATGAAGATCAGCGGAACCCCGCTTGGTGACCCCTCGATAGGCTCGCCGTTCGCGCTCCTTCACGAGCCCGACCTCTTGAAGAAACTCCCCCGTGTCCGGAAGCGCGCGACGGTGATCACCGGGAGCGTCGCGGCCCCATTCCTCCAGCGGCTCCTCTCGATCCGCGGCTCGATCTCAAGGGTCGTTGCGGTCAAAAAGGAGATCGCCTGCCTCATCACCGCCGACGACCTCGCCGGGGTGAACCTGTCCAGACTCGAAGACGTCGTTATCCTCCCCGGCCGGGCGTTCGTCCACGACGCTGAGGCGAGAGCGATCCTCTCCGCCGACGGCGTCGACCGCGAGGTGGTGCGCGGCCCCGAGACGCTGACCGCCGACGCGGAGACGAGCATGGGCATGACCCGGACGGAAGTGCTCGATAAGGAGATGGAAGGGTTCGCGGCCCTGATCAACACGATCAACCGTTACGGGCTCTGACGATCTACCAGCTCGCAGAACCGCTCGACGATCCACTCGTTCCTGACCTCGGGGTGGAAGAGGAGCCCGTAGAGGGGGAGGGAGCGGTGCCGGATCGCCTGGACGCATCGGTCGGACGCGGCGAGCGCTACGAACTCCCCGGGAACCCGCACCGCGTAATCGTGCACCGCGTAGGCGGAAAAGACCTCTCGCCCGAAAAAGAGGGGATCGGGCGCGAGCACGTTTACGTCGGTCATGCCGATCTCGCGGCACGGCTCGGTGCTGCCGCCGAACGCCGCCGCGAGCGCCAGCATCCCGGAGGATATCCCGAGCACCTGCCGCTCGAACGAGAGAAGCCACCGGAACAGTTCCGGGTGCTCCATATAGCCGGTATCCATCAGCGCCGTGCCGCAGAGGATCGCCGCATCCGCACTCTCAATCTCCGGTGCGCCGACGGCGGTGTAGTGGCGGGTTGTAAACGCCACCCCGTTCCGGCAGAGGAGCCGTTCGACCGGCGCTACGAACTCGTCACGGGAGAGCGAGCCGTCCCGGCAGGAGAGGTCGACGACCAGGATCATTTCGCCACCAGCCCGGCACGTTCGATCCGCAGGACGCCGTTGTAGTTCCGGTAGACCTTCGACGCCTCCTCGATCGCGATCCTTTGAGCGAAGAAGGGGGCGTCGACGACGAACGTCTCGAACTCTCCTCCTTCGCCGGTGAGGGTGACCCGGTACTTCCGTGCGATCGCCCGGAGTTCGTCGAGGGTACGGCGGTCGATCTCTCTCCCGAGCCAGGATTCGTCGAAGGGGGCAGAGAAGACGCCCGCGATGACGACCGTAAACCCGGCATCGATGAGTTCTTCCATGTAGGCCTCCTGGTCGGCGAGCCAGAGCGGGTTGAAGCACCAGAGCTCCAGTTCGCGGCATATCCGCTGAACCCGTGTCGCCTGGTAGACCGAGAGGATCGCCCCGGTGACGATCCCTTCGATCCCGTACTGTTCCCTGGCGGCGAGAAGAGCCCGTTCGAGGTCGAGGAGTTCCGCCTCCTTCTCCCCCGCCGTCTCCACCTCCACGAGGGGGAGTCCCGCCGCTTCGGCCTGCAGTGCGGCGAGACGGATGTTCGGGGTGTGGAACATGTAACTCTCCGGGTTCCTGGAGACGACCGTGATCAGGCAGATCACCTCTTCCTTCTGCATCGCCTTCCAGCAGGCGAAGAGGGAGTCTTTCCCGCCGGAGAAGAGCACGCCGAGTCTCATGGTTCTTCCCGTATTGTTCTCCTCCAGAGCACAATAACCCCTGCGGCGGCGGTGTCGACAGCGGCCGGCGGCAAAAGACGGGGTACGGAACGCTGCTCGGGCCAATCGCACGATTACCGGCCGTCGCCACCCCGGGGGATCAGGATTATATGCTGTCAAATCTTCACCGGATGTGAGCACCCACGGTGTATCGGGAGGTTTCACTATGGCGGAAGTCGTCCAGCATCAGGAAGAACAGATCGAAGTGGTGGTTGATTGCATCCTGGTAAACTACCGGGGAGATTCCGAGTCGCGGGGCAGGATTGTCCATGCGATCCTCGAGTGGGCGGAGGAACACCCGGACGAGTGGAACGAACTGCAGGAACGCTGCCAGCAGCGGCACGAAGTGCTGGCGTAGGCCCCCGGGGCATTATTCTCTTCTCTTCTCCATTCGTGAGGCGGACGTTACGGCGTTCCGGGTCGCTTGCGGTCTATGGCACGACGGTGATGCTCCGGCAACCGCGATGGCTCCGGCGGAAAGCAGTGCCGGGATAAGACGTTTGAAAAACGAATGCGAGGGGTGAGATTCGAACTCACGAACTCCTACGAGACTAGGCCCTCAACCTAGCGCCTTTGACCTGGCTTGGCAACCCTCGCACGGGTGTGCATGAACGGAAGGTGCATCGGTTGCGTTCTCACGCCCCGTTTACCTCATTTAATCTGTTGTCATACATAAAATACCTTTGTGCGGAGGGTGCGGGTACTTCCTGCCGGAAGGCAGCGAAGAGGGGTTCGCTGCCCGATATCAAGCATGAAGGTCGCGGCCGGTCCGCCGTTCAGGCGGCCACCGCGCCCCGTTTCCGGCTCACGGCAATGAGACGGGCGATGTAGATCCGGGCCCAGCCGTATCCGACAAACGCGCCGAGGATGTTGCCGACGACAACCCCCCACCAAACCCCGGTCTCGCCGAGGTCCATGACGATCGCAAAGACGTAGGCGAAGACCACGATGGCGCCGAGGTTTCTGAAGAACTCGACGGCAAGGGCGAAGAGACCCTTTCCCGTCCCCTCGAAGACTCCGGCGGACATCATACCCGGTGAGACGAAGGGGTAGAAGAAGCACATCGTCATCAGGAAGGCGGTGATCCCGCCCGCAAGGTGCATGCTGCCCGTCGAGTAGGCGAAGATCCCGGAGATGGCGGGCGCGAGGAGCCAGGTGGCGACGGAGAGGCCGATGCCGATGAGGATGCCCGAGCGGACCGAAAAGGAGTGGGCGACCCTGAGGTTGTCGTGCTTCCTGCCGCCGTAGGCCGCCCCCGAGACCGAGACGACGGCGATGGACATGGCGATGAAGGGGATCAGGGCGAAGAAGACGATCCGCCAACCGCCGGTGTAGACGGCGACGGCATCGGGCCCGGAGACGTGGACGAGGAGCCCGTTGACGACCATTGCGGTGACCGACATCAGCACGAACTCAAGGCTTGCGGGGATCCCGACGCCGAAGATGTCCATTGCCGTGCGTCCGTCGGGCGTGAAGCGCCTCCAGTCGAGGGTGATGTAGGTGTCCTTCCTGACCAGGAACCAGTAGAGGAGGAGGGCGCAGACGGCGGCCATCGAGATGAGCGTCGCCCATGCGGCACCGGCAACGCCCATGCCCGCGCCGTAGATGAGGATGGGGTCGAGGACGATGTTGAGGACGGCGGAGGCGGCGACGGCGTACATCGTCCTCCGGGTGCTCCCTTCGCCCGTGAAGACGGCATAGAGGATGTCGGAGAGGAGGATGAACACGGTTCCGGCAAAGACGATGCTGCCGTATTCGACGGCGTATGCCGCGGTCTCTCCGGCCCCGAGAGCCAGGACGAGCGGCTCGATGAAGAGGAGGAGCGCGGGGGTTGCGACGGCTGCGAGGGCGAGCACGACGGCGATGCCGTGCATGGCGACGTTGTCTGCTCCGGCCCTGTCCCCGGCCCCGATGCGGCGGGAGGCGGCCGAGATGACGCCGGCCCCAAGGCCGTTCCCGAGGCCGACGAGGATCAGGAAGATCGGGGTGACGAACCCAATGGCGGCAAGGGCATCCGAGCCGAGGCCCGCGACCCAGACGGCGTCGGCGAGGTTGTAGGTGGCCTGAAAGAGCATGGCGACCATGATCGGGCCGGCAATCTTGAAGATGGCGCGTTTGGGGTCACCGGTGAGAACGGCGACTCCTTCGGTGATTGTGTCCCGGCGTTCTGCCGGTTCGGAGGTGATGGCGGTGATTTCACTCATAGTTATCCTTCGGGTACGGGTTTTTTCTCCGGGTGTATCGGGAGAAGAGAGTTCATGCTCTTTTCGAGCACGTTCGTTCGTCGCCGGGAAGAAGCAAAGGTCTTTGCCCTCCGGGGGCATAACGATTGTGTTTTAATGCGCTGTTCGCCGTCCGGGGTGATCAACAGGCTGCCGGATCCAGGTCGCCGTGCGGAGAGATAATACGCCGGAGTCTGACCCGGGGGAGGGTTTTATGGAGTGAGCGGCGAGGTTCCGCGGAATAAAGGTTCGGACGATTGGTTTTTTGTCCGCGGCGTTTCCGGATTGGAATGAATCTCGGAGAGGGACCTGGCTCCGGCGCGGTTGTCGGGCCGGCGGCGGCGCTCCGGCCCGAGATCCGCGGGCAGGCCACCCGGGATCTCCTCTTCGCATGAGAGCGGATATCTCCCGGTTCTCGTCGGTGCGAATGGCCGATATCTGCTAACCAATGCACGGAACCCTCCGGAAGCCCGCAATCCTCCCCTGTGGAAGATCAAGATTTGAAACCGAATGGATATTTCATCTCACTCTTTTTCGTCCTGTAGCATCAGGAACGTGTTTATGGCCGTGTGGCCGGGCACCTTCTCCAGAAGGCCGGCCTCCGAGAGTTCCTTGAGCAGGCTCTCATACCTCTGCGCCGACTCATCCCTCTTTCGCTCCTCATCCCCGGGGATATTCGGATTGTAGGTGTACATGGTTTCGAGGGTATCGAGATCTTCAACGGTGCCGTCTTCCCATATTCGGGCATGCTCGTCTCCAAAACGGTGAAAACGGTAGAACTCCATGTATTCGTAACCGTCGGCCTCTCCGAAGACCCAGTTGAACTGAAAAGTTGCAATCCGCATCGACCCGTTCTTCCTCCCCTGCAGGGCATCCTCAGGTATCGCGAACGTCTCCCGGTACCTCTCCTCGAAGTGGCGGTTCATCCCGGTGAATGTCGCCCCTATTTCTTCTATCGAGCCTCTCTCCATACAGGATAAGGCTCAGGCTCCTCATTTAAACGTAACCGTCCGGCTGCCGGCGACCACGAAGATATCCCCGTTCCCGGCAACGGCATAACGTTCATTAGCCGCCGGATTCAATACGGCTCTATGAAGGCCCTGTTCCCGGCCGCAGGCCTCTGCTGTGTGCTGATACTTATTCTCTTTTCCAGCGGCTGCATCACCTATGCCGGAAGCCAGGAGTATTACGATAACCGGGTTGCAGCGGAGCCGAACAACGCCGAGGCGTGGTGTATCCGGGGGATGTACTACAACAATTACCACAACCAGTATGCCGAAGCGCTGGAGAGCTGCAACAGGGCGCTTGAACTGGACCCGGAATACGGGCTGGCCTGGTACCTGAAAGGAGTCATCCTGACGAACATGAATAAGACCGACGAGGCGGCGGCGTGCTTTGAGAACGCGACGAGGTACGATCCCGGGCTGAAGCAGGATGTGCAGTCCATCGTCGGCGATGCGTGATACGAATCCGTGGGGCGGTACCGGGTGCACCGTCCTTCCCGGCCGCGGTGTTCGGGGGTTGTACCTTCGGTTCGAGCACCGGGTGCCCATCGTAGAGGATGCTCCGGTCTACCCGTTCGCTTCCCGACCTATGTGCAAAATCGCCGCCAAACCTGAAACCACAGGTGAATACCAGAATGACCGAGAACGCATACACCAATCAGCTACACCAGATCGCCGTCGAGATGGGTGCGGATCTCTTCGGGTTGCCGACGTGCGGAACTTCGAAGATCCGGAATACGCGGGCAACAACCCGCGGGAGATCATGGAGGATGCACGCTCGGTGATTGTCCTCGGCGTTGCGGTGCCGCGAGGCTCGATCGAGAGCCTGCCGAAGGGCAGGGCCGAGTATACCAATACCCTGATGGCGGGCACGGCGACGCTCCGGGTCATTGCCTTCCGGCTGGCGCGTCTGATCGAGAAGGAGGGCTACAAAGCCACGATCGTCCCTACGGAGGGCAGCGAGTTCGGGTACTGGTACGCAGACCGCGAGACGCTCATGGCTGATATGTCCATCAAGTACGCGGCGTACTGTGCGGGTCTCGGGACCTACGGGATCAACCATCTCCTGATCACGGACGAGTTCGGCCCGCGGGTCCGCATGACCGCCATCGTCACGGATGCCCCTCTCAAGGGACCGGAAGGCCCCCTGCGTCCTCTCCTGAATGAAGACTGCAAGAACTGTATGAAGTGCGTCGAGGCCTGCCCGGCCGCGGCGTTCACCGCCGACGGCGAGATCCGCCGGGAGCGGTGCGCCGAGTATATGTTTCAAGCGCTCGGGGGGCTCCGGTGCGGCCTCTGTGTCAGGGTATGCCCGAAGTGAGGGTGTACTTCGTGGGCAGTGAACCCGGGCACCTATCCCGGATCTCCCACACGAGGGTGTTTCCAGATCAGAAACATTCTGTTTCCAGATCGGAAACACTTTGTTTCTGGAACGGAAACAATCTCTTCACGGAGTAGAAACAGTATGGAAAAATCGGTACTGTCCGAACTTTTCAAAACCGAGGAGAGGGTACGCATCCTCCGGTATGTTGCCGAAAGGAGCCCGGCAACAGTGACGACGGTTGTCGCGGCGACCGGGACTTCGAAAGCCCTTGTCTCGCGCTATATGCGCCTGCTTTCCCGGAACGGATTTTGTACGCAACGCGGTCGGGTGTACGCCTGGAATGAGAACGCCCGAAGTCTGGCGGTGAAACGCCTGCTCAACATCGATCTCCTTATGACCGCGGTTGTGCTCCCGGAATGGGCACGGGGGATAGGAGTGTACGGGAGTTATGCAGAGGGGACGAACACGGCCGGTAGCGACCTTGACCTCTGGGTGCTGGTCGATGCGTATACGCCGGATCTCGAGGTCCCTGCGGCGAGAGTCGGGAAGAGTGCAGGTGCGACGGTCGGGGCAGAGACAAACCTGCTTATCCTCACCTCAGAGAGGCTCTCCGACCTGAGAGAGACCGATCAGCCGTTCTACACCAACCTCGTCCGGTCGAGTGTGACTCTCGGAGGTGCATCCATTGACATCTATTGAAGACTGCTTTAAAGAGAAGATGCTTCGCAGGGTCGCACCTTCCGTGGAGAAGGCGAACGGATCGCTGAACCTTGCCGCCTCCTACCTTGACGAAGCACAGCAGGTAGCCGGTCTCGGCGCAAGGAGGATAAGCCTGACGGGTGCGTACATGGCATGGTTCCACGCAGCCCGTGCGGTACTCTTCCGCGATGGTATCCGCGAAAAGAGCCACTATTGCATTGAACTGTACCTTAACCACTATGCGCAGTCAGGAGACCTCGAAGAGGAGTGGGTGTTAATGTTTTCCAGGATGCGAACACAACGCCACGAGAGCCAGTATTCGTTCGGCCCGGCGCCGACCACCACCGAGGTTCTGGCGGCTGTCGAGCATGCCGGTCAGTTCATCGAGAGGATACGGCGCCTGCTCTCCGAAACGAGCAGGAGGGAATGGAGATGATTACTCCAATGGGGCTGCACGACATCCAGCCATGAAGCCTACCGCTGGCAGTGTGTGAATCGGAAAAAACAGGATCGTGTCGGCAAAGAAGACTGCCGCCTTCATCGGATCCGCAGGTCTTCACGGGCCAGATACCACCGGGTAAACTCCGGATCGTAGATCCAGCGGACCTTGCCCTGTGCATCGATGGCGATCTTACCTGACTCCAGAAGGTACTCGATGATCGTCTTGAACGTCTGATACATGACTTTCCACGGCAGGCGTTCCCACAGCGCCCGGCGGCGGTATTCGCCGCTGTGCTCCCGGATGAAGTCTTCGACCATCCTGATCGTGTCGAGTGTGGGAGAGTGGGCGGATCCGGCGCTTGCTGACATGATCTCAGGGTTGTTGCATGAATATACATAGCAAGTTGATCCAGATGGGGCGGAAGTTTCTATAGCGTGTCAAAACAGTCCTGCCTTCTCTCCGCCCCGACCTGATCGACGCACTCCCGCCACCTCATAGCGCCGCCCCGAAAACATGGATGTGATTTTGGAGGACACCGGCAACAAACGGATCGCTCTCCTCTTTCATCTGCTCCCACCGGTAGTACGGAACGGTCGTCACCTGCGCCTCACGGCCGGTCGCTGCTTCCAGTGCCAGCACCCGATCGTGATCGATCTGGCTCTCGTCGCCGATGACCAGGATATCGATGTCGCTCTGCTCGTCGAAGGTTCCCGACGCGGTGCTCCCATAGACTGCGACCGCGATGCTTCCCGGCGCGATCTCCTCGATGCCGGCCCGGACGAGGAGAAGAACAGTGTAGGCCCGCTTCAACTCGCGGGCGGCGAGGGAGTTGTTATCGAGAGCAAGGAGCCTCGCCGTCCCGATCTGCGTGACGGTGAGGAGCCCGTCCCGCTCGAAAGCATCGGCATACGACTTGACGCTCCCCGGGCTGACCCCGATCTCCCGGGCAAGTTTATTGATGTGGATCTCGCCTGTGGGGTGGGTGAGGAACCAGGCGAGGATCCGGAACCCGACGAACTTCTTGAACTCGCAGAGCATATAATATATTGAATGATTGTTTAATGTATTAAACGGTTGCTGAGGCAGGATCCGGCGGACGGGGGCGGTCTTGCCGGTGCCGGGTGGGGCGTGGAGGAACGCGCTCTTCGGGATGACGCTCCGGAGGGCCGGCTGAGTGAGGAGGGCGAGTTCGCGGATCCGGGCGTCGCGATGATGGGGCTCGTCGGGCATGTAGGCGAACTCGAAGACCTTACGATCGCGAAAGAGCGTCTGGTCGTAGCGAAGGGCGTCTCTCTGCCTCATAGGTAAGCGATCAGGAAACGGGGTTATATGAACGTGCGGTGGAGGTGGTGAAAGTGAAAATGAAATGACGTCGATATGAATGTCGCGTCAATCTGCTTCTGGATTGGCCGCAGGTGACACCGGTTTCCAATCATCCTGCGGTATTTAATTAGTTTTGACTGATCCAGATGAATATTTCTTCTGCCCGTTTTCTCTCTTCAGCAGTTATGAGCTCACTGCTCCACGTTAAAGTGGCCGGGTCGTCTTCGATGAATCTTTCTTTGATGATCATTGTTCCATCATCTCCATCGCAAATATCCGGATGCTCCGGGGACCATCCGGAGCGATCATCACTGAGTTGAACATCGATACACCGATGCACTTCAGGGTGAGATCTCGGTGCAGTACGATCATCTCCTGCTCCGGAACATACAATCCATGTGCTCCTTCTGGAATGCTGATTGCCATCAAGTTATGAAACGAATCGCGGCGCTCCGAGTCCAGTGGCTCGCAGGCATTCCAGGGATTGAGAGTCGTGTCGGTGAATCCTTTATTGGTGAACACGTTGTTGCTTAGTAGACGCTCTGCGGTTTTTTCTGTCATTCCACGATATACAATACGGAAATTAGGCGCAGCTTCGACCATTATCTCCCTCTTATCATATGTTCTGATCGTATCGAGTGTGGGGGAATGGAGGACCCCGCGCTCGCAGACATGAGCCCGGTGTTGTTGTATGGAGATATGCAACAACGGATCCGACAACAGACGGGATTCGCTTGCCGATCTCCGGTTTCCCGGTGCCCTGTGCAACGGAGACTGCTTCTGGAGCCCTTGACGCGTATGAGGCATACTGATTATTCTAATGGCAGTAAGTCGATCTGCTTCTGGATTTCAGCACTCGTCTCCTCGATGATCTCACGCATTGTTTTTGCAATTACTGCAGGATCTGTTTTTTTTGGGAAGAGGACACCTACACGACCGCAGTCCTGCCAGTCAGGATCCCAAACAATTTCCCGCTCAGGGTATTTCTTCGTCCAGTCCTCTTTAAACGACAGTAAGAGTTCTTGCAGGGGCTTCACCGGTTCATCTTCGAGATGGATCTCAACGCCGATAGTTTTCCCCCAGTCGCAGAACTCATAGTGAACCCACAGTTCCTTCCATGCAGAGGGGCAGACCAGTCTCCAGTCGGGTTCGTCGTCCTCCCAGATGGGGAAGCCCTCGGGCGCAATATCCTGGTATGCGAGGATCACCTGCATGAACCGGGGATCGATGAGTTTGCGCGACCTGATGTTTTCGGGCTTGACGAGGAGGTTCGGGACGACAAGAATCTCTCCCGTTTTGAGGAGGTACTTATGCAGCTGCACTAGCCTGATATCGAGATCGCTCCTTCGGCTCAGAAACTCGAATATTTGAATCAGACCCTCTGGAGCTTCGTCCACGGCAATAATAATGCGCACCTGTCCCGCCCGGAGGTGAGTGCCGCATGCTTTTCGGAGATCTTCGAATGTTGTCTCGCCTTCTACAGCGAACGCGTGCAATGTTTCGTTCAGTGCTCCCCGGGCAATCGAATCAAGCTCGTCAACAGTCAGGTTGGACAGCAGAGATGCGTATTCCAATATCTGGCCTACAATTTTACGGCGTATGTCAGCATTCTTGGCAAGTTTCACCTCGACGGCGATGGGCATGCCCGTAGCGTCGACCATGAGAATGTCAAGATATTGCCCTTCCATCGACACTTCCCGGCGCACCGTTCGGAGCGGAACATCAGTGTCTTCACGAAGGAGTTCCGGATGCTGCGCCAATGTTGCCTGTAATTCATCCTCGTCATCGTAGCGCACCTGGTAAAGAGGAATGGTTAGGTCGCTGTTCTTGAGTATCGGCGGCATGAGAATCGTCAATTAGAAGATGGCGCCTACAGAGCAATATGATCTTTGCATGTTTGCTCCGCTACAGTAATCCACAAAGGTGCCTCAATTGTCCCTCTTCCCGGCACAACTCATCAAAAGAGGAATTTCAGGGCTTGTTATGCTCTAGTGAATGACAGATTCATACAGAGTGCTGATCACAACCATCTGCTCGTGGACGATGGAGAACTTCCCTGTCAGAACTCCCACCAGTTGCACTCAGGCCAATTAGGCCTTCGCTTCGGTGTACGTCAGTGCGAATATGGCATCGGATAGCCATCGCCGGAACCCTTCGTTGTCGCTAAACTGTTTGAAGAGCTCCGTGTCGTCCTTGAGCAGAGCGGTCATCACACGAAGCAGCGCTTTGTCATGCTCAATACGCGCATTCTGTTTATCGGAGTTGTTCCGGGCGTTCTGGTATGCGCTGTCAGCAGCAACCCTTGCCGGGATCTCCTCGGTGATCAGGCGATTGACCCGATCGGCGTCGCTCCATGAAATGTTGCCGAAATGATCGTTGAATGTCTTGATAATGTTTGAGAGCCTGTCAAGTTCAGGTTCGGGCTGGCGCCCTCCGCCAAAGGCGGGGATTGGATCAATCCGGGCGTCTGCATCAGGGAGCTGGATCGATATTGCGGCTTTCTTCTCGACCCGATAACTGTCCATATCTATCATCTCAAGGATGCCCTTCGAAAGGTCTTCTTCCCGGGGTGCGGGGAGCCCGGGCACCAGGAGATTCAGAAAGATCGAGAGTTTCTCCCACTCGGCGTTGGTATAGGGGAGGATCGAGGCGAGAAAGCCATAGGTACGGATGAATGCTTTCGCCTTGCTCTTGAAGTCCACCTGACCATCTTCATCGAGGTTTTCTTTGTAGGTGTGAATGCAGGTGTTGAGGATCGGGTCGAGCCGGTCCCTGCCGGCATCGCTCAGGTATAATTCAACCAGTGTCTCGATCTGATCCGGCGTGTACACCTGGTAGCCGTCGAGTTCTCCCTTCAGATCATGCAGTTTATTCGGGTCGGTCTCCTCGGAGAGGATCGTCGTGCGATAGTAGTCGGCGAACGCCTCGCGAATGGTGTCGGAGTCGTTCATGAAGTCAAGCACGAAGGTGTCGTGCTTCAGTGGGTTCGCCCGGTTCAGGCGGGAGAGTGTCTGCACGGCCTTGATGCCCGAGAGCATCTTGTCCACGTACATGGTGTGGAGTAGCGGCTCGTCATAGCCGGTCTGGAACTTATCGGCGCAGATTAGGAACCGATATGGGTGCTCCTGGATCTTGTCGGCGATCTTGTTCGATGGGAATCCGTTGAGTGAGGCCTCGGTCACTTTCGTGCCGCCATACTCATGCTCACCTGAAAAGGCGACGATAGCCTGGTATGGACTCCTGCGCTCGATCAGGTACTCCTGGACGGCATGATAATACTGGATGGCGCGTTCGATGCTGCTCGTCACCACCATCGCCCGTGCCTCCCCGCCGATCTTTCCGAGCGCGATCACCTGCTCATGGAAGTGGTCCACCACGATCTCGGCCTTGAGCCGGATGGCATGGTCGTGACTCTCGACGTAGCGGCGGAGTTTCTTCTTCGCCCGCTTGGTGTCGAACTCCGGGTCTCCTTCGACCATCTTGACCAGCCGGTAGTAACTGTTCACAGGCGTGTAACTCTTCAGGACATCGAGGATGAAACCCTCCTGTATTGCCTGCTTCATGGTGTAACTGTGGAAAGACCGGTGCATGATCTGTCCCTCTTCCTCGAACGGCTCGCCGAAGAGTTCCAGAGTCTTGTTCTTGGGCGTGGCGGTGAAGGCGAAGTAGCTCGCATTGGGCAGGAGCTTGCGTGACTCCATGATACGGTTGACGGCATCCTCGGGGGTCTCATCCTCTTCAGCGGCTCCGGCCCTGGAGAGCGCCATGCTGACGGCTGTCGATGTCTTTCCACCCTGACTTGAGTGTGCCTCATCGATGATGATGGCAAAGCGGCGGCCCCGGTGCTCGCCTCCAATCTCATCGAGGATGAAGGGGAACTTCTGGACGGTGGTGATAATGATCTTCTTGTTGGCCTCGATGAACCGGCGGAGATCGCCGGAGTGCTCGGCGTGACCCACTGTCGAGGAGACCTGGGCGAATTGTCTGATGGTGTCCCGGATCTGCTGGTCAAGGATACGCCGGTCGGTGACGACGATGATGGAGTCGAACACTTCCCTCTCATTCTTTTTCAGGCTGATGAGCTGGTGGGCGAGCCAGGCGATGGAGTTTGATTTGCCGCTGCCCGCCGAATGCTGGATCAGGTAGCGTCGACCGGCACCAACCTGCCCGGCGTGGGCGAGGAGTTTCCTGACCACGTCGAGCTGGTGGTAGCGCGGGAAAATTTGCTCCCGCTTCTTTCTGCCGGTTTTCCGGTCTTTCTTCTCGACGAGCTGTGCGTAGTTCTCCAGGATATCGGTCAGGCTCTCGCGGGCGAGGACGTGTCTCCAGAGGAAGTCGGTTTCGAGCCCGTTGGGATTCGGCGGGTTGCCGGCACCGTCGTTGTAGCCCTGGTTGAAGGGGAGGAACCACGACGCCTTTCCCTTGAGGTGAGTGCAGAATCGCACCTCATGCTCGTCCACGGCGAAGTGCGCGACGCAACGGCCGAACTCGAAGAGTTTCTCCCGCGGGTCGCGGTCGCGTTTATACTGCTGGACTGCGTCCTCGGCGGTCTGTTTGGTCAGGTTGTTCTTCAACTCGAATGTGGCGACCGGCAGGCCGTTGATGAAGAGGCAGAGGTCGAGGGCATGCCGTGTTTCGTCACGGCTGTAGCGGAGCTGGCGCGTGACGCTGAACCGGTTGAGAGCATAGCGTTCGGCGGCTTTCGTGTTCCCTGGCGAGGGGGCGCCATAAAAAAGGTCGATGTGGTGCGGGCCGTGCTTGAGCCCGCTGCGCAGCACGTCGATGGTGCCGCGCCTGGCGATCTCGCCCTGGAGCCTGGCGAGGAACTTGCGCCGGGTCGGGTTGTCGCTGTTGAGTTCGAGCGCTTCGGCAACCTCGGGCTGTGTCGCACGCAGGAAGAGGCAGAACTGCACAAGATCGACGCAGTACTCGCGGTCGTAGTCTCCGGAACGGCCGCAGATGTACCCGGCACCGCCGTAGGGGGCCGGGGGGTAGGCCACCGTGCCGCCGGCCTGCTGTGCATCACAGGGTGCACCGGTCAGGGCGGTGCAGATCAGGCGCTCCAGACCTTTTTCGGTGGTGTCGGTTGAGGGTGCCATATCTACCACGCTTTCTCTCGCAACAGCTGAACGAAAATTCCGTCAGAACCGATGTACGCATCCCCATACTCGAATATTTCGTCTTTGCTTAGTTCCAAGACGTCAATATTCTTCAGTGGCTTATTTTCTTCACCACTTCCTGCTTGTTCCTTGATTCCCCATTCTTTCACTTGATCGAACACTTCCCTAGCGATACCAACGCAACACCGCTCTTTATGGATAGGATCGCATAGCAACTTTTTAAATACAAAATTTTTCGATATCATTACATTGGATCCGTCCTCAGCATCACTAAAAAGGTCAAGGAATGGCCTGTAATAGTATTTCTGAAGATCAAGAGGGTTTATATCGGCATCTATTGACTTTTCGGATATGTTCTCAGGATCATGGAGTTCAGCAGAAAATGGAGAGCGTATGTTTGCTATACAGTAGTTGCGTGTTGCCGGTTTTTCTCCAGATATGGTTTCAATCACACCTACTTGATTCTTGTAACTTTGTCTTCGATTCGGTGAGGGATATCTCTGGAGCCCTTTTGCTTCAACAATGTGCCAGTCAATTCCGGATTCTGCTCTGGAGGTGCAACCAATAAGATCCGGCAGAGATTTCGTATTGGGTGGGTTAATCTGCAATAGTCCAATCTTTTGTAACAGCCGGGCATGAGCCATCCAGGGGGCAGCAAGAACCTGCTCAGCAGCCAGTTTCGCAAAGATCATCCCAGTCCAGTAAGAAAGAGCCCCTTTTTCACTGGGATCAAGGAGCTTAAACGCTTCTCTCATATGTATTTCACCATTCTGGAAGTCTAGGACAGAACGGATGGCAAACCATTTGTGGAGAGCAAATGCGGGTGCATCTCTGAGATCTCGGATCACAATAGCGAGATATGGTGCGCCGACGGTCAGCGACGCCCAGAGAAGAGCGGGTTCTGAACAGTTAAGATGATCAATATTACCGATCTTACTGCCATTTTCATTAAACCAGCAGAATGGAACATCCAGATCGGACCCCTGGCCCGCCCTTGATGCATTCAACGGAGGGATCGCGTTCCTATCATTTATCAAGGTTCTACCTCCTCAAGGATTCTGTCAAAGTTAATGCTCTCCTCATCGCCCTCACTCCGCGTTTCAACCTCATCGAATGACATTGGTTTGAATGACAGGAGTTCTGCTGTCATGCATACGCCCATCCGGCTGGAAGCCGCATTACCCAGCGAGTCGTTTCAAGGATCACCGACAACAATGGTTACTGCATTTTTTCATTCAAGATACGTTTCATGCGCCTGAAAGCCTCCAGGTGAGTCTCAAGAGTTGCGGGGTCGAGTTTGCCCAACACTTCAAAGGAACGCTTGCCCTTCTGATAGGCGTTCGAACAGTTGCGCGTCGCATGTTTCAGATTTTCCTGAACTTCGTGTCGATTGCGTTGTTCAAGGTTCTCAAGCGGCGACAACGCTGATTCTTGGAGATCGTGACCATAATGTTGCCGAAGGGTAACGCGGTCGCTTAGAATCCATGTCTCCATGCAGGTTGCCATGAACAACACCTGCTGGTCATCGCTACCATCCGGCTGTTCCCAATGGTCACGTTTCCCAAGATGATCCCAAGTCCTTTCAAGGTCGTCCACAGGGTCTTCGCTGTCAATCAGCATAGCAATGTAATCGGTACTATTTTGCTGGTGTGCTGTTTTGAAGTCTTCATACACTGCATCGCGGCCACCACAAGAAACGAGTCTTGGCATCTTCCCCGAGAAACCCGCTGATTCCATTAATTGCCTGAACCCCTGACGACACAAGATATGCAGGTCCTTTGAATCGCCTCCTCCCTCCAGGTATATTTTTGCTGTCATGAACGAGTTCCTCCGATCTCTCCTTTAAGCCATAACTCTCCCAGACGGTACTTCTTCAGCCATCCTGCAAGTTCTTCGCTGTTAAGCCGTTGCATCTCGGTTTTACCATTCTGCTTCTCACAAACAATAACCGATTCTGGAATTTCGGTCAGGGCGTCCACTAGAATTTCAGAATGTGTCGTCACAATCAACTGGCAGCGTTCTGATGCTGTCACCATCAGTTTTGCTAAATAAGGCAGGACATCGGGGTGCAAACCCAACTCCGGTTCTTCTATGCAGACCAGCGGCGGCGGGTTTGGATGGCAGAGAATCGCTAGCATACACAGGTATCGCAATGTGCCATCAGAAAGTCGGGTTGCCGGGATTGTAAACGATCCTTCCTTGAAGAAAAGTTGAACTCCGCCTCCTTCAATCTGTTCATAAAAACCATTGATTTCGGGATATAGGTAACTCAGCGCCTTGAGAATATCCTGCTCAGCAGACGGACGAAGAGAGTTTAAGACGAGGGGCAGATTCTCGCATGTCTCTAACAGATAGTCATTTGGAAGATCGGCCTTTTGCGATTTTCGTGGAGCGGTATAGCGTCCGAAGGTCCATTCCCGGTAAAGACGGAACTTTCCATAAATATCTGTTAAGTAGGCAAGTACGGGATAGCGCTCGGGATCCTTAACTTGTGAGAGAACTGATGCTTCCGGGTCAATAAAATCTCTCGACAGAGATCTCTCTTCGCTATCTTCCGATTGCAGGTATGCTCTCTCTTCGTATTGTGGCTTCCCCTTTAGTCGTATGTGCCCCTTTTCATTTATATAATAAAAGAAAGAGCCTTCATACCCCGGAAAAGGATCCCTATTCTCGATCCGTTCTGTCGCCACTTCAAATCGCTTACCATGCTCTACAAATGAAAAACTATGCCGAATCGGCATGTTGGGGCGATCTGGATTATGTATGATCACTTCAATAGAGGCGGTAGGGTTTCTCTTACCTTTCCACAACCAGTCCCTCACGCCCCCGGCCTCCTTAACCGGCGCGGACAGATCTCTGGGTGCCGCCCGCAACAGACTTATTGCTTCGAGAAGGTTAGACTTCCCAGAACCGTTAGGACCGATCAACACATTCAGCGGTCCAAGTGGAAGCGGTTTGCTATCCGGCCCAAACGACAGTATATTCCTCAAGTGAATCTCTTTTAATACGGGTTCATTCATGAGCACCACCTCCATTTATTAAATAATCATTCTTCTATCTCCACGGCACATTCGACTTCGTCAAGTGCGCATGTCTCATTGTCGAGGGGTTCTATGTCCTCGCCAAAGATTGTTTCGATATTGCTCTCGTCAGGCAATGAGATATGACGGACATCCATCTTGCCGGTGACAACGTCGGCGATGAGGCGGGTGCGGTATTCGCGGAGGAGGGAGATCTCGTGTTGTGTGGCGGCGATGGTAATTCCGAGATCTTTCGTAATCTTGTCGATATAGGCTACGATGGTGGCCTGTTCATCATATCTTGGGAAAGCAACTCGTTCTGGATGAATGAGATTTCGGTTGATGGTTGGATTAGCAGATCCGGTGTCGAATCTCTTTAGATCAAGCACTTGTAGAAGGTAGTAAATGAATTTTTGATGATTTCCTTTAAAATCATTGACCCAAAGCGTAGTGTCGTGTGCCCAATAGTCTGTGGTAACAAAGTGCACAGAGCCAGCAGTTCCTTTGCGACCCACAATGACGCCCGGTCCTCTTGCCGTAGCGCGGTTATGGTACGAAGAAATACCTCCAGAGGACACTACGGGGATCTCCCCTTCTGTTTGTTGATCTTTAGTGATGTCAAAACCTCTCTGGAGGGTAAAGAACTGACTCAGCCGCGATACCTCCCAATGCTCCGGCACCTCCCCGAGCCACTCCACCCCGGAGGGCTTGAGGCGCACGTTCGGGTCGAGGCCGCGGGTGACGGCGCGGTTGATGAGGATCTGCTTCTGCTCCTCCAGCAGTTTGATCAACTTCTGTTTGGCGCGGATGGAGCGCCGGATGCGCCGGTCAATGTGGTCGAGGAAGCGGACGATGGCGGACTGTTCGGGGAGGGGTGGGAGAGGTATCATCATTCCTCCCATGAATTGCCAATCCACACGAGGCATCTTTGCTCCGAAGGTAGAACTGTTGATAACGTCAATGACTGGCTTCGATCGTAGCAGTTGCTCGATGTAGGGAGCAGTTACGTTTGAGACACAGGGGCGAAGGACGAAGAACTCACCGACACAGACGCCAGCACTCGTCAGTCGAGTGACTTTTGCAAGATATGGGCGCAGCTTTCCGAATAGCACATCTCCAGACTGGAAGCGTTTGACCTGGCTATCGAAGAACACTTCCGGATCCGCTTGTCTCAAGCGACCTGTCCAACTTTCAACATGTTCAAGGGCGACATAGGATTCGCCATTTTGTAGTTCTCCAGTCATCTGAATGACGTTACTCATCACTGACTTGAGGCGCTCGATCAACCAATGCTCCGGGACCTCTCCGAGCCACGGCACCCCTGAATCCTTGTACGCGGGGTAGGGCTTGAGGTCGCGGATCATTTCGTATCTCCTAGCCCTGTTGGTACGCAATCATCCAGTTTCCTATGTAAAAGTGAAATTAGCGATAGGTAGTCTGCTGCGTCGTCTTCGCCTTCCCACAGAATTTTTGGCTCATGAGCCAGGGGATTCCGGGCGGCTCCGAAACATCCCTTCAGGAGCATAGCAAAGCCTTTGTGCTCAGATCTCTCCGTCTCGGTCCGAAGCGAGTTGAGAACAAGGAGCGGGCGATCGATCGAAAACACTCTGTCCACAAGTGCAGCTCCATCCGCCTGGACCCCGGACATGTCGCGGATTCGCTGTGCAAGGCCCTTGGTCGCCTCAAAGACTGCGTGGAAGTAGTTGTCCTGCAAGAGCTCGGCTCGGCAGTACTTCGGGACTTCGGGGTGTATGCGCCGGCCCCGGAACTTCGCCTGAATCGTTTTGACACGCCTTTCGGCTCCATCAAGTGTTTTTGCAACCTCTCGTTGCCGGAAATTCCCATCTGAACCGTATTCGATACCGGAAAAGGCCAGGATGACATTGAGTTCTTGGCGGTGCATCTCGAACACATCGCTCCGCCCAGTGAAACGAACGGGGATCAGGAAGGATCTGATAAAGTTGAGCACATGATTTGCGCATTGATATTGTCTCTGGGATTCGAGAAACACCCACTCAAGGCGTCGCCATTTGGTGGACTGACCGGACTTGTCCACGAGCCCGCAATTATCTAGTGTACGAGAAATATCCGAGCCGGTTCCGCACTCCCCGAGCAAGCGAGCCAACGCCTCGATCTGCTCTTCTGAAAAGCATGACACGGCGCTCATTGCGAGTATCTCCCGTAGTTTTCAAAGAGCAAACTCTCGTTCTCCATGCACACCGCCAGAGTACTAACGTGCCCCTCCAGCCCTAGCACACCGGAGTTCTCGTAGGCTGGAGAGAGTTTGAAGTCGATGATCATGTATCTTCACCCTCAATCTCACCATCCTGCCCTGCCTGCCAATCTTTTACAATGGGTAACCAGTTGATGCTACATAGCATCTGCTTGCCTTCTTCGTCTTTGCCCACCCATGAACCCCAGAAATCCGGGTCATCTGAACGCGGCTGCTGTGATTTGGGCAAATCATTCATCTTCACCAATATCGGCAACTCTGACGCCCAACCGAGCAGAATTGCACTTTGAGACGGTAGCAATGGGAGATCTCGTAGAAGGCCTTTCAGGTTATCGGGTACAAGTCGGTGGACAAGTTCTTGATCACGGTCGTTGGTGATCCTGTGCAGAAGAAAGGTATTGCATTGGGAAAGGACTGTGGGAGAAAGCTCTGAAGGCCGTTGAGACGAAAGCACAAGCCCTAATCCAAATTTTCGTCCTTCGCGAGCGATGTGCTCGAAAACCTGGCAGCAAACTGCAGCTGCATCGTGGTTCTCAACATCGTCTCTGTAACGCTTGATGAACGTGTGTGCCTCTTCCATTACGAGTACAGTCGGGAGGGCAGCACCATTGATTTTCATGTAGCGCTGAAGTGCTTCGAAAACCATACGGGCTATCACGGCCGTCACAACGTGAACGACCTCTGTCGGCACCAATGACAGGTCGATCACTGTTACGGAACCGTCTTCAGCTTTATCCTTCCCGATGTAATCCGTGAGCCATTGCTTGAGGGTGATGCTGCCATCACAGCCAATAACGGCATTCATTTTTGAATCTGAAAGCAGGGTGCGAATCCTGGAGATCAGGAAATCCAGATATTGACTGACATTTTCCTGATTAGATAGGATCTCAAGATGGTCGGCTAGATCCGAGCCTTTGAAGAATAGAGGTACATCTTCGTCCGGCCCTTCCGGATAAGTAATCCCTCCAAGCGTTTCCAGAGACGACTTGATCGTAGTAATAACTATTTCGACTTGTTGTTCCGTAAAAGCGCGGTAATAATCGATTTGTTTACCCTCTTTCTTGAACGAGTTATGTGTTGCCTGCAAAGCATCATCTATCGCCTTGGAGATCTCATTGAGCCGAGTGGTTGCGCATTCGCCTTGCTTGTACTCCAAATCGTCGCGGATCGCCTTCAGGCGAAATCCAAACTTAGTTTCATCGGTCTTTATTGCTCCTGACCGGAGATCACGTTGTAATGTGATAAGTGTTGAAGACAAATATCGGCGTAAAGATAGTTTATTTTCCTCATCCGTCGATCCGGTAGCCCCTATCCAACCCGCCTTGACCTCACGTAATGCCCGCTTGAGCAGCGGCCTCTGTGTCTTTGCACTCGCCTGTGTGAACGAGCACCATTCTGCACTATTCCAGAGCCACAGCGGCACTTTTAGTGAACACTCACCGCCCGCTGGATTAACTTTGAAAATTCGTGCTTTGATCGCAGAATTCTCTCCACCAAAGGAATGAGAATATTCACCATTTGGGTCCAATATGATGAATCTGGCATTAGGTTGCCCGGAACAGATCTCTTGAGCCTGTTCAAGGCTCCAGTGAATCAGCCCGGCGATTGAGCAGGACTTGCCGCTGCCTGTATTTCCAAGGACGGCGAGATGACGACCGAACAGCCGGTTCGGATCCACACACACCTTCGCATTGCCAGCGAGAGGGCTTGTTCCGATCTTCACACGCCTTCGTTCCCCGGACTCAACAATCGAGCGCAGCTGACGCTCGCTGGGGAGCACAACCGCTGCACCAACCGACGGTAAAGCGTCAGCACCTCGCTGGAATACATATTGATCAGAGTCATTGGGATTTTCTCGTAGGGTACCAAGCGGATTGAGACTAAGTTTGCGTAACGGGTAAGGTAGATCGATGAGACCGAAGTCCTGCATCCCACGCCTTTTTGGGAATGCGGATCGTTCGACAGTCAACCACCCGATCTGCCCGACGAGAAAGCCATTGTCGACGGGTATTAGAACATAGCTGTTGACCCGGGGGAACGGCCGAGGCCCTCCTGCATTTAGTGCCATGGATTCGGGAGTCTCGATGTCAAGAGCGACTTTTATTTCATTAGAAGACACGAAGTCTACGGTTCCAATTTGAAGACTACCGGTGTGCTCGAAGGGAGTCTGACTCATGGCGCCGGATCTCCTTCGGATTTTGATTTGGTGCTGTCGATGTCGCCTCCATCCTGGACCGTGCCCCAACGGGCTTTCAGCAGCTCAGCCATCCGGAAAGTTGTTCGATCAATTGCCGGTTTCGGCAGGTAGTGATCTACAAGTGTCTGGAAGTCGCCAAGATGGTTTCCAATCAGAAGCGTCATCTGGGCAGGCCTGCCCAATTTCTCGTAAGTACGCATGATCCTATCGAGGGGATCACTGTATGCTATCACCACCAGATGCGCCGATGGGATTGTCAACATATCCTCGATCACGCGATTGATATGCTCATCGCCGAAACTGTAGCCGTAACAGATCAAGGTGCTGTTTGGCCGACACGTCGCCGCTGCAAAGTCACGGAACAACTCGACGTAGGGGTACGATGCGGTCTCCCGATCTTTGGAAGCATTTGGGTAGATCATGAGCTGCATTGCCCCGGCACCTTGCAATCCTGGGGTATTCAGGTAAGGATTGAGGTCTTGAGCGCCAAAAGGAAGTCCTATCCGTTGAATGGTCTTATTGTAATCCACCCAATCCACAGATCCATGCAGTTTCGTGAATCGGGCGACGCCCTCTAGGTATCGCGGTTCTCCACGGATACCTGGGGGGTTGTAATGCATATCTATGTCAAGGCGTGAAGACCGGAAGATAGGCGCAAGTGTACCGACAAAGCGGTCGATCAGGCGCAATCCCGCCACATCAGCTCCCGCTTCAATGCAGCGGTCATAATTGGTCGTGAAGAGATGCAAGCGGTCGCGAGTGCCGGAACGGCTAGCAAAGCTCATCAGAAAACTGACGAGGTAATTGAAAGCTAATTCACGCTTAACAGGGTCCGCGGAAATTACACCTGCTTCTCCTTTGAGAATAGAACTTGCGAAATCGCTAAGAACATGCGTCAAATCGCTTCGTAATCGTGAAACATACTGTTCAGAGCCGTTTTCTTTCGATGCTATAATTTCAAGTCCCCGAAGCAACTCATTAGCTACGCGGATCTGATCTTCAATATTCCCGTCACCACGTCCCGCAGCCTCAGCAGAACGCTTCGCTTCAGCAGTGATTTCATCGCCAAAGGCGCCAAAGGTGGCTAAACTCATTCCAGGCAAACCGTTGCTAGTTGCCATCACATGGAGAGCGTGAGTTAAACCAGAACCCACAAGCACAGATTGATGCTCTGACTGAAAAAGAGCGGTCAACCACGGCTCGATGCGTGACCTCAACTTGTCAGGACCAAAAGGCTCTCCCTGCTTCATCCATGAACATGCCGAGCCCTCCTTCAATTTGAACGATTGCGCCTCTACGGTTGTGCCACTATCAGCACAAAACCGTACAGGGGTATAATCGTCATGGCATTTGAGAATCTGTTCGCTTGCCTCCGGAATCATGGTTGACCTCCTCCAACGATATCATCCAGCAACCCCTCGCTCTCCTTCCGCACCGCCAGGATATCGGCCCGTATCTCCTCCAGCGTCCGCATCGGCTGGGGTTTGTAGAAGTAGCGGTTGAAACTGATCTCGTAGCCGGTCTTCACGCTCGACTCGTCGAACCAGGCGTCCGGTGCGTAGGGGAGCACCTCGCGGCGGAGGAAGGCCTCGATGTCGCCTTCTTCCAGGAGCGGTATCTGCTCGGTGTCACGAAAGTCGCCATCCGGCTCATATTCCACAACACAGCGTTTGCCGTCGATGACGGCCTCGAAGAGCCCGCGGAGCGGGTCCGGTTCAACCTTGCCGGGCCTGTGGATCTTTTTTATTACCGCCGGGGCCTTCTCGTCACGCTCACAGTTTTCCTTGAGCGCCTTGATCTCTTTGGCATTATAGGCGCGCTCTCCATCGATACCCTTGAGCCTCAGGGGGCGCTCGACCGTCACCTTCCAGTAGCCGAATGCAGCGTTTTCAAAGATCTTCGACTGCTCGGTCTCCTCAAACGCGAGGAAGACGTCACAGATCCGCTGGCAGTCCTCCTCGGAGAACTGGCAGTTCTTCTTGCCCAGGTTCTTCCGGAGCGGCTTGTACCACTGCGTAGCGTCGATGAGTTGCACCTTCCCGCGTCGGTGTTCCGGCTTGCGGTTCGAGAGCACCCAGATGTAGGTCGCGATGCCGGTGTTGTAGAACATATTCAGCGGCAGTGCAACGATTGCTTCGAGCCAGTCATTCTCGATGATCCAGCGGCGGATATTGCTCTCCCCCTGACCGGCGTCGCCAGTGAAAAGCGAGGAGCCGTTGTGGACTTCGGCGATGCGGCTGCCAAGCCGGGTGTTGTGCTTCATCTTGGAGAGCATGTTCGCAAGGAAGAGCATCTGACCGTCGCTTGACCGGGTTACAAGCGAATATTCCGGGTCGTCCGCATGCTCGATGATGAAACGCGGATCCTTCATCCCGCTCTTGCCACCCATACGCTCCAGATCGGTCTTCCAGCTCTTGCCGTAGGGCGGGTTGGAGAGCATAAAGTCGAACTCGTGGGAAGGGAAGGCATCGTTCGCGAGCGTCGAGTACTCAGGGCCGCCGACCAGGTTATCCGCTTCGTCACCGTCACCTTTGAGCAGGAAGTCGGCCTTGGCAATGGCATAGGTCTCGGCGTTGATCTCCTGGCCGTAAAGGTGGGTGGTAACCTGCTTGCCATGCTCGCGGGCAATCTCCATCAGGGTCTCATCGGCTACCGTGAGCATGCCGCCGGTTCCACAGGCGCCGTCGTAGAGCAGATAGGTACCAGATTCGATCTCATCGGCGATCGGCAGGAAGACGAGTCGAGCCATCAGCCTCACGGCGTCGCGAGGTGTCCAGTGTTCGCCGGCTTCTTCATTGTTTTCTTCGTTAAAACGGCGTATGAGTTCCTCGAAGATAGTACCCATGGCATGGTTGTCGAGGGCGGGAAGCCGTACCGAACCATCGGCCGCATGGGCCGGTTCAGGGCTCAGGTTGATCGTCGGGTCGAGGAACTTCTCGATGAGAGTTCCAAGCCTGTCGGCTTTCGAGAGACGGGGGATCTGATTACGAAACTCGAAGTTTTCGAGAATATCCTGTACGTTAGGGGAGAATCCATCGAGATAAGCCTCAAAATCAGCCTTAAGTTGCTGCTGGCTTGAACGAGCACGCAGGTCGCGGAGCGTGAACTTTGAAGTATTGTAAAACGCCTGCCCTGCAGCCTGCCTGAGAGCCTGATCCTGGTTGGTGATCCCTGCCGCATCGAGTGTGCTCTTCATCTCGAGCACAGCCTGCTTTGTCGGCTCGAGCACGGAATCCAGGCGCCGTATGACAGTCATCGGCAGTATAACGTCGCGATATTTACCGCGAACGTAGAGGTCGCGGAGAACGTCGTCTGCGATTCCCCAGATGAAATTAACGATCCAGTTCAGTTGTGATTGTTCCATGGTCGACTCCAGGAGGTGGCAGATAAACCATCGAACCACCGAGATGGGACATTTTTCTCTCCGATAACTCTCCTCTAGCCTTCAGAGAGGATTTTGGAGAACGGAAGACGCAGACAGGCTATTTTCATACAGGCTGTCCTTATTCCCACTTATCGATTTATACAACATATCTATATCCCCACTTATTATGTGTCTTGCTAATTTGTCGCCTCTCAAGGAGCTCGACCGCTGGAAGTAAATCTTCAGGCCGTGCAGATTCAAACAAGAAATGATATTGCGGGATTTGTGGATTCCAGATTTAACACGCTTTTTAGATTGATCCTTATAATGCCTCCTCTTACACGGGATAAGGAACCGATCTAAACCAGCGAACACCTGCGAAACCGGTCTACAACTCTGACCGGGAGCAGATGCCCTCGCGTTGTTGCTTCAATCCGCAGGAAGCAAACACTATCCGAGGAACATTCTCGATGAAAAATATTCTCAAAATGAGAACCCAAAAATCAATGCTGCGGGTGGGATCCGAACCCACGATTTCCAGATGTCCCAGGTTTGGACGCACCGTTCTCTCGAAAACCCTATGAGTCTGGCGCCCTAACCGACTAGGCCACCGCAGCACACAAAGTGCAGTATAACAATGCTGCGTTGACAAATAAACCTTATGGCTCACCGGAAAAATTGGATGGAGGGTTACTTCGAGTTTCTCTGGATATACACATCGACCGCCGCAGTGATCGCCGCCACGTGCTTCCCCTGGCGGAGCGAGGCGGCCAGCGTCTGCATACGCGCCTCCTCCTCGTGGAGGTAGCGGCGCAGGCTCGTCGCGATGTGCTCCTCCTGCAGGAAGTGCGTGTGGGTGTTGCCGGCGATGAAGTGGGCGTTGTGCATGATCGCGTAATGGAGCGGGAGCGTTGTCTTCACCCCCAGGACGACGTACTCGTAGATCGCCCGGCGCATTCGCTGGATCGCCTCCTCGCGGTTGGAGCCCCAGGCGCAGAGTTTCGAGATCATCGAGTCGTAGTGCGCCGGGATGGTGTAACCCATGTGGATGCCGGAGTCAACCCGTATCCCCGGGCCGCCCGGAGAGCGGTAGCGGACGATCTTGCCCGGGTCGGCGGTGAAGTTGTTCAGCGGGTCCTCCGCGTTGATCCGGCACTCGATCGCATGCCCCCGCATACTGATGTCCTCCTGGTCCATCGCGAGGTCTTCCCCGGCCGCGATCGCGATCTGCTGCTTCACCATATCGATCCCGGTGATGAACTCCGTGACCGTGTGCTCCACCTGCAGCCGGGTGTTCACCTCCATGAAGTAGTGCTTCCCGTTCGAGTAGAGGAACTCCACCGTGCCGGCGTTCTTGTAGTTCGCCGCCTTTGCGGCCGCGATGGCCGACGCAGTCATCTGCTCCCGGAGAGCGGGCGTCATGATCGGGCAGGGCGCCTCCTCGAGCAGTTTCTGGTGCCGGCGCTGGATCGAGCACTCGCGGTCGTAGAGGTGAACGGTGTGCCCGTTCGCGTCGGCAAGAACCTGGATCTCGATATGGCGCGGTTTCGCGAGGTACTTCTCCACGAAGACCGTTGGGTCCCCGAAGGCCGACTGGGCAATCCGCATCCCCGCGTCAATCGCCTCTTCGAGTTCTCCCTCGCTCTCGACGATGTGCATGCCGATACCGCCGCCGCCCGCACTTGCCTTCACGACTACCGGATAGCCGATCTCGGCGGCGACCTTTTTTGCCTCGTCGACGCTCGTCACGCCCTCCGGCGTGCCCGGAAGGACTGGGACGCCGGCCTCGCGCATCATCTGCTTCGACCCGATCTTCGAGCCCAACGCCTCGATCGTCTTCCACGACGGCCCGATGAACGTCAGCCCCTCCTCCTCGACCAGTTTCGCAAACCCGGCGTTCTCCGCGAGGAACCCGTAGCCCGGGTGGATCGCCTCGGCCCCGGTCTTCAGAGCCACATCGCAGATCCGCTCCTTGTTGAGGTAACTCTTCGACGGGTGCGCCTCCCCGACGCAGAACGCCTCGTCGGCATACTTGACGTGAAGCGCGTTCCTGTCCGGCTCGGAGTAGATCGCGACCGTGTCGATGTCCAGTTCCCGGCAGGCGCGCATGACCCGGATGGCGATCTCGCCGCGATTGGCGATCAGGATCTTGTCAAAGTATTTCATCGCCCTGGTAGCCTCACTCAATGACCATCAGCACGTCACCGTTCTGTACGACGTCCCCGGCGTTCACGAAGATCTCCGAGACCGTGCCGTCACGGGGGCTGGGGATGGGGTTCTCCATCTTCATCGCCTCGAGGACGATGAGCGTGTCGCCCTTCCTGACGGCGCCTCCGCGCTCGACCATCAACTTCAGGACCATGCCCTGCATGTTGCTCTTCACACCGCCGGCGACGTCCCCGCGGGGAGCCCTGGCCGACGAGGCGGCGGCCGACGGAGCCGTGACCGAGCCCCCCTCCACGGTGACGATCCGGACCGAGAAGATCTCGCCGTCCACCTCCACCTCCATGGAGCGGGGGATCTCCGCAACCCCGGCAGGTGCTGTAGCCGCCTTCTCAGGGATCGCCTCCGGCTGGCGTTCGCCCCGGAGGAACGACGGCGCGATGCTCGGGTAGAGGATGTAGGTGAGGACATCCTCTTCCCGGTTGACGAGACCCTGTTCCGTCGCCTCCTTCTTCATCTGCTCGTAGATGGGCGCGAGTTGATCCGCCGGACGAACCGTAATCGGCTTCTCGTCGCCGATGATCATCTTCCGGATCTCCGGACTGATCGGGGCGGGAGGGCGACCGTAGAGGCCGAGGACGTAGTCCTTCACCTCATTCGTCACGTTCCGGTAGCGCTCCCCGTTCATGAGGACGTTGAAGACCGCCTGGGTGCCCACGATCTGGCTCGTCGGCGTAACGAGCGGCGGGTAGCCGAGATCCTCCCTCACGCGGGGAACTTCGTGGAACACCTCGTCAAGACGGTCGAGCGCGTCCTGCTCTTTGAGTTGCGAGACAAGGTTCGAGATCATCCCGCCCGGGAGCTGGTAGATCAGAACGTCCGAGTCGACCCGGTCCGCGATGGCGTTGAAGAGCGGCTCGTACTTCTCCCGCATCTCGCGGCAGACGTTCCTGACTTTCCGGAGCGGGAGAAGATCGATCCCGGTATCGCGCGCCGTCCCGGCAACGCTTGCGACGATGCTCTCCGTCGGAGGCTGGGAGGTGCCGAAGGCAAACGGCGACATTGCCGTATCCAGGATATCCACGCCCGCGTCGATCGCCGCCTGGTAACTCAGGGGCGCGACGCCGCTCGTGCAGTGGGAGTGAAGGCAGACTTTGACATCCGCCGTCTTCTTGATCCCGGCAATGAGGTCGCGGGCATCGTGCGGCATGATCAGGCCGGCCATGTCCTTGATACAGATCGAGTCGCAGCCGAGCGAGTAGAGTTCTTCCGCCATCTCAACGAACGTCGCGACGGAATGGACGGGGCTCGTCGTATAGGAGATCGCACCCTGCAGGTGCGCCCCGACGTTCTTGACCTCCGCCATCGCTTTCTTCATGTTCCGGATATCGTTCAGTGCGTCGAAGACCCGGAAGATGTCGACCCCGTTTCGCGCCGACGCCTCTACGAACTTTTCCACCACGTCATCGGGGTAGTGCCGATAGCCCACGAGGTTCTGGCCCCGCAGAAGCATCTGGATCGGGGTGCGCTCGAGCTCTGCCTTCAGCACCCGAAGACGTTCCCAGGGATCGTCGTTGAGGAACCTGATGCAGCTGTCAAAGGTCGCCCCGCCCCAGGCCTCGACGGAGAAGAAGCCCACTTCGTCGATGGCCCGGGCGAGAGGGAGCATGTCCTCAGTCCGGAGGCGGGTAGCGATGAGCGACTGATGCGCGTCCCTAAGCGTGGTATCGGTGATATTGAGTGAATCTGATTTGGCAGCACACATCGAATTGTACACCTCGAAGGGCTGAGAAGATATCGATAAAGCCTCTCAAAAATTCATCCTACTAATATAAAAACGTCGCGAAGAGGGAGAGTCGATAAAAGGGCGGGTATTATGGTCATTATTCCGGCGGGGACGTCCAGAGGATCCGTCCTGAACCGGGGACATATCTTCCCCCCGGTCGTGTACCCCCGTACCACAAGCAGCCGTGCAGTCTCGTCGGCCCGCCGGATCTCTGTGACGATGAGGGTGACGGCGAGCGGTACGATCCAACGGATGCCGGGCCGGACACCTTTCAGTGCCATCGCCGTCCGCACCTGTTCGATCTCCTGACGGAGCACGGAAATGCCGGAAATTCCCATCTCGGCGACGAGCCCGATCTCGAACCCCACCCGGTTCCCGAGAGCCCAGACCGCCACGGCAAGCACTTCTCCATCCTCCGTCTCGGCATACGCCCACGCGGCGAGGAGAAGGATCACGGTCATCCGGAAGAGGTAGGAAAGCCCCGCGCCGCCGCCCCACGCGGAGACGAGCGCCGTTGCGGCGATCATTCCAACGAGCGGCAACAGCACCCCCGGCCGGGGGAGCGATTTTGTGCGCGGTGTAAACAGCAGCCACCAGACGAGTGCGGCGGCGGCTCCCGCGGTGCTCGCGAACGCTGCGAGCGAGAGGACGGCGACGGAAAGAAGCCTCAGCCGCGGATCCTGCATAGCGCCTCCCGGGCGTCGGAGAGCCTGATGTTCATAGGGCGGGCGCCCTGTTCCAGAGCATATCGTAGATACGGCGGAGCGTGCCGCCAGGAGGGGATCGCGCCGGGCACGCTGCCGCGGGCCACAAGAACGCCTTCCTCCATCTCCCAGATTTCGTCCACCCGGGGAAGAACCGCGCGCTCGTGCGAAAAGACGATCGTGATGCCGGCATCCCGCTCTTCGAGCATCCCACAGGCCTTCTTCTTCGCGGTGCAGTCGAGAGAACTGAACGGTTCGTCCAGCAGCAGCAGATCCGGATCGTTCAGGAGCGCGCAGGCAAGGGTCAGCCGCTTGAGTTCGCCGCGGGAGAGGTGGAACGGGTCGTCGTCCGCACGCGCCGACAACTCCGCCAGCGCGAGCGCCTCCTCCGGCACAAGCTCCCAGGAAGCGGCCTCCCCGGCAACCGTCGGAGAGGTGACGTGGTGTTCGGGGAACTGCAGCAGGAGCTGCGTTGACAGAACGTCGTGCCGCCGGACGGCCCCGCTCCCGGGCCGGAGCAGGCCGGCAAGCAGAAGAGCAAGCGTCGACTTCCCGCTCCCCACCGGCCCGCTGACCAGGTGCACGCCCTCGTCGAATGTGCCGCTGCCCCGGAGGACGAACGAGTCCCGCGCGAAGACGAGATCCGCAAGTTCGACCCTCACCGGCATACCCTCCAGATCGTGGGGTAAAAGCACGTCTCCTCGAGCGCGGAGAAGACCTCCTCCGGCGTGCCGTGATGCCGGACGCGGCCGTTCTCCATGAAGAGGACGTAGTCCGCGGTAGCCGCAACATCCATCGACTGTGTGCACCAGAGCACGTGGGCTGCGGCGCTCTCCTGCACCACGCGCCGGACGCGCTCCGCCGTCACGCCGTCCAGGTGCGAGTCGGCCTCGTCCAGGACGAGCACCTCGGGGTCGCCGGCGCAGGCGGCGGCCAGCGCGACGAGCGCCTTCTCCCCGCCAGAGAGGGCCGGGATCTTCTTGCCGAGGAGGTGCGGGATGCCGACCACTCCCGCGGCCGCCCGGACCATCCTGTCCGTTTCGGGGCAGGGGAGGTGACGGAACCGGGGCGTCGCCGCGATCTCGTCGTAGACCCGGGAGAAGAGGAGCGTCCGGTCGGGGAACTCCCCCACCCACCCGACCTTCACGGCGGACGGAGGACGGCCGAGGAGCCGGACCGATCCTGCTTCGGGCGCTTCGATGCCGGAGCAGACCGAAAGCAGCGTCGTCTTGCCGCTCCCGTTCGGCCCGATGACGGCGATATGGCGCGCATCCACCGCGAGGTCGGGGACGTCGAGCAGCCGGTGCCGGAGATCGGTGATACGGATCATGCCACCCGTTTTCCTATGGTATAGGCGGCCGCGACCTTCACGACCTCGCCGACGGCGAACGGGGCAACGCCGACCAGGATGGCCTGGTAAAGCGAGAGCGATGCCGAGCAGGCGAGCCATGCGACGCCGAAGGCGTAGGTGAGAACGGTCGCCGCGATCAGCCCCGCGACCCGCGCGGTCGGCGACTTATGTTCGTAGGCGAGCCCGGCGACGAGTGCGGCGGGGATGAAACCGATCAGGAACCCGCCCGTGGGCCCGAGAAGCACCCCGAGGCCCGCCGTGCCGTTGTGGTAGACCGGGAGACCTGCCGCCCCGAGGAGGACGTAGAGAGCGACGGGGATCGCCCCGTACCGTTTCATGACGATCCCGGATAACAGGACGAAAAGGGTCTGGAGCGTGAGCGGAACCGGGGGAAGCGGTATGGAGATCCAGCTCCCGGCGGCGATCAGCGCGATGAACGTACCGCTGTAGGCGAGAATACGGGCCCGGTGGATCATGTCAACCCTTCTATTTTGGATGGTTGACTTGAAAAAGCCTGCCGACGGCTGCGTAACATTGCTTCACGCAACCCCCTGAGGTTCCCCATTGCCGTTGAATGTCGGGCGTGTGATCTCTATGGGAATCGTCATAGAGTCGGAATACGCAAGCGAGAGCGAGCATGAACACCGTCAGGTGCGAAGGACGACGGCCCTTTGGGCCGGAGTTTGAGCACCGTCAGGTCCGAAGTGCGATGGTTCGTATGAACCGGAGTTCGAGCACCGTCAGGTGCGAGGTGCGATGGTTCGTAAGAACCGGAGTTTGAGCACCGTCAGGTGCGAAGGACGCGAAGTTCGGAGAGTTGTCGGCACCCCTCTTCGCGGCTGCGCGCCTTCGCGCGAGGTAACGATGGATGGCTCTGATGAACTTTTTCACGCAACGTTCAGAGAGTTCCGTTGACGCCGGAGGGCTTTTGTAGAGCCCCGTCAACCCAAAAAAGGTATTCGAGGTTGGCCGGGGCCGGGAGACTAGAACTGGAAACAGTCCCCGGCGATGACCCGCTCAACCTTCCCGTTGTCCTTCCGGATGATCAGGGCGCCGTGGGCGTCGATATCGATCGCCTCTCCCGCGAAGGTCTTATTGATCGTCTTGATGACCACCCGCTGGTCGATCGTCATGGAGAGGCTCTTCCACTCGCGGATGATGGAGTCGTATTCGCCGTCCTCGAGCTGCTGATAGCGCAGTTCGAACTCCCGGAGAACCCGGGCAAGCAGCGCCACGCGATCAACCTCGTGGCCGACCTCCGCCTGGAGCGAGGTCAGGATATCCTTCAGGGGAGGCGAGAGATCGGTGAGCGATATGTTCGCGTCGATCCCGATCCCCAGGAGGGCGTAGTGCACGGTATCCGCCTCGGCAGTAAGTTCCAGGAGCAGGCCGGCGATCTTCTTGTCCCCGATGAAGATGTCGTTGGGCCACTTGATGAGCGCACTGATGCCGTACTCCTTGCGGATGGCACGGGCAATCGCGACCGACCCGGCCATGGTGATCATGAAGAGGTGGTCGAGCGGGATCTTCGGTTTCAGAAGAATGGTAATCCAGATGCCGCCGGCGGGCGAGACCCAGGCGCGTCCGAGCCTTCCTACCCCGCCGGTCTGCTCCTCGGCGATGATCACCATGCCGTGCAATTTTTCAGGATCGGTCTCGGCGGCAAGTTTCTTCGCGATCCAGCCCGTGGAGGCGGTGCTCTCGAAGTGACGGATCTGCCGTCCGATGACCCGGGTGCGGAGCATCTTGTTGATCTCGTAGGGAAGGAGCCGGTTGGTCTTCTCCTCGAGGCGGTAGCCTTCCGCCCGGGACGACGATATCTCATACCCCAGCCTCCGGAGTTCGCGTATCTGCTTCCAGACAGCCGACCGGGTGATGCCCAGCTGCTCTGCAATCCGTTCCCCCGATACCGGGCCGGGCGATTCTTCGAGAATCTTCAATACGTTGATTGCCGTATCCTTCATGTCCATTACCTTTTCGCTGCAGGCGACTCGGTCGGGAGCGGACACGGGTCCTCGCCGCAGACCTGTCTCCGGATCACCGTGCTCTGCTCCATGAAACCCGCCAGATCAAAGATGCCGGTCAGGTCGACGATGCCGATTGCGCCGATTGCGCTGCCGTCTTCGTCCCTTACCGGCGCCACCACCACCGGGATGCCTTTGTACGGGCCTCTCGGCGGCCTGACCCTCTTCGTTACGTTCTCCGCCAGGACTTCCTCGAGGATCGGGCCGGTGTAGGCCTCGTCGATCACCTCTCCGTCCTCGACCCTGACTCCGGGGCGTTCGCGGGACCGTGCCGTAACGGGCAGCCGACCAAGTAGATCGTGGATACATACCACGATCGGAATGAGATCGCGCGCGCTCGAAGACGCAGAGACGACGTATTGATTCATGGTCGTATCCATACTGTTCATCAGGTTTTATCTAAAATAATGTTTCCCTATCTCCGCAGGAGAATTCCTTCAGGAATTCGCGCGACGGGTACTCATGGATACTGGTGACCAAGATCATCCCGCTGCCGAGCGGCTTCCCGACGAGGAGCGGCTCGCCATCGGGGGTGGCGGCAAGCGTCTCGCCGCCGTGTGACGGGAACGAGCCGTCGCACTCGACGGCGTCGAGGTCGTACCCCGAAAAAAGGGAGTTGAAGGGCCCCTCCCCGGCAAACCGGACGACACGCGGCCCGTAGGCAAACGAGTAGGTCACCGGGAACGGGAGCCAGTCGTAAGCGTCCGTGCGCGAGCATCCCGCGCCGAAGACCAGCAGCCGCCCGCCATTCTCGACGAACCTCCGGATACGACCTTCCGCCGCCCGGAGAGCGGGGAGAAGGTTCGAGTAGGCCGGGTTCGCAAACCCTGTCGGCACGATGAGCGCAGCAAACCTCCCGCGCCAGAAGGGAGACGCAAGCATGTTCGGATTGACCGATTCGCAAGCGGCGCCGCAGTCCTCGATGAGCCGCGAAAACATCAGGGGGGTGTCCCAGAGCAGCCCCGTCCTGCCGGTCACCCCTTGATCACCCCGAGCGGATCGAGCCGGGCGACGACATTCGAGAGGCCCGCTTCATGCACGACGCGGACAACCTCCCCGCTTGGCTTGTAGACATCAGGGGCCTCCTCTGCAAGGACGGAGTCGCTGTGGGCACGCACCAGAATGCCCTCCCCCGCGAGGCGTTCACGGAGTTCCTTGCCGCGGATCTCTTTCTTGGCCTTCGACCGGCTGAGCACTCTCCCCGCGCCGTGGCAGGTGCTCCCCCACGTCTTCTGCATCGCGGTCGTCGTGCCGTGGAGGAGGTAGGATGATGTCCCCATGCTCCCGGGGATGATCACCGGCTGCCCGACCGCGGCATACTCCCCCGGGACACCCGGAGTTCCCGGGCCGAACGCCCGCGTCGCGCCTTTGCGGTGGACGCAGACCTCCGTCGAGACACCGTCGACGTCGTGGCGCTCGAACTTCGCGACGTTGTGCGCGACGTCGTAGATGAGCCGCATCTCGTCGTAATCGATCCCGAAGAGGTGTGCGAAGACCTTCCTCGCTTCGTGCATGATGACCTGCCGGTTTGCCCAGGCGTAGTTTGCGGCCGAGACCATGCCCCCGTAGTAGGCACGGCCTTCCGGGGAGTCGATCGGGGCACAGGCGAGCTGCCGGTCGGGGAGACGTATCCCGTACTTCGGAAGCGCGCCCTCAAGCGTCCGCAAATGATCGGTCGCGACCTGGTGGCCGAGGCCGCGTGAGCCGCAGTGCACCATGAAGCAGACCTGCCCTTCGGCGATCCCGAAGGCCTTTGCCGCTTCGGGGTCGACGATCTCCCTCGCCGCCTGGACCTCCAGGAAGTGGTTGCCGGCGCCGAGCGTCCCGAGCTGCGGCAAACCCCGCTGACGCGCTTTGGCGCTGACCGCGCCGGGGTCGGCGCCCGGCATCGCTCCCTCGCCCTCGCACCGGACGAGGTCGGCTTCGGTGCCGAGCCCGCGCTCGACCGCCCACCGGGCGCCGTCGACCATGACCGCGGTGAGATCCTTGTTCGAGATCCTCATGGCGCTCTTTGCGCCCACGCCGGTCGGCACGGCGTCAAAGAGCCGTTCGATCAGTTCTCGTTTCTTGCCGGCGAGATCGGCCTCAATCAGGGGTGTCGTGATCAGCCGGACGCCGCAGTTGATGTCGAATCCGACCCCCCCCGGGGAGATGACCCCTTCGGTCATATCGAACGCGGCGACGCCGCCGATGGGAAACCCGTATCCCCAGTGGATGTCGGGCATGGCAAGGGAGTGCTTCACAATCCCGGGGAGCGTCGCGACGTTCGCGAGCTGGCGGACGGCTCCCTCTTCGAGCGTCTCCGCCAGTCTCCGGGAGAGGAAAAAACGCCCCGGCACCCGCATATCGGGAACGTATCCGATAGGAACCTCCCATTCGAGGTCCCCGATCTTATTGATTCCGGTAAGCATGGCAATCACTCAGATATCGAAGATGATCTCCACCACGTAGCCCTCTTCTTCTTTAACGATTTCGAGCCCGAAGTAGGATATGCCCTTGATGAGCGCTCCCGCCGAGTGCCGCGCGGGGTCGAACGGCTCGCCCCTGAGGACGGCGGAGAGCCGGGTGCCCCGGAGGTCGACGTCAAAGGTGCAGAAGACGGTGTTCTCGACCTCGGTGACGAAGAGCAGTTCCGAGAGGTAGTCGATGAGAAGCGACTCGAGGTTCTCCGCCTCGATCTCGATCCTCCGCTCGACACCCTTGTCCTCGCAGGGGCCGTACATCACGTGGAACATCGCGCGGCCTGCCTCGGCAAAGAGTTCGGCCAGGTCCGCGCCTCGCACCCGCATGAGGACGTCGGCGGTGTGCTCCAGTTCTTCGAAGCTCATGATCTAGAAGTCTTCGTAGAATATAGGAATCATTCCTCTGTGGATAGAATCGATGTAGCGGGCCTGGTACTTCGAGATATAAACGGTATAATCCCCGATCGGAACCTGCAGGTCGGTCGCCTTCGGGGGTTTGACCGATACCGGCAGGAGAATGGGCCCGCTACAGGATGTGCTCACCCGGAAGTCGCGTTTCCTCTGGAGGACATACGATCGAACATCCTCTGTGACATATATGTCCTGTGATCGACCTGGCTCCCCAACATCGCTCTGCATGGTAGTCTCTCATATTGGTGCTGGGGCTAAAAAAAGAGGTAGGGTTTCCGGGAACTATGTCGCCACGAGGATATTCGCCACCACGTCCACGTACTGATCCTTCAACTCGTAGATGGAGTTCGTCCCCTCCGCGTTCCGCCTCACATGCAGGATGCCGATACGGGATGCGATGATGCCTACCATCGACGCAATGGAGTGGTAACTGACCGAGAACCGCTCCTGCAATTTCTCGTAGATCTGGGGTATGGTGAGAGATTTTACTTTGACGAAGAGGTTGAGCAGCTCATGCCGGATTCCATCCCGGTCACGTGAGAGATAACCTTTGAGTCGAGATTCTATCTCTTTTTTGAGCTCACCGGGCGATCTCATATGTGCTTGTGATTCGGTATTTTATATATATCTTTTCTTTTCATTCGTTAAATCGGGTATTCTGCCAGGAGGACGACAATTGTCTGACGAAATGATGCCATGTCGTTTCTCGTGGCTCCGTTTCCCGCGATCTCGGGCATTATTGGTTTGATATGCTTTTAATGGGAAATAACCGCGATTAAACGGCGCCGCCGTTCCCCGCCCGCCTCCACGGCGCGCATATGCCGCACTCCCTTCGTCCGGAGGTGGACGAGACGCCCGAAGCGTGAACACCGCCGGTGCGACCGGGGGTGCGGGCATGCGCGGAGCGATACCGCGTGAGGGAACGCCCCGGATAAAGGACCCCCTGCGGTGCCCGGCCGGGAATCCATCCCTGCCGTGTATTTCAGTAATATTCGGGCGAATTTCGGGTTCCACCGTATATCCATGGAGTAACCCTTTAACCTATCACACTCGTACTGTTATACAGCATGGAATTTTCCGGATATGACATCAACAAATACTCTCCGCGGCAGATGGTAGCGTTGCCCCTCCTCCTCCTCCTCCTTGCCGGGGTCGTGCTTGGCTACACCATGCTCACCACCGGCCTGCCCCTGACACCGGGCATCGACTTTGCGGGAGGAACGGCGGTCACGGTCTTCACATCCGACAGCAGAGAGACGATCGAGGCAACGTTCGCCGGGTATCCGCTCCTATCGGTAGGTGAGGGTGTCGGGAACGGGAAATACATCCAGTTCGGCCCGATGGACGATGCCCAATTCCAGAGCCTCACCGCGCTCATCAACGAGAGGTATCCCGATGCAAAGGTAGACCAGATCGGCGAGACATTTGGCAAGACGCTCCAGAGTCAGGCCTTTCTCGCCATGATCTTCTCGTTCATCGGCATGGCCGTCGTGGTACTTATCGCGTTCCGTAGCGTGGTGCCGGCGGGTGCGGTCGTCCTCGCGGCCTTCGCCGACATCGTCATCACCGCCGGGGTCATGCAGATCATCGGCATCCCGCTCTCCCTCGGGACAACGGCGGCCCTGCTGATGCTTATCGGTTACTCCGTCGATAGCGACATCCTGCTGACGACGCGCCTCCTGAAGCGGAAGGGGAAACTCGAAGAAAAACTCTTCGGTGCGTTCAGGACCGGGATCATCATGACGACCACGACGCTTGCGGCCATCGCCGCGATGTGGGTCGTCGCCACGGCGGGACATATCCAGATCATCAGCGAGATCGCGAGCGTCCTTCTCATCGGGCTCTTTGTGGACATAATGAACACCTGGATGCTGAACGCCGGAATTCTGAAAGAGTACATCCTCCGGGGGAATAAGAGATGAATGGCGAAACCATCAAGACCCTTATTAAAGACTGGCGGGTCGCCCTGCTGCTCCTGCTGGTCGTCGGCTCCCTCGTCAGCATCTACCTCGCCCCCCCGAACCCGGAGAAAGGGCTTGAAGGGAACCTTCAGTTCGGCCTCGATCTCCAGGGCGGCTCATGGCTGCAGATGGAGTTCCAGTCAGTGGTCGTGGCCTACTCGACTGACGGGTCAGCCGGCGACCTCATTGAGAACCTGCGTACAGACCTTAAGACGGAGGTCGTCCAGATCGACGCGAACCACCTCGAGATCCGAAAGAGCGTCACCCGTGCCGACCTCGAACCGATCTTCGCGGAATCGGGCGCCTCGATCGTCACCTACCAGAAGGGCGTATCACCGTTCACCGCAGACGAGGTGAAACGGATCCTGAACGAGAAGGTGAACGCCCTCGGGATGCAGGATGCGAGGATCAATCTGCTCACCCCGACGGGGAGTGAGTACCCGCAGTACGTGCGGATAGAGCTCGCCGGCGTGGATATGGCGACGGCACAGGAGATTGTCGGCACCCAGGGCCTCTTTGAGATACGGGTCCAGACCACCGGGAACGAGTCCGAGCACGTCCTCTACGGCGACCAGATCACCAGCGTCGGCGTGCCGCAGAAGGACTACGATGGCCGCTGGGGCGTCGCGTTCTCGCTCACCGATGCGGGTGCGGAGGCCTTCCGGAAGGCTGCCATCGAATCCGGAGCGGTCAACAATCCGGACGCTCACAACCTCGTGATGATCCTCGATAACGAGACCGTCTACAGCGCCCCCCTCTCCGGAGAACTTGCGGGACAACTCCGGACGGGCCCGGTCAGGTCGCTCTCCGCGAGCACCGGCACCGGCGACGCCGGGCTTGAGGATGCGATGGCGCTCCAGATCCACCTGCGGGCCGGCGCACTGCCGGTGAAGGTGGATATCGTCGGCTCCGGCTCCGTTCCCGCGGCGCTCGGCGAGCAGTTCAAGATGACGGTCGCCCTTGCCGGGCTGCTCGCACTGCTCACGGTGGGAATCGTCGTCTACTACCGCTACCGTGAACCTGCGATCGTTCTCCCGATGGTCGCGACCAACCTTGCGGAGATCATCATCCTGCTCGGAATCGCCCGGTTCATCATCCAGCTCGACCTCGCCACCATCGCCGGTCTGATAGCGGTGGTGGGTACCGGCATCGACCAGCTCGTCATCATCACCGATGAGGTTCTCCACGAAGGGCGTGTTCCGTCGCGGAACCTTTACATGAAACGCTACGGACGGGCGCTCGGTATCATCGCCGTTGCCGCCGCGACGGTCGTCATCGCCATGCTCCCGCTGGCGCTGATGGATCTCTCCACCCTCCGGGGCTTCGCCATCGTCACCATACTTGGCGTCCTGATCGGCATTCTCGTGACACGGCCAGCGTATGGGAAGATTATCATGGCGATCCTCTCGAAATAACACCCCTACCAATAACCTTTATTGCCCCGTTCACACACAATGTTTGAACGGGGTACAGTCTTATGGGAAAACCGGTTTTAATGGACTTTTTTGCCGAGTGGTGCGGTCCGTGCCACCAGCAGTCACCGATCATCGACGAGCTCAAAGCAAAGATGGGCGACCGGGTCGACATCCGAAAGATCGACGTCGGTATCGATTCCGAACAGACACGGCAGTATGCCGCCAAATACGACATCCAGTTCGTACCGACGCTTGTCATCGAGAAAGACGGGAATCTCGTCCGGAAGTTGGTGGGCGTCCAGGACCTCGGCACACTCGAAAGTATCTTAAAACCGCTGGTGGAGCAGTGAAGATCGGGATCGTTGGGGGAACCGGCGACATCGGGGAAGGCATGGCGCTCCGGCTCTCGCCGAAGTACGATGTGATCGTGGGATCGCGCGAGGAGGTAAAGGCGGTCGCGACCTGCGATACCTGCCGGGAGACCCTGCAGGTGCAGGGAATGGAGTGCAGCCTCATGGGCGTCACCAACCAGCGCGCGGTCGACGAGGCGGATATCGTTGTCCTCGCGATACCCTTCAAGCACGTGACTCCCACCCTGAACACCCTGACCGGGTTCGAGGAGAAGATTGTCGTCACCCCTGTCAACCCGATCGAGCGCACGACTTACTTCACCTACGCCCCCCCGCCGGAGGGCTCGGCGGCGATGATGATCAAGGGGATGCTCCCCGAAAGCGCGACCGTCTGTGCCGCGTTCAACAACATCGCCGCGAACAAGTGGAAGATGCTCGACGAGGAACTGGACTATTCGGTCGCCGTCTGCTGTGACGACGACGGGGCGAAGCAGAAAGTGATGGAGGTCGTCAACAATGTCTCACGCCTCCGCGCTTATGACGCGGGACCGCTTGCGGCTGCATCCATCGTCGAGAGCGTGACGCCCCTCCTCCTCAACATCGCCCGATTCAATAAGATGCGGGATGTCGGCGTGAAGTTTGTATAATTTTCTTTCTTTTGGCTGAAGAGGGGTGAGAACCCGACTGTGTGAACCTATTTTGCATGAAAGGGCATAACTATTGTTCGCACATCAAAACTCTCCATTATTCTCAAACTCAGAATCCTCATAGAGTGTTGAATATTCGTGCACGGATTCCGAGGGGATATCGCCATTGGGGGAAGGGCTGACGGGGAGGGGGCTTGCCCCCTCCCCTGTCTCCACATACGAAGGGATTCCTGTAGCCCCCACTCGAAGACCTCCGGTCTTCTCAAGCTCCGGACGTCCCGTCCGTCGCACCCCGCCCGGCCTCCAGCCTCCTCCTCCGCACCTGCGGTGCTCAAACTCCTCCTGTTCCAGCAGTCGTTCCCCGCCCCCAGAGGGGCGGGGGCAGTCTATGGCGATATTCCCACGGTCCAGTGGACCGGGCTTGCAAGGATAACACCCATCAGGCATTTGATGTCTCTTGCCTCAACCCCGGCTCTCCCGCCACACTACGAGCATTCCCTGCAGCACACCCGACCCCCCGCCCCCGTACCCCAGGCGGCATGCACATATCCCGTTGTACGCCAAACCATCCTGTACGAAGATCAGGGTGCTCTAAATGCTGGATCGGGAGTTCGAACGGATTGGAAAGAGGCTCGTTATGGAAGGGCTCGTCGGAGCGAATTTCGGGAACATGAGCGTGCGGGGACAGGGCGGCTTTACCATCACCCGGACCGGCGCGTACCTCGACGCGGGAGAGATGCCTGTCTTTGTGCCGGATGCGGGCGACGCCCCGCGCGAGGCCTCGAGCGAGTACCGGGTTCACCGCGCGGTCTACCGGGAGACGCCGCACTCCGCGATCGTCCACGCCCACCCGGTTCACGCCGTCGCCGCTTCGCTCGATGCCGACCTCGTTCGGCCGGCCGACAGCGAGGGAGGGATGCTCTGCCCTGAGATCCCGGTCGTCACCGGGAACCCTGGAACCGACGAGATCGCAGAGAACGTTGCCGGGGCGCTCCGGGACGGTCATATCGTCATCGTCCGGGGGCACGGGACGTTTGCAGCCGGAAAAACGCTCGACGAGGCGTATATCTACACCTCGATCGCCGAGTACGCCTGCCGAATCCTCTTCTTATCGGGGAGGCTTCGGGGAGTTCTGTAACTGCTCGATCTGGCGGGTTGTCTCGCGGTGAAACCCGAGCAGCATGTCGCTGATCACGCCGAACATGAAGATCTGAAAGCCTATCGTGATCAGAAGGACCGTGAGGATGGTGAGCGGGAGGTGCTCGATGTTCTTGAGCCACTCGAGAACGACATAGACGCCGATGACGCCCCCCGCAAGCGATATGAAGAGGCCGATGATCCCGAAGTAGAAGATCGGGTTGTTCATCTTCGCGAGCCGGTATATCGTCGAGAAGATCCGCAGGCCGTCCTGAAATGGGTTCAGTTTCGTGACGGTGCCGGGCCGCGAGAGATACCGGACCGGGACGACCGTAACCCGTTGCCCGTTCCTCACCGCCTCGACGGCCATCTCCGTCTCGATCTCGAACCCTGCCTCTTTAAGCGTCATCTGCCGGATCGAGTGAAGGGTAAAGGCGCGGTAGCCGGAGAGGATATCGCTGAGGTCTTTTCCGTGCGCTATCCGGAACAGCGTGTTGAGGATCTGGTTGCCGAGGAGGTTTAACCACGTGAACGCTCCCGCCTCGGGATTGACGAGACGGTTTCCGATGACGTGATCGAATCCGCGGCCGAGGGGTTCGAGCATCTTCTCTGCGTCGTCCGGCAGGTAGGTGCCGTCGCCGTCGAGCATCAGCACGTAGGGCTTGTCGATCATCTCCACGGCCTCGATGATGGCGTTGCCCTTCCCCTTTCCCGCCTGCGTCCGGACTGTCGCTCCCGCGGCCCGGGCAATATCCGGCGTTCCGTCAGTGCTGTTCCCGTCCATGACGAGGATGCTGGAAAAACCGCGCTCCCGGAACCCCTCAATCAACTCGCCGATCGTCGGGGCTTCGTTCAGTGTGGGGATGAAGATACAGACCTCGTCTCGCTCGACGTTCATCGGTGTACTTATATCCGATTTAGCAACATAAGGACTTCGCATGCACGTAGCCAAATCGGGGCTCCGGGCGCTCGGCATCGCCGAGAGTTATTCGGGGCGGGAGCGGTCCACCCTTGCCGGCGTCGTCATGCGAAAGGACCTCCGGATCGACGGAGCAGCCTTCGCCCGGGTGACCGTCGGCGGATCGGATGCCACCGATGCGGTCGTCCGGCTCTACACCCGTCTCGCCCGCCGGGACATTAACATCCTGATGATCGGCGGGAGTGTCATCGCCTGGTACAACATCATTGACCCGGCGGCGGTGCATCAGGCGACCGGTCTTCCTGTTGTCGTCGTCACCTACGAGGAGTCGGAGGGGCTCGACGAGGATATCCGGCGCCACTTCCCGGGCGACGTTGAGAGGCTCGCGGCATACCGGCGGCTCGGCGACCGGGTTCCCGTCCGGCTGCGTTCGGGGTATACGCTTTTTGTCCGCTCATGCGGCATCTCCCCGGAGGACGCCGCAAGGCTCTGCAACGACTTCACGTTCGAAGGAAGGGTGCCCGAACCCATCCGGGTGGCGCGGATCGTCGCCCGCGGCGTCGTCCGGTCGTCAGGAGGCGTCGGGTTCGCCCCTGACGACCATGACCGTTGACGCCGCGTGGTCGACGACGTAGGAACTAGTGCTCCCGAGAAAGAAGCGGCCGAGCCGGCCCTTGCCGTGCGACCCGACCACGGTCAGGCCTGCGCCGAGTTCCCGAGCCAGCGCGATGATCTCCGCTCCCGGATGTCCCTGGCGTTTGTGGGCGGTGAGCGGGACACCGGCGGCGGCTCCCTTCTCTTCGGCGTCGGCGAGGATCTCGTCGGCCTCCCGGTCGAGCGCGTCGAAAAGCGCCTGCTGGGCGATAGTGGGGGGTTCGAGTTCGTTGAGGGTCAGCGAGGGATATGTGGCGGTCTGGACGACGTGTACGGCATGCACGGGGACCCCCATGGCACGGGCGACGGCAAGGGCCTCTTCGAGCGCCCGGTGGCCGATCGCCGATCCGTCGACCGCCACGAGAATTGATCTGAACATGCCAGTCTCTAGAAGTGTTCGGGTACAAAAACGTGCGCTTTGACGCCAGTCCCTCTCATGCTCTCACCGTGTGTTTCGAGATTACCCTCCCGTTGCGTTTATCCACTATCTTCAGAGTGACCTCTGCGCCCGGGTAGAAGGTTCCGTCGGTGAGATCCGCCGTCATCTCCTCGCCCGGGTTCCAGAAGCGGTCGCGGCATCCCTCGCCGCCGAGGGTCTTCACCCCGTAGTGATGCGACGGGATGAGGAGATGGCCGTTTAAGGTCTGGACGATGCAGGCCTTGTAGCCGTTCACGTAGAAGACCGCCCTCAGGCAGTCGTTCTCGTATGTCGTGCTACTGTTGTTCTTGAGGGTGACCCTGCTCGCATACGTCAGTGCTCCGGCACCTGCGTTGACGTGGGAGATCTCGGTGATGATGATCGGCGGCTGCGGTTCGGCCAAGGATCCGGCGGGGAGCATTGAAAGCAGCATCAGCAGAACAATTGCGGCGAGGATGACGGTGATCGCAACCATCAGGAATACGCCGTGCGTATCCGAAAGAGCGGTCTCGCCCTTGATGGTCCGCCTCACCGGGGTTGCCGGTGGGCCGGAGGGATGCTCTCCCCTCCGTGCCGCACCGGACGATTGGGTTTTAACCACCGTAGTCCATCCCGTACGTCTGCGCCAGGTTCCGGTAACGTCCGTAGTTGTAGGAGTCCAGTTTGGGCCCCATGCCGCGTATCTTGTTCCACTCGACGGCATCGGCGTGCTCCCGCCAGATGCCTTCGAAGGAATCTCCCTCTGCTATGACGAAGACCTTCGGTTTCGACGTCATCTTTATTCCGTCATCCCCGTATTCTCCTCCGGCATCGGTCGGAATGGACGGCACCGTGGTCTCGATGAACGCGTATCCCGTGTCCCGGTAGCAGTACCGGTCGGGAGCCTTGATGCCCACGGCCATATGGCTCTCCTGTTCGAACTCGAAGAGCGCGACGCCGTAGCCCATCTCCCGGAGGAGATAGGCGAGCAGGAGCGACTTCTCGTCGCAGTCCCCGTCCTTGTGGTAGAGCACGTGATACGGGTACTTGGCCGCCGTATCGAACGAGTAATCGGCGTAGGGGATCTGCTGCACCATGCTGATCGCGGCGCGCACCTGGTTGTCGGGTTCAGGTTCGGCGGCGCGGATGTTGCCGGCCAGCTGCTTCAGGTACCGATCCTGGATGCTCTCATCGACAAACTGGAGCCAGTAGTCGCGGTCATCGCGGAATGAGGCAGGATACTTCGTAGACAGATAGTCGTTGACGCCCCGGTAGGCGTCGAACCGGATCGAGCCTGGTTTACCGCGGAGAACATATGCGAGATTGATGGTCTTCGGTCCGGTCTCAAGGGTCTCGTTGGAGACCTCCGGTGAACTGAGGCCGGACGCTTCAAGCGTCCCGGTGACCGCCGTTCCTACCGACGAGGCGATCTGCCCGCCCCAGATGGCGGCTATGCCGATGACGACAAGAATGACGATCACGGCCTTGATGGGGAATCTGCGTGGATGGTAAGGGTCGCCGGTCATACGATGATAGATCCGTTACCCGATAGATAAATATTTTCAAAATTATTCGACGCGGAGGAGCGAGGGCCGGAGATAGTGAACGGTGAAAACAGAGGTATAAGACTTGTGCCTCATGAGAGAAGGCAGATATAACAAAACATCCGGAATGCCGGGGAAACCGGATCCCGGTGATTGGCGGCTCCAGCGTTCTCTCCCGGCCCGGCGGAAACTCCCCTCCAGATCGGCAAGCACCGGGAGGACAAACTTTCTTCTCCTCGGCACCCAGGGAGGATCATGGCCGAAGCAGAACGAACACAACTACCCGGATACGTGCGCCTATCCCGGAGCGGCGAACTGGAGGAGCGGGCACGACGAGCGCACGAGGTGCTCCGCAACTGCGTCGTCTGCCCCCAGGAGTGCCGCGTGAACCGTATTGAGGACGAGGAAGGGTTCTGCCGGACCGGCCTCCTGCCCAGGGTCTCGAGTTACAGCTCGCATTTCGGCGAAGAGCCTCCGCTTGTCGGGAGGAACGGTTCGGGAACGATATTCTTCGCGGGCTGCAACATGCGGTGTGAATTCTGCCAGAACTACGAGATCAGCCAGTGCGGGGTCGGCTACGCGGTCTCGTGCGAAGACCTTGCCGGGATCATGCTCCGCCTGCAGGAACGCGGGTGCCACAACATCAACTTCGTCTCTCCCTCGCATGTCGTTCCCCAGATCCTCCGAGCGGTCGCCCTTGCCGCCTCTCAGGGCCTTACTGTCCCGTTGGTCTACAACAGCGGCGGCTACGACTCCGTGGAGACCCTGCGGCTCCTCGACGGCGTCATCGACATCTACATGCCGGACGCGAAGTATGGGCGCGACGACGTGGCGCTGGAACTCTCCCACGCCCCCGGTTACACCGGCCGCATGCAGGCTGCAGTAAAAGAGATGCACCGGCAGGTCGGCGACCTTGAGATCAGGGACGGTATTGCGGTGCGGGGCATGATCATCAGGCACCTGGTGCTCCCCGGGAACCTTGCGAACAGCGAGATGGTGATGAAGTTCATCGCAGAGGAGATATCGCGCGACTCTTACGTGAACGTCATGGCCCAGTACCACCCGGCCTGGAGAGCGTCCGAAGGGGGGAGGAGCCCGGTGCTTGCGGCGCTGCAGCGCCCGATAACGGCACGGGAGTATGCATATGCCGTCCGTTGCGCAAAGGAAAACGGCCTTACCCGGGGATTCCCGTGAGAGGCGAACGGGAGATGCCGCCACCAAAAGACTATCCGCTCGGACGCAGAGTTGACTCTGGAGTGCAGGTGAGAAGAGTGGCAGGGCTCCGGTACGCGGCCCTGACCGATACCGGGAAGCGGGAGCAGAACGAGGACGCGTACTTCGCCGGCCGGATGAACGGGCATCACCTCTTTGCCGTCGCGGACGGTCTTGGGGGGCATGCCTGCGGAGAGGTTGCGAGCAGGATGGCGATCGAGATCCTCGCGGAAGCTGCAGGCAGGGAACTCCCGGAGAGCGATCCCGGCGACCTGCTCGAACGCGCGTTCCAGCGCATCAACGCCGCTATTTTTGCGTATAACATGGATAACGCCCTGAACGCAGGAACAACGCTCTCGGCGGCACTCGTCGCAGAGTCGGGCCGATGCTGGATCGGCACGGTGGGCGACAGCAGGACCTACATCGTCACGCCGGCCTCCGTCTGGCATACGCGCGACCAGACCTATGTCCAGGATCTGGTTGAATCGGGAGCCATATCCCCTGCAGGGGCGATGCTCCACCCGCGGAAGAACATCCTGACCCAGGCGCTCGGCCTCTCGGCCCGGGTGCAAGTCGATCTCGATCTTGCGGAACTCGCCGATGGGGTTCTCCTGGTCAGTTCGGACGGGCTGCACGATCACGTCCCGGAGAGCGTCATCCGGGAGATCGTGCTCGAAGACGATCCCGGCACGGCATGCCGCAGACTGATCGATGCCGCCAGGGACGCGGCAAGCACCGACAACACCACGGTGATCGTCGCCAGAGCGTGACGGTGTGGGTGAGACGGCGATACGGCCTCGCGCAAAGAATGATGGGCAGGGCATCCGGAGTTTGAACGCCGTCAGGTGCGAGGTACGAGGTGGGCAGGCCGTCACGGTCTGCCGCATGAAGGTATGCCCGAGGAAAAATGGTCGATCCCGGGAACAAGCCGGGTCCGTCACCCCCCATTGAGTAGGGAACGACGGGAACCGGATCTCAAGAGGGAAAATGAGCGGCCTTATTCCTGATACTCTTCAAGAGCAAGTTGGTACATCCAGTCGAGAAGGAGCGCGCACTCTTCCGGGGTGCACTCCCGATCGCAGCCGATGCAGGGAAGAACCTCACCTCCCGCAAGGATGACGCAGGGGTCGATCGCGCGCTTCTTCGCACGCAACAGGTACGTCTTGATGCCGTCGCTGCGAAACTCGATGCGCTCGATCAGCCCGGCATCAAGCAGCCTCTTCACGATCCTCGAGCACTTCCTGCTGTCGATATCGAGAAGTTTCCAGAGCTCGCTCTGGAGAACTCCCTGGCGATGGGACTGGATAACCTTGAGTGCTTCTTCCTCCTGGTCGGACATGGCTATCAGAGCAGGGGCGCAATGGTCAGGATATTATTGCCGCGGATGACGACGGTCCCGAGGGCACGGCCCCGCTGTTCTCCAGTATACTCCGTGGTCTCGTCCATATGCAGGTTCAGGTGTTCATCCACCGCCACGAGCCGTCCCTGGAGTTTCCTGCCGTCATCCTTGATCTCAACGGTGATTTTAGAGTCTACTAACGAAAAAACCTTCTTAACAGGGAGTACGATACCGTTAACCATCTGTTCTTATATGGTTATGTTCATGCATTAAGGTTTTCGTTGACCGACCACCGGACGCCTCCGGCGTTCGGTGGGAGGTGCGGCTCCGTCAGTGGCGCTACCGGCCGGTGGCCGTTTAGTTCCGGAAGGCACCGTGAGGTGCGACCGGTGATACGGACAAAGAAGCGTTGCGGGAGCCGCTAAAGCGCCGCGGACGACCGCCGGCAAAAAAAAGTTACTCGGGGATGTCTTCCCAGCGATCCTTGAACTGCTTCTCGACGCCGGGGAGGGTAGTGTACTCCATCTCCTCAAGCGAGAGGCGGTGCGGTTCAAACGGCCCGTGGGCCCTGAGCACGTCGGCGAGCTCGCAGCACCGGTCGCGGACGCGGTTGAACGCCGGGTCGTCGAACATATCTGCGGGCCCGATCAATTTCCCGTTGCAGATCTGGAAGCCGAGGCAGATGACTCGCGGCGGTCCGTCAAACGCGGTGCAGTTTGCATCGCAGACGCCCACCGGCATGAACGGCCCGTGGTGCGAGCCGCGCATCCAGCCGGCCACGAGGATCGGTGTCCTGAAGGGGTCGATGACCTCACCGACCGAGGGGAACCCGCTCTGTGCCCTGATGACCATGACCGGGTCGTCCTTCCCGACATAGCGGCCGGCCATCAGGTTCAGGCGCTGGGTGCTCGTAGATGCTGCAATCATGCCGTTCCTCTTCCATACGTACTTGATCACGTAGCGGCTCGGCGCTCCGATGTAGGCGAGAAGGCTGTAGGACTCTTCGGGTGTGTTGAAGAGGATCTTGCGCTTCTCGATGACGTCGTGGACCTCGAAGGTGAACCCGTCATGCATCGAGGGGTCGATGACGAGGCCGGACGTGCTGAAGGGATCGGCAAAGATCCGGTAAAGGAAGTAGTTCCACGCTCCAGGTTCGGTCTTGTCGGCCATGAAGACAAGGACCGGGTCTGAGCCGCGCTCTTCAAACTCCATCTCGGCAACCCCGGGTCCCATGCCCTTGACGTTGCCGCTGAATGCATCTGCAAGCAGGTCCTGACCGGCGCCGTAGAGTTTCATCTCCTTGGCGATCCGGGCGCACTCCGTGAAGACATTCCACGCGAGTTTGTGGATCTCTTCGTTATCCTCGCCCCTGGTGTGCGTCATGATCAACTCGAGGTCGTCGCCGCAATGGGTGACGTACGAGTCGATGATGATGCTGCCTTCTGCCTCCTTGAGCATCCGGGCGGCTGTTTCAAGGAGCTTCGGGTGGGTACGGGAGTGCCCCGGAAGACTGCCTACATCTGCTTTGATCACGGACACGGTGGTTTTAACCATGTAATCACCACTACCTGGCGGGCAAATGCCCCTACGACTAGTAGATAGGTATTACTGTATATGTAGGTGTTGCTGCCTTGAAAAAGGGTTGGCTACGGCAATCTCTCTTCGTGTTCGTCCTTCCCGGCGATCCTTTACGTTGGATGCTCCCGGAGGGGGTAGAAACGCTATCCTGCTGCAGTTTACGTGTTGTACCGATTTTAATGAATGGTTCCAGGATAGGGGCCCTTTCGAGAGCAGCATTTCAGGGAATCGCCCCCGGCGGCCCCGGAGACGCTCGCGCGTCCTCTCGGCGAGGTAGTGCCGGGATGATGCCGCGAGATGGGTCCGGCAAGATGAAGACGGTTCGTGGAGGGCAATCGCCCGGCTCCTTCACGGGCGGATGCCGCTCTCGGCGAAAATATTGCGGCGCTGCCGGGGAGCCGGGTCGGCAGGCGCCCTGCTCTTCAGTCGATCCTGATCGACTTGCCCCGGGAAAATTTGACTTCCAGGACGCCGTGCTTATAGTTCGACTGCATGGAGTCGGCGTCCACGGCAGGCATCTCCACCGAGGTCAGCTGATTGCCGCCGGCAATGATCGTCAGCGTCCCGTTGATGAGTGACAGGTGAATACTCTCCTTCTCGGTACCCGGGAGATCGATCGCCACCGTCACGTCGTCATCGGTCGTATACATCTCTGCTATCGGCTCGATGGTCCCCTCGGAGGAGGGTTCATTCGGCTCTGCTACGGGGGCCGCTTCCGCTGCCGGGATCTCAGGCTTTCCGGCCTCATGAAGGACGATCTTGAATCCGTAGGCAAACGGCCTGTTCTGATCTCCCTGCTCTTTGAGCCCCTGCTCCATGAGGCGTTTCATCAGTTCGTTGAGTTGCTCGAAGATGTCTGCTGGGCTGTCACTCATGTGCATCACGTTGTTTCTATCCCTGTTGGTGGGGGTCGGATGCCCCCGAAGGGAGCGCCTCACGGGCAGGGGGCGCTCCCGTCAGAACGCCACACCCGTCTGGGGCAGCGGGCGTTCAAGTTTGGCTTTCAACTTCTTTGTGAGGCGCTTGATCTCGCCGAAGTCTTTCGTTCTCCGGTAGACCGCGTCTTTGAGGGTCTGTGTGAGATCGTTGACTTCCTGTTCGATCTTGCCGGTCTCCCGCATCCGGGCACGGTTGATCGTCGAGACGGCGTCTTCGAGTGCCGACCGCTGCTCCTGGTTGTAGAGGATCTGCCAGGAGTGGCGTTCGTTCTCCTCCAGCCGGTCGATATCCAGCGTGCCCCGCACGCGGGTGAGGGCATCCTCGAAGTGCTTCTTCGTGATCCTCACGTTGCCGATCGCCTGACGCCGTTCCTCTTCGGTCTTCCCTCCCATCGCGGCGATGAACTCGCGCATGGCGGAAGTCTTTGCCTCGCGGACCAGCGCCTCGATGTCGGCGCCGACGTAGCCCTCGGTTCTGTCGACCATTTCGTCGATGTCCACGTCGTTTGCAAGGAGTTCCCTGTTCTTCAGGTACACCTCGAAGATCTTCTTCCTGCCTTCCCGGTCGGGCGGCGGGACGTAGATGATCCGGTCAAATCTGCCGGGGCGAAGCAGCGCCTCGTCCAACATGTCCGGGCGGTTGGTAGCGCCGAGAACCACGACATTGTTGAGCTCTTCGAGGCCGTCGAGCTCTGTCAGGATCTGGCTAACCACACTTTCAGTTACGTGCGATGATCCTATATAAGATCCACGTTTGGGCATAAGTGCATCAATCTCGTCGAAAAAGATAATCGACGGTGCTGCTTGCCTTGCTTTCCTGAATACCTGTCGAACTCCACGTTCCGACTCGCCGACCCATTTCGAGAGGAGTTCGGGCCCTTTTACGGAGATGAAATTACTTTCGCTCTCGTTTGCGACCGCCTTTGCAAGGAGTGTCTTGCCTGTTCCGGGGGGGCCGAAGAGCAGGATGCCGCGGGGGGGTTCGGTGTCGAGCGACGCGAATATCTCCGGATATTTGAGCGGCCACTCAACAGCCTCCGCAAGTTCTCCCTTTACGTCTTCGAGCCCGCCGACGTCCTCCCATTTGACATCCGGGATCTCTACGAGCACCTCACGCATCGCGCTCGGCTCGACGTGCTTGTGCGCTTCGAGGAAGTCCTCGTTCGTGACGCGGAGCTGGTCGATGATCTCGGCGGGGATCTCCTCTTCGATCTTGATCTGCGGTATGATCCGGCGGATTGCGTGCATCGCCGCCTCTTTTGCGAGCAGCGCGATGTCGGCGCCGACGAAGCCGTGCGTGGAACGGGCATATTCGTCGAGTCTCACGTCTTCGGCAAGCGGCATGCCGCGCGTGTGGATCTGGAAGACCTGCTGTCTTCCCTTGGTGTCGGGGATGCCGATCTCGATCTCGCGGTCGAACCGGCCGCCGCGCCGGAGGGCGGGGTCGATCATGTCCGGAAGGTTCGTCGCGGCGATCACCACGACCTGCCCCCGGGTCTTCAACCCGTCCATCAGGGCAAGCAACTGGGCGACGATCCGGCGCTCGACCTCGCCTTTCACCTCTTCGCGCTTGGGCGCGATCGAGTCGATCTCGTCGATGAAGATGATCGAGGGCGCGTTCTCCTGTGCCTCCTCAAAGACCTCCCGCAGGCGCTCCTCGGACTCGCCGTAGTACTTGCTCATGATCTCGGGACCCGAGAGCGTGATGAAGTGGGCGTCCACCTCGTTTGCCACCGCTTTTGCGATCAGCGTCTTCCCCGTTCCGGGCGGGCCGTAGAGCAGGACGCCCTTCGGGGGCTCGATGCCCAGGCGCTCGAAGAGTTCGGGGTGCCGGAGCGGGAGTTCGATCATCTCCCGGACGAGTTGCAGCTCGCGGTCGAGCCCGCCGATGTCCTCGTAGTGGACGTCGCCCGCCATCTCGCGCTTCCCTTCCTTGGGCTCGTAAGGAGTCTCTTTCAGCTCGATCTCGGTGCTGTCGGTGACGATGGCGATGCCTTTCGGCGCCACCCTGGCGATCGCGAACGTAAGCGGGTTGCCGAGGATGTTGACTCGAATGAGCTGCCCCTCGGTGACCGGCCTGCCGCGGAGGATCCTCCCCAGGTACTGCTCGCCGCCCACCAGGCGGATGGGCTGTGTCGGCTGGATGGTCACCTTCTTCGCGTAGCCTGCCTCGGTCTTTCTGATCCGGACGTTATCGTCGATCCCCGCCCCGACGTTGCTCCGGGTGTTGCCGTCGATGCGCAGGATCGCCTTGCCGGTGTCCTGGGGGAAGCCCGGCCATATGAGCGTCGCCGCCTTATGACGCCCCTCGACCTCGATGACGTCGCCGCTGACGAGGCCAAGCGCCTTCATGGTGTCGATGCTCAGTCTGGCAATTCCCCGGCCGGCGTCTTCGTGCGCCGCTTCCTTGATGGTCACCTCAACGGATTCGGTATTGGCCATGTGAACAATCTCCTCCTGTGATGGTTTACCATAGGTAAGTGATACACAGTATTTATAGTTTTCTCACAATCCCCCTCCCGTTATGCCGATGATCCCCTTTTCCGTAACGATGTAATCCATCTTCACGTCGTTTTCATCGGCAGGAATGCAGTTTGCCTGCTGACAGGAGAACGCGATGCCGATCCTTTTCGGGTGGGGATACCGGCAGAGGAAGCGGTCGTAGTACCCCGCGCCGTAGCCGAGCCGGTTCCCTTCGGCGTCGAAGGCGAGCATCGGCAGGACGACGACTTCCACATCCTCCGGCCGGGCCGGAAGTTCGCGTCCGATCGGCTCAGGAACGCCAAACGTGCTCGGGACGAGGACTCCGGGGTCGGGGAGGTAGGAGAGGCGAAGGCCGCAGGTCTCCCGCTCGATGATGGGAACGACGACCCGCACGCCCCGGCGGTTCAGGGCCGCGATAAGGTCGGAGGTCTCGACCTCCGGGGCTTTTGCGGCATAGATCATGACGGTCTCAAAGCCGTCGAGGAGATCGAGGAGCCGCTCAGTTATGCTGCTGCTGTATTCGGCGAGCTGTGAGGGCGAGAGGAGGAAACGGGCCTCTTTTGCCCGCAGGCGGAGGGCTGCCTTTGTCTGGCTCATTACAGGGAGTTTTTGGTGAATCACACCATAAAGTATGCGCGTCCGACATGAGGGCGGGCCGCTTACCTCCCGGTCCCCTGCTCCTTGCCGCAGACCTCCCGGAACTGGCGGAGAGAGGATGCAAGGACGCGGGTCTTTCCAATCATCGCGGCGATGAGGAGGACGTCGAGGACCTCGTCGCGGGATGCGCCCTCTTTCAGCGCGGCCCCGATATGCACCTTCAGGCAGCTCTCCGCCCCGGCACTTGCAGCGGCTGCAACGGCGATGAGTTCCGCGGTCTTTGCATCAAGCGAGGCGGGCCGGGAGAACCGGTAGTCGGCGAGAGTGGAGAGCGCGAAGGATTCGGGCCGGTCGCGGAGGATAGAGAAGATGAACGGCACGACGCCGAGCATCTCTTCTACGTCGTCCGTGAGATCGTCGCTGAGGTCGTCGGCGTGGGCGAGAAAACTTTTGACTATCTGTTCGTTTTCAGGTTTCATGGACCTTCCTCGTATGGGAGTGTGGGCGAGAGCGAGGATAATGGTGCGGTTTTTTGGTGCGGCGAGGATAGCGATTCGATGGATGGATGGATGCATGGGATTTGTGTGCAACTGCCCGGTACGCTGGACCGTGGGGGTATCGCCCCTGGGGGAGGGGCTGACGGGGAGGGGGGAGCATCCCCCCTCCCCTGTCTCCATCTCACATCACTGTTGCTCAAGCTCGCTATGCTTGCATTCCCCCACCCCACCCGCGCTTCGCGCTCCTCCCCCGCCCCCAAGGGGGCGGGGGCAGTGCGTGGCGATATCCCCACGAAAGCCGTTGGCGGGGTTAGTGACTGTGGGATAGACAGGGTTAGAGAGGCCATTTGATGTCGGGAGATTGTCCAAGAGGATATCGGGTCAGATCCACTTGCACACGTGAACACCCTCGCTACCTGGAGAAAAATACCACAAAAAGACGAAAGCCGGGAGGGAGTCCCCTCCCCAACTACTCTCAGAAGTTAAAATGCCTTCCAACAATCTTCAGCGCGCAGTAGTCCCCGCACATCGTGCAGCCGTCGGTATCGGCCGGCATCCGCTCGGCCCGGATCGCCCGGGCGCGCTCGGGGTTCATCGCGACCGCAAACTGCCGCTCCCAGTCGAGGTCCCGGCGGGCGTGGCCCATCTCGAGGTCGGCATCGCGCTTCTTGAGTTTGATCATATCCCCGACGTGGGCGGCGATCCTCGAACTCATGACGCCCTCGTAGACCTCCTCGGGGGTGGGGAGTGCCAGGTGCTCCGCCGGCGTCACGTAGCAGATGAAGTCGGCGCCGTAGGAGGAGGAGAGCGCGGCGCCGATAGCGGCAACCCGGTCGTCGTAGCCGGGCGCGATATCGGTGACGAGCGGCCCGAGCATGTAGAACGGTTTGCGGTTCGTGACGCGCTTCTGCAGGACGACGTTGGTCTGGATCTCGTCGATCGGGATATGCCCCGGCCCCTCGATGATCGCCTGCACGCCCTGCTCGTGTGCCTTGTCGGCGAGCTCCGCGTTGATGAGCAGTTCCTGGATCTGGGCGCGGTCGGTCGCGTCGTGGACGGCGCCCGCCCGCATCCCGTTGCCGAACGAGAGGGTGACCTCGTGCTCCTTCAAGATCTCAACCAGATAGTCGAACTCCGAATACAGCGGGTTCTCCTTCTCGTTGTGGAGCATCCACGCGGTCATGAAGGCCCCGCCCCGGGAGACGAGCCCGCCGTGCCGCCCCTGGTTCTGCAGGCGCTTCATCGTCTCGTAGTTGATCCCGGTGTGGATCGCCATGAAGTTGGTGCCGGCCTTTGCCTGCTCCGCCGTGATCCGGAAGAGGTCATCCTCCTCCATGTGGACGACCGCCCCATGCTTCCGGGCGGCCTCGATGAACGCCTGGTAGAGCGGAACCGACCCGACCGAGAGCGTAGTCGCTTCGACGACCCGCCGCCGGATCTCCATGAAGTCGCCGCCGGTGGAGAGTTCCATCAGCGTATCGGCACCGGCAAGTTCGGCCTGCCGGACCTTCTCGACCTCCATATCGACGTCGACGATGTCCGACGACGTTCCGATGCTTGCATTGACCTTCGTGCGAAGCCCTTCGCCGATACCGCAGATCTTCACCTTACGGTAGGGGGAGACCGGGATGACGATATGGCCGTCGGCCACGCCGCGCCGGACGAAATCTTCGGTAACCCCTTCCGCTGCCGCGACGATCCGCATCTCTTCGGTGACGACGCCACGCCGGGCGTCTTCTATGAGACCCATGGCCCTATATTTGCAGAAAAGAGTTGATAAAGGCTTGTTTTTGAGATTTGGGCTAAATTTTGCTTGTTCTCTCAACAAGTAAACTTGACTTTATCTTATTCAGATCTTGTTTCATAGCCGGAAAGCCAAGGCTTACAAGAAATAACGGAGCATCTCTTTATCGCCTGGTGATCATTTGTACGTCAATTTCGGAGGTTTTGTCCCGATCAGCACCGTCGACTGGCGGGGGCGGGCGGCCTGCACCGTCTTTCTCCGGGGGTGCCCCGCGCGCTGCTTCTACTGCCACAACGTCGCCATCCAGGACGGCGAGGACCTGCGCGACGCAGACGAGATCCTCGCGATGATCCGGGAGTCCCGCACGGTTGCGGGCGCCGTGGTCTTCTCCGGCGGGGAGCCGACCCTGCAGGGGCCGGCACTCGCCCACCTCGCAGCCGCCGCCCGCAAGATGGGGTTCTCCGTCGGCCTGCACACGAACGGCATCTTTCCCGGGGTGATCGAGGACCTTCTTGCGCAGCACCTCGTCGACATGATCTCGCTCGATATCAAGACAACGTGGGAGCGTTACGACGACCTTCTGGAACTTACCGCCGCCGATGCGGTGAAGCAGTCGCTCGCCGCCTGCAAACGCGCGAAGGCCGACGGCCGCCTTGAGACCTGCCCGGCCGTGGTCACCCTCTTTCGGGGCCGCGAGGGAGACCTCCCGGCCATCGCAGAGGATACCCGCGGACTCGACCTCGTGCTCCAGCAGGGGGTGGCCCCGGGCTTCGCACCCCTGACCCGGCAGGAACTCGAGGCGGCCGCGGCGCCGCTCGGCCGCAGGGTCCGCATACGGACCCGGGAAGACGGCGAGGTCGTCTACGACCCGGAGCCCTGACCCGTTCCGGTGACGTTAAGCATAATATCGACGGGAACGCACGTCTATGAAGACATTTGCGGCGGCCGCCGCAACCTGCATCGCCGGGACCCTGCAGCCGGTCTCTCGCCGGCACGGCCCGCTGTTCTTGATATAGGAGGAACCTGATGAAGGTCATTGGAATCGTTGGTATGCCGGCAAGCGGGAAGGGAGAGGCGTCAAGGATCGCCCGGGACCTCGGGATACCGGTCGTGGTCATGGGAGATGCGATACGGGAACGGGTGAAAGAAGCCGGGCTTCCCCCGACCGACGCTAACTGTGGCGCAGTCGCCGGGAAGTTGCGCGTAGACCTCGGCATGGACGCCATCGCCCGGATCACCATCCCGAGGATCGAGGCGACGGGCGCCCCGGTGGTGCTCGTGGACGGCATCCGGGGCGACTACGAGGTGGAGACGTTCAAGGAGCACTTTCCCGGGTTCACGCTCATCGGGATCGAATCGTCGTTCGAGACGCGTTACCGGCGGCTCACGAACCGCGGCCGGTCCGACGACTCCCTCACCCCCGAAGAACTCCGGGCCCGCGACGAGCGGGAACTCGGGTGGGGGCTCGGGCGCGCCCTTGAGGGGGCGGACTGCCGGGTCACGAACGAAGGATCGCTTGAAGAGTTCAGCGCAGAGGTTCGCACCCTGCTCTGCCGGCTTGGAGGTAGAGAAGAATGAGTCTTGTCCCGTATTTTTCAGCCTCGTCGAAGGTCTGGGAGTCACGCGACTGGGTCTATGGGCTTGAAGAGATCGGGTATACCGGATGGGAGATCGTCGCCGACGGGAAGTATCGCCTGGACAACCCCGAGAACTTCGCTGCCGTCCGGGAGAACCTCGAGAGCACCGGCCTTCTCGCGACCGTGCACGCGCCCTACAGCGACTTAAACCTCGCGTCCTTGAACTACCCGATCTGGCGCGAATCGATCCGCCAGACCTGCTGCTGCATCCAGCACGCGGCCGAACTGACCGACCGGGTGACCATTCACCCGGGTTTCGTCTCCCCGGTAGGCAAGCTCGTCCCCGAGAAGGTCTGGGAGATGCAGAAGACCGCGCTCGTCGAGATCGGGAAGTACGCAGAGGATCATGGTGTCCTTGCGTGTGTCGAGAACATGATCAGCATCAAGGACTTCCTCTGCCGCTACCCCGAGGAGATCCTCGGCCTCACCGAAGGGATCGCGGGGATCGGGATCACGCTGGATCTCGGGCACGCCAACACCAACGGCCTCGTGGACGCATTCCTCGGGCACGTGCGGGAGGTCGATCACCTGCACATCCACGACAACCACGGGCAGTCGGACGAACACCTTGCGCTCGGCGTGGGGAACATCCCCTGGGAGAAGGCCGGGCGGGTCATCGCCCGCGACTACTCCGGTCCGGCCGTCATTGAGGGGCGGAACCTTGAGGAGGCAAAGCGGAGCCTCGCAGCATTCAGGAAGTGGTTCGTATAGCCGGCGAGACCCTTCACGTTCACTTCCTCGGGACAGCAGGGGCGCTCCCCTCCCCGCAGAGGAACCCATCCTCGATCCTGATCCGGCGGGGTTCCGACACCCTGCTCTTCGACTGCGGGGAGGGAACCCAGCAGCAGATGATGCGCGCCCGGACCGGGTTTACCGTGAACGCCGTCTTCATCACCCACTGGCACGCCGACCACTTCCTCGGCGTCTTCGGGCTCGTCGAGACGCTCGCGTTCATGGGACGGACCGACCCGCTCCCGGTCTACGGCCCGCCCTGGGTCGGCGAGTTCGTCGATCTCGTGCAGAAGATCAGCCGCCACACCCGGGGTTTCTCCGTCACCGCCCATCCCCTCGAGCACGGTTCGGTCGTGCCCTTCAACGGCTACACCGTCCGGGCGTTCGCGACGCTCCACGGCATCCCCGGGCTCGGCTACGTGCTGGAGGAGGACGAGCGGCCGGGCAGGTTCAATCGCGAGCGCGCGATCGAACTCGGCGTCCCGCCGGGCCCGCTCTTCGGGCGGCTGCAGCGCGGGGAGGAAGTTCGTATCGTCCGCGACGGCACCGAGGCCGCCGTCCGTCCCGGCGACGTGATGGGAGAGTCGCGCCCGGGCAGGAAGATCGTCTATACCGGCGACACCCGCCCGCTCCAGGATCAGCCCGACACCGCGGCGATGATCCGGGATGCCGATCTCCTGATCCACGACGCCACGTTTGACGACCAGGAGAGCGATCGCGCCCGCGATGTCCTGCACTCGACCGCCGGAGAGGCCGGGGAGGCCGCAACGGCTTTGGGCGCCCGTATGCTCGCCCTGATGCACATAAGCTCCCGTTATGCAAGCACAGCAAACCATATACGCGATGCAAAGCGACAGTATGAGGGAGACGTGATTCTACCGGCCGATCTGGCCGTGCTGGAGATCCCGTACAGGAGTTGATCGAAGATGGACGGTGATGGTGATGGAGCAGGGTCTATCCAGCCAGAGCCGCCTGATACTTACGGGTCTCGGCGCCCTGCTCGTCAGTGCCGCTGCATCGAGCATCGCGGGCGTTTACCTTGGATCCGCCCGTGAAGTCCTCGCGCTGATACCCGGCCTGATGGTGCTCCTGCCGTCGATCATCGATATGCGGGGGAATATAGCCGGAGTCCTCGCATCCCGCCTCTCGTCGTCGATGCACCTCGGAGAGTTCTCTATCGATTTTGAGGAGGGCAGCGTCCTCGGCGACAACGTTCGCGCCTCGTTCGTCATAACCGTCCTCATAGCATTTGTCCTTGGCATCTTCGCCTATGCGGCAAGCCTTCTGTCCGGCCTCCCGACGGTGAGCATCACCGACCTCGTGCTGATCTCGGTCACGAGCGGGATCGTCTCGGGGCTCCTCGTGATGGGAATCACCCTGCTCATCGCCCTCATAAGCTACCGCTACGGCCTCGACCTCGACATGATCGGCGCACCGACCGTCACCACATCCGGGGACGTCGTCACGCTCCCGATCCTCGTCCTTTCCGCGGTCTTTGTCATGTATCTCCCTCCCTGGACACGCCTGGCGCTCGGGGTCGCCGTGGTCGCCGTTGCCGTTGCTGTCATCGTCTATACCCGGCGCCGATCGGAGGGGATCGGAACCATCGTCGGGGAGAATCTCTCTTTCCTCATCCCGCTCAGCGTCCTCGGCACGCTGGCGGGCCTGACCTACTCCCTCAACCTCGATGCACTGGTGACGATCGCCGCCTTCCTCATCCTGATACCGCCGTTCACAGGCTGCCTCGGGTCGATCGGCGGCATCCTCGGGTCGCGCCTCTCGACGGGGATGCATACCGGGGAGCTCAACCCCTCGTTCCTCCCCGAGCGCGGCGTAGTGCATCATTTTATTATTTCCTATCTCTATACGTTGATACTGCTTCCACTGCTGGCGCTCATCGCGCATGGTGCGGCGGTGCTCATGGGGTTGAATAGCCCGGGTCTCGGGATGCTGGTCATCATCAGCCTTGCGGCGGGTCTGGTCGTCATGACACTGGTGAACGGCGTGGCATACGCCACCGCGAGCCTTTCATTCCGGTACGGTCTCGATCCCGACAACTTCGGAATCCCTGTCATCACAAGCCTGATCGACCTGATCGGTGCAGCCGCGCTCGTGACGGTGATAGGCCTGCTGCTGTAGTGAAAGAATGGAGAACAACGGTTAAAAAACCATGATGGAACATGAATATCAGCCGATCAGCTTCAAAGATGTCCTGATCGAGATGAAAGACGTCTCCGAGCTGATGGTCGATCTTTCTTATTCAGCGATACTCTTCGACAGCAAAGAGATAGCGCTCGAGGTGATCAACCTCGAAGAGAGGATGAACAATCTGGTTTACCAGGCTAGAATTCAGAGTGTCCTCGGCGCGAGAAGGATCGAAGAGGCCGAGGCGATGAGCGGTATGCTCCAGGTGGCCGAAGCGGCGGAGAGGATCGCGAACTCTGCCTCGGATATAGCAAAACTCATCTTAAAAGACATCCGTTTCCCCGCAAAACTCAAGCGCGTCTTCCCGGAGGCCGAAGAGGTCGTCACCCGGGTCATCGTCAGCCAGGGAAGTGAGCTCGTCGGCCACACGCTCGGCGACCTCAAGGTCCAGAGCACGACGGGTATGCAGGTGATTGCCATCCGGCGCGGAAAGGGCTGGATCTACGACCCCGACAGGACCACCCGGATGGAGAGCGATGATATCCTGATAGCGCGGGGCCCGGAGGCCGGAGAGGAGATCCTCTCTGAGATAACGGGCTCGATGGAGCGTCCCCGGGTCGAGGTCTCGTCCGCGGGCGAGGTCGACGACCTCGATCGGGCAGTCCAGTTGATCATCGAGATGAAGAACCTCTCGGAACTCTCCGTCGGGCTGGCATACACGTCTCTCCTCTTCAACAACATGGAGGTGGCGCACGAGGTGGTCGCCCTCGACTCAACGCTCGATGATATGCGCTACGACCTGGATCTCTGGATCCTTGAAGCGGCTCGAAAGATCGAGGACGTGCGCTACCTTCGCGGCCTGCTGTATATGTCTTCGTTCGCACAGGCGATCAGCGATTCGGCTCACTCGATCGTCGACGTCCTGCTGCGGGATATCGAGATCCCGCCGATATTCAAGAAAATCGTCCGGGAATCGGACGAGATCATCACGCGGATGACCGTGACGCCGTCGTCGCCGCTTGTAGGGAGGACGCTCAAAGAGATGTCGCTTGCGACGGTCACCGGGATGGTCGTGCTCGCCATCAAGCACGGCGACCGGTGGGTCTACCGCCCGGGGAAGAGCGTCCGGCTGCAGAGTGGCGATACCATCATCGCAAAGGGCAGGCGGGACGGCGAGTGCCGGCTCTACGAACTTACCGGGCACACCGCCAAGGTGTCCGAAGAATAATTGGGAGAACTACTATGGGAGATACAGAAGATACCATTGTTTACCGCCTCGGTGCGAACTGCGGTCTCGACGAGGTGGAGGAAGGGAAATCCTACCTCGGGCGGGTGCAGGGGTTTGCCCCGTTCGGCGTTTTCGTCCAGTTAAATGACCGGGTCAAAGGGCTCGTTCATAAGAGCAACGTGAAGGTGCAGCATACCGAGCGCGACCCGATCATCGTTCATGTCCTCCAGATCCGGAGCAACGGCAACATCGACCTCGAGGAGGTTACGCCGACCGTCTACCAGACACAGAACGTGACCAAAACGACAACGACCGTGCTGATTGCCGATATCGGGAAGAAGATCGGCAGGACGGTGCTGATCGAGGGCGAGATCGCCCAGATAAAGCAGACGTCGGGGCCGACGATCTTCACGGTCGTGGACGCATCAGGCACCGCGAACGCGGCCGCGTTCATCGAGGCGGGCGTCCGCGCGTATCCCGAGGTGGAACTCGGGGATATCGTCGCCCTCACGGGCGAGGTGATGCAGCGCAACAACCAGCTCCAGGTCGAGGCCTCGTCCATGACGGTCATGGAACCGGAGGATGCGGCCCGGGTCAGGGAGCGCATCGACGCGGCGCTCGATGAGCGCGCGGAGCCGCCCGACCTCCCGTTCCTGGTGGAGAGCGATGTTCTTCTGGCCCTGAGACCGCAGATGCGGAAAGTGGCAAAGGAGATCCGCAAGGCCGTTCTGACCGCGCGGCCGATCATCCTCCGGCACCACGCGGATGCGGACGGCATATGCGCTGCCGTTGCCGTCGAACAGGCGGTGACCGCGCTGATCCGGGAGAGCGGCGGAGATTTCGACGCGGAGTATTTCCTCTTCAAGCGTTCGCCGTCCAAAGCTCCGTTCTACGAGATCGAGGATATCACGCGGGATCTCGACTTCGCCCTCAAGGACAACGCCCGCTACGGACAGAAGATGCCGATGATCCTCCTGATGGACAACGGGTCGACCGAGGAGGATATGCCGTCGCTGAGGGTGACCCGGATCTTCGACCTGCCGGTGATGGTCGTCGACCACCACCACCCCGACGAGATCGTGGACGATTACCTGATCGGGCACGTCAACCCCTACCATGTGGGCGGCGATTACGGGATCACGGCCGGGATGCTGGGCACGGAGATCGCCCGCATGGTCAACCCCGCGGTCGAGGATCAGATCCGGCACCTCCCGGCGATCGCGGGAGTCGGCGACCGGAGCGAAGCGCCGGAGCGTGCCCGCTACCTTGCTATCGCCGCACCCGAGTACTCGGAGGACGACTGCCGCGCTATCGCGCTCGCGCTCGACTACGAGCAGTTCTGGCTCCGGTTCAGCGACGGGAGAGAGATCGTCAAGGAGATCCTGAACCTCTCCGGCGAGCCCGGACGCCACGAACAGTTCGTCAACCTGCTGGTTGAAGAGGCGAACCGGGCGATCGAGGATCAGCTCGAGACCATCATGCCGCACGTCGAGAGCCGGATGCTCGAAAACGGTGCTCATCTCTTCATGCTCGACGTGGAGCTCTTCGCTCACCGGTTCACGTTCCCGCCGCCGGGGAAGACCTCGGGCGAGGTGCACGACCGGCTGGTCAGGGAGCACCCGGGAGAACCGGTCGTCACGATCGGGTTCGGGCCGGACTTTGCCGTCCTGCGTTCCCGCGGCGTCATGATGAACATCCCGCAGATGGTGCGCGAACTCCGTAGCGAGATCGTCGGCGGCGGAGTAAACGGCGGCGGCCACCTCGTTGTCGGGAGCATCAAGTTCGTGGAAGGGATGCGTGACGTGGTGGTTGATAGCCTGATCAAGAAGATTGGTGAATCGCCAATCTGATCGCTACCACGTTCCTGTGAGGTTGCGGCCGGGCGGTCTGATCTCTTCTGGAGCCCCGTCCGGGATTGGCTGCATCCAGGGCCTTCGGGCACCGGTGCACCACTGCCGCTTTATATTCTTCCCGGATCATCGCCGCTACGGGGCGATGCATGCTGTCGCCATGTTGCGGGGCGCGCCTGGCGGTTAACCGTCGATGCAATTTTGATGGCGACCGAAATATAAAAATAGATTTATTTCCTACGTGGACTCTCATGACCGGAAACTTATGGGCGTGGAGAGCACTCCTGGTCGTGCTGCTTCTGGCGGCAGCGGTTGTTGTGCTCCCCGCAGCGGCCCAGAGCACGGCAGCCACGGAACCCCTGACCTGGACACTCAGTCCGACCCCCGGTGAGACCCCCGAAGAGACCCTGACGGAGGAAATCCCGGAAGATACCCCCGTCGATGAGGCTTCTGACATTACGCCGGACGAGACGGAGAACGAGACTCCTGAGGAGACTCTGTCCGGGGCAATCGAGAACGCGGCTCCAGAAGAAACCTTAGTTGGAGCGGTGGAGAACGTGACTCCAGAAGAAACCCTGGTCGGGCCGGTGGAGAACGCGACTCCTGAGGAGACTCCGGCCGGGACAGGTAACAACACGACCAACGAGACCGGTCCTCCCATTGTAGTCGGGACGGACGAGGCGACGCCGGCAGATACCGCCACGGCCGAGCTGCCGACGTTCACGCCGATCCAGGCGGCACAGGTCAACGGGAGTGTGACACAGGCCGCCCCCCTCTCGCTTACCGGCGCTATCCTGGCCGCGCTCGTCGCCGCGCTCGTCGTCGTGTTCGGGCGGAACCGGAGGTGACGGCGGGATGCCGGGCGGTCGTCGCCCGGTGCCGTTTGGGACGGGGGCGCGGGGCTATCGAAAGCGCCCCTTCCCCTCCGGTTCCCGCGCTCGCGATGACCGTGCTGCGCTCTCGGGGCTGCAGATGGTACTCCCTGCCCCCCGGATCGGCACGACGATGCTCAATTATATGCAATGATTAGTATATCCCTCGTGTTATTTTACGGGCACAAATGGGTAGATATAAATATTGATCTGGACAAAAAAACACTTGCTCACGAGGGAATCAGTCGATGTCGACAAAAGATCGTATTAAGGAGAAATATAGCGACACCCAGCGAAAGATCCTGTACCACCTCAAGGCAGGGCTGCGAGCCGGCAAATCCTACTTTAAATCCAAGTACATCGCAACCGATCTTGGCCTTTCCGCAAAAGAGGTCGGCATCAACCTTGCCATCCTCTCTGAGATCTGCGATGAGCTGGATATTCGGCGCTGGAGTTATTCGAACAGTACGACGTGGCGCGTCACCTCCCGTGCATCATAATTTTATCTTGGAACGCTCTATTCTACGGCATGAAGATCATTGAGTTTGAAGCACCCGTCGAATTTGTGGCCAACATCAACGATCAGAAGGACTGCCTCATGTCCCAGGACAAGAACCACGAAAATCCGGAGGTGCTCTGGTTCAACATCGACGTTCCCAAGGGCCACGGCGTGCGGGCCGGCGACCGGGTCAGGGTGACCGTCGAAAAGATCTAAAGTCCCCGCAACTACAACCATATCGCCGGGATGCCCCGGTCTCATCCGAGCGGGGCAGAGAAATATTCGGGGAGCGTCTCCAGGGTGATGCGGTATGCGTCCACTTCATCCACACTGACGATGAGGTAGAAGTCTTTCCCTCCTCTCTCGACGTTTTTGACAATGCCGCCGGGGTAGTGCAGGTCGGCTCCCTCTATGATGGTCCCGCTCTCGAACTCCACGAGTGCCATCCTGAAATGCGCCGCCTGGGGCCGTATTGTTGAGGAGACACTGCAGTTAAGCCTCCATACCGCGTACGGCACGTGGAACACCTCGGTGATGCCGCCTCGCCCCTCCTCGATGTAAGCGAACGGGATGATCCCCCGAGCTCCCTGCCATGGGGGGTCGGAACCACCGTAGAGCATGAGGTTGTCAGGGAGATGGCAGCGGGGGTAGTCCCAGACTCCGGTCGCGTAGGAGAGCCTGGTGGGTTCGAGCGGCGCGGCAGGCGTCGGTGCGGGGGGGACGGTGACGGCAGGCGTCGGTGCGGAGATCTCGGGGATCTCCGGCCCGGCCTCCGCTACGGGCGGCCGAAGGAGCAGTGCCAGCACGGAGACGATGATCAGGGCGGTAAGAATGCTGAAGACGTCGCCTTTATCCACAGATTTAAAAGGATGTACGGGGTAAAAAGTTCTTCGGGTTTGCCCTCGTGCTCTCGCCCGGAGATCGACGGGGAAGATCGTTTGTGAGCCGGGTTGACCCGGTTTTTTTAGAACCCTCCTCCATAATAGAATCTCTAAAACGGAATCGTTAATATGAAGCCACGACCACAATCCTGTGAGAGCATGGATATCACTGAGGTGCGCACGTGGGTGATATTTTATCTGATCTCCTTCGTGGTGCTCCTTGCGGCGACCTTCATCACAACCCAGAGCGGTAGCCAGCTCTGGATCAGCCTGATGCTCATCATCATCGTCGTCGGTGTAAACTTTTACCTGCTCTTCTCCGAGTTGAAGCGTTACCAGGCCAGGAAGGCCTTCATGCACCGGATGTCGCAGTTCGAAGAGACCGAGACGGACGTGGAATCCGGCTACCTCTGGTGACGCTCAGGCGGCCCTGCGCAATATCTTCTGCATGGTGTTGTACGGCACAAAAAGGTGCTCCACCTCTCTTGCCAGGTACTCGGTCTTCCCTATGACGTAGTAGCCGTCGGCGGCAAGCGCTGAGTAGAAAAGATGCGTAAGGTCGTTCTTCTGCTTCTCGGTGAAGTAGATGGTGACGTTGCGGCAGGTGATGGCGTCGAGGTACCGGGCAATAGGAACGCCCGACATCAGGTCGTGCTCCCGGAATTTAACCAGGCTTTTGATATGGGAACAGACCTCGAACGTGCCGTCTTCGTGGCTGATGAAATGCTTGCGGAGCCTTTTATCGTCGACGTTCTCGAGCGCCTTCCTGTCGTAGACCCCGGCCATGGCCTTCTGCAGCACCACGGTATCGATATCGGTCGCGTATATCGTTACGCTGACGTTTTTATGAAGGGCCATCAGTTCATGGGCGAGGATGGCGATCGAGTAGGGTTCTTCACCCGTGGCGCAGCCGGCGCACCAGATCCGGAGAGAGTTTTTGCGGTGGGCGAGATCCGGCAGTATCTCCCGACGTATTACTTCGAAGACCTCCGGGTCGCGGAAAAATTTGGTGACGTTGATGGTGAGTGCGTTCCTGAGCAGGTCGAGTTCCTGCGGGTTCGCGAGGAGGTACTTATGATACGCCTCGAAATCTGCGGTGTTCGTCAGACGCATCCGGGAGAGGATGCGCCGTTTGATGTAATCCTCCTTGTAGTTCGAGCACTTGATCCGTACCAGTCTCTCGATGCTTCTCTGGAGCGATGCGAATTCATCCATGGGATAACCTGCTTATGCCGGGTGTTGAAGTGCGGAGACGATCTAGCGACTTGCTTGATCGCCGCCGAGATCGCCGATTACTTTCTGGACATCGAGCCATATGATGAGGGTCTTGGCCTTCCCGTCCTCTTCGTCCCCTATCTTGATGATTGCTTTGACGTAACTGCTGATAGACGACGTAATGCCGTCGCTGATACGTTCGATCTGTTCATTCCTGACCGATACGACGCTGTGCACGTCGTCGACGATGATCCCCACGTTCGATCCGTTCGTCACATCCGGCATCAGCACGACGATCTTTCGGTTCTCGGTCTCCTCCGATCCAGGGAGCCCGAGAAGGTCGCGGAGATCGATGATGTTCGTGATCTCGCCCCGCAGGTTAATGATGCCCGCGAGGTAGTCGGGAGCACGGGGAAGGGGAGTGATCGGCATCATCTCCACGATCTCTCGTGCAATCTGGATATCCAGTGCGTAGTGCTCCTCCCCGAGCTGGAACTCCACCACGTCTACGGATGCTGCCATCATCTCCTCCCTAGTTCAGCTTGAACTGCTTCATTATCTTCTCGAGCTGTCCGGCCATGCCTGCCAGTTCGTGGGAAGCGCTTCCGACTTCCTCGGTCGATGCGCTGACCTCTTCGGCGAGTGCCGCCATGTCCTCGGCGCGGTTCAGGCTCTCCTTGGTCATGTGGGTGGATTCGTCCATCTTCTGCATGACGTTGTTGGTGGAGTTCGCCTGGTCCTCGGTGGCCTTGGTTATCTCTGAGATGCCGCTGGTGACCACTTCCACGCTGTCGACGATCCGGTTCAGGCCTATGATGACCTTATTGACGCTCTCGATGCCCGCCTGGATCTCCTGGTGAGACGCCTGCATCGAATCGGTGGTCTTCTCGGTGCTTGCCTGGATCGTCCGGATCAGGTCCTCGATATCCTGGCTCGCACGTTTGGACTCTCCGGCAAGGTTCCTGATCTCGCCGGCGACAACAGCGAACCCGCGGCCGTGCTCCCCGGCACGGGCAGCCTCGATCGCGGCGTTCAGCGCGAGGAGGTTGGTCTGGTTTGCGATGTCGGCGATCAACTTGACGATGTTGTTGATCTCCCGCATCTGGCTGTTGAGGGTGCTGATCTCTCCCACGGTCTGTGTGGAGATCTCCTCGACGAGTTGCATCTTCTTCGTCGCGACTTCACCAAGCGTTGCCGCATCGTTCCCTTCCTTGGAAGCCTTCGATGCCTGCTCCATGACCGACTGCGTCGTGCTTGCAATCTCCTCGATGGATGCCGAGAGATCGTTGATATCCATCCCGATCTCCTCGATCTTCTCGAGCTGGCGGCGTGCATCCTCCGACGACTGCTGTGTCGAGACGGCAACCTGCTCTGTCGCCCGGATGATCTCGTCGGTGCTCTTGCTGACCTCCTTCGTCGTCATGTCCACCTGATGGGCGGCTTTCGCCACGTCGGCGAGGAGCCCGCGGATAGCGGTCAACGAGGTGTTGTAGTCATTCTTGACTTCCCGGAGAGGATCTTCGGTTTCTGCTTCGACGAACGTCGTCAGGTCGCCCTTTGCCATGGCGGCGAGTGCGTTCCCGAGTTCCCTGGCGCTCGCTCCAAGTCTCTCGCTCTCCTGCTTTGCGGTCTCCATCAGGTCGCGGATCTGGTCCTCTCTCTCCCGCTGCTCGGTCCAGTCGTTCCAGACGTAGAAGGCCATCTCGATCTCGCCGTTTCGGTCGAGGATGGGGATGGCGTTCAGGGTGAGATACTTCTTCACGCCGTCGGGCCACTTGACCATGACGTCCGTCCGGGCGAGTTTCTTCGTCTCGTAGCAGGTGTAGAAGTGGTCGCCGTCAAGGATGGTGATGTCGTAGTCGTAGAGTTTCTTTGCGAGGGTCTCTTCCCGGGTTCCCCGCCACATCCTGGCATACTCGTCGTTGATGTCGATCCGGCTCTTGTCGGGGCGGAGCGTCGCGATGGCAAGCGGGTTCTGCTTGATCATCGCATCCACCCGGTGCTCGGTATCTTTGACCTCCTCCTCTTTCTCCTTCAGGTCGGTCCAGTCGTTCCAGACGTAGAAGGCCATCTCGATCTCGCCGTTCGCATCAAGGATGGGGATGGCGTTTAAGGTGAGGTACTTCCTGACCCCGTCGGGCCACTTGACCATGACGTCCGTTCGTGCCGGCTTCTTCGTCTCGTAACAGGCATAGAAGTGCTCGCCGTCGAGAACGGTGATGTCGTAGTCGTAGAGTTTCTTTGCAAGCGTCTCTTCCCGGGTGCCGCGCCACATCCTGGCATACTCGTCGTTGATGTCGATCCGGCTCTTGTCGGCGCGGAGGGTCGCGATGGCAAGCGGATTCTGCTTGATCATCGTGTCGACACTGTGCTTGAGTTTCTCGGCCTCCTCCTTCTGCACCTGCAGGTCGGTCCAGTCGTTCCAGACGTAGAAGGCCATCTCGATCTCGCCGTTCGCATCAAGGATGGGGATGGCGTTTAAGGTGAGGTACTTCCTGACCCCGTCGGGCCACTTGACCATGACGTCCGTTCGTGCCCGCTTTTTCGTTTCATAACAGGCGTAGAAGTGGTCGCCGCCGATGACGGTGATGTCGTAGTCGTAGAGTTTCTTTGCGAGGGTCTCTTCCCGGGTTCCCCGCCACATCCTGGCATACTCGTCGTTGATATCGATCCGGCTCTTGTCGGGGCGGAGCGTCGCGATGGCAAGCGGGTTCTGCTTGATCATCGTGTCGATGCGATGCTGCATCTTCTTGATCTCTGCCTCCTCTTTTCGCTTCTCAGTAACGTCGTTATAGACGTTCAGGATCCCTGTCAGCTCGTTCTTCTCGTTCAAGAGCGGGATTCCATACTGTTCCAGGCTGTAGGTGCCGGCGGGGAACTCGACCGTCACTTCGCCGGAAACACGTACCTTCTCGGTGAGCACCTTCTTGATCCCGTCTCCTTTCTGATCAAGGACCTTGAAGTCCCGCAGGGTCATTGAGGTGATGCGCGACTGATCGATGCCGGTCAGCTCGAGGTATGCCTCGTTGGCCGTGACGATCTTCATCGCGGTATCGACGACCAGCATCGGCATCGGGTTCTTCAGGATGATCGTATCGGATCGATGTTGCAGTTCGGCGATATTCTCTATCTGGGCCCGGATCTCTTCCTCTTCCTCCCGCTGCTTGGTGAGGTCGTTGTAGACGATGAGGATGCTCTCGACCGCATTCTCATTGTCGAGCAACGGGATGCCGTACTGCTCGAGCGTGCGGGTGCCCGAAGGCAGTTCGGCGACGATTTCGCCATACACGCGCTTTTTCTCCAGGATTGCCTGCCGGAGGCCGGAACCCTTCTGCGACGTTATCTTGAAGTCCCTCAGGCTCCTGCCGAGCACCTGATCCATCGGGATCCCGCTCATCTCGGCGTAGGCCGTGTTTGCCATGGTCACCTTGAAGTTCGGATCGACGACCAGGATGGGCATCGGATTCTGCTGAATGATCGTATCGGACCCCTTCAGAAGCATCTTGGCCTCGTCCAGCCGGCGTTTGAAGCGCTGCTTCTCCTCCTGCTTCTTCTCGAGCAGCGCGTTGATCGAGGTGGCCAGCGGCCGGTAATTCTCCGGAACGCCTGCAAGGTCGATCTGAACGGAGTCGTCGCCTTCAAGCGCCGCGTGGAGTGCGGTCTCGATCGCCTCGGGCAGCACCGCCGCCCCCTGTCCCTGCGCCTGTCCTGTCATACCCGGCACAACCGGCCCGGTAAATAGTGCTTTCCTTCCAGGTTTATCGATCATTGATTACACATCCTCGTCACGTTTTTGTCCCGCTCGGCGAGCGCAGTCGCTATTGCCCGGTATTCCCTGCCGGCATCGCTCTCGGGCGCGTAATGGGAGATAGGAAGCCCCTTTTGCTGCGTCTCGTAGATTGCAGGTGAGTATGGGACGGTGAATACCTGCTTGAACGCTTTTTTTACCTCGGACTCGAACGCCTTCAGTCGCTCCCTCTCCTTCTCCTCTTCTGCGGCGGAGGCGGGTGAGAAGATCCGCTTCAGGAAGAGCGCAAGCCCGCCTGTTCCGGCCGCCGGGTCGCCCGACCCTTTCCAGCGGGTCAGGATGGCGAAATCTGCGGCGACGTCTTCCCCGAGCATCTCCCTGATGTCGCCAAAGATCGTAGACAGCGCTTCCATGCCTTTCAGGGCGAACGTGCCGGAATCGAGGGTGACGACGGTGTGGTCTGCTGCGACGAGGCCGTTGATGACGAACTGGCCCATGCTCGGGGGCGTGTCGATCAATATGAAATCGTAGGCGTCCTTTACCTGCGCAAGCGCTTCCCTGAGCACCCCGGCCCGGTCCTCGATGCCATAGAGGTAGGGTTCGACCCCCACGAGATCGAGGATTGACGGAGCGAGATCGATCCCCGACGCCGTGGGGACAATCACGTCGGTGATAGCGACGTCGGGAAAGCCTTCAAAGATGCTCATGAAGACGTCATACATGCTCAGTTTGAGGGTTTCGGGGTTGATTCCGAGACCCGTGGTGGCATTGGCCTGCGGGTCGCAGTCCACCACCAGAACCTTCTTCCCATCTTTCTGGAGGTATCCTGCAACGTTGAGGCATGATGTCGTCTTCCCGGTGCCACCTTTGTGGTGGGCAAACGCTATAATCGTAATATCCAGCACCCCTCACTACCTCTATTTGAAATAGGTAATATTAAACCTACTTTTATTTTGCTATGTATATTCTGAGCGTCTCGTCTTTTTTGAAATATTCTTTCATCCGAGATGATGAATTGAAGGTTTTTTGCCATTATATCTTGAGGAATCTGGAGACGGAAAAAGAGCGCCGTACAGGCCAATCGCTCCCGGGAGGTACGGCGCATACCCGTAGCAGATTTCACCGAAGGGATTCGCTGTCTGTGGAAGACATAGCGGGTTTCCTGTCTCCGGGATCAATTGCAGCCCGGAGCCTCTGCACCCGCTCGGAGATCGACGGCCGGTAGTCGGGCCCGGAACGAAGGACTCCGGGAATCACGCCTGCACGGCGGGGAGACGCTGTCCCTGCCATCAGGCCGGAAAGAAGGCTCTGGAGGAGGGCTCCGGGATCCCTGACCCGGTAGCAGCACCTCATCGCATCGGCGGCGTACCGGTCGGCTATGAACTCCTCATCGTCCATACGGCGGTAATATGTCCGGTAGGCGAAGAAGGCGGTCAGGAGGAGGAGGGCGACGAAGACCGGCTTTGCAACAGGGAGGCCTTCCGCATGCAGGGACGGGTGCCCGAGGAAGGCGAGGCAGAGGAGAACCGGGAGGGCCGGTAGGGCGGAGAGAAGAGAAGAGCCCTTCCTTACGTGCCCCTCCTCGTGGAGCAGCACGAACCGGAGCGTGTTGTCGCTTGCCCCCGAGAGGTTTCTTTTGTAGAATGAATGCCGGTAGCGGATGCAGTTGAGTGCCGGACATCCCCGTATGGAGACGGTGAGGGGGCATCTCACCAGTCTCGTCCTGCGGTCAATCAATCCCTTCTCCTGAAGTTCCCGGAATATCCGGTACAGGCGGGAATTGCGGTCGGCGCCATCCATTATTGTTAATTTATAATAATACAGTCATATTAAATGTTGCTCCGGATCGGATCGCCCTGTCTCCGATAGTTTCCTGATTTTACCCGCAGTAATCCCCCGGTGCAGGTCTCTCCCGGCGAAGCACCGTCCGGTCCGGTGCAGTCCTCCTTCTCCGGCAACCCGGGGAGAGCAAACCCGGAGATGCACCTGCACGATCTCCATGAACCCGGGTGAATCCCGTACCGCGTCCTGTGGTATCGGGCCCCGGATTCGAAACATACGCAATCTCCGTTTTTTTCACAATATTTTAATAATAGCAACCAAAATTCTGAATGAGTAGAGTGGAGGTGAGTCTGGAGGGCTGGAGGGGCCATACGGCCGTGCTTACGCCGGCACGGGGTGCGGATCCCCGGTTCTCCGAGCAGATGTCCAGAATATATACAATCCTTCTGATACTGGCCCTTGCCGCCCTCACCGGGGCTGCCGGATGCCTCTCCATGTCGTTTGGTGAGGTGACCTACAGCGGCGGTGCCCTGCAGGTCCAGGTAGAGAACGCCGGCGAGCCCGTCGAGAACGCTGTGCTCCAGATCATGATCATGGAGGTGAGCGCGCTCGAACAGCACGAGGCCTTCTCCGAAGCGCGGTATATCGACCTTGAACGGGGAGAGAACGAGTACACGATCCGGGCAGACCTGCAGCCCGGCTCATATAAGGTCTTTCTGACCGTGTTCGTCGGCAGCGAGCGGAGAGCATCCGTCATCCGCGACCTGGAGGTAACAGCCTGACCCCGGCGGGACTCGCGGCGGCGCGGGGGCTCGAACCCGCGGACGCCGTCTTCTCCGGAGCGGAGGTCTTCAACCCGTTCGCGTGCTCCTGGGAGCGCACGGACTTCGCGGTGACGGACGGCCGCATCGTCGGCTTCGGGGATTACCGGGGAGCGCGGGAGTACGACCTCTCGGGCGCCTACGTGGTGCCCGGGCTGATCGACGCTCACGTCCACATCGAGAGTTCACTCCTCGCGCCGGCGGAGTATGCCCGGCTCGTCCTCGCGCACGGCACGACGACGGTGATCGCCGACCCTCACGAAATAGCAAACGTCTGCGGGGCGCCGGGGATAGACTACATGCTTGCGGAAGGAGCACGGACGCCGCTCGATATCCTGGTCATGCTTCCTTCCTCTGTCCCGGCGACGCCGTTTGATGCGGGCGGCGCCGTGCTCACGGCCGCGGACCTCGCCCGGTTCCGGGGACGCGAGGGGGTCGTCGGGCTCGCTGAGGTGATGAACGTCCCCGGCGTCCTCTTCGGCGACGAGGATCTCCGGGCAAAACTGGATCTCTTCGAGGTCGTCGACGGTCATGCGCCGTTCCTCTCGGGTAAAGACCTGAACGCCTACATCTATGCCGGCGTCCAGAGCGACCACGAGTGCACGACGCTTCCCGAGGCGCGGGAGAAACTCCTCCGGGGGATGTACATCATGATCCGCGAAGGCTCGACGGAGCGAAATCTCCGCGACCTCCTCCCGCTCGTCGACGCCTGCACGGCGCCGCGGTGCTGTTTTGCCACCGACGACCGGCACGCCGACATGCTCGCCGGGGAGGGGCATATCGACGACTGCATCAGAAAGGCGGTATCATGCGGCCTTGAGGTTGAGCAGGCGCTCCGTATGGCCACGCTCTCCGCCGCCGGGAGGTTCGGGCTCCACGACCGGGGCGCTCTTGCACCGGGCAGGCTTGCGGACTTCTGCATCGTCGAAGATCCCGACCGCTTCAAGGTCCTCCGGACGTTCAAGCGCGGCGTCGAGGCGGTCGACACCGGTTACCGCCGGCCGGCCTGTCCGGCGTCTCCCATGCGCGTCCGCGTGCCGGAGCCCGGCGATATCCGGATAACCGGGCGGGGGGAGGCGCGGGTGATCGGGATCGTGCCCGGCCAGATCACGACCCGGGACCTGCGCTGTTCGGTCGACGCCGCCGGGATCCCGGATCTCGGCCGCGACATCCTCAAAGCGGTCGTCACCGACCGCTACCGGGCGACCGGATCCGGCGTCGGGCTCGTCAATGGATTCGGTCTGAAGGAGGGGGCGATCGCCGGGTCGGTCTCCCACGACTCCCACAACATCGTTGCGGTCGGGGTAGGCGACGCCGATATCGTCCGTGCCGTCGCCGAGGTGATCCGGCTCGGCGGGGGCCTTGCGGTCGTCTCCGGAGACGATATCACCGCGCTCCCGCTCGAGTGCGCCGGGCTGATGTCGGCCCTTCCCTACGGCGAGGTCGTTCAGCGCCTCGCGGCTCTTGAGGAGCATGCCCGGCGACTGGGCTCGGTCGAGAACCCCTTCATGTACCTCTCGTTCCTTGCCCTGACCGTCATTCCCGAGGTACGGGTCACGGAACGGGGAGTCTTCGACGTCAGGGCGTTCTCGGACGTCCCGCTCTTTTACGAGTGAGGGGGGACAGGGGGGCACCCGGCAGTGCTCTCTCCCTCCCTTCGCTCATGTTCAGGATTCCGACTGTATGGATATCGGGCGTCGAAAAGAGGGGAGGGGCGGCGATACACCCCTCCGGTTGAAGACTGACCCCGTCCAGTTTTTTTTCGAATGCGGGCAGCCAGGCGCGCGGGCTGCTCTAACCATACGCCCCGGGTGGGAGGTCACTCATCCCCTTTCTCGGTATTCTCAAAGTCCTTTGATGCTGAATCGGCCGTCTCTGTAGTGGGAGCCGGGGTGGCGTCGGGATCGAGGCTCCGGAGGGCGGGGCAGGCCTCGGCCTGCACTCTCTTCACCTCCGGACAGGTTCCTGTGCGCCGGGTCCTGATCAAGGACGCGATGATGGCCACCGCCAGGATCAGGAGGATGACGGCGAGCGAGATCTCCACCTGAACATGGTAGATGTCGGCGATCAGCATCTTGACCCCGACAAAGCTGAGGATGGCGGCCAGACCGTACTTCAGGTAGCAGAACGCGTTCATGATATGCGCCAGCGCGAAGTACATCGATCTCAGGCCGAGTATGGCGAAGGCATTGGAGCTGAAGACGATGAACGAGTTGGTGGTGATGCCGAGGATGGCAGGGATGGAGTCCACAGCGAAGACGATATCGGTCGTCTCCATCACCAGCAGGGCCACGAACATGGGGGTAGCCCAGGTCACCAGTTTGCCGGTCGCATCGGGCTTCTTAACGAAGAAACTGTCACCTTCATAACCCTTTGTAACCGGCATGACCTTGCGGAACGCGCGGACCAGGATGTTCTTGTCGGGCTCGACCGCCGTCTCCTCCTTCTTGGTTACCATCCTGATGGCGGTGAATATCAGGAAGGCACCGAAGATGTAGAGCACCCAGGAGAACGTCTCCACCAGCGCCACGCCTGCTATGATGAACGCGAAACGGAAGGCCAGGGCGCCTACGATGCCATAGAAAAGCACCTTGTGCTGGTCTTTTCGCGGCACGCAGAATGCAGCGAAGACGAGGATGAAGACGAAGAGATTGTCGACGCTCAGCATCAATTCCATGATGTAGCCGGTAGTGAACTCCAGCCCGGCCTGAGCCCCCATCCAGTGATACACTCCGATATTGAAGACCGCCGCGGCGGCGATGAATACGGCGACCTGCAGGAGCGCCTCCCTCGGTTTTATGACGTGGGCCTTGCGGTTGAAGACGCCGAGGTCTAGTGCAAGGAGAGCCACTATGTTGATGATGAATACGATCCACGCTGTGTCTGTCACGTCTGTCATAGGTTCCCCTCAACCCGGTGTTCCGGGCTCACTTTGCTCATGAATATTTCAGGCATGGTCTCGATCATCTCGGGACGCCCGGTAGGGCAGGACGGAAGGAGAACAGAAGATAGCCCGTGCTGTACTTCCGGACACCCTACCTTTCTTCTCAATCATTTTTCGCTTTATCGTCAAATGCCTTCTGTCGGCGACTCGCTCCTCGCAGAGTTGTGCTTCCCGGCGGCCCTCGCGTCCCTCATGAGAACCCCGTCACCGCGTCCGGCGCGAGGACCGCGATCAGGAGGAGGATAACCGGCTGGTGCAGGAAGTAGATCAGGAGTGAGTGCCGGCCGAGGATCGAGAGAGGACGGGCTGCCGCCGGCTCCGCCATCCGGAGCGTGAACCCTCGCACACCGTCCGGATAGAAGAGATGCCCGCAGGCCATCCCGACCAGGACGAGGCCGAACCAGGGGAGGAGCGGGACGTAATCGAGGCTCGCGAAGGATTCCGGCCGGATGCCGAGCCAGAGGAGCGGCCACGGGCCGGAGACGAGGCTTGCCGCATAGCCTGCGATGAGGAAGGCGATGCTCGTGATGATGAGTCTCTCTGGATCGAGCCGGACGAAGAACGGTGCGAGGAGGATCGCGATCCCGATGAAGTGCAGGATGCCGAAGACGATGTAGACGTTCGGTAGAAATAGCCGGGTGACGGCGGTGATGGCGAGACCGTAGCTGAAGATGGTGAGGCCGCGCCGGACATACTTGAGCGTGAGGCCGCGCCCGTCAAGCCGCCGCGAAGCCCGGGCGTAGCTGATGGTGAAGGAGACCCCGACGAGGAAGATGAACGTCGATGCGGTCAGGTAGGCGAGCATCCGGAGAAACCCGCCGGAGACGTTGAGCGGCAGGACGCCGAAGAAGTTGAGATCGAAGGCCGAGTGGAAGACGATCATCGTCACGACGGCGCCGCCCCGGGCGAGGTCGATCTCCCAGTAGCGCTCCCCCGACATGCTTCCCACCGTTAAAAGAGCCTTCTCCGGACGGGGGCGCCGCAGGCAGGACAGGTCTTCGTGTCGGTTATCTCCCGGCTCTGCTTCTCGGTGGGCTCGTTGTAGAGCCGGGAGAAGCCGCACTGCCGGCTGCACTCGATCACGACGAACGGACTACAGATCCTGCCCATCTCCCCTCACCCCGTCTACCTGCTGCGGACTCTGCAGAAGTGCTTCACATGCCTCTGGAATCCCACGCGAAGGCGCGAAGAACGCGAAGTGCGACTTCCCCGCAGGGGAAGGAGCATGAGCACCGTCAGGTGCGAAGGGGGATGCCGACATCTCTCTGGATTTCGCGTCTTCACGTCTTCGCGCGAAGCAACAAGACCTCCCCGAAGGTTTTCCTGTCGTCGATGGACACAGTAGGTTGTATGGCCTCAGCGAGAGGTTTTCTACAGAGCCCTGCTGTAAGCGTATCATGGCTTGCCTACAATTTCATGGAATGGTTATCTGATAAGGGTTTACCCCGGGGTCGGTGGGAGGCACTATTATTCTCCAGTCCGTTCTACGTTCTTTCATGAGCGACCATGACGAGCATATCGTAGAGGCCGCCGGCAGATGCCGGGTCGTGATCCGGAACGGCCGGGTGGTCGAGGTCGGAACGCCGCAGATAGAGGACTGCCCGCTTGCGCGGCGGTTCGCCTGCCCTGTTCCGGAGATGACGCCGGAGGCGATCAAACGAAACATCGAGGGGCGTATCAGGTCGTTCGGGATGTGCACGCCAAAGCGCGAGGTTCTTGCCGGGCCGGACTTCGTCATCTTCGGGGCGTCGGAACTCCTGAGCAGCGCCGTCCGCCGGGGAGACCTCGACGCTGCGGTGATCGCCTCCGACGGGGCCGGGACGCTCGTTGCGACGAACCCCGCTCTCATCCAGGGGATCGGCGGCCGGATGTCGGGTCTCGTGAAGACAAGCCCGATCCCGGAGGTGGTCGCGCGGATCGAAGAGAACGGGGGCGTCGTCCTCGCTCCTGCAACCGCCGCGATTGACCAGGCCGCCGGCGTCGCCCTGGCGGCAGAACTCGGCCATCGCCGGATAGCCGTGACCACCGCCGTTGCCGCCGAGGCGGCGGCTATCCGGGAGCAGTTCCCCGGTGCCGTGATCGTCGCCGTTCACACGACCGGGATCTCGCGGGAGGACGCCGCCCTTATGGCCCGCTCGGCTGATCTCCTCACCGCCTGCGCCTCGCGGCACGTCCGGGAGGAAGCGGCGAAGACCGCGCTCCTCCAGGCGGGAACGTCGATCCCGGTCTTCGCGATGACGGCCGCGGGGAAAGCAATCATCCTCGGGAAGGTCGCGGAGACCGACCAGCAGGTCATCGTCCACGGAGCGCGCCTCCCGGTGCCGGGATCGCAGTCGCCCTCGCCGCTCCGCTGATCCCGAATGAGCTCTATCATTAACTCACGCGAAGGCCCTCAAAGGTCTCCATCCGGACTTCGGGGCTTCGCGTGAGGCCATGTATTGCGATGCTGAAGAAGTCTCACGCGAAGTGCGACCTCCCCTGTGGGGAGGGAGCATGAGCACCGCTAGGTGCGAAACGCGAAGGTCGCGAAGGGGAGTTGTATTGTTAGCAGCCCTCTTCACAAACTCGCAGGACCTTGATTTTTTATTTCGGACCTGCACCACGGACTATCCGGGGTTGAACGAAGCACTTTGCGAGAGCCCAATATTCATGGACTATCGGCCCGTAATGCCCAGGTGGTCGGTGAGTTCGCCGAACTCTGCGAGAACGATATCGGCCGTTATCTCCGCCACGCTGCCGTCGCGCCAGTCGCCGTAGGCGGCGAACGCGGTCACCATCCCGAGATCTCTCCCCGGAGCGATGTCGCGGACCAGACTGTCGCCCACCATCATCGCCCGCGCCGGAGCCGCATCGAGCCGCCGGAGAGCGTAGACGAGTGAGTCGGGCTCCGGTTTCCGCCGGCCCGAGACCTCCGGGGTCACCACGGTCTCGAAGTAATCGATGAGCCCGGTCTTTTCGAGCCGCCGGTGTGCCTGGGACGACTCCGCGTCGGTCACGACCGCGAGAGCGATCCCGGCGTCCCGGAGGCACCGGAGCGTCTCCTCAACACCCGGGTACGCCTCGACCAGGCTGAGTTTCACGTCTTCGTAGGTGCGGCAGCAGACCTCGAATGCCCGCTCCTCGTACACCCCGAGACTTTCGAGATAATCGCGTATGTTCTCGTGGTCCTCGAACCCGTGAATTCCCCGGAGAAACTGTGAAAAGAGCGATTCAGGGTCGCCGGTTCCGAGGTAGTCGACCACGCACCGGCATGCCTCCCGCTTCGCTCCGATAAGGTCAAAGAGGGTGTTATCCATGTCGCAGAGGACCGCCTCTACCGCGGTATGCCGAGTGCCGTAAGGTGCCTGCATATCTTGAGTTCCCTCGTGAATGCACGGTACGCCTCGTCGTCCCGGAAACGGACTTTGAGCTCGTCAAGGTCGTTGCCCTTTCCGCCGTACTCCCCGAAGATCGTGGTGCCGTTGCAATCCACGAATCCGAAGACGGCGGCAAGGTTGAAGAGCAGTCGCCGGAACGCCGGCGCCGTGCAGGCTGTTGTCTCCAACCTATATGGGCGGTCGAAGTAGAAGTACTCGAGCCCCTCGGCCATGCAGAGATCGGCCATGTAGATGTCGGCGGTCAGGAGAACCGGGAGGGCGTACCGCTCTTCTTCGAACTTCCGGAGCGCCCGGACGATGTTATAATCGTTCTCCTCGGAGAGGTGCGTATGCGGGCCCGGGGCTGCAATCTTCGTCGCCCGGTCACGGATGGTGCGGTACTCCTTCAGCGCGAGATACGCCGCTTTGCGTGACCGCTTCGTCCGCTTGTTCTCGAGTTCCACAATGTATTCCCGGCAGTCGGGCGCCAGTGCCGTCATCTCCCCGATCGTCTTTGCCGGGTACTTGCGGTTGATGGCATACGCGATCTCGTCCCGGACGGTATCGACGATCAGGTATGAAGCGTGCTCGATCCGGGGATTGTTCGATGCAAACCCGTGGTAGAAGAGGTTCGTATCCAGGCCGAAGAAGACGGCCTTCTTGAGCTGCCCATACGATGCGAGCATCGATTCAAAGGCGGCATGGTTCACGTAGCGGGCGACCCCGCTTGCAAACATGCATTCCTGGAGATCGGCGTAGGAAGGAAGTTCCGCGGAGACCGGCTCGTATTCGGCGACCCAGTCCTGGAAGGTCTCGCGGGGCGCGGGCAGTTCGAGCGAAAACCCGGTACCTTCGGGGCGTGCGACCAGGATATCGCCCTCGTAGAGGGGGTACCTGATGCGGATCTCATCGAGGCTGTTGATGAGAACCTGCAGTTCGTCCTCCCTGACGATCGCATCGTTCATCCTCTCGCCCCCGCGTCCTCCATGATATCCCGGATCTGCTGGATCTGGTGCGGAATCATCATGTAGGGCTTTGCAACGTCGTCGGTGTTCTTCATGGCAAGATAATAGATGTGCCGGATATCGAGTCCCGCGACCGAGACCGCAATGAGCGCCCCGGCGACCGTGACTTTCCTGCCGGAGGTGATGTCAATCGCCACGTGAAGTCCCTGCTCGATGAGATCACCGGCAAGCGACCTGATCGTCTGTCCGGTCCTCACGAAGTCCGCTTCGGGCAGGATCTCCGTTTCGATCGCGGGGGCGAACCCGTATCCCTCCGAAACGACTCCGATTGCTTCGGCCGCGACCGATGCTTCCTGCGCGTAGGGTTCTTCGGTGACGATAATGACCCGTTCGGGGCGCAGTCCCTTCTCACGCAGGACTGCGTGATAAGCGTTGACGAGCGCCCATGTTGAGCGGCCGAGAAGTGCTATGTAGGCGTCGCCGGAAGCGGGTGTCACGGGGACAATCACTGCCTCAAGACTCACCCTGATGCTATATAGGCTTTGTCGGAGCAGCCCTCCCGGGATTGGGATTCATGGGAGCCATTCTGAACCTTTTGCTTCATTATTTTTGCATTATTGGCTCTGTATTCGCGTTTCCTGGAGTCGGAGGACCGTTCTTGCCGGATCATGGGGGCATTTCACTCGCGGCCCCTTCTAAATAAGCCTTTAACGTGGAATAAATCGGAAAATACCGCGAAATTTTTGGTAAATATTTTATGATCGATATCCCCATAGTGGTATAGTAGAGCGCGGAATTATTCCGGAGAGATATGACCATGGAGATACGAAGAGCACGATTACGGACACCGGAAGACACCTGGGGGTTGGCCGACCCGGAACAGCAGAGGAAGACGCGCCAGGACGCCATCGACGACGGCGATCTGGTCGAGATCACCCGGATGGGAAGGGATCTGGGTATCACGTTCCCTCTTGCCGTCTCGGCACGGGCCGCACAGAGTATGGTTCCGTTCCCGAACATCCCGCAGGAGACCGTTACGGAGAACCTCTGGGACACCCTTCACGCGTTCCGGGCCAAAGCCCACACGACGACCGAGGAGGAGTTCGAGTTTCAGGTCAGCCTCTACCAGAACGGCCTTGTTCCCACCCTGACGTTCAAGGCTGCGGTCTCCCCCGGGGACGACGGCGAACCGGTCATCACCATCATGCTGCCGGACGAGAACTGGGAGACGATCGGGTGCGGCCACCACCACAACGCGGGCGACGCAATGCTCACCGTCGACGACGTTGCTTCGACCCTGAATTTCACTCCCGGCCGGATCCGGGAGTTCATCCGGGAGGAGCGGATTCCGGCGGTCAAGTGCGGGGGAACCTGGCGGATCAAGCGTTCGGAACTCAACCGGATCATGAACGAAGGATTCTGATCGGCCGTTGGTGGATTGATTCAGGTGCCGATGGGGTTAATTCGGCAGCAGGGCCGTAGTTCTCCGGATTTTCCTGCCCATGCCGCAAATAGCGGTTGATCGGTCACGTCGCTGCAACGCTCCATGCGGCACCGTACCTGTGACCGCCGCCTGATACGCCTCATCAGTCCGGTGCAGACGCTGCCCGGCGACCCCGGGGTCCGGGCAGCTAATATTCGTTCCTGAAACAGGTGATATATAATGATTTTTTTATTTCCCGGGCGAGAGAAACAAACATATTTAATTTTTAGACGTAGAGTTTTCATTATGTGCATCGAGGGCCGACGAGCATTCCCGGACAGCCAATCCACCGATCCGGCAGCCGAAATCCGCGGTATAGTGATGGTGTTGCCGGTATCCGCGGATGGGCGAGCGCCCGGTGACGACCGTGCACCTTTTCCGGCGTTCCGTGCCCTGATCTGCGCGATCTTCGGGATCGTATGTCTTTTCCTTCTTCTGCCCGGTGCGGGAGTGCCGGGTATGCCGGCGGTTGAATCAGTATTGCCCATCGTTTGCCTGCCCGGGCTCTTCGGGCCGAACGGCTCTTCGCTTATCAGGCACTGGATAAAGAAGGATACCGAAGAGAGCGAAAGTAAGGGCGCCCCCAAACCCCCGGTTGCCGGTTTGTCCGTCGAGACCCCCCCGCGCAGGCATGCTCCGGCCGACGGTAGGGCGAGCGTCCTCGAGAGGCTTGAGAACGTCCCCGATGCTCTCCGGCGGTTCGACGAACTCGTCTCGCCGGACAAAACGGTTACCGTTCCTTCCCCGGCGGCGCCTCCTGCGGACGGCCCCGGGGGTCTTGCCCCCCCGGACGAAGTCGATGCTCTCTCCCCTACGGAGCCTTCTGCGGCAGAAGACTTCCCGGACTTTTCTCTCCTGGATGACGGCATGCCCGGCGTTCCGGACGACCAGCCTGCGCCGCACCCCGACTCCCTCAGCGCCGATGAACTCATGCAGATGCTGGAGTTCGAGGACGGAGATGTCGACCCCTCTCCCGGGCTTGCCGAACTCGAACTCGAACTCGATCTCTCAGAGGAAGAGCCGGCGGCCGTGACCTCCCCCCTCCCTCCCATCTGTGAGGCTGCGGGGGGAGACGATGAACGCCCGATAGAGTCGCTCATCGACGATCTCGGGAGTGACGATGCCGGAGTTCGCGGGCGTGCCGTCAGTGCCATCGCAGAGCGTGGAGCCGACGCCGTGGAACCGCTGGTTCGGGCCCTTGCCCTTGCGGACGACGGGCGGCGGTGGTGCGTCGCCGAGGCCCTCGCTCTGATCGGCGAGGACTCAATCTCTGCGTTGATTGCTGCGCTCGGGGACGTTACGGCGCAGATCGGGGCGGCAGCTACGCTCGTGCGCATCGGGTCTCCCGCTGTGCCGCCTCTCATCGCAGCGCTTGCCAGCGATGACGGCGAGGTGCAGTTCGGTGCCCGCTACGCGCTCCGGGAGATCGGCGCCGAAGTAATCCCCTTCCTCATCGAGGCCATCGGTGCGCCTGAGCGGAGCATCCGAAGGTCGGCGGCCTCCGTCCTCCGGGAACTCGGGTGGAAAGCCTCCGACGACGCCGGTGCGATACGCTACCTCGTCGCCGACGAAGCGTGGCTCGACGTTGCGGATTACGGTGAAACTGCGGTCGATCCCCTCATCCGCATCCTGAAGTCCCCCGACAGGGGGGTGTGGTGGAACGCCGCCCGGACTCTCGGGGAGATCGGCGCGGCCGCGGTCGATCCTCTGGTCGAACTTCTGCACGAGGCGGGCGATGAGATCCGCCCGCTGGCGGCCATGGCGCTCACGGAGATCGGTTCTCCTGCGGTCGAGCCGCTCATCGGGCTGCTCTCCGTCCCCTCCCTCCGCAGAACGGCGGCGGCGGCTCTGGCGAAGATCGGTGAACCGGCAACGGAGGCGTGCATCCGCGCCCTGGACTCCGCGGACGGGGAGGCGCAGGAGACGCTTCAGGAGGTTCTCGGTGCGCTCGGCGAGCCGGCGGTACCGGCCCTGATCCAGTCGCTGACGTCCGGGAAGTCCCGTATCCGGTCCCAGGTCGCTAAAATTCTCGGCAGGATGAACTGGGAGCCCTGGAGCGACTCTGAACGGGCCTGGTACCTGGTTGCCCGGGAGGAGTGGATGGAACTCGCCCTGATGGGCTCGCCGGCCGTTGAGCCGCTGATCCGGATGCTCAGCGGCGATGACGCCCGCATACGCTGCGAGGCTGCAGCGACGCTCGGCGAGATCGGCGATCCGGCGGCGGTAGGGGCGCTCGTGGATGCCCTCGCCGACGAGGCCGTCGCCCCGGTGGCGGCGGATGCGCTTGTTGCCATCGGGAAACCGGCCGTGGCGCCCGTCCTCGAACTGCTTGAAGGTGGGGTCGGGGGCGCCCGGGAGAGTGCCGTCGAGGTTCTGGGCCGACTCGGGACGCCGGAGGCGGTTCCGGCCATCGTCGAACTCGTCAGGACCGGTGAGGACCGCCTTCACCGGAAGGCCGTCGACGCCCTGATCGGGATCGGTGCGCCTGCGGTAGACGCCCTCATCCCTCTCCTCGGTGAGGAGAGCGACGGTCAGGCAGGGGCGGCGGCGGCGCTCACCGGGATCGGCGCTCCGGCGCTCGAACCGCTTGCCGGGGCACTCGGCGGCGAAAACTCGTCGATCCGCATGGGAGCCGCAAGAGTCCTTGAGCAGCTCGGGTGGGCTCCCGAAGCGCGGACGGCGGAGGAGATTGTCTACCTGATCGCGCTGCAGCGATGGCCGGAGATCGTGGATATCGGTGCTCCCGCCGTCGACCACCTGGTGCCGCGGCTCGGCGACCTTGATCCGGCGGTGCAGGCCGGAGCAATGGAGGCGCTGGTCGGCCTCGGGGCCCCTGCGGTTCCCTCCCTGATCCTCCTGCTCGGCAGGAAGGCGCTCCGCGATCCGGCGGTAGAGACGCTTGTTGCGATCGGCGAACCCGCGGTGGAACCGCTGATCCAGGTCCTGGAGAAGACCCGGCTCCGCAAGACGGCCGCCGGAGTGCTTGTCCGGATCGGGGGTTCTGCGGCCGGCGCGCTCGTCCCGGTTCTCGGAAATCCCGGGATTGGGCAGACCGCCGCCGGGATCCTCGAGGCGATGGGGGAGGAAGCCTTCGATCTCCTGGTCGAGGCGCTCGGGAACGACGACGCCCTGATCCGGCAGCGGGCGGGAGATCTGCTCGCCGGTCTTGGGGAAGCGGTTGCGGCCCCGCTCGTCGAGGCGCTGGGGCACCCCGACGATGCCGTCAGGCTCGGGGCGATCGACGTCCTCACCCGCCTCGGGAGCCTGGTCGTCGATCTGCTTATGCAGACGCTCAACGATGAACGCTACCTGGTGCGGCTGGGCGCGGCGGAGGTTCTCGGCAGGGCCGGGTGGGAACCGCGGACCGAGAGTGAGACCGTCAGCTACCTGATCGCGAAGGAACAGTGGGCTTCCGTCGCCGGGATCGGGCCCGGTGCGGTCGGACCGCTGATCCGGACGCTCAACGACCCGGACAGCGCAATCCAGATGGGTGCGGCGCGGGCGCTCGGGCTGATCGGGGCTCCCGCAGTCGCGAGGCTGATCTACGAGCTCCGCATCGAACAGGATGGCACGCAGAGAAAGGCGGTCGAGGCACTCAAGATGATCGGCGAACCGGCGGTCATTCCGCTCATCGAGGCTCTCCAGGACCGCGACTGGCAGATCCGCCTGGGTGCGGCGCGGGCGCTCGTCGGCATCGGCGATCCGGCCGTCGAACCACTGGTCCGGGCTCTCCGCGCCGCCCCCCCGACAATCCGGATGGGAGCGGCCGCGACGCTCGGCAAGATCGGGAACCCGGCGGCCACCGAGCCGCTGATCGATGCGCTCCTGCACGACGACCACCGCCTGGGGCGCGTCGTGGTGCGTGCGCTCGGGGTGATGAGCGAACCGGCGGTCAGGCCGCTCCTGCGGGTTCTCAGGGACGGAAACGAGGCGGCCCGGAAGGGTGCGGTGGCGGCGCTTGTGCTGATCGGCGAGCCCGCGGCACGCCTGCTCCCCGGTGCGCTCACCGACGAGCATTTCCGTGTCCGTGCCGGGGTCGCGGACGCCCTCGACCACCTGGGCTGGTCGCCTGCAACGGGGGAGGAGACGGTCGTCTACCTGATCGCGAAGGAGCGATGGGGCGATCTCGCCCGGGTGGGAGCGGCCGCGGTCGAACCGCTGGTGCGTGTGCTCGGCGACCACGACGACAGTATCCGGCGGCGGGCGGCGATGATTCTCGGCGAGATCGGCGACCCGCGCGCGATTCCGGGGCTCATGAGTCTCCTCCACGACGACTACTACAGCGTCCGGCGAGAGGTCGCAGCGGCGCTCGTCGCCATAGGGGCCCCGGCGGTGGATCCGGTCGTATCCGCGCTCGGCGACCCGGACGGCGATGTCCGGAAACGTGCGGCGGACGTGCTCGCCGAGATCGGGGATGCACGAGCGATTGCGCCCCTTGAAGGCATCTTCGACGACGAGGACTGGTACGCCCGGAAAGCCGCCGAGAATGCGGTGGAGCGGATCCGGGAGCGACCTGTCATACGACCTGACCATAGAGCATAAGTCTCTCTCGGGGCCGCGCTCGATCACCATCTTCTACCGGGAGCCTTTCCTCCTCTCGCAGGAGTTCCGGGAACGGGAGATCCCGCTCCTCGATTGTCGCCTTGACAGGATCCCGGAATTCCCTCTTAGTTTCCGTCACCTCCAGGATTGTAGGGATGTTCAGCGCCATCATGAGAGGCATGGTGAAGGGGTGGAGTTTCCTCCCCCAAATGCCTCATTGCCCACCCGGAGTTTCCGACCATTTCATCGATAGGCCGGGTGATGTTCTCCGGCATACCGCTTCCGGGGTGCCGGAGGCCCCAGGTGATAGGCCGGGTGGCGTTCTCCGGCATACCGCGCTCCGGGTGCGTGGAGTTCCAGATGATAGGGAAGGTGTCGTTCTCCGGCATACCGCTTCCGGGGTATCCGGTCTCAAGCGACTGCAGGATGTAGATCTCCCTCTGCATCTGATTGTTTGCGCCCGTCAGCCCCGCGTTCTTGATCAGCACGAGGCCGCTCTCCTTATCGACGACGTAGCGTATGTCAAAACTCGTCCCGAGGTTTGCGTAGTAATACGCCTGCGCATCCCATTCCGTGCCGGCGAGTTCCAGCGGCCCCTCAAGGACCATGAACTCCGGGCTGAAGGCGGGGCTGTCGAGGTCGACCCAGAATGGTACGAGCCCCATCCCCGGATCCCCCGGAAGGTATGACCACGAACCTGTGTACAGGGTTCCCCCGTCGATGCCGCTCACCACCACCGAGTCGCCTGAATAGCCGCCCGCGGCGTCCCCGGCGGTGATCGTGTCGGTCAGATACCCGAATACCCCGGTCCCCTCGTGATGCACCCACTGGTCCATCGGGTCGTCGGGGTCGATGGCGTAGTACGGGGTCAGCGCGGCCTGATACGTCACCTTCGTTCCGGGCTCTGCCCAGGCGGGCGGGGCCATGGCGGAGACCTGGCACACCATCAGCAACAGGCAACAGCCCGCCAGCAGTCTCATCGATGCTCTCATATGCTCGACCTCGGCCGGGCTTGTTGCTATCCCGGTATATCTGGGTTGTGCAGATCGCCGGCAGGTGATGGGAAGGGTTCCTATCTCCTTTCACCCGCAGGCAGTGGGAGCATCCGTAATCCCGGCAGTTACCGGCGGACACGGTATCCGGCCGCCGTGAGAATATCGATGACGGCATCGTCCCATTCGGTGCCGGAGAGCCCGTTCAGGGTCGGTTGCACCCGTTCCCAGAGCCGGCGGAGTTCGTCGGTGTCCGGGAGGAATGTTGTCCGGTACATCACGCGCCCGGCCCTTTTGCCCTGCGAATCGAGGATGAGGAGACGCCAGCAGCAGTAATCGCGGCAGATCTCGGGGCGCGTCAGGTGGACGGTGCACCATGCCTTTCCCGTCTTCCCGTCAAATGCGACGTTCCCATGGAACGGATCAGGAGAATCCCGGGGGGTTTCGAACCTCAGGAAGGGGCATGCGTCCGGCAGTTCCGCGATGCTGCTCTCATCCTCGAAGAGGGCGATCTTGTCCGGGTCGATCCGCACCTCCTTCACGTCCCCGCTGTAGGCGTTGCGGACGACGAAGATGTAGTTGCCGCGCTCTTCGATGACCGTGTGGACGTTTCCCATGTTGCTGCAGCAACTGCCGCACTGGCAGCACCTACACGCCATGGCGGCCGTCTCCCCGGATGCCGGGCAGTTGATGTGCGAACATGCTCGTTATCCAATCATAATCATCGCAGAAATAAAATACCCGCGGGAGAGTCGCCCGGATCAGATCTGCGTCATGCACGGCCAGCTCGGGATAAATAGGCTCCTGATTTACCGATGCCGTAGCCCTGCCCTCTCTTGCCGGGATTACCGGCTCTTCTGTCCCTTATGGGTTGCGAAGTAATGGCAGAGTCCTGGGATAATTACTGGATCGTGCCACTTTAATTTGGAGATTCCGGTGCGTGAAATGCAACGCCCCTTCGCGGCTTCGCGCTCTTCGCGTGAGGAGTAATAGAGAGCATCAACGCCTCACGCAAAAGGGGCGAAGGATGTGAAAGGTGGCAGTGCGAGATTTATAGATTTAAGCGGCAACAAGCACTACCGGCAGAATCGGGGGGATTCGGTGAAGACTGATTGGTGCCGGATCTGCCCGGGAAACATCTAAAACAAGAACCGAATGCGAGGGGTGAGATTCGAACTCACGAACTCCTACGAGACCAGGCCCTCAACCTGGCGCCTTTGACCTGGCTTGGCAACCCTCGCCCTGTGCTTCTCTATACAATGCGCTGCAACCAGAAATATCTTGCTCTGCCGGAACCCGGGCTCCCGCGGGCGCGGGGCAGGGAGGCGCCGCAGATCCAGGCGCCCTGGCATGCCTGCCGGGCTCCCGCGGGCGCGGGGCAGGGAGCCGTTTCCCGGGCGGATCCCTCCTGCGACACCTGTACCCCAGCGCCCCGGAACCGCCTTCGATGTGTATTTATGCGCCCGGATCCAACGATCCCGCATGTGGGCTGACATCTCACGGAAGTTCGCCGATTCGCCGTCCCAGGGCAGGGTAGTCCGTTTTCTGCTGGAGAACGGGTTCGGCATCAACGAAGAAGGGCGCATCGTCTGCAACGGCATCGAGATCCCCGCGACGCACATCGGCAGGGCGATCGAGACCGACCGGAGAGTCGTCGATGCCACCGCCCGCCGCATCCTCGATAATCCCGAACTGCGCGAGATCTTCATCCGTATGCGCGCCGCCCCCGACCTCACCCGGGTCGCCGAGGCCCTCGGCCTCTCGGTCATCACCCTCTACCCGAAGGACGCGCAGCAAAAAGGGATCGTCGGCGCGGCGGTCGAAGTCCTCGTCGAGCACAACCTCTCCATCCGCCAGATCTTCGTCACCGACCCCTACCTCGCGGAGGAGCCCAGACTCGTGATGATCGTCGACGAACCGCGGATCCCGGCTTCGGTCTATGAAGAGATGCGGGCCCTTCCGCAGGTAAACCGGCTGGTTATCTGAAAAGTTCCATCTCCTGCGCGAGCCTGCAGACCCGCTTCCTCTGCCTTCGCGGGAGGGCAATTGCGTGCTGCAGCCGCTCTTCGAGCGCGATGGCGCGGGTTCCCTTCACCAGGTTGTCCGCGTGGGCGACGATCTTCTCTTCGAGCGTGCAGGGCATGCAGTCGCGCGGGGCGAGACCCAGCAGCGAAGACTCGTCGGCCGTCAGCCCGGCCCCGATGTGCCGCTCGACGATGGCGGCGACTGCCTCGTCAAGGCCGAACGACCGGCACATCTCGCCGCCCACCTCGGCGTGGCGGAGGTCGTGCGTCACCCCCCGGCCGATATCGTGCAGAAGGGCGCCGGTCTCGACCAGGTCGCGGTCGACCAGGGGGTCGGACGCGTAGGCGAGCGCAAGGTCGCGCACCGCCCGGCAGTGTGCGATGACCCCGTCGGAACAGCCCGCCCCCCTGAGGAGATCGATGCAGTCCTCTTCACGCACTCCCGAGGCTCTCCTTGATCCTGTCGATTCTCTTCCTGAGGGCGGCGGCGATGAGTTCGTTGTCGAAATGTTCGAGCATCTCCTCGCAGTTCGGACACTCGAAGTTCCAGTTCGCCGCGTCCGTGAAGGTGTAGATGACGCTGCAGTTCCTGCACATGTAAAAGTCGTTCTTCTCCTCGTAGGCGAGCCGGGCGTCGAGATGTTCGAGCACATCCCGGACCTGCTCCTCGAGCACATCGTGGAGACGGTCGAGGCGGAGGTGCCAGAGGTAGGTGAGCCAGCCGGTCTCGGAGTTCTTCAGTCGCCGGTACTCGGCGAGGCGCTGCTCATAGAGCGTGTAAAGGGTATGGCGGACGGTGTTGAGGTTGACACCGGTCATTTCGGCAAGTTCCTCGTCACTGTGCTCTCCTTCTTCAGGGAACCGCCTGAGAAGTTCGATTCCCTCTTCCCCGATCATGCGCAGAATATAGGCGTTGATTGCCGGATCGTTCAACAGTTCAGTGACGGATACCATACTTAAATCTCTCCTGTAGTAGAATTATCATATAAGAGTTTATATGCCGCATCGATGCCTACCATACTCTGTTCTCAATCTTTAATTCACTTTTCCCGCCCTGAGGGAGCGGGCTCATCTCCCGATCCGCTTTCGGACGGCCGCGGTGTTCCTCTCGAAGTCGGCATACGCCTCTTCTTCCGTCTTGCCGCAGCCGTAGACGCTCACGACGGCGTGCCCCTCCTCGAACTCGGTTCCGGGCCAGGGGATATCGGCGATGCGGGGCGCAAGGTCTGAGAGGTCGGCTTCAAGCCGCATATCCCGCTCGGCAAAGAGGATCCGCCGGACTGCGACCTGCCGTGGGACGGGCACCGTCACCGGGATCACCCCGCGGCAGGCGTTCATATGCATGGCAAAGACACTCTTCCGGATCGCCATCTCGACGGTGTCCAGGGTGGCCTGGAACCGGGGATTGATCTCGATCGCCCAGGTTTTCTCACCCGCGACGAAATCGATCCCGATCGAGCCCACGCACCCGCTTGCGGCAGAGATCCGCTCCGCCGCCGCGATCATCTCCCCGGCAAGGGGATGGGAGAACGGGGTGACCGACCCGGCAAACCCGTGTGCGCTCTCCCCCTCGCCCCGGAGGATCTGGCGGTTGACCGCGATCGCCCGCGCACGCCGGCCGTCCGCGACGCAGGAGACGCTCGACGGAATCCCGTCGACGAGAGCCTGCGCGACGTAGGGGACGTCCGGCCAGGCCTCCTCCCACCGGCGGAGTTCCTCCTCCGCTCTCACGACCGCGTTCCTCCATCCCCCCGCCCCCCGGCGCGGCTTGATCATCGCCGGGTAACAGTCGTCCCCGGCGAGTGGCGGAACCGGAACGTCCAGTTCCTCGAAGAACCGCTGGATCTCCAGTTTGTCGAGGAACCGCTCCACCTTCGCGGGCGGCGTGCCGCAGAGCGGGATCGTCGTCCCGACGGCCTCGGCGCCCGAAGCGACGACCAGCGCGTCGACCGGATGGCGGATGGCGAATTCGGCGATCTTTCCCGGGAGTTCATCGAGTTCGTCGAACGAGACGCAGTCTTCCGTGTACCAGCGGAGATCCTGGTCACAGAAGTGGTCGACGGCGTAGACCGCATAACCTGCCCGGCGGGCCGACTGCGCCACATGCCGCGTGGCGAACCCCGCAACCAGAACCCGCCCCTTCACCGCTCCACCGTCTTCTTGCCTGCTTTTGCCGGTTCGATCCGGATCTTCGCGTCCGGGTACTCCCGGTTGAGTTCCCTCCCCTCGAAGAGGTGGTCGAGGAAGAGGGCGAGGCTCGATATCTCGGAGTGAGGCTGGGTCGTCACCGAGACGTTGTAGTCGGCGAGCCCGTAGATGTCGCCCGGCACCTTCTCTGCCCCCACCACGACGAGCACCCGCTCCTCTGCGCGGATCTCGTCGATGACGTCGGTCATCCGGAGCCCGTACATCGTGAGGTGGGCGACCTTGCCGCCGGCGGCCTTCCAGTCCTGGATACACCGCCGCCACTTCACGTCGTTCTCGATGAAGAAGTCTCCTCCCCACCGGTCTGCCACGTCCGTTATGCTCGCAGCGACACCGGGGTCGTCTGCGGCGAGGTACATCCCCCGGGCACCGAGCGCCCGCGCCGCGAGCCCGACGTGGGTCGTCACCCGCTGGTCGCGTTCGGGCCGGTGGCCTATCCGGAGCACGGCTACTTCGGGCATCCCGCTCATTCCTCGCTCCTTTTTGCCCGGATTACTCCGTTCTCGATGATGAACGGCAGGTCTTCTCTGGTATGGCGGCACTGGCACTCTATCAGCGATTCCTGGATAGAGAGAAGGCGCACCATCTTCCCCGTCTTTCTGATAAGAAGGTAATGTTCAAGACGCTCGAGCGATGCCGTCACCGCATCGGGCTCAAATCCGGTGGCTGCTACCAGGTCTCCGACCGTAATGTCGCCGGTTTCGGGAATCCGGTGATATACGGCCCAGTCCAGATCTTCCTCACGCACACCTATTCTTTTTTCCGGGAGACCGATATAGTTATTCATGCACCGTTCCGGCTCTGTCGGCCGCTATCGGCGCGGTTGTTCAGCCGGTGCGGGAGATTGGATGTGCAGGTGGGAACCGGGTATGACCGACTATATGGAACTGGCGGAACTTGCCGACAGCCTCTTTGAGGCGAGTGAAGACGACGACGAGCTTCTCGCGAAGATGCTGGATACGCTTGACGAAGAGACCCGAGGAGCGCTGCTTTCCTCCGACCTTCTCAACGCGTACCAGGTCTTTTACTACTACTTCCGGGAGACACCGGACGAACTGACGATGGAGCGGCTGCAGCTCCACGCCGCATCGGACCTCGCACGGGGGCTCGTCATCGATGAGGTCGACCTCTACGAGGTGATCTTTCTGATGGAAGACGGGGAGCCGGCCGTCCTCCTCACCGACGGGGAGAACACGCCCGCACGGTTCAGCGGCACGGAGGCATACGCAGAGATTGCCCGCTACATGGAGGAGTGCCTCTGATACGTCGGGCTGCCTTCGTTTGAGGGCATAGTCTTTTGCGAGGTTTGAAGGTCGTCAATAGATCACATACTTCGCGTCTTCGCGTGAATTGACGGCATAGGGATGATGATGCGGTCTCACGCGAAGGCGCGAAGATTGTTGATCGTACCCTACCTTCCCTTCGCGTTCTTTGCGTCTTCGCGTGAGCTGACGGTGCATAAAGATGGATGCGGCCTCACGCAAATTGAAGCCAGTAGCACTAGACCGGCGATCTCCCGGCGGTGATCAGCCGTTCGTCCACCCTTGCCCGCACGATCGGCGGGAGGTCCCCCCATCGGATCACCGCATCGCCGATGACGGCAAGCACGCCCCGGATACTGGTCCCCTCAAGGTCGTCGAGGACGGAGGTGTCGTCAACCGTGATCCGATTGCAGATCGCCGTCGCCCATGCGTCCGCGGCGGCGACGTCGGGAGAAATGACCGTCACGGCGTCGGCAATGCCGAAACTGATCGACGGCCCCACCGTCGCCGACGAGGTGCAGATGCCGAGGATCTCCTCGTTCGGAGGGATCAGGAACGCAAAACGCCCGCTCAACGGTGATGCCCCCGCGTAGATGCCGATCGTCACCTCGCGGTCGCTCACGAGAGCGATATCCCCGCCGTTGTCGACGAGGCCGAACACTGCGCCGGCCTCGACCATCGCCTCCACCCCTGCCCGGGCTATGGCGCCCGCCACCGCCGCCATCGGCCCGACCCCGGCCTCCGCGGCTGCCCGGGCCATGCTTGCCGGGATATCTGTAGGGCTCTTTGGAGTATACGGCTCGAACGTTGCCGAAAAATAGGGGTCGACGGCAATCTGCCGCTCGACCTCCTGCCGGGCGGCCAGTATGCCGGATTTCGCCGCCTCGATCTGCCGCGGTTCATCCGCGAGAATCGTCGCGATCGTCTGCCGGTACTCGAAATGTTCCCGGATCATCCCTGTTGCGAGAGGGCGCCGTGCGGGCACGCCCGGATGCACTTCCCGCAGAGGACGCAGCGTTCGGCGCTCACGGAAAGGCGCCACTCCGCATCGAACGAGAAGACCTCCTGGGGACAGATGCTGATGCACGCCCCGCAGTCGACGCACTCCTCCTCGTCGCGGGCAATAGCGTTCTCCATCACACGAACCGAGACTCCGAGATCCTCAAGGCGCCGCCGGATCTGGTCTGCGCTGCTGTCCGGGACGTCGATCAACACCTCGCCGGCCATCGAGTCGATGTTGGCCTTCTCGACGTTGATGAGAACGCCGGTCTCCTTCACCACCCGGGCGATCACCGGTTCTCTTCCCGGGTCGGCTTTTCCTTTCCGGGAGAACGTCAGCAGGAGTTTCATCGCCGCCGCCTCCCGCCGAAGAGTTTCCCGAGATCGATCGCCGAGAGGATGCCGACCACCCGGTTCGTCGCGTCCACCACGGGAAGGGCGCTGATGTTGTTCTGCTCAAGTTTCTGGGCGGCGACGTCCACCGGCTCGTCGGGTGTCGTCTTGATCACGTTCCGGGTCATGATGTCCTTTACCTGACGGAGCCTCCCGTCCGTCACCACCGCCTTCGAGACGTCGTAAGTGGTGATGATCCCGACCAGCATGCCGTTGCCGTCGAGAACCGGGAGGTGGTTCGTCTCGCCCCGCAAGAGCCGCTTTGCCGCCACGCGAATCTCCTCGTCCTCCGTGATGCTGATCACCTGCCGGTTCATGATATCACGGACGCGGGGGGTGACGGCTGTCTCCCGCATGGGTTTCGCGCGTTTTGTCGGGTCGATCCGGCGGGTAGGGAGGGCAAGTTCCATCTTTCCTCGCTCGATCCAGTCTTTGAGTTCCACTGCAACCGCGCGTGCCCGCCGGTAACTGGAGAGCGACGACGTCCGGACGGTCTCACCGCCGATCTCGACCGACCCGCTCTTGAGGTCGGCGTAACTGACCCTCGCGAGCGACGGGCGGTCACGCCGGGGCGTGCCGTAATCGATGATCTCGGTCAGGATATCTTCGTCACGCGCCGCGGTGCTCCGGACGATCCCGGTATCGAGCACCGGTATCGGGACGCCGACGCCGACGTACATCGTCACACCGTAGCCGTTCATCACCGCCGCCCGCAGGAACTCCTGGCGCATCTGCTTCATGTCCCCGGTCACCATCAGGGTTCCAAACCCGCCGCCCGCCGAGTGTTGCGTCCCCTCGCCGACGATCATCCCCTCCGCACCGGCAAGGAAGATCGGGACGCCGCTCCCGATGACCCGGAAACCGGGGTCGTTTATGAGCGGGGAGAGAGTCCCTGCGCCGGAGTAGGAGACGTTGCCGCACCGTGGGAGGAGTGTCCCCATGTAGGTGTTGAGCGTCCGGTCGGTGGTGTTCGTCGCCGCGTTGTAGCGCTGGTAGGAGTTCCTCGGGTTGACCATGATTGCCTGGTTCATATCCTCGAGCAGCAGTTCCGTCGTGATGCTCCGGCGCGGGTAGCAGTCGGTCCCGTGGGAGGTTGCCCGCAGTTCGACGGTGCCTCCCGCGACGAGTTCTTCGAGGACGTGGGCGCCGCCGTACGGCCTGTCTTTGGACTCGGCCTCCTGGGTTGCGCCCAGGTAGGCGTCGACCGCTGCAATCCCCGCGTATGCCTCAACGTCGTTGAGCCATACGCGCTCCATCCGGATGGGGGGGTCGGCGTGCCCGAAGTTAAAGAAGGCACCGGAAGAGCACATTGCCCCGAACGTCCCGGTCGTGACGACGTCGACCTCCGCCAGTGCCCCTTCCTCGCCCAGTTCGTCGACGATTGCCGGCATCTCGTCGGCGGTAACTACTCGTGCACTACCGTCGCGTATCCGGGCATTGATGAGGTCGAGGGACTTTGCCATGAACGTATATTCATTTTCGGAATATTTATAGGTGTTGTTTATTACTTTAGGTAATATTGCGTCGGGGTATGAACCCTGCCGTCAACGGTCAATCGGTAACATCTGGGAGATTTATGCTTCTCAAAAAAGTGTGGGTTTTTTTCGTGTTCAGTCCCGCCTGTGCAACGCGACGAGGATCCCGAGGATCCCGAGCGCGCCTATCACGGCAAAGGGTGCCACGCCCGCGTGGGGGGCCTGGGTCGGCACAGGCGAGAGCGAAGCCGAGGCCGAGGCGGTGCTTCCGGCACCGACCTGAACGGTGGTCGACCAGTCGCTGTAGCCGCCGAGCGCCACCCTGACCGCGTGGGTGCCGGTGGCAATCCCGTCGACGGTCAGCGGGGTGATACCCTTATAGACGTTGTCGATGTAGACCTCGGCTCCGGAGGGGGAGGAGGTGACCGAGATCGAGCCCGTCGAGGTCGACTGGCCGGGCTGGAGCGTCGCGGTGACGTGGCTTGTGGTTGCCCCGCTGACGATGACCGACGTCGTGTAGTCCTGGTAGCCGGAGAGGGCTACCCTCACCGTGTGGGAGCCGACCGCGACGTTCGATATCGCGTATACTCCGGCCGCGGGGGTCTTGCCCTGGTACCTGTCGTCGAGGAAGATGTCCGCGCCTGCCGGGTAGGAGACCACGTCGATGGCGCCGGTGGTCTCGGAGGGGATGGTCGTCAGGTAGGCGTTGACGTAACTGGTCACGCCGGGGCTCACGGTCACGGTCGACCTCCAGTCGTAGTAGCCGCTATGATCAAGTTCGATATTGTGTTTCTTTGCCGAGACGCTGGTGAGCGTCAGGGGCGTCCGGCCCTTGTAGACGCCGTCCATGTAGACGTACGCACCCGATGGGCTGGAGGTGACCTTGATCGACCCGTACTGCTCGATCGGCGTCAGGGTGAACTGGATGTTCGACTGCTGCCCTGACCTGACCGTGACGGTGGCGTGGTCGGAGTTGTAGCCGGATCGCTCGGCTTCAAGGGAGTAGGTTCCGGGGGAGAGGCTCTGAATCGTGAGCGGCGCTGTGCCCCGGTAGTTTCCGTTCAGGTAGATCGCCGCACCTGAGGGGCTTGACGTGACGTGGATCGAGCCGGTAGTCTCGACCGGCTGCAGTGTCGCGTAGACGTCCACGGTCTGGCCTGCCGCGGGGCCCGAGGGCAGGCTGCCGGAATACGAGTTGTACCCGCTCTTCTCGACACGGTAGGAACTGTAGGGCGCCCCGGTGGTGTAGACCGGGACGTCGAGCGACCCACCGTAGGTGGTACCCTGGTACTGTCCGTCGAAGTAGACGTTGGCACCGTCGACGTTGCAGTGGACGCGGTACCATCCTTCATCTCCTCCCAGTGCGGACACGGCGGGGATGCCGGCGCAGAGAACGAGGAGTATTGCTCCGATAATAAGTGGTCTCAACATGTTCTGTCTCCGAAAGACGATAATCGAGTCTCGGCTTTTTTAGAGATAATTATTTCTATTTGATCTATTCCATACCTGCTGCCTTTATCAGATAATGGCCCATTTTCTCTCGAATTATGTTCAAAACTTCCTGGGAAAGAAATTTTATTCGATGGGATTTTTCTGGGTGCAGGGTGGCGTCCTCGTTCACCCTTTTATTTTGTGAGTGCCATATGAGGTACCGTATGGATATCGAGAGGTTCATCGCCGCACTGGAGCAGGTTGCTCCGCCCGAACTGGCCGAGGAGTACGATGCCGGGAGGATCGGCCTCGTCGTCGAGGGAAGAGAAGAGATCGGAACCGTCTGCTGTGCGCTCGATGCCACACAGAAGGTGGTGGATGCCGCCGCCCGTGCCGGCGCGGATATGCTGGTCGTCCACCATACGCCCCTCTGGAGTCCGGTCACGGCAGTCCGGGGGGCGACGTCGCGCCTGCTCCGGACGCTCCTTGCCGCCGATATAAATCTCTACGTCATGCACACGAACTTCGACCGTGCCGAGGGCGGCGTCAACGACGTCCTCGCGGCCCGGCTCGATCTCCTGCAGACGGAGCAGATGACCGTCGGGCTCGTCGGCGACTGCTCCCTCGATGCCCGGGAGATTGCCCGCCGCCTCCCGGGCGGCGGGATCCGGGTCTACGGCGAGGTGGGAACGATCCGGCGCCTCGCCGTCGTGGGGGGGAGCGGGTTTGACCCCGACCTGATCCGGGAGGCCGCCGGTCTCGGGGCGGAAGCATTCCTCTCGGCGGAGCTGAAGCACAGCGTAGCCCGTGCATCGCCCATCCCCTGCCTCGAATCCACTCACTATGTGCTTGAGGCCCCGGCCATGGAGGCCCTCGCATCACGCATGGGGTGGCATTATATCCCTGATCCGCCACACGTAGTGGTAGTTCCATGAGGGGTCTCTGGCAGAAGATGGAGCAGGACCGGGCGCTGACGCCGGAGTTCCGCGCCTGCATCGAGCGTGTCTACGGCGAGCGAGGGAGAAAGGCGCTCGAGGCCGTCGATGCAGGGCAGGTGAAGCGTTACCTCGACTTCTTCGTCGTGGTGGGCCGGAGCAGCGAGTACATCGTCGAGGGGGACTTCTGCACCTGCAGCGACTTCCTCTTCCGGGGGCGCGAATGCTGGCACATCCTTGCGGTGCGTATCGCCGAGAGGACGGGATTATATGAATCCTACGACCTCTGGTATCAGGATACATGGAAAGTATGAATAGGCTGCACAAACAACTATATCGCGCAGAATCCAACAGATTTATGCTGCGTGATTTTCAATGCTCGAGGAAGAATATACGCTCGATTATTTCAAGTCGGAGGGGTTTGAGCGGAAGATCTGCAAGAGTTGCGGGTCGGCCTTCTGGACCCGGGATCCGGAACAGGAGTTCTGCGGCGACGCCCCGTGCGTGACGTATAACTTCATCGGCAATCCGGTCTTCAAACCTCATAACGTCAGCGAGATGCGGGAGGCGTTCCTCTCGTTCTTCGAGCGGCACGGCCATACACGCCTCGAACGATATCCCGTAGCCGCCCGATGGAGAGACGATATCTACCTCACCATCGCATCCATCGCCGATTTTCAGCCGTTCGTCACGAGCGGGGTCGTTCCCCCGCCGGCGAACCCGCTGACCATCTCCCAGCCCTGCATCCGCTTAAACGACCTCGACTCGGTCGGCCGGTCGGGGCGCCACCTGACGCTTTTTGAGATGATGGCGCACCACGCCTTCAACACCCCGGAGGAGCGGATCTACTGGAAGGATGAGACGGTCGCCCTCTGCGACGAGTTCATCAAGTCCATCGGCGGCGATCCCACCCGGGTCAGCTACAAGGAGCACCCCTGGTACGGCGGCGGGAACGCCGGAGCGTCAGTCGAGGTGCTCATCGGCGGTCTTGAGGTCGCGACGCTGGTCTTCATGAACCTCGGGCGGCAGAAGACCGACAAGCCGCCCGTCGACGTGAACGGGGTGCCATACTACCCGATGCGGCTGAACATCGTGGACACCGGCTACGGCCTTGAACGGTTCGTCTGGGCCTCGAAGGGTTCGCCGACGATCTATGATGCGGTCTTCCCGGAGATGGTGAGCCGCCTGATGCGATCGGCTCATCTCGAGAATCTCCTCGACAACCCGGAGTTCACGAAGATCATGGGGCTCAGCGCCCGGTTCGCCGGGGTGATGGACATCTCCGGGACGAACCTCTACAACCTCCGCAGAAAGGTCGCCGATGCAATCAGCGTGCCGGTCGATCGGCTCGAGCGGATCGTCGTCCCGATCGAGAAGGTCTACTCGATCGCCGACCACACCCGTTGCCTCGCCTACATGCTCGGGGACTGCATCGTCCCCTCGAACGTCCGCGAGGGCTACCTCGCACGACTCGTGCTTCGCCGGACGCTCCGGATGATGAACGACCTCTCGATGGACGAGGATCTCGGCGACCTGATCGAAGCACAGATGCAGGTCGTGGGGGTCGAGAACTTTGAGCAGGACGTGGACGCGGTACGGGAGATCGTGGAGAGCGAGGAGGCGAGGTACGCAAGCACGCTTGAGCGCGGGGCCCGGATCGTCCAGAAGATCGCCCGGAACTACAAGGCAAAGAGTTCCCGGGTGCCTCTCGAGGAGGTCATCACCCTCTACGACTCGCACGGCATCCCGCCCGAGATGGTGAAGGAGGTCGCCGCCGCCGAGGGCGCCGTCGTGGAGATCCCCGACAACTTCTACTCGCTGATCGCCGAGACGCACTCGGAGGCGCAGAAGGAGGCGAGGGGAGAAGACCCGCTTGAAGCTTACCGCGAGCGTGCAGCCTCCCTCCCCCCGACGAAGAAACTCTACTACGAGCTGCCGAATGAGATCGAGTTCGAGGCGATGGTGCTGGACTACTTCGACGGGATAGCGGTGCTCGATCAGACGCTCTTCTACCCGGAGGGCGGCGGCCAGCCGTCCGATACCGGCACCCTGGTGGCGTCCGAGAGCATGGTGCGGGTGGAGGAGGTCGTGAAACTCGGCGAGGTGATCCTCCACCGGGTCACGGGCGGCCCCCTGAAGCGCGGCGAACGGGTGAAGGGCATGTTGGACGAGGAACGCCGGTGGTCGCTGATGCGCCATCACTCGGCGACCCATGTCCTTCTTCACGCCGCAAAGGAGGTGCTCGGCGTCCACGTGCACCAGGCGGGCGCCCAGAAGGGAAGCGAGGCGTCCCGCCTGGACATCCGGCACTACAAGCACATCACGCCCGATGAACTCAAGAGGATCGAGACTGAGGCGAACCGGTTGGTCATGGCCGATACGCCGGTCTATGTCCACATCGAGGAGCGGACGAAGGCCGAGCAGAAGTATGGGTTCGGTCTCTACCAGGGCGGCGTCCCGCCGGGCCGGGAGATCAGGACAGTGCAGATCGGTGCCGACGTGCAGGCATGTGCCGGAACGCACGTCCGGGCAACCGGTGAGATCGGGCCGATCCGGGTCATCGGCGTCGAGCATATCCAGGACGGCGTCGAGCGGCTGGTCTTTGCGGCCGGTATCGCCGCCGTGCATGCCGTGCAGCACCAGGCCGACCTCCTCCAGGAGTCTGCCGACGTGGTGAGCGTCCAGCCCGAGAACCTGCCGCCGACGGTAGCGCGCTTCTTCTCGGAATGGAAGGAACAGAAGAAGGAGATCGAACGTCTCCGGAAGAAAGTGGTGGACCTCGAGATGCAGAATCTCGACGGCGAAGTGGTGGACGGGGTCCGGGTCGTCGTCAGAACGCTCGACGCGACCCATAAAGAACTCGTCGCACTCGCCACGACTGTCGCCGCCGAGGGCGGCGTGGCGCTCTTTGCGTCGGCAGACGGAACCGTGAAGGTGGTGGCGACGTCGGGCGTCCCGGCGGTGAACGCCGTCGATATCGTGCGGGAGGTCTGCGGCATCCTCGGCGGGAAGGGCGGCGGCAAGCCGAACCTTGCCCAGGGCGCGGGCACGGACGCCTCCCGGCTCGAGGAGGCGCTCGAGTACGGGCGCAACAGAATTATTGAAGCACTCCATGGCGAATGATGTTGTAGTTGTCCAGCCGGGTGATGAACGGGCACAGAAGATCGCCCGGGCGATGGCGAGCCAGACGGCAAACACGATCATCCAGGCCTTCGGCGGCGGGCCGCTGACGTCGTCGGAGGTCGCCCGGCGGATGAAGATCCCCATCACCACCGCTTCTTACCATATTGAGAACCTTCTCGACGCCGGGCTCCTTGAGGTCATGGAGACCCGCTGGAGCGAGAAGGGGCGTGAAGTGAAGGTCTACGGGCTCGCGAACCAGGTTCTCATCATCGCGCCCCCGGCAAGCGATCTCCGGTCGGTGCTGCAGAAGTACGCAACGCTCTTTGGGGTCGTCGTCCTCGCGAGCATCGGGCTCTGGTCAATCCTCCCGGCGGTGCTGCCGTTCGGCGGTTCTACGCCCGTTTCAAGGCTGATGACCGAGAATGGGGATAAATACGCAGGCGGCACCGGAGAGGATGTCTCGACGCTCCAGTCTCCCGTTCCTGCCCTGGACGGCGCCGGGGCGCTGCCGGCCCACGATATCGTGATGGGCTTCTTCTTCGGCGCCTGCGCGGTGCTGCTCGCGTTGCTGGCCTATGAGGTCTACTACTGGTGGCGCACATCCCCGCGTTACCGGGTGGAAGAAGAGCACGAAGAATAAAAAAAGGTCCGGTGAGAGGGTTTTAAGGGGTCTTTACCGTCGCCCCCTTGTAACTCCCGCTTGTTGTGGTTGTTCTCCGGTCCCTGCCTCTACTTTTGCCCCGCACCTGGGACATCGCGTCTTCTTCGGGTTGATCTCCGCTCCGCAGCTGTAGCATTTCGGCATGGCATATCACCACACTGTGCCTGATTGGACTCTGATGCCATAAGGTTATCTCATGGTGGTTCCGGCACTAACCCCGGCTGTAGGGAGAAATCGGCTGAAAACGTGGTTGGAATGCGGTTTACGACGATCTCACGGTGCTCATGCGTTCGCACGTACGGCGGGCGGATCCCCGGCCGCTTCCGGCGCCGACGGGAGGAGTTACCCTGTTCGGGAAGCGGGCGAAGATCCGGGTACCGCGCCCTTCCGTACGATCTGCGTGTCGGACTCTCCCGTTCTCCCGTCATTTTCAACTGATATCTCCAAATATTGGTTTTATGGGATCTTTTGCATCCGGCATATATTTGAATATGGATAATAATATATCGCCTGCTCGTCAACCATGATCCATGCTCGGTGCCGTCCCAGGTATCGACCCGGAGTTCTTCTCCCTGGTCGTCGTCCCGGTCTTCATCTTTCTCGCACGCATCTGCGACGTCACCATCGGGACGATGCGGATCATCTTCGTCTCCCGCGGGATGAAGGTGGTCGCCCCTATCCTCGGGTTCGTCGAGGTCTTCATCTGGATCATTGCCGTCGGCCAGATCTTTCAGAACCTCACGAACCCTCTCAACTACTTCGCCTACGCGGCCGGGTTCGCCACCGGGAACTACGTCGGGATGCTTGTCGAGGAGCGGCTGGCGATGGGGCTCGCGCTCATCCGGATCATCACGCAGCGCGACGCGACGAACCTTATCGACTACCTCCGCGCCGCAGGCTACGGGGTGACCGTCCTCGACGCCCACGGGAAGCAGGGGCCGGGCAAGGTGATCTTCTCGGTGGTCAAGCGCAAAAACATGCGCGACGTGGAGGACGCCATCCATGAGTTCAACCCCAGGGCGTTCTACTCGATCGAGGACGTTCGGCGGGCGGCGGAGGGGACGTTTCCGGCAACCGTGCCGGGCCCGACACCGTTCTCCTTCGGAAGAGTCATCCGGAGGGGGAAGTAAGCCTTTCGTAGGTTATCGCGGTGCTACAGGACTGTTTCACACCCCCGTTTTCCCATTTTCCCTGAGGGGGCGCTGATGTCTCATGCGAAGCCGTCAAATCTGGAGATGCCGGCTGTCTCCGTCGCACCCTGCGGGGAAGTCGCCCTTCGCGGCCTCGCGTAAGATAACCGGGATGGGTAACAATACGGCCTCACGCGAAAGACGCGAAGCCGCGAAGGGCGACAGGCCGAAGGGCCGTCGTCCTTCGCATGAAAACTCGATAAGTTTTGAATGAGTGTCCTGGTCCCGGCGGCGTAATCTTATGCAAACCGCCGGATGCCCGCGAGCGGCGGGAGGACGACCGTCTCGCCGTCGACCTCCACCACCGGTTGCAGGGCGCCTGCATCCACGCGGCGGAGGACGGGCGAGAGGAAGTCGCGGCTCTTTGCGTAGTTGATCGTGACGCCCGGAGAGAGCGGGTTATAGGCCGGCAATACGATGAGGTCGTTCCCGCGCACCACGCCCTCGCCGTAGAGGAAGCAGGGGAACCGGGCGAGATCGATCTCGATCGCCGGGTGGTCGTGGCCGATGATGAGCGTCCCGTGGTCGTCGACCGCCTGATCGCCGTGAACCACCGTGTAGCCGCCGCGGTCGTAGCGCTCGACCGTCCCTCCCCGGATCGTCGGCAGCATGACGTCGTGCGATCCCCGGACGAGGACGACCTCGCACTCCGCCCGGAGCGTCGCGAGGATCGTCTCAAACGTCTCCTTCACATCCCGGCTCACCCGATCGAAGGCGTGGAAGATGTCTCCGCCGAGTACGAAGACCCCCGGCTTGAACCGGCCGAGGATCGCCTCGAACCGCTCGAGCAGCGTCTCCTCCTCGTGGAGCGGGAAGTGGAGCCCCTGCCGGTAGAGCGCCTCTGCAAGCCCGATATGGACGTCGGAGACGACGCAGAGGGACTCCTCCCTGACGTAGAGCGCGCCCTTATAAAAACCGAACCGGGATAGGAGTTCGGTCTCCGTGACCGCGTTCATGCCGCCGCCTCGCCGCCGATGCTGCTCATCACCCGGCGCTGGAACTCGCGGAGCATCGAGAGTTTGTCCTGCGCGTAGACCGCATCGGAGACGCCGAGCGTCGCGATCCCGAACGCGAGCGGGCTCGGGGACGCGGTGCGGGTCAGGACGACCTCGATCTCACCGGCACCGATCCCGTCGACGATCCGCCGGATGTTCTCCGCCTCGAACCGATCCTCGATCACCTCCCGGTAGGTCTCCCGCATCACGGCGAACCCGGGGAGCCGTTTGGCAAACGAGATCAGCATATCGGCGCTCACCTGCTGGCGCCGGGCGCTCCTCCGCCTGCCCATGTAGTTACGGAGGATCATGAACGACCGGGCGGCGTTGATCCGGAAGACCCGTTTTAAGAGCTGGGTGTCCCCGACGGCCTCCTCGAGGATCTCGTTGCACTCGTCGGCCCGGATAGCCCGGAGGATGCGTGCGGGGTCGGCCCGTTTCTCGAGGGGGATCGAGACCAGAAACCCGGTATCGCTGATCCCGACCGAGACGTTCGTCGTCACGTCCCGTGCGATCGTGAAGGCGACGATCCGCGAGAACCCGTCGTTGAACCGCAGCCCGTAGTTGGTCATGAAGTAGTAGAGCCTGCGATGGTTCTCTTGATCGACCTGCTCCTCAACGACGATCCGGTTCAACGTCGGGACGGCTTCGTCGCCCAGATAAAGCACCTGCTGCTCGAAGATCGCGCAGATGCTCCGGGCGCTGTTCTCGTCGATGGGATACTCGGCGAGGAGATCCTCGACGATCTCTTCCGTCTCCCCCCTCGCCATCGCGCGAAGCATCATCTCCTTGAACCGGAGGACGTGGAGCCCGAGATCGAACGAGAGCGGGAGTTTCTCCGAGAACCAGCTCGGGATCGTCGGCCGGTCGGTCGTCGGGTCGACGTAGAGTTTCCCGCCCCGGCGGTAGGCGAACCGGTAGCGCCGCCCGCCGAGGACGAAAACGTCGCCCTTGTTCATCCGCTCCAGGTACTTCTCGTCCAGGTTGCCGGCAAAGATCCCGTCACGGGTGAGGACGTCGCAGGAGAACTCGTCGGGGATCGTCCCGGAGTTGAGGAAGTAGATCATCCGGGCGTTCCGCCCCCGCTTTCGCACCGTCCCGGTCTCCTCGTCGTGCCAGATCTTCGCGTAGATCCGCCGCTCCTCGAGCCCTGCGTACTCCCCGGCGAGGTAGCGGACGACGCTCATCAGGTCTTCCTCCTCGAGGTCCCGATAGCAGTACGACCGGCGAATAATCTCGAGCATCCCATCGATCTGCGCCTCCCCGTCGAGCGCCATCCCGAAGACGTGCTGCGTGAGAACGTCGAGGCAGTTCTCCGGGATGTGGATCCGGTCTACGAACCCGTTCTGCCCCTCCCGGAGCATCACCGCGCACTCGACGAGTTCGTCCCGGTCGAGGACGACGATCCGCCCCTTCACCACCTCGCCGAGGCGGTGGCCGGCCCGCCCGACCCGCTGGAGGAGCGCCGCGACGGATTTCGGGGAGCCTACCTGGAGGACGAGGTCGACGTGCGGCATGTCGACCCCGAGTTCGAGCGACGTCGAGGTCGTCACCACCTTCACCCTCCCTGATTTGAGCCGCTCCTCGACGGAGAGCCTCCCCTCCGTCCCCATCGAGCCGTGGTGGCAGCCTGTGTTCTCCTCCGTGTACCATTCGGGGTAGCGGACGCGGAGGTTGTGGAGGATCCGTTCGGCACCGTTCCTGGTGTTCGTGAAGACGAGCGTGTTGCTGTGCTCCTGGACGAGACGGTGGATCGTCGAATAAAGATGCCGCGATAGGTCTTCGGGAGTGGTGTCGATGAGATCGGGAACCGGACAGAGGAGTTTGAGGTCGAACTCCCGCGCGAACCGGGTGTCGACGATCTCCACCTCGCGTCCGGCGCCGACCAGGAATTGGCCGACCTCGGCGAGGGGTTCGATCGTCGCCGAGCAGCCTATCCGGGTAAAACCGCCGCCGGTCTCCTTCACCAGTTCTTCGAGCCGTTCAAGGCTCACCGAGAGGTGCACGCCGCGTTTCGAGCCCGCGAGGGAGTGGATCTCGTCGACGACAACCCACCGGACCGTCCGGAGATTCTCGCGGAACTTCGGGGAGTTCAAGAGGATCCCGAGGGTCTCGGGGGTGATGTTGAGGATGTGCGGGGGTCTTCGCGCCATCTTTGCCTTATCCGCCCGCGAGACGTCCCCGTGCCGGATGGCGTGGCGGAGCGGGGTGTGGTCGATCCCGCGCTCGCGGGCAACCTCGGCGATCCCGTCGAGCGGCTGGCTGAGGTTCTTGTGGATGTCGTTTGCAAGCGACTTGAGCGGCGAGACATAAAGGCAGTAGACGCTGTCTTCGAGTACTCCTGCCCGTGCCCGGACGAAGAGGTCGTCGATGATTGCAAGAAACGCCGAGAGGGTTTTTCCCGACCCGGTCGGCGAACAGATGAGGACGTTCTTTCTCTCGTGGATGAGCGGGACTGCCATCCGCTGCGGCGGGGTGAACCGCCCGTCCAGTCTTCGTATGCACCATTCCCGTGCGTTCTCGTCGAGGAGATCGAGGATCTCCTCGTTCGAATGCCTTTCCGGCCGCTTCTCCATCCTGTTACCTCTTGTCGTCCCTTGAGTCCCGCCGTGCGCCCCCCCGCATATGGTTGCGGGGAACGGCAGGCCCGCGTAATCCCTGATCCGCTCCATATCCGGGAGAATTTACCCGCATCGGCGCAATGGGGCGTCGAAATTGGGGTGTGGTGCTGCAAAAATGAGTTCTGACAGCTGTAATCCTCCTGTTGCGGCCGGAGCGTCGTGCCGAATTTTGTATGTATTTTGCAATCATCCACAATAGCCTTTTGCATCTCCAGAAGCGATCTGCCGTGGTGGATGGATGATATATTGCGGGTTTATTGCGTCGGTATTGGATTTATTGCCCGATTTAACCGATATCCGATCCGCCGGGCGGCCGGACGAAACCCGCGACCCCCTCTCTGCGGGATAATGGTTGCTGTCCCCATTTTCGGCAATTACCGTCCCCTCCTGTGCCGTGTCCCGGCGAACCCGGGGGGAAGAGGGCGGCCGCCCCCGTCACGGGGCGTCTGGGATATTCTAATGTATGATCTGGTGAAACTTAATAACGGAATTACGATGACAAATCACCCGGTTAAGAACATGATGCGGTTGATGGCGACCAAGATCAGGACGATAGCGGACGTGATGTCCGACGACGAGATCGATATGCTTCTCGCCGAGATCCTGAACGCAAACCGCATCTACACCATGGGCGCCGGGCGCTCCGGGCTTGTAGCGAAATCGTTTGCCATGCGCCTGATGCACCTCGGGCTCTCCGCATTCGTCGTCGGGGAGACCGTGACCCCGGCCATGAAGCCGGGAGACGTCATTATCGTCTTCTCCGGATCCGGCGCGACCAAGACGGTTGCGGATATCTCGGAGACCGCAAAGGAGATCGGCGGGAGGATCTGCCTCATCACGTCAAAGAAAGACTCGCGGATCGGGCGTATCGCCGACTGCATCGTCATCATCGAGAGTCAGCGGGACAAGGTGGCCGACGAGTCTGCGGAGTTCGAGATCCGGCAGATGATGGGCGAGCACAAGTCGTTCGCGCCGCTCGGCACCATCTTCGAGACGACCGCCATGGTCTTTGCGGACGCGATCATATCGCGGCTGATGGAGATCACCCAGTGCCGGCCCGAAGACCTCCAGTGCCGCCACGCGAACATCGAGTGAGGTAATCATGAACGAACACAGGTATGCCGACCGGGTCAAAAGCGTGGAGATGTCGGGGATCCGCAAACTCTTCGAAGCCGGAGGCCCGGACGCGATCAACCTCGGCATCGGACAGCCGGACTTCGATACGCCCGATCACATCAAGATGGCCGCGATCAGCGCCATCAGGGAGGGGAGAACCGGCTACACCCCGAATGCCGGGATCATTGAACTCCGGGAGGCTATCTGCGAGAAACTCGCGCGCGAGAACAGCCTCGCCTGCCGGCCGGAGCAGATCCTGGTCACGGCGGGAGGAAGCGAGGCGCTCCACCTCGTGATGGAGGCGCTCGTCGACCCGGGCGACCGCGTCCTCTTCACCGACCCGGGGTTCGTCTCCTATGCCGCCCTTGCGACCATTGCCGGCGGAAAGCCCGAGGGCGTCGGGCTCGACGCGACCCTGCACATTGACGTTGAACGGGCGAAGGAGCAGATGGACGGTGCACGGATCTTCGTCCTGAACTCTCCCGCAAACCCGACGGGCGCGGTCGAGAGCGAGGAGTCGATCCGCGCCCTCGTGGAGTATGCAAACGATCGTAAGGTCACCGTCGTCTCCGACGAGGTCTACGAGCACTTCGTCTACGAGAAAGAACACTTCAGCGCGGCCCGGTTCGGCGACGACGTCATCACCGTCAACGCCGCGAGCAAGACCTACGCCATGACCGGGTGGCGGGTCGGCTACCTTGCAGCACCCGAGGATTACATCCCGGAGTTCCTCAAGGTGCACCAGTACGCCCAGGCGTGCGCGACCTCGATCTCGCAGTATGCCGCGCTCGCCGCATACACCGGCGACCAGGAGCCGGTCGTGCGGATGCGCAATGAGTACCGCGCCCGACGCGACCTCCTCTACGACGGGCTGACCGGTCTCGGGTTCGATTTCCCCCGGCCGGAAGGTGCGTTCTACATGTTCGTCCCGATGGGGCGAAACCTTATCGAGAAGGCCATCGATGCTGGCGTCATCATTGTGCCGGGCGAGGCATTCGGTTCGAGGGCACCCGAGTACGCGCGCTTCAGCTACGCGACCTCCCGGGAGAACCTCTCCCGCGCGGTCGGGCGTCTCGGGGAACTGATGGGGTGAGAGAAGAATGGTGAAAGAGTTACTCAGGAAGTTATCCGACGCCCACGGCGTCAGCAGCAGTGAAGGAAACATCAGGGATATCGTCAGGGCGGAACTTGCAGGTGTCGTCGACGAGCTCCGCGAGGACACGATGGGGAACCTGATTGCCGTGAAGCGCGGCGACGACTTCTCCGTCATGCTCGCCGCCCACATGGACGAGATCGGCCTGATGGTGCAGTACATCGATGAGAAAGGGTTCATCCGGGTCGTCCCCATCGGGGGATGGTTCGGGCCGGTGCTCTACTGCCAGCGGGTGATCCTGCACGGGAAGAAGGGGCCGGTCATGGGCGTCCTCGGCGCAAAACCCCCGCACGTCATGAAAGAGGAGGAGCGCAAGAAGGAGATCAAGATCGAGAATATGTTCGTCGACGTGGGCGCAACGAGCGAGGAGGAGGTGAAGGGTCTCGGGATCGAGATCGGCACCCCGATCACCATCGACCGCGAGTACACCGAACTTGCCGGCACCCGCGTCACGGGTAAAGCGCTCGATAACCGGGTCGGCGTCGCGATGCTCATCCGGGCGCTGCAGCAGGCGAAGTCGCCCCACACGATCTACGCTGTCTTTACCGTCCAGGAGGAGCTGGGGCTGAAAGGCGCGAAGGTGAGCGCCTACTCGTTAAACCCCGACTGCGCGATCGCGACCGACGTCACCATCCCCGGCGACCATCCCGGGATCGAGAAGAAGGATGCGAGCGTCGAGATGGGCAAAGGGCCGGTCCTGGTTCTCGTCAGCGCGAGCGGGCGCGGGCTGATGGCCGATCCGAGGATGACCGCGTGGCTCCGCGAGACCGCGGAGAAGAACGACATCCCCTGCCAGCTCGAGGTCGGCACCGGCGGCAACACCGACGCGACGATCATCCACCTGGAGCGGGGCGGTATCCCGAGCATCCCGTTCTCGATCCCGGCTCGCTATATCCACTCCCCGGTCGAGGTGGTCGATACCGCCGATATCGAGGCGGGGGTCCGGCTCCTCGTCGAGGCGCTGAAGAGCAAACCTGCGCTCTGATACAACCCTCTTTTTTGTTCAGGAGAGATCCTTCCGTTAGAGATCACACTGCTGTCTCCCCCCGTCAGCAACGACGCAATCGAAATACGGAAGTATCACGTTGCAGTGCACCGTGGGACAATCGCCGTGGAGGGAACGACGACGCGGGAGCGCTCGCTGATGTGGCAGAACCACGCTGGTGAGTCTGAAGAATCGGTGTGCCCGGGAGGCGGGATCGTGTCCGGGGTGCTTTTCGGTCCATGGGTGCAGCATTTTTGGTGTTCTCAGGCCTTAACCGCCTGGGCCTGTGAACTGTTGCCTCATGGTGAGGCACCTTCTGGTTGATTCCTCTCCCAGGCAACCCCCCCATAGCTCTCGAAGGTTATAGTTCTTGTCCGACCATGGGAATAACAATTGTTCGGCGCCGGTAGTTGCGCCGCCGGCCGGATAGCCTCATTCTTCGACGAAGATGATCGTAACCGGACACGAATCGGCGGCTTCCTGGGCGCAGTCGGTGAGGTCGTCGGGCACCTCCCCCTCCGCGGGGTTGCCGTCGACCCGGTACTGTTCCGTGACCGAACTCAGGTCGTCGTTTGAATCCTGTTCGAAGACGTCCGGACAGAGCGTCCAGCACGACTCGCAGCTGATGCATCCCGGCCTGTCGATGGTTATCTTCACCACACTCCATACCTCCTCTGGATCTCCGGGAGGGCACTCATCCCTGTTAAACGTGACGGAAGCAGATGACTCGCATGATCTTCCGGGTGGAGAAGGTATATCATTTTCCGGACCAAATAAAAGAGGAATCATGCAGAATACCGCCTGGATCACTCTGTTCTTTGCCGGGCTCCTGGAGACCGGCTGGGCGCTTGGCCTCAAGTATACCGAAGGGTTCACGAAGGTTGGGCCGTCGGTGGCGACCATCATCCTGATGGTCGGGAGTTTTTACCTCCTCTCGCGGTCGCTCACCACCCTCCCTATCGGGACGGCGTATGCTGTCTGGACGGGTATCGGGGCGGTAGGAACGGTCATCGCCGGGATCGTGTTCTTCGGCGAGTCCAGGAGCGTCATCCGCCTCCTCTGCATCTTCCTGATCGTAGCGGGGATCGTGGGGCTGCGGTTCTGTTCGGATGCGTGAAGGAGGGCCGTGCCGGCCCGTCGCACTTCATGTGAGACTGTATCATTATCTACACCGGTCATTTCACGTGAAGTTTGGTGTCCGGGTGCAGCCAACCCGTGTTAAGGCATCCACGGGACCCCATCGCTCGATACCGGGTGCCAAAACTAGCGAAGTATTGGGTCCTGCGGGTTTTGGGTGCATATCTCGCCGTTCAGGGCGTCAAGAAACGCAAACAGAAACGCGTGCCTCTCTTCGGCGATGCTCCGGGCGCTCTCCGTATATTCCACTCGGGGATGTTCACGTTCTTCGTTGTGAGGGAGCGGGGTCGGTTCTGGCGTTCGATGCCCGGCAAACCCCTTCTTTGAGCTATCGTTATCGATATGGTTGTCATTGCGATGATAACGATCGTCGGGGTTCCCGGGATCGCCCCGGTCTCCCCTCGTATAACCCTCCTCGTCGTCCTATTCGCCGGTATTTTTGCGCTGCCGGTGAACGACACCGTCAAAGTCTCGGTGCTGGGGAGGATTGGATTCCGTTGGTGAAACACGATTCCCCGTAATCGTACCGGAAGGCAGGCGCAATCTGCACTGGCCAGGAAGCGTCCTGTACACCCTGGCAGGAGAGATCTGGTGTAGACGAGTGACGGCCGGGGTGTCGGATCCCGCAGGGTGACCGAAATCCGGCAAACCGATTATCTCGGTCTATCTCCTGCACAACAGTCGCTCCTGTTACATCGTGAGATTGTTCCGTTCAGATCGGCCCCGTATCCGGATAGCCTGGAGATCGGTACCAGTGTACACTCCAGTCTATGAGACACCCAGTCGATCGGGTATGCAACCCCGTCTGGCCCTGGCCGGACTCGTCTGGCTGTACGCTATCGACGAGGAACTCGCAAACATGGACCGGGTGAATGTTCGCGGCCGCAGACTCATCGATCAGAGTGAGATCAAGTGGGCCAGGTAAACGGGGTGCGTATCTCCAGCCCGCCTTATAATCCCCACCGCCGCTGTTCTAGATGGACGATCTGCAGGGTATGATGGTAGTGCCACTACCTTTATGTATGCGTGAATGAAGCCTGATGAAAAACTGCTGGCTGTGCGATTATTATTTGAATGGATATGAAAATGCTCGATAGGCACTCCTTACTCCATTCAGAGGATGTTCCTCCATTCCGGGTCTACTGGATCGGGAATATGCAATGGCGGTGTCTCCCGGACTATGAAGGGACCCGTGACAATTCGCTTAAAAAATCGAAGGTGAATGAGGTATTATGAGTGCACGAGGTGGAGAGCCGAAGAGATCCGGTCTCACGACATTTGTCTATGTCGCCGTTGCGGTGGCGGCCGTCGGAGGGTTCCTCTTCGGGTACGACACGGGAGTCATCTCAGGAGCGATCCTCTTCATCACCGGCGAGTTCGCTCTCCCGCCGACCCTGGAAGAGATCGCGACCAGTTCTGTGCTCGTCGGCGCAATCCTGGGTGCGATCGCCGGCGGTCTCCTCGCCGACAGGATCGGGCGACGTCTCTCGATCATCGCCGCATCGGTCGTGTTCCTTGCAGGCACGGGTGTCGTCGTCGTTGCACCGGGCCTGCCCGTCTTCCTCGCCGGCCGCGTACTGATCGGCATGGCCATCGGCATCGCATCGTTCGTCGTTCCTCTGTATATATCGGAGATTGCGCCTTCGGCACTCCGCGGCGGCATGGTGTCGCTCAATCAGCTCTTCATCACGATCGGGATCCTCATCTCCTATGGGGTTGATTACCTCTTCTCCGCAAGCAGCGACTGGCGTGCCATGTTTGCCTTCGGTGCGGTGCCGGCCACGGTTCTCCTCGTCGGAATGTTCCTGCTCCCGGACAGCCCCCGATGGCTCGTGTCCCGGCAGCAGACAGACCGGGCAACCGCCGTTCTCCGTAAGGTCCGTGGAACCGGGGAGATATCGGGTGAACTCGAGGAGATCACGAAGTCGAACGGTGTGCAGAAAGCCGGGAGATGGTCGGACCTGCTGGCACCGTCAATCCGAATGCCCCTGTTCGTCGGCTTCGGCCTGGCCGTCCTGCAGCAGTTGACCGGCATCAACACCGTCATCTACTACGCTCCGACGATCTTCCAGTTTGCAGGACTGCACTCTGCCGGTGCCTCGATCGCAGCGACTGCAGGCGTCGGCGCCGTGAACGTCCTCGCCACCGTCGCTGCCGTCGTGCTTGTCGACCGGACAGGACGCCGTCCTCTTCTCCTTGCGGGGATCGCCGGCATGGTCGTGAGTCTTGCCGTGCTCGGGGCCGGGTTTGCTCTTAGTGGAGCGGTTCAGAGCGGGAGTCTCCTCGGGCTGATCACCGCGGTCAGCCTGATGGCGTACGTCGCTTCGTTCGCGATCGGCCTCGGGCCGGTGTTCTGGCTGCTGATCGCCGAGATTTACCCGCTCAACGTGCGAGGGCGGGCCATGAGCGTTGCGACCGTCGCCAACTGGGGCGCGAACTTTCTCATCACCCTGACGTTCCTGACGCTGGTCGGAATACTGGAACAGGCCGGCGTCTTCTGGCTCTACGCACTCGTGGGCCTCTTAGCATGGTTCTTCGTCCTCAGGCTGGTGCCCGAGACGAAAGGGCTCACGCTCGAAGAGATCGAAGAGCATTTCAGGGCCGGCAGGCACCCCCGCGAACTGAAGGGCGCACCGGGACCACGTGGTTGATATGCCCGATCGGATCCGGCAGAACAAGTCGCAGGCTCCCGTGCAGTCCCATGACGAGTACCGGCCGATCGAGGACTACGGGGTGATCGGGAACGGGCATACCGTGGCGCTCGTCAGCAGCAGCGGATCCATCGACTGGCTCTGCTTCCACCGGTTCGATTCTCCGTCGCTCTTTGCCCGGATTCTCGATCCGGACCGCGGCGGCTACTGGAGCATACAGCCTGAGGAGCCGTTCGAGAGTTCGCGCCGGTATCGGGAGGCGACGAACATCCTTGAGACGACCTTCGAGTGCAAGGGGGGAACCGTGATCGTCCGGGACTTTATGGACATCGCAAGTGTTGCCCGCCTCCGCCGGCTACCGGCTCCCGGCAGAATCGTACGCATAGCAGAATGCACCGGCGGGAAGGCCGGGATCGTCAGCAACTGCCTTCCCCGACCGAACTACGCCCGCACGCCCCCGGAGTTTGCACTCCAGGAGAATCAGGCGGTGTTCGGCGGGTATACGCTCACCGGGCCGGCCGCATGGCAGGTGGACGATGCGAACGAAGCGTTGACCTGCCGGGTCACGCTTCACGCGGGTGAGACGGCGGCGTTTACGCTCGCAACGGAGGACGACGCCACCCTGCCGCAGCTTACGCCTGCAGACTCCCTGAAGGTGACGACCGATTACTGGCGGCAGTGGAGCGGCGCCTGCACCTACGATGGGCCGTATCGCGATATCGTGATTCGCAGCGCTCTCGCCCTCAAGTTGATGACCTACGAACCGTCGGGCGCCATCGTTGCGGCGCCGACGACATCGCTCCCCGAGACCTTCGGCGGCGAACGGAACTGGGACTACCGTTTCACCTGGATACGTGACGCATCGTTCACCCTGTACGCGCTCCTCCTTGCTGGCTACCTCGATAACGAGCAGCCGTTCTTCGACTGGCTTGTGCGCACGGTCAAACTGAAGGGAACGGGCATCTCGATCCTGTACCCCATCATTCCGGAGAGCAGAACCGCCGAAGAGGTGCTCGACCACTTCAGGGGGTACCGCGACTCCCGGCCGGTGAGGATAGGGAACCGGGCGGCGGTCCAGGAGCAGCTCGATGTCTACGGGGAAGTCATGGGCGCCATTCAGTTCGCCTGGCGGATCGGGAAGTACGATCCGACGCCGCTCTGGGGGACGATACGGCAGATGCTCGACTGGGTGGTCCGCCACTGGCACAACCGGGACAGCGGGCTCTGGGAGGTCAGGGGCGGCGTGCGGCATTTCGTCTACAGTAAAGCCATGATGTGGTTCGCCCTCGACTGCGGGATCGAGATCGCGGAAGAGATGCGGCTCCCGGGCGATCTTGCAGGCTGGCGCCGCGAACGCGGCATGATCCACGAGGAAGTGCTCGATAAGGGATGGAGCGACGCATTGGGCGCGTTCAAACAGTCTTACGAAGACGAGCAACTCGATGCCGCGAACCTGCGCCTCTCGATCATCAATTTCATCGAGGGGGATGACCCACGGATGATCTCGACGATAGACGCCACGTTGAAACACCTCGTCGTCGACGGCCTCTGCTATCGCTACGTCGACGCTCCGGAAGGCGTGGCCGGGAAGGAAGGGACCTTTGTCGTCTGCACGGCCTGGCTCGTCAACGCGCTGATACGTGCCGGGCGCACGAATGAGGCGCACCGGATATTCAGGCACCTCCTTGCACGCGCCAGTTCGCTCGGCCTCTACGCCGAAGAACTCCAGCCGGTGACCGGAACCCATATGGGCAACTTCCCGCAGTCGTTCTCGCACATCGGGATCATCAACGCTGCCGTATCACTTGCTCACGCAGGATACGTCGGCATGGTCAGTCCGCACCACGCTGCCGCCGCGGATGCTGCAGGACATGGCGGCGGGGGTAATAAGCGCAGCCGCTGAACCGGAGCAGGCAGGCTCCCTCTCCAGCCGTCTTCACCATCCCCGTTGCGACGGCCCACGCCTTCGTCCGGGCATACCCGGGCACAGCGAGAGCTGCCGTCAGTAATCTATTTGTGTGACCAGCCGGATTCGGAGCACAATGCAGAACGGAGCACAGCGGACAAAAGGGTTGAGCATGTATGCTGCTATCGCGTTTGCGGTAGGAAATATGGTGGGTGCCGGGGTTTTTGTGCTGAGCGGCCTCATCGTGGGTATCGCCGGCCCTTCGGCAGTTTTCTCCTACCTTCTCTGCGGTCTCATCGTTGTCTTCTCGGCTCTCTCCTACGCAACGCTCGCCAGCATTTATCCCGAGGATGGGGGCGGATATCTCTACGCCCGGCGCATCCTTGGGTCCTATCCGGGTTTTCTCGCGGGATGGGCGATGTATATCAGCGTCACCATCGCTACTGCCTTTGTCCTCCTCGGATTCGGAATCTACGTAAACTTACTGATTGGGACGAGCCTCGATCCGCGGTACGGCGCCATCGCTGCCCTCGTGCTGCTCACGGCTCTCAACCTCCGGGGGATCGCGGAAGCAGGAAGGATCGAAGTCGCCCTCGTCGCCTCGAAAGTGGCAATCCTGGTTGTTCTGATACTGGTCGGGCTCGTCCACATCCAGGTATCCGATTTCAAGCCATTCCTTCCGGGAGGCATGGGCAGCATGCTGCAGGGGGTGACGATGGTCTTTTTTGCCTATATCGGGTTTCAGGTCGTGGCCATGATGGGTGGAGAGGTGAAGAGTTCCTCGAAGAACGTGCCGCTTGCCACTCTTGCATCCATCGGAATCGTGGCGCTGATATATACGGGAGTCGTCGTTGCACTGCTCGCGGCACAGCTTCCCTCGTACGGGAGCGAGAGTGTCTTCGATGCATCGGTTGTCCTCTTCGGATCCGTCGGCGGGATTATCATTGCACTGGGGGCACTTTTCTCGACGCTCTCGTCCGCGAATGCCAACATCATCGGAGCCTCGAGAATAATCCTGGAAATGGCGAGCGAAAAACAGATCCCGGGAAGATTTGCCCGGATCCGGAACGGCCAGCCGATCAACTCCGTCCTGCTCGGGGCCGGACTTGTGCTCCTCCTCATTCTGATCGGGAATCTCTCCTTCATCGTAGAACTCACCAATGTCACGATCCTCAGCACCATGACGCTCGTGAACATAAGCGCGATCATTCTGGTGAGGCAGGAGGCGCTGCTCCCCCCGAATAAGAGCTATTTTGTCGTTCCGTTCGGCATCCTCTTCCCGCTGCTGGGCACCGCGTCCTGCATGGCGATGCTCCTCACTCTCGCACCGCCGATTGTCCTGCTCGGTCTCTGTGCCCTTTTGATAGGTTCGATCCTTTTCATCCTCGAGGATACCCCGGAAGGAGAGAGGATTGTCCGGGAGATACGCCTTCTGCTCCGCCGGCCCGTGGAAGAAGTCTCCGAGGATCCGGGAAGATTGCGGGTTGAGACTCCCTGAACACTCTCCCGCCGGACAGCACCCAGCATTGGATTTGAGCATGACGAACCGTCCCTCGCAACAGGGATCTGCTGCCGGTGGGAGGCCTGCCGCTCGTACCGGGGAAGAGGGTGTCCTCTGTCTCCCCTTCATTTTCCCTTTCTCTTCGGGAGACGGAGGTGCGGTCGCGAGGTAGACAGCACCGCCGGATATGAGCGCCCGATGAGGAAAAAGCGATTATTCGGGTATCCATGATAGAAATACTGGCCGTATGGCCGTTAAGCGTTTCTTTTTCCGAGGATCTGGAAGAATTTCCTCGCTGTCCGGAGGTTCCTTCTGCAATCACGAATCCGACGAGATTCGGGCGCCTATCTCGTCATCCAGTGCATCGAGAAACGCAAGGAGGAACGCGTGCCTCTCTTCAGCGATACTCTGGGCGATCTCTGTGTACATGCGGTCTCTGAGATTGAGCAGCTTGTCGTGGAAGTGACCGGTTGCGTCTGAAATATCCCGTCCCTGCTCCCCGGATTGCATGAACGTCCTCGCGATCCCGACCGCGCCCATCGCGTCGAGGTTGTCCGCATCCGAGAGCACCCGGGCCTCCAGGGTCTCCGGGGCGATACCCGAGGAGTAGCGGTGCGCACGGATGGCGTGGACGATGCCCGGGATGCGCTCCTCGGGATAGCGGACGGAGCGGAGGTAGGACTCCGCCATCCGCGCTCCTTCCTCCTCGTGAGGAACGCCTGTCTCCTCCTCAAAGGGCCGGGCGATATCGTGGAAGAGGGCGGCCGGGGTGAGGATCGCCATATCCGCTCCCTCCCGGGCACCGATCCGCTCGCAGAGGCGCACGACCCGGAGGGTGTGGTCGAACCCGTGCGCCCCCGATTCCGGGAGCGCTGTCCTGACGTGGTCGAACATCGCGGCCGTCTCTTCATGCATGGTAGATCTCTATCTTCCGGGATCGAAAAGATTCGCTTTCGGTCGTCCTGTTCCCACGCTCATGCCGCCGTCACGGCGCTGCAGACCACGGTCCCGGTGGCCGGCCGGGTCCGATTGTTGCGCGTCACCGGTGTCCCGCAAAAATATTTGTGGGCCATATTGTGTGTTTTATGACCCACAAACGTTCCCGGAAATTGATTTACGTATACCGGATCGGGGTTTTGATATACACAACATGATCGCTCATTGCTTTTCTGCACCCGCACGTAAACTGGACGATCTCGATCGTCACCCCGACCCAAATAACAACACTCATCCCTCTTCCACCCCAACTTCTCTTCAGGAGAGAAGATCGGATGTCCCCCGCCATCCTGTACCGCCAGTTGCCCGGAGAGGGTCTCGACGCGTTCATCGCAGAGTTCCGGAAAGCCGCCGCCCGCGATCCGTTCGGCACCGTCTTCATCGTCCCGACCTCTCATCTTGCCCGGGAGATCGTCCGCCGCCTCAGGGAAGAGGATGTCCCGGTCGTCGCCGACACGGTCACGACCCTCTCCGGGTTCGCCCGGAAGATCTTTCTCGATTATGCGACGTCGGAAACGCTGATCTCCGGGGCCGAGTCCCGGCTCATCCTCGCCCGCCTCCTCGACGCCGGCAAGTACCCGCTTCTTTCCGGCACCGGTGCGGTCGACGAACTCGCGACCCTTTTTGAGGCCATCCTCATGTGGAAGGTCGATTACCCGGCCGCTCTCGACGATCTCGCGACCGCCAGATGCGTCGAGATCGCCCGCCTCTTCGATGCCTACCGCCGGTTCCTCGACGAGCACGACCTCGTCGACGAGCGCGCGCTCTTTGCCCGTGTGGTCAGGATACTCTCCGACACAGGCTGGTTCCGGACGGTCTATATCTACGGCCTCTTCGAGCCGATGCCGCGGACAGCCGGCAGGTATTATGCCCGCCCTCCCCGGACGGTCTTCGTCTACGGTCTCTTCGAGCCGATGCCGCTCGAGCGCGACCTGCTTCTTTCCCTGCGGGAATCTGCGGAGGATTTTCATTACTCGATCCCCTACGCCAGAAATCCGGTGGTCTTTGCCGATGACGGCGAATGGCTGCTCCCGGATACGGTCATCTCCGGGGATGCCCCGGACACGCGCCGCTCACGCCTTGCCCTCCTCTTCTCCCGGGCCAAGTCCGCTGACTGCGGCGGCTGCATCCGCCTCGCAGAACGACGTGACGGGCTCGACGAAGTCCGGGCGATCGCGCAGGAGATCCGCGATCTGGTCGCCGCCGGCGTGCGGCCGGGCGAGATCGCGGTCGCGTTCCCCGACTTAGCATCGGCGCTGCCTTGCGTGGAGGCGGTCTTCCCCGAATTCGGGGTTCCATACGTTGCGTCCGACGGCCGGCCGCTCTCTGCATTGCCGCTCGTCAGGGCACTGCTCGACGTCGCCGCGGTTCCTGCCCGCGGTTACCGGCGGGAGGACGTCGTCGCGCTCGCGGCCTCTCCATTCCTACCGATCACATGCGGCTGCGATCTCGATCTCCTCTCCCGGGAGGCCCGGATAACCGCCGGGGCGGCCTCCTGGGACGAGCAGTTTGCCGCGCTTCTCCGCACCGTCGAAGATGAGCGAGACCGACCGGAAACCCCGGAACCCGCGAGATCCCGGCTCGCAGCAAAGGCGGTCTCGATAGCGTCGGCACGGGACGCCGTCGGGACGCTCTTTGCCGATCTCTCGATGCTCGATGGGACGAAGACGCTCGCCGACCATATCGCCGTCTATCGCTCCCTCATCGAGCGGTGGCAGGCTCCGGTTATGTCAAAGATGGGCGATCCCGATCTTCTCGGGGAGTTCATCAATCTTCTCGCGTCGTTCGAACGCCTCGCCCGGTTGCTGCCGGAAGAGAAGATATCTCTTGCGGAGTTCTCCTCCCTGCTCGCGCAACTTGCCGCCGGAACCCGGACAGCCCGTCGCCGGAACAGCGGCGGCGTCCAGGTGGTCGGCGTCCGGGAGGTTGCGCACCTCGCCGTCCCCTACCTCTTCATCGGCAACCTCGTCGAGGGCGTGATGCCGCAGCTGACCACCCCGCCCCCGTTCACCGCCGATGCCGGGACCCAGCGCTCTGGGGCGCGGTCGAGGGAGGATATCCTCCGGGAGGAGCGGTATTACTTCACCGCCGCCTTGCTCTCCGCCCGCTCCAGGATCTACCTGAGTTACCCCGCGACCGACGGTGCGACCCCGGTGATCCGTTCCGGGTTTGTGGACGCCGTCCGTGAGGCATTCTCCCCGGGGATGTGGGGGAACGGCGATCTCCCGGACTCCGGGCTCGCGGCAATCCGGCAGGCCTGTGCCTCCATCGCGCGGGGTGAGTCCGTCACCGAGACGCTCCGCATCCCGCCTGCTCTCGATCCCGCGGCGATCCCGGCCGACGCGCGGGAGACCACCCCGCCCGGTCTCCCGCTACGGGACGATATCCCCACGGCGGTTGTCCCGCCGGGCGTTCCCCCGAACGGAGAGGGGGAGCGTGTCTACTCGGCAAGCGAGATCGAGGCGCACCTCCGCGGCCCGGCAGAGTCCCGGCTGCCGGGGTTCGCCGCCGGGGATGACGCCCTAATTCGAGGTCTCGCCGTCCACGAGGTCTTCCGCGGCCGCGATCCCGCCGCGGTGCTGCGGCGGCATGGGCTGGATCCCATCCGGGCACCGGAGTACCGGGAACTCTACTCCCGGTTCCTCGCCTCCCCCCTGATGCAGGGGATCGTCCGCGACCACCGTGAGGTGCCGTTTCTGGTGCGGGTGAACGGGATTGCGTTCAGGGGGGTCATCGACCGGCTGGTGCAGCGGCTGAACGGCGCCTGGATGCTCATCGACTACAAGACCGGGACGCCGGGGGACGCCGCGGATTATGCGATCCAGATGACGGTCTACTGCCATGCCGCCGGCCAGTTCCTCGGGAGTCCGGTCACGCCCTACCTCTACTTCGTCGATGCCGACCGCTGGGCGGAGATTGAGGTGGACGAGGAGCGGGTCTTTGCCGAGATTGGTCGAGCGGTCCGGGGGATTGAAGAGGAGAATCTTTAACGGCGGGGTTCCGGAGGAGAAACACGGGACGCGGCGCTTCCCGGCCGAAACGAGTCGCAACGGGCACTTCTGCGCCCTGCCTCACCGCTCAGTCGTAGAGGCCGATCGCCAGATAGTCGTCGTCCGAGAGTTCGTCCCAGAGTTCGAGGACGACCGAGCCGTCGTCCAGGACGTCGCCGGGGATGACCCATTCGGAGTCGACTTCCCTGACCTCTTCAGCCCCGTCAGGGGTTCTCACGAGCACCTTCATGATATCCTCTCCAGCGTCCGGCTCCACCCGGATCAGGCTCTCCTCGGTGGCTCCCGGAGTATTTTACCCGCCGGATTATCTACCCTTTGTCTCCGGCGGGGCAGGCGAGTTCGCAGGCCCGGCAGTGGTCGATCCGTTCCCTCCCGGAGTTCCTGTCGGCGTCCATCCGTGCCAGGCACCGCGTCCGGCTAAATCTCCCGGTGGAGAAGGCGTCCATCGGGCAGGCGCGGGCGCAGGAGTTCTCGCAGCCGGTGCAGGGGTCGTCTCCCTCCGGCGGTTCCACATCCGGGCTGTCCAGGTCAGCCCATACCGCCCGGAACCGAACCCGCGGCCCGTAGCCCGGGACGATGATGAGGTTGCTCCTCCCCATCCGCCCAATCCCTGCCAGAGAGGCCGCGTCTTTGAGGTAGATCCCGCCCTCCTCGATCCGGTAGGGGATAAGTCGGGCGCTGGTTCCGTACTCTTTCTGCAGCCAGCGGGCGAGTTCTTTGCCGATCTTTCCGAGTATCCGGTCGCCGGGCGTCCCCCGGCCCGGCTCCCAGAGGTCGAGTTCGGGGTGCCCGGGGTCGTGGGAGAGGCCGAGGACGATGTAGGTCCCCCGGTCTTCCTCTGATCCCGGGCGTTTTTCCACGACCGCCGAGGGGCAGTCGATGAGCCGTGCCGCCGCCACGGCGCCTGCTACGTCCGCCCCGAGTTCACGGGCCTTTCGGATGGCCGCCCCGATGATCTCCCGGTCGTTGGGCATTGGAGGTGGTATTGGGGCGGGGGGTGAAGAAGGGAGTGGTTGTTCGGCCTGCCGAAAGAGTGCCTCGGGAACAGCTTGTATGAGGGGGAGTGTGTAGACTGCACGACACCTGGAGGCGTTGAGAGTATGGAGGCAGAAAGGATCATCGTGCCCGTTTCAGAGAGCATTCGGCCCGGGGAAGCTGCGGATCGCCGTCCGGTGCAAACAGGAGGAAGAGTGGGAAGGCTACGCCGTCAGGGAGAGGCTTTGCGGCGAGATGACCCGAATCGTGAACCCTCCCGTAGGTGTCACGGGAGATCGGACAGTATCCGCCCTTTCCCACCGCTCATGCAGGTTCACCGTATTTCTGTCCAGCCGTGCCTCACGTTCAGCCGCAGTTCGGACGCCCGGCGGATGTTTCTGCTCCGTCGCCAACTACCTTCTGCCTGCGTCCCGTTCTGGACTGTCCCCTCCGGCCCGGGCGCGTCTCCTGGCCGGGAGATCCGGGTGCGCGGTTGGTTTCCGGACCTGCGCGCAAACGGGGCAGCGTGCGAAGTCAGGACCGAAAGAGCACAGATCTGCAGGTTCTGGCTGCGATGATAAATAGAATACAAAATCAAAAAGCGCCCCGGCCGGGATTTGAACCCGGGTCAAAAGCTCCGCAGGCTTCTAGGATATCCACTACCCTACCGGGACACGAGAATAAGTGTCTTTCCCCTAGTAACTAGGTTCTCCAGGTTAAAAAGGATTGCTCACCAGGCGATGAGAACGCCATGGCAATGACTGCAGATGCCGGAATTCGACGGAAAAAACCCGTTCAACGACCTGCCCCCGAGGCTACACGCCCCCGGCGCGCATCTCTACGTGCACCTTTACTTCGTTTCCGGAGAGCTCGATCAGGTAGTCCCCATACTTGCCGAGGTAGATCCGCTTATCGGTCGCCGTGCCGAAACCTTTTCCGAACCCGTCCTCGGCCACGATCTTGCCGGACTCGCGCTCCCTGACGGTCACCGTAAACCATGCATCCTCGCTCGGGTATTCCTGTTTGACGACTATGTCCTTTTTGCTGCCGTAATCGCTTGTAGTATGCTTCTCCCGTGTGACCATCTTCGGCTCCACATCGAACTCGATGATGAGCGGGGGCGCGGTCAGGTTGAAGGAGTAGGCGTCTCTCGGGTGAGCGGGACCGAACTCTGTTGTCCTGTCGTAGAGCGTCACGTAGGGGTCCGGCGTCGGTGGGACCTCCGCCGGTCTGCTGAGCGTGGGGCCGGCCATAGCGCTTGTTGCAGTCGGATACGGGGTTGCCGGGGTCAGGTATCCGGGATCGTCATCCTCTCCGGCCGTCTCCTCCGGTGAAAGGCTTCCGGACCAGCCCGGATCGTTGCCGGTCGGCATCTCCGTGCACCCGGCGGATGCGAGAACCAGGATCATCACCGCAGCTGCAAAGAGCGACTTATATACCATGCTCATCGTAGAGGGATTATGCAGGGGGATATTTATGTTTTTACTCTTGGATATTCGGTGAAATAATTTATACGGGAGATGTGGATCTGAGTCAGGTGTTGTAGCCCGAAATCCAGCCGGATTAAGGATTATATCAACCCGGCCTCTGAAGGGCCATCTCAAAGAGGATGGTCGTGTTTTTTTCCGGGGAGATTTACCGGAAAGGATTTTTATATCCACCAAAAAATGTCTGCTGTATTTCGAATATAATGCATACACAAACGGATGTAACATGCAGTGTTCGGGGAGGAATGCTCACCAGACCTGGATCCCATTATCAAATCAATCCAGTAACGTATATCTGCACCCATGGCCAACGGTTGATGATAACGATGGGTAAAAAGCAGGAGAAACGGGCCAAACGCAAGGCAGACGTGCACGATGGCGGAAGGGATCTTGATTCAGGGATCTCCACTTCGGTACGCCCGGGTGCATCCGCCCTCGATACCGTTGTGGCATCCATAAAAACCAGCAGGTATGTCCAGACTCTTCTTGGGTTGACACTCGCCGGTTTTCTCCTCCGGTTCTATAACCTCGCCGGCAACTCGCTCTGGCTCGACGAGGCTGCGACCCTCACATTTGCCCGGCAGTCACTCCTCGGCATATGGGGGAGCACCGCTGGCGGCGAGTTCAACCCACCGCTCTTCTACTGGCTGGAACACGGCATGCTCTTCTTCGGCGAGAGTGAGTTCGTGCTCCGGTTTCTCCCCGCACTCTTCGGCGTCCTGACGATCCCGGTTATATACTACATCGGCTCTGAGTTCCGGGACAGGAACGTCGGGCTCATCGCCGCCGCCCTCCTCACGTTCTCGCCCTTTCATATCTTCTACTCCCAGGAAGCCCGGGCATACGCCCCGATGCTCTTCTTCTTCTCCTTCGCACTACTCTTTTACGTGCGGGCAAACAGATCGAACGAGACCCGCTCCTGGGCTCTCTTCGGCTTCTTCTCCGCAATTGCCTTCTGGATGCACTTCTACGCCATCGTGCCGGTTGCTGTCCTCGTTCTCCACGCCCTGGTCACCCGCGTCGGCGAGATCCGAAAGGATGTCAGGAACGTGAGGAGCCCCATCCTCGCGCTCGCTGCCTTCATCGTTGCCACCCTTCCCCTGCTCATCGTCACGTTCAACCTCTTCATGGCGAGGACGTCATCCACCCCGACCTTCGGCATGCAGGGACTCGACGTCATCCACATGACCCTCTCGCAGATATCGGGGTTCAGCGACTTCATCATGGTTCCCTTCCTCCTCCTCTTTCTGCTCGGCGTCGCCTATACCTGGCGCGAGGACAGGAACGAAGCGCTCCTCCTCGTCTTCATGATGGTTCTCCCGCTGGCGGCGAGCCTTATCCTCTCTTCACGGATGCCGATGATCCCGCGCCACCTTATCTTCCTCCTTCCTATCTACTTCATCGGGATCGCGTCGGCGTATCCCGGACTCCATGCCCTCGTCAGGGACAGGAGAGCGGTCTATCTCGCTATCACGCTGGTGTTTCTCGTCAGCGCACCCTTCCTTGCAACCTACTACACGACACTGCAGAAGAACGACTGGCGGGGATTCTCCATGGAACTGGGCGAGATGACCGGAGAAGGGGATCTTGTCGTCATGCTGCCGTCCTACATGGCGCAACCGCTCGACTACTACTACAGCAACGCAACCGACGGAACCATCGAACTCGGGGCGACAACCGGGAAGGATCTCGAGGCGATCCGGGACTGGCATCCAGAACAGCGTGCGTTCTACATCGTGACCTGGGATATCTTTGCCGTGGACCCCACCGGGGATGCGGTGGACTGGCTTAATGAAAATGCAGAGTTCGTCAGGCAGCGTGGGGGGATCTATCTCTTTGTGTCGACCTAGAGGGGTGGTTACGATGACTGCGCCCTGCGGCTCTGCCGGTGAAAAACATAGACCGGGAAAAACGGCGGGCGACACTATCGGTCGCTGAGAAGCACCTCTATAATCCTTTTACCCGACTGCCCGTCACCGAAAGGATTCATCCATGTCGCCTCGGTCGACAGCGTGGTTGACACGGCCTGTAAAATCCGTTTGGGTTCAGTCCCTGCGAGGATGTTTCCCCCAGTATCAAGAGCCTCGGGCCGTTCCGTATTCTCCCGCAACGTTATGCAGGGAACATGCAATATGCATGCCTCTTCCTGGATGCCGCCGGAGTCCGTCAGGATAGCCCTTGCGGATTTTTCTAAGAGCAGAAATTCCAGATATCCCTGTGGTTCGAGTACGTATACGCCCTCCGGTACTGGCAGGCCAAACTCATTGAGGCGCTTCAATGTACGCGGATGCGCGGGGAACAGTATCGGGAGCCCGTAGATCGAATAGAGATCCTGCATTGCAACGATCAGGTTCTCCAATTTCGCACGATCGTCGACGTTCTCCTGCCTATGAGCAGTGAGTAAAAAGTATTTCCCCGGTTCCAGATCGAGATCGTGAAGAATGTGCGATCGCTGCTCTGCAATCTCGATATTCTGAAGAACCGCATCGACGACAGTGTTTCCAGTTACCCGAATTTTCTCCCCGTCGATTCCCTCCTGCAGAAGGTTGGTCCGTGCCTTCTCTGTAGGGGCAAACAGGTATCTCGATAAATGGTCTGTTAGGATGCGGTTAATCTCTTCAGGCATCGTTCTATCCCAACTCCGTAATCCGGCTTCCACATGCCCGACGTCTACGTTCAACTTCGCAGCAGATAACGCCGAACCCAGAACCGTGTTGGTGTCACCCTGTACGAGCACAACGTCGGGTCTATCGTGGATAAGGATGCGCTCCAGGCCGACCATAATCTTACCCGTCTGCTCGGCATGCGTCCCTGATCCTACATTCAGCTTATGCCCGGGTTTCGGCAGTTCGAGATCGTGAAAAAATGCTGCATCCATCTCATACGAGTAGTGCTGGCCGGTATGGATGAGAGAGTAGTCTAGGTCGAGTTCCTCGCAATACCGGATGATGGGGGACATCTTAATGATCTCGGGGCGGGTTCCAAGAACAACAGCAACGTGCATGCTATATCACCTCTGGGTGTCATGATTTTTGTTGTGCGGCGAGACCGACGCAAAATCCGATCCGCATCAGTCCCAGTTCCCTTTGAAAACTCGAATCTTGAAGATCTTGGTCAGAAGCCGCACATGGTTCCGGATCTCCTTGCTGACGTTGATCTTCGATTCGCCGTACCTGCGCGTATGGAGTACGACTGGGACTTCCACCACCGATCTGCCGTTCAGGATCAGTTTGGCCAGTATCTCGGCGTTGATCTCAAAGTTATTGCTCTGTATGCGTATCTCGTCAAGGACGTCCTTCCTGTAGAGCCGGAAGATGGGGCTTACACAGGTGATTTTCGCACCAAGCAGGATCTGGTACAGCGTGTTCACTACTTTGCTCGGCAGAAACCGGATAAAACTGACCTCCTCCATTAATCCCTGTTCGAGGTACGGAGATCCCGATACGCAATCCGGATGCGACGCCCGGTATGCGGCGATAAGGGCTTCGACATCCTCCGGGCGAAAAGTGAGGTCCGAGTCCATGGTTACAACAAGATCGCCTTTACAGTACTGCAGGCCGTGCTTTATCGCCGCTCCCATACCTTTATTTGTTCCATTGGTCACCGCGATAACGTCGGATCGTTCGCGAGCGAGGCCCTGCAGCAACGGATATGTATCGTCACGACTCCCATCGTCAACCATAACATATTGGAAGGATTCCCCCGTAGCACCCGCAATACGATCGATCTTTGGAAAAAGCTCATCCCTGTACGTCAGTATGTTGTCTCTCTCGTTGTAGAGTGGAATGACTATGGAGATCATCAGATATCCTCCGTAAGCTGCATGGATTAATTATCATTGGCATCCTGACCTGATAAACCCTAGGCGATTGAATAGCTTTTACACGGAGAGGCGTTGATATGCATAAAATCCGATTCTCGGTGGATATCTCCGCTGGCTTAATGTATCAAAGAGACATACAATGTATATGACCCATGCCCGTTGAACTATCCTGTTCCCGGAGAGGGCATCCCGAAATTTCTCTGGCTGGGATATGTTCTCTGGATGTGAGGTACAGCCAGCCGGAGAGCAGGAAATTAGGTGACGACCTCCAGAGAGCCCCGGAGTCCTGAGGATGCCATGAAGTTTCACGTACCTCGCCAGGGATTCATTCAGTTACTGCTCCTCTTGATCGGTCTCGTGATCCTGGCATATTTCATCCTGCAGTCAGGCATCATCGGCAACCTCTGGATTATTACAACAATCAGCATTCCTCTGTTTACCCTGGCGTTTCTGCTCTCTATTGCAAATATAGGATCGAAAGTCTATCGCTGGAAGTACCTTAGCAGATACTATTATCAAGAGATATCATGGTACGATGCCTCCTTGGTGAGTGTATCCAGCCTGTTTTTTGCGAATATTACTCCCGGAAAGGTCGGCGACCTCTACAAAGCGTACTTCATGAACCGCAGGTACGGCGTGCAGTTTCTGGATGGGATATCCATGCTCTTTTACGAGCGTTTTTTCGAATTAACCATCCTCTTCCTGGTTGCTGCCGGCATCGTCATGATCCAGCTCAAGGCCGTGACGGTAATTGTGCTCGAGTTCACTCTGCTGGTGCTGTTCCTGTTGCTGGTTCTCTACTACAAAGCAGATTTCTTCATGGGGCTGGCGGAGAAGGTTCTGGTCAGGCTGCCTATTGAGAAGAGAGAACTGGAGCCCAACCTGCACATCCGGAAGATGCCGCTTTCCAAGATCTTGGTAGTCTTCCTGATAACGCTGCTCTCACTGGTTCTGGAGTTTGCCCGGCTCTGGTGTGTAGCACTGGCATTCGGCTTTCTCGTAAACCCGATTCAGTTATCGATCTTGATGAGCCTTGCCTTCATTATCGGGCTTGTCTCGCAGATACCTCTCGGCGTGGGGGCGATGGAGGGCTCGCTGAGCTACTTCATCACGGCCATGGGCGTTCCCTCGGTCACGGCGATCGCTATCGTCCTTGTTGATCGCATGATCTCGATGTATTTCGCCCTAGTGCTGGGCTTCATCTTCTCGAAACTCTCTTTCGATGCTCTCAAGGGTGCATGAAGATCTGAGCGGTCAGGATCCGACTGCTTCCTCAACTGGATCGAGACGAGAAGATGGAGGATTGGGGGGGCAGCAGGGTTGGGATCCGGGTGCGCCGCGTCAGTGGGAGGGGGTCACCCCGAGTACGCCCGGATAACCCCCCGGTAGACATCCACCGCCTTCTCGAGCTGCTCTAACGAAACCCGCTCGTCCACCGCGTGCAGCGTCGGGATCTCCCCCGGACCGTACTCAACGACGTCGAACCCCACGTCGCGAAGGTACTTCGCGTCGCTTGCCGCCCACTGGAGAAACGGCGTCACCGTCCCATAGACCCGCTCCACCTCGCGGGAGACCGTCCGGACGATCCGGGCATCCGGAGGCGTCAGGGTCGGCTCGGCCACGTCCGTCTCGCGTATCACGGCGTCCGGTGCATGTTCGGCGATGCCCTTCCGGAGTTCGTCAAGGGAGCAGCCCCACGGCACCCGGATGTCGAGTTCCATCCGACACTGCTCCGCCACGATGTTCGCCTTCTCGCCGCCTTCGATGCGGCCCGGGTTGAACATCACCCTCGTGAGGATATCGTCCCCTCCCGCGATCCCGAAGATCTCGGAGAAGACCCGGGCGGACTGGTCGATGAGCGGCTGCAGGTCTTCGCCGACAGGGAACTGGCGGGCGTGAACCTCCCGCAGGTAGCCGATGAGATCGAACGCCGCCATGACGGCGCTCTTCCCGACCAGGGGGTAGAGGGAACTGTGGCCTGGCCTGCCGCGGAAGGAGAGATCGACCCGGTAGAGGCCTTTCTGGCCGACCGCCGGGCTGGTCTCCGGCGTCGGTTCGGCGATCAGGCATTCGCGGGGTTCGAGCAGACCCTGTGCAAGCAGCGACCGGATTCCGTACTCCCCCCCGGTCTCCTCGTCGCAGACGAAGGCGAACTGGACACCCGGCTCCACCCCGCCCTCGATGAGGTCGCGGTAGGCGATAAGGAGGGCGGCGCATCCCCCTTTCATATCGGTGGCGCCTCTTCCCCAGACGTAACCGTCGGCAACCTCCCCGCTATGGGGGTCGTGCGTCCAGTCGTCGGGGATGGCGGGGACCACGTCGACGTGGCCGCAGAGGAGGAGCCGGGAACCGGCCCCGGTCGTGACGAGGTTCTCCCGCCCGCCGGGATGCGAGATGATACGGTTCTTCACCCCGAGGGAGTCGAGGAACTCCCCGATGAACGCGACGACATCCGCCGTGCTCCCCGGGGGGTTCTCGCTCCTGATCTGGATGAGTGCAGAAGCGAGTCGGGCGACATCCATAGAGCGGTCCTCTTATGCCGGTCTGTTCCGGACGTACTCGTCGAAGAGCCGGGCAAGCGACGAGGTGTTGTAGAGCTGTCTGATGAACTTCGGGTCGAAGAACTCGTCGATGAACGTCGAGAGGTAATCGGCCGGGATCGCCCTCTTGTCGTCGGGGTTGAGCACGATCCGGAAACTCCGGTAATGAGCGGGGTCGTCGTTGTCGTAGACGCCGGTCCAGAGCATCGGGAGCGCCTCGTACTTCTCCGGCTGCTCTTCTTTGAGCCAGTTGATAAATCCGGGGAAGTGCACCCGGTCGCCGACCTTCTCCTCGTCCAGACGCCACCGCATGTATTCCACGCTCATGATGTTCCGGGGCGACATGTAGTTGTAGGCGAGCGTGCTGAGCGTGTAGTCGATGTGGGCGAGGGCATCGGTGAAGTAGAAGTGCAGGACCGGATGGAACTCGGCGGGGCTCTCCAGGATCAGCGATTTGCTGTACAACTTCTGCATGACGCGGACGTACTCGTTCATTTCCAGCATATTCTCTCCTATTGGGGAGAGAGGTACAAAAAGTATTCCTTCCCGGTAACAATGGCGGTGATACGGGGCGGTGGGGGCTCTGTTCTACCGAATCGGAGTGTGAGATGGCCGAAGGTCTTCGAGTAATGACGGGTCACAGGGCCGGAGTTCGAAAAGACCGAACATCGCCTTCGCACCTCCGGTGCTCACGCTCCTGCCCTTCGGCCAGTCGCGCATCGAAAATTGCTGCGCAATTTTCTCAAGCTCCGTTCGGCCGCGATCGCGGCCGAACATCGCTTACGTAAAGAACGGCTTTCGCCTGCCGACGGCTTCGCGGAAGGCATCTTCGAGTTCCTTGCCGTGCTTGCCCCGGATATCGATCAGGTTGTCGCTCCGGAGAAGGCAGGGCTTGAGTTTCCCGTCTGAGGTCACGCGCAGGCGGTTGCAGAATGCGCAGAACTCCGTGTTGTGGAGCGGGCGCACCACCTCGACCTCGGCGCCGTCGAGGCAGTACTTCTTGCGGTGGTGCATCCGGCGGGTGACGACCCGTTTCGCCCGCTCGTTCAGGTCCTGCTCGACGCCATCCACGTCTCCGTGGAACTTGCATTCGTTGAACTCCATCAGCTCGATGACCTGGAGGATGACGTCGCGCTTGCTCCGGACGAACGCCATGAAGTCGTCCAGTTCGTCCTCGTTGATGCCGTCGAGGAGCACCATGTTGAGCTTGACCGGAGTCAGCCCGACCTCGATCGCCGCGTCGATCCCCTCAAGAACGTCCGCGAGGCAGTCTTTGCCCGTGATCTGCCGGTAGCGCTCGGGGCGGAGGGTGTCGAGGCTGACGTTCACCCGCGCAAGCCCGGCCTCTTTGAGCTCCGCGGCCTTCGCCGCAAGCAGCGTTCCGTTCGTCGTCAGGGACGACTCCACTCCCGGCGGCACCGAGCGGATGATATCGACGAGGTCGCGGCGGAGCAGCGGCTCCCCGCCGGTGAACTTGATGCTCCTGATCCCGAACTGCACGCCCACCTGCATCAGCTCGGCGATATCCTCGGCACTCATCTGCTCCTCCGGGTTCACCTCGCCCTCGGCGTGGCAGTAGATGCACCGCAGGTTGCACCGCTGGGTGAGGCTGATCCTGAGGTTGGTTACGGTTCGGTTATAAGGGTCTTTCAGCACCATCGCAGGTTCCTTTGAAATTTTTTGCAATAATATAGGTCTCGGCACTCCCTTTCCGCGACGCCTTCGTCCTGTAGCCCCGGACGGAATAGAAATGCTTCCTCACCTCGGCAATCAGTTCGCCGAAGAGCTCGCCCTGGAACGACTTGATCACCATGTTGCCGCCGGGTTTCAGGATCGTGCAGGCAAACGCCAGTGCGTCCTCGCCGAGCCCGATTGCACGGGCCTGGTCGTAACTCTTCTGCCCGGAGAGTTTCGGCGAGGCGTCGGAGACCACGACGTTGACGACACCGCGGGCCTCCTCGCGGATACGCTCCTGAACAAGAGGGTCGGTGAAGTCCCCGACGATGGTGGTGATGCCTTCCATGGGCGCGATGGGATTGAGATCCACGCCGATGACCTTCCCGTCGGTCAGGTCGCGGAGCACCTGCAGCCAGCTGCCCGGCGCCGCCCCGAGGTCGACGATGTTGTCGCCGGGTCTGATGATGCCGTTTCGCTGCTGGATCTCCAGCAGTTTGTAGGCGGCGCGTGCCCGGTATCCCGCTTTCATCGCCTTTCGATAGACGCTGTCTTTAGTCCATTGAGAACCCATTGGGAGCTACCCTCCACCTGAGGTCGACGGATGGCTGCCCGCACCGCCGGCACAATCAAGAAGATTATGTATAGTATTCGATGCTGTTAAACATCAATGATACGGTTCCGAGTACGGGCGATCGGTGTCTGCCGCGACCGATGTCATGAGCCTTTTGCCGATTTTGATCGTAAAGCACTATAATGAATAGGGTGATTATATACTTTCAACGAGAGTTTAATAAGGGGTCACAATGTTAAAGGCAACGATTGACGCAGAAATATTTCGGGAATCCATCGATGCGATCGCCGCACTGGTGACGGAATGCCGCCTGCACACGGCCGAGGACCAGATCCGGACACGCTCCGTCGATACCGCAAACGTGGCCATGGTCTCCCTGGAACTCCAGAGCACGGCGTTCAACTCTTTCTCGGCAACGACCGGGGAGCTGGGTCTGGATATCGCAAAGATGAAGAACATCATCGGGATGATGGGGAAGGGCGACGCGCTGACCCTGAACCTGCTCGACGAAGAGCGGAAACTAGAACTGAGTTTCGGCGGCTACCGCTACTCCATCTCGCTCCTTGACGTCAACACCATCCGGAAAGACCCGAACCCTCCGGGAATCGACCTCCCCGGCAAGGCGGTCGTCCCGGGCGACGCGCTGAACAACGCCATCAAAGCCGCTGCCGTCATCTCCGATAAGATCGCGCTCGGGATCGACCCCGATGCCATGACCTTCTACATGGAGGCGGAGGGGGATACCGACCACATCAAACTCGCGCTCGGCGAGGATGAACTCGTCGCGTTAAACCCGGTGCGGGCCCGCTCTCTCTTCTCGATCGACTACTTAAAGGACATGGGCCGGGTCATGGCGCGCGCGGACGAGGTGGAGGTCTACCTCGGCATCGATCACCCGGTAAGGTTTGTCTTTGACATTGCGGACGGCAACGGCCGCGTCGAGTACCTCCTTGCTCCTCGGATCGAGGCCGATTGATGGATATTGTACTCGACCGCAAAGAACTCATCAAATACCCCTTTTTGAAAGAATCGCAGCAGCTGGCCCGCCGGCACGTTGAGTCGCTCGAAGAGTTCCTTACCGGCAGCCCGGGCGCCGCGGCACTCGAGCGGGCAAAGGAGCGGGTCGTTGCCGCGGTCACGTTCAAAAAGGAGTTCGGGGACGAAGATACCCGGAACCTCAAGCCCGAACTCGAGATCGCGAGCTACGCGCTTGCCCGGATGCTCGTCTCCTGCATCGGCGACCGGTCGCTCATCGACCGCCTTGCCCGCTACGAGGCCGAAAGCGCATCCTTCTTCCTCGCGGCCGAAGAGCCGGAGATACGGCGGTTCGTTGCCAAGAGTGTCGGCATCGATACCCGGGCGGTTTCAATGCCGGTCACCCGGTACGTCGAACTGGTTCCGCACCTGCGCGACAAGCGGTGGCGGCTCGTCAACCGGGAGGTCCGGCAGGGAGGCGTGAACCTTGAGGCGGGCGAGATCGATGAACTTATCCGGGAACGGATCCGGGCGATCATCGCCGACCAGTTGCCGCTCCGGGTTCCGGGGGGGATCTGCGAACGTCTCGCGCCGGTTACAGGCGAGATTGCCGCGCTGCAGCAGCAGCAGGCCCTCGAGCAGTTCGGCGAGGTCAGGGAGGAGGCGTTCCCGCCCTGCATCGGCGCGCTCATCCAGGCGATCACCGCGGGAACGAACCTGACGCACATGGGTCGGTTCGCCATCACGGCGTTCCTCCACACCATCGGGCTGAACGTCGCCCAGATAGCGGACGTATTCGCGCGCGCTCCGGACTTCGACCCGGATATGACGATGTACCAGGTGGAGCACATCTCCGGCCGGGGCGGCACCGAGTATACCCCGCCGTCATGCGCCACCATGCGCACGTTCGGGCTTTGCGCCAACCGGGACAAAGACTGCGAACGGGTCAACCATCCGCTGAGTTACTACCGGTTCAAGAAAAATATAAAGAAAAAACGGAGTTAAGCGACCTTTTTATCGATCAGGTAGCCGGCGATACTGAGCGCGGCGATGAAGGCGACCAGTGCGGCGACGTATGCAAACCCCTTCATCTCTACCATAAGATCGGGCAGCGTCACCAGCAGCACGACAAACAGTGCAAGACACCCGAATGCGGCCAGCACCTCAAGAACCCGTAGATTCATGTAAACAGGTGGGGTACGTGCAGGTATATCTCTATCCATAGGGTGGGGGCGACCCACACGCTTATCCGGGTCGACCGACAATCCCACGCTTATGGAGAGAGACGGGGCACTGGCCCTGCTCCGGCGTTACGTGACGTCGCCATCCCATATCATACATAGCCATGCCACGGCCGCCATCATGAGGAAGGTCGCGGAGCAGCTCGGCGAGGATGCCGCGACATGGGAGGTCATCGGCCTTCTGCACGACATCGACTACGACGTCGTCGGCGGGGATATGGAGCGGCACGGCGTCGAGGGCTACCGGATACTCGTCGAGAACGGTGTCCCGGAAGAGATCGCGGATGTCGTCAGGCGCCACAACCACATGCTCTTTGGGGATTATGTCCGGCCGGTCGAGGTTGCGCTCCAGGCGGCGGACAGCGCCTCGGGCCTGATCATCGCCTGCGCCCTGGTGAAAGGCGGGGCGATCGACGAGGTCACCCCCCGGACGGTGAAGAAGAAGTTCAAGGAGAAGTCGTTTGCCGCCGGCTGCGAGCGCGAGAGGATCCGGATGATTGAATCCCTGATGGACATGGAGACGTTCTACCGCCTCGCGATCGAGGGGCTCGCGGAGGTCCGCGGCGATGTAGGTCTCGGCTGAGCGCAATCCATATATGACTCCCGGACCGAGGATAGAAGGTATGATGCAGGAAGAGCGCGAGAAGGTTGTCGATCGTCTGGAAGAGGCCGTAGCGCTCCTGGTTGAGCGGATGGACGCCCGGCTCATCCCGGAGGTCGGGATGAACATCGGCTACGCCCTGCCCGATGCGCGGAGCAAAGACGATGTGGCGGGAGTCCTCGGCCGGATCGTCAGGCTCGGCGAAGCGGTGCACCCCGTCGGGGAGATCGCGTTCGGGGCAAGCGACCACGTGGCCCGGATCGTCATTACGGCCATGCGTTTCGACCCGCGCATCCGGAGCGCCGCGAACATCCGTTTCTCGGAAGCAATCCTCCCGGAGCTCGATAACCTCCTCTTCGAGGTCTGCTCGTTCGACCGGGAGAACGAACCGCCGGGCGTGCAGACGATGGACTGGGGAGTCGCCTCCTGCTGCCGGGAGGGCGTGCCCGACGTCATCTATGACCGGGGGGCCGTGGGGAAAGAGCCGATGATCCGGGTTCTTGGGGAAGATCCGGTCACGGTCGCACAAAATATTCTTAAACTGTCGAATCGCATTACCTATGCACAATTGTAAGGGTAGGTCCACATGGGAATAAAACCGTCATACATCAAGAACCTCGGCGAAGAACTGATCGTCAAGCACCGCAGCAGATTCAGCGGAGACTTTGAAGAGAATAAACACGCGGTCGCCGAAGTTGCCATGATTGACAGCAAGACCGTCCGGAACCGGGTTGCCGGGTACATCTCAAGAAAGATAAATACCAGGAAGCGTTAAACCAAACTATATGTTTGAGGGAATCCTTCCGGCAATCATTACCCCTTTTTACCGGGACTCGAGGGCGGGTCTCGATATTGAAGGATTGCAGTCCAACATAGAATCACTCCTGCAGCGCGGGGTTCACGGTATCGTGCCCTGCGGGTCGACCGGCGAGTCCGCGACGCTCACGTTCGAGGAGCACGAACTGGTGATCGGTAAGACCGTCGAGGTCGTCGACGGACGGGTGCCGGTGCTTGCCGGGACGGGTTCGAACAACACGGAGGAGGCCGTTCGCCTGACCCGGTCGGCGAAGGACGTGGGTGCGGACGGCGCGCTCGTCATCAGCCCGTACTACAACAAACCGAACCGCTCCGGGCTCATCAAGCACTTCACGAAGCTCGCCGACCTTGATCTCCCGATCGTCCTCTACAACGTCCCGGGCCGGACGGGGCAGAACCTCCAGCCCGACCTGGTGGCCGAGCTCGCGAGACACCCGAACATCGTCGGGATCAAGGAGGCGAGCGGCGACATCACCCAGATCTCCCGCATCATCGAGGAGACGCAGGACGAGGAGTTCAGCGTGATCTCCGGGGACGATGCAATGACCATGCCCGTCCTCGCCATAGGGGGCACAGGCGTGATATCGGTGACGGCAAACGTCGACCCCCGCCGGATGGTGGAGATGTACGAGGCCTTCCGGGCCGGCGACCTTGCCCGCGCACGGGTTCTGCATTATGAACTTGCTCCCCTCATGCGGGCGATGTTCGTGGACACGAACCCCATCCCCGTGAAGAAGGCGGTGGAGCTCATCGGGATGGCCGCGGGACCGGTCAGGCTGCCGCTCGACGAACTTGACGAAGCAAAGACGGAACAACTGAGGAAGGTGCTGGTAAACCATGGTTAAGGTAGTCGTATCCGGTGCCCTGGGGCGTATGGGCACCAACATCGGCCGGATCGTCGATGAAGCCCCCGACATGGAGCTGGTCGGCGGCATCGATATACGGGAAGGAACGCTGTTCGGGACTGAGGTCGTCCCGGCGGGGAAGATAGATGCGTTCCTGAACGAGAAGAAGCCCGACGTCCTGATCGACTTCACCGTTGCGGCCGCTGCGGTCGAGAACATCAAAGCCGCCGCCCGAAACGACGTGGCGCTCGTCGTCGGGACGACGGGGTTCTCCCCCGAGCAGCGGACGACGATCGCGAGCGCCGTCGAAGGAACCGTCCCGGCGGTGATATCGAGCAACTTCTCCGTCGGCGTCAACATCTTCTGGAAACTCGTGCGGGAAGCGGCACGCGAGCTCGGTGACTATGACATCGAGGTCACCGAAGCCCATCACCGCTACAAGAAGGACGCCCCGAGCGGCACGGCAAAGACCATCCTCGAGATCCTCGACCAGGAACTCGGAAGCCGCGAAAAAGTCTACGGCCGTGTCGGCGAGGCCGAGCGGAAAGGCGAAATCGGCGTCCACGTCGTCCGCGGCGGCGATATCGTCGGCGATCACTCCGTCCTCTTTGCCGGGAACTTCGAGTGCATCGAGGTCTCCCACCGGGCCTACGACCGGGCGGTCTTCGCTCAGGGCGCCGTCCGGGCCGCACGCTGGGTCGTCGGCAGGGAACCGCGCATCTATAGTATGCAGGATGTCCTCGGGCTGTGATAAGGAAAGCGAAATTTATTTTTGATGCGATTGTAAACTATGTACATTCGGAGGAATCAAATTGGCAGCAGTTGTTGATATTGAAAAGTGTACCGGTTGTGAAACCTGCGTGGATGTCTGTCCGGCTTCCGCCATCACTATGGAAGACGGGAAGGCGAAGGTCGACATCGATCTCTGCGTCGATTGCGAGACCTGCGTCGACGAGTGCCCGTCAGAAGCGATCTCCATGGAGTAAAGAAACCAACTCTTTTAATACCTCCTACACTACAGATATTTTTGTCTATGATCAATGTAGGAGTGCTTGGTGCCACAGGAGCGGTAGGACAGCGCTTTGTTCAGTTGCTGGCGGATCATCCCTGGTTTCATCTTCAGACGCTGACCGCATCTGAGCGGAGTGCGGGAAAACCGTACGGCAAAGTGGTCAACTGGCGCCTCGATGCGCCGTACCCGGACAATGTCAGCGATATCGTCGTCACTCCCACAACCGTCGAGAGCCTGAAGGACTGCGATCTCGTCTTCTCGGCGCTCCCTCCCGAGGTGGCGGCGTCTCTTGAGACGGAGATCGCTGATGCGGGTATCGGCGTCTGCAGCAACGCCCGGTCGCACCGTATGGATGCGGACGTTCCGCTGGTGATCCCGGAGGTCAACCCGGATCACCTCGGTCTGATCGACGTCCAGCGGGATCGCGGGCGTGAGGGATTCATCGTGACGAACCCGAACTGTTCGACGATCGTCCTTGCGCTGGCCCTTGCACCCTTGAGATCGTTCGAGTTCCATGACGTGCGCGTGGCGACCATGCAGGCTATCTCCGGGGGCGGGTTTGCCGGCGTCTCCGCTATGGACATCTATGATAACGTCGTTCCCTACATCGGCTCCGAAGAGGAGAAGATGGAGATCGAGACGCTGAAGATCATGGGATCGTTTGACGGTTCCGAGGTGACTCCGGCTCCGTTCAGCGTGAGCGCAAGTTGCCACCGGGTTCCTGTCATCGACGGGCATACCATTGCGGTCTGGATCGACGTGAAGGAGCCGGTTGCCGAGGTGAAAAAAGTTTACGCAAACTTTAAGTCACCCTTCAACAATCTACCCTTACAGCCGGAGAAGGCCGTTGAGTTCCTCGACCTGCCCGACCGTCCGCAGCCACGGCTCGACCGTAACCGCGGGCGAGGCATGACGGTGTCGGTCGGGAGAATCCGTGAAGGATTACGGTTCGTTGCGCTCGGTCACAACACTATCCGTGGGGCCGCAGGCGCATCCGTCCTCAACGCAGAACTGATATGCTCGAAGAAGTACCTTTAGACGAGGTGGGCTAATGATAAAGGACAACACAGTATTCGTAGGAAACAAACCTGTCATGAACTACGTGCTTGCGGTGGTCACTCAGTTCAATAACGGAGCGGAGGAAGTCGCGATTAAGGCCCGGGGGAAGGCAATTTCACGTGCGGTCGATACGGCGGAGATCGCGCTCAACCGGTTCCTTGCAAACGTGGACAAAAAAGAGATCTTTACGTCGACCGAGATGATCGACACCGATACCGGTAAGACTAACGTATCAAGCATCGAGATTGTCCTCGCTCATGCGAAGTGAGATCCCGAAGCACTTTTTGATACCCGTGGGGAGAGCGTAGCGGTCGGATGTCGATGGAATCTCTCCCTTCGGGAGTTATTCTCGCGGATGCTCCCGCACGGTGCGCCGGCGGCATCCGGCGCTCCGGAAAAACCTCTCTTGCGCGCCCTATCCGTCAGACGGTCGTGTATGCGGCCGATTTGGTGCGGATCGACCATAAAGGCTTTATGAGCCGCTCTATATACGCTATACCATGAAACGGTTGGCGGTCGGCATGGCGCTGCTGCTGGTGGCTGCTCTCATTGCTCCCGCGGTGGCGGCGGGCGAGGAGCGGTACAGTTACATCACCGTCAAAGACGTCACCGTCCGGCTGGAGAAGGCGGATGCCGTCGTCACCATGAACTATACGATAGACGACGGCATCGGGTTCCTCGTTCTCCTCATTGGGAAATCCGATCTGAGGCAGAAAGCACTCGAGATACTGAACTTCAACAACGCCAGCGTTCAGTATCTCGATCTCGAGCGCATCGAGGTGCGCGTGAAAGATGCATCGAACGACTACGGGCAGGGGTCGTACTGGTTCCCCGCTCACCGGTTCGGCGTGGTCGTGCCCTCGCTCACCGTCGTTACCTCTCAGGACGTCAAACACTACGAGAACGTCAGCGAATTCCCCGATGGATTCGGCTATTTTGCCTGATCGTCGGTAAGCCGGACTTTTGACGCTACCTTCAGGTCTTTCGAGTACGGCGTTACGGCCGTGCTCACGCCTGCGGCAGCGGCCCGATCCCCGTAAGGGCGCGGTGGGTGTGGCGGGTGAATTGAGAGTCTTTTGGGGCCGCTGCTGCCTCGCGGCAGGGACGATCCGGGGCGTCTGGCATCGTCACACAGCCCGATGAGTGCCGTCTACAACTGCGGTCGTTATCAGGCCGAAACGCTTCATCCGCTATGTCGTCGAGAAGTGAGGGGCGGGAATCTCCCGCAAGACGGGGAGAACCTGGGTTCTGAAAGGTGATCGGGCGCCGCCACGTCTCTTCAGTGCGACTGGTTCGCGACCGGTTCGCGTTCGTCGACCCAGCGGCCCAGGAACGACTGGAGGTATACGCCGAAAAAGGCGCAGAAGAGCCCTCCGATTATCGCGAAGAGGATATACAGCGCACCGCTCGTACTCGTTATGGGGAACCCGGAGATCTCGCTGCTGATCGAGAGGATGTAGATGCTTGCCCCGTAGGCGATGGCCCCGATCGCCAGAACGAAGAACGGCAGGGCAATCACCCGCTGGATGGCTTCGCGTTCGTTCAAGAAGACGTCGATGATCTTTCCCACCGATGCCACGAGGCCGGCGGCGGTGAACCAGGCGACGGCACCGTAGATGAACGCGAGCACCTGGATGACGATGCCGAACGGGGAGTAGTATTCGAGGAGGCTTATGAGCCCGAGGATAATCCCGACGATACCGAGGAGTATCGCAGCGATGTAGGAGACGAACGTGAACCTCCCGCCGTGGAGCGATGCTTTCAGCGAGGTAATCAGGTAACCGAAGACCTCGTCTATTCCGATGCCCTTGAAGAGCAGGTAGGTGCCGATGACGCCGACGACGACGATGGTCGCACCCTCGGGGTACCCGAGGAGGTATCCCACGGCATAGAGGAGCATCGCGAGACCGACCGGGACAAGCACGATCTTCGAAACCTTCGGGTCGTCGAGCAGACGCCGTAAGATATAATACGTCCCCTCGAGGTTCGGCATCTGGTTGACCACGACTCTCCGCACGCTGCTGACCGGCACCCGGGACTGGATGATGGGGAGGACGTACTCGTCCTCGGCTCCGTCCGTCACGATGATGCAGGATGTGGAACCCGTTGCGGAGAGGATTGCGTCGAGACTGGACGCTACCCGCCGATCACCCTCGAGCAGGTTCATATGGTTGCCGCAGATGACGGCGACGGCGACCTCTTCCCCTTTCCCGGTAAGTTCGTCGTGGAGTTTGATCGTCTCGAAGATCGCGTTGACGTCGGAGTCCTCGGGATCGACCAGGGCGAGCGAGGTCGCCGCATGGAGGCATGCCTCCCTGCCCACGATGGGGCCATCGATCCCGGCTTTAAACCCGAGATCGTCATCGCGATCGACACAGAGGACGAGCGTCCGCTCTTTTGCCATTCAATAGAACATCGCCTCAGATCTATTAAATGATTTGCGGCGCGGTAAAAAAGTATTAGATGAGTTTTGCACGCTGAAGCAGGAGCAGATCGTCGGTGGTGATCTTCTCACCGTCACGGAACTGCTGGAAGACACGTTCCGCCTCTTTCCGGACGGCCTTCTGCTCTTTGGTGACTTTGGTCTTCTTGGTCTTCTTCCGGAGACCCGAGATAACCTTGTCGTAGTCACGGAGCTCCTTCTGGCAGGCGATGAACTGCTTGTGCTCTTCGTCCGCAGCCTCCTGGGCCTCGACGAACTGCTGGTGGGCCTGATCGGCCTCTTCGCGGGACTTGTCGGCCTTCCTGTAAGACTCCACCATCAGGTCGTGGTGCTGCTGTGCGGCTTCGGCCTTCTCGGTGACATCCTTGTGGATCTCGGACGCCAGTCTGCGAAACTCGCGGGCGTCGGTAAGCTTCGTCCGCATCTCTTTGTTCTGTTCGAGCTCGGCCTCCTGGTCCTTCGCCGCCGCCTTGAGCTGCTTGATCTTCTCGATCAGCTCACGTTCCTTATCGGTGCTGTAGACCTCGGTCTGCTGCTTGAACTCCAGGTGCTCGATCTGCTTCTGCAGTTCCTTGATGCCCCGGTTCTGGAGGTTGCCGTGCTCTCTCTTGAAGGACTCGATCTCCTCGAAGAGCGCGTTTGCCTTGTCGTTGTAATCGTTTCTCTGGTCTTTCAGCGCCTGGACTTCTTCGTTGATCTTATCCCGCTGCTCCTTGTGCTGTTGCGCCTCCTCGACGAACTCGCGGGTCTGGCCATTCAACGTGTTGCGTTCCCTGGCGTTTTTGCTGGCAAGCGCGTTCAGCTCGTTTCGCCGGTCTTTGTGCTGTTCAGACTCCGCAAGGACCTTTTTTCTCTTTTCAATCAGATCGTTCAGCATTCTTTACCAATCCTCGACATTCGGTACCTGTCTCATATCCCCGCCAGCAAAAGGCCGCTCCTGTGTGCTGCAGGATGCCGGAGGCTCGTGTAGCGGCCACACCACAAGAAAAGACGCTTCCCGGACTCGGTGATCGAGACCGTCGTTCATCTGTCTGCTCATGTGTTCAACCCCGGTACTTTGGCAATCGCAGATCCGGTGGATCTATGCCCTGCACAATACACCCCGTGCTGGAGGGATTATACAAGAACGTCTATAATTCAAACGTCATCTGTGCTCTTAAGTATTTCGTAGAAGCATGGAGGGCGCCTCCGTGAAACGATTCCGATTTAAGAAAGGTATGATAGAGGGTAGGGGATTTTAGAGGAAGTCTATGAGGCCGCCCCCGCTCGGGGCGTCCCTGGCCATGCGCCTGTTGGCAGGTGCGCCGGACCGCTGGGTCGCGGGTTCGTAGGCGCGGTGGCTTCCGAGGATCTGTGCACTTTTCACGCCGGTCATGACTGCCATGACACGAACTCTTCCTTCGTACTCGCTGTTCACCCGCGCCCCCCAGATGACGTCCGCGTGGGGGTCGAGTTCGTAGGTCAGGGAGCTTGCGATCTCTTCGGCGTCCTGGAGGGTCAGGTCGTTTCCGCCCGTGATGTGGATGAGGCTGCCCGTTGCTCCGCGGTAGTCGATGTCCAGCAGGGGGTGGTTGAGGCACTCGTGAACGACGCTCTCGGCTTTGTTCTGCTGCTTGCTCTCGCCGACGAGCATCACGGCGACGCCTCCCTTGCTCATGATGGCACGCACGTCGGCGTAGTCGATGTTGATGAGAGAAGGCTCCGTGATCGTCTCGCTGATGCCCTTGACGGTCTCCGCGATGAGCTGGTCCATGACCGAGAACGCCTGGCCGAGCGGGAGGTTCGGCACGTACTTGATGAGGCGGTTGTTGTCGAGCACGATCACCGAGTCGGCAGCGGACGAGAGCTGTTCAAGCCCCTCTTCCGCGCGGAGAAGCCGGGCTTTCTCGACCTGGAAGGGGTAGCTGACCATGCCGACGACGATGGCGCCCTGCTCCTTTGCGATCTGCGCGACGACCGGGGCGGTGCCCGTACCGGTGCCTCCGCCCATACCTGCGGTGATGAAGACGAGGTCGGCGTCGCAGAGGAGGTTCTCCAGGGTGGGCCGGGCCATCTCGGCTGCACGCCTGCCGACGTCGGGGAACCCGCCGGCTCCAAGGCCTTTGGTGAGCGATTTGCCGACAAGAACTCTCTTGTCGGCCTGGATCATGTCCAGGTGCTGCTTGTCCGTGTTGATCGCGATTGTCTCCGCACCGCTGACCTGCATGTGGTACAGCCGGTTGACGGTGTTGTTGCCCGCACCGCCGCATCCTACGATGACAATGCGTGGCTGGCCGATGATGTCATCTTCGCCATCTGCCATGTCCGTCTTCAGGTACTTCTCACGTTCGGCGTGTCTTAACGCTTCGTTGATGATCGTCTGCATCAATATACCTCCTAAACTTTGAATGAAATCTGGTCGGCCTCACGTAGAACACGGTTTCCATGCCTTTCAAGAAGCGCCCTGACCGAATACCGCACAGCCTCCGATACTGTGGGGAATTCGCCGGCTTCCACCAGCCTCTCGAGCATCTCGACCTGTTGCCGTGGCAATCTGATTGTTATCCGATCCATCATTTCAATCACTCATATCTGACATGTGGCTGCCCCTTGTCGGCCATTTGTCAGACAATCGTAACCTTTTCGTCTGACTGCATCAGATAAGGCATAATAATATCCGGATGGTATATATATCTATCGGTATGAAATTCTGCCCGACATAACGGTTTTATGGATAGCAGCCGACAACGTATCCTCAAAGAGTTGCCACGAATATGAGAGATAATCTCCCCGAAAGGGCGGAACATGGCGGCCGGGTGCGCTGGCACCGCACCCGGGAGATGGGCGAGCTGCTTGATTTCAGTGCTAACGTGAATCCGTATCCTCCGGATATCCCCTGGATTCCGGACGTTTCGGCGCTGAAAGATTACCCCGACGACCGGTATGTGACGCTCAAAGAGGAAATAGGCAGAACATTCGGGCGCGATGCCGCAGAGGTCGCCGTCGGCAACGGTTCCGTCGAGTTGATTCGCGCGTTCTGTTCTGCCGTGCTCGGGACCGGTGATGCCGCCTATGTCGAGTCGCCGACGTTTGCCGAGTACGGGGTGTCGGTGAGGCTTGCCGGTGCCCGGTGTACGGCGGATGAGAACGGGGCTGCCGTTCGGTTCCTCTGCAACCCGAACAACCCCACCGGGAAACTTCTGACCCGGGTGGAAGTCCTCCGGTTGCTTGAGGGGGTCGCCGGCCGGGGAGCGTGCCTCTTCCTCGACGAAGCCTTCATTGAACTCTCCGACCCGGCCCAGAGCGTTGTCGACGTCTCCCACGAGAACCTCTTTCTGTTGCGTTCCCTCACGAAGAGCTTCGCCGTGCCGGGCATCCGGTTCGGCTACGCCTTCGGCGCGCCCGAGCTCATCGAGAGGGTGGAGACGGTGCGCCTTCCCTGGACGGTGAACGCGTTCGCCGAGTCGTTCGCGATCGAGGCTTTCCGGCACTACGACCTCCTTGAGGAGTCGCGGGAGCGGATTGCCCGGGAGCGTGCCTGGCTCTGCAGCCGCCTGGATGTTCTCAATCTCGGCTATGCGCCCCCCTCTGCGAACTATATCCTTATTGAAGTCCCGATGGAGGCGGAGGTGCTCGTTGGGCGGCTCCTCTCCCGCGGCCTTCTTGTCCGGGACTGCCGGTCGTTCGGGCTCCCCCGGCACATCCGCGTGGCCGTCCGGACCCACGAGGAGAACAGGCAACTCATTGAGGCGCTCGAAGCATGCTTGCCCTGATCATGGCCGGGGGGCGAGGTACCCGTCTCCGGATGGGTGAGAAACCCCTGGTCACCATCTGCGGCCGGCCGATGCTCTCTTACGTCACCGACGCCTTCACGGCCGCAGGCCACGAGGTGGTCGTGGTCGCCTCGTACCGGACGCCGTTCACCAAGAACTGGTGCCGGGCGCAGGGGGTCGGCCTGTACGAAGCGGAGGGGCTCGGCTACATCGAAGACATCAACGCCGCTGCGGCGGACCTGGAGGAAGAAGGAACGCCCTTCTTCACCTGCGTATCCGACCTCCCCTGTCTTGCGCCCGATATCGTCACCGCCGTCGAGGACGCCTGGCGCCGGGCGGGAACGCCGGCATGCTCGACGTGGGTGCCCCGAGACCTCTGCGAGGAGCACGGCTGCCGCACCCGGTACACGGAAGCGGTCGACGGTATCCCGGCCTGCCCCGCCGGGATCAACATCCTGACGGCGGGCGATTCCGGTGCGGCACAGGACGAGTTGCAACTTCTCCTGCGCGACAGACGGCTTGCCTTCAACGTCAACACCCGCGAGGAACTGGCGCTGGTGCAGAAGTACCTCTGCCGGAAGTGAAGTGCATAGGGCTTCGGAAACACGAAGAACAGGTTAGTTCGGAGTAACGCTCCTTCGCACCCGGCGGTGCTCGAACTCCTTTCCCCGCACCTTGCGGTGCTCACGTTCGCTTTCCCTCACGTCTTGAAGCATTCCAGGTTTCTCACGATCAAAGTCGCGTCCGTGCTGCCATCTGCTGCTGGAATACCCGCACTGTCTCAGTCTCCTGACGTCCCGCCTGTCGCACTCGACCCCGCTGAAGAGAATTTGAGCGCCGAAGTTTTCCCACCCTCGGGACCGGTGCGCGCCGCCACTCACCCGGGAGAGTATCGTCACGGACCGGCGGCTGGGGCAGTGTTCTGGGGGGAGAGGCCGGCGGGGAAACTGTATTATCGGACTATCACCCATCTTTATAACATGGAATCCTGCCGGGAAATCGAGCTAGAAGGCCATATCATCGATTCGGGCGTCATGACCCTGGTGTTTGACAGGATCATGGATATGGGAGGCGAATTCGAGATCCTCACGTTCAATGTCGGGAAGCTGAAGACGGACACCAGTTACGCACGTCTGCGCGTGACGGCGCCCGACGATCACCTGCTCGACGCCATCCTCTCCGAACTGCACCGGCTCGGCGCGCGTACCCCCGAGATCGGCGACGTCACCCTCGTACCGGCAGAGGGCGACCGGATCCTGCCGAAGGGGTTCTACTCGACCACCAATCACCCGACCTTTGTAAAATACCGGGACGAATGGCTGCCCGTCGAACGCATCGAGATGGACTGCCATATCGTGGTCGACGAGAAGGAGAAGCGCGCGATCTGCACCCCGATAGCGAAGATCAAGGCGGGGGATGCGGTCGTTGTCAGCGAGACCGGGGTTCGCGTGGTCTACCCCGAGCGGCCGAGGAAAGTCAGCACCTTCGAGTTCATGCACGGGACCGTCTCGTCCGAGCGGCCGAGCGAGGCGATCATCGGAAAGATCGCCCGCGAGATCCTGAGATCAAAGAGGAAAGGCGAGAAGATTGCGCTCGTCGGCGGCCCCGCCATCGTTCATACCGGAGCGGCCGACGCTCTCGCAACGATGATCCGTGAAGGCTACATCGACGTGCTCTTCGCGGGGAACGCGCTCGCCACCCACGATATCGAGTCCAACCTCTTTGGCACGTCGCTCGGGATGAACGTCAAAACGGGCACGCTCGTCACCGGCGGGCACAAGCACCACATCCGCGCCATCAGCGAGATCATGCGGGCGGGCTCCATCAAGAACGCGGTCGACCAGGGGCTCGTCACCGGCGGGATCATGTACGAGTGCGTGAAGAAGGGCATCCCGTTCGTGCTCGCTGGCTCCATCCGGGACGACGGCCCGCTCCCCGACACGATCACGGACGTCGTCGAGGCGCAGGACACCATGCGCTGCCATATCCACGATCTCGGGATGGTGGTGATGGTGGGAACGCTTCTGCACTCGATCGCCGTCGGGAACTGCCTCCCCTCGTACGTCAAGACCGTCTGCGTCGACATCAACCCCGCATCGGTTACGAAACTGATGGACAGGGGCACGACGCAGGCGATAGGCGTCGTGAGCGATGCGGGAACGTTCCTCCCGCTGCTCTGCGAGCAGCTGGAGAAACTGGAGAAGTGCTAGCGGGTGAGCGGCATACAGAACGGCTCTTCCTGATCCAGCACGAACTCCCACTCTTCTTTGCACCCGCACTCCGTCTCCGCCAGGGCACGCAGGAGTTCGACGTCGCCGGTTAGCGAGTAGTCGGCGATCCCCTTCACGATCGGGCGGTCGCAGCCGCCGCAGTTGTGCGGCCCCCGCATCTGTCCGCCGCCGACAGGATCGCAGAGGATATGCACCGGGGAGGCGATCAGCACGTCAAGGACGCTCCAGAGGTACGGCGGCCGGTATGCGTGCTGCTTCCAGAGATGTTCGACCTCGGTCCTGCTCTGGACAGTGCAGAGGTTCATGGAGACGCTGTCCGCAACGGGAGCGACGTCCCTGATCGAGCGTATCATATCGTCGCGTGCCTCGCGTTCGGTCAGGAACGGCGGTTTCATCATCAGGTAGGCCTTCATGCCCGCACCGGCGGCGTGGGCGACCTCTGCGGCGCGGAGGAAGTCGGCGTACGAGAACCCCTTGTCGATGCTCCTCTCCCGGATGAGATCGTTCGTGGTCTCGAGGCCCACGGCGACGTGAAGCGGTTTATCCCAGTCGCCGGTATCGATCTCTTCCCGGAACTCGCGGACTGCGTCGGCCTCGACGTACTCGGGCCGTGTCTCGGCAATCACGGCCTTGCCGCGGAACGCCTCCGCGACTGCGCGCCGGACGGCGGGGGGAACCTCGCCGGGGTCGAAGAAACTCCCCGACGTGAAGATCTTGAGCACCTGGTAGTCCTCGTCGCGGAAGTTCTCTTTCACCCAGCGGACCTGGCGGATCATCCGTTCGGCGAGTTCTTCCCCCGGGAGGTCGGGATACCGCTCGTGCCGGTAGCCGCACATCCGGCACCGGTTCCAGGAGCACCCGCCGCTTCGAAAGATAACCGTCAGGGTATCGAGGATCCGTCCGTCAAAGCGGTCTTTCCCTCGCCAGGACGCCAGCGGCTTCTCGGTTAATTTGGATACCATTATACCTCATATTCGAGGATGTAATGATATGAAAAGGATCGCATGGCTGACGATCATCGCCGCGATGATGCTCGTCGGTACGGCATCGGCCGCATATATCTCATTCAGTGCCCCGCAGACGGTGTACATCGGCGATACACTCGAAATTACCGGTACCACGATCGTGGAGGGACTTCCCAAACCAACGATCAATCCCGGGTTCAGCACGGAGATTATACTGTATCGTGCCCAGTATATGAAACACGAGATTGAACGAAAGATTATCACCGTCCAGAATGACGGGTCGTTCTCCACGACGTTCGAGACGGACGGCCTCGAACCGGGGCAGTACTCGATTGAGATCGTCGATCCCACGCTCTCTACCTTTGGAAGCAGTTCGAAGAAACAGCAGATCGTCAATCTGGTCGACCGGTCCGGGAGTCTCAAGATCAACTCTCCGGGCAACCAGGACTTCGACGGCACGCTCGACCTCCGGGGTTCGATCGCGGATCTCGGTGACGCAGGCGTACAGGTTCGGGTCGAACGCGACGGCTTTATCGTCTACGGGCCGAAGTACGTGGCGACCGACAAGAACGGAGCGTTCTCCGTTGAGGTGCCCATCTCCGAAGGAGGCTCGTACGAGGTCACCTTCTCCGATACCAAAGGCTACATCGGCGACGCCGTATTCGTGGTAGCAGGGACACCCGGTCCGACGCCGACGGAGGCGATGATCTCCGCGAGTTCCCCCGCCGGCCGGGCCGCCCCGGCCTACTTCGAGGTCGACACCAGAAGCGGCACGGTGAAGATCGTGACCTCGGCCGGGATCGACTGGGTGGTCGAGTACGTCGATGAGGATGGAAATCTCCATAAAGTCAACAACAAGGGCATGCTCGAGCCTGAGACCGTGGAGGTTGCCGCACGGGGCGGCCTGGTTTATGTCAAGGTCTATCCCATGAGTTACAACGACAGCGGCACAGTGCAGGTCTCGGCCTCGAACGCCGACGCAGTCCGGGTAAGCCAGACCGCGCCCGGTCTCTTCGGGGACGCGACCCCCACCCCTGCGCAGGCCGCGCCGCTCCCTGCTGCTCTCGCACTCCTCGCGCTTCTTGCCGTTGTCTTCGCGCGCAGGGGATGAACAACCTTTTTTTGTCCGGTGACCAATAGGTTAAGGCGAGCCGGGATAGTCTAGTCCGGGAAGGCGGTGGCCTTGAAAGCCACTGGTGCCTGGCACCTCGGGAGTTCAAATCTCCCTCCCGGCGTCTATTATTCACGTCCAATCGTTGAAGAAAGTTAGTTCGGCCTTGTTGAAACCCCCTGTTTGCTCCAGATGGCCGCAATCAGGGGTGCTCAGGAGCACGGCTTTCCACTGGGCTGCGCACCTAGCGGTGCTCGTGCTCCGGACGTTCCGTCCATCGCAAGTCCAAGACCTTCGATCTTCTCCAGCGATGTCCCGTAGGGGGCATCGCCTATCGCCATGACTGCCCCCGCCCCTCGGGGCGGGGAACGACTGCCGGAACGGCAGGAGTTCGAGCACCGTTAGGTGCGAATGAGGAGGCCGAAGGCCGGGCGGGGTGGGGTTGTAGGCTGATCCCTGTATGGTGGAGACAGGGGAGGGGGCGTGCCCCCTTCGCACCTATCGGTGCTCAAGCTCGCTCCGCTCGCACTCCCCGTCAGCCCCACCCCCAATGGCGATTCTCCCACGGTCCACTGCATGGGGATGTTCGAGGAAAAAAGGTTGATCCTAGGGACAGCCGGGCCCAGCGTTAACCTCATCAGGAAAGGATGAAGATGGAACGCGGTTTCAGCAGAACCGGTAGTTCCGCTCTTCTATGGCAAGATACAGCTCCCCATGTCCGGTCCGGAACCAACGGTACCGGCGAGACGATCTAATGACTGCCGGTCTCTTTATTCCTCCCCGATCCAGCCCTCGCGTACCCACCGCTCGTACCCGTCCGGCCGCCAGTCCCGGTTCGCCCGCACTATCTCGGCGAAGTACTTCCGGTTCTCCGCCATCCCGGCCTCCTGCTCGGGATAGCGCGGCCGGTCCCTGACGGCGAGGACGAGTTGCCGCCCGAGATCGCGCGCCGCCGGTTCCGCCCGGTCGAGCGCCTCTGGGTCGCTGCCGAGTGCGACGCTCATCCCCCCGACCGTCGTCACCCCGAGGTAGTTGAGCGCGTGGTTCAGGTAGCCCGTGACCGCATCGCCTCCCGAGATCTCGGTGGTCGCGACGCTGCAGCCGTACTTCCCGGCGAAGTTCTGGTAGTGCATCGCGTCCGCCAGCCGGTCGATGAAGACCTTCATCTGCCCGCTGACGTTGTCGACGTAGACCGGCGAGGCAAAGACCAGCCCGTCGGCATCCCGCATCCGGTCGTACGCGGCGGGGAGATCGTCGGCAAAGACGCACGTTCCGTCCAGGCTGCAGCTCTCGCAGGCGGTGCAGGGGGTGACCTGCAGGTCGCCGAGATCGATGATGTCAATATCGGCACCGGACTCTTTTGCCCCGGCGAGCACGAGATTTACAAGTTTTCTTGTCCTGCTCCGCATCCCCCGCGGGCTTCCCACAACTGCAGTTATCTTCACTCTTCCGTCACTTCCCGGAGGATGCGTTGGCTCCGGCGCGGGAAAAATGTGCGGAACGGGGGGCGGCGCTCGCCGCGAGACGCAGTGCTTCGCTAAAGTTCTGAGGAAGCACCCCGAGGGTCAAATTATCGACCTCCCTTCGCGTTCTTCGCACCTGACGATGTTCTAACTCCTTTCCCTGCGGAAAGTCGTCCTTCGCGGCTTCGCGTGAGGCAACATTATTGCCCTCTATTGGTAACTCAGCGTTCTCCGGGGGTTGCGTGATGCATTTCAACAGAGTGCTGTGCCGGGCTTTTTACGAACCCTTGGGTTCCTTCGATCGCTCCCTACATGGGCCGCGGAGATTGTCCACGACAGATCCCGGCAGGGATCCCGGAGAAAAAAGTTAAAGTATCTTCTCCCCGGCCTTCGGTCCGGGGGAGCACTCGTAGACCTCCCGGATCTTCACGATGAGGAGGTTCTTCGCCGGTGCCTTCGCCATCTTCGAGTGGACAGTGAACTGCATCTTCTCGAACTCCGGGCCGCTCGACCGGATTTCGACGTCGCCCTTGACCTGGAAGCAGCCCTTCGTCTCGGGCCCCCAGACGTAGATAGAGATCTTCGGGTTCTCCTGGATGTTTGCGAGCGTCTTCTTCATGAAGTTGTCCGCGATCCAGATCGTCTCGTCGTCGACGAGCTCGACGAACCCGATCGGAACCACGTTCGGCCAGCCGCCCTTTGATGCAGTGGCGACCGGGAACGCCTTCATTGTGCGAAACGCCGTCTTCATCTCTTCAGTAAGTGCAACCATCGTTTTTCACCGGTATGATCTCTCGATTGCAGGTTTAAAAATAGATCCTGTGGGAAAACAGCGGTCATGGTGAGTCCGATTGGGCTTGCGTCCCGTCGGCCGCACCGCTCACGGCTCGAAGTCCATCACGACGGCGGAGTGGTCGCTCAACCCCTGCCCGCGCAGGTCGTGGAGGTACCAGCACGCCGTCGGGTTGAGGCGCACGGACGCGAAGATGTGGTCGTAGCGTTTGCACTTCGGCACGTCCTCGGGCCCGCGGTCGGGGCACCAGCTGTACTCTCTCGCCTGGTAGCCGTGCAGCCTCCGGAAGACGTCGGGGAGGTCATACTCCGCGAGACCGGGGAGGACATTCATCTCGGCGTTGTACCACCACCGTCTCGGGCGGCCGAGGTACTCGTCGCTCTCGGAGATCGTGGTGCTGTAGGTTTTGTCCGGGATGATGTCGCGGTAGAACGGAACGATCGTCCCGTCGGGAAGCTCCGCCTCCGGGATATGGAGATCGCCGCAGAGGATCCGCGGCCGTGCCGACTGAACGGCGAGGTGCCGGTAGATCCCGACCAGCGTCTCGGCCTTGGCGATCTCGTTCCTCCTGCTCCCTATGGCCGTCGGCACATGGACGTTGTGGATCTCGAACTCGCCCGCCGGTGCGCTGACGACGGCGGAGACCACCCGCTGTTTCCGCGGGATATCGAAGTCCAGCGGGTTTAGCGGCGTGAGGGGATACCTGCTCGCGATCAGGCACCCGCAATCCTTTGCTTCGCCGGGAGGCGAGTACTGTTCCGAGAGCCGGGAGGCGCTGTACGCGAACTGAAAGGGATCGTTTGTGCCCCGCGCGCGAAGTTCGTTCAGCCGCTCGGCCATGTAGGCCACCCGCGCGATCTCCACCAGCGCAAGGCTGTCGACGGAGTGGAACAGCCCGAACTTCTCCAGTTCTTCCCGGAAGAGCGGCAGGGATCGATCCGTCACCTCCTGGAAAGCGACGATATCAGGCGAGTGCTGGCAGACCGCTTCGACTTTCTTCTCCACGCTCTTAAGACCGGAGCGGAAGAGATCCACGTTCCATGAAATGAGCCGCATATGCCCTGTACATGGCATATTAGCACTCCTTGTTCATTAATACATCGAGTTGAGGCAATTTCAAGGTGTTTGTGCAGGGCGGGGTCACCCGCTCCGCTGCTCCGGCCCGATCCCGTGTTCGGTGCAGTGCTTATCGATGGCGTCGAGGAATCTCCTGCCGTAACGTTTCAGTTTCGCCTCGCTGACGCCGTAGATGTCGAGGAGGGCAACGCCGGTGCCCGGGTAGAACGTTGCCATCTCCTTGAGGCTCCGGTCGTGGAAGACGACGAACGGCGGCACGTGGTCGAGGTCGGCAACGATTTTCCGGAGCTGCCGCAGCCGGAGGAAGAGGATCTCGTCGTAGTCGTTCTCGACCCGTGCCGCGACGACGCCCTCAGGACGCGGCTCTGCGAGCGGTACCGGGATCTCCCCCGCGAGCACCTCCCGGCTCCGGTCGTTTTGCACGAGAACGGGGTACCGGCCGCCGGTCGACGTGACGAACCCTTTCCCGACCATCTCCTGGATGAAGAGCAGCCACTGATCGCGGGTGTAGCCTCCGCCGGAGCCGTAGGCAGGAAGCCGGTCGTGTCCGTTCTCGCGGATCCTCGTATTCTTCGATCCGGTGAGGACATCGGCGACGTAAGAAGCGCCGAACCGCTCCCCGGTCTCGCGGATGCAGGCGATGACCGCCGACGCGACCTCTGTCCCGTCAAAGACCCGGATCTCTGTCTCGCAGCGGTCGCACGCGCCGCACCGCTCTTCGGGGTAGGACTCGCCGAAGTAGGCGAGCAGGAACTTCCTCCGGCACCCGGCGGTCTCGCAGTAGTCGAGCATCGCTCCGGCTTTGCGATAGGCGACGTCCTTCTGCACCGCATCGCCGCCCTCCTTCTCGATGACGTAACGGATTGTGCCGTAGTCGCCACGGGAATAGAAGAGGATGCAGTCGCCCGGCTCCCCGTCTCTCCCTGCTCTGCCGGTCTCCTGGTAGTAGGACTCGATATCCTTCGGGAGGTCGGTGTGGATGACGAACCGCACGTCCGGTTTGTCGATGCCCATGCCGAAGGCGACGGTGGCGCAGATGATCGCGACGTCGCCGCGAGAGAATGCCTCCTGGTGCTCCGCGCGGACGGCGTCGGGGAGGCCGGCGTGGTAGGGCAGCGCCGAGAATCCCTTATCCTGCAGTTTCTTCGCGAGTTCCTCCGTTGCTTTCTGGGAGAAGCAGTAGATGATCCCGGCATCGTTTGGGTGCTCGGCGAGATAGGCGACCAGCCGCGGGAAGTAGCGGGCCTTCGGCACCACCCGGTAGGTGAGGTTTTTGCGGTTGAAACTCCCGACGAACCGGACCGGGTTTTTCAGGGCAAGTTGCACCGCGATGTCGTTCTGGACGGCGGGGATGGCGGTCGCGGTCAGGGCGATGACGGGGACCGCGGGGAACCGCTCTTTGAGCACCTGGAGTCGGCGGTATTCGGGGCGGAAGTTGTGGCCCCACATGGAGATGCAGTGCGCCTCGTCGATGGCGATGAGCCGGACGTCCGCACGCTCAAGGAGCGAGAGGAAGAACGGCTGCACCGCCCGTTCCGGCGAGACGTAGAGGATCCTGATGCGGCCTTCGAGGATCACCCTCTCAATGATCTTCTGCTCGCCGCGCCCGAGCGAACTGTTGATCGTCGCCGCCGGGATGCCGTTTGCCCGGAGACCGTCGACCTGGTCTTTCATCAGGGCGATGAGCGGCGAGACGACGACCGTAAGCCCGCCGAAGACGAGGGCGGGGAGCTGGTAACAGAGGGATTTGCCGCCCCCGGTCGCCATGACGGCGAGGACGTCGCGCCCGGCAAGGACGGTGTCGACGATCTCCTCCTGGTGGGGAAGGAAGGACGTATAGCCGAAGTATTTCTCCAGAACACTGTATTTTGCATTCATTGCTTCATCGGAGTCGGTGTGCGAATAGAGTTGGGCGGAAGCCGGGATAGGGTTTGTTGTTCCGGGCGGCGGTGACAGGATCCCGCACTCTCTTTCCTGTCCGGATCGAAGCGCATATCCACGGGAAGCGCAACTACTGGAAACGATGAAGAACGTCGATATGGCGGTCGAGAAGAACATTCTCACCATACGCGTAGACCTCGCAAAGGAGTTCGGGGCGTCCAAGAGCGGGAAGTCGATCACGATCGCCTCCACCGAGGGGAACGTCCCGGTGCCGGGGCACGAGGAGATCAAGATCGGGCTGAACATCTACCGGGCGAAGTGAGCGGGCGGTTACGTCCGCCCCACGGCACACCGGAGCGGCCCGCGGACCTCCCGGATGGGACAGCGGTCGCAGAGCGGCGATTTTTTGCAGATGGTGCTTCCCAGGCGCACGATCTGGGCATGGTAGTCGTTGAAGAGTTCCGCGTCCGACTCAAGGTTCTCGGCAAAGAACTGTTGTGTCTGGTCGTAGGACGCCCCTTCAGGGAGGAGGCCGTAGCGTGAAAATATCCGCCGGGTATACGCATCGACGACGAAGACCGGCTTTTCGCAGGCATACAGCAGGATGGTGTCCGCCGTCTCCTTCCCGAACCCCCGGAGGGCAAGCAGCCGCTCGCGGAGTTCGCCGGTTTCTACGGCCGCCATCGCCGCCGGGTCGGCCCCGAACTCGGCGACGTAGACCGCGGAAAACTCCCTGATCCGCTCTGCCTTCTGGTTGTAGTACCGGGAAGGGACGATCAGGCACGCGATGGCGGCGGTATCGGCCGCAGCGAGGAGATGGGGGTCGAGCATCCCGGCGTCTTCGAGGTTACGGACGGCCCGCGCAGCGTTCGTCCAGGAGACGTTCTGGGCGAGGATCGCGCCGATCATCGCCTCGAACGGCGTCCTTGCGGGCCACCAGTGCTGGTGGCCGAACGCTGCGAAGAGGGCGTCGTAGATGAGGTTGAGGTCGTCGGTGAGGGTCACCGCCATCACTGCCACCAGGGCTTCGCGGCGATCGGCATATGCCAGTCGGTGGAAAACGCCCTGCCGGTCACTTTTATCCCCGGCGGAGCCTGCCTGCGCTTGAATTCTGCCCGATCGACCATTCTCGCGACCTCCCGGACGGTCTCCTCGGGATACCCGGCGGCGATGATCTCGTCGACCGACTCGAAACAGTCGATATGACGGCGGAGGATCGCGTCGAGAAGGTCGTAAGGGGGGAGGATCTCCTGGTCGGTCTGGCCGGGCCGGAGTTCCGCGGAGGGAGGTTTTTGTAGCACCCTCTCAGGAATGACGGGGCGTTGTGCGTTCAGCCACCGGGCAATCCGGTAGACCATCCCCTTCGGGACGTCGGCGATCACGGATAACCCCCCTGCCGCATCCCCATAAAGTGTGGAGTAGCCGACCGCGACCTCTGACTTGTTCCCGGTCGAGAGGAGCATGGAGCCGAACTTGTTCGCGAGGGCCATCAGCGCCGTCGCCCGGATCCTGGCCTGGAGGTTCTCTTCGGTGATGTCGGGGGCAAGCCCCGCGAAGACATCCGCGAGGGCGCCGTCGAACGCCTCCATCATAGGGGCAATTGGAATGCACTGCACCCCGATACCGAGGTTCGCCGCAAGTTCCCGGGCGTCTTCGATGCTCTCCGCGGAGGTGTGTGGGGAAGGGAGGAGCACCCCGAGGACGTTCTCCGGCCCGAGCGCCCGGGCGGCGACGGCGGCCACGAGCGAGGAATCGATCCCGCCGGAGAGGCCGATGAGGACCGATGTCAGGTCGCATTTCTGGACGTAGTCGCGGGTGCCGAGGACCAGCGCCCGCCAGATCTCCGCCTCAGGTGTCGGGTCGTCGGGAGCGACCGCCTGCGGGACGGGGCGGGCAAGATCGACGGTTACGACGCCCTCGGCAAAGGCCGCACCGCGGGCGATGAGGGTTCCGTCTGCGGAAACGGCAATGCTCCGACCGTCGAAGACCAGATCGTCGTTCCCGCCGACGAGATTTGCCGAGACGATTGCGACCTGGCGGGTCCTTGCGATCTCCGAGAGCGCCTCCTCGCGCAGGGCGTGCAGGCCTGCGGCAAACGGCGATGCGGAGAGGTTCACGATCACCTCCGGCACCGGCCCGGCACACCGGATCTCCTCACCGATGGTGACCCCGACCGTCACCCCGTCGAGGTTGAGGGATTGCGGGATCCCGGGCCCCGGCTCGAAGTAGCGGTCTTCATCGAATACGCCGGAGGAGAGAAGGGCCTTCCGGAACGTCTTACTTACCGCACCGTCCCGGAGGAGGGCGGCGGCGTTGAAGAGCGGCCGGCCGGTGCCGGTGAGGTTCGGCTCGGCGAAACCGACGAGAACCGGGGGCGCATCCCTGAGGTCGGCTGCAAGTTCGCCGAGGACGGTGAGACTGCGCGCGATAAACCCCGTTTGCAACAGCAGGTCCCGGGGTGGGCAGCCCGGCAGGGAGAGCTCCGGTGCCACGATCAGGTCCGGCCGGTAATGGACCGCTTCATCGACGCCTGCCGCTATCCTGTCGGCGTTTCCGGCGAGGTCGCCGACGACCGTGTTCAGCTGGAGAAGTGCGATCTTCATGGTTATACCCGGTTCATCCTGATCAGTAATTGCGAAATGAATGGCATATGCCTTTGCACGACCTTATTCTCCTATCCGGGCGTGCAGAACACCCCGGAGGCCCCGGGTCTCCTCGGAGAAACCAGTGTAAAAAAAGCCGATACCGGATCAGGACAGCGTAAAGAGCGATCAGTTTTAATGGCCAGACGTAAAAGCGCCTTATGAAAGACCATGCATGACATCTCCCGTAAAGAAGAAATCCAAACCTGGTACGCCCGGATTGCGTGCAGACAGTCCCTCCCGGGTCTGAGGCGGGTAGCCTGATGGCCGGACAGCGCCGGTTCGCAGGTATAGCAAGCGAGGACGCCCGTCTTCCCCTTCTTGCGGCCTCGGTCGTCATTGCCTTCGTGGCAAACGCTGCCGGGCTCGTTGCCGGGATCACGAGCGTCTTTCCGCACCTCATGTATCTGCCTATCGTGCTCGCCGCCTGCTGGTTCCCTCGCCGCGGCATCGCTTTCTCGCTCGCCATCGCCCTGGGCTACCTGGCAATGACCCTGCCTTTCGCCGGGGGCGACGCCGGACCGGTCGTTGCGGCGCTCGCGCGTGCGATGGTCTTCGTCGCAATCGGCGCAGTCATATCGCTCCTCATCCTGGGTCTCCGGGAACGGGAGCAGCGTTACCGGGCGGTCTTTGACAATTCGGAAGCAGGGGCGTTCATCCTCACTCCCGGAGACGGCGAACCGCGCATCGAGGAGGTCAACTACGTGGGCGCTGCCCTCCTCGGTTCCCGGGCGAACGATCTGGTCGGAGAGCCCATCATCCGGTTCCTCGACGATCCTGCCGTATGGAGAGAGTTCCAGGCGAAGGTCCGCCGCGACGGTGCAGTCTACGGGTATGAGGTGCCCCTCCGCCGCCCGGACGGTGTCGCCGTCCGGGTGCTCGAATCGGGAGGACTGCTCCCGGACGGGCGGATCATCCTCACGCTCGTCGATATCACCGCCCGGACAAATGCTGAAGATTCCCTCCGCCGGACGAACGCCAAGCTGAACATGCTGGGACGGCTCACCCAGAACGATCTGCTGGCGGGGATATCGACACTCCTTGGGCGGATAGGCGACGGGGTGCAGCAGTTTGACGATCCTGCCCTTCTCCGGTACCTGGGCGGCCTGGAACAGGATGCCCTGGTCGTGCAACGTAGTGCGGAGATCACCAGGGATTATCAGGATCTCGGCCTCCGGCCGGCGGACTGGCAGCCCCTGCAGAGCGCGATCCGGGAGGCGACGTCGTGCCTCCTGCTGCCCGAGTTATCGGTCAGATCCTGGGTGGAGCGGGTCGAGGTCTTCGCTGACCCGATGCTCGACCGGGTCTTTTTGAATCTCATCAAGAGTTCCGCTCGCCACGGAAAGACCGTCTCGCAGGTCGTCATCACCTACCAGGTCGGGGATGACGGGCTCCTGATCTATGTAGAGGACGACGGTGTGGGTATCCCCGAAACAGAGAAAGAGAGGATCTTCGAGTACGGCGCCTGTGCCGGAGGGGGACTCGGGCTCTTCCTCGTCCGCGAGATCCTCTCGATCACGAATATGACGATCCGCGAGATCGGGGAACCCGGCACGGGAGCAAGGTTTGAGATACACGTACCGCTGGAAGGATACCGGATAATCTGAGGGAGACCATGTTTAAGAAAGTACTCATCGCGACGGATCTCTCCGAAGCCTCCATAGCCATGGTGAAGCGGGTCGGCGAGGTCCCCGGGGTCCGCGAGGTCATCCTCTTCCATGTCCGGACCTCGGCCGCCTCCATACCCGCCGACGGTCCGATCCGCCGGATGCAGGAGTTGGTGCTGCGACAGGGGTTCTCCGTGGAGGTAGTGATAGCGGAGAACGACGGGACGACTGTTACCGGGAGGATACTCAGGGCCGCAACCGAGACGGGCGCCGATCTGATTGCAATGGGTGTCAGGAACCAGGGGCTCCTCAGGAACCTCCTCGGCAGGAACGTTGCGGCTACCGTGCTCCGGGATGCCAGAACACACGTCCTTGTCGTTCCGCAACCGGCGGAGGGCAGACCGCTGCTCTTTTCGCGACTGCTGGTGCCGACGGATCTCACTGCCCTGGCGCCGGAGGTCCGTTCACTCCTGGAATTTCCCGCCGGAGACGGGACGGCGGTGCTCCTGCACGTCGTAGAACCCGGTCGTGCAGGCACAGAGCCGGAGGCGACCGGCCGGCTCTCCGCTCTCCACAACGACCTCACGCTCCCGGCGGGACGGAAACTCCGGGCCCTGGTGCGTACCGGACCCCCGGCACGCACGATCTGCGCAGTGGCAGAAGAAATCGGCGCCTCTGCGATCATCATCCCGCGTATGGATAGGCGTGATGCCGCGGGAAGCATATCGCTTGGTTTGGTCGCCGCCGGTGTCGTGGAGTGCGTAAGGCCCCCGGTACTGGTGCTGGCGGTCCCGATTCACCTCGCGGTCGAGACCCGGGAACTGCGAAGCGAGGAGTTCGCGCTTGCAGAAGAGATCTGGGTTGATTACCACGAACTAAAGGCTGACCTGAAGACGGATCGGATATTCGGGGTCTTTGCGGGCGAGTTCCTCGTCTCTGTCGCCCGATGCCGGCGGCATCCGGACGGCTGCGAGGTAGACGGCGTCTTCACCCCGGTCCGGTTCCGGGGCAAGGGGTATGCCCGGCGGGCGATGGACGCACTCGTCGAGGCGTGCCAGCACGATACCCTGTACATGCACTCGGTCAGGAACCTCGTCGATTTTTACGGGGAGTATGGATTCATATCGATACCGGAGAGCGACCTCCCGCCGACGATCCGGGCAAGGTATGCGTTTGCTCTCGGCGAGATGGAGGGGGCGAACGTCCAGCCGATGCGCCGGGCCGCAGGCTGGTTCCGGCGATAACATGTTCTCGCGCGACCGTTCCGCCCGATTCAGTCGTCGTAGAGATCCGGGAATTCTGCATCGTCTTCGATCTCGTCGGGGTACGGGACATCGATGACGATCGATCCGTCTTCGAGGATGTCGCCGATCTCGATGCATACCCCGGCAGGAAACTCCCGCTCCTCTGTTCTGCCGTCAGAGTGTTTGATGTACGCCCACATGCTATACCTCTTTAGATCCATTCTCTCGGTGCTCCCGGCCAATCCCGGAAACATGCTCCTATTCCAGTATCAGATGGCGGTTTTATAAAGATTTTGCGCTTTAAAATGCCGGATTATGTCATACTATTCCGGATTTCCAGGGTGGTGTACATGGTAGCGCATCCCTGACGGCCGTGCTGAAGGGATCTGTTCTGCCCCGGCGGCGATAGACAGCCATATATCGTGGCGGTGTCCAGGGAAGCATACATGCGCATCGGGATCCTCTCGGACACACACGACTGCCTCGAGATGGTGGACGCGGCCGTAAAACAGCTGAACGGGGAACGGGTAGATCTGGTGCTTCACGCCGGGGATTACGTCTCGCCGTTCGTCATTCCCCGGCTTGCGAATCTGCAGTCGCCCATGATCGGCGTCCTCGGGAACAACGACGGCGATCACCGTCTCCTTTCGGCACGGTTCGCCGAGCACGACCGGCTCAGCCTGCGGGGCACGTTTGCCGCCGTCACCGCGGGCGGCATGACGATGGGGCTGCTCCACGGCGATGACCGCGAACTCCTGCAGGCGCTCATCGGGCGGAAAGCCTTCGATGTCGTGGTTCACGGCCATACCCACCAGGCGCAGGTCAGAACGCTCTGCGGGACGCTGGTCGTCAATCCCGGCGAGGCCTGCGGTTACCTGACCGGGCGGCCGACCGTCGCCGTGCTGGATACGGGAACCCGGAACGTGGAACTGCTCTCCCTCTGATGGGGGTGAAAAAGAGGCGGTGCGGGTTAGACCGCTTCCGCGTCGCCGGATCCTTCGTCGAGTATCCAGGCCGGAGTGCCGGCATACCCGAGATCCGCCCTGAGCGTCGCCCCGGAGACCTCGAACGTATCCGGGACGTCGAAGTAGAGGTAGCCTTTCAGCGACTCGTACCGCTCAAGCGGTTTTTTGTCGAACGACTCCCCGAGCGTGGTGAAGGGCGGGACATCCAGGGGGGCAACCGTGGTTCCCCCGTATTCGAGGACGAACGCGTCCCGTGCGGGCGACTCGATGGTGTAGAGGTCGGAGTCGCCCTTGTGCCCGAGGTTGGTCGATTTGACGGCTACGAGGAAGAACATACGCCCCTCGCCTGCTTCGACGGTCGGCGTCGACTCATTGCCGGGAAATTCCCGGTATGTCGTTGCGGTCCGGGTGGACTCGGCGAGCAGCGAGATCATGTTCTCGCCGCCCGGATCGTCGTAGGTGTGGCGGTCCATGAGCGGAAGAACCTTCTCCGGCGGTGCGACCACGACCGGTCCGGTGCTGACCGCAAAGGTGCTGGCGGCAACGTTCATCGTGGAGATGCCGCCGTCTGTCGGCTGTATCTCGGCGGCCTGCCGGGTGGCATTCTCAAGCCCCTCCGATGCCGTGGCGAGATCCCTGAACGCCGTCGGAACGGCATCTTCGCCGGTATCAACCGGGTCGAGGAGCGTCTTGCTTGCTGCTGAGTATGCTTCGAGCGACCTGACGAACTCGTCCTTGAAGGGCTGCCGTTCCGGGGAGACCTGGAGCGGCTGCACCTCGCCGAGCAGCCTGACGGAGAACGCATGCATGTCGTCCGCCGCTACGGCAGCGGCATCTGCGTCCTGCAGATAGAGGGCGTGGGCATGCTCCATCGAGAGTCTCATCAGGCGGATGCTGGCGGTCTCGACCAGCCCGGCCAGCCGTTCGTCGTCATAATCGCCGGTTCCCTCGTAAGGGGCCCCGACCACAGGAACGGGCCGGTCGGTGCTCTCCGGCACGGCATGCATCACCGGCTCCGCATCGCTCTCGGAGAGGGGTTCTTCGGGTGGAGAGGAGGCGTTCTCCCCGTCCTGGAACTCTGCGAACGGATCGGGGTTATCCCTCTCATCCATGTGCGCCGGGGAGGTCTCGGTTGCGTTGTCCTCCTCCGGGAGTACCGGGGCCGTGTCTGTTGCGTTCCCCTCATCGGCGAGTACCCGGAGGTCGGATGGCTCCAGTGTGTCCCCTATCGCCGACAGGTTGCCGGGCGAGAACGGCAATAACTCTCCCGACTCAAGTGCCATGAGCCCCTGGCCCGAGTCGGCAACGGCCGGTATGGTGAGGAGGAATCCCGCGCAAACGGCAATTCCCAGGAAAATGAGAGCATTCTCATGGTGCTTGCTCATGAGCATTTTCTTTCAGTGGATTTATATAAATATTATTATATTGCACATTTTGAAAAAACACCCCTCCGGCAAAACCGTTTCCGCTACCGCCGGAGATCCGCCATCCCCTAGCTGCGTGCCCGGCAGCACCGAAGTCGTCACGAACGACCCGGGCCGGAACCGGCCGACAGGCGAACCCCTTCCGCCCCCTCCTGAGACGTGGGAGCCCTGCGGCGGGGAGGGCCCGATGGTTCTGCTTCGGGTTGGGTCACGATCCTCGATTCCGGCTCTTGAGGCTGGTAGTATCGTGGTCGCGCCTGCTGCCGGTCGGTTACGCCGAACTCCAGGGGCGTTGCCTTCTCTCCCCTGGAAACCTATATGTACTCTCGCGGGTTACCGGGTTAAGAGGAAGCCTGATGGAGATCGTGAAGATACCGAATATGGATAAAGCGGAGTACGATAAGCTCATCGAGGAGGGGTTTCTCAGCCGTATCGCGTTCCAGGGGGCTAAATACCCCTATATCGCCCCGTTCCTGTATGTCTTCGACGGAAAGTTTCTCTACTTCCTGGCAACCAAGTACGGCAGGAAGAACGATCTCTTCCGGCAGCATCCATACGTCTCCGTCGAGATCGAGAAGTACTCCGGTGATCTCTCCTGCTACACCTTCGTGACGATGCAGGGGTACCTGGTGCAGCTTGAGGACGCGATCGAGAAGAAGATCATCAGGGAGAAGTTCGTGACTATGATCAAGGCGCACAACCTCTCGAAGAACATCCTCGCAGCGCTCGGCCATAAGCCGGAGGAGCCGATCGAGGCGATCGCCTCCGAAGAGCGTTCGAACATCTGGAAACTGACCGGCGTGACCGATATCGTTGCCTTAAAGAACCTCTAACTTTTTTGACGGAGCCCGGGGCGCGGAACCCTTATGAGTCGGGAAGACACGGGACGGCTATGGCTCCGGGATGCCGTTTGGTGCTCTCCGCTCTTCTTATCGCACTGCTGGTCGCGACGCCCGCTCTTGCTCACGTTCCGCTCTTCGCCCGGGACGGGTCGTCATCCGACTCGGCGTTCGTCGTAGAAGATCCTGCAAAGTCGTGGGTGATCTACGACACCCTGCCGGACGGCCCCGCCGCCCGGTACTACCGGTTCCGGATGGAGGAAGGGGAGCGGATATACGCAACGCTTCAGGTTCCGCGTGCAGGCGGGTTTGTGCCGGGCATGGTGCTCACGGGGCCGGGTATCGTGAACTCGGGCACTGTTCCGCCCTACGTGGCTGTCCCGGAGGGTACCGGCGCGACGGCGGTGCCGGGGAATCTTCCCGGGCAGCCGGAGTACGAACCGTTCACGCCGTCGAAACTCTATGAACTCGCCCGGATCGATACGGCGGCGCCGCAGACCGGTGACTATACCCTCGCGGTCTACACCCCCGAGGAGGGAGGGAACTATGCTCTTGCGCTTGGCTACGTCGAGTCCTACACCCTCGGAGAATGGGTTCGGGTTCCGATCGACGTCGTTGCCATCCACCGCCATGAGGGGCAGCCTCTCCTCCTGATCTTCGCACCGATGATCGCCGTCCTTGTCACGGGGGCCGCCCTGCTGCTCCGGAGTCGCCGCCCCTTCTCCCCCTTCGCGCTCTTTGCGGCGATCGTCGGTCTCCTCTACATCGGGAGCGGCGCCATGACCCTGATGCAGATGGTTATCGCGGCCGTGGGAACGGACGCCGGGGCCGCTCTCCTCCTGACCCTTGTCTTCGCGGTCATCCCCGTTCTCCTCGGGGTCTGGGCGCTCCTGGTGGCCTTCCGCAGGCACGTCGGGGCCGGGGAGCGCATCGCCATGGCGGCGCTCGGCCCTCTCGCCCTGGTCACCTGGGCGGGGCTCGTGATCGGCCCCGTGCTTGCCTTCATTGCCGCTGTCCTGCCGGCCCGCCGCCGTCCGTTGCCGTGAGTCACACAAGGAACGGTTCGAGCATTGCCCCGGCGGTATCGAGCAGGCCGGCGAGGCCTTCCGGTGTTGCGGTCCCTTTCTCCATCCAGCGGATGATGCCGCGCCCATCCAGGAGGTAGATGTAGGCGAGCGAAGGGTCGCCGATCGCGTAGGCCCGCCGGCACCGCTCGATATCCTCCGGGTAGATCAGCACCCGGTCGTGCTCTGCGGGAGGGGTGCCGCCCGCGAGCCCCTGCCGGATGCGGTCGGCGAGTGAACTCCCGATGAGGCTGTCCCCGATGACCGCAACGAGGTAGGTCTTCACCCGGGGATTCTCGGTGAACGCTCCGACGAAGGGGCCGCTCCAGGACTCCGCCATCGGCCCGGCGGACTCAAGGAAGACGAGGACGACGAGCGAGACGTCGCCCTCGGCATCGTCGGGGAGGGTGACGACCCTGCCGGAGAGGGACGCAGCCATGAGGGTGGGGAACGTCCTGCCGAGGGCTGCGGGCACCGGTTCGGTGGTTGTTGGCGTTCTGTCCATGGCCTGCAGGTAAGGGCACCCTTACTATAAACCCTCTCCCGGGGAGGTGTGGTCTTTGGGCGGGAGGCATTGCGCCAAGCACTATACCTTTCGAGCGCAACAGTTCCTCCAGGGAGGCGTACCAGGTTGATCAGCATCGGGGAAGGATGGGAAGACCTCGCCGCGGCGCTCCGGGGTTCGGATGCCGGTGAGCGCGTCTACGTCGTCGGGGCGACGGACTGCGGGAAGACGACGCTCTGTCGGTATCTCGTCGATACGGCGGCGGCGCAGACGAGGGCGGCATACGTCGACTGCGACACCGGGCAGTCCCGGATCGGTCCGCCGACGACCGAGGGGATGGCTGTCTATCCCGACCCGTCGGACCCCTATCTCCGGTTCGTCGGTTCGACGTCCCCGGGCGGCCACTTCGTCCAGATCCTCACGGGAGCAAAACGCCTCGCCGAGAAGGCCGACGAACTCTCCGCCCGCGTCACCGTCATCGACTCGCCCGGGCTCGTCTCCGGCGGGGTGGGCATCGAGTTCCAGTTGCAGATGATCGATCTCCTCCGCCCCACCCGCATCGTCGCCCTCCAGCGCGGGCGGGAGCTCGAACGGCTGCTCGCGAACTTTGCCCGTCGTCCGGGGACTCTAATCCACCGGCTGGCTGTCTCCCCTGCCGTAGTTGCCCGGCCTGCCGCCGGACGGCGACGTTACCGCGAGGAACGGTTCACGGCCTATTTTGCCGGCGCAGAATCTCAGGATATCCCGCTCCGGGGGCTCGGGCTCCAGGGCAGGGTGCCCGACCTCGGGAACCCCCGTGGGATCGGCGGGAGGCTGGTCTCCCTCAATGACCCCGAGAACTTCGTCATCGCTCTCGGCATCGTCGAGGACCTGCACCCCGGAAGGCGGCTCGAGGTCTTCGCCCCGCCCTTCGACCCGGCCGCCGTCGCCTCGATCCGGTTCGGTTCGATCTCCCTGGATCTCGGGGCGGCTCCGGGGTCGATGGAGTCGTTCCGGCGCTGAGCCTCTCTCACGCAGGGATGAGCGAGAGCCAGATTATGTAGACCGCCGCCTGGGCGAGGGTGAGCGGGACACCGACCCGCGCAAACTCGCAGAATGTCAGCGTCTCGCCTCCCTTCTCCGCACCCTGGATGACGATGACGTTGCTTGCCGCGCCGAGGATCAGCATGTTCCCGGCGATGGTGCTGCCGGCCGCAAGCGCCATCAGCCCGACGGTGGACGTCCCGAGGTGGGAGAGGGCCGGGAGGAAGAGGGCGACGAAGGGGACGTTCGAGATGAACTGGGAGACGACGACGCCGGTTGCGACGATGACCGGGACGGCGCCGAGATCGAGCGAACTCCCTTCGACGAGCGGCTGGAAGAACCCCGACTGCCAGACGCTCGCCATGAGGACGAAGAGGCCGGCGAAGAACGCCAGTGTCGGCCAGTCGATCCGGCGGAGGATCTCCAACCGCCGCCCGCTCCCGGCGAGGATGGGGATGGCTGCAACGGCCGCGATCCAGGTCAGCGGGATATCGAGACCCGGGATGAGCGTCACCGCCGCTATTCTAACTGCAATCATGATGACGAGCAGGATGAGCGAGAGGCGGGCGAGGGCCGCGAGGCCGGGATCACAGATCGTCTCATCGCGGTGAACCAGCGGGACGGTGGAGTTGAGTTCTTCCGGGAATGCCCGGCAGAGAAAGGCGTAGACGAGCAGGAGGGAGATCGCTGTCGGGACGGCGAGATAGAGGGGAAACGTGATGAACGGGTTTGCAATGTCGCCCGAGAGCGCGATGAGGAGGTTCTGCGGGTTCCCGATGGGGCTTGCAACGCTTCCGGTCGTGACGGCGAACGCAAGGGTGAGCAGGAGGAGTTTTGGGGAGATACCGTGCCGCCGGGCGAAGTAGAGCATCAGCGGGGTGCCGACGACCGCGAGCGTGTCGTTCATCAGGAGCGCCGAGAGGACGCCTGCGCCGATGAGGATGAGAACGACCAGATGCCTGGCCGACCCCGCCCGTGAGAAGAAGCGAAAGGAGAGGTGGTGGAGGTAACCGCTCGACGCGAGTGCCTCCCCGATCACGAACATGAAGAAGAGGAAGAGCATCACGTCGAGGTTGATCGACGCGAGCGCGTCGAGCGGTGCGATCGATCCCGTCGCGAGGACGGCCGCCGCACCGAGGAGCATCACCTGCCAGATGCGGAAGTTGACGTTCCCGATCTTTCTGACCGCGATCAGGAGGAAGACGATGACGAGAACGACGAGCGGGATGAGTGTGCCCATGATATCGCCGGCGAAGAACTGCGTGCAACCGATTGGTTTTGCCCTCTATCCGAAAAAGGGATCTCCCGGAGCCGAAGAGCCGTCAGGCCTCCCGTCCGACGGTATAGTTGATGACGCACTCGCCGATGTCGCCGGAGTATTCTCCGATCCGCCGGATGCTGTCTGTGATCTGCCCAATCGGGATCGCCGTCACCGCCTCGAACCGGAGTACCCGGGTAACGATATCGCGTGTCGTCTCCTCGAGGTCGCGCACCCTCTGAAGCGTCGCGTTTGCCTTCTCGACGTCTCCCGTGTGAAACGCCTCCATGCTCCACGAGAAGATCTGCAGGGCAAGCGTGCTTGCCTCGTCCATGAGATCGAGGGTCGCCGTCTCGATCTCCCGGTCGATCAGGAGGAGGGCGTTGTGCGCGACCCGGGTGGCGTGGTCGGCGATCCGCTCGATGATCCTGCTCACCTGAAAGCAGTACGCCGCCTGGGCTACCGGGATGTCCATCCGGCGCGCGAGCGTGGCGTCGCTCGCGATGAGATTGTTCTGCCGCGCAACGAGCCAGTGCAGCCGGTCGACTTCCGTGTCCCGCGCGACGACATCGCCCGCAAGAGCCGCATCGTGCCCCCGTAGCGCGGCCATAGCGTCCTGCTGCATGCCCCGCGCGAGAAGGTGCATCCGTTTGATGGTGTTTTCAAGCGGCATCTCTGCGGGGTTGAGGAGATCCTTGATCGTTATCGAGGTGTCGGTCTCGCCGACCACCTCCTGGCCGATCGCCATCTGCGTGAACTCCCGGACGAGTTGCAGGATGAACGGCGGCATCCTTCCTTTCGACTCAAGACGGATGGTCGTGAACCCGGCAATGTACGCTCCCACAAGGAGGCGGAGCAGGTAGGTGCGGTCGGTTGCGGCTCCTACTTCGAAGGTCCTGGTCCGGTGGGCCGGCTCGCCGCTGATCTTCGGGGTGATCAGGAGCGATCCGTCGGGCTGCACGACCAATCCCACCGGGTCGTTCTTCTGGATATTCGCGGCCCTGATCCACTGTTTCGGCAGGGATACGATGTATGACGAACCGCCGGTGATCTGGACTTTTCTGATCTCCATGGGTTGGTAGGCATTGGTGCCGGGAGGATATATGAGTTCTGCGGGCTATATACGCCACCGGTATCTACGAGGAGCGACTATATTGGTATAGTCGTTTTCGGGAACATCCGCCCGCGCGATCTCCGGCGGGCGAATACTGTCGTTATATCACATGAGCGCCGTGATCCAGAGGGGCAGGGTGAAGAGGATAGCGGTCGTTGCGATCGACCCGATCCGGTATCGTCGTGCGGCGGCTTTGTCCTGGGGAGCCCGGGGCTCTATCTTCATCAGGACCACGGCAACGAGCGCGCCTGCTATCGGCCCGACGATCTGTCCGGCAACCAGCAGCCCGGAGGCGATCAGGCTCATCGACCGGAGCACCAGGACGAGGCCGGCCACCACCGCCGGCGGGATGATGGCGGTTTGACCGGCAGAACGCGGTGATGGGTCGCGGAGACCTGCCTCCCGGTGGAGAGCGAGCCCTGAAGAAATGCGGTTTTGCACCTGTGGCGCTTCTGCTCCGGTCCTTCGGACCATCGCAACTCGAAAACGCTTCGCGTTTTCTCGAGCTCCGGCCCTACGGGCCGTCGCATTTAGAGAGAAGAGGATACACGAAAAGACGACGTCAAGGGGGGAAGTGTCTTGTGTGGATCCAAATCTCTCTAGGTCTATCTAGTGCATTTTAATATTTAATAATTCCTGTTCTGGAAATGTAGAAAATAAAGGTTTTGGCCGGTTGCCCGGGAATTTAAGGGTTACCGTGCGGGAGCCGCCTCAACGCTCGCCCCTCGGGGTTTCGGCCCCTCTACGACCGGGTTATTCGGATAGGTGACCCACTCGGTGAACGAACCCTCGTAGATCCGGACGTTTGGGTAGAGGTAGAGCCATTTCAAGAGGACAAACTCGTTCGTGGCCTCCCGACCGGTTCCGCACGAGCAGATGACCGCCTTGCTCCGGTCGACGCCGTGTTCTTCCAGGATCGTGTCGAGCTCGTCGTTCGACTTGAGCCGTGCCGGATTCGCCTCGTGCATCAGGCTCTTCCAGGGCAGGTTGACGGTACCGGGGATATGCCCGGCCTTCCGCCAGGGCCCCTTCCCTTCATAGACCTTTGCCGGGCGCGCATCGAGCACGACCACGTTGTCGTTGTCCTTGATCCGCACGAACTCCTCGTAACCGATGGGGTAGTCGTCGCGAACCTCGGCGATGAAGCTGGACGGCTCGACCGCGGGATAGTCCTGCGAGAGTTCCCGCCCCTCGCTCTTCCACGCGTCAATCCCGCCGTCGAGGATGTATACGGTGTTGTGACCGTATTTCGCGAGGGTATAGGCCATCATCGTCTGCCCGAGCCCGTCGCCCGCGCCGGAGAACGCGCCTTTCCCGGTGTAGACAACGACCGGGGAGTCGGCGTCGATGCCCGCACGTCGGAACGACTCCTGGATACAGGCGTTCGGGCTGTACGACCCCGGAAAGCCGCGGTTGGATACTCGCAGCACGCCTTCGGTCAGGTAGACGGCACCGGGGATATGCTCCTGGATGTAGTCGTGTATGTTCGGCTGAACGTCGACGACCGTCAGGTTGGCGTCGTTCCGGTGGCGGTCCAGCCACTCCGAGTTCACCAGTTTGACCTTCCCGTCGCCACGGGGGTACGGGATATTCTCCCGGTCGCTCGTGGCCTGCAGGCGCTCCATCCCGCCGGGAGTAAACATCTTCTCTTCCATTTTCCCTCACCTCATGCTGGATACTCTCACCGGGGGCCGGTGAGCCCGCGTCACTCCAGGTTTGAGACCACATATATCTTTGTGCAGGATCGAGTGGGGGGCGGGGTCTGGTGAGTTGGAGTATTGCGTTCCGGTGAGCACGTTTGCTAAAGCGACGAGCTCTGAAGGTTGGCGCGCTGGTTCAATAGGTGCCGGTATGGGGGTTTGGGTGTGTGAAAGGTTGTTCGTGGGCTGCTCATGGGGAGACGACGTTGCACCTCTGGCAACCTCCGATCTGCTGTTGCTCGAAGTCCGATGGTGCTTACGGCCACTGCCATCGCGGCTCGAAGACCTTTGGTCTTCTCGTATGCCACTTATGCTCGCATTTGGAAGCCTGATGTCTTCTTGAACTCTGTCGTACGGGTGATTCGCCTTATGGTGATTCTTCTTCACTATGTCGTAAAGCCCGTGCACGGATTTCGAGGGGACTGCACACCTTCGATGCTCATGCTCCGGCCCTTCGGCCCATCGCATTCCGAAGGAACGTTGTTCTTCGGTGTTCGTGTTCTTGTCCTTTGGCCAATCGCCGGTCTAAGACCTTCGGTCTTCTCCTGCTCCTGCCCTTTGGCCAGTCACATATCGCCACGCACTGCCCGCCCCCTTGGGGGGGCGGAACGACGTTCCATCAGGAGCGGAGTTTGAGCACCGTCAGGTGCGAATGAGGAGCGCGAAGCGCGGGGGTGGGGGGTTTTGAGGAGAGGCTTGCGAGCGCCCATATAGGGGGAGTCCGACTGCCCAGGAAGGGCGACGGACAACGCTGGGAGTTTGAGAAAACCGAAGGTCTTCGAGTGGGGTTACAGATATCGGCATACAGGGCAGAGACAGGGGAGGGGGGCATGCCCCCCTCCCCGTCAGCCCCTCCCCCAATGGCGATATCCGATGGAAATCCGTGCGCGGGACTTAAGATGTCCCAAAATGTGGCTGGAGGAGCGCAAGCACCGAAGGTGTGAGTTGATCTTCCTCAACCCTCAGTCAAATATGCCACCAAAAAATACCCCCGAGCATACGCTCTCTGTAACCGCAAAGCCCCGTTGCTCCCGGAGAGGCCGGAGTGCGAACCCCTCACTCCCCGCCCCCCTCCGGGCCGACCTCGATGCTCTCTCCCGGCGAGAGCAACGCGACCCGGATCGACGTCGTCCGCTCGATGGTTCGCTTGAACTCCTCCAGGTTCTGCTGGATGATGGGGAAGGTGTCGTAATGCATCGGGATCACGAGCGGCGCGCCGATGTACCGCGCCGCGATCATCGCCTCTTCGGGCCCCATTGTGTAACACCCGCCTACAGGGAGGAGCGCCACGTCCGGTCGGTAGAGGTCGCGGATGAGCTGCATATCGGAGAAGAGCGCCGTGTCGCCGGCGTGGTAGACGCTGACGCCGTCCATCGTGATGACGAATCCGGCGGCCACACCACCGTAAAATCCCGCCCCCTCGTCCTCCAGCCACGACGAATGGAGCGCGGGCGTCATCGTGAACCGAACGCCGTCGACGGTGATGGTGCCGCCGAGGTTCATCGGTTCGACGGGAACGCCCTTTGCCTTCAGGTACTTCGCCACCTCGTTGATGGCGACCGTCTTCTTCGAGAGTTTTACGGTGATACCCAGGTGGTCGGCGTGAGCGTGCGTCACGGCAACGATATCGGGCTCTGTGGCGAGAGATCCCTCCGGGATGAAGGGATCGATGAGGATCGTCCGCGATCCTGCAAGAGAGAAACACGCGTGGCCAAGCCAGGTCAACCTCATGGAGAAGAGATCGGCTCGGATGTTAAAAAAGTGTTCAGTGGGTTATGAGGATACCGGGGTTCAGAACTCCCCCATATCTATCGCTTCGGTGATGTCGATCGCTTCGCTAAGGCCGTCGTTGATGACACCGCGCGTCATCGTCTCGGAGAGATCGCGGTCTTCCATGACGTCCCTGATCCGTTCCAGAAACGGGTCGAGTGTGGTGTCTCTCTGCTGCTCGATCACGTGGCGGTACTCACGGAGTGTCGAGGGGCTTACATCGAGTTCCTCGCTGATCTCCTTCATGGTCTTTCCCGAATCAAGAAGTTCCGCCATCGCCGCCTGGTCGAACGGCATCTTGAAATCGAGCTCCCGGAAGAGTTTGAGGCGGACCCGGGCACGCGCCACGGTCTTGCTCAGCTTCTCATCGCCGAGCGCCCTCGCGATCTCGGTGTCGTTCTTACCGTCGTAGTACGCGACCACAAGTTTCGCGAGCTGCCGCGGGGCGAGTTTGGTTTTGAAATACCCCCGATCGAGGATCTCCCGCATGATCAGGGCAATCTCGCGCTCCACAGCGTCGCGATCCCGGAGCGTACCGTGAACCTTTCTCATCGGTTCGACGATCGTCTTCTTGTTCGTGATGGTCGTGAACAGCTCGAGGAGCTGCTGCTTGCGGGTATCTTCTGCCATGTCCGTCTCTCTCAGTTCTGTATTCCACCGTCTGGTTCTGAAGGTCACCCATGGCGACCCGGTATATATACATTTTCCCCCGACCGGGGCGTAACGTTCCCTACATTACAACCGCTAACATTTAAACATTACCATATAAACTCTCAAAACAGAAGGATCGTTTCGGTGGATGTCACCATATCTTCCGGGATATGCCCTGCCGTGAAAAAAAACCCTCTGCCGGATCATCTATTTCTCGAAGGATCGTGATCTCGTGCGAGGTGAGGACTATTCTTTATTAGCACCGCCGCTCAACTGTACTGCAAGACTATGGCCGAAACGAGCGATATTTACGAAAAAGTCATGGAAGTAGCCAGAAGACGGGGTTTTGTCTGGCCCTCATCCGAGATATACGGGTCGGTCGCCGGATTCATCGATTACGGCCCGCTTGGAGCGATGCTGAAGCGAAACGTCGAGAATCTCTGGCGGTCGTTCTACGTCTTCCAGGAAGGCTACTACGAGATCGAATGCCCCACCGTCGGAAACGAAGCGATCTTCGTCGCATCCGGCCATGTGAAAGAGTTCGCCGACAAGATGGTGCAGTGCCCGCACTGCGGCGAGTACCTCCGCGCCGATCATATCGCGGAAGAGAACGGCGTTGCGAACGCGGGCACGCTCTCGGCGGAGGCGCTCCAGGCGGCACTCTATGAGCTTCCCTGCCCGTCATGCAAGGAACCCCTGGGCGAAGCGGGAGTCTTTGCGTTCAACCTGATGTTTGAGACGACCATCGGTCCCGGCTCGCAGCGGAAGGGCTACCTGCGCCCCGAGACCGCCCAGGGCATCTTCACCGACTTCTCCCGGCTCCTGCGATTTTACCGGGACAAACTCCCCTTCGGCGCCGTTCAGATCGGGAAGTCCTACCGCAACGAAATCTCCCCCCGCCAGGGCATGATCCGGCTGCGGGAGTTCTCTCAGGCGGAAGCCGAGATCTTCGTCCATCCGGGTGAGAAGGATCACCCCGCCTTCCACCGCTACGCGGACTACACGGCCCCTCTCCTCACCATCGCGCGGCAGCTCGACGGCCAGGAGCCGGCCGCAATGACGATGCGCGCCGCGGTAGGCGAGGGAGTTATCGCGAACGAGTACGTCGCCTACTACATCGCGCTCACGCACCGGATCCTGACCGCCATCGGTGTCGATCCGGCAAAACTCCGGTTCCGCCAGCACCTGACCGATGAGCGGGCGCACTACGCGGCCGACTGCTGGGACGCCGAGGTCTACTCCGGCCGGTTCGGGTGGGTGGAGATCGTCGGCATCGCCGACCGCACCAACTACGACCTGCGCTCGCATGCGGAGCACTCCGGCACCTCAATGACGGTCTTCATGCCCTACGACGAGCCGAAACGGGTCGTGAAACGGCGGATCGTGGCCGACATGGGGGTGCTCGGACCGCAGTACCGCGGCAAGGCGAAGGCGATCGCGGATGCTCTCGCCGCATCCGAGCCGGGAGAGGACGGCGCGCGGGTCACCGTCGACGGGGAGGAGTTCTTCATCCCCGCCGACCTCTACCAGGTTCGCGAGGAGGAGGTCGAAGTTCGCGGCGAAGAGGTGATGCCCCACGTCATCGAGCCATCCTACGGCATCGACCGGATGATCTACGTCGCCCTCGAGCACAGCTACGCCGAGGAAGAGGTCGACGGCGAGATCCGGAAAGTGCTCCGGCTCCCGCCGGCGGTCGCGCCGATCCAGGCCGCTGTCTTCCCGCTGATGAACCGCGACGGTCTCGACGATATTGCACAGACGATCACGGAGAGGCTCACGCAGTGCCGCATCCTCGCCCAGTACGACGACTCCGGCGCCATCGGCCGGCGTTACCGGAGGCAGGACGAGGTCGGGACGCCCTTCGCCGTCACCGTCGACTACGATACGCTTGAGGACAACACCGTGACCGTGAGAGACCGCGACAGCATGGAGCAGGTCCGCATACCGATCGAGCGCCTGCCCGAGATCCTCTCCGCACTCATCTCCGGCACCACCGCGTTCCGTGACATCAGGGCATGAACTACGTCTCTCACCCGCTGATCCGGCCGGAGAGCATCGAGGAACGGCGGTATCAACTCTCCATCGCGCTCCGGGCGCTTGATGCGAACACGATGGTCGTCCTCCCGACGGGGCTCGGGAAGACGGCCGTCGCGCTCATCGTCGCGGCGTCCCGTCTCTATTCTCACCCCGGGAGAGTGCTCGTGCTTGCGCCCACGAAACCTCTGGTCGAGCAGCACCTCCGTTTCTTCAAACAGTTCCTGCTCATCCGGGACGGCTCCGAGCCGGATGAATCCGATTTTGCCATGTTCACCGGCGACACCTCCCCGGAGGAGCGGGCGCGGGCCTGGGAGGCGTGCCGGGTCTGTTTCGCCACCCCGCAGGTGATCAAGAACGACTGCCTTGCGGGGAGGTACAGCCTCGCCGACGTCGTGCTGCTGGTCGTGGACGAGTGCCACCGGGCGGTGGGGAACTACGCCTACGTCTTTCTCGCACAGCACTACTGTACCGCGGCGAACGATCCCCTGCTGCTCGCGATGACGGCCTCCCCCGGCGGGGACCCGGCGAAGGTGCAGGAAGTCTGCAACAACCTGCATATCGAGGCGGTCGAGACCCGGGTGGAGACCGACGAAGATGTCCGGCCCTACATCCACGAGCGCGAGATCCAGTACGTCGACGTCTACCTGCCCGAAGAACTGCAGGCGGCGATCGTTGTCCTCCGGGGGCTCGTGGAGTCGCGCCTTGCCCGGCTCGCGAAGCTCAACTTCCGCGTTCCGAAACCGGACAAACTCTCGATGAAGGCGCTTAATGCCTTGAACGCCCAGATCCAGCAGCGTATACGGACGCGCGATCCATCGGCGTTCATCGCGGCATCCCTGCATGCCGAGTGCATGAAACTCCGGCACGCCATATCGCTTGCCGAGACGCAAGGAAGCGAGGCGCTCAAACTCTACCTCGGCCGGCTCGGCGCGGAAGGCGCCTCGAGCTCGGGGAGCAAGGCGAGCAAGCGCCTCGTCGCCGATCCCGCTTACCTGGGCCTCGTCGAGGCCGCCGCCGGCTGGAAGGAGGAGTTGCACCCCAAGGCTTCGATCGTCCGCGAACTGGTGCGGGCGCAGCTTGCGGCGCACCCCGAGAGCCGGATCATCGTCTTCGCCACCTATCGCGACACCGTCCAGACGCTCGTGGATACGCTCACCGCCGCCGGTATCGCCTGCGAGCGGTTCGTCGGCCAGGCGTCCAGGGACGCGGAGCGGGGACTCTCGCAGAAGGAGCAGATCGCAAGTCTCGCCCGGTTCCGGGAGGGCGAGTTCAAGTGCCTGATCGCGACCTCCGTGGGCGAGGAGGGGCTCGACGTCCCCTCGACGGATATGGTGATCTTTTACGAGGCCGTCCCCTCAGAGATCCGGAGCATCCAGCGGAAGGGTCGGACCGGGCGGAGCGGCAGCGGCACGATCGTCGTGCTGGTGACGAAAGGCACGTCCGACGAGACGTTCCGGTACGTGAGCCAGAGCCGGGAGCGGGCGATGGTGACAGGGATCAAGGAGATGAGCGCTGCGCCCCTGCTCGCTCCCGCTCCTGCCCCGACCCCGTCCGTCCCGGCCGCAACCAGACAGGCGGAGATCCTTTCGTTTGCCCCGGCGGGGCCGGCGATCACCATCGACGACCGTGAGACGTCGTCGAGGGTCGTCGGGCGCCTGTACGAACTCGGGGCATCGATCGCCCTGGAGCGCCTCGAGGTCGGCGACTACGCCATCGGCGACCGTATCCTCGTGGAGAGGAAGACCGTGCAGGATTTCATGAACACCCTCGTCGAGCGTGATCTCTTCGGGCAGATCAAGGCGATGGCCGACGCGGTGCTGCGTCCCGTCCTGATCATCGAGGGAGAGGACGACCTCTATGCGGTGCGAAACATCCACCCGAACGCAATCAGGGGCACGCTTGCGGCCATAACGGTCGATATGGGCGTCGCGCTGATACGCACCAGGGATGCGGACGACACCGCCGAGACGCTCTACGTCCTCGCACAGCGAGAGGGGAGCGAGCGGGGAGAGCGGAAGATACACCCGAAGAAGTCGTACCGCTCGGTCCGCGAGGAGCAGGAGTACGCGCTCGCTGCGTTCCCGAGCGTCGGCCTAAAAAGCGCACGTCTCCTCCTCGAACACTTCGGGTCGCTTAAAGCGATTGTCGATGCCGAACCGGAGGAACTCTCGTCGGTGTACGGGATCGGGGAAAAGACCGCCCGTGCGATATGGGATCTCGCTCGCAGACCCTATCGCTGACCCAGTCTCGCGAGGGCTCTGGCGCCCCGCTCGACCGCCTTCATCAGGGTCAGGCACTCGTCGGGCCTCTGATCCGTTCTGATCCGTTCGCAGAGGTGGACGATCGTCCGCTCGATCTCGGCGGCGGCCTCGCCCTGCACTTCTCGTGATGCCGGTGCCGGGGCCCGTCCGGGTTCCGGGGCCGGTGCAGGGGGCTCTGGCTCGGGAAGAGGCTCTTCTGGAGCGACACGCGGGCAGATGACGCACTGTGTCTCTCCCTTATACTCAAACAGGGGGTAGCCGCAGACCTTACAGGATTTAGCGAGCATCTTTCCTCCCTTGAGGAGATACTCGGCCATGACTTCGTCAGCCTGATCAGCCGTCATTTCGTTGAACTCCCTTAATGAACTTATATATGTCTGGATGCCATTAATAATAGAGGGGTAATTCTAATGGCAAGTCCAGACGAAACAATACGGATCTGCATTCAGATGCTGCAGAATATCAGCGAAGATTCTACCATTCCAAGAAATATCCGGCGCGTCGCAGACTCAACCAGATCGGTTCTCCAGGACGAATCGAGAAGCATCGGCCTTCGCGCCGCAACCGCAATCTCCATGATCGACGAGATCAGCAACGATCCGAACATGCCGGTTCATGCACGGACCCGCATCTGGGAACTGGTATCTCAACTCGAAACGGTACCTCTCGATTAAACCACTCATTCTCCCCGAGCGATCCGGCCCGGGCCGGAAGCAGGGCGATACTATCCGGGTCTCCGGCCCGAACACCGTACCCTTTTGTCCGCCGTGCGGCAATCCGGTCGTAATCTCAGCCTGTGACGGTGACGTAGACCGTCCGCTCGCGTCTCGATCGCACGTCGAGTTCCAGGAGGACGATCTGCTGCCAGGTGCCGCACGCGAGCGCACCGCCGATCACCGGGATGGAGAGCGACGGGCCGACGATCGCCGCCCTGACGTGCGAGCGGCCGTTGCCGTCGCCCCATGCCGCATCGTGGGCGTAGGGGATATCGGCCGGGGCGATGACCGCGAGCGCCCGGGAGAGATCGGTGAGCACGCCCGGCTCGTACTCAATGGTGGTGACGGCGGCGGTCGAGCCCGCGACGAAGACGTTCGCGAGGCCTTCCCGAACACCGCTCTCGGCGACCGCCTGCGCCACCCGGGGCGTGAGGTCGACGATCTCTCCTTCCCCGTGCGTATCTACCCTGATTGTCGTACGGAACATCATGGACACCTCATCCGCACCTCCTGTTGTCCTGTGGGTCACTTAAACCTCGTGTTCCTGCGGAACCGGGACGCCCCGGAGACGCTTTATGTGCGAGACGGATATCTCCTCTCCGGAGATGGTGCCGGGTGCCCTATCGCTGGAATGATGGACAGGATGTAGACGAGGCAATCGTTGTCGTGATGAATACGCTTGATGCGGGCGAGGATATCCCGGGGTGGCTGCTGCGCACCCTGCAAGCAGGCGATCGACGACTCCGACCCAGAGCTCGCACAGTACTTCTTTGTGGAACTCAAGCGGCACCGGCCTGAGGCGCTCCGGTACTTCACGAAACCGGCGTTCTGAGCTCCATGAGGGCGTCCGGCGAACCTCTGCGGGACGTGAGCGTCAGCAGGCCCGTGGCCCCGGCCCGCAGTCGGATGACCATCTTCCCGGGTGGGGTTCAGGAGTTCTTTACCACATTCCGCTTCCAGAGATAATACGGCAGGAAGAACGGCCAGAAGATGATGACCCAGATTGCCCACGAGGCCGGCTTCCAGGTCTCGATATCGCGGAGCCATTCGATCTTTGCCCGGGTTCCGGCACCGATCGCCGTCGCATCGAAGTACACGACGACTGCGCTCGCGACCGCCAGCACCGCCATGAGATAGACGGCGACCTCTCTCCCGACGATGTTCGAGACCGTCGCCGCCGTCAGCCCGGCAAGGAGGATGATGAGCACCACGCTCGGCTTCTCCAGCCATGAGGGGGTTTTGGTCATCGGATATCCTCCCGCATGAACCGGACCCATGCCAGCCCGAAGAAGGCCGCCGGCATTGCAAGCAGGGCGATGATGTTGCAGGCGAGGGCGCCGAGCAGACTTCCGAGCCCCGGAGTATTATCCCCTGCGGGCTGTGATGCGGCGCCGAGAATCGTCTGGTAGTTGCCGGTCGGCGAGACGAGCGTGACGATATCGGTGATCGCCCGTTTCTGGTTCATGTACTCTCTCGATGCCCGCTCGTACTCCGCGAGGGCTTCCGGGTCTACGGCATCGTCGGATTTGTATGCAACCGCGACCGATGTCACCGTGTAGGCCGAAGAGCTCTGCTGGTAGGAGTAGGTGGACATGCCCGGCGGGGTGGGGGCGTCGCCGAAGACGGCCGAGTATACCGGGGTGTACGCGAAGATCGGGACGAACGAAGAGAGGACGATCATCACGATCAGGGAGTACAGCAGGGCGCTCCCGCTGTCTTTCGAGACCGTCGACATCAGGAGGGCGAGGGCAAAGAACGTGAAGACGAGGAGGAACGACGCCACCCCGAAGACCAGGATGCGGGCGAACTCGTCGACGTTCGGGACGATGCCGAACAGGGCCATGATTGCAACGGAGACGGCCAGGACGACCCCCATCGCGAGCGCGATTGCACCGACGCCTCCGAGGGCCTTTCCGTTGATCACCTCGTCGCGGAACACCGGGTAGGCGAGCAGGCTTTTGAGGGATTTACTCTCCTTTTCCCGGGTCACCAGGTCGAACCCCATCGCGATCCCGAGCACCACGCCGATACCGGCCATCAGCATTCCCATCTGGGAGTATGCCGAGAGGACGGAGGGTTTCATTCCAGCAAGATTGCCGGCGAGCGTCGGGTCGTCTTCATTCTCCGCAATCATCTGGACCGCGTTGTAGTCGGAGAGGTCTTTCGAGTACTGGACCGCTCCGGTGATCATGCCGACGGCGGCGACGACGGCCAGGATCGCGAAGAGGAGGTGGAACCGCCTGCTCCGGAGATGGTCGGAGAACTCCTTGCCCGCGATGATACGAAGTCCGGTTGCGGTCATGCGGTTCCCTCCGTATAATACGAGAGCAGGATATCTTCCATGTCGGGCTTCTCGACCGTCAGTCGCCGGGGGAGGACGCCTTCGGCGTACAGAGCCTCTGCGATGAGGGTGCTGATATCGCTCTTCGCGACGATCCGGGCGGAGCAGGCGTCCTGCGAATACTCCGTAGAGAGGACTTCCGGGTTCGTGAGCCGCGGCATCGGGGTCATGGTCTCGACGTCGATCGTCACCCGGTCCTGCATCGCAGCGCGCGAGAGCATCTCCCGGTCGCCGGACGCGATGAGTTTGCCGCGTGCGAGGATCCCGACGGAGGTGCAGACTTTGCTCACCTCCGGGAGGATGTGTGAAGAAACGAGGACGGTCGTTCCCTGGTCGGCAAGTTCCCTGACGATCCGGCGGTAGTCCAGCACTCCCCGGGGGTCGAGGTTTGCCGTCGGCTCGTCGAGGATGACGACGGCGGGATCGTTGACGAGGGCCCGGGCGAGGCCGAGCCGCTGCCGCATCCCTTTCGAGTAGCCGCCGACCTTCGTCCCGACGCCGTCCAGCCCGACGAGGGCGAGGAGGTCGTCGATCCGCCTTTTCCGCTCGTCCTCCTTCAGGCCGTAGAACCTCGCCGCGTAGTCGAGGTTCTCTTTTGCGGTGAGGTCGGCGTAGAACCCGACGTCTTCGGGCATGTAACCGATCTTCTTCTTCACCTCGATTGGGTGGGCGGCAACCTCGATCCCGTCGATAGAGCACGCGCCCGATGTCGGCTGGATGAGCCCGACGAGCATCAGGATGGTGGTGCTCTTCCCGGCGCCGTTCGGGCCGAGCAGCCCGAAGACCTCGCCGGCGGGAACCTCGAGGCAGAGGTCGTCCACGGCCGGGATGCCGTCGTAGACCCTGGTCAGGTGGTCGCAGCGGATCATCGCCCGGCCTCCGTATCCTCGTCGTCCTCGAAGCAGAAGACCTCCTCGATGGTGACGCCGAAGGTCTTCGCAATCTTGTAAGCGACCTCGATGGAGGGGTTGTACTTCCCCCGCTCGATAGAGTTGATCGTCCGCCGGGTGACCCGGATTGTATCGGCAAGTTCCTCCTGAGTCATGTCGTGCATCGCGCGAAAGACCTTGATCTTGTTCTTCATCGGCTTTACGCCCCGTATTTTCTGTTGTAATACCACAGGAACGCGCCGTACAGCACGGCCAGCAGTACCGTGACCATCCCGAGTGCTGCGCCGAACGCGCGGGTTGTATCACGGATGCGGTGGCCTTCGGCAAACATAGTCTCGATGGCATGGAGGTCGTCAAAGGTCAGGTGCGCCGGATCGGGGATAAAACAAGAACTTTCGTAGTGATAGTCAGGAATCCCATAAAAAAGACGAATCGACCCATTGTCATACGTTTTTATGCCTGATGTACACCCCTCGCCGAACGAGAAGGTCATCAGTACGGCAAACCCGATCGCGGCGACGATAATGGTCACCTCGAGTGCGCTGAGTGCCGCCTTCCCGTGCAGGATCGTGGAGAGTTCGTCTTCCGTGACCTCCGTCACGTTGCGGCGGCAGAGTGCCAGGATAGCGACTCCAGCGACGACGGCAACGACCGGGACGATCATGTTTGCGGTTGTCAGGCCGAACCCAAGAGCAAGGATCAGACCGGCCGCCACCAGGGCAATGCAGATGAGATAGGTTCTCTGTTTCATAGTGTCTCAATGTAACACATGCTTCTCTTATTGGGTAAATATCTTCCTATATGGTGCAGCCGGTTTCTCTATGTAGCAGGGTTTCACAACAGTCAATCAGAGGCTGAAGGCCACGCAGGGATCCGAAAAAAATGTGCAAAAAGAGGGGGGACGGGCGCTTATGCCTCTTCCCCGTCTTCAGAATCCAGGATCGTGAACCCGATAACCCGGTCGCCGTCGTCGAGTTTCATGACCCGGACGCCGCGGGTGCCCCGCTTCTGGATCGAGATCTCGGATACCTTCGTCCGGATCACGATGCCGGACGCGCTCATCACGATAATCTCGTCGTCGTCGGAGACCGCCATCGACCCGACGACGTTGCCTGCCCGGGCGTCGACGACGATGTTTCGCACCCCGAGCGTGCCCCTGCCGTGACCGCGGAACTCATCGAACTCCGTCCGCTTCCCGTAGCCCTGCTCCGTGATGGTGAGGAGATGATCCTCCTCGACCACCGCTACCGCCTGGAGTGCATCGCCGTGGCGGAGCTTGATCCCCCGCACACCCATGGCGTTGCGGTGAACCGGGCGGACGGCCTCCTCGTGGAACCGGAGGCTCTGCCCGAACTGCGTCGTCAGGATCAGTTCCCGGTTCCCGTCGGTCGCCTTCACGTCCACCACCGCATCATCGTCACGGAGGTTGATGGCGTTGATCCCGGTCTGCCGCGGCCGCGAAAACTCGTCGAGCGCCATCTTCGCGACCGTTCCACCCCTCGTCGCGAAGAAGAGGTAGTGGTCCGGCCTGAACTCCCGCACGGGGATCACGGTCGTCACCCGCTCCTCGCCGTCGAGATTCAGGAGGTTGACGAGGGCCTTGCCCTTGCCGGTCCGCTGACCCTCGGGGAGATCATAGACCTTCAGCCAGTAGACCTTCCCCCTGTCGGTGAAACAGAGGAGGTTATCGAGCATGTTCGCGACGAAGACGTTCTCGACGCCGTCATCGTCTTTCGTCGCCATGCCGATGACGCCGCGCCCTCCGCGCCGCTGGTTCCGGTAGGTGTCGAGGTCGATCCTTTTTACGTAGTTCGAGGAGGTGAGCGAGACCAGCATCGGTTTGTCCTCGATAAGGTCCTCCTTCTCCAGGATCTCGGTCGCGTGCCCGATCCGGGTCCGCCGTTCGTCACCGAAGCGGGCGCTGATATCGACGAGTTCCTTCCTGATCTCGGCGAGGATGCTCGCTTCGCTTGCGAGGATCGCAGTCAGCCGTTCGACCTCCTGTGCGAGGGCGTCGCGCTCGTCCTGGATCTTCCGGTGCTCGAGTGCCGCAAGCCGCCGGAGTTGCATCTTCAGGATGGCGTCCGCCTGCGCCTCGTCCAGACCAAACTTCGCCACCAGGGCCGTCTGTGCCTCCTCGGTCGTCCCGGATGCCCGGATGGTTGCGATGACGGCGTCGATGTTGTCGAGCGCAACAAGGAGACCGCTGAGGATGTGCCTCCGCTCTTCCGTCTTTGCGAGATCAAACTCGGTCCGCCGCCGGACCACGTCCACCCGGTGCTTGAGGAACTCGTGGACGAGCTCCTTGAGGTTCAGAACACGGGGCTGGCGGTCGACGATGGCGAGATTGATGATGCCGAAGGAGGACTCGAGCGCCGTGTGCTTGTAGAGGAAGTTCAGGATCACCTGGGGTGCGGCGCCTCTCTTCAGGTCGATGACGATCCGCATGCCGTCCCGGTCCGACTCGTCGCGGATGTCGGAGATGCCTTCGATCCTCTTATCGCGGACGAGGCCGGCGATATTCTCGATCAGGCGCGCTTTGTTCACCTGGAACGGGATCTCGCTGATGATGATCTGCGGTGTCCGGCCCTCTTCCTCGATCTCCACGACTCCCCGGACGACGCACTTCCCGCGCCCGGTGAGGTAGGCATCCCGGACTCCTTCGGTGCCCATCATGATCCCGCCGGTGGGGAAGTCCGGGCCGGGCATGACCCGCATCAGCTCCTCGGTGGATATGCCGGGTTCGTCGATGATGCGGCAGGTCGCCTCGCAGACCTCCCGGAGGTTGTGGGGCGGCATGTTCGTCGCCATCCCAACGGCAATCCCGCTCGACCCGTTGACGAGAAGGTTCGGGATCCGGGCCGGGAGGACGTCGGGCTCCTTGAGCGACTCATCGAAGTTGGGGACGAAGTCGACGGTCTCCTTGTCGATATCGGCCAGGAGTTCCTCCGAGAGTTTCGTGAGCCTGGCTTCCGTGTATCGCATGGCGGCAGCGGAGTCCCCGTCGATCGACCCGAAGTTCCCCTGGCCGTCCACGAGTGTATACCGGTAGGAGAAGGGCTGCGCCATCTTCACCAGCGTGTCGTAGATGGCCGAATCGCCGTGAGGATGATACTTACCCATCACGTCACCGACAATACGGGCGCTCTTCTTGTAGGGCTTGTCGCTCGTGTTGCCGAGCTCCCGCATGGCGTAGAGGGTACGGCGGTGAACCGGCTTCAAGCCGTCTCTCGCGTCAGGGATGGCACGGCCGATGATCACACTCATCGCGTAGTCGATGTAGCATGATTTCATCTCCTCTTCTATGTTGATCGGGATGACCCCTTCAGACGTCAAGGTTGTTCACCTCCTTTGCATGCCGGCGGATGAAGTCTCTCCGGGCGTCCACATTCTCTCCCATAAGTTTCTCAAATATTTCGTTTGCGTAGACGGCATCCTCGATCTTCACCTGTTTGAGGATCCGGTTTTCCGGGCTCATCGTGGTGGACCAGAGCTGTTCGGCGTTCATCTCACCGAGACCCTTGTAGCGCTGGATCGTAACGCCCTTCTCACCAAACTCGGCGACGATCTCCCGCATATCCTCCTCGCGGTAGGCATACTTCTCCTGTTTTCCCCTGGCGACCCGGTAGAGCGGCGGCTGGGCGATGTAGATGTAGCCGTTCTCGATGAGTTCCGTCATATACCGGTAGAAGAACGTGAGGAGGAGCGTCCGGATATGCGCACCGTCGACATCCGCATCGGTCATCAGGATGACATGGTGATACCGGGCTCTCTCAGCGTCGAAATTGTCGCCGACCCCGGTGCCGATAGCGGCTATCAGAGCCTGGATCTCGGCGTTTTTCAGGATCTTGTGCTCCGACGCCTTCTCGACGTTCAGGATCTTGCCCCGCAGGGGGAGGATTGCCTGGAACTTCCTGTCCCGCCCCTGTTTTGCGGAACCGCCTGCAGAATCTCCTTCCACGATGTAGAGTTCGCTCTTTGCCGGGTCCCGCTCCTGGCAGTCGGCAAGTTTCCCGGGAAGACCTGCTGATTCCAGCGTGCTCTTCCGCCGGGCAAGCTCGCGGGCGTTCTTTGCGGCCTCCCGGGCACGGGCAGCCGTAAGTGCCTTGTCCACGACAACCTGGAGGGTTTTCGGGTGCTCCTCGAAGTACTCGGTGAGCGACGAGTAGACGAGCGAGTCCACGATGCCCCGGACGTTGCTGTTCCCGAGGCGCATCTTGGTCTGCCCCTCGAACTGCGGGTTCGCGACCCGGGTACTGATGACGGAGGCGAGCCCTTCCCTGACGTCTTCGCCCCTGACCTGAGCGTCGTTGTTCTTGAGAAGGTTGTTCCGGTGGGCTGCGTTGTTGATCGCCCGGGTGAGGGCGCTCCGGAAGCCTTCGAGGTGGGTCCCGCCCTCCCGGGTGTTCACGCTGTTGACGTAGGTGTAGATTGTCTCTACGTATGAGTCGTTGTACTGCAGGGCAACCTCGACCTCGACCATGCTCTCGGGGTCGCGCTTCTGGAAGTAGATGACGTCGTCGTGGAGGCTCTCTTTCCCCTCACCGATATGGGCGACGAACTCTCTGATACCGTCGTGGAAACAGTACGTGACCGAGTCCCCGGTGCGTTCATCCCGGAGGCTGATCGTAAGGCCGCTGTTTAAGTAGGCGAGCTCGCGAAGCCGGTGGTCCAGCACATCGTAGTCGAACTCGACGGTCTCGAAGATCGACCGGTCGGGCTGGAACGTTATCCGGGTTCCCTGGAGCCGCTCGTAGTCGAGCCGCTGCCCGGTGGGGCGGGAACCGTACCGCTCCTCGTGGCGCACCGCCATCTCGTGCTCGGCCTCCGGGCGGCTCGTGATCGGCTTTGCTACCAGGCCCTGCCGGAACTGCATCGTATAGACGCTGCCGTCCCGGAAGACCGTCGCATCGAGCCAGCTCGAGAGGGCGTTGACGACCGAGACGCCGACGCCGTGCAGGCCGCCGGAGACCTGGTAGGTATTCTTATCGAATTTTCCGCCGGCGTGGAGCACGGTGAGAACAATCTCGAGAGCGCTCTTGCCGTACTGGGGCATGATATCGACCGGGATACCCCGCCCGTTGTCATCCACTGTGACCGAGCCGTCCCGGTTGATGATCACCTGTATCTGGTCGCAGAATCCGGCGAGCGCCTCGTCTACGGCGTTATCCACAACCTCATAGACAAGGTGGTGCAGCCCCCGGGTTCCCGTGCTGCCTATGTACATGGCGGGGCGCTCCCGCACAGGCCTCAGGCCTTCCAGTACCGTGATGTGGGAGGCATCGTAGGTATCAGTCATTTGTGACCTCCGCTGAACGAGCGGCGTCCTGAATCACAGCAAAACTCACAGTATATATTGGTCGTGTAGCCACTTATACTGTTTGGATCCGGGAAATTCTCTGATTTGAGGTAATCCTGCTGCTTTGTGGTTCGATGGGGCTCCAGCGCAGGCATGCCCGGAAAGCCCCGGCGTTCCGGCCATCCCGGTTATGGGATGGGAAGCATGCGCTCCCGTCAATCGTATTTTCCTGTATCCGGATCGGGTATGCCGAGTTCTTTATCGACCGCGACCGCGAGCCGGTTGAGGAGCCGTTTCACATCGGCCGCGTCCTCCTTGTCCAGGGTTCCCGGCTGGTGCCAGATCACCATCTTGCGGAGCCGCTCGACGAGTTCGTCGATCTCGGTTCCCCGGAACTGTTCCGGCACGATGAAGTCGTTGAGGTGGTCCGCGGCGCCGAAGAATGCTCGCTCGGGGGGCAGGCCGAAGTGCCGTGAAAGCAGCATCAGGTTGACGACGAACCCTCTGCCGAATTCGCTCTTTGCAGGCATACTACCCTATGCACCGCCGGGGAATATGAACGATCTGGTTTTTCGTGTGATGATCGTGCCAAAGAAACGGTTCCGGGTCTGCGGGTCGGTCCTGCCTCAAACCTATCACCGGTTTCCATCGGGTTGCGAGAAACAAACTGATCGAAGCGGGGAAAAATCCCGATGCAGTGGACCGTGGGAGTATCGCCATGGGGGGGAACGACTGTCCGAAGGACAGGAGTTTGAGCACCGAAGGTGCGAATTGGGGAACAGGGGGAGACCCCCCTCCCCTGCGACCCCTCCCCCAAATGGTGATATACCTCAAAATCCGTACCAAAGAAACACTGAGGCCTGAAAAAGCGGAGATTTTCAGATGGGGCCCCACTCCTGGCAAAGGGCTCTATAGCGTCCCGCACTCACCTACGGCTGCACGTAGATCAGAACCGCAGAGAGCACGATGAAGCCGAGCGTCGCGATGAATAACACGGTCTCCCTGGTGCGGAGAGGCTTTTTCTTGACATACAGGCCGGCGTTCGCCCCGTATCCCCGGCAGAGCATGCTCGTGTAGGTGCGTTCGCCCTGCTCGTAGGACCGGATGAAGATCGTCCCGACCGTGTAGCCGAGCTGGTGCAGCCGGTAGCGGTAGGGGAGGGTGCGGTCGAGGGGATCGAAGCACCGGGTCGCCATCGCGGTTCGTATCCGGGTAAACATCTCGGCAAAGACGAAGAGGTAGCGGACCATCATCGCGAGCGTGAGGGTGAACTCCCGGGGCAGGCCGAGCCTCCCCGCCGCCTCGATCATATCCTGCATCTTCGTCGTCGACGAGAGCAGGATGATGAACGATACGCTGACGACGAACTTCACGAGGAGGATCGACGCGAACTCAACCGACTCTGCGTAGACCTCAATCCCGAACGGCAGGGTTGCAATCGTATGAAAGATATCGTAGTAGGGGTTTTTCACGAATACCTGGAACCCGACCAGGAAGATGCCGAACGGCAGGATGAGCGCGAGCCTCTTCAAGTAGACGGTCGGCGGGAGGCGGGATGCGGCCCAGAGTAGAGCAAAGAGGACGAAGAGGACGGCACCGAGTTCGTAGACGCTCGTCGAGTAGGGCATGGCCACCATGGCCACGATGGCGGCGAGGGCTATGAGGAGTTTTATCCTTGCGTCCAGACGGTGGACGATGCTTGTTCGATAAGCATACTTCTCGATGAAGTAGAGGTCGTCGATCATCTTCGTCTCGCGTAGGCTTCGAGGAACGCCTTCTTCGCGTCCTCGTAGGTGTAGGCCATATCGATGGCGACGTCGTTCTCCTGGAGCGACCGGATCAGTTTCGGTATGGGCGGCACGTCGAGCCTTGTCCGGGCGAGCAGTTCCGGCCGGGCGAAGACCTCCCCGACCGTCCCGGAGCCCACGACCCTTCCTTTATCCATCACGTAGACATAGTCTGCCATCTCCGCCACGAGGTCGAGATGGTGGGTCGAGAAGATCACCGTCATCCCGTACTCCTCGGGCAGCCGGTTGACGAAGCGAACGAGATCGGCGACGCCCTGGGGATCGAGCCCCGCGGTCGGTTCGTCGAGCACCAGCACCTGCGGCTCCATCGCGAGGATGCCGGCGATCGCGACCCGTTTCTTTTCGCCGCCCGAGAGATGGTGCGGCACGCGCTCGCGCAGGCCCTCGATCCCGAGGAGGCGAAGGGCCTCCTCGACACGGTGGGCGACCGTCGCCTCGTCGAGGCCGAGGTTGATCGGGCCGAACGCGATGTCCTGCTCCACGGTGGGGGAGAAGATCTGGTCGTCGGGGTTCTGGAAGACGATCCCGACGAACTTGCGCACCTCGCGGACGTTCTCGTTCGTGATGGGCTCGCCCCTGATCAGCACCTCGCCGGAGGTGGGTTTGAGGATGCCGTTGAAGTGCTTGAAGAGGGTGCTCTTCCCGGCACCGTTCGGCCCGATAATGGCGATGCGGGACTTTCTCCCGGCAACGAAGTTCACGCCCTCGAGGGCGCGGACGTCGCCGCGGTAGGTGTGGGTGAGACCGCGGGTCTCGAGCAGGTGCATAATGGCAAAAAGTGAGATTTTTTCAGGTATCTAGTTATCGGGCCGTGCGGAGACCTTCGCGACGGCGAAGACCAGTGCCAGCATAAGTAGCGTGCCGATAACGACCGCAAGAACCTCTCCGGTCTTATCCATGCCGGGGATGCTGTAGTCGGGCATGAGCGCCCCGTACGAGAAGTCGTTTCCGGTCGTGGCGATCACCTGCTCCTCCGCAGCGCCTGCGGCATCTTCGTCGAGCTCGCTCCCCATGAAGGGTTTGGCTTCGTAGATGCTGAAGAACGCGCTCTCAAGCCCGTCGGGGTTCCCGGACGCGAGGAACGGCGCGGCAACGGCGATCACGAGGGCGACCGCGATCCCGATGACGACGAACCGCTTTGTCTCCATTACGCGCTCACCCCTGTCGGGCGTTCGAGGATGTCGGGCCGTGCCGAGGCTATCAGGTAGAGGGCGACCGCGGTGATGCCCCCCTCGATGAGACCGATGACCGCATGGTAGGTCCCCATCATGGTGAGGCCGAGAGCGAGCGGGAACGTGCCGGCGACGGCGAGTTCGATCGCACAGAGGATTGCGGAGATGAAGAGCGATGCCCACCCGGCGATGAACGCGGCGGCATATGCATTCCCTATCACGGCTTTGACGGCGGTATAGCCGTAGTAGCCGATGAACCCTCCGACGACGCCCATGTTGACGATGTTCGCGCCCATGACGGTGATGCCGCCGTCACCGAAGATGATTCCCTGCACGAGGAGCACCAGCGTCAGGACGAAGACCCCTGCAAACGGCGACCCGAGGACGATTGCCGCGAGCGCAGCACCGACCATGTGGCCGCTCGTCCCCCAGGGAATGGGGATGTTCAGCGCCTGGATGGCGAAGATGCCTGCGGCGAGCACGGCGACCAGCGGTATCTTCTCCTCTCCCATCGAACGCCGCGCCCACCGGAGGGCGAGAGCGATGAAGACGAGGGCGATGACCCAGTAGACCAGGGCCTGCCCCATCGGTATAAACGCGTCAGGTATATGCATGACACACCTTGTGGAGTGGTAATACATCCGGGTATAAATGTATTACTAAGCGCATCGAATATCTTACCCGGTAAGAATCCGGCGTACTCCCGATGCGAAAAGTATGCCCATTGCCCGCGCCAGCGCGGGTTTCAGGGCCAGTTTGCGAAGCAGGGTGCCCGGCCGGTCCATGTCGCCGTGCTCCACGATCGTCGCGATGAGATCCGGATCGTCGAGGGCCCGGCAGAGGCGGTCGATCTCCTCCGCGGTCATCTTCTGCCGCATCCGGAGCGCTTTCATCCCGATATCGAGTTCTTTTCCGAAATCTTCCTTCCATCGCCGCTCGTAGTTGCGGAGGCGTTCGTCGTCGAACTCCCCGTGCTCCATGCACGCCGCGGCGACGGCGGCCGCGTGCTTCGCCGACCGGACGCCGGTGTAGATCCCGCCGCCCGACGTGGGCTTCGCGAACCCTGCCGCGTCGCCGATGATGAGCGCCCGGCTGCCGTAGGTCCGCGGCATGACCCCGAGCGGGATGACCCCGCTCGCGAGGTGGAGCGAATTTTGCCCGTAGCGGGCGATGAACCGGTCGAAGTGGTCTTTTGCGTGCTCCCTGGCGCAGAGGCCGACCCGGGCGCGGGTCGCCGAGACTGGGATCACCCACCCGAAGAAGTCGGGAGCGGCGTTGGGGTGGAGTTCCACGTAGCGCGGATTCATCTCGTACGGAACCTCCGCCTGCACCCCGGCGAGGTAGAGCGCAGGGCGCTGCAGGCCGAGCATGCGGGCGATGGAACTCCGCGGCCCGTCGGCGGCGATCAGGAGGCGGAAGGGGATCTCCTCCCGCCCATGGACGCCCCGGGTCAGGAGTGAGGTTCCCCTGATGCCCGACGCGCTGGTCTTCAGGCGGAACTCCGCCCCGGCGTTCGCCGCCTTCTCTGCCATCTCCCGGTCGAGGAGGCCCCGGTCGACGACATGGGCCTTCGTGACCCCCGCATCGAAGAGAAGTTCCCCCCCGAGACCCGAGAGCATGCGGGCGCCGCTCACCTCGTTCAGGACCGAGCGGCTCGAGACGCCGCACTCGGCAAGAGCGGAGACCGAGAGCAGTCCCGCGCACTGCACGGGGTAGCCGATCGTTCCGTGCTCCTCGATACAGAGCGTCGAAAGCCCCTCCTCCGCGCACGCCCGCGCCGCCGCGCTCCCGGCAGGCCCTGCGCCCACAACGACTACATCCCAGACCAGAGTATCATGCCCCGCACAAGTTGGTTCCCGGCCGCCGGTGGCGGCCCGGTTCCTGAGTAGAGTGGACTTCCGGTAACATAAAAGGGAGCGGGTGGGGGGGCGCGGGTAGAGTCGTAAGCATGTCCCTCTCGAAGACCTTTGCTCTTCTCATGCTCACTTCGCTTGCACTCTCAGACTGCCTGATGGTGTTCGAAATCCAGGTAGAACCCCCGGCATTCTTCTAGACCGCGCAAGCCCTGGCACGGATTTCAGGGGATATCGCCACGCACTGCCCCCGCCCCTCGTGGGCGGGGAACGACTGCCGGGAGCGTAGCGGACGGCGGGAGTTTGAGCACCGAAGGTGCGGAGGAGGAGCGCGAAGCGCGGGCGGGGTGGGGTGACAGGTGCGGAACTTTGAGGGTCGGAGACAGGGGAGGGGGGTTCGCCCCCTCCCCTGCAACCCCTCTCCCATTTGCGATATCCACCACGGTCCAGTTTACGGGTTTTCTCTATGTCCATCTTTCCAGTACCTGCCATCGAAAACGAACGTGATTTAGGTTTAAATCCTGGTTGACGCCCGGTTCTCCTGAAGTCCTCTCTCCAACCCCTACCACGTGCCCCTCCCCGTGTGCAGACAGGCGATACAGATATCAGTCCCGCCCCCCTCGCCCCCACAGCTGCGTATTTGACGGATCATGCCCCAGGTAGTACGAAATGTCGGATATGCGGGAGTTTAAATGGAAACAGTGTCTGGTCGTGCGCGCCGACATCAAGATGAGTTGCGGCAAGAAGTGTGCGCAGATCGCCCACGCCGCCATCGGGGCGTACGAGAAGGCTGATAAGACGGCAAAGAAAGCCTGGCTCGACGAGGGGCAGAAGAAGGTGGTGCTGAAGGCTTCGACCGAGCGGCAGCTCTTTGAACTCAAGACGATCGCGGAGCGGGCAGGCATCCCCGCGTCGATCATCCAGGACGCCGGGATGACCGAGATCCCGCCGGGAACCGTGACGGCGCTCGGCCTCGGCCCCGCCCGCTCCGAAGACCTCGACCGGATCACCGGAGACCTCTCGCTCCTATGATGCCCTCGCCCTATCCCCTGGAACAGGACCTCGGGATGCGCTACTACGCGTCCGATGCCCCCGGCATCGGCGGGCGGCTTCGTACAAGCCCCGCCGACTTCGTCGTCGATGAACTCCCGCTCCCGATCGCCGACCCGGACGGCCCCTACCTCATCTGCCGGCTCACCAAGACGAACTGGGAACTCCAGCGAGCGGTCAAGGAGATTGCCAAACGGCTCGGCATCAGCCACCGGCGGATCGCCTGGGCGGGGACGAAGGACAAGAACGCGGTGACCACCCAGTTCATATCGATCTATGATGTCCCGCCCGAAGCGGTCGAGCAGGTGCATCTTGCGGAGATCTCGCTCGACGTCGTGGGGCGGTCGCAGCACGCGCTCGCCCTCGGCAGCCTCGCGGGCAACCGGTTCGAGATCGTCATCCGCGACTGCATTGCAGAAGACCTCCCGGCGCGGGTGCAGGCGGCGACGGAGGTGGCGTCCGCCGGGATACCGAACTACTACGGGCTGCAGCGGTTCGGCGTCGTCCGACCGGTCACGCACCTCGTCGGCGAGAGAATCCTCAAGGGCGACTATGAAGACGCCGTGACCACCTACATCGGTCGGGCCTACCCCCGGGAGCCGGAGGCGGTGCAGCGCGCCCGGACTCATTTCGCCGAGACCCACGATGCACGGGCGGCGCTCGCAGATCTCCCCGTCCGGATGACCTACGAGCGGGCGATGGCGAACCACCTCGTCGCGAACCCCGGCGACTACGCCGGCGCGCTCCGGGCGCTCCCCCCGAAGCTCCTCTCGCTCCTCGTGAGCGCATACCAGTCCTACCTCTTCAACCGCGCGCTCTCCTCCCGGATCGACGCCGGTATCTCGCTCACCGAGCCTGAAGTCGGCGACCGGCTCCTCTTTTCAGGCGGCCGCGAGGATATCGTCTCCGCGCGGAACCGGCAGGCGGCCCTGATGCAGATCCGCCGCGGCCGGTGCCGGATCGCCCTCTTCATCCCGGGAGCCGAACCGGTGGTATCGCACGGACCTATGGACGAGATCATGCAGGGCCTGATGACCGAGTCGGGCATCGATGCCGGGGACTTCAAGCGCGCCTCCCGGTTCGTGGAGACGGCGTTTGCCGGTGTTCTGCGACCGATCAGCCTCTCCGCCGACGTAGAGGCTGACGTATCCGGTACGGACGTCCGGCTCAAATTCACGCTCCCTCCCGGCCATTACGCGACGACGGTCTGCAGGGAGTACATGAAGGCCGACCCGTACGTGATGATCTAGGCGTTCGGCGTCAAAAAGGATTATTTGCGAGGGACGGGATGGTAGATCACGTCCCACTCGGTAACCAGGTTGCTCCCGCACATGAAGTGGCGTTTCAGGGAGAGCCGGAACATCTCGTCTTCGGTCTCGATATGCATTCCGCCGACGAGAGACGGGGTGTCTGCGCCGCCGACGATGAACGGCAGATGGATCAGGCGTATCTCATCCACGAGCCGGTGGTTCAGCATCGACCAGTTCAGCGTCGGGCCCCCCTCGATCATCATCCGGCCGACGCCGTAGTTTTTCTTCAGGATAGCCATCAGTCCCGGCAGGTCGACCTCGTTCTCTCCCGCGACGACGACGTCGACGCCGCGTTCCCGGAGCCGGGCGACATTCTCCGTCGGCGCGGCCCCGCTGACGGCGATGACCGTCCGCGCATCCGGGCCAAGGATGTTTGCGTCCGGCGGGATATCCGCCCGGCTGCTTGGAATGACGCGGAGCGGGCTTTTTCCCTCGACCAGCCTGACCGTCAGGAATGAGTTGTCGATCCTGATGGTGTTCGCCCCTACCATGATAGCATCGTATTCCGCCCGGGTTCGGTGAAGGAGGAGTTCGGTTTCGGGGGCCATGTACTTCATGAGGATCTTGCTCGAAGCCCCGCGCTTCAGGGTAAGTTTCCCGTCGACGGTGATCTCCGACATCATGAGCACGTGCGGCCTGTCGTGTTCTGGCATTGGAATTCGTTCCCGATGATCTATCTGGCGGGAGCGTTTATGAATCTGATGATTTTAGCCGGTAAACGGTATTCCGGGTGAAGCGTTGCGCCGCGACAGGAGAGAGCAAAGGTTAAACTCCATACGGGCTGATAAATTATGCGATGAATATAACCTCCCTGCGGCCGAAATTCATCAAATATACAGAGCGAATCGCGTCGTTTTTTATATGCCTGGGCGTTACGCCGAACCAGGTCTCGGTGCTCTCTGTACTCTTCGGCTTTTCGTGCGCCTTTGCCTTTGCCGGGCGCCACTTCCTCGCGGGCAGCCTGCTCCTGTTCGTCTCGGCGATCCTCGACCTGGTGGACGGGAATGTCGCCCGGAAGAATCACACGGAGAGCCGGTTCGGGGCGGTCTTTGACTGGATCGCCGACAAATATGTCGACGCGGCGGTCATCCTCGGCGTAGGGTTCTCCGGTATCCCCATCATCAGCCACCTCATCGAGGTCCCCCCGGTCGCCGACTTCGGTGTCGTGGGGCTGGCGCTCGCGGGATCGCTGCTGAACACCTTCATCAAGCCGGTCACGTACGCAGAGATCGGGTATTCCGAGAGGGTCGCCGGGAAGATCGAGGATCCCCTCGAAGGGGTCGGTTTCTTCGGGCGGCCCGAGACGATCCTCGTGCTGGTGCTCGGCGGCGTGACCGGGCTCCTCTGGGTCTCGGTGCTCCTCATCGCGATCTGCACGAACCTCTCCGCGGCCCAGCGGGTCTTCTACCTCTACCGGCGGTATTCCTGACCGGTTCGCAGCTCTCTTTTTCGGGTCTTGAGGTGGAGCGTGGTGGGTGGGCGTTGCAGCCCGCATCCCGGCGGTGCTTAAACCGTGCCCCTTCGTGATGTCGTCCTTCGAAGCCATCAGGCTTCTCAAACTCCACCCCTTCTGCCTTCGCGGCTTCGCGTTCTTCGCACCTTGCGGTGCTCATGCTCCGGATGTTCCATCCGTCGCACTTCGCGTGAGGCTGTACTGTTATCTGCACTCGTTATCTCATGTGAAACCGCGAAGAACGACACTCCGGAGCGCGACTGCCGGGCACTTCCCGCCCGGCGTCAGCGTTCGGTCTTTCCGGCGTTCGGCCGGACAATCCGCTCCACTTCGCCGCGGTAGAGACGGTAGAGGTTCTCGGCGAGGGTGCCGAGTTGGGGCACGATCATGAAGAGAGCGTACGCGAGGATCACGAGGAAGATGAGCGCCCCGAGTTCCGCCATGACGTTGTGCGCCCAGAAGAAACTCTCGTACCCGAATTCGCCGTTGCCGGCGATCTCGGGGAGGTAGGGGAACCACTGTTCGGTGTAGGCCGCGATCACGAAGACGTTCCGCACGATATTGAGGATGTAGATCGTCGGGACTACGATGAAAAAGCCGGCGATCTTCTGCTTCAGCGTCGACTGCACGCCCCAGGCGACCCCGAGCATGATCGCGATGCTCTGGATGCCGGTACAGGCGAGGATGATCTCGGTCTGGAGTCCGTTGCGCTCCATCAGGTTCCAGGTCTGGAGGGATACGGGGTAGCCGACGGCCGCGAGCGCCGCCGAGGTCTGGTCGGTGACGACTGCAATCAGCCAGTTCCCGAGTGCGGGGATGTAGCCGAAGGGAGCGTAGATCAGGAATGCCACGGCGGCTATCATCGAGATCTGGATCACCCGGGGATCGTCGCGGAGCAGGTATTTTGCGGTGATGTAGAGGAAGGGTACCGAGAGGACGGCTATCGCCGGATACATGAAGTTATTGAGCGAGAAGTAGTAGGGGAGCTCGAGGAAGAGATATCCGACGATGCTTATCCACCCGCCGAGTGCAAAGTACTTCCGGAATCTGCCCGGGATAAGAAAGATGAGAAAGCAGATGCAGGAGATCAGCACCAGGTAATCCTTCATCCTTTACCCTTCGGCGTATCCGGCTATAATTATTTGTGCACCCGCTCTGCCCGGGTCGCCCATCGTGCTGAACGATCATGCGGCATGACCAAGAATTAATTGTGATCACCGCCCCATTCATTATAATGATGTTCTGTCCGCAGTGCAAAGGTCTGATGATATCGTCCGGTGGTCAGCTGAAATGCAAAAAATGTGGCTATATCCGGGAGATCGATGAGTCCGACCGGTTAAAGAAGACAGACAAACGCGTGGAGAAAGAGATCACCATCGTCGACGAGGAGGATAAGATAGCGACCCTCCCGACCGCGACCATCAAGTGCCCGGAGTGCGACTGCACGACGGCATTCTGGTGGCTACGGCAGTTGCGTGCGGCGGATGAGAGCGAGGTCAGGTTCTTCCGGTGCACCGCCTGCGGTAAGACCTGGCGCGAGTACGATTGATTCAGCCGCTTTACTGTTCTGGCGCCCCTTCGGGGCGCATTCCTTTCTGCTGATTCTGCTGATCTTGGCGGGCTCTTCTCCACGAGGGCCTAGTGCTTGTTGTCATCTAAAACCCAAAAATCCGACATCACCTTCGCGATCTTCGCGGCTTCGCGTGAGGCAAGGTTGTAGAGACAGCAATATAGCCTCACGCGAAGAGCTCCGGATGTCCCATCCGGAGCTTGAGAAGGCCGAAGGCCTTCGAAGTGCGACGTTCTAACGGAACGGAGCATGAAAAACCCGGAGGGTTTCGAAGTGCGACTTTCCCGAAGTGCGATGGGCCATCTGCCCGGAGTTCGAGCACCGTCAGGTGCGAAGTGAAGTTGCCGGCAGGTATCGCTCCGTCTTCGCGTCCTCCCGCGTGAGGTCATAGTGCCTATTTCAGCGTGCGATAAAACGTTCCAAATAAAGTGACACGATGCAGTAGTCTCGCGTTCATGCCTGTATTCCCCGTGAGCGTGCGGATGTGAGCGCCTCCTCAAACCGTGGGTGGAAGTAGCCCGGTTTCCCGGCGACACTGTGCGGGGGTCTCGATCCGTATGCAGGAACTGGGCTGGCGGATGGGGGGCGAAGTCTTACTTCTGCTACGCTATTGTATCCTGCGGCCGCATAGGATCGGTCGGAAAACCCTGCCGTATCAGTTCCTTTAACCGATCGATCGACGCTCTGACCTCATCGCCGGTGACGTTGCCTGCATGGCCGCACTTCTCCCCGATCTCGGCAAGGTGCCGGATGGTTCCAAGTTGCGTGAGATCAATGCAGTCGTTTTCATACAATCTTTGCATCAGGGGTTCGATACCGTCTTCCTTCCGGTATTCGAGGCCATACCTGTCGCACAACGTTCTCAGTTGCCGTTCGAGTGCAACCCTCGCGAGGACGCCTGCGGCACGAGGATGACCTGTCCTGCAGAGACAATCGGCTCCGTCAACCTCCCGGTCGATGAAGTCTGACGATATGAGTTCCCGGAGGTTTATCCTCTCTATTCCGATCACGTCCGATACGGAGAGGAGGATACTCCTTTGAATCTCGAAGACCCGCCAGAATTCATCGATAATCCGGGACTTGTTGCGTGACCATTGGAGCCGTTCCAGTTTGATGTAATCGATAACGCCGTAGTTGCCGTGCTTATCGCCGGAATAGCATTGGTTGAACTCATCAACCCTTTCGGAGGCGTACTCCCCGACATACCGGTGGGCAACCGTGTACCACCGTTGGTACTTTCGTAACGTATCTCGCTGTTTCTGCTGCTCCAGGTCGGACAACTCGCTCCACTGGTTACTCGGTGCAAAAAAGAGTGTTTCTGCAGGATCCGGTTTGTGGATCAGTTCCACGGCTCGAAGTAGCTCGATTACCGCCCTCTCGATCTCAATTGCATCCGTCTCAAGTCCGTTTATCGTCTGCTCGATCCCTTCAATCTCCTTCATCCCTTCGCCCCCTCCGCGATCGCCACCTCGTCCTCCGCGAGCCCATACGACTCGTATGCCCGCAGGCCGATCTGCCGGTCGGTCGCGTCGCTCATCCCGGCGAGCATCTCGTGCTCGTGGTTCCGGAAGGAGACGGTCTTTTGAATCACCCCGTCGTGCATGGTGATCACGTGAATATGGAAAAGTGCCCGGCAAAAAGGTTGGCATTTGTCATTCCCATTACGGAGGCGGCCGTTGACCTCTTACAATTCCCGTCGGCCTATTTCGGTGCGGCGGCCATGCAGGCACCCCCTCGCTGCGCGGTGCCCCCCTTCCGGCGAACCCTCAATCCCGTCCCGGCGTCCGCCCGGTGGCCCGGCCTCCCCGGGTTTCGATTTCTCATAATATCGCAAGTAATGCATGCTCCGGCGCAACCGCCGGTCATTTCGGTGCGGTTCCGGCAACAGTTCCCTGCCGCCTTCCCTCTGGTGCATCCATCCCGTCAACCAGAATGTTGATATACAATATACATTATTAATAATGTATAATTGAGGTATATGGATGGCGGAGAACTTTGATGTCAAACTCGATGAGGCGAAGTACTATACCCCTAAAGCCCACTGCAGGGAACAGTCCTGGGTCGGGGATTACAACCGGGCCTACCAGGAGTTCCTTGCGAACCCCGACGGGTTCTGGGACAGCGTCGCCAGAGAGCTTGAATGGTTCCAGCCCTGGGATCGGGTGAAAGAATGGGAGTACCCCCACGCCAGATGGTTCCTGAACGGGAAACTCAACATCACCCATAACTGCCTGGACCGTCACGTCCAGAACCAGCGGCGCAACAAGGTCGCGATCATGTGGCGGGGAGAGACTGAGGAGGAGGAGCGAATCCTCACCTACCGCCAGCTCTACCACGCGGTCTGCCGGTTCGCGAACGGTCTCTCGCGTCTCGGCGTCGGGAAGGGCGACCGGGTCTGCATCTACATGCCGCTCGTCCCCGAGCAGATCATCGCGATGCTCGCCTGCGCCCGCATCGGGGCGATCCACTCGGTCGTCTTCGGCGGGTTCGGCGTCAGCGCGCTCAACCAGCGGATCAAGGGCATCGGCGCAAAGGTGGTCGTCACCGCCGACTTCACCTACCGGCGCGGCAAGGCGATCCCGCTCAAGAATGTCGTCGAGGAAGCGGTCGTCAACGCGCCCTCCGTCGAGCGTATCGTCATTCTCCGGCGGGATCTCGACAAGCCCGTGGAGATCCACCCCGAGATGGAGGTGGACTACTACGACCTGATGGAGGGTGTCGAGCGTGAGTGTCCCGCCGAGCCGATGGATGCTGAGGATCCGCTCTTCGTTCTGTACACGAGCGGCACCACCGGGACGCCGAAGGGCATCGTCCACACCTGCGGCGGGTATATGGTCGGGACCTACTACACGACGAAGAACGTCTTCGACATCAAAGACAGCGACATCTTCTGGTGCACCGCCGACCCCGGCTGGATCACCGGTCACAGTTACTGCGTCTACGGCCCGCTCCTGAACGGTGCAACCTGTCTCATCACGGAGGCAACCCCCGATTACCCGGACCCGGGCACCTACTGGGACCTCATCGAGGAGTACGGCGTCACCATCTTCTACACCGCCCCGACCGCCATCCGGATGTTCATGCGGGTGGGTGAAGAGTGGCCGAACCGCTACAACCTCTCGTCGCTCCGCATCCTCGGGTCGGTCGGCGAACCGCTCAACCCCGAGGCGTTCGAGTGGTACTACCGCACCATCGGCAAAGACCGGTGCCCGATCATGGATACCTGGTGGCAGACCGAGACCGGGATGCACATGCTGACCACGATGATCGGCGAACCGATGCGCCCCGGATTCGTGGGGCGGCCGCTACCCGGTGTCGTCGCGGATGTCGTCGATATGGCGGGCAAACCGGTCCCGCCGGGTACGGGCGGCCTCCTGGTCATCAAAGAGCCCTGGCCGTCGATGATGCGGACGATCTGGAACGACGATGAGCGGTACTGCAAGTACTGGAACACCATCCCGGGCTGCTACACGGCCGCCGACCTCGCGGTGAAGGACAAGGACGGCTACATCATGGTCATCGGGCGGTCCGACGACCTGATCGTCGTCGCCGGGCACAACATCGGGACGGCCGAGGTCGAGAGTGCGCTCGTCTCCCACGAGGCGGTGGCGGAGGCCGCCGTCATCGGGATACCCGACGCCCTGAAGGGGAACGCCATCAAAGCCTTCGTTATCCTCAGGAACGGCCGCCGTCCCGGCGAGAAACTGAGGAACGATCTCGTCTACCATGTCAGGATGACGCTCGGTCCCATCGCCATACCGTCCGAGATCGAGTTCGTCGAGTCGCTCCCCAAGACCCGGAGCGGCAAGATCATGAGGCGGGTCCTGAAGGCTCAGGAGCTGGGTATGGACCCCGGCGATATCTCGACTCTGGAAGAGTAGAATACTAACTATTTATATACCATTTTTAAGTATGCTATATATATGAATGAGCACAGACCAGAGGAGTCCCTCAAGATAGAAAATATCGTTGCTTCCGCGAAAGTGACGGATTCTCTTGATCTGCCATCTCTTGCATCCCGGTTGAAGGACGCGGAATACAATAAGAAGCGGTTCCCCGGCGTCGTTCTCCGGATGCAGGACCCGAAGATCGCCGCGCTCGTATTCGGTTCCGGCAAGGTCGTCCTGACCGGTGCGAAGAGCATCGACAGCCTCTCGCGGGGCCTTGAGATCCTTGTCGAAAAGTTGCGGGCGCTCGGCATCGAGATCCCTGAGAACCCGACCTACAAGGTCCAGAACATCGTCACGTCCGCAGACCTCGGGACGCCGATCAACCTGAACAAGATTGCCGTGGGCTTCAACCTGGACAAGATTGAGTACGAGCCCGAACAGTTCCCCGGGCTCGTATACCGGCTCGACGACCCCAAGGTGGTCGTTCTCCTCTTCGGGTCCGGCAAACTGATCATCACGGGCGGCAAGGTGCCCGAGGATGCCCAGCGTGCGGTACGGCGGATTCTCTCCGAACTCTCCAGTCTCGGTCTCATCTGAAGCCCGTTTGATAGTCCTTCTCTTTTTTTTAAGGTCCATAAGGGCCTTCAGGGCCGTTGGCATCCCATAAGGGCCTTCAGGGCCGTTGGCACCCCGTGCAAGCCGTTTTGCATCTCCGGCGAACCGGGTACCCGCAGTCTCCCCGTCTGATGGCGTGGCCGCCGTCTTCCGCTCCCCCCGCCATCCCGATCGTTCTCTCCCCCTCCGGAGAGCACCCTCTTACTGCCTGCGGAAGCGCGCTCCGGTGAAGAAAAGACTGTTCTCAGCGGTTTGATGGCTCATCCATTCACTTAAAACAAACACAATCGCCGGATCTCCCATTGAAATAATAATATTTTTATAGTCAGATTTAAAACAATAGATAACTATCTGATGGTGAATGGATGAGGTCCGATAAGGTACGGTATTTTACGCCACGCGACGAAGAACTCGCCGAGCTCTTGATGGGCATTGGAATCAAACGAAACGTCTCCAAAGTGCTTGTATACCTGGCAAATACAGAGGAAGCGACATCCCGGGACATCGAGCGCGGCACCGATCTCCGCCAGCCCGAAGTCAGCATCGCCATGCGCTACCTCAAAGAGTGCGACTGGATCGATACCCGCGAGAGCAAGTCGGAGAGCAAGGGAAGGCCGGTGAAGATCTACACCCTCTCGCGCTCAATAACGGAGATCATGGACACACTTGAGAAAGAAAAGAAGAAGGAAGCCCGGCATCAGTTAGACCTTATCCAGAAGATGCGGGAATGCATCTCAACGCAGTGATACGACACTGCAACCCTTCTCCTCACCGACAATAACCGTTATCTTTTCCGTGTAGGCCGAGAACAGGCCGCACTCCAGTGCACCGGGGATCGAGGCGATCGCCGTCTCCAGGCGCCCGGGGTCCGCGATCGTCCCGAAACTGCAGTCGACGATGAAGTTGCCGTTGTCGGTGACGACCGGGCCGTCTTTCTTTACCCCTTCCCGGAGGACCGGATCGGCACCGAGCGCCGCGAGCCGGCGGGAGACTGCCTCCACGGCGAACGGGAGCACCTCGACCGGCACGGGCGCGTCCAGGGTCTCCACCATCTTTGTCCCATCGACGACGATGACCGCCCTCCGCGCCGCGTCGCAGACGCACTTCTCCCGCAGAAGCGCGGCTCCGCGCCCCTTGATCAGGCGGAGAGCCGGATCGACCTGGTCGGCCCCGTCGATAGCGATATCGAGTTCGGGGTGCTCGTCGAGGCTCGTGAGGGGGATGCCGTACCGGCGTGCCCGGATGGCCGCCTGGTAGGAGGTCGGGACGCCGGCGATGGAGAGCCCGTCCTCTGCTATCCGCTTGCCCAGCCGTTCCATCGCGAAGAAGACGGTCGACCCGGTGCCGAGCCCGACGACCATCCCGTCAGCGACCTCTTCTGCCGCCCGGTGGCCTGCATTCCGCTTCGATACCGCCTGTTCTGCTGTACTCATGCTGTACTCTTCCCCTCCCGTTCAGATATGCATGCCGTCGAAGATGCCCCGGAGTTCGTCCGCGGCGGCATACGCCGTGCAGTCGAGCGTGATCGGCGTGATGGAGACGTTACCCCTCTGCACCGCGTGCACGTCGGTCCCCTCCTCCGCGTCCTCGTAGAGCGGCCCGTCGATCCAGTAATAGGGGCGGCCGCGCGGGTCGAGGCGCTCCTCCACACCGGTATAGAAGAGTTTCTCGGCAAGGCGGGTGATCTCGTATCCGCCGCGCACCTGCGCCGGGATATTCACGTTGATGACGTGGGCCTTTCCGGGGAACCCGTTTGCAAGCACCCTCTCGCAGATCTCACGAACCACCCGCTTCGTGTCGAAGTACCGGTCGGTGATCCGCGAGGGGTCGTCGAACTTGTCGCCCTGATCCTCCACCTGGAGCGAGAAGGCAAGGGACGGCACCCCCTGGTTCGATGCCTCGAGCGCGGCCCCGACGGTTCCCGAGGTCATGATCGACTCGAATGAGAGGTTCTCGCCGATGTTGACCCCGCTGACCACGAGGTCGGGGTTCAGGCGCAGCGCGAAGAGCCCGATGATCACGGCATCGGTCGGTTTCCCACCGACCGAGTAGGCGGTCACGCCGTTCATCGTCACCTTTGTCGCGCGTATCGGCTCGAAGATGGAGATAGACCTTCCTACAGCGCTCTGCTGGGTGGCGGGGGCGACCACGGTGACGTCGGCGATCGGCGCGAGTGCGTCGTATGCCGCCCAGAGTCCCGTAGAGGTTATTCCATCGTCGTTGGTGAGCAGAATCTTGGGCTTCATCCTTGTCTATAGGGATGGTTCCCGCGCATCAAAAACCTGCCCGATCGTCAGGGTCAAGTTCTCTGTAGCTAACCTCTACTGCAATGAAGGTCTTTCTCGCCGAATACTCCGTATGCAACGACCCCGAGCTTGCGCCCGAGGGCGCCGCCATGCTTGCCGCCATAAGCGGGAGTTTTGAGCGGTGCGGCTACGACGTGGTGACGCCCGAGCGCCCCGACTTCGAGGGCGAGATCCGGAGGCTCGCGCCGGGATGCGATGTGGGCCTGGTCATCGCGCCGGATCATCTCCTCTTCCGGTACACGCATCTCCTTGAAGGGTTGACCCACAACATCGGGTGCGGGAGCATGAACGCGGCAGTCTGCGCCAACAAGCAGCGGACGGCGGATATCCTCTCCCGGAACGGGATAGCCGTCCCCCCCGCTGCCGGGGAAGGGAGGAGAGTCGTCAAGCCGATCATGGGCTGCGGCGCCCTGGGGGTCAGGCTGACGGATGAGGAGCCGGGAGCCGGCGAGTTTGCACAGGCCTACGTCGAAGGAGAGGCGCTGAGCGTGAGCCTGGTGGGGAGCCGGGTGACCGGCAACGTATGCGAATTCTACTCGGGCGTTCCTCCGCTCCGGCTCGCCGTCAACCGGCAGGAGATAGCCGTCGCGGACGACGGGAGATTCCTCTATCTCGGGGGAGAGACGCCCGTTCATCCCGATCGCGAGGAGGAGATCGTCGATGTCGCCGTCCGGGCGATGAACGTCCTCGGGTGCCAGGGATACACCGGGATCGACGTCATCGTCGGCGAGAGAATCTACGTCGTGGACGTCAACCCGAGGCCCACGACCAGCCTGGTCGGCATCGCGGCCGTCATGGAGGAGGAGATCGCCGATATCCTCGTTGCAGCGTCGCACGGCGAGGCGCCGGCGGAGGTGCACCTCGCCGGGAGGGTGCGGTTCGACAAGGACGGGGGGCTTCACCGGCTATGATCGGGATCGATATCGGCGGTGCGAACCTCAAGGTCGTCGACGATGCCGGCGTGCATATCCATTACTGCCCGCTCTGGCAGGGCGCACCGCTCGCCGATCTCCTCAAACCGTATGCCGGAAAGCCCGCTGCCGTGGTGATGAGCGGGGAGCTCGCCGACTGCTTTGCGAGCAAGATGGACGGCATCCGCTGGATCGTTGGGGCAGTCCGGGAGGTCATCCCCGACACCGTCTTCTACGGCACCGATGCGGCGTTCCATACCCGGCCGGTTCCGGCTCTTGCCGCCGCGAACTGGCTGGCGTCGGCCGATTACCTGCGGGAGAACTACGCCGACGCGGTGCTCCTCGACGTGGGAAGCACCACCGCCGACGTCATCCCGCTGAACTGTTTTGAGGAACTGAAAGGTCTGACCGACACCCGGCGGCTGCAGGAGCAGTACCTTGTCTATACCGGCATGCTCCGGACGAACGTCGCGACGTTGCTCTCGTCGGTCACGCTCGATGGGACGGCGACCCCGGTGAGCACCGAGTACTTCGCCGCAAGCGCCGACGCGCACCTCGCGCTCGGTCAGATCGCCCCGGAGGACTACACCTCCCCTGCACCCGACAACGGGGAGAAAACCCCTGAAGCGGCGCTCCGGAGGCTTGCCCGGGTGGTCTGCGCCGATCTCGACGAGATCGGGCGAGGCGGAGCCCTGGCCGTCGCCCGGCAGTTCTGGGATGCCCAGCGAACGCTGATCGCCCGCGCAGTGGAGCATGCAGTGTCCCGGAGCGGTGCCGGGCGACTGATCACGGCCGGGATTGGAGCGGACCTCTTTGCCCGCGAACTTGGCGGCGTTACGCTTGAGGAGGAGATCGGCGTGGTCTCGGACGCACTGCCGGCATACGCGGTCAGGGAGGTGGCGCTACGGCGATCCGGTGGAACCTGACCCTTCTTCTGCTCGCGGTATCGATCGCCGTCACGGCCGTGTCGCTGGTGTCAGGATTCCCGTTCTTCTTTCTCTTCCTGTTCATTCCGCTGGTTCCGCTCTTCGGGCGTCCCCCTGCCGCGAAGCGATGTCCTGCCTGCGGGTGGGAAACCGCAGGCGGCGAGCGCTTCTGCCCCTACGATGGGACGCCGCTCACGGTCGAGGGTGAAGGTGGCGAGGTTCAGCAGGGAGAGCGGTAACAGGAAACCGAAGAGGTTGGTCGCGGGAATCGTCCCGAAATCGCGGGAAGCGTAGTTCCGGATCGTTCCCCGGTCGACGACGATCCCCATCGCCCGGAGGTGTTGCGCCACCTGGTTGAAGGGCATCTGCTGTGAGAGGAGGAGACAGAGATCGACGATGGGCGACGCGAGACGGGTGTCGGGGTAGAAGGGAGCGTCCGCATAGCAGAGGGCGCCGCAGTCCCGGCAGTAGAACCGCTTCACGAAGACCCGGACGGTGTGTTCTTTTCCGTTGTCGTGCATGACGGCAAACCGTTTTGCCCGCATGTCGTGCCCGATCACCTGACCCCCGCACGACGGGCAGGCGTCGAGACCGTCAAATATCGCGCCGTCCATCGACGCGAGGGCGTTTCCCACCAGGTCGACGAGCATCGGCGGGATCGGCAGTGTCTTCTTTGCGATGGCAACTCTCTCCCGTGCAGTTATATGAGAGGGTATGCATCCACCGATAATAACATCTCCCGTCAAATGGGAACGGACGGCAAGACGTTCCCACACGTAGAGGAGTGTCCCGGAATGCGGACGCTTTTTTTCTGCCGTTCTCACGCAGGTTCGGGGCGGTTGTCCCGGCCGCCCGGAGATGCCTCCGTCGGGCACTGGTTCAGCACTTATGTCTGGTTTCGATCCCGGTTTGGGCCGGAGTTCCGGTGATTCTCAAGTGTGTTAATACCTAAATAACTGATTCGGATTGTTATTTGCCCGCGAATGCTGTCAGCAAATGGGGGGTGAATTCGGTTAACTATTACAATTTAAGTAGCTTAACCTCCGATATTCGGCTTGCCATACAGGTGTGGTAAAATTATGACGTTGAAGTATGTTCCTACAACATGCCCTTATTGCGGTACTGGCTGCAGTTTCAACCTTGTCGTCCAGGACGGCAAAGTTGTTGGAACGGCACCCTACCGCCGCTCACCCGTGAACGAGGGAAAGGTCTGCCCTAAGGGGACCTATGCCCACGAGTTCGTGAACAGCCCGGACCGCCTCACAAAGCCGCTCATCAAGAAAAACGGCAAATTCGAGGAAGCAACCTGGGACGAGGCCTACAACCTGATCGCGCAGAAGTTCAAGTCGTACAGGCCCGATGAGTTCGCGGCGCTTGCATCGGCGAGGGTTTCGAACGAAGAGAACTACCTGCTGATGAAGTTCGCCCGCGGCGTGATGAAATCCCGTCACATCGACCACTGCGCCCGGCTCTGCCACGCATCCACCGTCGCCGGCCTCGCCGCCTCGTTCGGCTCCGGTGCGATGACCAACTCCATCCTCGACATCGCCGAGTCCAAGTGCGTCTTCGTCCTTGGGTCCAACACTCTCGAGCAGCACCCGCTGATCGGCCGCAAAATCGTCCAGGCGAAGCAGAACGGCGCCAAGGTCATCTGCGCCGACCCGCGCTACACCCCGACCGCCCGGCTGGCCGATCTCTACATGCCGTTCGTCTCCGGCTCCGATGTCGCTATCTTAAACGGCATGATGCAGGAGATCATCAAGAACGGCTGGGAGGACAGGGAGTTCATCGAGAAGAGGACGAAGGACTACGAGAAACTCAAGGAGGTCGTCATGAAGGACGCCTACAGCCTTGAGAACGTCTCGAAGATCTCCGGCATCCCGGTCGACCAGCTCAAGCAGGCCGCCGAGTGGTTCGGTACCACGAAGCCCGGCGCGATCCTCTACTCGATGGGCATCACCCAGCACACCGTCGGCGTCGACAACGTCCGGTCGGTCGCAAACATCCAGATGCTGACCGGCAACCTGGGCAAGCCCGGCGCCGGCGTGAACGCGCTCCGCGGCCAGAACAACGTTCAGGGCGCCTGCGACATGGGTGCGCTCCCGGTCGTCTTCACCGGCTACCAGAAGGTCATCGACCCGGCCACCCACAAGAAGTTCGCCGACGCCTGGGGATTCCCCGACGGCATCTGCGAGCCGAAGAACGGCTACGAGGTCACCGTCATGATGGACGTCCTGACCGACAACCCCGGCGAACTCAAGTGTATGTACATCATGGGCGAGAACCCGATGCTCTCCGACCCGGACCTCAACCATGTCCGACACGCCCTCGAGAGCCTGGAGTTCCTCGTGGTCCAGGACATCTTCCTGACCGAGACCGCTGAACTCGCCGACGTCGTTCTGCCTGCGGCATGCTACGCGGAGCGTGACGGCACCCAGACCTCCACCGAGCGGCGCGTCCAGATGTGGCGCACGGCCCAGGACCCGCCGGGCGAGGCAAAGGTCGACTGGAAGATCATCAGCGAGCTCGCTGCAAAGATGGGCTACGCCAAGCAGTTCCCCTACCAGAGCGCCGAGGAGATCTTCAACGAGATCGCCGCCCTCACGCCGTCCTACCACGGCATGAACTACGAGCGGTTGAGCAAGCCCGAAGCGCTCCACTGGCCCTGCCCGACCACAGATCACCCCGGCACACCCATCCTGCACATCGGCAAGTTCTCGCACCCCGACGGCATAGGCGTCTTTGCGCCCATCGAGTGGAAACCCCCGGCGGAAGTCCCCGACGCGGAGTATCCGTTCGTGCTCACGACCGGCCGTGTCCTCTGGCACTGGCACACCGGCACCATGACCCGTCGTTCCGCAACCCTCGATGCCGAGGTCCCGACGGGCTGGATCGAGATCAACCCCGAAGACGCGCAGGCGCTCGGCATCAGGGACAAGGAGAAGATCCGCGCCGTCACCCGCCGTGGGTCCGTCGACGTCCCCGCGAGGGTGACCAAGGACATCATGAAGGGCATCATGTTCATGCCGTTCCACTTTGCCGAGTGTGCAGCGAACGTCCTGACGAACAACGCTCTCGACCCGATCGCCAAGATCCCCGAGTTCAAGGCCTGTGCTGTGAAGGTCGAGAAGATTACGGAGGCCTGAACATGGCAGCAATTGGAGATATGTTCTACACATGGGCGGCGGACGCCGATGTGCTGAAGAAAGGAGAGTGCGGAGGTGCGATCACCGCCCTGCAGCAGTATGCCCTTAAGTCCGGCATGGTGGACGCTGTCCTTGCCGTCAGGAAGGGTGCGGACCTCTACGACGCGGTGCCGACCGTGATCACCAATCCTGCGGAGATCGCAGAGACGGCGGGCTCGCTCCACTGCGGAACGCTCCTGCTCTCGAAACTGGTGAAGGACTACCTCGATAACAACAAGACCGCGAAACTCGGCGTCACCGTCAAGGGCTGCGACACGATGGGTCTTATCGAGCTCGCGAAGCGGAATGCGGTCGATATGGATCGCCTTCTCCTGCTCGGCGTGAACTGCGGCGGCTCCGTCAGTCCGGTCCTGGCCCGGAAGATGATCCGCGAGAAGTTCGAGGTCGACCCCGACCAGGTCCACAAAGAGGAGATCGACAAGGGCCAGTTCATCATCGAGTATGAGGGCGGCCATAAAGGGATCAAGATCGACGATCTCGAGGACGAGGGCTACGGTCGCCGGAGCAACTGCCGCCGGTGCCTCTACAAGGTCCCGCGCCAGGCGGATCTCGCCTGCGGCAACTGGGGCGTTATTGGGGAGAAAGCCGGGAACGCCACGTTTGTCGAAGTCTGCTCCGGGAAGGGCGCAAAACTTCTGGATGCGGCCGCAAAAGCCGGGGCCGTCGCCACCGAGCCCGCGAACCCGAAGGGCATCGAGATCCGCGGCAAGGTCGAAGGCGCCATGCTGAATCTCGGCAACAAGTGGCGGAAGAAGAACTTCGAGGCTCTCGCCTCCGATCTCTGGGGCACCATCGCCCGCGAGACCGGCCGGTGCATCAAGTGCTACTCCTGCATCGAGAACTGCCCGGTCTGCTTCCCGGTAGCGGGCGAACTCAAAGGAAACTCCCGGATGGTCGTCTCGGGAGAGGTTCCGCCGAACCCGATGTTCCACCTGCGGCGGTTTGCGCACATCTCGGACTCCTGCATCAACTGCGGCCAGTGCGAGGAACTCTGCCCGATGGATATCCCGCTTGCGCTCTTCTCCCACGCCGTCAGGACCGAGGGCGACACTGCATTCGAGCCCAAGCTCGGGAAGGCACCCTATACCAACTAACCATTTTTTTCTGATGCGGTATTCAGGTGCGCATCCCGGATCCGGCCTATTTCATGCTCCTGAATGCAGGTTCGGGCGAGAATGATCGATATCGCACCGGGCTCCCGGTAAAGATCATGCTCCTGCCCACACTTATTCACCAAAAAAGTGGGTGTTAATCACTATAGTTAAATATTCTGAACCCCGTATTTCTATGTATCCGAGGTTTTTACCATGGATCTCAAGTATGTACAAACTACATGCCCGTACTGCGGTACGGGGTGCAGCTTCAACCTCGTCGTGAAGGACGGGAAGGTTGTCGGCACACAACCTTACAAGCGTTCTCCGGTCAACGAGGGAAAAGTCTGCCCCAAGGGCACTTACGCTCACGAGTTCGTGAACAGCCCGGACCGCCTCACAAAGCCGCTCATCAAGAAGGACGGCAAGTTCGTCGAGGCGACCTGGGACGAGGCTTACGACCTGATCGCACAGAAGTTCAAGTCGTATAAGCCCGATGAAATCGCCTGCCTTTCCTCAGCCCGTGTCTCCAACGAAGAGAACTACCTGCTGATGAAACTGGCGCGCGGCGTCTTCAAGACGCGGCACGTCGACCACTGCGCCCGGCTCTGCCATGCGTCCACCGTCGCCGGCCTCGCCGCCTCGTTCGGCTCCGGTGCGATGACCAACTCCATCCTCGACATCGCCGAGTCCAAGTGCGTCTTCGTCATCGGGTCCAACACATTCGAACAGCACCCGCTCATCGGCCGCAAGATCGTTCAGGCAAAGTTGAACGGTGCAAAAATCATCGTATTCGACCCGCGCTACACGCCGACCGCGAAGCAGGCTGATCTCTATGCATCCTTCTACTCCGGCACCGATGTGGCCATCCTCAACTGCCTGATGGGAGAGATCATCAGGAACGGATGGGAGGACAAGGAGTGGGTTTCGAAGCGCGCAAAGGGATACGAGGAACTCAAAGCGACGGTTCTCAGCGACACCTATCTCCCCGAGAACGTCGAGAAGATCTCCGGAATTTCCGCTGCAGATCTCAAGACCGCAGCCGAATGGATCGGTACCGCCGAATCCTCCGCGCTCCTCTACTCGATGGGCATCACCCAGCACACCGTCGGCGTCGACAACGTCAAGTCGACTGCAAACCTCCAGATGCTTACCGGAAACATCGGCAAGCGCGGTGGCGGCGTGAACGCGCTCCGCGGCCAGAACAACGTTCAGGGCGCCTGCGACATGGGATGTCTCCCCGTCGTCTTCACCGGCTACCAGAAGGTCATCGACGAGGCCGTCCACAAGAAGTTCGCCGACGCCTGGGGCTTCCCCGACGGCATCTGCGAGCCGAAGAACGGCTACGAGGTCACCGTCATGTTCAACGTCCTGACCGACAACCCCGGCGAGCTCAAGGCGATGTACATCATGGGCGAGAACCCGATGCTCTCCGACCCGGACCTCACCCACGCAGAGCACGCACTCAAGAGTTTGGAGTTCCTGGTGGTACAGGACATCTTCCTGACCGAGACCGCCCAGCACGCGGACGTCGTGCTGCCTGCCTCCTGCTACGCAGAGAAGGAAGGCACCCAGACCAGCACCGAGCGGCGTGTCCAGATGTGGCGCACGGCTCAGGACCCGCCGGGCGAGGCCAAGGTCGACTGGAAGATCCTCTGCGAAGTGGCGGCCGCCATGGGCTACGCCAAGCAGTTCCCCTACCAGAGCGCCGAGGAGATCTTCAACGAGATCGCCGCCCTCACGCCGTCCTACCACGGCATGAACTACGAGCGGCTCAACCGGCCCGAAGCACTCCACTGGCCTTGCCCGACCACGGAGCACCCCGGCACGCCTATCCTGCACATCGGCAAGTGCTCGCACCCCGATGGAATGGGCGTAATGCACCCCATCGAGTGGAAACCGCCGGCGGAAGTCCCCGACGCTGAGTACCCCTACATCCTCACCACCGGCCGCTGCATCTGGCACTGGCACACCGGATCCATGACCCGCCGCTCCGCGACCCTCGATAACGAGGTCCCGACGGGCTGGATCGAGATCAACACCGAGGACGCAAAAGAACTCGGTATAGCGAACAAGGAAATGGTCCGGGCAATCAGCCGCCGCGGCGAAGTCGAAGTCGAAGCGAAAGTTACCGACGAGATCAAGAAGGGCGTCATGTTCATGCCGTTCCACTTCGCCGAGTGTGCAGCGAACGTCCTGACGAACAATGCACTCGACCCGATCGCAAAGATCCCTGAGTTCAAGGCCTGTGCTGTGAAGGTCGAGAAGATTACGGAGGCCTGAACATGGCTGCAAAAGGCGATATGGTCTACGCATGGGCAGCTGATGCCGCCTGCCAGGAGAAGGGCGAGTGCGGTGGAGCGGTCACCGCTCTGCTGACGCACGCGCTTAAGTCCGGCATGGTGGACGCTGTCCTTGCCGTAAAGAAGGGACAGGATCTCTACGATGCCGTGCCTGTGCTCATCACCGACCCGGCCGAGATCGCACAGACGGCCGGCTCGCTCCACTGCGGAACGCTCCTGCTCTCGAAACTGCTCAAGAAGTACCTGGAGGGCGCCGAGAACATGCGGATCGCCATGCCGGTGAAAGGCTGCGACGCGATGGGTCTCTACGAGCTCGCGAAGCGCAACCAGATCAACCTGGACAACGTCCTCCTGATCGGTCTCAACTGCGGCGGATCCGTCAGTCCGGTCCTGGCCCGGAAGATGATCGCCGAGAAGTTCGAGGTCGACCCCGACGACGTCGTCAAGGAAGAGATCGACAAGGGCCAGTTCATCATCGTCACGAAGGACGGCCAGCACAAGGGCATCTCGATGGACGAACTCGAAGAGGCAGGCTACGGCCGCCGGTCGAACTGCCGCCGCTGCAAGATGAAGATCCCGCGCCAGGCGGATCTCGCCTGCGGCAACTGGGGCGTCATCGGGGATAAGGCCGGCAAGGCAACCTTCGTCGAGGTCTGCTCCGAGAAGGGCGCAAACCTCCTCGACGGCGCTCTGAAGGCAGGAGTTCTCAAGACCGAAGCCGCGAACCCGAAGGGTATCGAGATCCGCGGCAAGGTCGAGAACGCGATGCTGAAGCTCGGCGACAAGTGGCGGGCGAAAGATTTCGAGGGCCTCGGCGAGGGCAAGGACCGCCTGAAAAAGATTATGGACGCGACGAGCCGGTGTATCAAGTGCTACGCCTGCATCGAGAACTGCCCGATCTGCTACTGCGTCGAGTGCAGCACGAAGAAAGCATACCTGGTCGAGCCCGGTCAGGTTCCGCCGCCCTTCATGTTCCACCTGATCCGGTACGCCCACATCTCGGACTCGTGTATCAACTGCGGCCAGTGCGAGGAGAACTGCGCGATGGATATCCCGAACGCGCTCTTCATGCACGCTCTGCAGGTCGATCTTGAGGAGATGTTCGGCCACACCCCGGGTGTGGACATGGAGCTCCCGGTGCTCGCGCTCGTCGAGGAGCAGACCGAACGCAAGCGCCTCGCCGACACCGGCAGCGACCAGATCTTCAACATCTTCGAGTAAGATCTCCCCCTTCTTTTTTTGGTAGGTTGCGACCGGTTAGCTGCGGTGCCGACAGTACACCACCGACAATCGATAGGCCCGCATTATCCCTCTGTCCGGGTTCCGTATCCGGGACGCTGATGAAGAGGGGTTGTGTGCGCAGTACTTCGCTAATTTCGGCATCTGAAATCGATCACTGCAGCCTCGCATAGCGACCTGCAACGGGATCGGCAGCACCCGGGCACCGGACTTCGCGCTCTTCGCGTGAGGCCATATTACTATCTTCACCCATTAACTCACGCGAAGTCGCGAAGAACGCGAAGGACGATGGATGGAACATCCGGAGTTTGAGCAACCGTTAGGTTGCGAAGGGAGGTCGATGGTTTGACCTCTTGAAGATCACCTCAACCGTTTTAGCGAAGTACTGGTGCAGAAAAGAGAAGAGAGGGGGTTTCACTCAACCGTATGGGAGAGGGGTGGAAGTGCGCTCTGGTCGGAGAAGGTCTCCTCGTGGCCGTCCGGGAACCGGACCACCGTCTGGCCCGGGGAGAGGTCGGTCTCGACCAGCGATGCAAACCAGTAACTGTCGATCACTTCCTGCGCCCCGGCGAAGTCGAGTCCCGGTGTCGAGTAGACCCGATCTCTATCGGTGCCGTCGATCTCCGCGAACTCCCGGACAGAGAACGCAACGTTGTCGCTCTCGGCCGAGGTCACCGTTACGGGAACCCCCAGCGCATCCTCGAGCGCGGACTTCAGTTCCTGTGCCGGATCGGCGATCTTGAAGAAGACGGCGATAGTCTCGATCCACGAGAGGGTGTAGTTAATTGTGATACTTGCGCTCCCGTCCTCGTCCACGGCTATCAGAAGGTTGTCTGTGGTGAATGCCCCGGCCGGAGCTACAATAACCGCCATGAGCAGAAGGGAGGCGACCAGAATCCCGCTTTTCATTCTTGTACCTCGATGAACCATATACTGTTTGGAAATTTAAACATTTGGAAAAAGACCCTCTGTGTTCAGCAATTCAATAACTGATTTTCTGTGCTGTATTTTACTGAAAATATAAAATCTCAAAAGATCCGGGTGAGGGATGTAGCCGGGATCATGGGATATACCGCCTCCCGTGACCCGACACGGAGCTCACCGCTCCCGTTCCCGGTCAGTGCACCCGCAGCCAGAGGTGCAGGTTGCGGTAACCGGCGTCGGTGAGATTGTTCTTGGGGATGTTGTCGGGCGGTGTCCCGGCAAAGAGGAGGAACTCGATCCGGTTCGTATCCGGATCCATGATCCGGAAGGAGTAGGGCTGCTCGACGGTCTGGTTGTGCGGCACCGTGACGGAGAACCGGTCAAGGAGCGTCGCCGAGACGATCGTCGACTGATTCGTCGCGTTATTGAACCTGCTCTCTACGGCAAACGTCTCCACCGTGTAGGTGATATCCCGGTATTCGTGGTTCCCGATCCCGATGATGACCGTCTGCGGCGTCCCGGACATGAACTCGGTCGGGTAATCGGCCGCTTTTCCTCGCGGCCCGAGGATGTAGAACTCGGTAAACTTCTCGCCCTCTTTCGGGACCGCGATGATGAAGACAGTCGTTGCCGCGGCCACGAGGACGGCGGCGATGAGGGCGACGCTCAAAATCCGGTCGAATCGGGATGCGGAACCGCCGGAGAACTCCTCCCGTATCGAAGTCCGGTACGTGGCGAAAGGAACCGCAAAACGGCTCTCTTCCGGAAGCTCTCGGCGTCGGAACTGGGCGGTGAAGCCGACGGCGAGACCGAATACCAGGAGGGTGACGGCGATGGAGTCAAGCCGGATGCCCCAGGGCGTGTAGTTGAGCGCGAAGCCGAAGAGCGGCACGATTGCTATGGAAAGCCCTATCGAGAGGGCAACACGTTCTATTCCGTCGAGGTCGCCTCTTGCCGGGAAGAGTGCCGCGGTCAGGAGGTAGCCGGGGATGAAGAGGATGAACGGCAGGACGAAGACCACGCGAAGGAGACTCTCGCTGATGATTGGGGCGTAGATGCCCGCAAGGGCGAGAAATGCCCAGAGATAGGCGCCCTTTAAATCCAGCGGGATGGTGCGGGGATCCAGCGACCCGATGAGAGTGTCTACGGTGGTTTCTGATGTCATTCTGCTACCTCCATAAATAGCCATGGTATAAATAGGTTCTCCGGCGAGGGCCTGTTTTGGGGATACGAACGCCCGGAATCGATGGAAGGCGGCCTGCAGGAAAAATCAGCATCTTTTAATCGAAGCGCGACCAACCCGCATTCATATGCCCCGGGAAGACTGGGACGATCGGGCGTTCACCGGACTTGAGGCGGCGATCGTCTTCATCGCCTTTATCGTCGTCGCTGCGGTCTTCGCGTACGTCGTTCTCGGGGTGGGCATGACCACGTCGCAGAAGAGCCAGGAGACGATGTATGCCGCTCTCGGCGAAGCCGGATCCGCCCTCCGTCCGGGACAGTCGGTCATCGTCAAGCTGGATAACGATCAGGGTCTCATCGAGTTCATGGAGTTCGATCTCGAGACTGCGACCGATCTCGCCGTCATCGATACGGGGCGCATGACCTACACCATCGCCACGAAGAAGACCCTCGTTACGTTCCCTCCCGGCGATCCCCGCGTAACCGTCACCTGGCGGTATCCCAAAGACGGCGGACCCCTCCTTGAGGCGGGCGAGGTCGTCACGGTGAAGCTGATGGTGGGAAGCGTGAAGATCGGACGCGGAGATACGTTCACCCTCCAGATGACCGCCGGAGGGGGAGAGACCGCTGCGCTGACCAGAAACGTTCCCGCGGGTATTGGGAAGAATGTCTACGTCGAACTCTTCTGACGCCGGGTTCACCGGACTCGAGGCTGCGATCGTGCTCATCGCATTTGTCGTCGTTGCAGCCGTCTTTGCGTACGTCGTTCTGGGGGCGGGCATCGTCTTCTCGGAGGCGAGCCGATCCACCGTTCACCGCGGCATCCAGGAAGCGGGGTCGAGCCTCACCGTGATCGGCGGCGTATACGGCGTCAGCGGCAATCTTGAACGGATAGACGCCATCATCATCCCGGTCGGTCTCACCGCAGGCAGCGAACCGATTGACATCACCACGATATCCGTCCGCCTGATCGGTTCCGCAAACAGGGCGATCATCGACCAGAACGAGCCCCTTGTCGACGTGGTTCCCATACTCGGGCGCTGGAGCGTCCAGGAGCGGTTCAACGCCGATTCCGATCACCTTCTCGAGCCCGGGGAGCAGTTCATACTGAACGTCTCGCCGGATATCAAGTCGGATTGCATAGCGTACCGGACGTTTGCCGTCGAGATCAAACCGGCCGGGAGGCCGGCGCTCCGGGTGGAGAGGACGGTGCCGGGCAGCATCACCACGATCACCCGGCTTGACTGACGCCTCTACCCGGCGTACAGGTAATCCCGGTGCCGTATCGCCCCGACAACCCCGACTGCCGCCACCACTGCGAGCAGCAGGTAATCCTCCGGCCCTGCCCCGGCCATCAGGATGCTCTCCGGGCTGCCGGCCGCCCAGGCGAGGAGTGAGACGAGGGCAAGGATTCCGAGGAGCGGAACGGAGACGCGGACGAGTGCCGCGGCGAACCTGGATATGCCGGAACCGGAGCTCCGGCAGGCGGCGAGAGCGATCCCGGCCGATGCCGCGAGGAATATCCATTCGGAGAGCGAAGAAACCTCGGCAAAGATGGCGCCGCCGAAGTAGTCGGTGAACTCGTAGGGCTCGTACGGGCCGAGGAGCGGGAAGTACCAGGTGACGGGGATCGCCCACATCGCGTCGAGAATCTGGTGGGAGAGTGCTCCCGCTGCGACGGCAAGGAGCGCAATGGATTCGTGTCTCCGATACAGGGTGATGCCCGCAACAGTGAGGAGCATGAGAAAGAGCAGCCCGTGCCCGAAGAGCCGCCCGGAATTGAGGGACCCTGCAAGAATAAGGTGACCGACCGGTTTATCGATCAGGTCGGGGAGGACGGCCCCGAGCGCAGAGAAGCCGATGAGCCGCCGGTCGTCCAGGCGTCCGGCGAAGGCGAGGCCCAGGACCAGGCCGAGGAAGAGGTGGCAGGCGACGAACATTTTTTTATAACAATGATGCCGCTCGGTTATATCTCTGCTGTTCGGGGTGGGGCAAACGATAATGGCCAGAGAGCGCCGATAACTCTCCGGATCATGACAACGCTGGACCGGCAGGAGTTCCTCATTCTCTTCGCCTCTTTCCTCATCGGCAGCGCAGCGGGGTGGTGGAGCCGCACTCACTGGGGTGACGGGCTCATCGCCGTCATAGCGACGCTTATCGGAACCGTTTCCGGCTACCTTATCATCGTAACCGCTCTCCGGGCCGCGGGTCACCCGGTCGGGTAGCCGGCGTGGAAGGGGCACTCCTCCCGCAGGCATTCGCGGTTGATATCGCCAAACTCACACCGCACCGCTTCTGCTACCGGGAGGTTCACCCCGAACCGCTCGGCAAGGAACGTGATCGCGGCGCGGATGGCAAGCCACGAGTCGCGTTTGCAGCACCGGGGGCCGCCGTGCCGGGCTATCGTCATCAGGCTCCGTGCGGTCATCTGGTTAGCAAGCGACCATTCCTGCTTTTTTAAGGGCGTTGACCCGGTGATCAGGCTCACGAAGATGCCGGTGCCGACCGCCGCCCCGCAGGTGCCGTGGGTTCCGCAGGCCCCTCCCGGAACCACGCCGGCCCTCGTGCGAGCCTGTCTGAGCAGGTCTCCTTTTCTCCCCGGCTCCCCCTGGTGGTTGCAGTAGGCGGCGATGAGGGATGCGGGCACGAGAAAATGGTGCTCCGGCCCGTGCATCCTCACCGCCGGATACCGCATCAGGATACAGGCGATGGCAAGCGGATCCTCGATATCCGTTGCGATGCAGAACTGTTCGATGAGGTCGAGCGCCTCCAGACCGTGGCACCGGTCGCAGACGAAGTGCCCGGCTTCGCAGGCGACTGCGGTGCTCATGACCTCCCCGCAGACAGCGCACGCAAGGTCGCGGGGCTTCTCGCCATACACCAGATCCCGGCCGCAGATCAGGCATCCTGCCTTATGCTCCATGACATTGGGGTGTGTCGCCGTATCTCATAATCCTGCGGCCCGGCGGATCACGTGGCCGCGGATTGGCCGGGGCGGTGTATGCGGCCGGAACCGTGCCCCGGCGGGAGACCCGTCCACTGCTCTTCCCGCACCCGCCCGCCTTCGACCGCGAGGACTCGGTCGGCAAGCGTCAGGAGCGACGGGCGGTGGGTGATGAGGATGGTCGTCCTGTTCCGGACGAGAAGCCGCAACGTCCGGCAGATCTGCTCCTCGGTCTGCATGTCGAGCGCGGACGTGGGTTCGTCGAGGATGAGGATGGGCGCGTCTTTGAGAAACGCCCGTGCGATGGCGACCCGCTGCCGTTGACCGACGGAGAGCTGCGTCCCGCGCTCCCCGACGATCGTCCGGTATCCGTCCGGGAACCCCATGATCTCGTCGTGGATTTGCGCTTTCCGTGCGGCTTTGACGACCTCCTCGAAGGTTGCCTCGGGCCTGCTGTAGCGGATATTCTCCTCGATGGTGGTGTGGAAGAGGAAGAGATCCTGCGAGACGAGCGATACCTGCCGCCGCAGCCACCTCGGATCGAGCGACGCGAGATCGCGGCCGTCGAGGGTGATCGTGCCTTCCTGCGGCGCGAACGCCCGGAGGATCAGGTTCGCAAGCGTCGTCTTCCCGGCGCCGGTCCGCCCGACGACGGCGACTACCTCGCCGGGATGGGCGACGAAGGTCACGTCCGCGAGAACCGGTTCCGACTCCGTATACCCGAACCGGACACCGGAGAACTCTATCCTGCCCTGCACCACGGCGGGCACGACCCCGCCGCCGGACGGCTCGCCGTGCATCGAGAAGAGGTCGCGCAGGCGGGAGGCGGACGTCGCCGCGGGCTGCATGACGACCGGGAAGGCGAAGAAGGTGTTGACGGTGGGGGCGAACGTCACAACGTAGACCGCGAACGCGACGAAGTCCCCGACGGTCATGCCGCCGGCAAGCACCTCGTTCCCGCCGACCCAGAAGACGGCGATCAGCATGAGCGACATCGTGCCGATCCTGAAGTACTCCGAGAACGCCGAGAGCATCGTGGTTCTGATCCGGGCATCGACCATCCGTGCAAGCGTTCCGGAGACCCGGTGAACCTCCCGCTCCTCCGCGGCGTGCGTCTTTACCGTGTCGATGCCGGAGATCACCTCCTGGATGTCGCGGGAGACGTAGGCCTGCCGTTCGCGCTCCCGGTGGGTGGCGGCGCGGATCCGCCGGATGAAGACGGCGTTGACGAGGAGGTAGAGCGGGATGAAGGCAGCGACGACGAGGGTGAGTTTCAGACTCAGGATGCAGAGGATGGCGAGGGTGAAGGCGACGTAGAGGCCGTTTGCGACGATCAGGGGGAGATACTGGGAGACGGTGTACTGCAGGATCTGGACGTCGTCGGAGAGGCGGGACATGATGTAACCGGTCTGCTGCGACTTGAAGTACGAGATCGGGAAACTCAGGACGTGCTCGACGAGGGCGGTCTGGAGGTTGAAGGCGTAACCTTCCCGGAACCGGGCGGTCCAGTAGTTCCGCAACAGATCCATGCCGCCGGTGAAGAGCCCGAGCACCAGGAGAGCGGCGATGAGGGTGTCGAGCGACGAGAGGATCCCGCCGGCCCCTGCGAGGAGGGAGTCGGGGGCCTCCGTCCCGCCGAGCAGAATGTTGTCGATGAAGAACTTGATGCTGAGCGGGAGCACGGTCTTTGCCGCTGAGACGAGAACGGTCGCCGCGAGGGCCAGAACGCCCACGTTCCGGATCGGCCGGGCGAACCGGAGGAAGAAGGCGAGGTCGGAGAACCCGAGTTCGCTCTTCGCCGTCACCGGCTGGCGCATGATATCCCGGGTGAAGGCGACGGTGCGCCGGCAACAGTCTGCAATGCTCATGGTATGTGTCCTGTCGGGGAGCGCACTCCGGTCTTGTGCCGGGTCTCCGTTGCAGTTCCATACCTTTCTGCCGTATAATACCTGTGCTCCGGCGCCGGGGCAAACCAGAAAGGATAACGTATGGCGGGACGAGTTCCCCGCATGGAGCTCTGTGCCGTCGGCGAACGCTTTATCGGCGCGGTTGTGGGAGCGGTGGCGATCGGTGCGGTTTTGCTCCTCGGCCGGCTGGAGTTCTTCCCCGACCCGGTTGTGACGGTGACGTTCCTCTTTGGCGGGGGACTCGTCGCCGGGCTCCTCACCCCGGGTTCAATCAGGGACGGCGCCGTTGCCGGTGCCGTCTGCGGGGTGATCGTGGCGCTGCTCATAGCCTCCGCAATAACCCTCATGAGTCTGGTAGAGAGCAGTCCGCAGTATCCCCCGCCCTGGATGACCTTCGGCTTCTACGCTCTGATCCTCACGGCACTTCTTCTCCCCTACAACGCCGTCGGCGGGGCGGCGGGAACAGCGGTGCGAAACGGGGTCCGGAGAGACGGCACTTCTGGGGCGGGCGAGCGGGCCCGGTGGGTCGGGATAGGAATCGGCACGGGCGTCATCGGCGGTTCGTCTTTCGTCATCGCCTTTCTCGGCCCGCTGATCCTGGGCCCTCCGCTCGCCGGCGGATTCATCGCGGGGTACTCTGCCGGGCCGAGACCGGAGGATGGCCTTGAGGCCGGGCTTGTCGCGGGGCTCTTCGGGACCGGCCTCTTCTTGATTCCATTCCTCTGGACGGCATCGCATACCACGGGGTTCGTCGCCGGGCTCGCGGGGATGGCCGCGGTCGCGCTGGGACTGCTTTTCCCACTCCTCGGGACCGCCGCCGGGGTTGCCGGTGCGGTCGTGCGGGCGAGTTTTGGGAAAGAGCAGGACAGGAACTTGAGAGGGCCTGAGGATTAAGGGGAAGCTCTTTTCCCCCTCGTAGAAGATGCTCGCGATCTTATAGAGGTCCATACCCGCCGTCTTGTGGTTTGCCACTGCACCACCCCATAAGCCTACGGCCGGTCGGAGACAAATCGGAAAGGCTATCGCGCGGCGCGGTGAGAGCCTCTCATGGTTTCATTCGCCGCTCGCCGCTTTTCCGGGGTGATCCCGGGAGCGCTGGCAGGCGGTGGTCTCTTTCTTCTCGGTCGGTCGGGTCTCCTCCCGGACCCGGTGATGACGGTGGCGTTCCTCTTTGGCGGAGGACTCGTCACCGGGCTCCTCACCCGGGGAAGGGTCCGGGACGGCGCGGTTGCCGGTGCCGTCTGCGGGGTGATCGTGGCGCTGCTCGCGGCGACTTTCACGAGCCTCGCGGCGCAAGACCCTTCGGTCCTGTCAACCTTTGCGTTCTACGCCCTGATCTTCACGGGGCTCCTCCTCCCCTACAACGCCATCGGCGGGGCAGCGGGAAGAGCAGTGCGTAGCGCTCTTCGGAGAGATGGCGCCGCCGGGGCTGGCGGGCGGCACGGGATCGCCGTCGGCACGGTCGTCATCGTCGGTCTGGCCCTCGCACCCGGTCTGCTGGCCATCATCACCGGCTTGGTCTTCGTATCCGGTCTGCTGGTCATGGCCGCTCCGCTTGCCGGCGGATTCATCGCGGGGTATGCCTCCGGGGGCAGGCCAAAAGATGGTCTAAAAGCCGGTTTTGTCGCGGCACTCTTTGGAGCCGGCCTCCTCTTCTTCATTCCATTGCTCTGGACCGCGTTGCACGATTTCGGGTTCGCCGAGACGTTTGAGGGGATGGTCGCGATCGCCCTGGTATACTTCTTCACCCTCCTCGGAACCGCCGGGGGGGTTGCCGGCGCGGTTGCGCGACGGAGTTTTAAGGTAGAGGAGGCTAATGGTGGGGCGGGGTTCTAACGAGAGCCCCCGTCACCCTCCATAAAAGATGCTCGCGATCTTGTAGAGATCCATATCCACCGTCTTGAGGTTCGCCACCGCCTCCTCGAGCGGAACCGCGACGATATCATTCCCCCGGAGCGCGACCATCTTTCCGAAGTCCTGATCCCTGATGAGATCCGCCGCCGCCACCCCGAACCGGGTCGCGAGCACCCGGTCGTGCGCCGTCGGCGACCCGCCGCGCTGGATGTGCCCGAGCACCGTCACCCGCACCTCCATATCGAGCCGCTTTTCGAGTTCGTCGCGCAGGTAGTTCCCGACACCGCCAAGCGTCACGTGGCCGAACTCGTCCTTCCGGGCGGACTGCGCGATCGCCTCCGCCATTCCCTTCGGCTGGGCGCCTTCGGCGACCACGACGATGCTGAACTTCTTCCCCCGCTCGTAGCGCACCCGGAGATGGTGGGTGACCTCGTCGAGGTCGAACGGGATCTCCGGAATGAGGATCTCGTCGGCTCCACCAGCGATTCCGGCCACGGTCGCGATCCACCCGGCGTGCCGCCCCATCACCTCCACCACCATGATCCGGTGGTGCGACTCCGCCGTGGTGTGAAGGCGGTCGATCGCCTCAGTGACGATGGAAACCGCGGTGTCGAACCCGAAAGTGTAGTCGGTCCCGCCGACATCGTTGTCGATGGTCTTCGGAACCCCGACGACCGGGATGCCCATCTTCGAGAGTTTGTTCGCGACGCCGAGGGTATCCTCGCCCCCGATCGCAACGATCGCGTCGAGCCCGAACTTCCTGATATTGTCGCGCAGCCGCTGGAGATCGGCCTCGTTCTTGAAGGGGTTCGTCCGCGACGTCCCGAGGATCGTCCCGCCCTTCGGGAGGATCCCCGTCACCGAGTAGTCGGTGAGCGGCTCGACGTTCCCGGCGACCAGCCCGAGCCATCCGTCCCGGATCCCGATTGCGTCGAACCCGTGTTTCGCCCCCGTCCGCACGACCGCCCGGATCACCGCGTTCAGGCCCGGGCAGTCTCCTCCCCCGGTGAGGATGCCGACCGTCGTCATCCTAGCACCTGCCTCCCATGCAGATCTTATTTGCCTCCTCCACGCTCGCATCGTCGAGGGTGATCGCCGATATCGCGTTGCAGAACCGGACCGCCTCGTCGAGCGGCCGCTGGTGGATGTTCCTGCCGGTCGCGTTCCCGACCGTGCCGCCGACGTGGATCTGGTCGTGGAGCTGCTGCAGGAACTCATGCATATCGGCATGCGACCCGCCTGCACAGACGACGCCCGTCCTGCCTGCGGCCGCCACCGCCTCCCGGAGCAGCGCGGCGTCGATCGATCCGCCCGCCTTCGGCGGGTTCACCTTCACGAAATCGCTCCCGAGGGCCGCCGCGACGCCCGCCGCGCCCGCGACCAGGTGCGGGTCGCGTTCGTCCTTGACCGCCTTGCCCCGGGGGTACATCCAGAGCACGGTGATAAGGCCGTTGGCGTGCGCGTTGTTGACGATCTGCGCCGCCTGGTAGAGCATCATCGGTTCGTACTCGCTCCCGAGGTAGATCGTGTAGCCGACGCCGAGGATCGAAAGCCCCGTCCGGTCGCGGAGGTCGACGACCTGCCGGACGAGATGGAGTTCCGAACTGAGCGGATCGCGCTGGGCGGTTTTGACCAGGTGGGTCTTGGAGTTGAGTTTGACGAGGTACGGCACGTCCCGGTAATCTTCGCCGTAGCGGGCGATCATCCCGAGTTGCGTCGCAAAAACCCCGATCCTCGCCCGGCTCGCGATCCGGAAGAGGTGTTCGGGATCGGCGTCGTCGGGGTGGATGCCTTCGCCGTAGAAATCGTCGTTGAGGTGCTCGACTTTCTGATCCCCGGCAAAGAGCATCAGCCTCCCGGTACCGTGCGTGATTCTCCGGTAATTCTCCCGGTACCTCTCCTGCTCCTCGGAGGGCACATCGAGAGGGATCCTGATATCGGGTGCAGGTGGCATACCCCATCTTCCCCCTCCCCCTGATACTTAAGTGTTGCTGGAACCCCGGAGAGCGCGGCGTGGAGGGCGTTTGCAGCGGATACGGTCGAATCCATCTCCGGGGATAAAAATATCCCGCGGTGGCGAGCAGCCGTCCCGTAATACGGCAGGATGGATCTGTTCTCTATTTGTGATTTGGCCTTTCTGAAGGGTCGATCCGGCCGGCGGAGCGATGACGGGATCGTGATGGGGATAATGCCCGCGTTCCTGCTGTGGGGTGCCATGGGGCGCCTGTCTCCCCCTCATCCCGGGGCGAGGACTTCCGCCATATGCGGTTTGCCCGACATCGCCGCAAGAACCCTGTCGTTCCGGCGGATAAAGCGCGATTCTTCTACTTCTGCCGCGAAGACGATAGGTATTTATGACAATGCTTCCTCTCCGGAAGCGCTCCCGGAAGGGAACAAAGACCAGGTGATGAAAGATATGAGAGGCACGCAGGAATCCGGCATGGGCGGGCAGTCCTCAGTCGCCGGGACCATACAGGAACTCGACCCGCAGATCATCGAGGTGAGCACCTCGGGATTAAACTTTCCCGCATCGAAGAGCGACCTTATCGACCGCGCGAAGGGAACCGACGCGCCCCAGATCGTCATCGATGCGCTCAACCAGTTTGAAGACAGGCAGTACAAAGACGTAGAAGACATTAAGTCTGAGTTCAGCAAGATCCAGCAGAAATAACAACTTTTACGCAGGTGCCGTCTCCGGCACCTGCCGAACTCACTCCCGTCCCGACCACCGAAACCGTTTAGTCGGGTGGTGCCCTGCAGGGGCCGTGCATCTGCATGCAGGTGCACGACAGGTAGGTGATTGAAGATGCCGGAAGAAGAGAGACCGTCCGTGAAGGGCGGACACCGGGGAGGCCAGGCGGCGGTCCATGCCGAAGGGTCGTTTGAGGAACTGAGCGCATCCGCACTCCAGAGCCACCTCAAGGGCATGGACTACCCTGCTGGAAAGCAGGACCTGATCGACCATGCCAGGAAGAACAATGCACCGGAGTCCGTGATCGAGGCGCTCGGCAGGTTCCAGGATAAGTCATACCAGTCGGCGACGGACGTGAGCCGGGAGTTCGGAAGGATCAAGTAACGCTTTCTGTTCGGCGCGAACGTTGAGGCTACTCCGGCCCCGATCCCCATCATCTATATCCGGTCCCGAGTGCATGGCACCGCCATGCTCATCATCGGACACCGGGGGGCAAGGGCTCTCGGGCCGGAGAACACCCTGAGCGCTCTCCGAAGGGGTATGGCGTGCGCCGATCTCGTCGAGGTCGACCTGCGCCTCACGCGGGACGGTATTTTAGTCGCAATCCACGACGCGACCGTCGACCGGACGACGAACGGGACCGGGCCGGTCAAGGGGTATACCATTGAGGACTTAACGAGACTGGACGCCGGGGAGGGGGAGAAAATTCCTACCCTGGGGGAGGTTCTCGACCTCGTCCGCAACGTTACGGGGCTTGTCGTGGAGATCAAGGAGCCCGGGACGGAGGCGATCGTCGTCTCGGCGCTCATGGAGATGATGCCAAAACGGCTCTTTCTGGTCTCGTTTTACTCTGAGAGCGTTGCGACGGTAAAGAGGCTCCTCCCTGGAACTCCGGCGGGTCTCATCTACTCTGAGGAGATCGTCGATCCCGTCGGACTCGCCCGCTCGGTGCAGGCCGATCTCCTCCTTCCGAGGTGGGATCGGGTCTCGCACGAGCTGGTGGATGAGGCGCACACGGCCGGGCTGCTCGTCGTTCCCTGGCTCTTAACCACGGAGGACGATATCCTTGAGGCGCTCCGGCTCGGCGTCGACGGGTTCTCAAGCGACGATCCCTGCAATGCGCGGCGATACCTTGATGCATCGGTCAGACAAGCGTCCCCGGGAGGTGCTTGAGGAGCCACGCCTTCACCTCGACGTAGAGGCTCCCGGCCGTCTCGTCGAGGGTGTGCCCCGCACCTTCGTAGATGATCAGCCGCCTGGGTTCACCGGCACGCCGGTAGACCTCCTCCGAGGAGGTATGGGAGAGGACCGGGTCAGCGTCCCCGTGCACCAGGAGGATCGCCGCACGGCCGGCGAGGGCGGCGACCGGTTCCGTCCCGGCGGACCGGGTGGCAATGGCGACGACGACCCTGACCGCCGGGACGTTCGCCGCCGCCTGGATCGCTACTGCTCCCCCGAGCGAGTGCCCGACCACCCCGGCGGCTGCGACGCCCCGGCTCTCGAGGTAGCGTAGCCCGAGGACGGTGTCGAAGACCGATTCCACGAGGTCGGTCGGGTGCCGGTACTGCACCCGGAGCGCACTGATCCGGTCGTTCGGAAGGTCCTGTGCCAGCCGCGGGTAGAGTCCCCGTGCCGGGGTGTCGAATCCGCCGCCGGTTCCGCCCACCATGACGACGCCGCTCCGGGCTCCCTGCGCTTCGTAGTAGCGGCAGACGGTCGTTCCCCGATCGGTCGCGATCTCCACGATCTCGTAGGCCTCGCCGGCCTGCGGAATTCGCCTGAGATCCGTCGGGCGCACGTCGACTCTCACACCCTCCACTTCGATTGCAGCCGTTCCGAGCATGGGGGGCAATAGAGATTGAGCCTATTTGGCTTTTGCGGCAGGAAGGTTTCCGCGCGCCCGGGTAAAAACCGACCCCGCGCAACCGGGGTAGCGTTGCTCCGTAGACCCGTGCGGAAAGTACATTACTATTGGTTGTGAATTATAAACTACGATGGATAATATTGGGCACAGACTCTTCCAGCATACCGGAGATTCTTCTCAGAAATCCGTTCAGGAAAGGCACGCTGCAAGCCCCAATTCCGGGGAGTCCGATGCCGACCTCCTCGACGCTTACTCCCGCGCCGTCGTCCGGGTCGTCGAGTCCGTGGGCCCCGCGGTCGTGAGCGTGGTCGTGGGGAAGAACTCTCCCGGGTGGCGCGGCGAGCAGGTGGGAGCAGGATCGGGCGTGGCCGTATCGCCGGAGGGCTACATCCTGACCAATAACCACGTGGTGCAGGGAGCGGGGAGGATCGAGATCTGCACGGCGGACGGGACCGCTCTCCCCGCACGCCTGGTCGGGGCCGACCCGGCAACCGACCTTGCCGTGCTCCGCGCCGGGACGGCGGATCTCCCCTACGCGTCGTTCGGCGACTCCGGGGCGCTCGCGGTCGGCCAGCTCGCGATAGCCATCGGCAACCCACTCGGCTTCGACTCGACCGTCTCGACGGGCGTCCTGAGCGCTCTCGGGAGGGCGTTCCGGAGCCGGGACGGCCGCCTGATCGAGAACATCATCCAGCACACCGCTCCCTTGAACCCCGGTAACTCCGGCGGCCCGCTGGTGGACTCCCGTGGCCGGGTCATCGGGATCAACACGGCCATCATCCCGATGGCCCAGGGCATCTGCTTCTCGATCCCCTCGAACACCGCCTCGTGGGTTCTCCCGCAGCTGGTCGCCGACGGCAGGGTGCGGCGCGGCTACCTTGGTATCGCCGGCCAGTCGCAACCGCTCCCGCAGCACCTCGTTGCAGCGCTCGGCCTCGCCGCGAACCAGGCGGTCGAGGTCGTCTCGGTGAACCGGGCCAGCCCCGCCGGGAGGGCCGGACTCAGGCCGGGGGACAGGATCATCGCGATCAACGAGACCTGCGTAACCTGTGTCGACGACCTGCACCGGTTCCTTGCCGCCTGGCCTATCGCAGAACCCGCAACCGTGACGATTGTCCGGAACCAGCGGCGGATCACGCTCCCGATCGTTCCCGCGGAAGCGGTCGCGTGCACTGCCTCCGGGTGAAGGGGGTACGGTCAGGGGACCCAGTCTATCCGGGGCTCCCGGCGCACCGGTTTCGGTGAGAGAGGGGCCGGATAACCGAAGACCAGCGGCGCCACGATCTGGTGATCGTCCGGAACCTTCAGCGCCGTAAGAAGGTCGGGGTTCTCCTGGACGAGAGCCGCCGAACCGATCCAGCAACTGCCGATACCGAGCGCCCAGGCGGCAAGCATCATGTTCTCCGCGCAGAGCGCGCAGTCGAGGAAACTCGATATGGCATTTTGGGCGCCGAGAACCAGGACCAGCACCGGGGCGTTGTAGAAGATGTTGAACCCGGGGTTCTTGAGCGCCGCGAGAAACTCCTCCATCCCTGTTCCGCCCTCTGCTCCGATCCTCTCGATGAGGATCGGTTTGCAGTAATCGGACACCCGCTGCATCAGAGCACGGTCTTTGACGATCACGAACCGCCAGGGCTGAAGCCCGAGGGCGGTCGGGGCCTGGATGCCCGCAGCGATGATCGCCCTCAGGGCCGCGTCCGGGACGTCCCGGTCGGTGTAGTTCCTGACGCTCCGGCGCTCCCGGATCACGGAGAAGATCTCGATGGACTCGGCATCCGTCATCATGAGCTCCGGCTATGGCCTGCCGGCGATATTTATACCTTGGTAGCCCACCTCTCCGGGCTTTCTGTCTGCTTCCCCGGCAACCCGGAGATGTCGCTAAATTGTCCGGGAGGTCGGAAAAAACCCGGGTTTCACCTGATGACAAGATAGCAATCTTTTTAATGTCCCCGGAGCACAACCACTACAGCGACCATATTTTGATGCCGGTGAGGTATGACGGACTCGCATCAGGATCGGGCACCCTTCCATCGTGCGGTGCTCAATGCTCTCGAAGATGGACTTCTTGTGATAGGCGACGACCGGAAGGTCAGGTGGTACAACCCCGCCCTCGCACGAACCCTCGGCATCCGGCAGACGAACGCCATCGGGATGGAGTTCGGTTCTCTCCTCGACACGTACTTCCTGCCGATCATCGAAGACGAGGACTCCGTGCAGCTGCTCCATCGTGTCCTTGAAAACGGCGCGGACCTGCCTCCTCTTCTCTGCCGTACCCGGACCCACGACGGCACCCGGCGCTGGATCTCGATATCAAGCAAACAGGCTTTCGCCGCGACCGGGCAGCGGCTCATCAAGATCCGGGACGCCACTGCGGATCTGAATGCGCATCACTTCAGGGCCGCGCTCGAAGGGTCCCCGGTGGTCGTCTTCGTGCAGGATGAAGAACTCCGCTACATCTGGTCGTACAACCAGCAGCTGGGGTCCACGGACGCGTCCATCATCGGCATGCGCGAAGAGGATGCTTTTCCCGAGGATGCCGAGCACCTTACCGCGCTCAAGCGGCGGGTTCTTGAGACGGGAAAGACCGTGCGGGCTGCGGTGACGTTCACCATCGCAGGCAAGCGACGTGTCCGCGATCTGACGCTCAAGCCGTTTCGGGATGCTGACGGGACGATTGTCGGCGTTACCGGGACGGCCTTCGACGTGACCGAGCAGAACCGGGTGGAGGAGGCGCTCCGGGAGAAGACGCACGAACTGAAGAAACGGATGGACGAACTCCGGTGCCTCTACACCATCGCGCACCTCGTCGAGACGCCCGGGATGACGCTCGAGAAACTCCTGCAGGCGGTTGCCGATACCCTCCCCATGGGATGGCAATACCCGGACAGTACCGGGGTGCGGATCACCGTCGACGGCCGGGATTACTATCGGGGCGATCCGGTGGATTCCCCCTGGAAACAGAAGAGCCTGATCGCCGTCCACGGCGAACTGGTCGGTGAGGTCGAGGTGCGGTACCTCGCGGAGGTCCCGGAGGGCGGCAAAGGGCCGTTCCTGCCGGAAGAGCAGATGCTGCTCGACTCCATCACGAAGCGGCTCGGCCGGATCATCGAACGGCTGCAGGTGGAAGCGGCGCTCGAGGAGAGCGAGGAGAAGTTCCGGGGGATTGCCCAGCGAAGTTTCGACCTCATCGTCACGTCATACCGGGACGACGGGCTGAACTACATCTCGCCGGCGATGGAGCGGATACTCGGGTATTCCCCCGAAGAGATGGTGGGAACTGATTGGGAGGATTACATCCTCCCGACGAGCCTTCTGGTCTGGAAAGAGGGGCGGCGGAGAGTTCTCCGGGGCGAGCAGGTCGAAGGGCTCCAGATTGAGGTTCGGCGAAAGAACGGGGAGACCGCCATACTGGAACTGAACGAGTCGCCGATCATCGAGAAGAAGGCGATCGTGGGATTCCAGGTGATCGGCAGGGATATCTCCGAGCGGATCCTGCACGAGCGGCTCCGGGAGCAGGCGTTCGATATGACCGAGCGGAATATCGCTCAGTTCGCCATCCTTGCCGACCACGTCCGCCACCCGCTCCAGGTGATCATGGGGGTCGCGGATCTCCTCGACGACGAAGCGGTCGCGGAGAAACTCCGGGAGCAGGTCCGGCGGATCAATGTGCAGATCGGCGAGCTCGACCGGGAATGGATGGAGTCGCGGAAGATCCGGGAGTTTTTGAAGCGATACGAACTTTAAGTGCCTGCTCCGGCCTCAAAACTGTTTCATAGGATCGTAGTGGGCATTTCACCGTATCAGGTGGATCCCGATGCAGATCGCCGCCTCACGCGAAGAGCGCGAAGCCGCGAAGTCCGGGGAATTATTTCGCCCTCCTCCGCACCTTGACAGTGCTCATGCTCCGGGCGTTCCATCCATCGCTCTTCCCGGCTTCGCGTGAGTTGACGGGATGCTACGTGAAATGGGTCGCGGTTTGGGGCGTCTCAAGTCCCATGCACGGATTTCAAGTGGATATCGCCATTGGGGGAGGGGTTTCAGGGGAGGGGCGAGCCCCCCCCTGAGCCCCTCCCCCACGGCGATACTCTCACGGTCCACTGCATCGGGATATTTCCTCGCTCCACTCGCTTTGTTTGTCGCATAATGAAGGTTTTCAGCCTTCTCGAACTCCTGCCTCGAAACTCTTCGAGTTCTCAAACTCCTGTTCTGCGAACCATCACGTAACAAATCGTAGCACGTTCCGACAGTCGCAACTCGCATCAAGTGCGTTCTGGGTGAAAATCCGTGTCCGGGAGCGCAAAGAACAGGACAGCATCCCTGGGAAACCTATTCACCGCCGCCCCCGCCCTCTCTTCTCCTGCACCCCCGGCATGGCCTCCCGGACGGCGGCGAGCGTCTCCGGCAGGAGCGTGCCTTTCTTTCCGACGACGTCCGCCGTCCGGATGGTGGCGGCGTGGGCGGCGAGAGCGTAACTCTCGGTGAAGAGGTCGAGCCCGCCCCGGGCGAAGTCGTCGAGCGAGAGGGGGATCGAGATTCCGTCGGTGGACGGACTGCTCGATACCGGGCAGATCAGCAGGCTCCCGGTCTCTCCTGCAGAAACGACCACCACCGGGCGCACCTTCCGCGCGCCCCCTCCCCCGATGCACACGGCGGCTAAGACGACGTCGCCGCTGGCGTACCGCCCCATGTACGTACCGGTCGACGTCAAAACCGATAAGAGAATTGATCCGGACCTTTATAGTAACAGGAGGAATGGGGGCGCTTTCGCCCCACGATGCGCCGTTACGGCGCCCGTCCGTTTGCTTTTCCGTTGGATCTCTGCTGCTCTTCGCGTAACTCCTTCTGGTTCTTCGCCTTCTCCTTCACCAGCGCGACCCGGGCATGCCCGTCACCGTTGCCGAACTTCGCCCCCTTCCCATTGCCTGGATTGATCACGGAGACGGCCCCGGTGCCGGCGACCGATACGGTACCGTTCTCTGTCATGGCGGCGCCGGTCACCGTCAGGTTGCCGTCGCCGGCAGCGAGATCAAGATCCTGATGCCGGTACTTCAGGATGAGCGTGCCGCCGTCTTTCATGCAGAAGTTAACCCTCTCCGGTGTTGCGTTCCCGATTCTGAACTCAGAGGGGTCTGATACCGCCACATTCGCGTTGCCGGCTCCGGCAAACCCGAGCCAGTCCGCGATGCTGACGAAGACGGTCATGACACCGTTGCTCTTCTGGTTCAGGGTCTTCGGGACGACCTTCACCTCCGCCGTCTGCGGGGCGACGGTCACGTTCAGGGTGTCGCAGGCGACGGCACCCGTCGCGTTGTTTGCGACCTCTACCGTGACCGTATAGGTGCCCGCGGCGAGGTAGGTATGGGTTGCCCGGACGGTGCCGTTCTGCTCGTCGTCCTGCACGATCTCCGCCTCGGTCCTTCCTGTGCTCCAGTCGACGGAGGCCGAGAGGTTCATCGCGTCGAAGATCTCTGTGTCGCTGCAGGCAGCGAGGATGGTGACCGGCTCCCCGGCGAGGACGGTGCGGTCGCCCCCGGCATCGACCGTGAGGGCGGCCTGCACGGCAGGAACCACCACGGCAAGGACGATGAAGAGGGAGACGACTCGGATTTTGGTATCTCGTTTCATGCGTACCTCATCTCCGGTAGATACTGGCCCTGCCCCTCTATTTGACCGCATTGAGCTTCCCGGTTCAATCAACCACCCAGGAAGTGGTGTAGTGGCCGCCCCTACACCCGGAGCAGCCGGGCATTGATCGCGACGATCACCGTGCTTGCGCTCATCAGCACCGCTCCTGCCGCCGGGGTGAGAAGGATCCCGGCGCCGATCAGAACCCCGGCGGCGAGCGGGATGGCGACGGCGTTGTAGCCCGTCGCCCAGAGGAGGTTCTCGAACATCTTCCGGTAGGTCTTCCTTGCAAGGCCGATGACCGCCGCCGCGTCCCGCGGATCGCTCCTCACGAGCACGATATCGGCGCTCTCCACGGCCACATCGGTTCCGGCCCCGATGGCGATGCCCACATCGGCCTCGACAAGCGCGGGTGCGTCGTTGATCCCGTCGCCCACCATCGCCACCCGGTAACGGCGCTGCACCTCCCGGATCTTCTCCGCTTTCTCATGGGGGAGGACCCCTGCGAAGAACTCGTCGAGGCCAAGTTCCCCCGCCACCCACTCGGCGACATCGCGATTGTCCCCGGTCAGCATCATGCACCGAACGCCCATCTCTTTGAGCCGGCGGATCGCCTCCCCCGACTCAGGCCTGATGATGTCGGCAAGCGCGAGCGCTCCCATGAGCCGGTCATCCTCGAGCAGGAAGACGACGGTCTTTCCCTGCCGCTGGAGCGGCCGAATCCGTCCGTCCCCGGCATCGATGCCCCGCTCCGCGAGGTAACCCGGCCCGACCACCCGGACGGTTCGGCCGTCGACCGTCCCCTCGACGCCGACCCCCGGGATCGCCCGGAACCCCTCTACCGTGAGCAGGATTAATTCCCGTTCCTCCGCGCTTCGGACGATGCCCCGGGCAATCGGGTGCTCGGAGTGCGCCTCAACCGATGCCGTCGTCCCGATCACGTCCTCCTCCGCCGCGCCGCCGAAGGCGAGGACGTCCGTGACACCGAATACCCCCGTCGTGAGGGTCCCGGTCTTGTCGAAGACGACCGCTGTCAGATCTTTTGCTCGCTCGAACGCGCTCCGGTCCCGGATCAGGAACCCCGACTTTGCGGCAAGCGCCGTCGAGACCGCGATCACGAGCGGGACGGCAAGACCGAGCGCATGGGGACAGGCGATGACCATCACGGTCGCGGCCCGCTCCACCGCAAACCCGCCCCCCTCCCCGAGGGTGAGCCATGCCGCGAACGTCGCCGCACCGGCCGAGAGGGCGATCACCACCAGCAGGAACGCCGCCCGGTCCGCGAGGTCCTGGGTCCGGGACCGGCTCTCCTGCGCTCTCCGCACGAGGTCGATCACCTGTGCGAGATAGGTCTCCGCACCTGTCTTTTTGACCTCGACGACGATCGATCCCTCGCCGTTGATCGCCCCACCGATGACCGTATCCCCGGGCCGCTTCTCCACCGGTCTCGACTCTCCGGTGAGCATCGCCTCGTCGACGCTCGTCGCCCCCTCGACCACCACGCCGTCCACCGGCACCTTCTCCCCGGGCCGGACGAAGACCCGGTCGCCCGGTTCGAGCCGGTCGACGGGCACGTCGTCCGTCTCGCCGTCCCGGAGACGGTGCGCCTCCGAGGGCATGACCCGGACGAGTTCCTCGAGCGCCCGCGATGCCCCGAGAACCGAGCGCATCTCCACCCAGTGCCCGAGGAGCATGATGTCGATCAGGGTGGCAAGTTCCCAGAAGAATCCTTCCTCGCCGACGATGCCGAGAACGACCGCCGAACTGTAAACGTAGGCGACGGTGATCGCGACGGCGATGAGCGTCATCATCCCGGGCATCCGTGCCCGCAGTTCGCTTACGATGCCGGTAAGAAACGGCCACCCGCCGTAGAGGTAGACTGCGGTCGCAAGAGCGAGGAGCAGGTAGTCCGAGCCCGGGAACCGGATGGCGATCCCGAGAAGTTCCTGGACCGGCTTCGAGAGGAGAAGGATTGGAATCGTCAGTATCGTCGAGACGATGAAGCGTCGCCGGAAGTCATCGAGGGCTTGGCGGTGCGTGCCATGGCCGGGCCGGTGGGTCTCCGGCGGCTTCTCCTGGGCGGCCTCTTTGAGATGCGTCTCGTACTGCCGTCCGCCCTCACCGTGGTCGTGGCCCACTTCACGTCCTCCCCGTCCGCTCCTCTTCTGCGGCCCAGTCATGCATGCTAACTCCGCGTGCGTACCCGCTCATGGGGGTGATGCCGTTCTTGCAGAATGTAACTATATCGGTCGCGCGCAGGCCTGAGAGCATCGGGACATGTGGTTGCCTTCTTCTGGGTGACGGATATCCGCCGGTGAAAATGAACAGATTTATACCTTCTGGGAAACAGCATAATGCCTGTGCTCGGATGAACTTGCCCGCAGGACCGACAGGATCGTCAAAATTCCTTTGAACTTTGGTCGAATATGCCCGGTGTGTGCGGGAACATTTTATCTGCCCATGGGGATGAAACTCCTCCGAGAGTAAAGGAAGGTGATCCCGGTCGATGCATGACTGCACACCCGCACATGGCGATATCCTCGAACTCTCCGGCATCCTGGATGCGTTCGACGAAGGGCTGCTGATAGTCGGCCCCGACAACCGGGTGGCCTGCATCAACAAGCATCTGCGGCACCTGCTCGGCATCACCCGTGACGCGCCCGCCGGAACCGACGCGGATCGCTTCGCTCACCAGGCCCTGATACCCCGCATCTGCGGGAAGTCGGGCAGATCCGAGATCACCGCATTTCTCTCCGGCCGCACTCCGGTTGCCGACTTTCCGTGCGTGATGCGGTTGCCCGACGGCGGCGAAGGGCGGTTCCGCTGCTCGTGCCGCGCCGTTCATGATGGCCGGCTTCGCGGCAGCCGGCTCGTCCGTTTCTCTCCCGACACCTCCGGCCCCGGGGCCGTCCCGGTCTCCGAAACCCGTGCCTTTCGGGTCGACGGCCCTGGAAGGGGTATGGATACCGCAAAGAGGAGGCGGATCGAGGCGATACTGCGGGAGAGCGAAGACCGGTACCGGTTCCTCGTCGAAAACCTCAACGAGGGCATCGCGCTGATCGACAGAGAGGGCATCGTGGTCTTTGCCAACCGGAAGATGGCCGATATCATCGGTTATTCGATCGCCGGGATCATTGGAGCGCCGGTCTATGCGTTCATCGACGAGGGGAGTGCCGGAGACGTAAAAGAACACCTGCAGAATCTTGGCCGGAACATGCGCGAGGTCTTCGAGTTTGAACTGGTTCGAAAAGGCGGTGGCCGTATCCATACGCTGATAGCGACCACTCCCATCATCGACACCGGCGGCACCTGCCGGGGATTCCTTGCCGGTGTCCAGGACATCACCCCCTTGAAGCAGATGGAGGCAAAACTCCGCGAGAGCGAGGAGAAATACCGGTCGCTCGTCGAGCTCTCCGCCGAGGCGACCCTGATCCATCGCGACGGGAGGATCATATTCATCAACCCCGCCGGCCTGAAACTGCTCGGGGCTTCACGCCCGGAAGAGGTGATCGGGACGGCTATCCTCGATATCGTCCGCCCGGATACCCGGGATCTCATCGAGGCCTTCGCCGTGCGGGACCTGCAGGGCGTGGAGACGCCGCTTGCTGAGTTATTGGTCGTCAGACTCGACGGAACGACGGTTCCCATCGAAGGGAGGGGGGCACGGACGATCTTTGAGGGCCGGCCTGCGGTTCAGGTCGTCATGCGGGACATCAGCCACCGGAAACAGGCGGAGGAGCAACTGCAGGCGAGGAACCGGCATCTCCTTCTGCTTAACCGGATCATCGGCACATCCGCTTCGACCCACCTGCCGGGAGAACTGCTGGAGACGGCGCTCAGCCAGACACTCGATCTCCTCGGCTACGACGGCGGCGCAATCTATCGCCTCGATTCCGGGCGGGGAGAGGCTGCTCTCCAGTGCCGGCGAAATATGCCGGATGCATGCCTGGAACTTACAGAGACCGTTTTTGGAAGATCGTTTGCCGATTCCATCGCCACCGGCCTTCCGTGCTACCTTGAACAGAACCGGGGCCCGAACACCCCGGGATCCCGTCTTCTCCGGGAGTTCGGGTTTGCCGCACTCGCCTGCATCCCGCTCGTCGTCGAGTCGGACGTCGTCGGGGCGCTCCTCATCGGAACCAGGGGGCATGGATTCTTCTCTCGCGACGAGCGTGCGCTCCTCGAAGCCGTCGGGCGCGAGATCGGGGCCGGAATCGTGCGGGGAATGCTCTACCGGAGGCTTGAAGTGGCAAACCGGGAGGCGAACCTCTACCTCGATATCCTCACTCACGATATCCGGAACGCGGACAACGTCGCAAACATCTACGCCGACCTCCTCATCGACGAGCTCGAGGGAGAGCCGGCCCGGCACGCCCGGAAACTGAAGGACGGGATCAGGAAGAGCATCGAGATCACCGCAAACGTCGCCACCCTCAGAAAGATCCAGGAGGGCCGGGACGGGCTTGCGCGGCAAAACCTCTACGACGTGATCCGGGGAGAGATCGCCCACTTCCCCGACCTCTGCATCAGGTACTCCGGGCTGCCCGTGGAGGTCTTCGCCGACGACCTCCTCCCCGAGATCTTCACGAACCTTATCGGCAACGCCGCAAAGCACGGCGGGTCGGGCGTCGAGGTCACGGTGGGGGTCGATGATCTGGACGAAGAGACCGTCGTCGTCACCGTTGCCGACACCGGCCCCGGGGTTCCGGACGATCTGAAGGAGGCAATCTTCTTCCGGTTCGAGCGGGAGGGCGGCAGGCGGGGGAGCCAGGGGCTCGGCCTCTCGATCTGCCGGATGCTTGCCGCGCGCTACGGCGGCAGGATCTGGGTCGAAGACCGTGTCCCGGGCCGCCCCGGGGAGGGTGCGGCGTTCCGGTTTACCCTCCGGAAAGCCGGACGCGGGGAAGGTGCCTCCGCCTGAGCGCTCCCGTGCATGCCGCTACGGACGATCTGCTTTATTCCTCCCGTCGCAGACATTTCATCATGTATAGGATCGCTCCTCTTCTCTTTGTCTGTATCCTCCTCTCTGCCGGATGCCTCGCCGCAGACGATTCTCCGGCGGAGGCGGGTGTCAGCCTGATCGCCCCGGTTGACCCGATACCCATATTCGACGGCCAGGCAACCTATGCCGGGATCATCGGTGAAGAGACGCCGCAGATCCGGGCAAACTACAGTATGGGATATGTCGCCATCGCACCGGGCAACGCGACTCCGCCGCACCGCCTGATCGGGACGGCGGAACTTGTCTACGTGCTCGATGGTACTGCGGAGATCCGCTGCGACAACGAGACGGTGACCGCCCGCGAGGGAGAGACCGTGCTCCTGCCGGAAGGGGTGCTGCAGTCGATAGTCTCGGCCGGGGATGCCGATCTCCGCTACATCACCGTGAGCCAGCCGGCCTACACGCCCGAGATCGAGATCTCGGGGGATGAACTTGACGCGGTCAACGTGAAGACGGACGGAAGGCCGATCGTTGTCGCCGATCCCCACGAAGGGATCGAGTGGGACCTTGAGTCCGGTGTCGCGGCCTTTACCCTCGTAAACCCGGTGCTGATGAACGAGACGACGATCCCGGTCGGCTACAGCGTTGCCTGCGTGGAACTCCTCCCGGGCGGATATCTAGGCTATGACGGGATTCTCGGTTCGTCCGATCTCCTCTACGTGATCGAGGGGGAGATCGAGGTCGCCACGCCCGGCGGAGAGACGATACGGGTTCCTGCCGGGAGTGCCGCCTACGTCCGACCCGACCAGGTGAAGGAGACCCGGAACGCCGCGGACTCGACGACGAGGCTTCTCTCGTTCATTGACCCTGCATGGACGCTGGAGAAGACTGTCCTCTTTGCATAGATCCACTTCCTTTTTTCCCGGCACCTGTCCTCAGCAGTTTCATGGAGGATTGCCGGTATCCGGCCGGCCTATCCTGAGGGCGTTTGCGATGACCGCAAGCGAGAGCCCCATGTCCCCGAACGCCACCGCCATCCAGAGGGTGACCAGCCCGAAGACCGCGAGCCCGGCGATGCCGAGTTTCACCACGAGCGCCGCTATGACGTTCTGCCGGACGACCGAGACCGTCTTCTCAGAGAGGGCGACGAGGTAGGCGACCCTCGAGATGTCGTCCTCCATCACGACGATGTCTGCCGCCTCGATCGCGACGTCTGAGCCTATCGCCCCCATCGCGACCCCGACGTTCGCCCGTGCAAGCGCCGGCGCGTCGTTCACGCCGTCGCCGACCATCACCACGAGCCCGTAGCGGTCCATCAGCCGCTCGACCATCGCCACCTTATCCTCCGGGAGGAGCCCGGCATGGCACTCGTCGATCCCGATATGGCGGGCCACTGCTTCACCGACACGTTCGTTGTCCCCGGTGAGCATCACCGTCCTGATGCCCCGCGCCTGAAGAGCGGCAACCGTCTTTTCTGCATCCCTCTTCACCACGTCCGAGAGAGCGACGAGCCCGATCACCCCTGAGGCGGTACCGGCGAGGACGACCGTCTTCCCTTCGCTCTCCAGCCGGTCGTACGCCGCCCGCCATGCCCGGTCATCTCCGTCGGCAAAGAGCGCAACGTTCCCGAGGGTGTAGGCCGCACCGCCGATCCTCCCCCGGACGCCTCTCCCCGTCAGTGATACGAACTCCTCGACGTCCCGCAGGACGGCTCCCTCCTCTTCCGCCCGCCGCCGGATCGCCTCCGCGATCGGGTGGCCGGAACGTGACTCGAGCGATGCGGCGACGGCGAGAACCTCCGCCTCAGGGACCCCGAACCCTACCACGTCGTCCACCTCAAGCCTCCCGGTCGTGAGCGTCCCGGTCTTGTCGAAGACGACCACCCGCGCAAGCCCCACGGCTTCGAGCGAGTCTCTGCCCTTGATCAGCACGCCGTTATGCGCCGCGGTCGTGATCCCCGAGACCATCGAGACCGGGGTGGAGATCGCGAGCGCGCAGGGGCAGGCGATGACGAGCAGGATCAGCGCCCGGTAGAACGCTTCGAGGAACGGGACGCCGAAGGCCAGCGGCGGGACGACGACGAGGAGGGCGGCGAGGAGGATGACCGCCGGCGTGTAGTAGCGGGAGAAGCGCTCGATGAACGCTTCGGTGGGAGAAGTGTGGGACTGGGCCTCCGCGACCAGGGCGGCGACCCGGGCTATCGTGCTCTCTCGTTCCGGTTTCGTCACCCGGACTTCGAGGTACCCGTCGACGTTCCGTGTCCCTGCGTAGACGCCGTCCCCGACTTCCTTTGCCACCGGGACGCTCTCCCCGGTGATCGCCGCCTGGTCGACCGACGAGGTGCCGGCAACGACGATGCCGTCGAGCGGAACGGTGTCGCCCGGTCTCGCGATTACAATCTCCCCGACGCCGACGTCATCGACCGGAACAGTCGTCTCGGCGTCGTCCCGCCTGACCCGGGCCGTCTGCGGCGTGAGGTCAAGGAGCGAGGCTATCGAGCGTTCGGCCCTGCCGGCCGCGTACTCCTCCAGGAACTCGGCGACGGCGTAGAGATACAGCACGGTCGCCCCCTCGGCGGGATTTCCGGTCAGGAACGCTCCTGCCGCCGCGATGGATATGAGCACGGCGATGCTGAACCGGAGCCGGATGAGAGCGAAGAACCCGGTTCTCAGGATATCGTAGCCGGATATGACCGCGGCGGCGAGGAGCAGGGCTGTCCCGGCGAAGGGATATGGGGTGAGGTACCCGACGATCACCCCCGCGAGGAGGAGGATGCCCGAGACCCCGAAGACAGCAACCTCTCGGCGGCCGACGACCTGCCCGTGAGAGGCCCCAACCCGGCAGCGGGGACAGGACGGACCTTCCTCATGCTCCGTCACGGCCCGCCTCCGGCCGGAGTCGTTCGGGCGCAGGTCTCCGTCATGATCGTACAACCTTAGCCGCTTCTCACTTAAAGGGTGTCCGGGCGCATATCCGGATCTGTCGCCGGCGCAATTGCTCGAATAGGGGGTCGCCCTTTCACCGAGCAGAACCATTATGACGAGTTCGACCCAACTGATCGGAACGACCGCCCCCAGCACAGCATGCCCGGGTGACGGCCTGCCGTCAATCTCCGTCACCCTGCCTGACTTCCCTTCAGTGTTAAACCATGCCGTCACCAGACTTCACCGCGACCGCTCCGGACAACCATGGCCTGCCTGCCGACGAGGCAATCTCCTGCAGGATCTGGATCAGCGGGCCCGACGGCGTGGCGCCTCCCCTCAAGGAAACGACGCTCGAAGAGCGCTCTGATCCCGCGGGGGCGGGCAACCTCCACCCGGAGGACGCCGGGACGGTGCTCGCCCGGTGGGAACGTTGCAACGACGCCGGTCTTCCATGGAGGTGCAACTACCGGATCCGGGATGCCGACGGCGGATACCGCACCATCGCGAGCAGGGGCATCCCGGTCAGGGACGCCACGGGCAGGATCGTCCTCTGGGCGGGGGTCGACCTCGACGTCACCGTCCGGGACGAACCGTGCTGGCAGACGAGGGAGCTCTGCACCCTCTCCGCGGTCGCCCGTGCGATCGAAGGCGGCGCCGATGCCGGCGAGGTCTTCCCGGAGACGGCCGCCCTTCTGCCCCGCGGGTTCCGCCACCCTGAACAGGTGTCGGTGCGGATAGTGCCCGGAATCGCCGTTCCGGGGCCCGGAAGGATTGTTGCCGGGATAGATGCCGGAGGACGTTCAGCCGCATACCTCGTGGTCGAGTGCCGGAGGGTCCCGGAGGGGAGGGACGATCCGTTCCTGCCGCAGGAGCATGCCCTCGTCCGTGCCGTCGCCGCGATGCTCGGGGCGGCCGTCGCGCCGGCACCCGCCGGGGCTGCTTCGTCCGGGCACCAGTACCGCCTCCTCTTCGACCAGATGCCGGACGCCGGCCTCCTTCTTGAGATACTCCGCGACGGTTCAGGGGACCCTGCCGGCTTCCGGGTCGTCCGGATCAACCGCAAAGCCGCCGAAAACCTCGGGCGTCCGCAGGAGGAGGTCGTCGGAGAAGACCTCCCGAAGGCTATTCCGGCGATCGGCACCGTTGCGCTCGACCTCTTCTACCAGGTTGCCGCAACCGGGAGGACGGTGCACCGCGAGATCTCGAGTCCGGATACCGGCTCCTTCTACGAACTGAAGGTATACCGGCCGCAGTATGACCGGCTCGTCGTCATTGCAGGAGACGTCACGGAACGGCGCAGGGCTGAAGAGATGCTGCGGGAGCAGCGGATCGCCCTGGACAACCGGGTGAGGGAACTTGCGACGCTTTACGCCGTGAGCGGCGTCATCGAGCGGCCCGGGAACTCGGTCGAAGAGGTTCTCCGGGATGTTGCCGTCATCCTCCCGGCCGGCTGGCTCCATCCGGAAGATGCCGCCGCCCGGATCGTGGTCGACGGCCGGGAATACCGGTCGGCCGGTTTTATCGAGAGCCCCTGGCGGCAGGAGAGCCCGATCGTCGTCAAGGGGAGGATCGTCGGGAAGGTGGAGGTCTGCTACCGCCACCCGCGGCCCGAAGACGACGGTACGCCGTTTCTCGTCGATGAACGCCGCCTGATCGATGCCGTTGCCGGGCGACTCGGCCGGGTCATCGAGCGGATGCGGGCGAACGAGGCTCTCGGGAGGAGCGAAGAGAAGTACCGTCTTCTCTTTGAACGGATGCTCGAGAGTTACACCCTCTACGAGGTTATCCGGGACGACGAAGGGAACCCTGTCGATTACCGTATCAGCGAGCTGAACGAGAAAGCGGCCGAGGTATTCGGCCGCAGCCGGGAAGAACTGGTCGGACAGCGGCTCTTCGATATCTTCCCGGCGATCCGCGAGGGTGCCCGTGCTCTCTATGGGGAGGTCACAGAGACCGGTCTTCCGGTTCAGCGGCGGCTGCAGGAGCCGAGAACCGGGCGGTGGTACGACCTGCAGATCTACCGGCCGCGGGCCGGGATGCTGGCCGTCACGGGGCAGGAGATCACCGAACAGAAGAAAGCGGAACTTGCGCTGCGGGAGAGCGAAGAGCGGTTCCGGGGGATCTTCGAGCAGGCGGGAACCGGGATCGCGCTCATCGACCCGGGCGGACGGATCATGGAGGCGAACCCGGCGTTCGTGCGCATGTTCGGTTACGACGAGGACGAACTGTATGGTATGCGGTCATACGACCTGATCTACCCGCCCGACCGGGAGGAGGCCGGTTCTCTCCACCGAGAGACCGCTTTGATGAAGGGTCTCCGCCGGGAGAAGCGCTACCTGACGAAGGACGGCAGGTTAGTCTGGGGGCGGCTGACCACGTCGCTGCTCCACGACTCCGGGGAGGGAGGCCTGGTCATCGCGATGCTGGAGGACATCACCGACTGGCGGGAGATGCAGAACGCTCTTGCGGAGAGCGAGGAGCGGTTCCGCGAGATCGCGCAGCGAAGTTTCGATATGATCTACACCTGTCACCGCGACCGGGGGATCACCTATATCTCCCCGGCGGTGACCCGCATCCTCGGCTATACTCCCGATGAACTCATCGGCCGCAGGTGTCACGACTATGTCGTCCCCTCGTCCCTCCCCGTCTGGGAGGATGGGCGGGAGAAGATCGCCCGCGGCAAACCGGTCGAGGGGGTCGAGGTCGAGTTCCGCCGCAAAGACGGGTCGGTGGCGTTCCTCGAACTGAACGAGTCTCCGATCGTGGAAGACGGCCTTGTCGTGGGCGTACAGATCGTCGGCAGGGACGTCTCGGACCGGGCGCGCTACGAGGATATGCGGCTGCAGGCATTCTACCAGATCGAGCAGAATATCGAGCAGTTTGCAGTTCTCGCGGACCATATCCGGCTGCCCCTGCAGGTGATCCTCGGCATGGCCGATCTGGCCGATGATGAGGCGATGTCGGCAAAGATCCGGGAGCAGGTTGAGCGGATCAACGCGATCGTCAGGCAGCTCGACGAGGGCTGGGTCGAGTCCCGCGAGATCAGGGAGTTCCTGCGGAGGAACGAACTGGTGTAGCGATCTCGTGTGGATAAATCTCGATCCGCATGAGAGCGCCCCATCTGATTGTCATAATATAATCCTTGTTTTTCCTGAATTGCGCCATATATGGGTTTTTTCCCCATCCAATACTTTAATGGTCCATTGGATATATTAGTGAGATGAAACATGGGCGGATGGTCCGGGCCCTGGCGCCGCACCACCGGGGCAGGGTTCGGGCGTGACGTCCGGGAGCCGGCCCGCTGTTCCCCGCCCGCACCGAAAAGGAGCCATGCAGACCAACTCTATGCAGACAGATTCTTCGGCGCGTACAACCCGGAGCGGAGCAGAGAGCCAGTGGGGCCGCATAGAACAGGGGGCCGCGGAATCCGGCATCTGGCGATCGTTCATCGTCCTTACGGTGCTTCTGGCCGCCCTCGCGGCAACAGGCCTGTACAGGTATCTCCTCTTCCACACGATCGCCGAATTCGTCGCCATCGCGATTGCGTTAGGCGTCTTCATCGTGGCATGGAACGCCCGGACGATGCGGGAGAACGGCTACCTGCTGGTCGCCGGCACCGGGCTGCTCTTCGTGGCCGGCATCGCACTGGTCCACACCCTCGCGTATGACGGCATGGGGATATTCGTCGGCTACGACGCAAACCTCCCGACGCAACTCTGGATCGCCTCGCGCTACCTCCTCGCCGGGACGCTGCTTGCCGCGCCTCTCCTGCTCCGGAGAAACCCCGGTCCCCGGGAGGTGTTTGCCGCGTTTGCCGGGGTTACCGTGCTCCTGCTCCTCTCGATCTTCGTCGTCCCGGTCTTTCCCGACTGCTACATCGTGGGTTCGGGGCTGACGCCGTTCAAGATCTGGAGCGAGTACATCATAGCGGTGCTGCTCGCCCTCGGGGCGGTCGCCGTCTACCGGGTGCGGGCCGCCTTCTCGCCCCGGGTGGCGGCCCACCTGCTCGCGGCCGTCCTCGTGATGATCGCCTCGGAACTTGCCTTTACGCTTTATATCAGCGTCTATGGCCCCTCAAACATGATCGGCCACCTCCTGATGGTGCTCTCGTTCGGGCTCATCTACGTCGCGTTCGTCGAGACGGGGATCCGGCAGCCTTATGCGCTGGTCTTTACCGGCCTGAAATCGAGTGAAGAGCGGCTCAGGCAGGAGAAGAACCGGCTCGCACAGTATCTGGACATCGCCGGAGCCCTCTTCGTCGTCCTCGATGGAGACGGGCGGGTCGCCCTCATCAACCGCCGGGCGTCCGAGGTTCTCGGCTGCCCGGCGGATGCGGCTGTGGGCGAGGCCTGGGCCGAGCGGTTCATCCCGCCGGCGGAGCGGGAGCGTTTCCGTGCGCTCTTCGCGGAGCTGAGAGGGGGTGAGATCGGGGAGAATGAGCGCGTGAAGATGCCGGTCGTCGCTACAGACGGCGGCGAACGGATCATCGCGTGGCACAACACCGTGCTCCGTGACGAGAACGGTGCCGTCTGCGGGATCCTGAGCTCCGGGGAGGATATCACCGAGCAGCAGCACGCCGAGGAGGCGCTTGTTCAAGCGAACGCGAAATTGAACCTTCTCGCCGGGATCACCCGCCACGACATCCTCAACCAGATCACCGTCGCACGTGCCTACATCGGGTTTGCCGGGGAGGATAGCGAGAATCCCGGGGTTCGGGCCTGTCTGGAGCGTGCTCATGCCGCCGTTGACGAGATCCAGAAGCAAATCGAGTTCAGCTGGGACTACCACGACATGGGGGTGAAGACGCCGGTCTGGCAGAGGCCGCAGGACCTTGTCGCGGAGAGCGTCTCCTATCTCGCCCTCCCGACAGGGATCGACGTCCGCGCCGACCTCTCGGGCCTTGAGATCTACGCGGACCCGATGGTGAAGAAGGTCTTTTACAATCTCATCGACAACGCCGTCCGCCACGGCGGAAGCGTGACGGAGGTCCGGTTCTCGTGCACGAGGGCCGGGCAGGACCTGCTGATCGTCTGCGAGGATGACGGCACCGGCATTCCGGACGGCGAGAAGGAGGCAATATTCCGCGAGACCTATAAGCGGCGGTACGGCCACGGGCTCTTCCTGGTCGCGGGGATCCTCGGGATCACCGGGATGACGATCCGGGAGACCGGTAGATCCGGGACGGGTGCCCGGTTCGAGATCACTGTACCGAACGGAGCATACCGGTTCGAGGGCGAGAGGGAATAGGAGCCCCGGATCTTCCCCTCGCCCGCGAAATCCTCATATGCCCCGGCGGCCCAGTCTCCTCCACCGAAAACGGCAGCCGTGCTCCGGGGGCTCGGGTGGTGGTGAAGGATGGAAGGGAACGGACGACCGGGTAAAACGGCGGAAGATCTTGAATGGGGGAGCGGTCCGTTCTTTGGGGCACTTGTCGTCCTTGCTATCCTGTGCGTCATCGCGCTCGGATTCCTTCACTGGAACAACCTGATCGACGAGACGCACCTTGCTGCGTTTCCCCGGGAAGGGTCTGTGGACGCCGCTTCCGTGACGCATCTCACCGAAGCGGACTTCCGGGACCACCCGGCGCTCGGCGCGCTGATCCTCGATGAGAAACGTGTCCTGGTCTCGAAAGGCCCCCTGTTCGATGCGCTCCTCTGGCTCGATCCCCGTTCTTCGTATAGCCCGTTCGGAAAAGAACATGAAAAGTGCAGTTCGCTCCGCATAACAACCGAGGAGATGCGGCGGATTCTCGCGAAGTATGCCCTCTGCGAATGGAACGGAACCGTCTACGGCGTGGCGCAGAGTGCGTGACGGCAGGAGATTTAGGAGTGCCGGCCGGTAGACGGGCGGCACAGAAACGATATATGGTGCCCTCTCCCCTCTTCTTTCCTGTATCACTCAGCCGGAGGTGCGACGAGAACTGTCTGCCTCGCGTGCATCCTCCTCCTTGCCGCGTCCATCCCGGTGTCGGCGGCCGGCGATATGAACACCGGGCGTTATGTCGTCCACTGGTTCAACGGCGACGGCGCGGAGGTCTTCTTCGACGGCGAGTTCAGGGGGATGATCGCCGATACCGAGCTTGTCGTGGCGGCGGATCCGGCGGCCCCGCCCGCACGGAAGTATACCGTCCGTGATGGAGACCGCCTGATGTATACCGGGTTCATCGAGCGAGCCCCCGCCACCGGAGAGACGATCGACCTCTTCCCGCAGCGCTATCAGGTCGAGCAGCCCGCCCCGGGCGCGGAGGTGAACGAGACCGGCTGGTACCTGATCTACGAGCCGGATGGGGAGGAGATTTACATCGACAACACGTTCGTGGGCGTCGTCGAAGGCGGGACCCTCCGGGTCGCGGTAAACACCACGCTCCCGCCTCCGGAAGAGTTCGTCTGCAGGAATAAGGATAGGGGGACGATGTCGCGATGTCAACTCCCGCCCCTGCCGCCGCCGGGAGGGACGGTTCACGTCTACACCCGGGTGCAGCCGGCACCTCACTTCTCCGTCTCGGTGACGCCGAACACCTCCTCCCTCCCGGCGGAGACGGTGCCCACCCCGCTCCCTGGATTCGGGGCGGCGGTGGCGGCCGCAGGACTGCTGGTTGCCGCGAGATCCCTCAAAAAGAGGTGAATCCTCTTCAGTGCTCTTTTTTAAGCAGCATCCAGTGGTAGCCCCAGACGACGAGCCCCACCGCGACCTGCGCCACGCTCCCGGGAAGTTCGGGATAGTACTGCGGCACCGGGTAGGGCTGGGGGGCCGGGTAGACGAAGACCTCGATTGCGATCGCGATGAGGTTCACGGCACCCGCGATCGCGACGATGAGCGCGATGAACGAGACGGCGTAGAGGTAAACCCTCCACGCGGTGAGGCCTTCCGGTGCCCCACCTCCTGGTGAGGCCCTCCGGCTCTCCTCCGGTGCCCCACCTCCTGGTGAGGCCCTCCGGCCTTCCTCCGGTGCCCCACCTCCTGGTGAGGCCCTCCGGCTCTCCTCCTGTGCCACCCTACCTCCTCCGCCTCGCAAGCACCGCGATTCCGGCACCGAAGAGCCCGGCGGCGGCAAGTGCGGCCTCAAACCCGGGTGCGTACGTTGGCGTCGGCGCACCGCTGCTCTGCACCCTGAACTGCCCTACCTGCGCGGAGGACGGCTTTGCCGGGGTCGGGGCCGGGGTCGGAAACGGGAGAGCGACCGGTGACGTACTCCTCGTGGAGTCGAGCACCGCACCGTCGGCGAGGATCACCTGCGGCGGGGGTGCCAGGGTGATCCGGCCGGTGCTGGTCGCGAAGGCCGCGCCGTCCTCGACGAGCCGGATGCGGATCTCGTAGTCGTAGCCGTTCGGCACCGTGATGCTCACCTTCTTCGTCGCAGAATCCCCGGGGACCGTCCCGAGCGGCCGGGACTCGCGGACGGCCGTGATCCCCGTCTGGAGGTTGACCGCCCGGATCTCCATCATGAGGTTCCCGGAAGAACTGCCGCCGTTCGCAATCTCGGTGATGACGTCGAGCGTGATCGGGTCGGCGTCGAGATCCGGGGTCATGACGTCGATCGCAGAGACAGTGAGGAGCGAGTAGGCCAGTCGTTGCGTAGCGACCGTCCTGTCGGGGAGAAAGACATTCACCGAACCCGACTCCCGCATACGCCCGTCCTGCCATATCGTCACCCAGATGTCGTAACCCCGGCCGTTCTCGAGCGTGAGCGTGATCTCCTCCTTCGCCGTCTTCCCTGAGACCAGGGTGCCGATGGAACGAACCGTCTCCTCGACGACGATATCCGTCCCGGCTTCTTTTGCAACGACCTGCAGGTCGACGCCGTCCACGTCCGCGTAGACCGCATCGAGGTAGGGGACCGCCGTGACCCGGGTGACGTTCGACGGCGGTTGGCCGTCCGGGATGCTGACATCGACGCTCCGAATCGTCACGTAGCCCGCCGGAGGCTGGGACGACGTGCACCCAGCCGCGAGCACCAGGAAGAGGAGCACGGCGACCGCTGCCGTACCGAATAGCCTTCTCATATCAATCAGGAGAACCTTCAGGCTGGCGGGAGAAAAGGTTTTTGCATTGCGACCTTCTCCAGGGGGTCTTAAGGAAGAAGGACGGCCGAACAGTTCTGGATACCCGTTATCGAAGTTTCCTGCCCTGCTGGTGCCCGAATGCCTGCCATGGGTAGGTTCGATTTTTTTCGTAGTTTACCATCGCCTTATCTCCCAATCCTCCCTATACTCTCTCGCCGAACACCGAAAGGGGGTACGAGCATGGCCCGTATCCTCGGGGGACGTCGCTGCAGGCCTTATGATTGGTGCCGCGCGAGGGCCGATACGCAGTCCAGTGCCCGATTCACGACGCATCTTGGGACTCTGCCGGAATAATCGTGACGTCTTAGAGACCGGAATCGCGATCATCACCTGAAGTGTAGACGATTGTCACAGAAAACGTTAATATGAGGGTGTCATAGTCTGCAATAAGACGCCGCCAAAACGGCCCTGGTGGGAGTGTAAAATGATACGAACGGAGAACCTCACGAAGATATATAATGGAAAAACTGCCGTCGACGGCCTGGATCTCGAGGTCGGGGAAGGCGAGATATTCGGCTTCCTCGGCCCGAACGGAGCGGGGAAGAGCACGACGATCCTGATGCTCACCGGCATGATCGAGCCCACCGGCGGCCGGTGCTTCGTCAGCGGGATCGAGGTCGCAAAAGACCCGCTGAACGTAAAGAAGATCATCGGCTACCTCCCCGAAGATGTCGGGTTCTACGGGAACATGACCGGCGAGCAGAACCTGGACTACTTCGCCCGGTTCTACGGGATGGATGCGAAAGCGAGAAAGGAGCGGATCGCCGAACTGCTCGAACTCGTCCACCTCGACGGCGTCGCCCAGAAGGCCGGAGAGTACTCACGCGGCATGAAGCAGCGGCTCGGGCTCGCCCAGGCGCTGATCAACGATCCGAAGGTGCTCTTCCTCGACGAACCGACGGCAAACCTCGATCCCGAGGGCGTCCGGGAGTACCGGGAACTCGTCACGCACCTCGCCGGCGAAGGAAAGACGATCTTCGTCTCCTCCCACATCCTCTCCGAGGTCAGGGAGGTCTGCCGGACCGTGGGGCTCCTCGCAAAAGGAAGGCTTGTCGCGCAGGGGACGCTCGAAGAAGTCGCCCGGGTGCTTGCACCGTCGGACGGCGATGCCGTCCGTATCGTCATCGAGACCCGGGAGCGCCTGCCGGCGATCGACGACCCCGCGATCATCTCCGTCGAAGGGAACGCTAACCGTGCGGTCGTCCGGGCAAAGGCCGATATCCGGGACCGGCTTTCCGCGGCCCTCTTCGAACAGGGGCTGCACGTCCGGGAGATGCGTCTTGAGGAACCCGAGATCGAGGACGTCTTCATGGCGGCCTACCGGAGGTGAGATGATGGCACTCGATCGATTGCTCAACGTAGCACGAAAAGAGTTCTCCGACCACATCACCAGCAGGCGCTTTGTCATCATTCTCGGCCTGCTCCTCGTGATATCGACGATCAGTATCTACGACGGCATCGAGAACTACAACAACAGCCTGGAGGCGTATACTGAGCAACTCCGGCAGATGGAGGAGTTCGATGACCCGTACAGGAACTGGATGCCCCAGAAACCCTCGATCATGTACGTCTTCATCTCCATGATGAGTTACATGACGATGCTCGGCGGCATCCTTGCCATCGCAATCGGGTTCGACCTGGTCTCAAAAGAGAAGGAGACCCGATCGTTAAAGACGCTCCTCTCCCACCCGGTCTACCGCGACGAGATCATCAACGGCAAGGCGCTCGGGGGCATCGCCGCGCTCGGGTTCGCCATGGCGCTCGCTCTTGCCGTTGCCATCGCCATGCTCCTCCTCTTCTCGGTCGTCCCGACGGCGGAGGAGTTTGCCGCCATCCTGGTCTTCGGGGCGGTCTCGCTCGGGTTCCTGCTCGCCTACTTCGCCGTCGCGCTCATGATGTCGACGGTCGCAAAAGAGAGCGGGAACGCGTTGATCTACACCCTGGTTATCTTCTTCGCCGTCTCCTCGCTCCTTCCCATGTTCGGGGCGATGGCCGCGAACGCTTTCGCGGGCGACCCGCCCGAGCCGCCCGAGATGGGTCCCATGCCCAAAGAAGTCGTGCGGGTCGCGAGCAGCGGCGGGTATTTCACCAGCAGCGTCTCGCAGAGCGTGGTCTACGGCGGAACCGAGGACCCGGAGTGGAAGGCATATGAAGAAGAAATGAAGACCTATGTCGAGAAACAGAGGCTCATCAGCGATATCTCGAACCTCCTCTCGCCGCAGATGAACTACTACACTGTCGCGATAGCGGTGACGAACCCACAGCTTTCCTCAATGATTGCGTCGCCTTACGGCGCGGCAACGGAAGAGGCGACCGGGCTTGCCGGTGCTCTCGGCCGGGTCTGGATGAACATCGCCGCGCTCATCGTCTTCCCGTCGGCCTTCTTCGCAGCGACCTACGTGAAGTTCATGCGGATGGATATCAGGTGAGACGATGACCGGCAGAATATCCCCACTATGCCTCCTCCTCGCGCTCTTCTTCGCCGCTTCGGCCGCCGTCCCGGGAGCGACCGCCGCACAGGGCGGGACGATGCAGACGGAGATCCGGTGCAACTTCCCCGGCGAGGTGATCGAGGCGGGCGACACCGCCGTATTCGACCTTGCGGTCACGAACCGCGGCGATATCGGGACGTGCCTCCTCAACTACTGGACGTTCCGCGGCACCGACAACTGGAAGATCCGGTTCGAGGCCGATGATCGCGAGGTCTACCGGATGCTGATCCCGGCCGGCGAGACGAAGACCGTCCGCCTGGTGGCCGAGACCTCCGGCCATGCCGCGGTGGGGGAGTACCCCATCCGGGTGGGTATCGGCGAAGGCACGATCTGGGTCTACGTCAAGATCACGAAGACGCACAGCGGTGAAGTGGGAACGCTTGAAGCCACCGTGGTGGATAAGGAAGGTAACGTGGTGAAGGGTGCCGACGTCGGCCTTTACGACCGTGATACCAGGATCGAGGGGATGCTTGCGACCGCCGAAGGCAAGGTCTCCATCGGCGCCCCGATGGGCACCTACACTGTAAAGGTCACCCGGCCCGGGTATCGGGCATGGGAAAAGAAGAATGTCGAGATCCGGATCGGCCAGACGGTCGACCTCGGGATCGTGCCGCTCGAGAAAGAGAACTTCTTTGCCGAGGTTCGGGTGAAGTCCCCATCCAGGATCGTGGCGATCGGCTCGAACCCGCAGTATGAGATGACCCTGAAGAACACGGGCAGAAACGACGATACCTACACTCTCTCCGTCGAGGGCCTCCCCGAGCAGTGGTATGCCCGGTTCAAGGAGAGCAGCGGCGCCACCGAAGAGGTCTCGGAGATCTACGTCCCGTCAGGCGAGGAGAAGACCCTGTATCTCGATCTCATCCCGCCCTACTCGGTAGATGTCGGCGAGTACAACTTCACGGCGGTGATCGGATCCTCTGCCCGGCAGTACGAGGAAGACCTGACGCTCCGGCTCCGGGGGTCCTACGACCTGCGGACTTACGCGAAGAGTTACCGCCACGAGATCAACCGCGGCGACACTCTCACGTTTGCTATGACGGTAACGAACGCCGGTGTCGGGGGAGCGCTGACAAACATCGGGATCAACATGAGCGCACCGGAAGGGTGGCGGGTGACCGTCGACCCGGCATCGGTCGCGAGCCTTGAGGCCGGCGAACGGGCGACGGTGCAGGTGACGGTGATCCCGCCGGCCGACATCGTCGCTGGCGAATACAAGGTCGTCGCGCTGGTAAAAAGCGATCAGGACGAAGAGGAGGACGAATACCGGGTCGTGGTGAAGGAACAGTCCTACGTCGCGGTGCTCGGCATCCTGGTGATGGCCGGGATCGGTGCGGGGCTCTGGTATATGTTCAGGAAATACGGGCGGCGGTAGGACGAAGACCTGCCGCTCGTCTTTTTTGGGGTTTTCTCAACTGTCGTATCGTTGAACCGCTCCGGCCGCTTCACCTGTACCGGACGTGCTCCTCCGGGACCGCCATCTCGAACCGCGCCCCTCTCCCGGGCTCGCCCGTCTCCCGGATGGCGATCCCGGTGATCGAGAGAACTTCTTTCACCAGGAAGAGCCCGAGCCCCGTGTGGCTCCCGAATCCCCGCTCAAATATCCGCTCCTTGTGCTCTGCAGGGACGCCGACGCCGTTATCCTCCCAGACTATCCGGGCACCGCCGCCGTCCGGCACGGCCGTGACGCGGATCTCGGTCACCGTCCTGCCGTGCCGCACGGCATTCTCCAGGAGGTTGAAGAAGACGGACGAGAGGAGCGGGTCGGCATAGACGGAGAGTCCGTTGAGGTCGGTGGAGATCCGGATCCCGATCGGCCGAAGGGCTTTTGAGGCCCCCGTGACCAGGGGCTCGACGAGGAACCACTGGGGAGCCCGGACGCCGAGATCCTGGTAATCTCGCGTGAACCCAATCTGCGACCGTATTATCTCGATCGCGGCCTGCTGCTTCCCGAGGGCGTCGGCGACGGCCGGATCGAGCGGCTGGTCCCGGAGGAGGGCGATATGCCCGAGCACCACCGTGACCTGGTTCAGGATATCATGCCGCACGATGCTGTTCATCAGGGTGAGTTTCTTGTTGGCCTGGATGAGCGCCGCCTCGGTCTGCTTCCAGGCGTCGATGTCGTGGATTGCGTAGTCGATTCCAACCGGGCGTCCTTCGTTCCCGTAAACGGGGATCGTGCAGGCCTCAACCCAGATGTAGAGCCCGTCCTTCCGGCGTATCCGGAAGACGTACGGCTGACGGGCGGTTGCGTCCCGTTCCTGGAGCAGGGCAAAGAACGTCTTCCGGTCGTCGGGGTGGATCAACTGCCTGATGAACCCCGGATCGCCCAGGATCTCCTCCCGGGTGTACCCGGTCAGACTCTCGCACGAGGGGCTGATGTACTCGATTGCCTGCGGCTTCGTCGTAGCACGGATGTAGCAGTCGTGCGACCGCTCCACGAGGCTCCTGAACCGTTCTTCGCTCTCGCGCAGTCTCTCCTGGGCGCGAATCCGCGAGAAAAGGTCGGCAAAGAGGTTGCCGACGATCTCAAGCAGCGTGTAGTCCTCGTCCGACCAGGGCCGCGCCTTGCGGGTGGTCTCAAACCCGACGACCCCGAGGATCTCGCCGGCGGTCGCGATCGGCACTAGGATGACCGACATAACTCCGTACCCCCGGAGAAAGTCGCGCTCCGCCGCTGCCTCCTGTGGGAGATCGGCGATATCGGGGATGCAGATCGACTTCCGTGCCTTGATCTGCTCCATTCCCCAGGAGATCACGCCGGCGGGCAGGTTCTGCAGCACGTCTATCTGCGGCTCTACCCCCTCCGCACACCACTCGTGGGTGTTCTCTGCGCTGGTGAGGTCGGGGGAGAAGCGGAAGATGTAACTCCGGTCGACATCGAGGAACAACCCGAGCACCCGGAGCGCCTCTTCGAGAGTGCCGTCGAGGTCTGCCGGATCGAGGCCGATGAACTTCGTGGAGATCGAACTTACCACCTGTTCGAGGTCTACCCGGTGCTGGATCTGCGCTTCCATCCGTTTTGACTCGGTGATGTCCCGCAGAGACTCGATTGCCCCGGAGAGCCGTCCCTGCGCATCGTAGAGCGGCGATGCTTTCGCCCAGAGGCAGACTTCCTCCCCCGTGCGAGGAGAAGTGATATGGACTTCCCGTGCGATGCTCTCACCGCCCAACCGGGAGAGGACGGTCTCCGCCACCAGCGGGGACCGGAGTCCGGGCACCGCCTTGCAGACGGCTTCCAGCCCCGCTCCGATGATCCGGCTCTTTGTGACCCCGGTCACCTCTTCGATTGCCCGGTTCCAGATGGTGACCTTCCCCGCGCGGTCAAGCACAAACGTCGGGTCGGGAAGGAAGTTTATGATGCCCCGGAGGTTTGCCTGGTAATTCTCCATCTCGCGGCACTGTGCCTCAAGCGCCTCCTGCCCTGCTCTCGCCTCCTCGAACGCCGCGGTCATCTCCTCGTGCGCCGCGTTCAGATCTTCCTCGAACCGTTTCCGGTCGGTGACATCGATCATCGACGCAACAAAGCGGTCCGTTCCCGGGATGGAACCGATCGTCAGGTGCATATCTTTCCGTCTGCCCTGTCGGTCGACCAGCCGGAACTCATAGGTGCCCGGCATCGAGTCGGGTTCAGTCCGCCGCTGCCGGTGGTAACTCACCAGCCGCTCCAGGTCTTCGGGAGCGACGAAGGTTGTCCAGGAGATCTTCCCTTCCACTTCTTCCCGGGAATAGCCGGAAAGGCGGGCGGCCTCGCTGTTTATGAGGGAGATCGTCATGTCTCCCTCGATGATGATGGTGGCGGAGCTGGTATGCTCGAAGACGCTCCGGTACAGGTCCCCGGCCCGCTGTACCTCCTCCTCGGCTTTTTTTCTCCGGACTGCCTGGAGAATCATGTTCTGGAGTTCGGCAAACTGTGCGGAGGGGTTGCCGCCTTTCTGGAGGTAGAAGTCCGCCCCGTTGTTGAGCGCCTCGATGATGACCTCTTCGCGGCCGCGGCCGGAGAAGACGATGAACGGTATAAAAAGGCCCCTGCGGCGGACCTCCTTTAAGAGTGTGATACCGTCCATCTCCGGCATCTCGTAGTCGGCAACGATAGCGTCGTAGGGGGCTTCCGAGAGCATATCGAGAGCCTGCAGCGGTGACGACGTCGTCTCGACCTGCATGTCTCCGGACTGCTCCAGGTAGATCCGGTTCAGTCCAAGAAGCGTCGGTTCGTCATCGACTACGAGGATACGATACATGCACCACCCTATTGTTGAGGGATGGTCGATATATATCTTAAGCATTTTGATTCGGTGTTGATACGACGTTTCAGGGAAAAGAAAAAAAACTCTCCCGATTTCGAGTTGACGCCATATGGTTGGGCGGTCGCTGCACTCGCCGCCGACCCGGTTGCCCGGGCGTTCACCGCGATATCCAGTGGGAGGAAGACCTGATCTTCATCACCCGTGACCGGACCTACCGCAACCGCACCGCCTACCTCGTGCAGGAGTACAGGGAGAGGACCGGCAGCGCTCTTACGATCGCCCGGCAGGATATCCGATGCCCCGGCGCTGATCCGGTTTGATGGCCGGGAAGAGACGGGGCGATGAGGGGGCACGCCCTGTCATTCGATGTAGGAGAGGACTTTGCGCTTCATCGGACTCTTGCTCGCGATGGTACTGTAGGCCCATCGGGCAACCCTGCCGATGAAGTCCTCCTGGCTCACCTCTAGAAAGAGGGTGAGCGAGGGATTGAACTTGGACTTGAAGAGGTTCAGGTTCTCGTTGTTCGCCCCGACGTTCTCCATGTGGCGGTACCCCGCATGCTTTGCCTGCTGGAGGAGCAGCCACTGCAGGAACTCGTTGCCGGGCATCGCGGTCATCTTCGGTGCTCCCATCCAGAGGGTGAAGGCCTTGTATTCCTGGGTTGCCTGCACGCCTGTTACGGCGCCTTCGTCGTCGTAGAGGTAGTAGAGCCCGAGTTCGTCGGGGTATGCCCGGAAGAGTTCCTCGAAGTAGGCGCGGCTGATCATCGGGATGCTCATCTCGGGGTCGCTGAACCGCTCCGCGACCGTGGAGTAGAAGATCGAGATGTCGGTGCTCTTCTCGAGGCGGTAGCCGTTCTTCTCGACCTTTCGCAGTTTTGTCCGGAGGTTGGAGGAGAAGCTATTCCAGATCTCGTCGAGCGGCGGATCGAGGGCGATCAGGTAGGTGAAATGGAGCCGGGTCTGGTATCCCTCCCTGAGAAACCGTCGAACATCGATGAAACCCGGAACCTGGGTTATGGAGAGGTAGTTCGGGGCCAGGGCCGCAAACTCGCTCTCCAGATCGTCACCAACCAGTTTGAGCATCGATTCCTTCTTGCTCTGCTTGGCAGTGTCGTAACGGCGGCCCATGACGAACCCGAGGTACGGCACCACCGACTGGAGCGGGGGTGGGGAGAGGAGGACGTTGACCCTGTGCAGCTGCTTCTGGAAGAGCGGCATGACGGCGATCAGCTCGTTGCCCTTGAAGACTCCGTAGGGGAGGAACCGAAAGCCGGTATGCTTCTCCGTTATCTTCATGAAGTCCCATTTGTGGAAGAGGCGGCCGGAGGCGCTTTCGTCTACAAATGTGTCCCATGTTTCCCTATCGTCGATAAGCCCTGTTGTCATGCTCTCTCCATGCCCCGGTGCGTCTGCAGGTTCGTGCGGAATATCCATCACCACAGATATATACGTTTCTCAGGAGATGGTCGGTTTTTTCGGGGTACCGGGTTTCCTGCTGCCGTTGCGGGAGGGCATCGTGCGCAGTGGCAACTCCACGGTATTACAACGTTAAGATCGGCGGCGACGCCACATAACTGCGGGTTCACCTGTGCGGAGGGCTGATCCGGGATGCTCACGGATCGGGGACTGGAACGCTATCAGCGGCCGGGAAACCGTGGTCGGTTTTCCGACGCGAGCGTTACAGCCGGAAGAGATTGACCGCCGGGATGGGCACGACCGGTTCCACCGCTCTGTGCTGAAGTTCGTGTCCCTTCTTCGCAACGGTCACGATTCCTCTGCGCCGTGACTGGTATTGAGATGCTGGTGGCTGAGAACCCGGCGGCCAACCAATGTCCGGGTGACTGCAGCATGCCAGGAACGGTTCCGCGGCGAATGCCCGACAGCCAGCGTGACCCGAAGGTATAAATATTCACAATTGTTAACTACTCTGCGCAAGATTAACAATTGTTAATTCATGCCTTTGCCGAGGTGGCGGAACGGCTACGCGGTTGACTGCAGATCAACTCCATCCCGGTTCGACTCCGGGTTTCGGCTCTCCATGAAGGAAGAGATCCAGAAGACGTTCGAAGCGCTCTTCGCGCTCGAGGATATCCGCGAAGTGCTCCGGGAGACGCTCCCGACCGGCCCGGATCCCGCCGAGGAGCAGGCGATCCGGGAGGGTGTCGCCCGGGTCCGGGCCGCCCTCGACGACCTGGAGGCCGGGACGGGCTCTCCGCTGGTCACGAAGATCACCGGCAGCCTCGATATCCGGAACCGGGAAGAGGCATATATCAACATCCAGCCGATCCAGGCTGCCGGCCGCTGATCGCGTTCGACAAGGAGGACGTCGTCCGGCACGCCCATCCACCGCCGCCGCGGTCGAGAAGGTCCGTGCGCTCGAAGAGGTGGCGGTGGATGCCGGAGACGCGGGAATGCTGCCTGTTCAAGTATATGAATGATCGAAGGAGGCTATACCTACGGGACGGATATACCGTGATATCACCTGGACGATCGGGAACACCCCGCTCGTCCGGTTGAACCGCGTGACGGAGGGCTCCCGGGCGACGGTTCTCGCCAAGGTGGAGTCGTTCAACCCGATGGCGAGCGTAAAAGACCGGATCGGGGTCGCGATGATCGACGAGGCCGAGCGGACCGGCGAGATCCGGGAGGGGACGACGATCGTCGAGGCGACGAGCGGCAACACCGGGGTTGCACTCGCGTTCGTCTGTGCCGCCCGCGGCTACCGGCTCAGGCTCGTAATGCCCGAGACGATGAGCGTGGAGCGGCGAAAACTCCTCGCGGCGCTTGGCGCCGAGGTGGTTCTCACGCCCGGAGCCGAGGGGATGGGGGGAGCGGTCGACCGTGCGGCCCGGATCGCCGCCGAGAACCCGGACACCTACTTCGTGCCCCGGCAGTTCGAGAACCCGGCAAACCCCGCCGTTCACCGTCGGACGACGGCCGAGGAGATCTGGCGGGATACCGACGGGACCGTCGACGCCGTCGTCGCCGGCGTCGGGACGGGCGGAACGATCACCGGGGTCGCGGAGGTCATCAAGGCACGAAACCCCTCCTTCAAGGCGTTCGCCGTCGAGCCCGCCGAGTCCCCGGTCCTCTCCGGCGGGGCGGCCGGACCGCACCGTATCCAGGGGATCGGGGCCGGATTCGTGCCGGGCGTCCTGCGGACCGATCTCGTCGACGAGGTCCTCCGGGTCGCCTCCGCGGACGCCTTCGCGATGAGCCGCCGGCTCGCCCGTGAAGAAGGGATCCTCGCCGGGATCTCTTCGGGCGCGGCTGTGCATGCGGCCTGTGAGGTCGCCGCCCGCCGGGAGTACGAGGGGAAGATGATCGTCGTGATCCTCCCCGACACCGGCGAGCGGTATCTCTCGACGGATCTCTTTGGAACGTGACGGGGGATGTGACACGGTGACCATCAGGGAAGACATCCAGACAGTCTTTGACAAGGACCCGGCGGCCCGGTCGACGCTCGAGGTGATCTGCTGCTACCCCGGCCTCCACGCGATCTGGGCGCACCGGATCGCGCATGCCTTCTACCGCCGCCGGCTCTACTTTGCAGCCCGGCTCGTCTCCCACATCTCGCGAGCGCTGACCGGGATCGAGATCCACCCCGGCGCGAAGATCGGCTGCCGGGTCTTCATCGACCACGGCTCGGGCGTCGTGATCGGGGAGACGGCGGAGGTCGGGGACGATGTCCTGATCTACATGGGCGTGGTGCTCGGCGGCACGGCGCTTGAGCAGACAAAACGACACCCGACGATCGAGGACGGCGTCATCATCGGGTCGGGGGCGAGCGTTCTCGGCCCCATCACCGTCGGGCGAGGGGCAAAGATCGGGGCGGGGTCGGTCGTCGTCCACCCCGTCCCCCCCGGTGCGACGGTCGTGGGCGTGCCGGGGAGGCTTGCCGGCCCGAAGTGCCGGAAGGGCCAGGAGAAACTCGATCGCGGCGACCTTCCCGACCCGATGCTCCGGGTGGTCAGCCGCATGCTTGATAGGCAGAACCGGATCGAGGAGCGGCTCCGGGCGGTGGAGCGATCGGGCCTGGTTGCCGGGAGACGCCAGGAGGAGATCGCGCTCGAGGAGAGGATCCGTGCGGCGCTCAAGGAGGTGATCGACCCGGAGGTCGGGATCGACGTCGTCGACCTCGGCCTGATCAGGGGGATCACCGTTCATGACTCCTCCGTGCTCGTGGAGGTGGTCCTGACCACCGCCACCTGCCCGCTCGTCGACTACCTCACCGACCGGGTCCGGCGCCGGGTCCTCGACGTGAACGGCGTCCGGGACGTCGAGGTGCAGGTCTTCGACGAGCCCTGGGACTGGGACCGGTACTTCGGTCAGCAGGATACCCTCGGGAAGATCTGAGGGACTACCGGGGAAGGTCCAGCATCCGCTGGATCGCCGTCCGCGCCCGGGCGGCGGTCTCCTCCGGGACCGTCACCCGCGGCTCGAACCGCTCGAGGGCCGCAAGCACCTTCGCGAGATCGGTCTTCTTCATGTTGACGCAGACCGCCTGCTTCGAGAGGGGGTAGAAGACCTTTCCCGGGCACTTCTTTTCGAGCTGATGGAGGAGCCCGACCTCGGTGCCGATGACAAACTCCCTGCGGGGGCTTGCACAGGCGTGCCGCACCATCCCCGAGGTCGAGAAGACGTGATCGGCGAGGTCGATCACCCCGGGCCGGCATTCGGGGTGGACGAGCACCCCGGCGTCCGGGTGGGAACGGCGGGCTGCCGCGACCTTGTCGGCCGTCATCCGGTTGTGGACGATGCAGTAGCCGTCCCAGGGCAGGATCTTCTTCTCCGTGAACCTCGCGACGTAGCGGCCGAGATTTCTGTCGGGGAGGAAGATCACCTCTTCCGCGTCGAGTGACTCGACGGCGGCGACGGCGTTTGCGGAGGTGCAGCAGATATCGCTCTCCGCTTTCACTTCGGCCGAGGTGTTGACGTAGGCGACGACGGCGGCGTCCGGGAACCGCTCGCGGAGCACCCGGACCTCGCCGGCGGTGATCATCTCCGCCATCGGGCAGCAGGCGTCGGCCGCGGGCAGGACGACCGTCTTCTCCGGCGATAGGATCGCCGCCGTCTCGGCCATGAAGTCGACGCCGCAGAAGACGATAACGCCGGCATCGAACTCCGCCGCCGCTCGTGCGAGTTCAAGCGAGTCCCCGACACGGTCGGCGATCTCCTGCACCGCCGGAATCTGGTAGTTGTGGGCGAGGATGACGGCGTCACGCTCCTCTTTCAACGCGGCAATCTGTTCGGTGAGGGTTTGATCGAGACTGGAAGACAAAATGGTATCACAACCCCTTTCTGCGGTCGACGATGCGATCCTGTCCACAACCGTTATCCCTGTGTTTACTTAACAATTGTGAATGTGGTGCGGCCCGGCTGCCGTGCCCGGACGATACCATGGCGCGAATCTTATCCGAACGGGACGTGACGATCCTGAAAAAATCCGCCCCGGAGTGCACGGGGCTGGTCTGTGCAGGTTCGGGAGGGCCCTACCGGTCCATCCTCCCCCCGCTTGCAAACCACTACGCTGCCGATCTCGCTGACTTCTGGGAACGGCTGGAGCGGCTGAACGACGATGACCTCCGGTATCTCGTCGGGCTGATACTGGACGGGAGCGAGAGCCTCGGCTGCGTCCCTTGCGGGCACGTCGAGGTCTTTCTCACCTTCGTCACCGACCGGCTCGGCCGGGATACCGCGCTCTCGATCCTGCAGCGCTACGAGAGCGAAGATGGGTGTGCCCGGTGAGCCCCCGCCTCAGACGTCCCGGAACGGGGTGAGATCGCACCCGGTGCAGGGGAGGCACATCGTCCTCGCTTGCCGCGGGTCGAGATCGTACCGCTCCAGTATCTCGCGGGTCATCGCCGCGAGCCGGAGAAGCCGCTCCGCCGAAGGACGCTCGACGGCGATCTCGCCTGCCCGAAGGGGCGATGCGGAGATCGGCCGGAGGACGGGGATGACGCCTATCTTCGCAAGAAGGGCGACGCCTTCCCTGACCGTCTCGTCGTCCTCGCCGAGGCCGATGATGAAGTTTGAGAAGACGGCGTTTCTCCCGAAGACCTCCACCGCCCCTGCGAGTGCGTCGAGGATGAACGGAAGGGAGAGGCCGGGGCAGACCCGGGCGAAGAGGCCTGGGTCCATCGTCTCGACGTTGTACTTGATCTCGTCGGCACCGGCAGCGCGGAGGACCGCGGTCGAGGCCGCGGTCGGGTAGACCGAGACCCCGATCGGGAGGTCGAACCGCTCCCGGAGCGCTTTCACCACGGCCGCCACCCGCTCCACCTCCCGCTCCGGCGATTCGGCGACGCCGCTCGTGAGGGAGATTGCAGAGAGGCCCCCGCCGGCGGCAGCCGCCTCGACCATCCTGATAATCGTCTCCGTATCCTTGATCGCCCCGTCGAGTTTCGGCACCGGGCAGAACTTACAGTCGTAGATGCAGCGCTCGCTGGCGGTGATATAGGCCTGCTCCGGGCAGTGGGAGAGTGGGCGCTCGAGCCTGCCCCGTACAATCGTCTCCCCGTCCCGGACGACGGCGACCCCATCTCCGTCCGGGACGACCCGGAGCGGCGATGCAGGGTTGATGGAGAGGCGGACGCGCCGGTCGCCGGAGCGGATGAAGATCGACGACCCTCCGGCGCCCGGCCCCGCCGTCGCCGTCGTCGGGAGGAGATCCGCGTCGAGCGCCTCGTCGATGCCCGCCGAGCGCCTCGTCGATGCCCGCCGAGCCGATGCTGACGAGAGATGCTTTCTCTTCAGGTGTCATGACGTCCATGCGTTCTCCCCCTCCCGCCCGTTGTCGTGGCTGCCATGGCGCGGACTTAACAATTGTTAACTTGTGTACGGATCTCCGGGAGATCCATATATTTCTTGTTGTCGCTGTAGATCCGGTTACATTCCGCCCCTGAACCTTGAGGATATTTATGGGGCGGTGGAACCAACACTCACGTACAGTATGCAGATCATCCTCCCGGACAGGAGCGTGCGGACTCTTTCCTGTACCTCCGCGCCGATAGAAGAGATCCTCCTCGAGTTCGGCATCAATCCGACGACCGTTATCGTCGTGAAGAACGGCAAGATCGTCCCCGAAGACGTGACGGCGACCGAAGGCGACGAGCTCAGGATCCTCCGGTTCTCGCACGGCGGGTGAGCCGATGACTTCGGCGGAGAACCGGTGCTCCCTCTGCGGCGAACCTGCGGTCGTCCGCCTCACTGAGCCGGAGCGGCGGCTCTGCGCCGGCCACTTCATCGAGGACGCCGAAACCCGCGTCCTCGTCGCCATGAAGCACGACCGCATGATCTCGCCGGGCGACCGGGTCGCCGTCGGCCTGAGCGGGGGAAAAGACAGCACCGCCCTGCTCCTGCTGCTCCACCCCATCCTCCCCACACTCGGCGCGAGTCTGGTCGCGATCACCATCGACGAAGGGATCGCGGGCTACCGGGAGGAGACCCTCAGGGCCGCACGAGACCTGACGGGCGAACTCGGCGTCGAGCACGCGATCGTCACGTTCGCCGACCTCTTCGGGAAAGACCTCGATGCAATGCTCGTCGGAAGAGAGGCGCAGGGCTGCACCGTCTGCGGCGTGCTGCGCAGGCGGGCGCTCGGCGAGGCGGTGAAGAGGACCGGCGCGACGAAACTCGCCACCGGCCATAACCTCGACGACGAGGCGCAGTCGGTTCTGATGAACGTCCTCCGCGGCGACCTCCCCCGCCTTCTCCAGGACACCTCGACCGGGCAGCCCGGGCACTTCGTCCCGCGGATAAAACCGCTCGCCGTCCTCTCCGAGAAGGAGATCGTGACCTACCTCCTCCTCCGCGGTTACTTCCGCGACCTGCCCGAGTGCCCCTACGCCGGGACGGCGCTCCGGTCGGAGGTGCGCACGATGCTTGCGGGGCTCGAACACCGCCACCCGGGAACGATGCTCCGCCTTATGCGGTTCCGCGACGGGGTCAGGCGTTCGGCTCGTTCCGCGGAGCCGGCGAAGGCGCTCTCCACCTGCCGCATCTGCGGCGAACTCACGAGCGGCGAGGTCTGCCAGGTCTGCAGGCTGCTCGGGCGGGACGGTGAGTAGAAGGTCTCACCGGTCGCCGCCGCAGCAGGATCCTTCGTCTCCCCCGCAGCCGCAGGTGCCGCTGTCCATATCCTTACCCCGGAGAGCCGCCCCGATCATCGCCCAGGCGCACCCGACTCCGCTCTGCACCGCAATCGCCTGCACCGGACAGTTTCGGGCGCACGCCCCGCACTCCATGCACTCCTCCGGCCGAACGACCTCGACCCGCCGGTTTCCCTCGGCAAAGACCCCGTGCGGGCAGACCTCGGTGCACCGCAGGCAGCCGAAGCACCGCTCCGGGTTGTAGCGGAGGGTATTCTCGCGGTAGGAGTCGAACATCAGACCGCCCCCAGGAGGTGCGCCGTCCCGAGGACGGCGGCAAGGGCGGCTCCCAGGACCGCCATTCCCGCCATGAACGGCACGTACCGGAAGATCTCCCGCTTCACACCGGTCCTCGACGTGAACGGGGTCGAGCCGGTGAAGTTGAGCGCGAGGTATGCGGTTACGGGGGGCATGAGGAGGAGAGGTGCGAACGCGGCAAGCACCCCGGCCCACCCGGACGCGGCAGTCTCAACGAAGAAGGCGGCTGAGAAGGGAAGGGCGACGATTCCCCCGAGGATGAGCCCTTTCGTGCTGAAGTCCCGGGTGGGAATGAACGGCAGCAGGGCCGGGAAGAGCACCGTTCCGGCGAGAACCGCGGCGACTGCTCCGAGCGCTGCCGGGAGGCCCGCGAGGAGGTAGAGCACGATCGCGCCTGCAACGGTCGGAAGCGCGGCGTGGACGAGTTCCATCGGCGCGAGCACGAGCCGGTCGACGGCCGGGAAGCGGACGCGCCGCATATCGGGCGTTGCTCTCCCGAGGGCGAGGTACTCCGGGAGGTCGCTCGCCCGCACGGGCCCGTACTCCACCTCGAACCTCGAACGCCGTAGCACTTCGTGGGCGGAGACGCCCGGGGCGCCGAGCTGCGGGACGATGAGCGTCCGGTGCCTCACGACGGACTCAAGACCGGTGAGCGCTATTCTCCGGACGATCTCGTCGGTGCCGAAGGTCCCCTTCCCCGCGGCGCACCAGACGTTGATCCCGAGCGTGTCGAGAACGAGGATGTAGCCGTCGCGGCCGGAGAGCGCGGACCGGAGCGCATCGAAACTCAGGGTGTAGTTTGCGGAGACGAAGACCGGGGAGTCCTCGGTCGGGTTCCCGAGCCGGTAGAGCCCCGGCTCGACGCGGTGGCCCATCCGGTTCACCCCGAAGCGCGCGAGGAAGTGATCGAGGCGATCGGCGAGCGTGATCCTGCTGTCCGTCGTCCGGATCTCCTGCACCGGCCCGGAGGCCGGCTGAACCGTCTCCGGGCAGGACGGGCAGCATGACCGTGACGGGGATGTCATGACTTCACTTCGCCTCCTCGATCAGCGGCCCGAGGACGCTCCTGACCATCCCACTGAGGCTTCCGGCCTTCATCAGCGCAAGGCAGCAGACCTCGCCGTCCTTCTCCCAGGTGATCAGCGCCAGTTTGTCGCCGGGCCGGATACCCGCCTTTTCCCGAACGTCTTTCGGCAGCACCATCTGCCCGCGCTCGTCCACGCTGAGCACCGCCTCCACGCTGCAGACGGCAGCATGATTGCACCCGCACGGCGTCCCATCTGACGGACACCGTTCCGGATCGGTATTCTCCTCTGCCATAGTGTTTCTCGTACTATGGTTGGGAGCGGTGGTATTTATGGGGATCTAAAATTTCTGAAAAATCAGATTTTTCAAAATTTTTCGCCAGTGTCCGTGAAACCCGGCACTGCAGAGCAGAAGCGTTCAGCAGATCTCTCCGGCCGATGGAAGCCGTTGTTCGACCGGGCGGGCAGGGCAAGGGACCGCCCCTCCGGTCACTCGCCTGCGGTCGCCTGCGAAGCGCCGCGGACCCGCTCCCACCCGGTATAGATGTTCATCTTTTTGCTCCGCACGAACCCGACGATCGTGAGCCCGCCCGCCTCTGCGGCCTCGACGGCGGTGGTGGTCGTCGCCCCCCGCGAGACGATCACCGGGATGTTCGCGACCAGGCACTTCCTGACCATCTCGGAGGATATCCGGCCGGAGCTGACCGCAAACGTCCGGGAGAAATCGATCTGCTCAAGCAGGCCGTGGCCGACGACCCGGTCGAGCGCGTTGTGCCGGCCGATATCCTCGGCGATCCGGATCGCTCTGCCTTCGGCGTCGAAGAGTCCGACGAGGTGAATGCCGCCGGTGATCCGGTGAAGGTCCGAGTCAAGCGTCTCTTTTGTCGCCGCCCGGATCGTCTCGGGCGCGAGGGTGAGGTCGGAGCGTATAGTGGGGAGGTGACCGGCATCGAGGAACGAGGTGCTCCCGCCGCACCCGGAGAGGACGGTCTTGTGGGAGGTCAGGATCGCGAACGGGTTCTTCGTGAGGACGCTCGCGGTATTCCCCTCGATCCGGATCGACTCGATCTCCGCGAGATCCCTGACGATCCGCTCCGTGTAGAGGAATCCCACGACGAACTCCCGGATCATCGCCGGGCTCGTCATCGCGGTGAGGGCGTGGCGCCCGTTGACGGTCACGGAGAGCGGCATCTCCTCGACGACGGGGTGGGTTGCGGGGACGAACGTCTCGTCGTCGACCCTGACGATCGGCAGTTCCCGGTAGAGCATCAGATCGCCCTCCGGGCGATCTCTTCGACGGTGGCTATCAGCGTATCAATCTCCTCCGTTGTGGTGTAGACGTAGGCGCTCGCCCGCACCGTCCCGTCCGGGAGGTCGAGGTGCTCCATGAGCGGCTGGCAGCAGTGGTGCCCCGACCGGACCAGGACGGCGGCGGCCTCGTCGAGGACCTGCGCCACCTCGTGCGGGTGCATCCCCTCGACCGTGAACGAGACGACGCCGATCCGGTCGCCGGGCGCGTCCGGGCCGGCGACCGTAACCCCGTCGAGCGCCGCGAGCCCGTCGATCAGCCGGGCGGCGAGTCGCTCCTCGTGCCGCCGCACCGTCTCCATCCCGATCTCCCGGAGGTACGCCGCCGCCCGTGCAAGCCCGATGGTGCCGGCGACCGGCGGCGTTCCCGCCTCGTAGCGCTCTTCGCCGGGAGCGAGGATGTAGCCGTCCGCCGTCGCGCTCTCGATCGAACCGCCCCCGACGAAGAGGGGTTCGAGGTCCGGCTCGCGCATCCAGAGCCCGCCTGTCCCGGTCGGGCCGAGCATCTTGTGGCCCGAGAAACAGAAGTAGTCGCACCCGATGGCGGCGACGTCGACCGGGATGTGCGGGGCCGACTGGGCGCCGTCGACGAGGAGCCGCGCACCCCGGTCGCGGCAGATCCCGGCAATCTCCCGGACGGGAAGGACGGTGCCGAGGACGTTCGAGGCGTGGGTGACGGCGACGAGCCGGGTGTCGTCGCGGACGGCAGCCTCCAGGTCGGCGAGGTCGAGGCTGCCCCCGGCGTCCGGCCGGACGATATCTACCGCGACTCCCCGCTCGCGGAGCCGGAGCCAGGGAAGGAGGTTGGAGTGGTGTTCGAGGAGTGTCGTCGCCACCCGGTCGCCCCGGCGCCAGTCGAGGCCGTTGACGACCGCCCCGATCGCCTCGGTGGTGTTCCGGGTGACAGCAAGGGTGCCGCTCTCTCCGCCGATGAACGACTTTATAGCGTCGCGGGCGTCCCGGTAGCGGTGGGTGGCGACCGCGGCGAGCCGGTGCACGCCCCTCCCGACGTTTGCCCGGTATCGCAGGTCGTACTCGACCATCGCCTGGACCACCGGCTTCGGGGTGAGCGCCGTTGCGGCGCTGTCCAGGTAGATGAGGTCGCGGGTGATCGGAAAATCCGCTCTACAGTCTTCAATGGTCATAAGACCTCATCCATACTCCCGCTCCGGTACCCGGCGAGGTCCAGGGCGACATAGGCGAAGCCGATCGCGCGGAGTGCGGCCGTCACAACATTTCGCATGGAAAAGAGCCTCTCTATCGCGTCGCACGGCACCTCGATCCTGGCGACGTCACCGTGCATGCGGACCCGCACCTGGGAGAATCCCCGGTCCTGCAGCGCTTCTTCGGCCGCCTCGATCCGGGCGAGCGCCTCCTCCGTGACCTCGTCCCCGTAGGGGATGCGGGTGGCGAGGCAGGCCGCCGAGGGTTTGTTCCAGAACGGGAATCCGCACTCGCGGGCGATCCTGCGCACGTCATCCTTCGTCGCACCCGCCCCGGCGAGGGGGTGGCAGACGCCCTCCTCGTCGCTTGCGGCAAGCCCCGGGCGGTACGTGCCGGGGTCGGAGGCGTTCGTCCCGTCTGCGACCGTGCCGATCCCTTCCCGCCGGGCCAGATCCTTCAGCAGGCGGGCCGATGTTTTCTTACAGGTGTAGCAGCGGTCGGGCCGGTTCGCCCGGAAGGTCTCATCCTCAAGAATCGGGAACGCCACGACCTCCAGGGGAAGGTCCAGCCGGCCAGCGGTCTCCCGCGCCTCCTCGATCTCTCGCCGGGGCAGAAGCGGCGAGTCAAGGAGGACACACCGGACCCGATCCTTCCCGAGTGCCCGGACGGCCAGGGCGGCGAGGAGCGCGCTGTCGACGCCGCCGGAGTATGCGATGAGGATGGGGCCTTTCTCCCTGAGAGCCTCGACGACGGCTTCTCTGCTGCACCTCGATTCCACCGGTGGACGCCTCCTTACGTCTCAGCGTCGCATGAGCCGCCGAGTTGATTCTCTTCGCGGATCTGCGTGCAGATCTCACATATCCGGGAGGCGAGGTCGTCGACACGGCCGGCCTGGAGGTCCTGTGCAAGCCGGTTGAGCGACTCTTTCACCTCTCCCTCAAAGACGATCCGGTACCCGCGTTTCCCGGTGCGGTACTGGGAGATCGCTGACGGCGTCATATCGAGGAGGCGGGCGGCCTCCAGCTGGGAAACGCCCATAGTATTCAGTTCTTCCGCGATAGCCGCACGGATTGCGGGCAATACGTTCCATACAATCAACTGGCAGGGGAGTTTCATCATACCACAACTTTTAATGGTTTCTGAACAAATCTAACGATGATGTTAACAATTGTTAATTTTAGTTCCGGAGGACAAATACCTTTGTACAGGATTGGGGTGCAGCGTGAACGCTACGGTTAACAGGCGATCACGGTCGGTTTACATGGACCACGCGGCGACGACCCCTACCTGCCCTGAGGTCGTCGAAGAGATGCTCCCCTGCTTCTCGGAACGGTTCGGGAACCCCTCCTCGGTCTATGCCCTCGCCCGTGAGGCGCAGGTGACGATGGAGAGGGCGCGGGGACGGGTAGCAGCGGCGATCGGGGCGAGCACGGATGAGATCTTCTTCACCTCCGGGGGGACCGAGGCTGACAACTGGGCGATCAAGGGGGTGGCGGCAGCGAACAAAAAGAAGGGCGACCATATCGTCACCTCCGCAATCGAGCACCACGCCGTTCTCCACCCCTGCAAGAGCCTGGAGAAGCAGGGCTACCGGGTCACCTACCTCCCGGTCGACGAGTTCGGGCGGGTCGACCCGGCGTCGGTCGAGGAGGCGATCACGGATGCGACCATCCTCGTCTCGGTGATGACCGCAAACAACGAGATCGGGACGATCCAGCCGATCCGTGCCATCGCGGAGATTGCACACGACCACGGCATCCCATTCCATACCGATGCCGTCCAGGCGATTGGGGCGATACCGATCGACGTGGATGCGCTCGGGATCGACCTCCTCTCGCTCTCGGCCCACAAGTTCGGCGGGCCGAAGGGGACGGGAGCGCTCTACGTCCGGCAGGGGACCCGGGTCGGGACGTTCATAGACGGCGGGGCGCAGGAGCGGGGCCGCCGGGCCGGGACCGAGAACGTCCCCGGCATCGTGGGGCTCGGTAAGGCGATCGAACTTGCGACCGCCGAGATGCCCGCGAAGGCCCCCCGGCTCGCCGCGATGCGCGATCGGTTGATCCGCGGGATCCTGGATGCGATCCCCGACACCCGATTGAACGGTCACCCGACCGAACGGCTCGCAAACAACGTCAACGTCGCGTTCCGCTACGTCGAGGGGGAGTCGATCCTTCTGTCGCTCGACACCCTGGGAGTCGCCGCCTCCACGGGGAGCGCCTGCACCTCAGCGTCGCTTGAGCCCTCGCATGTCCTGACCGCCTGCGGCCTTCCGCACGAGCACGCCCACGGCTCGCTCCGGCTCACCCTCGGTTCCCGAAACACCGATGACGACGTCGATTACGTCCTTTCCGTCCTCCCCCGGGTAATTGAGCGCCTGCGGAAGATGTCGCCGCTCAACCCGGAACGATAACGTGTGATTGCTATGTACAGCGAACGAGTCATGGATCATTTCATGAACCCCCGGAACATGGGGGAGATCCCGGATGCGGATGGTGTCGGTGAGGTCGGAAACCCGGCCTGCGGCGACATCATGCGGATAACCCTTCGGATCGAAGAGAACAGGATCGTGGATGCAAAGTTCAAGACCTTCGGGTGTGCCGCCGCCATCGCGTCGAGCTCGATGGCCACCGAACTCGTCAGGGGAAAGACCCTCGAAGAGGCGTGGGCTGTCACCAACCGGGCGGTTGCCGAGGCGCTGGAGGGGCTGCCCCCCCAGAAACTTCACTGTTCGGTTCTCGCCGAAGAGGGGATCCACAAGGCGATCGACGACTACCGGGCACGGTACGGGACGCCGACCGCGAACGGAGGATAACGGTATGCTCACCGAGCGGGAACGGGAACGCTACGCCCGGCAGATCCTCCTCTTCGGCGAGGAGGGGCAGGAACGGCTGAAGAAGGCGAAGGTCTTCATCGCCGGGGCAGGGGGTCTCGGCTGCCCGATCGCCCTCTACCTTGCCGTCGCCGGTGTCGGCGATATTCGTCTTGTGGACCGGGACACCGTGGAGCGGACCAACCTGAACCGGCAGGTCCTCCACTGGGAGAGGGATCTCGGTACGCCGAAGGCCGGGTCAGCGGAGGCGAAACTCCGGGAGGCAAACCCGGACATCCGGGTCGAGGCCCTTGCAGCGACGATTGACGAGGCGAACGTCCGGGACCTGGTGGGCGAGGCCGACCTGATCGTGGACGCGATGGACAACTTCCCGACCCGGTACCTCCTGAACCGGGAGGCGCTCCGGTCGGGTGTTCCCCTGCTGCACGGCGCAATCCGGGGATTCGACGGCCAGGCAACGACTATCATCCCCGGCCGGACTGCCTGCCTTGAGTGCCTCTTCCCGGAGGCCCCGCCCGCCGAGGTCTTCCCGGTCATCGGGACGACCCCGGGGATCATAGGCCTCATTCAGGCGAACGAGGCGATCAAGTACATCACCGGCACCGGGGACCTCCTGCTGGACCGGCTCCTCATCTGGGACGGCCGTTCGACGACGCTTGAGACGTATGCCGTGGAGCGGCGGCCGGACTGCCCCGTCTGCGGTGAAGGGGTGAGACTATGAAGATCCGGGTGAAGGCGTTCGCCCGGTTCCGGGAGATCCTCGGGAGCGGGTTGACGCTCGATCTCCCCGACGGGACAACGATGGCAGCGGTTCTCGCCACGCTCCGGGAGCGTGCCGGAGACGAGGGCGATGCAATCTTCGACGAGACCGGGGTGCTCCGGGCGCACGTCATCCTGATGCGAAACGGGAAGCGGATCGGAAAAATCGACCGCGATGCTCTTGTTCTTGCGGATGGGGACGAGATCGCCCTCTTCCCGCCGGTCGCGGGCGGATAAGGGGGTATGAGGTTATGATTGGCATCACCAGGGACGTCATCGACGCGGGTGCAATGATCGAGGCGGCGAAGAGGCCGGGCATGGGAGCCCTGGTCACTTTCTGCGGTGTCGTCAGGGACGACGACGGTATCGAGCGGATGGAACTGGAAGTCTACGAGGAGGTTGCGGTCCGTGAACTGGAGGCAATCCGCGACGAGGCGTTGCGGGAATACCCGATCGAGTCGGTGGATATCGTCCACCGTGTCGGGTCTCTCCGGGTCGGGGAGAACATCCTCCTCATCGTCGTCGGCGCCGGGCATAGGAAGGAGGCTTTCGATGCCTGCGAGTACATCCTTGAGCGGATCAAACAGAGCGTGCCGATCTGGAAGAAGGAGATCGGGAAGGACGGCGAGCGCTGGGTGCCGGGCGAGTCCTACGGGGGCGATGCATGATCCGGCTGCAGTCGTGCCGGAAGGCCTACGCGAACGAGACCCAGCGCACCATCCCGCCCGAAGAGACGCTCCGCCTGGCGCGGGCGAAGCTCCCGGCGGCGGGGATCACCCGGATCGCCGACATCACGAACCTCGACCGGATCGGCATCCCGGTCTTCTCGAGCATCCGGCCGACCGCCGGGGCCGGAGCGATATCGGTCTACAACGGGAAAGGCGCCACTCCTATCGAGGCGGAGGTCTCCGCCGTGATGGAGGGGATCGAGCGCTACTCGGGCGAGATGGATGGCCGGGAGACGGTCGTCGGGCGGTACAGCGAGGTCTCGGCCCGGAAGATGGCTATCGACCCGGCGGACCTGATCCTGCCCGATCGGGTTCCGCCCGATATAGCCGTCCCCTGGGTTGAGGGGTATGATATCGTCCAGGAGGAGGAGGTGCTCGTTCCCGCCCACGCGGTCTACCACCCCCTCCCGGTGACCTGCGGACGCCTCTTCCGGACCAACACCAACGGACTTGCTTCCGGAAACACCCTCGAGGAGGCGACCTTCCACGCCCTGATGGAGGTGGTCGAGCGTGACGCCTGGTCGCTTGTGGAGGTGACCCGGAATACCGGCCCCCGGATCGAGGGGATCGACGACGGGCTCGCCGCCGACCTGCTCGGGAAGTTCGCAGCTGCCGGCGTCGAGGTGACCCTGAAGGATATCACGAGCGATATCGGGATCCCCACGGTGGCCGCGGTGGCCGACGACGTCGTGCTCAAGGACCCGGCGCTCCTCACGATCGGGATGGGGTCGCATACGAGCGCCTGGATTGCGGTCCTCCGGGCGCTCACTGAGGTCGCCCAGAGCAGGCTGACGCAGATTCACGGCGCGAGGGAAGACACCGATACGGCGGACGTCAGAAAGATGATCGGGTACGAGCGGACGAAGCGGCTGAACCGGCACTGGTTCGCGGAGAGCGAGACGGTCCGGTTCCCGGAGATGCCGTCGTTTGACAGCGACGACTTCCTCACCGACATCAACCACGTCACCGAGCGCCTCGGGAGGGCCGGGCTCTCCCGGGTGATCGTGGTCGACCTCACGCGGCCGGAGATCGGCATCCCGGTCGTCCGGGTGATCGTGCCGGGGCTCGAGATGTACGCGATGGACCAGGACCGAATGGGGAGGAGGTGCCGTGACGCGCGGAGTCGTCGTCTTCCTCGGTCCCAGCTGTGACCGCGAGACTGCCCGGGCAATCCTCGACGCCGACTACCGCCCTCCGGCAAAGCGGGGCGACATAACCCGGGCTGCCGAAGACGGTGCCCGGATCATCGGGCTCATCGACGGCGTCTTCTTCCAGGACTGCGCCGTCGCCCACCGGGAGATTCTTGCCGTCCTCCGGGCCGGGGTGCGGGTCATCGGCGCCTCCAGCATGGGAGCCCTGCGGGCCGCGGAACTCGACAGCCTCGGGATGGAAGGGGTCGGGGAGATCTATCGGGCCTACCGGGAGGGGAGGCTCGTCGCCGACGACGAGGTGGCGCTCCTCTTCGACCCCGAGACGTTCATTCCGCTCTCTGAGCCGCTCGTGAACATCCGGGCGACCATCCAGCAGGCGCTTGAGTGCAACGTGATCGGCGCCGATGCAGCCCGGGGGCTCCTCGAGGCCGCCCGGGAGCTCTACTTCCCCGACCGGACCTACGATGCGGTCGTCGAGGCGGCGGAAGGGAAGGCGGACCCGGAGGACCTCACCCGGTTTCTGGCGTTTGCCGACGAACATGCCGTCGACCGGAAACGCGAGGACGCGCTGCTCGCGCTTGAATATATCCGGGATATCCGCGGGAAGCATTGAACCGGGCAGTTCAACGCTTCCACCACGGCTGCCGTAACAATATATCATTCTCCGGCCCCGAGTTCTGTATGCCGGTGCGGAACCATTCCCACCGCAGGGGCAACACGTTAATCGGGCCGGAAGCGGTTCTTCCCGGTCTCCGTCGCGCTTCCGGCATATGCGACGGGCCGGAGAAGATCCACCGGCCGAAACCTCACAGGCATGTACCGCGATTGCCCCGAATACCCCGGATCCGGGCGATGCCCACGCAGATGCCATCACCGCAAAAGGCCGGGTCCGATGCCGGCGGGGAGAACGCGTAACGTGGCTCTCCTACACCCACCTTTCCTGATCCACCGGACGATTCCGGGGCGGCATATCGCCTCCCGGAAGTTCTCCCCGGCCGCTACCTGTTTCATGCATCCGCTGCCCGGAGGGCCGCCTCCGTACGATGCACCGGCGAACCTCCGGCAGAGAGATGAAGGTTCGCGGAGTCGCCGCGCAGTACCTTCAGGGCGTACTTCTCCCGGTCACCGGAGGACTTCGAGCGGAGGACACCACCCCTGCACGGCATGCTGCAGCAGGAACGGCAGGACAAGGCCCGGCAGGATCAACCGCCGGCAGTCGCGGAGAACGCCGGAGTGAGTCCCGTTGCCCCTAGGGATGCCGAGTTCGCCTCCAGCGCCCGCTCGACGTCCCATCCCCGGTCCAGTTCACGGATACGTCTGGTTATCTCGAGATTATCCTGTGCGGCAAAATGACGGAGACTCTTCAGGATCTCGCGATCGATCCGGGCGTTGATCTCGGGCTGTGTGTTCTTTCTTACCCTGTTGGCGGCCATCCCCAATCACCTGCGCCGCGTGAACACACCCGGCCGGAAGAAGGTTACGATCTGATGCCGGATAGGATGAGTGAGCGAGCGCGGCCTATCTGCCGGAACAGGGGGGTTCCCTGCCATGAAAGTCCGGGCGGCCATTACAAGGCATCGGATCGCAACATTGATACCTGTAAAAAATAATCAACACCTGTTGACATTATCTTTCAGCACCCTCCCCGAACTGGCGCGGCTGCTCTCCCTGCTCGGGAATGAGCAGCGGCTTGCCGTGCTCAGGGCAATTGCAGACGACGAGAAGTACGCCCGCGAGATCGCCGAAGAGCTCGGCATATCGCGCCCGCTGGCCGCCATCTACCTGCGGCAGCTCGAAAAGTCCGGGCTCGCGGAGGGGATCAGCAGGACGTCAGACGAGCCGCCGTATCTCCGGCGGTGTTACCGGGCGGTGCCGTTCGAGCTGGTGCTGGACCTGAACATGATTCTGTCATTGGAGAGATCGTAAGATGCAACAGGAACGATGGAAATTCATGCTGAAGGCGCTGTGGGGCGCCGTCATCGCATTTCTCGTGATCAGCAGCCTTATCGCCGGCTTGTTTGGCGGTTCGAACTCCTTGAATGCCGTGCTCGCCGGGTCCTTCATTATTATCATAAATCTCGGCGTCCTGACGCTGCTCATCATCATTGCCGTAAGGATCAAGGAGTGGATCGAGGGGCAGGTGGCGAATGTCGCCGAACAGAAGGGTGCCGGCGCGGAACTGCAGATGCTGCGGCAGTCGGTGGAGCGGATCGAGGCGAAGGTGGATAGGATCGAGAAGGTTCTCGACGGGATCTCCGAGTGAACGCTAAAAAATGATTGGGTGGGTGTATGACGGACGTGCAGTAGCGCGCTGCAGGGTATGACGGACGAGGCGCAGGCAGGGTTCCATCACGCATAATGCCTGGCCACGTATTAGTAAGAAGTCCCTAGATAATAATGTTTATCTTTTATGATAAATCAGTCATTTTGTAGCAACTCGGCATCCTGCCCCGCTACCGGGAACCGCCCGGCTCCCGCCGCTCCAGCGAGAGGTGCTTGATAAGCCACGCGATACGGTCGCGGCGGGCGGTTTCGTCAAGGAAATGGCCCGCGTCGTACCACTTTATCGACTTTGGATCGCCCGCCTGCTCGAAGAAATCCCGGGCCTGCTCCTCCGTGAAGAACTCGTCGCGAAGAGCGGCCTGGAAGAAGAGCGGGGCGGGTGCGGCACGGCCGACCCAGACGGCAGGGTCGAGTTCCGCGAGCGTCCGGCGGTAATGCTCGAATTTCTCGCCCTGCAGGTCGGGCAGGTTCACGGTGGCGACGTCGACAAACCTTCCGGTGCCCGCCATCAGGACCGCGGCTCGAAGACGCCGATCGACGCCGGCGAGCACCGCCCCGAAAAGCGCCCCGACACTGTGGCCCACGAACCCGATCCGGTCCGGATCGACGCCCGGCTGCGCTACGAGGAGATCTATCCCCCGGCGAAGGTCGATCACCGTCCGGTTATGCTCCCGCACGGCCTCCTCGGGATCCGTGACTGCCTGACCCCAGGCTGCTGCCGTATCGGCGGCCCAGGGAGCGTCGACGAGCAGGGAGGCCGCACCCATCCCGGCAAGGGCCACGGCCTCGGCGAGGAACGTGGCGCGGGAACCAAGTCCCGGGTGGAGGAAGAGAATGGCAGCGGAGCGTTTCGACCGGTCAACTTCTGCCGGGGCCACCAGGTAGGCCCGAACCCCCCGACCCGGGGCGGTCCGGTAGGTCAGGTCGCTGACCGAGACGTCGGTGCCGGCAATCTCGATCGCGGGCGGTCTCTCTGCATCGTAGTCGAAGAGCGGGCGCAAATTATCGGCGGTTCGTTCCATAAGACTCCTTCTGTCTTCCTCTCGACCCGCTGGCGGATAAACCTGGCGCCTGCAGGGAGAAAGTGATTCCGGCATTCTATACCCTGCTCAGAATGGAAGGTTTTTCACCCCCAAACCCCATCCTTTCAGAGGTGATGCTATGGCGATTGATTGGTACGAAGAGTTTGTTGACTTGAATCACGCCCCCGGTCCGGACGAACTCGTAGCCCTCTACTACTTCGAGCCTGCGGAGGGGATCAGCAGGGAGGAGGCGGTCGGGAGAATCGCTTCCGAGAGTTCGACCGGAACCTGGACGACGCTCTTTACCCTGCCGCCCCGGATGCGGGATCTCCAGGCAAAGGCGTTCGAGATCGAGGGGAACTACGTTAAGATCGCATACCCGCTCGCCCTCTGGGAGGAGGGAAACGCGCCCCAACTCCTGAGCGGGATCGCCGGAAACATCTTCGGGATGAAGGCGCTCGACCGTCTCCGGTTGATCGACGCTTCGCTCCCTGCCGAATACCTCCGCCACTTCAAGGGGCCGCACTTCGGGATGGAGGGGATCCGGGATATGATGAAGGTCCGTGGGCGGCCGCTCACGGGCGCGGTCCCGAAGCCGAAGGTGGGCTTCACCGCAGAAGAGCACGCAGAGGTCGGCTACGAGACCTGGATGGGCGGGTTCGACTTCGTCAAGGACGACGAGAACCTGACGTCCCAGCCATTCAACCGGTTCGAGGACCGTGTCCGGGCGATGGCGAAGATGCGGGATAAGGCCGAGCAGGAGACCGGCGACGTGAAGTCCGCGTTCATCAACATCACGGCGGAGACGGAGGTCATGAAGCAGCGGGCGAAGATGCTCGCGGACTACGGCTGGAACTACGCGATGATCGACGTCGTGGTGGCAGGGACGGCGGCCGTCGCAACCCTCCGGGACTACTGCTCCGACCTCGGGCTTGCTATCCACGCCCACCGGGCGATGCACGCGGCCTTCGACCGTGACGAGAGGCACGGGATCACGATGCAGTTCCTGGCGAAGATGATGCGGCTCGTCGGCGTCTCGCAGATCCACACCGGAACCGCTGTGGGGAAGCTGGTCGGCACCCGGGCGGAGGCCACGCTGCTTGCGGACGTGCTCCGCGAGAAGCACACGAACGCCGTGGACCATATGGCCCTCGACCAGGACTGGGGCAGTATCAGGAGCGCCTTCCCCGTCTCTTCAGGCGGGCTCCACCCCGGGCTCGTGCCGGACGTGCTCGATATCTACGGCACCGAACTTGTCCTCCTCGTCAGCGGCGGCATCCACGGTCACCCGAAGGGCACCCGGGCGGGCGCGGAGGCCACCATGCAGGCGATCGAGGCCTGGAAGGACGGCGAGACGCTCGACGAGAAGGCGAAAAAGGCTCCTGCACTTTCGGAGGCGCTGGAGAAGTGGGGATATTATAAGCCGAAGTGAGGGGGTTTTGGAATTCCAGCTCGGAATATTGAATGCCGGCCTATCCGTGTTCGTATGGTGATCTCGCACCACTTGATCATGATGAACTGCATGGCTCTGGTGTTGAGACAGGGGAGGGGGATGCTCCCCCCTCCCCGTCAGCCCCTCCCCGCGTGGCGATACTCCCACGGTCCACTGCACGGGGACAACTTAGGAGAAACCAGGTTTGGGTTCTCCTGCAACCCATTCCAACCACTGCTTTTGCCGGTGTGACTTGAAGCAATGCTGCATGGGGCGTCATTGTTCTGAAACTCGGGTTGTAGGATTGTAACTCGCACCCTCCGCCAGTCGAGATCGCATGCACGGATTCCGTGGGGATATCGCCACGCACTGCCCCCGCCCCTGGGGGCGGGGAACGACTGCCGGAACGGCAGGAGTTAAAGCACCGTCAGGTGCGGGGGAGGAGGCCAGGTGGGGTGGGGGTTACATGGTTTTTATGAGATAAAGGCGGGGGAGGGAGCGTGCCCTCTTCAATGCCTAACGGCTTCTCGTGCTCCGTTCCTGTCGGAACATCGCACTCGCACCTATCGGTGCTCAAGCTCCGGTTCTACGAACCGTCGTACTCCCCGTCAGCCCCTTCCCCGGGGTGATATCCCCACGAAATCAAACCTGAGACGCAATCAGAAGGTCACGCATGAGTGGTGCTGGTGCGAGCACCGTTAGGCGCGAGGCAGGGAGACCCGCACCCTCTTTCCCAAATCAAGCCCTCGCCGGCCCGCGCCGCTCCGGGCAGCCTTCCAGAGCCGTCGTGTCCCCGCCGTATACCTTCCCCGCCACTCTCTCAAGCCCCCCGCGGAACTCGTCGATGTAGCCCTGCATCGAGAGGCTCCCTTCGGGGAACGGGCAGTCGATATCGTAGAGCCGTTCGATCATCGGATCGGAGGGGAGGAGGTCGACGGCGATCCCGGTCGCTTCCGTCGCCTCCACCATGGCCTTCCGGAACGGCCCGATGCAGTAGGCAAGCCGGTGCCGGTAGGTATCCCGTGTCTTCTCGAGGTAGCCCTTGAGCCGGTAGACCTCGATCCGGTGGAAGTCCCGCCGGATCCGCTCGTCCGTGGTCTTGCCGAGCATGTAGTGGTAGTTCCGGTAGGGGTACATGCACTCGAGCTCCGCGGGAACGGTCCCGCAGGTGCCGAAGATGACGATATGGTAGTCCTCCGGGGCAAGGACGCCGTCGATGACCCGCCGGAAGAGTTTGTGGCTCGGGCTCTGGCTGTAAGGTTTCCGCACGGCGCAGGGGAGAAAGAGGGCGATCTCTTTTGGCGCCACCCGGTAGTCGTCGATAATGAACCGGTAGGCGTCTTCGAACTCCTTCCGGTAGAACGGCGGGTCGAATATCTCGATCGGGTTCCCGTGCCTGTCCTGCACGACCTCGACGACCCGCCGGGGGGTGCCCCCGCCTCGCACTATCCGATCCTTCTGCATGAAAATGTGTTCCCCATAGAGGATAGAGCATTGAACCGGGAATCGCAAAAACCTCTCCCCTTCGGGGGCCGGTATCAGAATTCGGCCGGGCGCAAAATCCGTGAATCGTTGCCGGGAGCGCACCGGCAGAACAGGTGGAGACTGGTATCATGATGGCTTTCCGGGCGCCCTGTTCGTCCATGAGAGAGGGATGCGGTCGAAAACTGGTTAAAAAGGAAAATTATAAATATCCAAATTCCTAACTATCTATTTAGTTCGTTGCATTACGAACAAAATGTGCACCTGGCCCCAGGGGCCGGAACTCTCAACAAAGACAGGGGATAAGAGTCATGGATTCCGAAGACTTCCAGAAGATCATCACAAACGCCATCGACAACGAAGTAGAGTCGTATACCTTCTACAAGTCGGTCGCCGATAGGGCGAAGGACGCAAACCTGAAAACGATCTTCCTCGACCTTGCTGAGGAAGAGAAGGGCCACCGGGAGTACCTTCAGGGCCTGCTGCTCCGTGACGCAAAGCAGATGCACTTTGTTGCGGCCAGAGATTACAGGGTCACCGATTCCATCGATGAACCCATGCTCTCGGTCGATATGAAGCCGCTCGACGGTCTGGTCCTCGCCATCAAGAAAGAACTCCAGGCCGCCCAGATGTACACGCAGCTTGCCGCCGCCTCCGCGGATGCAGAACAGAAGATGGTCTTCGTCCAGCTCGCGAACATGGAGAAGGGACACAAAGCCCGGCTCGAAGATATCTACACGAATATGGCATACCCCGAGGCGTGGTAATCCCTACCGCCTCAACACCCTTTTACGAATCTTTTTGCAGGGCGGGTCCGCTCCCCGTTGCGGCCGAACGAGGCCTGTTCTCTCTCACCGGGATGGTTCCGATCCCGGGCGAAACGCCAAGGTAGTATTTAAAAATTTTGGATCGCAAACGGCTATGAGCTCAGAAGATCAATTTATCAGGACAGGGAAATGAAGAAGATCACCATCAAGGGGGCGCGGGAGCACAACCTCAACAATATCACCGTCGAACTTCCGCGCGACCGGCTCATCGTCCTCACCGGCGTATCCGGGTCGGGGAAATCCACGCTTGCCTTCGACACCATCTATGCCGAGGGGCAGCGGCGTTACGTGGAGTCGCTCTCCGCCTACGCGCGGCAGTTCCTCGGGCTGATGAAGAAGCCGGATGTCGACAGCATCGACGGCCTCTCGCCTGCCATCTCCATCGAGCAGAAGACGACGTCCAAAAACCCCCGGAGCACCGTCGGCACGGTCACCGAGATCTACGACTACCTGCGGCTCCTCTTCGCCCGGGTAGGGACGCCGTTCTGCCCGGAGCATCATATCCCCATCCAGGCCCAGTCACCGGAGAAGATCGCCGATCGGATCGGCTCCACGCTGACCGGGACGGTCACCATCCTCGCCCCGGTCGTGCGGCAGAAGAAGGGGACCTACCAGCAGGTCTTCAAAGACCTCGACCGGGAGGGTTACACCCGGGTCCGGGTCAACGGCGAGATCCACCGGACCGACGAGGAGATCGTCCTCGAACGCTACCGGAAGCACGATATCGACGTGGTCGTCGACCGACTCTCCGTCGACGACCACTCAAGGCTCGTCGAGGCGATCGAGAATGCTCTTAAGAAATCAGAAGGGCTTGTCATCGCCGTCGACGAGTCCGGCCGCGAAGAGACCTGCTCGTCGCTCATGGCCTGTCCTGTCTGCGGGATTGCGTTCGAAGAGCTCCAGCCCCGGATGTTCTCCTTCAACAGCCCGTTCGGCGCCTGCGAGGAGTGCAACGGCCTCGGGATCAGGATGGAGTTCGACCCCGACCTGATCATCCCGGACAAGAGCAAATCCATCGCCGACGGCGCCGTCATGCTCTACCGGAACTTCCTTGACGGCTACCGGAGCCAGTATCTCGGCGCCGTCGCAAAACACTTCGGATTCTCGGTCTTGACCCCGATCAAAGACCTCACCGAAGCGCAATACAAGGCCCTGATGTTCGGTTCATCGGAGCACCTCCGCCTCTCGATGAGGACGAAGAACGGGGATTCGTGGTCGCACTCCGGGGCGTGGGAAGGGCTCGCCCCGCAGGCCGAGCGGCTCTACCACCAGACCCAGTCGGAGTACCGCCGCCGCGACCTCGAGAAGTTCATGCGGATCCTCCCCTGCCCGAAGTGTGGAGGGAAGAGGCTCAAAGAGAAGGTGCTCGCCGTGAAGGTTGCCGGGAAATCCATCGTCGAGGTCACTGACCTCTCCGTCACCGGAGCGCTCGCGTTCTTCCGGACCCTGGAACTCACCGAGAGCGAGCGCGAGATCGCAAAACAGGTCTTAAAGGAGATCGTCGCCCGGCTCGCGTTCTTAGAGCAGGTCGGCGTCGGCTACCTGACCCTCTCGCGGAGCGCCGGGAGCCTCTCGGGTGGAGAAGCCCAGCGGATACGCCTCGCGACGCAGATCGGGTCGAACCTCACCGGGGTTCTCTACGTCCTCGACGAACCCTCCATCGGGCTGCACCAGCGGGACAATAGAAAACTCCTCGAGACCCTGCAGCACCTCCGCGACCTCGGCAACACCCTCGTCGTGGTCGAGCACGACGAGGAGACGATCCGGAGCGCCGACTGGGTCGTGGACATGGGCCCCGGGGCCGGGCTCCACGGCGGCGATATTGTTGCGGAAGGAACACCCGAAGTCATCGCCGCGAACCAGGCGTCGCTCACGGGGCGCTACCTTTCCGGCGACCTCAGGATAGACGTGCCCGCCGCCCGCCGACACAGCGACCGGTTCATCCGCCTTGCGGGCTGCCGGGAGAACAACCTCAAGAGCATCGACGTGGAGATCCCCATCGGCGTCCTGACGGTCGTCACCGGGGTTTCGGGTTCGGGGAAGTCCACGCTCATCTACGAGACGCTTTACCGGGCGCTAATGCAGGAACTCCACGACTCAAAGGAGTGTCCGGGGGAGCACGACAGCCTCACGTTCGACGACGAGATCGACAAGGTGATCGTCATCGACCAGAGCCCCATCGGGCGGACGCCGCGCTCGAACCCGGCGACCTACACCAAGGTCTTCGACGATATCCGGAAGGTCTTTGCCGAGACAAAGGAAGCGAAGATCCGGGGCTACAAGCCCGGCCGGTTCTCGTTCAACGTCAAGGGCGGGCGGTGCGAGGCCTGCCAGGGCGAAGGGCTCATCAAGATCGAGATGAACTTCCTCCCTGACGTCTACGTCGAGTGCGAGGAGTGCAAGGGGGCGCGCTACAACCGTGAGACTCTCGAGGTGAAGTACCGGGGCAAGTCGATAGCCGACGTCCTCGATATGAGCGTCGAGGAGGCAATCGACCACTTTGAACACTTCCCGTCCATCAGGAACAGACTCGAGACGCTCTCCAGGGTCGGGCTCGGCTACATCAAACTCGGCCAGAGTTCTACCACCCTCTCGGGCGGCGAGGCGCAGCGGATCAAACTGACCCGCGAGCTTGCAAAAAGGGCCACGGGGAAGACGATCTACCTCCTCGACGAACCGACGACCGGGCTGCACTTCCACGACGTGAAGAACCTGATCGCCGTCCTCGACGATCTGGTGGCGCGGGGGAACACGATGGTGGTGATCGAGCACAACCTGGACGTGATCAAGTCGGCCGACCACATCATCGACCTCGGCCCCGAAGGTGGGGACGCCGGCGGCGAGGTCGTCGCGGCGGGAACCCCCGAAGAGGTCGCGGCGGCGGAGGGGAGTTACACCGGCGTATTTCTGAAGGAGATCCTGGTGAACCATGAGACTTGAGTTCTTCGCACACCGCGGCCTGCTCCCTCGCGCAAAATCACATCGCTATTCATATAGCGGTTCACGCACGCGAAGCCACGAGATATTGGCTTTGTCGAAGCCCCCTGAGTTGACTCACGCGAAGTGCGAGCGCAAGCGGAGTTTGAGCACCGTTAGGTGCGAGCCGCGAAGCCGCGAAGTTTGGAACTGTGTTAACGGTTTCCTTCGCGTTTTCGCGCCTTCGCGTGCGATCCACCGGCATGCCTCACACACATGATCGACCTCCAGACCCTCCCAACCGAGCCCGGGTGCTACCTCTTCTCCGACAGTGAGGGCACCATCATCTACGTCGGGAAGGCGAAGAACCTGAGAAGGCGTGTATCGAGTTACTTCTCCCGGCACGACCTCGACCCGAAGACGAGATGCCTCGTCGCCGCGATCGCCGGCCTCGACTTCATCGTCACCGACAACGAGGTCGAGGCGTTCATCCTCGAGAACACCCTGATCAAGAAGCACCAGCCGAAGTACAACATCGACTTGAAGGACGCAAAGCGGTACGCCTACATTCACGTCACCGACGAACCTTACCCCCGGATCCACACCGCCCGCCAGCCCGACGGGAACGGCCGGTACTACGGGCCGTTTGTCTCAGCACGGGAGCGCGAAGACCTCCTCCGGCTCTTAAAGTCGCTCTTCGGGCTCCGGTCGTGCCGGCGTCTTCCCCGCCGCCCGTGCCTCCGTGCCCACATCGGTTCGTGCAGCGCCCCCTGCACGGGAAGGATCGGCGAGGACGACTACCGGGAGCGGGCGAGAAGGGCGGAGGCCGTCCTGAAAGGCGATATCGCCGGGCTCATCCGGACGCTCCGCGAGGAGATGGCAGTCTCGGCAGAGCGGCAGGAGTATGAGCGGGCGATGGAGCTCCGCGACCAGATTGCGGCACTTGAGGGGCTGCGCGAACGCCAGCACGTCGACCGGCAGAAGACCTACAACGAGGACATCGTCAACTATATCGTGAGCGAAGGAACCGTCTTTCTGATGCTCTTCAACGTCGACCGGGGAACGCTCTCGGGGAAGCGCGAGTATACCTTCGACGAGACGGAGGGGTTCCTGGAGGAGTTCCTCGCCCGCTACTACGCCGACCACGAACCGCCACAGGAGGTGATCCTGCCCGTTCCGGTCGACGACGCCGTCGCCGGCTATCTCTCCCATCTCCGGGGCGGCAAGGTCCGTGTGGTCGTGCCGCAGCGGGGCGAAAAGAAGAACCTGCTCGACCTGGTCAGGAAGAACGTCGAGATCGCGTTCTTCGGCGACCGGATCAAACTGGACGAGCTGAAACGCCGCCTGCACCTCCCCGACCTCCCGGTCGCGATCGAGTGCTTCGACATCTCCCACCTCTCCGGGACGGCGATGGTGGGCTCGATGGTCCGGTTCCTCTGGGGAAAGCCCGACAAGCGGAACTACCGCCGATTCAGGATACGGACGGTCGAAGGCGTCGACGACTTCGCGGCCATCGCCGAGGTGGTCCGCCGGCGCTACTCACGCCTCCAGAAGGAGGGCGGCGAGTTTCCCGACCTGATCCTGATCGACGGTGGGAAAGGGCAGCTCGCGGCGGCAACCGCGGTGCTCAAAGACCTCGGGATCAGAGTCCCGATCGCGGCGATCGCGAAGCGCGAGGAGGAGGTCTTCGTGCCGGGCTTCTCCCACCCCCTGCCTCTTGAGCGGCACGAGAAGGCGTCGCTCTTCCTCCAGGAGATCCGCGACGAGGCGCACCGGTTCGCGATCACGTATCATAGAACGCTCAGGAAGAAGACGGTGGCACCATGACGGAATTTCACCTTAAGGCAGACTTCAAGCCAACCGGCTCGCAGCCCGATGCGATCCGGAAACTCAGCGGCGGACTCGACCGCGGCGAGCGGTTCCAGACCCTCCTCGGGGTCACGGGCTCAGGGAAGACATTCACGATAGCAAACGTCGTCGAGGAGGTCCAGAAACCCACCCTCGTCATTGCCCACAACAAGACGCTTGCCGCCCAGCTCTACAACGAGTTCAGATCCTTCTTCCCCGAGAACCGGGTGGAGTACTTCGTCTCCTACTACGACTACTACCAGCCCGAGTCTTACATCGCGAAGCGCGACCTCTACATCGAGAAAGACGCCCAGATCAACCCCAAGATCGAACAGATGCGCCTCGCGGCCACCGCGTCGATCCTTTCGCGCCCCGACACCATCATCGTCGCCTCGGTCTCCTGCATCTACGGTCTCGGGAACCCCGCGAACTTCCAGGGGATGGGGTTCGAGGTGAAAGTCCGGGACAGGATGCGGCGGGACGACATCATACGGAAACTCATCGATATCCAGTTCGAGCGAAACGAGACCGAGCTCATGCCGGGCCGGTTCCGGGCGAAGGGCGACACCATCGATATCATCCCCGGCTACTTCAACAATATCATCCGTATCGAACTCTTCGGGGACGAGATTGACCGGATCAGCGAGATCGACAAGACCTCGGGAGAGCGGCTGGAGGCGATGGACTACTTCTTCGTCTACCCTGCCCGCCACTTTGTCGCCCCCGATGAGGTAAAAGAACAGGCAATAGTCTCGATTGAGGAGGAACTCGAGGAGCGGCTCCCGACCCTCGGGATGCTCGAGGCACACCGCCTCCGCCAGCGGACGCTCTACGACATCGATATGATCCGCGAGACCGGGACCTGCAAGGGTATCGAGAACTACTCCCGCCACTTCGATGGGCGGAAGGCCGGGGAGCAGCCCTATTGCCTGCTGGACTACTTCCCCGAGGACTTCCTGATGGTGATCGACGAGAGCCACCAGACCCTGCCCCAGGTCCGCGGGATGTATCGCGGCGACTATTCGCGGAAGAAATCACTCGTGGACTACGGGTTCCGGCTCCCGTCGGCGTTCGACAACAGGCCGCTGAAGTTCGACGAGTTCTCGGGCTATATGAGAAACGTCATCTTTGTCTCGGCGACCCCGGGAGACTACGAACTGAAGCGTTCGAGCGTCGCGGAGCAGATCATCCGGCCGACGGGGCTCGTTGACCCGGCGGTCGAGGTCCGGCCGATTGAGGGGCAGATCCCGGACGTGATGGCCGAGATCCGGGCAACCATCGAACGCGGCGACCGCATACTGCTGACAACCCTCACAAAACGGCTCGCCGAGGAACTCTCGGAGTACCTGGCCGAGCAGGGGATCAAGACCCGATACCTCCACTCGGAGATCGAGACCATCGAGCGGACGGAGATCATCCGGCAGCTCCGTCTCGGGAAGTACGACGTCCTCGTCGGGATCAACCTCCTGCGGGAGGGGCTCGACATCCCCGAGGTGGGGTTCGTCGGCATCCTCGACGCCGACAAGGAAGGGTTCCTCCGCGACGCGAGGAGCCTGGTCCAGACGATCGGGCGGGCGGCCCGGAACGTCAACGCGAAGGTCGTGCTCTACGCCGACACCATGACCGACTCGATCAAGAAGGCGATGGCCGAGACCGGGCGGCGGCGCGCGATGCAACTTGCGTACAACGCAGAGCACGGCATCACGCCGCAGACGATCGTAAAACCGATCCGTGAGAAAGAGGTCGATATTACCGATATCAAGCACGTCCCGAAGGCGGAGGTCCCGAACCTGATCATCGAGCTCGAGGCCGATATGCGGGAGGCGGCGGAGCGCCTGGAGTTCGAGCGGGCGATTGCCCTGCGGGATACGATCAGGAGGTTGCAGGAGGGGAAGGGACGGTAGAAAGGCTTAAACCTCCGGATTGCCGCGGAGTATGGGCCCGGGAGGCGCTGCGACGGGGTAAGTGGCGCCCTCAGTAATCTCCTCTGGCAGATTGAACGGTCAAAACGATGAAAGAGCCCGGTACAGTGGACCGTGAGAGTATCGCCACCTGGGGGAGAGGCTGACGGGGAGTGCGATGTTCCGTAGGAACGGAGCTCGAGCACCCGAAGGGTGCGGAGTGCGAGCGCAGCGAGCTTGAGCACCGTTAGGTGCGAGGGGGCTGGCCCCCCTCCCCTGTCTCTACCTCACAAAAGGATATCTGTAACCCCCACCCCACCCGGCCTTCGGCCTCCTCCCCCGCACCTGACGGTGCTTTAACTCCTGCCGTTCCGGCAGTCGTTCCCCGCCCACGAGGGGCGGGGGCAGTTCGTGGCGATAGCCGGTGGAAAGCCGTATACGGGCGAGCGATCAAAGGAAGCCTGATTAAGACTCCTGTTATGAGACGAGCAGTATGTCAGGCCTAGTTTTCCTGTTTAAAACATTCTCCGGCACCCACGACCGCCCTCCTCCGAAAAAAAACGGGCGCAGTTTCCCGACCGCACCCTGCCCTCTCTTACGCTTCGCCGAACGTCCCCACCGGGCGTGCCTGTCCTTCTTCGGGCAGGAGGATCCAGAGCAGGATGTAGATGATGATCCCGGGTAAGAATCCCGTGGGCACGGTGAAGATGACCCAGATCACCCGGATGACGTTCGGGTCGATCTCAAGATACTCTCCTATACCGCCGCATATCCCGGCGATCCACCGGTCGGTCGTCGAACGGGTCAACCTCTTCATGAGCAATCTCCTCGAATGCCCATTCTACGGCCCCGGTAATAGATGTTTCTTCTAAAGGAGGGAGAGGGTACCGTGAGGTTCCGGTATTTCATCCCGATGCCTTGCGGGCGGTGCCGCGTTTCCGCCGCCCGGCGCGGGGACGCGCCTTTCCGGCCGAAGCACAGGCATCGCACCCGTTGCAGGGTTCCTCGAAGTGCTCCCCGAAGTACTCGAGGAGCATCTTCCTCCGGCACCCCGTTATGGTGCAGTAGTCGACCATGCTCTGGAGTTTCGAGCGTGCGACCTCGCGCTGGAACTCGGATGCAAGATCGCGGTCGATGAACGATCTGAGGCGCCGTGCATCGTCGTCGCTATAAAAGAGGATGCAGTTGCTCTCCTTCCCGTCCCTTCCGGCCCGGCCGCTCTCCTGGTAGTAGGCTTCAAGCGTCTTCGGCATATCGTAGTGGACGACGGACCGCACATCCGGTTTGTCGATCCCCATCCCGAACGCGCTCGTCGCGCAGACGACCGGAATCTTCCCGCCGATGAACCGATCTTGCGTCTCCGCCCGGGCTCCTGCCGTCATGCCTGCGTGGTAGGGGAGTGCCGGGATGCCGTCGGTGCGGAGCCGCGCCGCGAGCGTCTCAGCCCCCTCCCGGGTCGCGACGTAGATGATCCCGGCGTCCCCTCTCTGACCCTGGAGGTAGGCACGGAGCCGTTCGTACGCGTCCTCCTCTTTTCTGACGACGGCGTAGCGGAGGTTCTCGCGGTTGAAACTCCCGACGTAGACCGAAGGATCCGATAGATTGAGCTGCCGCGCGATATCGTCGCGGACGTCCGGGGTCGCGGTCGCCGTCAGGGCAACCATCGGCACCCCGGGGAACCGTTCCTTGAGCACCGCAAGCGACCGGTACTCCGGGCGGAACTGGTGCCCCCACATCGATATGCAGTGCGCCTCGTCGACCGCAATCAGCGCGACCAGAAGGGACGCCATGAGGTCGAGGAAGTCGTCGCCGACCGCCTTCTCCGGCGAGACATAGAGGATCTGGATCAGGCCCTCGTTGAGTTCCGAGAGGATTCGCCGCGTCGCGGCGTAGGAGCAGGAGGAGTTCAGCGCTTCCGCGCCGATCCCGCGTGCCTGCAGGTCGTCGACCTGGTCCTTCATCAGCGCGATGAGCGGCGATATCACCAGCGTGACACCCTCGCCGATGAGTGCCGGAACCTGGTAGCAGAGCGATTTGCCGCCTCCGGTCGCGAGCACCGCGAGGACGTCGCGCCCCCCAAGAAGATCGCGGATGATCTCTTCCTGATAGGGGTTGAATGCAGAATGCCCGAAGTAGCGCTGCAGTATCAGGTGCAGGCGATCCATCGGTATATAAGTGGGGGCTCTACCGGCATAGTATCTTCGGCCGGAAAATTCCGGTGGAATACGGCTTGATCTGATAAGAATCCTCAGACAGGCTCTGTTGAACTCCTTCTGGATCCTGGAAATTGTAATAAAGGTGCGTGTGCCTATCCAGGCTTCAAGCACCTGAAAAGTCTGAGTACCGGCAATAACACGACTGCAATGAGGAAAGAACCCATACAGTGGACCGTGGGAGTATCACCTTGGGGGGTGGGGACAGGGGAGGGGGGCATGCCCCCTCGCACCTAACGGTGCTCAAGCTCGCTACGCTCGCACTCCCCGTCAGCCCCTCCCCCTGCGGCGATATCCCCTTGAAATCCGTGCCACTGTGGCTGCTGGATATTGCCGGGTATGGAAAGCGTGAGCACCGAAGGTGCAAACCGCACGAATCTTGTAACGATCAACCTATGGATTCATTGCAACCGTGGCACGACACGTTCTACAGAGCAAAGTTTTCTAGAAACGTTTCTCCAAAATGGACTTCCACAGAGTTTTCATCCCGAAACCTCGTCCCAGAACCCGGCAAGGGTCGAGAAGATCCTCCCCCGGAGTTCAACGAGCCGTGCCTCATCGACCTCGCGGCCTTCGGTCTCGTAGAGGCCGCGGTTGATCTCGACCTGAACCCAGGGGATCCGCCGCCGCCGGTAGTGCGCCACCGATATGAACCCGCCCCGGAAGGGATCGTTCATCGCAACCCGCCCCTCACCCTCAAACTCCGCCTGGAACGACCGGGTGAGCGCCTGGAGCCACTCCGGGGGGCAGGTCACGAGACCGCCCGCCCCTTTCGGTCTCCCGTTCCGGTCGCCCCTGTTGCTCAGGCAGAAGAGCGGGCGGGGGCGTCCGGCGTCCATTCTGACCGGCGGTGATCTCGGCAGCATGCTGTGGCAGTCGAAGGCGATCTCGATCGGCCGGGTATCGAGCGCCCCGGCCAGTTGTTTGTGGAAGGGGTGGTAGTAGTACTGCAGGAGGGTGCCTATCAGTTCCCTGCCGGGGGTCTGCCCTCTCTTGAAGACCGGGGTTCCGTCCTGCGTGATGACCTTGACCACGCCGTCCTGCGTCCTTGGCGGGTAGTCGTAGGGCGCCCGGTTGGTATCGACAAAGATCCTTGAGACGTCGAAGTCGACCACCGCCTCCACCGTATCGTCGAACCCGTAGAGGAGGCGGGTGTGGGGATCGCTATTGAAGACAATCTCCTTTCGCGTGAGGTTGACGAGACCGCGGAGTTCGGGCGGGATGGCGGTGCCGCCGTGAGGGATCGAGACGAGGAACGGATACCTTCCGTTCATTCTCTTTCCTCCCTGCCGGCGTATTTCCGGGATCCGGTGCTCATGCTGTTCCTGACCGCACTCGTATGGGGGCACCCGCTACAAAAGTGCAGTGGTCGGGGGTATCCGGCGGAGATGCATATAAAGGCGGAGCGCCTTCTTACCCCTGGGAAACCGTTCTCAACCGGTGAGTGATATGGAACGGGAACAATGGTCGTCAACCCTGGGGTTCATCCTTGCAGGCATCGGCTCGGCTGTAGGAATAGGGAACATCTGGCGGTTCCCCTACATCGTGGGCGTTAACGGGGGCGGCGCGTTCCTGATCCCGTACCTGATCGCCGTCTTCCTCTTCGGCCTCCCCCTGATGGTGCTGGAACTCGCCATCGGTCGCTCGACGGGGACATCGGTCATCTCCGCCTTCCGCTCGATACAGCAGCGGTTCACCGCCGCAGGCCTTGTCATCGTCGCCGTCGCCGGCCTGGTCCTCGGCTACTACCTCGTGATCACGGGCTGGGTGCTCGCATACGCGCTCTCCTTCGCCTTCAACCGGCCGATAGAGTTCGATACGTTTACGGGCTCTTACCTCCCGCTCGTCTTCTTCCTCCTCTCGGGGGTTGCGGTCTATGTGACGGTTCGTTCCGGGGTCAGGGAGGGGATCGAGAGGCTCTCCCGGTACCTCATCCCGGCCCTCCTCGTGATCCTCCTCTTTCTCGTAGCCTTCTCGCTCACCGAGCCCGGAGCCTTCGAGGGGATCGAGTTCTACCTCTCCCCCGACTTCTCCAGGCTGACTGACCCCGCCGTCTGGATCGCGGCCTTCGGGCAGGCCTTCTTCTCGCTCTCCGTGGGCATGGGCGTCCTGCTCACCTTCGGGAGTTACCTCGGGAAAGAGGCCCTCTTCCGGAACGCCGGCATCATCGCCGTTGCCGATATGCTGATTGCGATCCTTGCCGGGCTCGTGATCTTTCCCCTGGTCTTCACCGCGGGCCTTGACCCCGCGGCCGGGGTGAACCTCGCGTTCATCACCCTGCCCACGGCCTTTACACAGATCCAGTACGGGATGCTGCTCGGAGCGCTCTTCTTCCTGATGCTCTTTGCCGCGGCGCTCACCTCGGCGGTCTCCATGCTCGAGGTTCCGACGGCGGCGCTGATGGACTCCTACGGCTACCCCCGGAAGCGTGCCACGCTCCTTGTCTTCGCTGCAATCATGCTCCTCGGGCTCCCGTCCGCTCTCAGTTACACCGCCCTGAACCTCGAGGTCCTCGGGACACCGTTCCTCGACCTTGCCGACTACATGTTCGGGACGATCGGCCTCATCGTCGCCGGGCTGATCGTGAGCGTCGTCGGGGGATGGTTCATGAGCCGAACCCGGATCTGTGCGGAGATCGGCGGTTGCGGGTGGCAGCAGAGAGCCTATATGGCGCTCATCCGATACGGCGTTCCGGCAATCTTACTGATCACGCTTATCGGGAGTTTCTTCCGGGTTGCGGGATGACAAGATGCCGGGCTATATCTCCGGCGCCCGCTCCTCCGCTCGCCTGCTCTTCTCCGGCACGCGGAGAGCGTCGAGGACATCCTGCATATCGGGCACCGTCGTCGCCGTGTATTCCGCGACGAATATGATGCGCCCCACCTCATCGACGACGACGTTCGCCCGCCGGGAGTAGCCTTTTTGGCTATCGAAGACGCCATACATCTGCGCCACGGCACCGTGCGGCCAGAAATCCGCAAGGAGCCGGGTCTTCTTGATACCGAGGCTCCCCGCCCACGCCCGTTTGCAGGGGACGGAGTCCACGCTGATGCCGAGGGCGACGGCATCGAGGGCGTCGAACGTCTCCCGGTTCGCTTCGAGCGCCTTCATCTGTTCGGCACAGATGCGGGTCCATGCCAGCGGATGGAACGAGAGGACAACCCGTTTCCCCGGGAACGCCGATAATCGGATCGTGTTCCCGTTCTGGTCCGGTATCGAGAAATACCCGGCCTGCTCGCCGACTTCGACCACCATGTATCACCGGATGGGACTCTGTCCCGGCGACGATAAATTTTTCCCACGAACACTCCTCTCTCTGCCGGGGAAGTCCCGCAGGTTTAAGGTTCCTGCTGGCAAGAATAGTACAATGCCACCTGCCACCGATATCGCGATCATCGTTCTCCTGATCCTCGCGAACGGCTTCTTTTCGATGGCGGAGTTTGCGCTCATCTCTGCACGAACGGCACGCCTGCAGAAGAAAGCAGCGGAAGGCGACGCCGGGGCCGCCGCCGCCATCGAACTTGCCGACGATCCGACGCAGTTCCTCTCCACCATCCAGATCGGCATCACCCTCGTCGGGATCCTGGCCGGAGCGTTCGGAGGGGCGACGCTCGCGGGGCCTCTTGCGGAAGAATTTGCTAAATTTCCCTTGATCGCGCCATACAGCGGCCCGCTCGCGGTCGCAACTGTCGTTGCCGTCATCACCTACCTGACGCTTGTGATCGGCGAACTGGTGCCGAAACGGGTGGCCATGACCAACGCCGATCGGATTGCATCCCTGGTCTCGCGCCCGGTACGGTTCCTCTCGCTGGTTGCCGCACCGCTCGTCCGGCTGCTGAGCGCCTCGACCGAGGGGGTTCTCATGCTGCTCAGGGTTCGGCAACCTTCGGGGCCCGAGGTGACGGAGGAGGATGTCAGGGTTCTTATTGGGCAGGCCACCCGGGCGGGCGTCTTCGAGGAGGCGGAGCAGGATATGGTGGAGAGCGTCTTCCGCCTCGGCGACCGGCGTGTCAGCGTGCTGATGACTCCGCGGCCCGATATCGTGGCCGTGGACGTTGAAGACCCCGTCGAAGAGAACTGGCAGAAGATGGTGGATTCCCGGCATGTCTATTTCCCGGTCTACCGCGACCACCTTGACAACCTGCTCGGCACCGTCTCGGTCCGCAGCCTCTGGGCGCGGATGATCGCGGGCGAACCTCCCGACCTCTTGAAAGCAATCGAGCCCGCCTTCTTCGTGCCCGAGACTGTCCCGGCACTCTCGGTGCTCGACGAGTTCAAGACCTCCGGGGCACGAATCGCCCTCGTCACCGATGAGTACGGGAGTATTCAGGGGCTGGTTACCATCCACGACATCATGGAATCGATCGTCGGAGATATCCCGTCGGCAGAGTATCCCCCGGAGGGCACGGCAATTCGCCGTGAAGATGGGTCGTGGCTGCTCGACGGGATGCTCCCGGTCGACGAGTTCCACGATCTCCTTGACGTGACGGCTACCCTGCCCGGGGAGGGGCGCGGCTACTACCAGACGGTCGGTGGATTTGTGATGATGTATCTTGAGCGGACGCCGAATACCGGAGATCGGTTCACCTGGAACAGTCTCCGGTTTGAGGTGCTCGATATGGACGGTCACCGGGTCGATAAAGTGCTCGTGACCCCGATGGGGGACGGAAAAACAAAAAATGAGTAACTTTTGGTCTTGTTGAAATTCTCTCCGGAAAGTCGTTGGTCGCGTACCGGACACAGGGTCGGGAGGACTGCACGACTCGAAGCCTGATGGCTTCTCGTGCTCGGTTCCTGTCGGAACATCGCACCTCGCACCTCCGGTGCTCAAGTTCGCTGCGCTCGCACTCCGCACCCTTCAGGTACACGAGCTCCGTTCCTGCGCAACATCGCACTCTCCGTCAGCCCCACCCCCATGGCGACACCCCACGGAAGCCGTGCTATGTGTAATCACAAGAAATCAGCAGATTTGAAGGGCGGTAGCACGAACACCGGAGATGCGAGATGCACAGTTTCCTTGAAATCCGTACCAGTGTGACTGCAGAAACGCGGTTTCTGAGTTCTCTGCAACTGCGATAGAGGCCGATCTGCAGAGTGAGGTTTGTTCCAGGGACGACGCTCCAGAGGGAGTTCCAAAAAAGTGTTGAGTAATCCCTACACAATCTCGACGAGACGGACGCTGAACGTGAGATCCTCGCCCGCGAGGTGGTGGTTCGCATCGACGGTGACCGCATCGGCCGATACGGCGACGACCTTTGCGGGCAGCATCTGCCCATTCTGCAGGGATAATCCGACCTGATCGCCGACCGTCAGGTTCTCCACGCCGGCGATTCCGGCAGGATCGATGGCGAAGATGAGATCCTCGCGGTACGGCCCGTACGCCCGGTCGGCCGGGATCTGAAGGGTCTTCTCCTCACCAACCTGCATCCCGACGACACCTTCATCGAACCCCGGGATCACCCGGCCGGTGCCGACGGTAAAGCGGAGCGGTTCGCGCCCGGCGGAACTGTCGAAGACCGTCCCGTTATCGAGGGTGCCGGTGTAGTGAACCAGCACCGCATCCCCGGACTTCACCCGCTCCCCTTCGCGGTTGCCTGCGACACAGCCCGAGCAGAGAGCCAGGACGCACGCGATCAGCAGCAAGACGCTGTACGCCTTCCTTCCCCTCATTATTCTTCACCTCCGCCCCCGTTCTCGAGCGCTTTTCCGAAGCACTCCACCGCGTCGGCAAACCTGCCCTGCTTGTCGAGCGCTCTCCCTTTCAGGTACCATGCCCGGGCATGGCGGGGTTCGGCCTCGAGAACGCGATCGAAGCAGGCAGCCGCCCGGTCGGGTTTGCCCAGGTGGCTGAGAGCGAGCCCCTTCGCGAGCCAGGCATGGATGTCTTCCCCACCCAGCTCGACGGCCTTGTCAAACGCTTTGACGGCTTCTTCGTGCAGTCCCAGCGCATCCTTGAGCGTTCCCGTCGCGTTCCAGATGGCCGCGTTCTTCGGGTCGATCGAGAGCGCTTTCTCGTAGCTCGCGAGGGCGTCGTCGTACCTGCCCGCCTTCTCGAGCACCGTCCCCCGCATGAAGAGCGCGGCGGGGTTCTCGTCCTGGATAACGATGATCTTGTCGATCGACTTGACCGCCTCTTTGTATCGCCCGAGGTGGATGAGGGCCGACGAGCGGGCATGGAGAGTCTCGATGCTGGTCGGTTCCCGGTCGAGCACCTGCGTGTAGGCGACGAGGGCATTCTCGTACCTGCCGGCCTTCTCGTGAGCCTCGCCGAGCCTTCGCAGGGTGAGAACATCGGCCGGATCGGCTTCGATCACCTTCTCGAAGCACTCCACCGCGTCGGCGTAGCGGCCGAGCCACATGAAGACCTCGCCGCGCCGCTGCCAGGCAGCCCGGTTCTCCGGGCTCGCCTCGACGATGCTGTCGGAACACTCGAGCGCCTCCTCGTACCGCCCCATGTGCACGAGGGCGCTCTCGAGGGTGTACCATGCTTCGGTGTCGCGCTCGTCGCCCTCGAGCACCAGCGCGTACTGCTTGATCGCGTCGCTGAACTTCCCGTCCCGTTCGAGCGCCATGCCGAACGCCATTCTGGCGTCGCGGTCATCGGGGGAGCCTTTCAGGTAACGTTCATATGCTTCCGCCGCCTCTTCGTGCTTGCCGACGGCTTCGAGCATATCTGCCCGGATCCTTGCAACCGCGGCGTTCGAGGCGTCGGCGGCGAGCACCCGGTCGCAGCACTCGATCGCCTTCTGGTGTTTGCCGAGCCGTGCGAGGGTGACGGCGAGCGCAAAGCATGCGCCGGTATCCTCCGGCCGGCCTTCGGTCACTTTCGCGTAGCACTCGGCTGCATCCGCGTACTGCCCCATCCTCTCCAGCGCCCGGCCCCGGTTGAACCACGCAAAGAAGTTCTCCGGATCGGCAAGCGTGACCCCCTTGAACCGTCCGGCAGCCTCCTCATACCGCCCGAGCATGGCGAGAACAAACCCGAGACCTGCCGAGTATCCCCCGGCTTTCGGATCGGCTGCAAGGAGGGCTTCGTAACACCCGACAGCTGCATCGTAGCGGCCGAGGGCCTCGAGGATCCATGCTTTCCGAAGAATCGTCCCGGTGTCCCCGTGACCGGCCTGCGTCAACCGGTCGATGGATCCAAGTGCCTCTTCATACCGTCCAAGGCGTTCGAGCGCCGTGCTCCGGCCGAGCAGAGCGGCACGGTCGGCCGGGTCGGCCGAGAGCGCCCCGTCGTAGCAGGCGAGCGCCTCCTCGTACCGTCCAAGATGCATGAGCGCTTCTCCCCTGCTGTTCTCCCCCGCCGCATCCCCTGGATTGACGTTGAGGAGGGCTTCGAATGTCTCTGCCGCCTCCGCATACCGTCCAAGATGGAGGAGAGCGTCTCCCTTCCGGTACAGGAGATGGGGTTCGTCGCCGCCGGCTCCCCGCACCGAACCAAGGCACGCCAGCGCATCGTCGTGCCTGCCGAGGTTTATGAGCGCGTCCGCCTTCATCGACACGGCGACGGCGTTATGCGGTTCTTTCTCAAGAACCGCATCCAGGCAGCGTACTGCCTCCTCATACCTGCCGAGATGGAGGAGCGCTGTGCCGCTCCGCTGCAGGATTGAGACGTTTCCGGGTTCTGCCTCAAGGACACGCTCGAAGTCCTTCTGTGCCTCGGCATACCGGCCCAGGTGGAGCAGCGCAGTCCCCCGGCAGTTGTGGACGAGCTCGTTCAACGCATCGAACTTCAGCGGTTTCTGTCTCCGGGGCGCTCCCGCTTCGTCCCGCTCGAAGAGCGCGAGGTCGGTGCCGTCTCCGATCCACTTCATCCCGGTCGTCGCCCGGCTCTCGAGCACGCGGTCGAACGACCGGATCGCCTCGGTATACTGGCCGAGACGGAAGAGTGCCATGCCGCGGGCGTACCATACCTGGACCTGACCCTGGTCGTGTTTCAGGATATGGTCGAAGCTCTTGACTGCCCGCTCGTAGCGGCCGAGAGCGTCATAGACCATCCCCATGGCGTAGCGCACCGGGACGTGATCCGGGTCCGCGAGGGCGACTTTCTCGAAGCACTCCAGCGCTTCTCCGTGCTTTCCTGCGCGGAAGAGCATCGAGCCGCGGTGATACCAGGCGGGGACGTTTTCGGGCTCGACGGCAACGATCTCGCCGCAGCAGTCGGCGGCCTCCTGGAACCGGCCGAGATACTCGAGCGCCCGGGCCTTGCCGTAGAGCGCGTCGATGTTCCCCGGTTCCGTATCGAGTGTCCGGTCGAACATACCGGCGGCTTTCGAGTGAGCGCCCTGGTAGAGGTATGCTGCCCCGATGCGAGCAAGCAGATCGGTGCTGCCGGGATTCGTCCTGAGGACCTTCTCGAAGCATGCCGCCGCTTCCCGGTAGTCCCCGGCCCGCTCGAACATCCTCCCGCACCTCTCCCGCAGGACGATGTTCTCCGGGTCCCCTGCCAGCGCCCGTGTATAGGCCGATGCAGCCTCGGCATACCGTCCGAGCCGTTCAAGCATCTCCCCGTGCCAGTACGAGGCATTCGTATCCGCGGGTTCTCCTTCGACGATCTGTGCGAAACACCCCGCCGCCTCCTCGTACTCGCCGGTTCTGGCGAGGACATGCCCCAGCACCCGGAGCGTCCCGGCATCGTCGGGAGCCGACTCGATGGCCTTCTTCAGCCACTCGGCGGCTTCGCCGTCCCTGCCGAGACAGGCGAGCGCCCGCCCCATATACAGCCGGGCAAATCCGTTCTCAGGCTCTATCTTGAGCGCCTTCTCGAAACTCTTCACCGCCTCGCTGTAGTTTCCGGCCTCGAACTGAGACGTCCCCTGCTGTATCGAGGGGTTTGCGTTCTTCCCCTGACCCAGAATATTACTGAAGAAATCCATCCGACATCATCTGCCGCTGCTCATTTGATGCGCGATCATTCAACGTCGCATTCTCTGTAGGCGGCTGCCCGTAACGGAGGCAGCCGGTCTTTTCTAACATTGATGCGCCGGCCAGTATTTGAAAGGACCGATTGTGAGTGAACGGACTGACCCAGGATATAATGGGTGTTAGAGATTCTTAAAAGAGTGCTGCCGCAAAAATCCGGGATCGTGCCGGAGACCGGATCCCCCTGCAAGCCCGCGGAATACCGGCCGGCACGGTTCGGTTCCGGGAGAGAGGCGGGCGGGCCCCCATTCCCCCGTCAGACGTCCAGGATGGGTTCGAACTGCGATTTGCCGACCGGGCCGTGGAACTTCGTGATCTGCGGATCCATCCCGCAGATCGGGCATACGTAGTCTTCCGGCAGATCCTCGAATGCGGTGCCTTTTGGGTAGCCACGGAGGGGTTCGCCGCGTTTTTTGTCGTAGACGTAGCCGCAGATCTTGCAGACGTACTTGGTCGGCTCCCAGAGTTCGAATCCCCACTTCCCGATCTGTCCTTTTCCGGTTGCGCCGCAGACCGGACATACGTAGTCCTCCGGCAGGTCTTCAAACGCGGTACCCGCCGGAATGCCGCGGTGGGGTTCGCCCCGCATCGGGGAGTAGATGTAGTTGCAGTACTTGCACCGGTATCGTTTCACTTTCTCCATGGGCATCACGTTCACCTCGCGATAATCACCCGGCACGAGGGCGGTCTCACCTGATAAGGTTTCCCGTGATCCGACCGGACCGGCGCAGATCTCCTTCTCTTCTCCGTATCGCGGTGCCGATTGCCCGGGGAGCGGAGAACCGTCCGGTAAAAAAAGTGTTCAGGAGTCCTGCTGCTGTCTGCCGCCAAAGACAGCACGAGAGAGGAGCGACAGGACGAGCATGAAGACGATCAGGACTCCCCCGAGGAAGAGGAGGAGCATGACGCCGATTCTGCCGGTCCAGGAAGCCGGTGCCTGCCCACTCCACGAGAACCCCCGCATCCGGACCGTCTGCCCGTCGGGGTGGTACCGCTGGAACGGGTCATGCGGCCCTGCCGTGCCGCCGCCACGGAGCGCGAGGTCGTAGCGCGCCCGGGCGTCGGGGTCGATCAGCGTCTCGTACGCCTGCTGGATCGCGATGAACCGCTCGCCTGCATCCGGGTCGTGGTTTATGTCCGGGTGATACCGTTTCGCGAGCCTCCGGTAGGCCGCCCGGATCTCGTCGGACGTGGCGTCAGTGGAGACGCCCAGGATCTCGTAATGAGTCTCCACGGCGCCTCACGAAGCCCCGTCGCAGGAGACCTCACCCGAATCTCCGTTCACCGTCACGGTGGTGCCGGGCGGGAGGCTGGAGAACTCCGGCGGAAGGCGGTCGACCAGAGGGATCCCCGCGATGATTGCCCCGACCGCGATGATCGGTTCGGCCTCCGTATTGATGATCGCGGCGGGGGCGAGCCCGTTCTGTTTCAGCGCGTAGATCACGTAGGATCCGACCGTCGAGCCCTTCCCGTACGGGAAGGCCAGCACCCTCCCGGCGACGGATTGGCCTTCGAGCGGGTGGCCGTGCTCGACGACGATGCCGGTTTCGGGGTCGACGCCGGAGAGGAACGATATGGGTTCGGACGAAACGAGGAGTTCTCCGGTTCCGATACCCCTGGATATGCTTCTGCCTTGCATGATCACTCCAACCACATTATAATGTGGTTGGAGAACCAACTATATGAGTGACATGGACGAAACCATTGGCAGCACTCCCGGCAGCGAGCACGATATGCTCACTCTCCAGATCCAGGACCTGAAGGCCCAGATCCTGGACTACAAACTCAAGAACGAGTTGCTGGAAAAGGAGCTTCTGCAGCTCCGGAAAGAGAACGCCCAGTTAAAGCGGGTGCCGCTGTTTGTTGCCGCTGTGGTCGATGTACTTGAGAACGGCGAAGTGTATCTCCGGCAGCAGGGCAACAACCAGGAATACGTCACTACGGTCAGCGAGAAACTCTACCGCACCCTCAAACCCGGAATGAAGGTGGCGGTGAACAACACCCTCTCCATCGTCAAGACGATCGGCAACATCTACGATGCGAGAGTCAGGGTGATGGAACTCGACGAGCAGCCGAGCGTGACGTTCGAGCAGGTCGGCGGCCTGAAGGAGGAGATCGAGGAGGTCCGGGAAGCGGTCGAGTACCCGCTCACGAAGCCCGAGATCTACGAGCGCGTGGGCGTGGAGCCCCCGAAGGGCATCCTCCTCTACGGCCCGCCCGGCACAGGGAAGACCCTGATTGCAAAGGCGGTTGCCCGCCAGTCCCAGGCCCGGTTCATCAGGATGTCCGGGAGCGAACTCGTCCACAAGTACATCGGGGAGGGCGCGCAGCTCGTGCGCGAGCTCTTCATCCTCGCCCGGGAGCGCGCCCCGGCCATCGTCTTCATCGACGAGATCGACGCGATCGGGAGCATGCGCACGAACGACGGGACCTCCGGGAGCGCCGAGGTCCAGCGGACGCTGATGCAGCTCCTCGCGGAGATGGACGGGTTCGACAACCGCGGCGACGTCAAGATCGTCGCGGCGACGAACCGGATCGATATCCTCGACCGCGCCCTCCTTCGCCCGGGCCGGTTCGACCGGATGATCGAGATCCCGCTCCCCGATCACCAGGGAAGGCTCGCGATCTTAAAGATCCACACCCAGCACATGAACATCGGCGAGGACGTCAACCTCGCGGAGGTTTCGCGGCTCACCGAGGGCAAGAACGGCGCCGACCTCCGGGCGATATGCATGGAAGCGGGGATGTTCGCCATCAGGATGGAGCGCGATACGGTCAACAGCGACGACTTCATGAAGGCGATCGACAAACTCTCGGTGGACTTCGATCGCCACCACTTCCACACCACCTTCGGCGAGATGTTCGCCTGAGGGTGCTATCCTTTTTTTAACGATCCCGTTCCCTTCGGGAACATTGCTCTTCCCGTAACGGCACCGGGCAGGTTCCCCGGGGTTGCACGGCCCACTACTCCAGCAGCCCCCCGGTCGCCCTACTCTGCGGGGTACTCCTCTTCGGCGCACCAGACCTCGAGCACCGTATCCTCAGGCTCCGTCCGGTCGGCATACGCCTCCGGCGTCGTGCCTTCGTCCATCCATATGGTGTCGATCATATGGTCGCTGGAGATCCGGTAGAGGCAACGGTACCTCCACGGTTCTGCGGGCATCACGTCCCGCTCGTAGATCTGCCGGGCAAGCCCGGAAGAACAGAATACACCGTCTCCGGGCTCGAAGAGAACCTCCTCGACGTAGCGCTGGATGTACCACCGGAGTTCGGAGACGAGGGCAAGCGCGCTCCCGAGCGACGCCGTTCTGATGCGTATCCCGTATTCCAGCCGGTCAGGCTGATAAAAACGAAGAACGCCCCTGCTGGTCTCGGACTTGAGCAGGGTGGCGTAGAGGTCAACCCCCTCCGACTGAATGAGGAGGACGTTCATTGCATTATTGTGGGCGGGAGAGGTCGATAAGGTTTCCTTTAAGACCAGTCCGGGGCTTCGGCGGTGGAAGCGGGTGGGACATCGCATCCCGGGACAATCTCACTGCAATGCCATCAAGTGTCTGAATTTGCATACCTTTGAAATTCAAAGTTCTGCCCGTCACATGAACGATGCACGGATTCCGAGGGGATATCACGTCTTGGGGGGTGGGGACAGGGGGGGTGAGCCCCTCCCCTGCAACCCTCCCCAATGGCGATAACCACCACGGTCCAGTGTACCGAGATTTTCCATAGTTTCGGCCATTTAATTCGCGGAAAAGCCCGGAAGAAGTTCAAGCGTGCCGACGGTTCACCTGTGCAAATGTGAATAGCCGGAAGGCCCTCGAACATCCCCCTTAGCAACGGAACTTCGCGATGCTCTTTTCCGTACCCCGGCGGCAGGTTGCGGACAAAAAAAAGATTGGTGGAAGAAAGAACCCGTCAGAGATACATGCGGCTGTCCGGCGCCGCCACCTCGCGCTTCACCTTCTTTATCGCCGCGAGGAAGTCTTCGCGCTCGACGGCTTCGGCGTCCCGCCGGATCGCCATCATCCCGGCCTCACGGCAGATCGCCTGCAACTCGGCGCCGGTGGTGTTCTCGGCGAGTTCTGCAACCGCGGGCAGGTCGACGCTCCCGGCGAGCGACATCTTCGCGGTATGAATCTTTAAGATCTCAAGGCGCGCTCCGGCATCCGGCAGCGGAACCCGGATGATCCGGTCGAACCGGCCCGGGCGAAGGAGGGCGCGGTCGAGGATATCGATCCGGTTCGTCGCCGCGACGATCTTGACGTCGCCGCGGTTGTCGAACCCGTCCATCTCCGCGAGGAGCTGCATCAGCGTCCGCTGGACTTCGCGGTCGCCGGAGGTGGTCGAGTCGTTCCGGTGCGCGCCGATGGCGTCGATCTCGTCGATGAAGATGATCGACGGCGCCTTCTGCTTCGCGAGGTCGAAGAGTTCCCTGACCAGGCGGGCGCCCTCGCCGATGTACTTCTGCACCAGCTCCGAACCGACCACGCGGAGGAAGTGTGCGTTCGTCTGGTGGGCCACCGCGCGTGCGAGGAGGGTCTTCCCCGTGCCGGGCGGGCCGTAGAGGAGGACGCCCTTCGGCGGGGAGATGCCGATCTTCTCGAAGAGCTGCGGTTTCGTCAGGGGGAGTTCGACGGCTTCCCGGATCTCCTCGATCTGCGGTTCAAGGCCGCCGATATTCTCGTAGGTCTCCTCCGGGGACTCCACCAGTTCCATGCCGTAGATCTGCGCGTCGTAGCTCGTGGGGAGCACGTCCACGATCGCGAGGGACTGCTGGTTGAGCGTACACCGCACACCCGGTTTGAGGAGATCGGGGTCGATAAGCTGGGACGTACGGACCAGGAATCGCGGTCCTGCGCTGCTTCGCACGATCACGCGACTGTTGTCGATAACGTCGGTAACTGTCCCGATAACGAGAGGGGGGCTTCTGAGCTGTTCGATCTCGCTCTTGAGTTTCCGGAGCTCCCGTTCGTAGCGGATCTTCTGGGTCTCAACGTATCTTTTTTCGGACTCCATCTGGCGGAACTGCTCGCGTAGCTCCAGGTTTCGGTTTTCGAGGTTTGTAATCCGTTCCAGGAGATACTGGTAGATGTCTTCACCGGTATCCTTCTCTGGTGCCTGCCGAGCGATATCTCCCATGGGTCTCCTCGATTAATTATATAGGTTAAAATGAATATAAAATTGTTTGCGAGACTTATGCAGTGCGAACTATGCGGCGTTCCTATCGTGGGACCGTCGAAAACCATACAGATCGAGGGTGCAGAACTCTGCGTCTGCACGCGATGTGCGAAACACGGTACAGAAGTCCAGCAACCGCGGCGAACAGGCGCTCCACAGAAGAGGCCGGGAATTGCCGCCCCGCAGACCCCCCGGAGGAGGGGGCGGGACGTCTTTGACCTGATGGAAGGAGAACTCGTCGACGATTACGCCGACCGCATCCGGGCCGCCCGGGAAGAGAAGGAGTGGTCCACGCTCGATCTTGCGCAGGCGATCAAGGAGCGCGAGATCCTGGTCAAGAAGATCGAGAAGGGCGACCTCATCCCCGAAGACGACGTCCGGAAGAAACTTGAGAAGGCACTCAATATCAGGCTGATTGACTCGACCGAAGACAGCACCTCCACGGGCGGACCCGGCCGGGTGACCATGACCGTCGGCGACGTCATATCGTTCAAGAAGAGCCGGAAATAAGGCAAACCGCCATACTTTTTTCCGCCGGGCCATCTCCCGCCCCGGATCCTTCTCCCGCGTGCAAATCCGGCATATTTTTATACGAGAACACTGTAACGGTACTGCCAATGCGTGGTGGATGTTTTTTCGCCGGTGACCGCTTTTATCTCGGTTAACGAAGTAACCGCCGCGTACGCAGAAGCGATCTGCCAGTTTTCGACAGCCGGTATCCGTAACGTTGGAGCGGCAGCGTTTTATCGCTATTTTACCTGGTTTATCCAGTTTTAATCACTCCCGGAAAGACAGTATCATCAAAATCCGGGGAGGACTATGGGTATGAGAGGAAAAGAGATTCGTCTGGAACGTATTATGGATCGGAACACCGGCAGGACCATCATCGTGCCGCTCGACCACGGGGTGACGCTCGGCCCCATCCCCGGGCTGGTCGATGTAGGGAAGACCATCGACCTGGTCGCCGAGGGCGGCGCGAACGCGGTCATCGGCCACGTGGGGCTTGCGCTGCACGGGCACCGGGGGCACGGGCGGGACGTCGGCCTGATCATGCATCTCTCCGCGAGCACCAGCATCGGACCCGACCCGAATGACAAGGTGCTCGTGAACACCGTCACGAACGCCTTAAAAATGGGCGCCGACGGCGTCTCGGTGCACATCAACGTCGGCGCCGACTCCGAGGCGCAGATGCTCGAAGACCTGGGCAGAGTCGCGGTCGCCTGCATGGAGTGGGGGATGCCGCTCCTCGCGATGATGTACCCGCGGGGCAGGAAGGTCGCGGACGAGCACGACCTCGAGTGCGTCAAACTCTCCGCGCGGGTGGCGGCGGAGCTCGGCGCCGATATCGTCAAGACCGTCTACACCGGCGACCCGGACTCGTTCCGCGAGGTAACGAGAGGATGCCCGGTGCCGGTCGTGGTCGCGGGCGGCTCGAAGACCGATGATCGGGCAATCCTCGACCTGGTCGAGGGTGCGATGGAAGGAGGTGCCGCCGGGATATCGATCGGGAGGAACGCCTTCCAGCACCCGGCGCCCGATCGCCTTATCCGTGCCGCCGCACTGATCATCCATGAAGGGCGGTCGGCAGAGGAAGCAGTTGAGATCTTGAGGACGTGATAACATGATTGGAAAAGAGATCCGCCTCGAGCGGATAATGGACAGGAACACCGGCCGCGCCGTGATCATCCCCATGGATCACGGGTTCACGATGGGCCAGATCGAAGGGCTCTGCAACATGACCGAGACGGTCAACGCGGTGAGCGAGGGCGGGGCAAACGCCATCGTCCTCCACAAGGGGATGGTGAAGGGAGGGCACCGGAAGCGCGGAAAGGATATCGGGCTCATCGTCCACCTCTCCGCGAGCACATCGATGAACCCCGACCCGAACGACAAGGTGCTCGTCTGCACCGTGGAGGAGGCGGTCGCGCTCGGCGCCGACGCGGTCTCGATCCACATCAACCTCGGCGCGCCGAACGAGTCGAGGATGATCGAATCGGCGGGCGAGGTGGTGCGCGACTGCAACCGCTGGGGGATACCGCTCCTGATCATGATCTACCCCCGCGGCAAGGGGATCGATCCCGTATCGCCGCAGTCGGTCGGGCACTGCGTCCGGGTGGCGGAAGAGCTCGGGGCCGATCTCATCAAGACGAACTACACCGGGGATCCCGAGACGTTCCGCCGGATCACCGCCGCCTGCTCGGTGCCGGTGATGATCGCCGGCGGCGAGAAGGGCGGGGATATGGAGACGCTCACGACCATCCGGGACGCGATCGATGCGGGCGCGGCGGGTGTCTGCATGGGAAGAAACGCCTTCCAGCGCGGCGACCCGGCCCGGTTCATCGCCGCGATATCCAGGGTGGTGCACGAGGGCAAAAGCGCGGCCGAAGCCCTGGAGACGGAGCGATGAAGCAGTTCTGGGTTGATATCAGGCCGTGGAGAAAGGATCTCGCGGCGACCGCGATCGAGAGCGGCGCAGATGCCCTGATGGTAGACGACGCAGAACGCGTGCGGGAACTCGGCCGGGTGACGACGATCGCGGAGAACGGTGACCTCGTCACCGGAAAGGACGTCTTCGAGATCGAGATCGTCGACAAGGAGTCCGAGGAGGAGGCGCTCCGGCTCTCCCGCGAGGGCTACGTCATCGTCCGGACGCGGGACTGGACGGTCATCCCGCTCGAGAACCTCGTCGCGCAGTCCGACCGGATCGTTGCGGCGGTCGCGAACGCAGAAGAGGCAAAGGTCGCCCTGACCGTCCTCGAACGCGGGGCGGCGGGCATTCTCCTTGCGACCGACGATCCGGCGGAGATCCGGCGGGTGGCGAGCGTGATCGCCGGCGCCGGCGAAGAGGTTCCGCTCGTCCCCTTCGAGGTGACCCGGATCGTCCCCGTCGGGATGGGGGACCGGGTCTGCGTCGACACCTGCTCGATCCTTGCCGACGGGGAGGGGATGCTCGTCGGCAACACCTCCTCGGCGTTCCTGATGGTCCACCCCGAGACCCTGGAGAACCCCTACGTGGCGCCGCGCCCGTTCCGGGTGAACGCCGGGGCGGTGCACGCCTACATCCTCCTCCCCAACGGAAAGACCGCGTACCTCGCCGACCTCGCGGTGGGGGATAGGGTGCTCGTCGCGGAGCATACCGGCCCGACCCACGAGGCGGTCGTCGGCAGGGTGAAGATCGAGCGCCGCCCGCTCCTCCTCGTCGAGGCGAAGGCCGGCGGTGCAACGGTGAGCCTGGTTCTCCAGAACGCCGAGACGATCCGGCTCGTCAGAACCGACGGGACGGCCGTATCGGTCGCCGCCCTCGCCGTCGGCGATAAGGTGCTCGGCAGCGTCGCGGAGGGCGGGCGGCATTTCGGCGTCGCCGTCAAAGAGACGATCCTGGAGAAATGACAGCAATGCTTGCAGGCATCATCGGCGGCACGGGGCAGATGGGGCGGTTCTTTGCCGGGGTCTTCGAGGCCGCCGGGTGGGAGACGATCGTCTCCGGGACGAAGACCTCCCTCACCAACCGGGATGTCGTGGAGATGGCAGATCTCGTCATGGTATCGGTCCCCATCCGCGCCACTGTCGGGGTGATCCTCGAGGTCATTCCGTTCCTCTCGGAAGAGCAGGTCTTCTGCGACCTCACCTCCCTCAAGGTCGAACCCGTCCGGGCGATGCTCGCCTCCCGTGCGGAGGTGATCGGGCTTCACCCGATGTTCGGGCCGGGCGCCACATCGCTCCGGGGCCAGACGATCGTCGCGACCCCGGCCCGGTGCCGCCCGGAGACCCTTGAAGGGCTCCTCTCCGTCTTCCGCGACCAGGGAGCGGCGATCACCCTCTCGACACCGGAAGACCACGACCGGATGATGGCGGTGATCCAGGGGCTCACCCACTTCGGAACGCTTGCAAAGGCGGAGGCGATCCGCCGGACCGGCGCCGACGTCGGAGAGACCCTCGCGTTCACGAGCCCGGTCTACCGGATCGAGATGGGCCTCGTCGGACGACTCCTCGCTCAGGATGCGGGGCTCTACGGCGACATCCTCCAGATGAACCCGGCCGTGCCGGAGGTGCTCGGCAGGTTCGAGGAGGCTGTCCGGACGCTCCGCGAGATCATCGAGTCCCGGGATGACGAACGGTTCAGGGCGTTTTTTGCCGAGAATGCCGGACACTACGCCTCGTATCTCGCGGCGGCGACGGAAGAGACGGACGACCTCATCAACCACGTGGTGAGCCGATGACCGTCGCAACGCTCGGGCCGGCGGGAACATTCAGCCACGAACTCGCGGTCAGGCTCTACGGGGACGATATCGAACTCCTGTCGACCATCCGCAGCATCATCAAGCGCGTGGCGGCCGGAGGAGCAAAAGGGCTCGTGCCGATCGAGAACTCGGAGGCGGGCGGCGTGGGGGAGACGCTCCAGGGACTGATGGAGTTCGATGTCTCGATAACCGGAGAGGCCTACATGCCCGTCCGGCACCACCTCGCGGCCCGGGGAGATCCCGGACGCCTCTCGGTCGTCTACGCGCACCCGCAGACGCACGAACAGTGCTCCGTCCTCCTCGAGAGCCTCGGGGTGGAGGTCGTGCACACGAGCAGCAATGCGGCAAGCGCGATGGCGATGCAGAAGGACGAGCACGCCGGCGCAGTCGTCTCGGAGACGGCGGCACGGATCTACGGCCTCCCGATTGCCGTCCGGGACGTCCAGAACAGCAGGGAGAACACCACCCGGTTCGTCGAGATATTCGCTCTCCCCCGCGGGAGCGCAGGAGCCACGAAGTGCAGCCTCCTCGTCGATCCCGAACTCGACCGGGTCGGGCTCCTTGCCGATATCCTCGCGGTCTTCGCCCGGCGCGGGATCAATCTGACCCGGATCGAGTCGCGGCCGTCCCGCCGGGGCATGGGGAAGTACCTGTTCTTCATCGACATGGAGATCGCCGCAGGATGGCGGGAAGCAAAGGAGGAACTCAAGAGCATGACCGCCGTCAGGGAACTCGGGTGCTACGCCCGCATGGAGGTGCCGGAGATATGATCGTCAGGGTTTCGCGGATCGGCCCGGTCGACGCAACGTTTCCAGCGCCGCCCTCGAAGAGTTACACCCACCGGGCGCTGATCGCAGGAGCGCTCGCCTCGGGAAGAACGCGGATCGCGGGCCCCCTTCGGGCGGCCGATACGGAACTGACCGCCCGGGGGCTTGAAACCCTCGGGGTGCCGCTCGAGTGGCTGCCGGGGGAGATCGCCGTCGCCGGCTGCAGCGGCACCTTCCCCGCACCGGGAGAGGTGACGATCGACTGCGGGAACTCCGGAACGACGCTGCGGCTCCTCACCTCGGCGGCGCTCCTCTCCCGGCACCCGGTGGTGCTGACGGGGAGCCCGCGAATGCTCGAGCGGCCGGTCGGCCCCCTTGCCGGGGCGCTCCGGGCGCTCGGCGGGGAGGTCGCGTTTGTCGGCGAGCCGGGGTTCCCGCCCATCCGCATCTCCGGCAGGCTCCGGGGCGGGAAGACGGCGATCGACGGGAGCATCAGCAGCCAGTTCGTCTCGTCCATCCTGATGGCGGCGCCGTACGCGGACGAGGATGTGGAACTCACGCTCCCGGCGGCCCCGGCCTCCCGGTCATACCTCGACGTGACCGCGGACGTGATGCTCGGGTTTGGTGCGCATATCGAGCGGCGGGGCTACGACTGGTTCCGGGTGGAGAGCGGTAGAGCCTACCGGGGGAGGGACTATCCTGTCGAGGGCGACTACTCCTCGGCCTCCTACCTCTTCGCGGTCGCGGCCGTCTGCGGCGGGAGGGTCGCGGTCACGGGCCTGAACCCGGCGTCCGTCCAGGGCGACCGCCGGTTCCTCGACGCCCTCGAAGCGATGGGGTGCCGGGTGACCTCCGGCACCGACGCGGTGACGGTGGAGCGGACGGGCGATCTCGAAGGCATCGAGATCGATATGTCCTCGTCCCCCGACACCGTCCAGACGCTTGCGGCGGTGGCGGCGACGGCAGGGTCGCCGACGAGGATCACGGGAACGGCGCACCTGCAGTACAAGGAGAGCGACCGCGTCGGGGTGACGGCGGAGACCCTCCGGCGGATGGGTGCGGGAGTCGAGGTCACGGAGGACTCCCTCACGATCACGCCCGCGCCCCTCCACGGGGTGGCCGTCGACCCGCACGACGACCACCGGACAGCGATGGCGTTTGCCGTGCTCGGCCTCGCGGTCGGGGGGATGGCGATCCGTGACCCCGCATGCGTGGAGAAGTCTTTTCCCGGGTTCTGGGAGGCGCTCTACGGGGAGGGGCTGCTGTGAAGGTCGCCCTTATCGGTTTCCGGGGGACCGGGAAGACATCAGTCGGGCGGATCCTCGCGGATCGCCTCGGGCTGCCGTTCTACGACACCGATGCGCTCGTCGAGCGGCGGGCCGGGATGCCGATCCCGGAGATCTTTCGCCGGGCCGGCGAGGCGCACTTCCGCGCCCTTGAGCGTGAGGTTGTCGCGTCGCTCAGGGATGTGGAGGGCGTGATCGGAACCGGCGGCGGGGCGGTATGCGACCCGGCAAACGTCGCCGATCTCCGGCGGCAAGGCAAGATCTATCTCCTCACCGCACCGCCCGGAACCATCGTAAACCGGATCGCCGGGAGCGACCGGCCGGGGCTGACCGGTCTCCCGCCGGAGGAGGAGGTGCGCACGCTTCTTCTCCGGAGAAAGAAGGCCTACCTCGGTGCGGCCGACGTCTGCATCGATACCGGGAAGCGCACTCCGGGAGAGGTCGTGGATATGATCGTCCGGGAGCAAGGATATGGGAATGTGACCGCACGCGAAGACGCAAAGACGCGAAAGCATGAGCGCGATGCTCTCCTTGAGCGATTCGGGCTCACGGCCGTCCGGGATATGCTCGAACGGAATCCGGGTCTCATGGTGTGCGGCATCGCCGGGAACCCCTGCGCCCACAGCAGGAGCCCGCTCCTCTACAACCGGCTCTTTGAACACTTCGAGATGAACTATCACTACACTCGCTTCGAGTGGCCGGATGCGGGAGTCATCATCCGCCTCGCAAACCTCCTCCCCCTGAAGGGCTTATCCGTCACCATCCCGTTCAAGGCCGATGTGATACGCGATCTGGATGAAGTCGACGAGCACGCGGCAGCGATCGGGGCGGTGAACACCGTCGTCCGGTGCGGAGGGAGGATGTACGGCCACAACACCGACTGGCTGGGCGTCAGGACCCCGCTCATCCACCGGCGGGGCGGGCGGGCGGTGGTGCTCGGCGCCGGGGGCGCGGCGGCCGCTGCGGTCTACGCGCTTCGTTCGCTCGATATGGAAGTCACGGTGCTTGCCCGGAGGCCGGAGGCGGCGCGGAAGCTTGCCGAGCGCTTCAAGTGCCGGTGGGGAGTACTGGAAGATTTTAGGGGGAGCGACGCCGATGTTGTGGTACACACGACCCCGGTCGGGATGGAGCCCGACACCCGGAGCCTGCTTGCCGCGGACGACCTCGAGCGGAAGACGACCGTCTTCGACCTCGTCTATACGCCGCCGGAGACGCCTCTCATCCGGGCGGCGAGGGAGGCCGGGTGCGAGACGATACCCGGCACGGAGATGTTCGTCTACCAGGCAACGGAGCAGTTCCGGCTGATCACCGGAATTGCGGTCACGCCTGAACTGGTGCGGGAGATGCTTGCATGAACACGTTCGGAAGGAACTTCAGGTGCACGACGTTCGGCGAGAGCCACGGGTTAGCAGTGGGCGCGGTCGTCGACGGCTGCCCGCCCGGCATCCCCCTCACGGAGGCGGATATCCAGCCTTACCTCGACCGCAGGCGGCCGGGGAAGAGCCCGCTTGAGTCCGGGAGGCAGGAGACCGATCGGGTAGAGATCCTCTCAGGGGTTTTCGAGGGGCGAACGACCGGCGCCCCGATCGCGCTTCTCGTCAGGAACCGGGACGTCCGGTCGAAGGACTACGACGCGCTCCGGGACGTCTTCCGGCCGGGCCACGCGGACTACACCTGGCAGGCGAAGTACGGGCTCCGCGACCACCGCGGCGGCGGGAGGAGTTCGGGTCGGGAGACCCTTGCCCGGGTCGCCGCCGGGGCGGTGGCGATCCGATGCCTCGAACCCTGCGGCATCGCGATCCGGGGGAGGGTTCTCGAAGTGCACACCGCGACGGAGCCAGAAGCGATGGAAGCAGAGATCCGTGCCGCCCGCGATGCCGGCGACTCCGTGGGCGGGATCGTCGAGGTGACGGCGGCCGGGTGCCCGGCGGGGCTCGGCGACCCGGTCTTCGGGAAACTCGACGCCGCGATCGCCGGGGCGATGATGGGGATCGGTGCGGTGAAGGGCGTCGAGCTCGGCGAGGGGTTCGGCGCCGCCCGGTTGCTCGGAAGCGAGATGAACGACCAGATAGGCGAAGCCGGGTTTTTGAGCAACCGTGCGGGCGGCGTCCTCGGCGGGATCAGCACCGGGCAGGATATCGTCGTCCGGCTCGCCGTCAAGCCGACGCCCTCGATACGCAAGGCACAGCAGACCGTCGATATCGCCGGGAAGGGACGGGAGATTACGGTCGAAGGACGGCACGACCCCTGCATCGCGCCGCGGATCGTCCCGGTCGCGGAGTGCATGCTCGCGATGGTTATCCTGGATGCGATGCTCGAACAGGCGAAGTACCGGGAGTTTGGGGAGTAAAATCGAGGGGCAGGGCAGTCCCTTTAGGGAAGGGCTTTAGGGGTCCTGCCTTGCGAGGTATCGCTATCCCTGTGGAATCGAGATTGCTAGGCCAACGGATATCAAGTAAGGCCCGATGCGGTGGACCGTGGGGGTATCGCCATTGGGGGAGGGGCTGACGGGGAGGGGGGAGCATCCCCCCTCCCCTGTCTCCACATCCTAAGGAATTCCTGTAACCCCCACCCCGCCCGGCCTCCGGCCTCCCCCCCGCCCCCGGGGGCGGGGGCAGTGCGTGGCGATATCCCCTGGTAAGCCATTTTACGGGACCGGAGGGAAAACCGTCTTTCGATTACGTTAAACAAACGTGAACCTATGGCAGTCAAGAGCGTGGCGAGCACACCCACACCCTCAGCGCTTGCACACTCACCGTTTTGCCGAACTCAACTCGAAATTCACTATCTTCAAAAGCCCACCCCACCCCGGGCCTCCCCCTCACTTCAGCAGATCCGCAAGCTGCCGCATCTCCCGTATGTGGTACTGCCCCTCGGCCGTCGGGGTGCCGGCATGGCAGAAGGTGAACTCCGACCCGAAGAGGGGCAGGACTGCGCGGGCGTAGCGGAACTCGGCGCCCATGATACTCGTGCAGATGGGTTTCTGGGCCTGGTGGGTGAAGAGGACGAGTTCGAAGAGGTCTTCCCGGGTTTTAGGGCGCACGACGATCTTCGGGATATCGCCGTATGACCGGAGCATCTCCTCGATCCTCCCGAGCTCCGGCTGTGTGGGCATCTCGTTTGTGTGGAGCGACGCAAGGATCTGGACCCCCTGACTCTTGATGAACGGCGCGTGATCCCGGTAGCGCGCTTCCACGTCCACGATATCGACGTATCGCGCTATCGGCCCGACAATCCGGGCCCAGATGTCCGCGTCGCCGACAAACCGGCCTCCCTCGTCCCTGCTCCTGAGTGTGGCGATCAGCGGAATATCGGTCTTCTCCCGGATCGCATGAACCTGGTCCAGCAGATCCCCCTCCATCCTGTCAAGCCTGATCTCGATGAACGTCGGGTTGTACCCCGTCACCTCGTCGATAGCGGCGGCATTCTCCACAGAGACGACGATCTTCATAGTTACCGGATGTATTCCCGCCCTATCACTTAAAAGTCTGCCTGCGGTCGCCCGAAGATCGGGAGCGGTCCCGGCCCGCCGTCACTTCCCCACCGCACCGTAGCGTTCCAGCATGGCGGCGACCGCCTCGTCGAAGACCTCCGGCAGCCGTTCCCGGAACCCCCGGACGCCGACTTCCGTGACGCCGCCGCCGGTCGCGACCCGCCCGACCAGGTCGCCGGGGGTCTCGCCGGTCTCCCGGAGGTAGGCGGCCGTAGCTGCGGCCGTCTCCGTCGCGAGCGCGAGCGCCTGTTCCGGCGTAAGACCGCTCGCACGAACCGTCGCGCCCGCAAGTTCCTCGATGATGGCGGCGAACAGCCCCGGCCCGCAGCTCGAGAGTATGGTGGCCGCCGGGAGTTCTTCCTCGCCGACGAGCATCACATTCCCGATGGCCGAGAAGAGCCCCTCCACCCGGAGAGCGTCGTGCATGCCCACCTGCCGCCCATGGCAGATAAGCGTCGTCCCCTGCCCGACCGTGGAGGTGATCGTGGGCACGACCCGGGTGACCGAGCCCGGAAACATCCCCTCGATCTCCGCGAGGCCGATGCCTGCGGCGAGCGAGACGATATGCTCGTCACCGTCCATCACGGGGACGATCTCGCTGAGGACTTCTTTTGTCTCCTGCGGCCTGACGGCGAGGACGATCGTGCGGCACTGCCGGGCGAGTTCCCGGTTCGTTGCGGCGATGCCGATGCCGGGCCATGCTGCGGCGCAGGCATCCCGGCTCTCCCGGCTCCTGGACGTAACCACGACCTCATCGATGCCGAGAACGCCGGACGAGAGAAAACCGTTCACCAGCATGCTGCCCATGTGCCCGTAGCCGATAATTCCTATGCAATCCATACACAAGCCCCTCTCCAGATTGCTCTCCTGCCCGAAAAGGATACCCGCTTCGTCCGGGGTGGGTATATAGGCCGTCGAGGCGAACGGTACGGAACAGATGCCGCACGATCATCATCAGATGTCCGGGTCGCCGGAACTGCTTGCGCCGGCCGGGTCGCCGGAGGCCCTGGCCGCGGCGGTTGCCGCCGGTGCCGATGCCGTCTACCTCGCCGGGCAACGGTTCGGGGCCAGGCACTACGCGGCGAACTTCTCCGACGAGGAGCTCGAATCCGCCGTCGGTTACGCGCACCTCCACGGTGTCAGGGTCTACGTCACCGTAAACGTCCTCGTCCGGGACGCCGAACTCCCCGGCGTCGCCCGCTATCTCCTCCACCTCTACGAGCTCGGGGTCGACGCCGTCCTGGTGCAGGACATCGGGGTGGCGGCGCTTGCCCGGGAGATCGTCCCGGACCTCACACTCCACGCCTCGACCCAGATGGCGATTCACAACCGGGAGGGCGTGGCGCGGGCGGCACGGGAGGGGCTCTCCCGCGTGGTGCTCGCCCGGGAACTCACGCTAGCCGAGATCGAGGACATCGCGGCCGATGCGGAGGCGCGGGGGATCGGGATCGAGGTCTTCGCCCATGGGGCGCTCTGCTACTGCTACTCGGGCCAGTGCCTCCTCTCCTCGGTCATCGGGGGACGGAGCGGGAACCGCGGGATGTGCGCCCAGCCCTGCCGGAAGCCCTACCGGCTCGTGACCGCCGCGACGGACGAGTACGGGCGCCCGAAAGACCTGCGGGCAAGGCCCGGATCGGACCGTTACCTGCTCTCGACCCGGGATCTCTCGGTATACCCGCGCCTCGGCCTCCTTGCACGCGCACCGGTGGCCTCGCTCAAGATCGAGGGGAGGATGCGCTCGGTGGAGTACGTCGCCACGGTGACGGACATCTACCGGCGTGCTCTCGACGCGATCGCCGCCGGGGAAGACTGGTCGCCCTCGCGGGAGGATATGCGCGACCTTGCGCTCGCGTTCAACCGGGAGTTCACGGAGGGCTACATTCTCGGCGCCCGCGATATCATGGCACGCGACCGGCCCGGGAACCGGGGCGTCCCGCTCGGCACGGTCACCGGCTACGACCCCCGGAGGCAGGAGGCGACCGTGCGCCTCACCGGCGATCTCGTGCCGCGTTCCGGTGACGGGCTCGCCTTCTGCACCGACGATCCCGACCGCGACGCAGGAGCGGTCGTTCGCGGCACCCCCCCTGTCCGCTCCGGCACGGTGCGGCTCTCCGTCCCCGCACCCGTCGATGTCGGCGCCCGGGTCTTCCTGACGAAGAGCGCGGATCTCGAGGAGCGGGCAAAGCAGATCATGAAGAGACACCTGCAGCCGCTGCTGCTCGACGTAACGGTCGCCTGGGAGGAGGGGACGCCCTGCCTGGAGGCGGTCGTCGACCCGGACGGCGGCGAGCCGCTCCGGGTGCGCTACCGCTCCGACCTTGCGATGGAGCCGGCACGGAGCCGGCCGCTCACCGGGGAGCAGATCGCGGAGCAACTCACAAAGACCGGGGGAACCCCGTTTGCGATCCGGAACCTGACGCTCCGCTACCCCGGCGGGCTCTTTAGCCCGCTTGGGGAGTTGAACCGGGTCCGGCGGGCATTCCTTGGGAGGGTCGAGGAGTCGGTGCTCGCCGCACGGCGACCCGGGGAGGATGCGGTGCGGGCGGCCCGGGAACGGGCCGGGACGGCTATCGCCGGGCTGCAGCGGACGGCAGGCGCTCACCGGAACCCCCGGCTTCCGTCGGTCTCGGTCTACACCGACACCCTCGAGGGTGCGGAGGCTGCCGTCCGGGGCGGCGCCCGCACCGTCTACCTGGAGGTATGCGCTCCCGGCATCTTCGAGGAGGCCGCCGCCGTCTTCCGGGAGGGGGGTGCGGACCTCGTCTGGAAATGGCCGTCGGTCACCCGGCGCACCTTCCTCGACGCGGCGACTCCCCTCCTCCCGTCGCTCTACGATGCGGGCGTCCGCGGGGTGATGGTGAGCGGGCTCGGTGCTGCCGATGCGGTGCGGCGGGCCGAACCCCGGATGGCGCTCTACGGCGCCGCCGGGCTGAACCTCTGGAACCACCGCACCGCCGCGGAACTCGCGCCGCTCTTCCTGCGGTGCACGGCATCCCCCGAACTCCCGGCCGACGACCTTGCCGGGCTTGCGGCCCTGGCCGGGGATATCCCCGAACTCGAGGTGCTCGTGCAGGGCAACGTCGAGGCGATGGTGACCGAGGACAGGCTCGCGGCGGCGGTCGCCGGAGAAGGGTTCCTGGGCATCCAGGACGGGCGAAACCGCGTCTTTCCGCTCCGGTCCGACAGCGAGGGGCGGACCTACATCGCAAACGCCGTCGAGACCTCTCTCATCGACCGCCTCCCCCGGATCGCAGGGATGGGGATCGACGCCGTCGCCATCGACGCACGGGGACGGGGGCCTCGCTACGCAGCGGAGATGACCCGCCTTTACCGGGCGGGAATCGACGCTGTGGCCCGGGGGGAGACCGGCGCCCTCCCCGGGCTCAAGGACGAGATCAAACGGCGGGCGCTCGGAGGTATCACCGGCGGGCACTTTGTTAGGGGGATTGAGGAGTAAGGGGCGTCGTCGGCGGCCGCCCCCGGCATCAGAGTTAATATCAGGTGGAGCAACCTATCAGGCAGACGTGATGAATATGGATTCCCCGTTCATTCTGGTCAATCTCAAGACCTATCAGGAGGGTATGGGCCACAACGCTCACCGGATCGCCGCTGCGGCCGAGATCGTGGCAAAAGAGAGCGGAGCCGTCATCGGCATCGCGCCGGCCTTCACCGAACTCCACCCGATGAGCCACCACTACGCGATACCGGTCTACGCCCAGCATATCGATGCGATTACGCCCGGCGCCCATACCGGCCATATTCTCCCCGAAGCCGTCCGGTCGGCGGGCGCACGGGGCACCCTGATCAACCACTCCGAGCGCCGCCTCACCCTGGCCGACATCGACGCCTGCGTCCAGGCTGCCCGGAGGCTCCACCTCGAGTCGGTCGTCTGCACGAACAACGACGCAACGAGCGCCGCCGCCGCAGCCCTCCGGCCCGACTACGTGGCAATCGAGCCCCCGGAACTGATCGGGAGCGGGGTCTCGGTCTCGAAGGCCGACCCGGGGATCATCGAGCGGTCGGTCAACGCCGTTCGGGCGGTGAACCCGGACGTGAACGTCCTGACCGGGGCGGGCATCCAGTCGGGCGAGTGCGTGAAGATCGCCGTCGACCTCGGAACATGCGGCGTTCTCCTCGCCTCAAGCGTGGTCAAGGCCGACGACCCCGAAGCGGTTCTCCGGGATCTGGTCTCACTGCTCTAGAAGGGTCTTCACGGTTAAGGGCTTTCGAATCGGACTCCACATCCTTCGTGTGAGGTGCGCGAGGTAGAGGATAGAAGCAACGGCAGAGTCTCATGCGAAGACCCGATTTGGCTATGAGCAACTCCTCTTCGCGTCTTTCGCGCGAGACCTCGCCGCTGTCCCCGTAAACTATCTCACGCGAAGCCACGAAGAACCGAAACAAGTGTCACGTAATCAACGATATCAGGTCGTGCTTGGTGATCACACCCCGCACCTTCCCCTTCTCGATGACGATGACCGCGTGGTTGTGGTGCAGGAGGTGGACGACCGTATCGATCGGCGCCGTCGGGGGAACCGTCGGGAACCCGGGCTCCAGATAGTCCCGCACCAGTTTCCGGTGCGTCTGGTGGAGTCCTCCCTCCTCCATGGCGTTCATGATCGCCGACTCGGATATACACCCGACGGGCACCCCGTTCTCAAGCACCGGCAGTTGGGAGATACCGTTCTTGCCCATGATCTCGACGGCGCGGCCGACGGGTTCGTCCTGGCCGACGGAGAGCACGGGGGTGTGCATCACGTCGGCCGCCGTGACCGCCGAGTGCTCCGCTGCGCGCAGGACTTCCACGATCTTGGCGAGCGTGCTCACCCTCGGGTCCACGCTCCCCGCCTCGATCCGCGCGACCATGGACTGGCTGATTCCGGCCATACGGGCTACATCAGCCTGCTTTAAGCCCATCCGGAGCCGTTTTTCCCGCAGTTCCGCCGGGGTGGGTATCTCCATCTTATTACTATAGGTAATTTTTTTACATATATATTTGCCTGTAGGCACTGAAGAGGTTAATATACCCCCGGGCGCATGAGAGAGTATGCCCATAACGGAGGAAGAACAGCAGGCCGTCCTCGCGAAGGTCAGGGATATCCTCTCGACCTACCACACCCGGGAAGCCGTCCGGAGCGGACTGGAGTCCATCGGGTTCGTGGTCAGAGCGGAGCACGGCGACGTCGTATCCCTGGAGAACGCGCCCGCCGAGATCTTCGTCCAGATCTTCATAAACGAGCGGGACGACGTCTTCGATTCGCACGTCGTGACCTTTGAGGAGATTGACCTGAGACCGCGGGGCGGCTGAGGCTCCATAACGGTTTCATCGAAAAGAGCTCGCGATTGTGAAGAGTGGGAGGAGTAAGCCTCCTTCTGTTCTGTGCGGCATTCAGCTACGCGCCATACCTGAGCGGATACCAGACGATCCATATGCCCGATTCTGGCTTGCACCCGCAGGGATTCACCGTTTCATCGTTTCCCGCCGCTACGTTCAACGAGTTGCGCGGAAACCCGCGCCGCTCGCCCCCGGACGGGGGCTCGATCGTTTCATCACTGACGGCGGGCCGTGTCGTTTCTGTGTCATTGCCGTGACTCTCGCCACCCGCACTTGCATGCGGCTGCGTGTCTGGCCGGTGGGAGGACTTTCCTCAGCGGCACAAACATATGCCACCGTCGGCCGCACTCTCCCTCTCCCATACATTATTTCACCCGGGAATATATACCCGTGCGGGTGCTCCGCCCGGGTTCACCCCCAACCGCCGGAAATAGAACCAATCCATGGGCGTTTCAGGATCGGCCGCGCATACCAGAGACAGAGATAAATTTTTATACCCGTTCCAGGGTCTTACCATTGGCGTTACCATGGGGGGAAGCGAAGTTCACACACACCTGGAGCTTGCGGCAATCTTTGCGGCATTCGTCGCGGTCACCACACTCTTCTCGCTCGTCTCGTTCGGGGCGAACGGCATGAACAGCGGCTCAACGCCTGATTCGGATATATACCCCGTCTGCACCGCAGGCGAACCGTGTCTCGAACCGGTCGGGGAGGTCACCGGCTCCTCGTCGGTTCCGGGGCTCTCCGGGATCTACGTCGATACCGTCGCCGTCCGCATCGCCCATACCGGAAAAGGCGATCCGGTCGACCTTGCCCGGGCCACCGTGACGGTCATGGCAGGGACCTACCTCGAGATCCTCGCCCCGTCCGGAGACGTCCTCCCGCAACCGGGGACGTGGTCGGCGGCAACGTCCGGGGGCGACAACCTCCTCGGTGCCGGGGAAGAGTGCACGATCCGCCTGTGCCTCGACCGGCCGATTCCTGCGGGCGAGACCCTGACCGTTCTGGTGCGGCCCGAGGGCAACGCGCCCTGCTCCATCACCACTTCGCCCGGTGCTCCCGCTTCCTCTTCTCCCGAGAAAGACTAAAAGTATTCAATATCATACAACCCATTTTGATGGAAATGCTGACCCCGGAAGAAGGCAGAACGGCAGTTCGACTGGCACGGAGCGCCATCGAGAACGCCGTCGACGGCGAACGGATGGTGCTGCCCGATCCCCCTGAGGTCTTCAGGGATAAGCGCGGCGTCTTCGTCACGATCAAGCGGCAGGGACAACTCCGAGGATGCATTGGCCTCCCCTACCCGGTAAAACCGCTCGGTGACGCGATCGTCGAGGCGGCAGCATCGGCGGCTCTCGAGGATCCCCGGTTTCCCCCGGTATCGCGGTCGGAACTCGACGACCTCGATCTCGAGGTGACGGTGCTCACGCTTCCCCGGACGCTCGACTGCCCGCCACAGGAGCGCCCCGACCATGTCGAGGTCGGGAAGCACGGCCTGATCGTCAGCGGCCTCGGGAGAGGAGGTCTCCTCCTCCCGCAGGTCCCGACCGAGTACGGCTGGAGCAGCAGAGAGTTCCTCGACCAGACCTGCGTCAAGGCCGGGCTCCCGCCCGGGTGCTGGAAGCGCGCCGATGTCGCCGTGCAGACGTTCGAGGGGCAGATATTCGAAGAAAAGGCGGTTTAACCCGAATGGCAATTACGTTTGAAGTCATACACAAAGATATCGCGGGAAGGGTCGGCAAACTCAGGGTGAACGATAAAACGGTCCGGACGCCCGCGCTCCTCCCCGTCGTCAATCCCCACCTCCCCCTGGTCACCCCCCGCGAGATGCGGGAGATGGGCGTCGAAGCGCTGATCACGAACGCCTACATCTTCAGGCGGAGCACGGAGTACCGCGACCGGGCGCTCGCGGAAGGGCTTCACGGCGTCCTCGACTTCGACGGCGTCATCATGACCGACTCGGGCTCGTTCCAGCTCTCCGTCTACGGGGAGGTCGAGGTGAGCAACCAGGAGACGCTCGAGTTCCAGCAGGCGATAGGAAGCGATATCGTCGTCCCCCTGGACATCCCCACCCCGCCGGACGCGGGGAGGGAGAGGGCGGCACGAGAACTCGGGATCACGATGGAGCGGATCCGGGAGGCACAGGCCCTCTTCCCCGACGCGAACCTTGCCGGGCCGGTGCAGGGCGGCATCTTCACCGACCTCCGCGAGGAGGCGGGCCGGGCCGTCCGGGACCTCGGCTTCACCTTCGCTCCCGTCGGGGCCGTGGTGCCGCTGATGGAGAGTTACCGCTACAAAGAACTCGTGCAGGTCGTCCTCGCGGCGAAACGCGGCCTCTCACCGGCGACTGTCGTTCACCTCTTCGGCGCAGGCCACCCGTCGATGTTCGCCCTCGCCGTCGCGATGGGCTGCGACCTCTTCGACTCGGCCGCATACGCCCTCTTCGCGCGGGAAGGACGCTACATCACCCCGCACGGGAGTTTCAAGATCGACGAACTCGCAGAACTCCCGTGCGCCTGCCGGGTCTGCCGCTCGATGACCGCCGACGAGCTCCGGAAGTCCGACGATCGGGAGCGGCTGCTCGCCCTCCACAACCTGCACGTCACCCTCGCGGAGATCGCCCGTATCCGGCAGGCGATCCAGGACGGGACGCTCTGGGAACTGGTCGACGAGCGGTGCCGGAGCCACCCGCGCCTGCTCGACGGCTACCGTGAACTCCTCGCCCGCACTGCGGAACTCGAACGCGACGATCCCGTCTCCAAGCGGCGGTTCTTCTACCGGGGTTCGGAGACCTGCCGGAGAACGGAGGTGCTCCGATTCCACGAGGTCATCCCCCGCATCCCCCTCGGCGAGCAGGTGCTCATCTCGTTCGACGGGCAGGGTGCGCCCGGGTTCGACACCCTCCTGAACTTCAAACCACCCTTCGGCCCCTACCCGGTGGAACTCGCGGAGACCTTCCCGGTAGGCCAGAGCGAGGTCCCGGAATGGGACGACGATATGGTCAGGTCGGGGTGCGTAGGTATCCGGGCGCTGATGGAGGCGCACCCGGAGAGCCGGTTTGCCGTCCGGTGCGGCGAGGAGTGGGCGAGCCTCGTCCTCGAAGAGGTTCCGGGTGCGGAGGTGCTCCATGAGCAGGTATGAGGCGCAAAAACGCGACGGCCTCGCCCGGATAGGGTTCTACGAGCACGAAGAGGCGAGCGTATCCCTCCCGGCCGCCCTCGATACGGACGTCCTCTTCCCCACGCTCCGCGACCGGGCTCTCTCGAACGTCCCGCTCTCCATCGACCCGGCGTTCGTGGAGAACTACTTTTGTCCCGGCGAGGGGCAGCCGGTGGCCGTCCACCCGCTCGCCGCCTCGGCGGAGTCCGGGGACTGCGTCATGGTCGCGAACTGGCATACGGCAGGGAAGAACCCCCGGAATTATGCGGGATGGCTTGTTGCCTTAAAAGAGAAGATCCCGCCGGATACTGCGTGGTACGCCCCGGCTGCGGCGCTCCCCTCGACCGCCTGCCTCCTCATCTACTCGGGCTTCGACCTCTTCGACTACCGGGGGGTCGACCTCGCGTCTGCGCAGAAGAAGTTCTGCCTCCCCGAAGGCGAGTTCCCCGCTTCACTGATGGAGACCGGGGTCTGCGGGTGCGAGGGCTGCCGGGAGGGCGACCTCGCGTGGCACAACCGCCTTGCGCTCGACCGCGAGATTGCCCTCGTGCGGCACTACGTCGAGGCGGGCAGGCTCCGGGAACTGATGGAGGTCCGGTGCCGCACGGATGCCGCACAGGTCGGCATCCTCCGGTTCCTCGACCGCAACTACAAACTCATGGAGCGTTCCCTCCCGGTGGCGCGGGCGGTGCCGATGCGGGCAAACACCTCTGAATCGCAGAACCGGGCGGAAGTCCGGCGGTTCGCCGACCGGGTGATCGAGCGGTTCGTCCCGACCAGAACGGACGTCGCGGTTCTCCTCCCCTGCTCGGCGAGGAAGCCCTACTCGCTCTCCCGGAGCCACAAACTCTTCATGAATGTCGTGGACCGAAGGGCGCACGAACTGATCGTCACCTCGCCCCTCGGTCTCGTCCCGAGAGAACTCGAGCGGATCTACCCGGCGGGTCACTACGACGTGCCGGTGACCGGTTACTGGGACCGTGAGGAGTGCGCGTTCATCGCCGATATCCTCGCCCGCTACTTCGCCGCGCACCCCTACCGGCGGGTGATCGCCCACCTCGACGGCGGCGCGCTCACGGTTGCCGAGATGGCGGCGGAAGCCTGCGGGATCGACCTCGAGGTGACCTCTCAGGGGCACCCTACGGCGCCCGCCTCGCTCCGGGCCTTGAACGACGCCCTCGAAGGCGAGCGGCGGATGCAGACCGACACCATCCGCGGCACGGTTTCCTGGCAGTTTGCGACCGATATCAACACCAGAGGCCTCCAGATCCGGGGGAGGAGCATGCAGATGGCGGTTCTGCGTGGGAAGCAGCAGCTCTTCAGCATCGATCCCGGGACCGGGCTCTTCCGCCCGACGTTTGCGGGATGGGACCTGATCCCGGAGGGTTACCGGGTCAGGATAGACGAGTTCGTGCCGCAGGGCGATGTCCTCGCGCCGGGGATCACGGACTGCGACCCCCGGATTCGGGAGGGCGACGAGGTGCTGGTCGAGGGCCCGCTCGCGATCGCCACCGGCCGGGCGATGATGGGCGCGGACGAGATGCTCCGGTCGAAGCGCGGGGTCGCGGTGCGGGTGCGGAAGGTGAAGAAGATCGGAGAGTGAGCGAGCCCGGGGGTTCGCTTCCCCCTGGGCTCATGTTTTGTGGCGGTTGACCCTGAGATCGCTACAGGGCGTCGTTTTTCGCGCCTGCGACATCAGGTAACACAGTCTAGCGAGTATAGAGCCCGGTACAGTGGACCGTGGTGGCTGCGCACCTTAGGTGCTCGTGCTCCTGCCCTTCGGCCAGTCGCATATCGCCATTGGGGGTGGCGGCTCGCGGGGAGTGCGAGCGCAGCGAGCTCGAGCACCGTTAGGTGCGAGGTGCGACGTTCCGGAGGAACGGAGCTCGACCACCGTCAGGTGGGGAGGGGGAGCATCCCCCCTCCCCTGTCTCTACCCCAGAAGGCTATACCTGTGCCCCCACCCCGCCCGGCCTTCGGCCTCCTCCCCCGCCCCGAGGGGCGGGGGCAGTGCGTGACGATAGCCGATGGAAATCCGTATACGGCTCTTCTTCAGCATCTCCCATGCAGTGGACCGTGGGGGTATCGCCACTGGGGGTGGGGCCGACGGGGAGGGGGTTCCCCCCCCCCCCCCCCCTGTCTCTACCATGTAAACCCCTGGCTGTAGCCCCCATCCCATCCGCGCTTCGTGCTTCTCCCCTTCTTGCAGGGGCGTACGCACGGCCGCAAGTTCGTGCTGTAAATCCCAGCTAAAAAGAAAAGCAGGAACCCCTGCTGTCAACCACCCTTACTTCCTCGGAACGAGTTTCACCGCCGTCCCGTAGGCGAGGAGTTCCGCCGCCGTCGTCATCGTCTGCGACGTCGTGAACCGGATGTTCACCACCGCGTCGGCCCCGAGATCGCGCGCGGAATTGACCATCCGGTTGTATGACTCCGTCCGGGCGTCGGAGAGCATATCGGTGTATTCCTGGAGCTCGCCGCCGACGAGGCTTTTTAAGCCCGCAGTGATATCCTTCCCTATATTCTTCGTCCGTACGGTGTTGCCGAAGACCACGCCGAGGATCTCTCCCACAGCGTAGCCCGGCACCTCTGCAGTCGTCGTCAGTATCATGCTTCGTTCACTCCTTGATCGCTTCGATGGTCTCCTCGCGCCCCCGCCATACGATCAGCGCGAGGCCGATCACGATGAGCGGGATGCTGTAGATGAGGAGGAACGGGAGCCCCAGGACCGCGATGATTGCGATCGCCGCGCCGATGGCGGTCAGGGCAATCCCCCAGATTACCTGGTTCCGCATACCCATCTTCTGTGATGGATCAACGGATAACCATTCGCGTTTTTTACTCCGTATCCATCTTCGCTCAGGCCGGTCACGGGGTATGGTTCAAGACGAAAGAGCTGCAGTAAAGAGGCTGAAGTTACAATATGTACGAAATGTTCAGGTGTATCTTGACGCCAAGATCGACCAACATCATCAGGAGTGAATCAGTTGTATAAGATAGATGCGGCGACAAAGCTCGCCGACCGGGTTTACGAATACTGGATACGTGCGCCGCAGGTGGCGCAGCACGCACGGGCGGGTCAGTTTATCATCCTCCGCCTGCACGAGGCGGGTGAGCGGATACCGCTCACCATCTCCGCGATCAGGGGGGACACCGTCCGGGTGATCTTTATGACCGTCGGCAAGACGACCGAGGAGCTTGCGACCCTCGGCGCGGGCGACAGCATCAGCGACGTCGTGGGGCCGCTCGGAAAACCGAGCGAGATCGGCAACTACGGCACCTGCTGCGTCATCGGCGGCGGTGTCGGGATCGCAAGCACCCCCCTCATCGCGAAGGAACTGAAAAGTGCCGGCAACCACGTCATCGGGATCATCGGGGCGAGGAGCGCCGATCTCCTCATCCTCGAGGACGAGATGCGCGAGATCTGCGACGAACTCCACATAACGACCGACGACGGGAGCAAGGGCGTTCACGGGTTTGCGGCCGACGTCCTGAAGAAACTGCTCGCGGAGAGGAAGATCGACCGGGTCTGGATTATCGGCCCCGCCATCATGATGAAGGTCACCGCCGGCGCGACGGTTCCCTACGGCGTGAAGACCTACGTGAGCCTCAACCCGATCATGGTCGACGGGACAGGGATGTGCGGCTCCTGCCGGGTGACCGTCGGGGGAGAGACGAAGTTTGCCTGCGTCGACGGCCCCGAGTTCGACGCGCACCAGGTCGACTTCAATGAGTTGATGCAGCGGCAGCGAATCTACACCGGGCAGGAGAAGGCCTCGCTCGAGCGGTTTGCGGAGCACCGGTGCCGGTGCGGCGAAGGAGGCCACCACCATGAGTGACCGGCCGGCCGACGTCCGGATCAAGGACTTCAAGGAGGTCGATGGCGGCCTCTCCGCCGACGAGGCGATCGCCGAGGCGGAGCGCTGCCTGCAGTGCAAGAAGCCGCTCTGCGTGAAGGGCTGCCCCGTCTGCATCGACATCCCCGCGTTCATCGGGCACGTCGCGGAAGGGAACTTCCCCGCGGCCGCACGGGCGCTCAAGGAGCAGAACATGCTCCCCGCCATCTGCGGGAGGGTCTGCCCGCAGGAGACCCAGTGCGAGGGGGTCTGCATCCTCGGCAACAAGGATACCCCGATCCGGATCGGCGCGCTCGAGCGGTTCGTGGCCGACCGGGAGCGGGAGAGCGGCGCCGAACTCCCCGAGACGGCAAAGCCGACCGGGAAGCGCGTGGCGGTCGTGGGCTCCGGCCCCGCCGGGCTGACGGCCGCGGCCGAACTCGCCCGCGCCGGCCACACCGTCACGATCTATGAATCGCTCCACGAGGCCGGCGGCGTCCTGACCTACGGTATCCCCGCATTCCGGCTCCCGAAGGACGTCGTCAGAGCGGAGATCGACCAGGTGCTCGCCCTCGGTGCCCGCCTGAAGAAGAACCACCTCGTGGGGAGGAGCGTCAGCACGGACGAACTCCTCGGCTACGACGCGGTCTTCCTCGGAACCGGGGCTGGGCTTCCTGCGTTCATGTGCATCCCGGGAGAGAACTTAAACGGGGTCTACTCAGCAAACGAGTTCCTGACGAGGGTGAACCTGATGCACGCCGATGCGTTCCCCGAGTCCGACACGCCTGTCCTGCACGCCGCCCGCGTCGCGGTGATCGGCGGCGGCAACGTCGCGATGGACGCGGCGAGGGTGGCTCGCCGCCTGGGGGCGAAGGTCTCGTTGATCTACCGGCGGGGAGAGGCAGAGATGCCGGCGCGTAGGGCCGAGGTCCTGCACGCGAAGGAGGAAGAGATCGAGTTCTTCACCTGCACGAACCCGACCCGGATCCTCGGCGAGCAGTGCGTCACGGGGATCGAGTGCGTGAAGATGTCGCTCTGCGGCATGGACGCGAGCGGCCGCCGGTCGCCTGAACCGATCGAGGGGAGCGAGTTCACCCTCGACGTGGACATGGTCGTCCAGGCGATCGGCACGAGCCCGAACCCGCTCCTCGTCTCCCTGATCCCGGGGCTCGAGCGCGGCCGGAGGGGCAACGTCGCCGTCGACAAGAACGGCCGGACGTCCATCCCCCACGTCTACGCCGGCGGGGATATCGCCACCGGCGCGGCGACGGTGATCGAGGCGATGGGCTCGGCGAAGAAGGCGGCCGCGGCGATCGACGCGATGCTGAAGGGAGAGTAAGGCCTTTCTACGGCTCCGGCGTCAGGTGTCCCGATCCACCGGCCGGAGATCAAATCAGGGCGTACCCCGCCCTGTAGACACTCTTTTGAGAGCACCATTAACCCACGCGAAGAGCGATGGGCTGAACGCCTGGAGTTTGAGCACCGCAGGTGCGAAGCCGCGAAGAACGCGAAGGGAACTGTCAACATCCCGGACTTCGCGCCTTCGTGCCTTCGCGTGAGGCTACGTTGCTAACTCTCCAGCATCCGGCCCCATCACTCCGCAACACAGTAGATGTAATAGACCCTCTGCCCGTCCTCCGCTACGACGTCCACCCCGTGCACCTCGTTCTCGAACCCCGGGAAGCGGGAATCGAACTCCTGCAACGCCGTGAGGTAGTCGACGATCGCCCGCGTGGCCGGGGTGCACCGCTCCCCCGGCATGATGACCGGGATGCCGGGGGGGTAGGGGACGACCATCACCGCAACCGTCCTCCCCGCGAGTTCGCTCGCGGGCACTGGCGTCACCTCGCCGCGCACCAGGCGGCGGTAGGCCTCCGCCGGCGTCATCGCCGGTTCCGGCAGCGTCGCGTAGACGTTCCTGAGCGTGCCGGCGATCGCCTCATCACGCAGATAGCCGTGCATCTCCCGGCAGAGGTCGGCAAGGCCCCGCCCGGCGTACCGGGCCGGATAGCGGCGCACGAGATCGGGGAAGACCTCCTCGAGCGGGTTGTTGCCGTCGTAGAGTGCCTTGAACCGGAAGAGTTCCGCGAGCAGCGTCCCGGACTTGCCCTTGGTGATCCCGAGCGTGAAGAGAATCAAGAACGAGTAGTACCCGGTCTTCTCGACGACGATCCCGTTCTCCCGGAGGTACTTCGTGACGATGGCCGCCGGGATCCCTCTCTCTTCCATCCTCCCGCCCGGGCCAATCCCCGGGGTGAGGATCGTCACCTTGATCGGGTCGAGCATGGCGTAACCCTCCTCGATGCCGTCGAAGCCGTGCCAGGCATCGTGGGGCTCCAGAAGCCAACAGCCGGCATGGCTCCGGAGGAGCGCCTCGTCCGCCTCACCAAGCGGTCTCTCCGTCTCTTCGTCCATGATACAGTCGGGCTGCCAGACGGTGAACCACCAGTAGTCCTTCCCGGTCCGGTTCGCGGCCCGGATCTCTTCGGCCACCGTCACCATCTTCTTTCTAAAGACGATCGCCTCCTCGATCGCCTCTTCGACGAGGAACCTCCCCGAGTGTCCTGCCATCATCTTGGTGGCGACGTCGAGCGACGCGATGATAGTGTACTGGGGGGAGGTCGAGGTGAGCATCATGAACGCCTCGTTGAACCGCGGGTGGTCGACCGATCCTGTGCCCTGCCTGACGTGGAGCATCGAGCCCTGCGAGAAGGCGGCGAGGACCTTATGGGTCGACTGGGTGGCAAAGATCGTCGGCCCGGCCGCTCCCGCCCGGTGCATCCCGAACCTCCCGGCGTAGAGGGGGTGGAACCGGGCGTAGCCCGACCACGCCTCGTCGAAGTGGATGTAGGGGACGGTGTCGCGCAACTGCTCCTCGATCCTCTCCGCGCTATAGCAGATCCCGTCGTAGGTAGAGTTCGTGACCACGGCCATCCTGACCGTCTGCGAAGCGGGATCGTCGATGAGAGGGCAGTTCCTGACCTTCTCAGCGACGACCTCGGGACGGAACTCGCTGCTCCGGACGGGGCCGATGATCCCGTACTCGTTCCGGGCCGGGATGAGGTAGATCGGGACGGCGCCGGTCATGACGATCGCGTGCATCACGGACGCATGACAGTTCCGGTCGACCAGGACGACGTCGCCGGGAGTGACGGTCCCAAGCCAGACGATCCTGTTCGCGGCCGACGTGCCGCCGGTGACGAAGTAGGTCCGGTCGGCCCCGAAGACCTCCGCGGCCTTCCGCTCCGCCTCCCCGACGACGCCGGAATGATCCAGGAGCGAGCCGAGTTCCTGCACCGAGGCCGAGAGGTCGGCCCGAAGAGCGTTCTCCCCGAAGAAGTTGTAGAAGATCCGGCCTGCGGCGTTCTTGAGGAACGCGACGCCGCCCATGTGCCCCGGCGTGTGCCAGGAGTAGCGGTACTCCTCGACGTAGTCCATCAGCCCCCGGAAGAACGGCGGAAGGACGTCGGCGAGGTAGTTCGTTGCCGCCCGTTTGATGTGGCCGGCAATGAAGCCGGGGGTATCCTCGAGTTTCCAGATGTAGCCGTCGATCCGGGATATGACAGAGAGAGGGATGGCGGAGATCGCCAGTTTCTCGGTGTTTAAGAATATCGGGATCTTCGGGTTCCTCTCCCGGATGAGGGTGATGAGATCCGCAACGGTGAGCGTGCCGTTCGTGGTCTCGGGGGAGAGTTCCCAGTCGATGACGATACAGCTCGCGTGAGGGTGCGAGAGGAATGCGTGAAGCCCGCCACGTGCGGTCAGGGCTTCGATAACGATAAAATCCTCGTCTTTCAGTTCTTTCACGATCTCCCGCGATGCCCGTCCTTCTGCGGTATCCGAGTGCAGTTCGTCGTCGATGACGAGAACGGGAAACTCCTCCAGGTAGTCCATGCAGCCACACTCCCTGAAGAGTGATCGGGAGGGGGCGCTTTAGAATCTTTTGGCCCGGTCACCCGAGCTCGAACGACGTCACGCCGAAGATCTCACGGATAGGGAGATCGGGGATCGTCTTCGTGTAGATCCGCCCCGTCTCGAAGACGGGCGACATCCCGTGCCGGCGGGCGAGCGCCACGGCGGCGGCGTTCGGCTCCGGCGTATCCAGGTAGACCGGCTCGCCCGGTGCCTGCGCGGAGAGAGCAAGGAAGATCTCCTCCGCAATTTCCGGCGTCTCCGCAAAGAGCGGCCCGATTTTGTAGCCGCTCCGGCACCTCCGGATGACGCCGTATCCCCTGATACCGCCGTCGTCCGCGAGAACGGCACGGCCCGACGTCCCCTCCTGCCGGATCCAGGATGACAGGAACGCGGGGCGCGGCGCCGGGAAGTGCCGGGCATCGTACGCGCTGAGCCGCTCGAACGGCACCTCCGCGAGATCGGCCGGGCCTTCGGGTTCGCTGCCGCCGCCGGTGCCCTCGAACCTGATGTTACGGTATGCAAACCTGAACCCGGACCGCGTGCGGTACTTCTCCTGCATCTCGACGACGCCGTCGCCCCCGACGTTCCGGTCACCTGCATGGGCCATGCCTGCGGCAAACAGCCTGCTCCCGTAGCCCCGGTTCCGGTACCCGGGCTTCAGGATGTACAGCCCGGCAAAGGCGAACGTCTCGCCGTAGTTGACGACCGAGACCGAGCCTATCGGCTCCCCGTCGAGTTCTGCGACGAAGAACCCTCCGGGATCGGCGGCGTAGAATGCCTCCGCGTCGTGAACCCCCGGGTTCCACCCCTCCTGCCCCGCCCAGTCGACGGCGGTCCCGACCTCCCGCCGGTCCATCGTCCTCACGAGAAATCCGTCGCCGCTCACGATGTTCCTCACTATGCGATGGATCGTCCCTGCATTTGAGTTATCCGGAAGATAACGGGATGAGGCTCTCTCGATCTCCTGCCGGAGCAACATCCGCACGCCGCCGTTGCATCAGAGCCTGGAGAGACGGAGAGGATCGATGTGGCCCCGGAACTGACGACATTTATATACGGAAACGGACATCTACCCCCGATGACAGGCGAGGGCTCAAATTCACCAAAGGTCTGTCTGGGATTCGATATCCACTATCCCTGTTACCTCAATCCCGGATTTCGGCCAGATACGGTAAAGAGAACGAGAGACGCGAAAGACAGGTACTTTAGTCCGAATATAAAGGAAGACCTGGGAGACGTCATCGACCGTTCCTTTCGGCCGGCAACGGAGATCCTCCTCGACCTCCTGGACGGCGGGTTTGCCTGCGCCCTCAGCATCTCCGGGACGGTCGTGGAGCACCTTGAGGAGTGGTACCCGGAGATGCTCGACCTCCTCTCCCATGCGGCCACCCATCTAAACGTCGAACTCCTCGCCCAGACCTACCATCACAGCGTCGCCGGACAGTTCGCCGATCTCACGGAGTTCGAGGCCGAACTCCTTATGCATCGCGACCTGATGAAGGAACTCTTCTCCGTGGCGCCGACCGCGTTCGCTCATACCGACTACCCCATCACCCCCGCCACCGTGAAGGTGCTCAAGGATGCCGGAATCCGGGCGGCGATCATCGAGGGGAGCGAGGGCCCCGCTCTTGAGAGAGACCCGAACTACACATACACCTACCGCGATCTTCCCGTCATCGTCACCCACTGCGATCTCGCCGACGATATCGCCGTGCGGTTTCCCTGGCGCGGATGGGACAAATGGCCGCTCATGGCCGACCGGTACGCGGAGTGGCTCTCCGTATCCCCGGGCGACTGCGTCACGCTCTTCCTCGACTACCGCGTCTTTGGGGATGCCATCGGGGCCGAGACGGGCATCCTCGAGTTCCTGCGGGCGCTCCCGTCCGCCCTCACCGGGGAGGGGATAGAGAGCGTGCATCCCTCGGTGGCCGCAACATTCCCGGCGCACGGGGAGATCGGGGAGAGAGCCGAACCGAAGAACCTGCAGATGACCATCCTGCAGCAGTCCGCTCACCAGGCGCTCGAGGAGGCCCGCGACCTCGTCGCGGACAGGAACATCTGGCGATCTCTTCTCGATACCGATCATATCCGAAGGATGGCCATGCGCTCGGCCTCGTGCGGAAAGCCGCTCCACGCCGTCAGCCACCAGGCGGCCCACGACCACTTCGCCTCCTTCATGCGGGTGCTCTCCGACTTCGAGGAACGGTCGGCAGCCAGCGCACGGTCGCGCAAAGCCGTCCTCTCGCTCCGGTGCGTCCCGCCGGAGAAGGCGTTCTACTTCTCGTCGCACGAACGGCCGGCCGGCTACGCCGCCCACAGCCTGCAGGAACTCCTGAACATGCTCGAATTTGCTCCCGACGACGTTATCCGCTACCACGTGGAGCGCGAAGACTTCACCCGCTGGATCGACCTCGTCATCGGCGACGAAAACCTGGCGAAGAAGGTCTCGGGCGTCGCCGACCGTGCCGAACTCCGGTCGGCGATCCGAAAGAGGATTGAGAGACTATGGAATCGTTTAAAATAGCCTTCTTCTGCTGGGAGTCGCTCCATTCCACCTTCAAGGTGGGCGGCCTTGCCCCGGCGGCGACCCACCTTGCCGAGCGCCTCGCCCTGAAAGGACACGAGGTTCACTTCTTCACGCGGGGGGAAGGGAATGATGCGACGGTCAACGGAGTCCACTACCACTACTGCCTGCCGTACGGCGGCAACGTCATCGAGTACTGCAGGACGATGAGCAACATGCTCGTGGACGCGTTCCGCGCTCACGACACGCCGCCGTTCGACATCCTCCACTTCCACGACTGGCACGTCGTGGAGGCGCTGCACGTTCTCCGCGACCGCAACACCGTCCTCTCCTTCCATTCAACCGAGTACGGCCGGCACGGGGGGAACTTCGGCGGCTGGTGGGAGTTCCAGGAGATATCGGGCAAGGAGTGGTACGGGGGCTACATCGCGAAGTCGGTCACGACCGTCTCCAACTCGACGAAGACCGAGGTGATGTGGCTCTACAACATCCCCGAGTGGAAGATCGCCGTCATCCCGAACGGGATCGATCCCGACGCCTACCGCACCCCGGTCGACCCGGGCGAGGTGAAGAAACACTACGGCATCCACCCGCTCGCGCCCGTCGTCCTCTTCGTCGGCCGTCTCACCTACCAGAAGGGCCCCGACCTCCTGATGCAGGCCATACCCGAGATCCTCGCCAAACGCTGGGACGTGCAGTTCCTCTTCGCCGGCACCGGCGATATGCGCGGCTACCTGGAGGGGATGGCGAACGGTCTTCCCGTGCAGTTCCTCGGCTACGTCTCCGATACGGATCATGTCCGGCTCCTGAACGCCTGCGATCTCGTCGCCATCCCGAGCAGGAACGAGCCGTTCGGGCTCGTCCTCACGGAGGCCTGGAGCGCGGAGCGTTGCGTCGTCGCGACGGAGGTCGGGGGGCTCGCCGAGAACATCGATAACTTCAGGAACGGGATCAAGGTGCCCGTCCGGCCGGACTCGATCGCCTGGGGGGTCTGCCACCTCATCGACGACCCGGCCTACATGCAGAGGCTCGGGAAAGCCGGCCAGAGGAAGGTGATGGATAAGTTCAGGTGGAGCGTCGTCACGGAACGGGTGCTCGGCGTCTACCGGGACATCCCCCGGGCGGGCCGCGATGAAGACCTCCGGGACGGGTGAGAGCGTGCAGCAGGCGTTGCCCGAGATCACGAAGACCGGGAGCCTCATCACCGACTATGACGTCTACCTCTTCCGGCAGGGGAACCACTCACGCCTCTACGAGAAGCTGGGGGCGCATCTCGCCGTCGCCGACGGCGTGCAGGGGACGTTCTTCTCCGTCTGGGCGCCGAACGCCGCGGAGGTCTCGGTCATCGGGGACTTCAACGGGTGGAAGGCGGGCAAAGACCCGCTGACAGCGCGGAGCGACGGTTCCGGCATCTGGGAGGGGTTTGTCCCGGAACTCGGCCACGGGACGCTCTACAAGTATCACATCCGGAGCAGGTACCGCGATTACCGCGTGGAGAAGGGGGATCCGTTCGCCCGCTTCTGGGAGGTTCCGCCGAAGACCGCGTCCGTCGTCTGGGATCTCTCCTACGCCTGGCGTGACCGGGCGTGGATGCGCTGCCGGGAAGAGGTGAACACCCCGGACGCCCCGGTATCCGTCTATGAGGTTCATCTCGGTTCGTGGCGGATGCAGGAGGGGCGATGCACGAATTACCAGAAGGTTGCAACCGAACTTGCCGACTACCTGCTCGAGGCGGGGTTCACGCACGTCGAGTTCCTCCCGGTTATGGAGCACCCGCTCTACGCCTCCTGGGGCTACCAGACGCTCGGCTACTTCGCCCCCACGAGCAGGTACGGCACCCCGCAGGAGTTCATGCACCTCGTCGAGCACCTTCACCTGCGCGGGATCGGGGTGATCCTCGACTGGGTGCCGTCCCATTTCCCCTCCGACGGCTACGGCCTCTCCTACTTCGACGGCACCTACCTCTACGAGCACGCCCTCCCCGGCCGGCGCTACCATCCGGAATGGAAGAGTTACGTCTTCAATCTCGCGAGGAACGAGGTCAGGTCGGTTCTCATCAGCAGCGCCGTCTTCTGGCTCGAACGCTACCACGCGGATGGTCTCCGGGTCGATGCGGTCTCCTCGATGCTCTACCTCGACTACGCCCGGAGCGCCGGGGAGTGGACGCCGAACGTCTACGGCGGGCGGGAGAACCTCGAGGCGATGACGTTTCTGCGGAAGGTGAACGACACCATCCACGCGAACTTCCCGGACGTTCTTGTCATCGCCGAGGAGGCAACCGCCTGGCCGGGGGTGACCGCCCCGACCGCGACCGGGGGGCTCGGGTTCGACCTGAAGTGGAACATGGGCTGGATGCACGATACCCTGGACTACTTCACGCTCGATCCGGTCTTTCGGAAGTACCGCCCCGATCTCCTGACGTTCAGCATATGGTATGCGTTCTCCGAGCGCTACGTCCTCCCTCTCTCGCACGACGAGGTCGTTCACGAAAAAAGTTCGCTGATCGGGAAGATGCCCGGCGACGAGTGGCGGAAACGGGCAAATCTCCGTCTCCTGTATGGGTATATGTTCACGCACCCGGGCAAGAAACTCCTCTTCATGGGCGGGGAGTTCGGGCAGTGGTCGGAGTGGGGCCACGAGACCGGGCTTGAGTGGCACCTTCTGGAGTACGCGCCGCACCAGGGGATCCTCCGGTGGGTCACTGACCTGAACCGCCTCTACCGGCGGGAGCCCGCCCTCCACGAGCGGGACGCCGATCCGGCGGGGTTCGAGTGGGTCGACTTCTCGGACATCGAGAAGAGCGTCGTCAGCTACCTGCGACGGGGGCGGTCGGCCGACGACGTCGCCCTGGTCGTCTGCAACTTCACGCCGGTGCCGCGCTATGGCTACCGGGTCGGCGTCCCGTTCGGCGGGCTCTGGAAGGAGGTGCTCAACAGCGATGCGATCGAGTACGGTGGGAGCGGCGTCGGGAATCTCGGCGGGGTGGAGGCGGAGCGGGTTCCGGCACACGGCCGGCCGTGCTCGCTTTCGCTCACCCTGCCCCCGCTCGGGGCGGTCGTCTTCCTTCCCGAGGGGGCGTGACGATTGATGCGTGCCGTCTGCATCCACGGTCACTGCTACCAGCCCGCGCGTGAGAACCCCTGGCTCGGAGAGGTCGAAGTGCAGCGTTCCGCCGCGCCGTACCACGACTGGAACGAGCGGGTGACCGCAGAGTGCTACGCCCCGAACACCGCCGCACGCATCCTCGACGCCGACGGGTTGATCGAGGAACTCGTGAACAACTACGCACGGATCAGTTTCACGGCCGCACCGACGCTTTTTGCCTGGCTCGAGCGGCACCACCCGGAGGTCTACGGTGCGATCCTCGTCGCCGACCGCGAGAGCCGGGAACGCTACGGCGGCCACGGGTCCGCGATCGCCTGCTGCTACAACCACGCCATCATGCCGCTTGCGACCCGGCGGGATAAACAGATCCAGGTCGCCTGGGGTGTGCGCGATTTCACGGCACGGTTCGGCCGGAAGCCCGAAGGGATGTGGCTTCCGGAGACTGCGGTCGATATCGAGTCCCTGGATCTGCTGGCGGCAGCAGGGATCCGGTTCACCATTCTCGCCCCCCACCAGGCCGCAGGTGTGCGGGCGATCGGGGAAGAAGGCTGGACGGACGTCTCCGGCGGAGGGGTCGAGACGAGGATGCCCTATCTCTGCCGCCTCCCCTCCGGGCAGAGCATCGCGATCTTCTTCTACAACGGGGCAATCGCTCGGGACGTCGCGTTCGGCGACCTGCTCTCCGACGGGGGACGGTTTGCCGGGAGATTGCTGGGCGCGTTCTCCCGGGAACAGGACCGCCCTGAACTCGTGCATATCGCAACCGATGCCGAGACCTACGGCCATCACCGCACGTTCGGGGAGATGGCGCTCGCCCGCTGCCTTCGTGTCATCGAGGCGCACCGCGACGTCCGCCTCACGGTCTACGGCGAGTACCTCGAGGCCCACCCGCCCACGCACGAGGCGCTCATCCGCGAGGGGACGTCGTGGAGCTGCGCCCACGGTGTCGAGCGGTGGCAGGGGGCGTGCGGGTGCCATAGCGGGACGCATCCCGGTTGGTCGCAGGCGTGGCGGTGCCCGCTCCGGGAGGCGATCGCCATGGTCAGGGACGCTCTTGCTCCCCGGACGGAGGAGGCGCTCGCGGCCGGTGTCCGCGGCGATGCCGTCGATCTCGTCCTCGACCGGTGGTCGGATGAGAGCGTGGCGGCGTTCTTCTCCCGGCACGCGCCCGGCGGCCTCTCTCCCGATGACCGGCGGCGGGTGCTCTTCCTCCTTGAAATTGAGCGGCAGGCGATGCTGATGCAGACAAGTTGCGGCTGGTTCTTCGACGACATCACAGAGCCGGGGAGCGTCCAGGTGATGCGGCACGCGAAACGGGCGATGGATCTTGCCCGGCAGGTTCTCGACTTCGACATCGAGGCTGCGTTCGTCGAGATCCTCCGCCGTGCTCCGGTGAACGATCCAGGGTACGCGACCAGCGCGGAGGTCTACGATGCCCTTGTCCGGCCGGCAGCGGTCGATCTTCCCCGGATCGCAGTCGGGGCCGCTCTCTACGCGCTCTTCGGCCTCGAGCACCCTGCGGCTGCGTCGGGGATGTACGCCGTTCATGGAGACTGGCCGTACCGCCCGGCCGCCGGAGATCGTCGTATCCTCGGGACCGTCCGGGTGCGGTCACGGGCGACGGGGGAAGAGGCGTTCTTCGATGCGGCCGCGTTCTTCGGCGGGCTCGACCGGGTTGTCATCGGCGTGCGCGAACCCGGGGGCGATGAGGCGCTCAGGACGGCGTGGGAGAGCACCGATCCGGCTGGAACGATATCCAGAACCTTCTCCCGGGCCTACACCGCGCCCGACCTCTCCGAAGAGGAGCGGTGGACGATCGCCCGCGAGATCGCGCCCGGTATCGGAGAAGCGGTCTCTCGGGTCTATCGTGATTCGGCGGCGACGATCGGGGTGCTCGACGACCTCGGGATCCCCATACCGGGAGCCGCCGCCCGTCTTCTGGCGCATGCCCGCATCGAGCGGCTGCTCGCGATGATCGGAGAGGGATGCCTCGACCTCGGGCGATTCTTCGCGCTCGTGGAGGAGGTGCGGGAGGCTATCACCGAGCCCGATCTCGCGGCCCTCGGGGCGGCGGCGAGCAGGCGGATCGCGCGTGCTCTCCGGGAAGCGGCGGCCCGGCCGGATGATCCGGCCCCGCTCGAAGCGATCTCCCGTATCGCCGGGTGTGCAAAGGTATTTCCATTATCCCTCAGTCTATGGGAGAGCCAGAAGATCTGCGTCGGGATGCGCGGGCACTATGCGGAGATGCGGGAGCGCGCCGGCGGGGGTGACGGGGGTGCAGGACGATGGGCGGAGGCCTTCAGGAGAGCGGCGGCATGCCTCGGCGTGCGGGTGACGTGAGGGCGGATCGGGTATGAACAGGCGGGGCAGCGGGGTTCTCCTGCATATAACGTCGCTGCCGTCGGTATATGGGATCGGTGATCTCGGGCCCGCGGCGTACCGGTTCGTGGATCTGCTCGCCGGGGCAGGGCAGCGCTACTGGCAGATCCTCCCGCTCAACCCGACGTGCCCGGAGTTCGCCAACTCGCCCTACCAGGGCACCTCGGCGTTCGCCGGGAACACCTGGCTCATCAGCCCCGAGCAGATGGTCGCGGACGGTCTCCTCGCCCCGGAGGATATAGCAGACCCGCCCGGCTTTCCCGAAGACCGGGTCGACTACCGTGCGGTTCTCGACTACAAGAACGGTCTCTATGATAAGGCATTCGAGCGGTTCAAGCAGCAAGGCTGCGATTTTCGCTACGAGGATTTTGCGGCCGGAAACACGTCATGGCTCAACGACTACGCCATCTTCGTTGCCCTCAAGGGTGAGTTCCCGGGAAAGGCGTGGAGCGACTGGCCGACCGGAATTCGGGACCGACGCGAGGAAGCGCTCCGAAAACGCGGCACCGAACTTGCCGACCGGATCTTGCGGGAGAAGTTCCTCCAGTACGTCTTCGACCGGCAGTGGCAGGCGCTGAAAGTCCATTGCCGCGCACGCCACCTCCAGATCATCGGGGATGTCCCCATATACGTCACCTACGACAGCGTCGATCTCTGGGCGAACCCGGGGCTCTTCAAACTTGACGAGCAGAAGAAGCCAACCGCTGTATCGGGCGTGCCCCCGGATGCATTCAGCGAGACCGGGCAACTCTGGGGAAACCCGGTCTACAACTGGGACGCGCACCGGGAGCAGGGATTCGCGTGGTGGGAGAGCCGGATCGACCGCACCCTCGCCCTCGTCGACCGGCTGCGCCTCGACCACTTCCGGGGGTTCGTGCAGTACTGGGAGGTGCCTGCCGGCGATGAGACCGCCCGGAACGGGCGCTGGGTCGATGCACCCGGCCGGGATCTCTTCACCCTGCTTGCCCGGAGCAGGCCGTGCCTCCCTATCATCGCCGAAGACCTCGGCTACATCACCCCCGACGTCCACGAGATGATGGCCTACTTCGGGTTCCCGGGGATGAAGATCCTGATCTTCGGCTTCTCCGGCGACGTCGCGCAGAACCCGCACGCGCCGCACAACTTCGCAAAGGGCTATGTTGCCTATACAGGGACGCACGACAACAACACCGTCCGGGGATGGTTCGAGCACGAGACCTCCGAGGAGCAGAAGAACCTCCTCTTCCGCTACATCGGCGGATCGGTGAGCGGCGATCAGGTGCACCGGATCCTCATCCGTCTCGCGATGCTCTCCCCTGCCGATACCGTCATCGTCCCGATGCAGGACATCCTCGGCCTCGGGGAGGAGGCACGGATGAACCGGCCGGGCACGACGGAGGCGAACTGGGAGTGGCGGCTCCGGCCGGATCAGATAGGGGAAGAGAGCATGCGGGAGCTTGCCGAGGTGACGGGGATCTACGGGAGGGGGTGAAGGAGGGGCGTTGGGGTTCGAAAAATAAATTTCGAGCGCCGCCAGATGCACCAGAAGGAAACGATGACAGAGCCTGAGACGCTGGATTGCGGGGCTGCACACCTCACGGTGCTCATGCTCCCGGCCTCTGGCCAGTCGCGTAACGAACCATCGCTTATCGCCACGCACTGCCCCCGCCCCCTTGGGGCGGGGAACGACTGCCGGAACGACAGGAGTTAAAGCACCGTCAGGTGTGAGTGAGGAGGCCGGGCGGGGTGGGGGTCACAGTTTAGTTTTATGAGGTAGAGACAGGGGAGGGGGGATGCTCCCCCTCCCCACCTGACGGTGCTCGAGCTCCGTTCCTGCGGAACATCGCACTCCCCGTCAGCCCTTCCCCCACGTGGCGATATCCAGTGGAAATCCGTGCACACCATATGCAACAGGTAAGAGCGAAGCAACCAACAGAGGAGTTAAAACCCGCCCTACATCGTCACCGTACCGCCCCGTGGGAGAATCACACCAGGAAGTGGCCGAGCAACCCCTTGCACCCCCGGCCCCTTCATTCATCCCGCAGACGCCCGGCGCACCATTCACCGGGACCGCCGCTCAGATCCTGACGCCTCTCAACAAGCACCATATTAGCACTTATTTTTTATTTTCTCAGCATTTTGAGAAAATATGAAAACATATATAATAATAAACAGGGACAGTACACCAACCAAAAGGGGACAGAATTCATGGAATACTCCATACACGATCAGTTCGATCACGTCCCGGAGCGGCTCTCCGGACTCGTCGACCTCGCATACAACCTCTGGTGGAGCTGGAACGCGGAAGCCCGGACACTCTTCAAGCAACTGAACAACCAGGCGTGGAAAGCAAGCGTCCACAACCCGGTCAGGATGCTGCGCGAGATCCCGGTCGAGTTCCTGAACCGGGCGGCGGCGGACCCCGCCTACTGCCACCGCTACGAGATCGTCATGCGCCGGTTCAGGAAGTACATGAGCGCTGCCGGGACCTGGTTCTCCGAGGAGTACGGCGAACGGTCCCCGCTTCCCGTCGCCTACTTCTCGGCGGAGTACGGGCTCCACCACTCGCTTCCGATCTACGCAGGGGGGCTCGGGTTCCTCGCCGGAGACCACCTGAAGGAGGCAAGCGATCTCGGATTCCCGATGGTCGCCGTCGGGTTCCTCTACTCACAGGGCTACCTGCACCAGCAGGTCAACTCCGACGGCTGGCAGGAGGACGTCACCGAACCCTTCGACCGCGATGCGGCGCCCGTCGTCCCCGTGCTCGATGCCGACGGTGAAGACCTGGTGGTCAGGGTTCCCCACATCGACCCGCCCATCTACGTCGCCGTCCGGAAGGTGCAGGTCGGCAGGATCCCGCTTTACCTTCTGGATACGGATATCCCCTGCAACGATTCTGGGAATCGGGGCATATCGTCCCGCCTGTATGCCGGCGACCGGGAGCAGCGGCTCCGGCAGGAGATCGTCCTCGGCATCGGCGGGAGAAAGGTGCTCCACACCCTCGGCATCGAGTACGCGGCGGTGCACCTGAACGAAGGCCACCCGGCATTCGCGCTGCTCGAACGGATCCGGGAGCGGGTCGAGCGGGGGATGGAGTTTGAGGAGGCGCTCCGCGAGGTGCGGGCGACCTCCGTCTTCACCACGCATACGCCCGTCCCTGCAGGCCACGACGTCTTCTCCGTCGATCTCATCGACCGCTACTTCGCGCCCTACTACACGGCGCTCGGCATCGACCGGACGAGGTTCCTGCAGCTCGGCGTCCACCCGGAGAGCCCCGTCTCGGGGTTCAACATGACCGCGTTCGCCCTGCGCGCTTCGGAACACCATAACGGCGTCTCGCGCGCAAACGGGGCCGTCGCCTCCGATATGTGGCGATGCCTCTGGCCCGGGCCTGAGGAAGCGGCGGCGCCCATCGACTACGTCACGAACGGCGTCCACGTGCCGACCTGGCTGAACCCCCGGATGAAGGCGCTCTACGACCGGCATATCGGGCCGACGTCTCCCGACTGGCTCCCGGAGCACGACGACCCGGCGATATGGGAACTCGTCGACGAGATCCCGGACGCCGAACTCTGGGAACTGCATCTCCGGCTGAAGGCGAAACTCATCAACCGGCTCCGGGAGCGCGAACGGCTCCGGTGGACGACGCGCTCCGGCGGGGCGCCGAACCCGGCAGCGGGAGGCGGGTTCCTCAACCCCTCCGTCCTGACGATCGGGTTTGCCCGGCGGTTCTCGACCTACAAGCGTGCGTACCTCATCTTCGAAGACCCGGAACGGTTGAAACGCATCCTGAACAACCCCTGGCGCCCCGTCCAGATCATCTTCGCCGGCAAGGCCCACCCGGCCGATAACGAGGGCAAGGAAGTGCTCCGGCAGATCTACCGCTACACGCAGGATCCTGCATTTGGAGGGCGGGTCGCATTCATCGAGGATTATAACGACCAGGTGGCCCGGTACCTGGTGCACGGCGTCGACGTCTGGCTGAACAACCCCCTGCCCCCGATGGAGGCAAGCGGCACGAGCGGGATGAAGGCGTCGCTCAACGGGGTGCTGAACCTCTCCATCATGGACGGGTGGTGGATCGAAGGCTACAACGGCGGAAACGGATGGGCGTTCGGGGAAACGGCAGCCGACTGCGAGGCGAGGGACGGCGTCGACGCCGCGGCGATCTACGACCTCCTGGAGAACGAGGTCGTCCCGCTCTACTACGACCGCTCCATCGACGGTATCCCCCATGGCTGGGTAACGATGATGAAAGAGTCGATCAAGAGCAACGGCCCCCGGTTCTCATCCCGCAGGATGGTAAAGGAGTACGTCGCCCGGTATTATCCGTCGCTCCTGAAGGCTGCGGGGGCGGCATACGCCCGAACCCCGGCGACGGCGAAACCCCGGCAATCGCCGGCCTGGAACCCGCAGGTGCGGGAAATGGAAGCGGACGATCCCTTCTCCCCGTGAGCAGGTGAAACGCCGGGGGTCGCTACGGGGAGACCTCACGGCCGCTCCCGGAGCGGTTGCCCTTACGGCCCCCTCTCCTCCGGCCCTCCCCGGTGCCCCGCTCCACATGTGGGGATCTTCCGCCGGCCTGTGCAACACGCTTCCGTGTCTCATCGTCGGCGGCCTGGAGACCGCGTGCTCCGTGCGGTGCCCTGCCTCCGGCACTCGCGACCCGCCGGCGGGTCTCAGTGCTCGCAGCCTGGAGGCCCCGTTCGGTGTGCGGCGCCATTCCGCCGGTTCTCGCTACCCGCTGCCGGGTCGCTTCGTCTGCCGATGCAAGACCGCGTTTTGTCCGTCGCTTCTTGCCGGTCATAGCCAACCACCCGGCTCGTCCGCGTCATCGGGCGCCCCATGCATCCGCTGCCGGGCGGGGGTATCCCCGCTTCCCCCTGCCGTCATCCGTCTCTCCCCCATGAGAGGCGGGTGAATGGATCGCCCATTATGAAATGGTTATTCTGCCGCCTGAACAGCAAAATACTGCCGGATCAGGTGGGACGGCCTACTGAACCGGATGGGATTTTCAGGGGTTCCATGCGGGATATGGTCATACCCCGCCCTGTAACTCCCTGATCATCCGCCGTACCTGGCCGAACTGCACCTCCGGCCGGGTAACGATACAGAGGTATTCATCGCCGCAGGGAGCGATGACGATGTTTCCGCCCCGGTAAAAGAGTGTCATCTGCACGAACGCCCCGTTTGACGGCACAGCCGACTGCAGGCGGAGCACCCACCGGAGCAGATCCTCGGCAACGGCGACGGTATAGTCGGCATCGATCTTCCCGACCGATGAGGTGCAGAGGCCGTCGGCAAAACAGGCAACGGCGGTCACCCCGGGTTGCCGGAGCAGCTCCCCGAACGGATCGGATTCCTCTCCGGAAGATGCATCGCGGGGTGGCGTCTCTTCGTTCTCCGCGGTCCCGGCCACGATATCTTCCTGCCCGTCGTTCTCCGCGGAATAGCCGGTCACGGGAGAGCCGTTGCCGGGCTGCAGGAGGGCCTGCATCTCTGCCGATACGGCGAGAGCCACCTGCAACTCTTGGGGTTCGTACCGGTAGAGGCCGAAGTCGAGGATCGGCTGGCTGCCGAAGTACTTCAACGCCGACGGCCCGCTCAGGGACTTCAGCGGGTGCATGAACTGTGCGGCGAGAGGTTCTCCCTTCCGCACCAGCATGAACCCCTCTCCGTCCTGCATCCTGATCCGTACCACCCCGGAAAAACGGGTCGTGTGGGAGAAGATCCACCGGAGCGGCGCCTGCATCTCCCCGATGACCGTTCCGTCCGGTAAATTATTCGTCATTCGTAACCCTGCCCGACCGCATCCAATCTGTCGAAAACAAGCGTTCTCACCGCCCGTTTCCCCTACTCGGCGTCGTCCTTGGCAAGGGTGTCGAGGATCATGTAGGAGTTGATCAGGCGGTTGAACGCGACTGCGAGTTCGCCGATCTCATCGTTGCTCGTCACCGTGATCTCGACGTTTGTGAGATCGCCCTGGCTTGCACTGGTCGCGGCCTTCGAGAGCTGCTCGATGGGGTTCGTGATGCTCTTTGAAAGGAAAAAACTCCACATAAAGACCACGAAGACCGTGAGCAGGGTCATGATGATGATGCTGTTCTGCAGGCCGAGCGTGGCGATGACGCTCCCGGTGTCCCCCGCCGAAACGATCCCCAGCAGGAAGATGGGGATGACCGCAACGGTGAGCATGCTCGCCATAAGTTTGTAGAAGATCGGGATCTGGATGGTGAGGCCGTCCTGGAATACCCCGATCTCTTGCGAGAAGGTATCAGCCATGAGAGAGTATTTCCTCATTTTAGTATATTAATATATTTATTATCAAAAAATGATGTAGAGTCAATATATCAGATTTCAATAGTTCTACATAGGTAGTCGACGATTTCAGGCATTTTTATACACCTTCGAACATAATATCCGGAATTCCCGGAGATCACAGTGTCCTTGAATTTCGATATATACGTACGTATGAAGATCGTTTCTATTCCCGCTGCAATCTGCGAATGTTTTTCACGCGCAGGCCCGCCAACCATCTTGCCCGGGAGGCGATCTCCGGACTGCAGAATGCCGGGCGTGGAACGGCTATCCAGAGGGGCATCGACAGATTGATACGGGTACGGAGGAGTTGGGATGAGCGCAGCCTCCCGCACCGTGGCGGGGGTTGAGGGTTCATGGTATGACGCTTGTGATCGCTTTCATCGGAGAACAGGGCGCCGTGATGGCGGGAGATATGCGGGAGATCGCGTTCGGAGGGGACGATTCCCTTATCGAAGAGCTGGAGCGCGAACTCTACGGCGGTTCGATCGCCTCCGACGGAGACCTCGCGGAGCGGGCGGGCGCGATCGGGGTGACGGTCCGGGTCAGGGACGACAAAGCCAAGGTCTCGCAGCGAGACGGGGTGCTCGTCGGCGAGGTGACCGAGACGGAGGGGGCGAAGACCTCAAGAAGGAGGCTCTATGCTACGAAGGGGAGGTACGCGATCGCCGATGTCGTCGATTCCCGGCTGCGGGTGACGCAGAGGGGGAGAGCAAGCAACTTCGTGGTGCTCGGGAACGATATCACGAAAGAGGTTGCCAACCAGTGCATCCAGGGGATGTGGGAAGGGGGAACGATCCAGGATGCCCTGCGTCTCATCATGCTCACCATGCAGATAGCGGCAAGCGTAACGGCGTCGGTGAGCAGAACGTTCGTACTGGTGCATACCGATATCGCGGCGGATATCTCGGGGGCTATCGCTAACGATTCCCGAAAAGGACAAAGCCCGGATTGAGTTCGTCCCCGATCAGGTACGGGGCCCTGCCGGAGACAGGCGACGATGCCTCAGCCCCGGCGCGCAAAATGCGGGGGTTATTGACTGAGATAGTTGTGCTTTTTGAGCCAGTCTACCTGGGGCCTGATGTACCGGTAGACGATATCGCACTTCTCGTCCTGGAAACTCCAGGGGACGACAATCAGGAGGTCGCCTTCGCGTATCCAGAGCCGCTTCTTGATCTTGCCCTTTATTCTTCCCGTGCGCGTGACGCCGTCCTCGCAGCGGACGCGGATGTGATTTGCTCCGAGCATCAGGTCGGCCCGGCCGAAGATCTCGCGATTCCTCTTCTTCGGCAACCGTACACGTATGATCTCGTCGCCTTCGTTATTCTGTGTCCCTCGTGTATTTGTCAGTTAATCAACTCCCTAACAGGCGGCGGCGCATCCCGCCCGATATTCTCCTGGGAGTGTATATCAATGACCCGGGCCACCATTAAGGTATCTGTCCCGGGGAAGATCCGCACAACCGCGATCCCGCAGGGTGGGCGGCCTTCGGGTTTAGAGGCATGATTCCGGCAGCGGGTGCGGCCACCTGCCGGGAGAGATGACTCCAAACCGCTCTCCGGTTTTTCTTCCGAAGAATAATTAAGGTTTGAGCGTACATGTGTGAAGAGGATCTTTGAATGGAAAGCAACAAGCTGTACGTCGGTAACCTCACCTACTCGGTAAATGAAGAGCAACTGAAAGAACTATTCAGCCAGTACGGGACGGTGAACGACGTCAGAGTCATTGAGCGCAAAGGGTTCGGGTTTGTCGAGATGTCCAGCCCCGAAGAGGCTGAGGCAGCAAAGGAAGCCCTGAACAACACTGTATTCGAAGGCCGTACCATGAAGATCGACGAAGCTCGGCCCCCGAGACCGAGAAGCGACTTCCGGCGGTACTAGGCATATCCCCGAAGAACAGTATTCCGAATATCTCACATTTTTGAAGAGTCGGGGTTCATGCGAACCTCACCTCTGATTGTCCGGTATGGACGGTTCCGTTCCCGGTTCCTGTCGTTGCAACCGTTCCGTCGTGCGTGACCGGCTTTAGGACGCCAGCACTCCCGTCAGGAGACTCTCTCCCGCGGGATTGTGCGGGAGGATGCATGGCCTGCCCGCCCGGTGCAGCCGCCATCACCCCCCGCATGAAATATTCTCTCGCTGGATTGCCGGCATTTTCACCTTAAACGACGACAAACTTTTTATTCAACCTGAGCTATGGTGACGCCGTGTGTCCCGCGATGCGGGATGCAGGTAAATGAGGTGGTGAGAACTATGGCAGAAGAGAGACCTTCAGTTAAAGGTGGAATGGCCTCTGCAGCACAGGCTTCCTCCGTCCAGGAACTGAGTGCATCCGCATTCCAGAAGTACCTCGGCGGTATGGACTACCCGGCCGGTAAGCAGGACCTGATCAACCACGCACGGAAGAACAACGCACCCGACGCGGTGATCCAGGTCCTCGAGATGTTCCAGGACAAGTCGTTCCAGTCCGCAGCAGACGTGAGCCAGGAATTCGGCAGGGTCAAATAACCCTACTTTTTTTCGCGCCAGGCTGGCCGTGATCCCCGGCGTCTGACCCTGTTGAAATGCTTTCCACAACTTCCGGATAACACTCGGCGATAGAGGTCAGTGGTACGGTCTCACGCGTCGATGATGTATGGAGAATCCGGAGGTGATTCGTTTTCCGGGGAGGATTTCAACAAAGCCCGGTATCTCTATTCTTCGAAGGTGAACTCCGCCGCCCAGTCGAACCCCGGGTTCTCTTCATACCACTGCGGCCAGTGAGACGACCAGGCAGGCACGCCCACTTCCCGAACCCGTTCGGTGGCCGGGAGGTAGGGCTTGATGTCCAGCACCGGCGTCGCGTCGTCGGCATCGATATACGCGACCCTTATGATGCCCGTTGCGGTATCGATATCGACGACCGGAACAACCGAGAGCGCGATCGGGTTCGGCCGGACGGGTGATCGGGTGGCGAAGATCCCGATCGTCTCCGGGCCCCTCGTGTACGGTTTTCTGCAGGCCGTCTCGATCCGGCACTCCGGTGTATCGACCCGGTCGCCCCACCAGAGCACGACGATATGGCTGAACCCCTCCAGTCCCTGGAGCGCGGGCCGGAACGGCCCGGCAACCTCGATCGAGAACGATTCGTCGTCGGCATGCACGATGCCGACCGGTTTTACGGTGAAGGTGCGCGTATCCACAACGATGCCTCTCCCCGGTTCAGGGGTTGGAGCAGGAGTATAAAAAGGGCCTGAGTCTGCCCCGGGGCAGGGTTGCTGCACCGCCCGAGTCGCCTTCCCTCCCTGCTGCAGGAGCGGGACCGGGGATGTGATGAGGCGGTTTTCCATGGGAATATAAAGAAGAACCGCCTAATGCCTCAACGGGGAGACCCCGACGGGAGGAGTAACCGACATGGCAGACGAGACGAAGAAGAAGACACCGAACACCGCGGACAGGTTCTGCTGGGGCGCAGACGATCTCATCATCACGCGGAAGCAAGAAATGGACGAGCCGAAACCGGACGATACGATCGTTTATTGAGCGGCCGGGCGCAGCCGACCGTTCCCGTATCCGACGTTTTCAAACTCCCCGGACGACGGCGCTAAACGTATCCCGTGATCGGAGTAATCCTGAAAAAACGTATGCGAGAGGCCGGATTCGAACCGGCGAACTCCTACGAGACCAGGCCCTGAACCTGGCGCCTTTGACCTGGCTTGGCAACTCTCGCGCGATTGTGTGGCGAACCCCCGCCGTTGGCGCGTCCCGGCGTTCCTCGCGCCTAATACTGTAGCATCTCCAACAAAATAAAGGTAATCACTCCCCGCCCTCTCCGATGCCGGGAGAGTTGTGGGAGTTGTTGTCCATAAACCGCCGCATCTCCAGTTCGCGCAGTTCGTGCCGCTTGATCTTGCCGGAGATGGTCTTCGGGAGCGACTCCACGAACTCGATCAGACGCGGATATTTGTATGGCGCCGTCACCCGCTTGACCTGCTTCTGGATGTCTTTGACCAGCGACTCCGTGGGCCGGTGCCCGGGCTTTAAGACGATGAAGGCCTTGACGACCAGCCCGCGGAGCACGTCGGGCGACCCGACGACCGCCGCCTCCTGGACGGCCGGGTGCTCCATGATGGCGCTCTCGACCTCGAACGGCCCGATCCGGTAGCCGGAGGATTTGATGACGTCGTCGTCGCGCCCGATGAACCAGAAGTAGCCGTCCTCGTCCATATAGGCCTTGTCGCCGGTGTAGTAGAACCCGCCCGAGAAGACCTTGCGGTTCTCTTCGCTGTTGTTCAGATAACCGGAGAAGAGCCCGACCGGCCGGGGCTCGACGTTGATCGCGATCCGCCCTTCCTCCCCGACGCCCACCGGGTTGCCGTCGTCGTCGTGGAGTTCGATATGCCAGCCCGGCATCGGCCTTCCCATCGAACCGGGCTTGGGTTTCATGCCGGGAAGCGTCCCGATGCAGAGCACCGTCTCGGTCTGGCCGTAGCCTTCGTAGATCGTCCTCCCGGTCCCTTCCTCCCATGCCCGGATCACTTCGGGGTTGAGAGCTTCGCCGGCGCTGCAGCAGTGGCGCATGTCGGCGAGATCGAACTTGTCGAGGTCGGCGAGGATCAGCATCCGGTAGATGGTCGGGGGGCAGCAGAACGTCGTGATCCCGTACTTCTCCAGCAGCGGGAGGATCTCGGTGGCGTGGAACCGGCCCCGGATATCATAGACAAAGATGCAGGCGCCGACGATCCACTGACCGAAGAGTTTCCCCCACGCGCTCTTCCCCCAGCCGGTATCGGAGAGCGTCAGGTGGAGGTCGTTCGGGTGCAGGTCGTGCCACAACTGCGCGGTGACAAGGTGCCCGAGCGGATAGGAGTGGTTGTGGACCACCATCTTCGGCTCGCCGGTGGTGCCGGAGGTGAAGAAGATCAGCAGCGGGTCGGTTGCTTTCGTCCGGTGCATGCCGGGGAGGTTCACCAGTTTATGCGAGCAGGGCGCGGGGTAGTCGAGCTCGACGGGGTAGCTGACCCACCCGTCCCGCACGCCGTCGATCATGAGCCGGACGGCAAGTGTGGGGCACTCTTCGCGGATCTCCTCGACCTTGTCCGCGTGCTCGGCCATGGTAATGATCATCCGGATGTCGGCCGCCTGGATGCGGTACTTCAGGTCCTTGGGGGTCAGCATCGTCGTCGCGGGGCAGTAGACTGCGCCGAGCTTGATGAGCGCGATGACGAAGATCCACCATTCGGGCGTCCGGGGGAGCATCAGCATCACCCGGTCGCCTTTCTTGATGCCGTACTTCAGGCAGATGTTGACGGCCTGATTCGAGAGGCGCATGAGGTCGAAGAAGGTGTATTTCTTCTCGTTTCCTTTCTGGTCAACCCAGATCATCGCCAGCTTGTTCCGGTCCTTCTTTGCCCATGCGTCGATCACGTCGAAGCCGAAGTTATAGTATTCAGGGACGTCTATCGAGAAATTGGCGCACAGGTCCTCGTAGGACGGTGGTTTTTGCTCTTCATCTCCCATAACGCGGTCCCTTAGAAGTTGCGCGTTTATGGTTTAAAGTATTCACGAAGTTGAAACGGGCTCCGTATCCGGAATAGGCATAAAGATTACCCATTAGTATTATGGTTCAAAAAATGATACTCATATCGATGGCTGAGAAGGGATACGAGTCACTGAAAATTGAGAACATCGTTGCCTCCGGGGTGATTGCCGACGCAATCGACCTCGAAAACGTATCTGAAAAAATAAAAAACTGCGAACTGAATACAAAGAGGTTCCCGGGGGCGGTCTACCGCATCGAAAATCCCAAGATTGCATCCCTGATATTCTCCTCGGGAAAAGTGGTGCTCACCGGCATCAGGAAGAAATCCGACCTCCGTCCGGGCCTGGAGATCATCATGCAGTCGCTCCGGGATGCCGGTGTGGAGACCTACGATGTGCCGCAGGTTGCGATCACGAATATGGTCTGTTCGTATGACATGGGGAGGTACATCAACCTGAACAAGGTGGTCATCACCCTCAACCTCGAGAACATCGAGTATGAACCCGAGCAGTTCCCGGGGCTTGTCTACCGCATCGATGACCCGAAGATTGTCGCCCTTCTCTTCAGTTCCGGCAAGATCATCCTGACCGGCGGGAAGAATATTGAAGATATCAAGAGAGGACTGGATTTCCTGGAGCAGCGGCTCGAAAATATCATGTAAAACGGTTTCTGGTTACGTTTTTTCGGATTGGGGGAAGGAAGCCCCTGTTTTTTCGGCCGGGTATGATCTGTCACTCCGGGCGTTCTGCCGATACGTGACGGGAGAGTGTCCGGGCCTGAAGTAGGCTATTTTGGTGGCCGCATCCGAGGGGGCTCGTGCATCAAGCGTATGCCGCCGATCTTACTCAAGAATGCTGTTCTTGCGTCGCAGTTCACATGCACGGCTTTCATAGGGATATCGCCATTGGGGGTGGCGGCTCGCGGGGAGGGGGCGTGCCCCCCTCCCCTGTCTCTACCCCATTAATGGAATACCCATAACCCCCACCCCACCCGGCCTCCTCCCCCTTCCTGCGGGGCGGGGGCAGTGCATGGCGATACTCCCACGGTCCACTATACCGGGCTTTTTCCTAGTTTCTGCCGCCACCCCCAGTCACAGGCTATACTCAAAAGCCACCATCAGGTGGCCCTAGGTGCCGGCAAACTCCAACCCTCTCACCAATATCTATGCGTCTTCACGTAGTTCCGCTCGGCCTTGAGGATCTCCCGGTAGAAGGCGTCCCCTTCGGAGAGGGTCGCGAGGATCCGTGAAGCCACATCCGGGCCGACGCCTTTTGCCGCAAGGGCGGTCACCGCCTTCTTCCCGCTGGAGAGGACGATGTTTGCGTTCCGGAGAAACCGGACCTCGATCGCCCGCTCCTCCTCGGACTTGTTCTTCTTCTTCACCGCCGGGATGAGGTCTTCGTCCCAGGGTTTCAGCGCCGCGATGAGGCGGGCGCTGCAGAGGGGGCACTGCGGCTTATCGGGGACGCGCTCGACGACCGTCCGGCTCTTCCACTTCCGGCAGTTCATGCAGAAGAGGACGACGTCCTCCTTCTCGAGACGGCGCATCAGTGTCCCGATAACCGCCTGGTCGACCATCGGCGGCGGGATCATGTCCCGCGAGGAGGAGAGCCCCTCGCTCCCGAGCGGGCTTAACCACCCTATGGCGACGGCGATGCGGCCGTCATGGACGGCAGTGAGGATCTCCTGAGCCGCGTCCGTGTCCATGGAGGTGCTGAAGAGCTCCCGGTAGGCCTCGGACGCGATGACCGTGCCGTCGAAGAGGTCGATGAGCCGGTGGATGCTGAACCGCTCGTAGTCGGCGTCCGCGTCGATGGCGCCGAACTTCTTCGCTACCTGCACGAGTTTCCACTTGAAGAGCGCCGTCCGTTTCAGGGCGAGTCTCAGGATCCCCGGGAGGTGTTCGGGTTCGAGCGCCGCGAGGGTCTCCTGCACCTCCAGTGAGCGGACTTCCGACGGCAGCCGCAGGAGGAACCGGTAGGCCCCGACCTCGATACCGACGGTCGTCCCGTAGCGGGCGGAGAGGAGGACCGAGAGCGCCCGGGCCAGCGCCTCGTTCGCCTTGTGCCCGCCGCAGACGTTGCAGACCACGCCTTCGTCCGCGTTCTCGAGGGTGATGAGGGTGTCCGAGGGGACGGGGTGGTTCCCCTCGTCCATCCGGCCGATGAACCGCTCCGCGTAGGCGATCGCTGCCGGGATATCGGAGTAGCGGCCGAACGCCCGGGTTCTTCGGAGCGCCCCGACCTCCCGGGCGACGGCGAACGGCACCGGGATCTGCTCGCCCTCCCACGACGGGACCTCGCCTTTCGCCCGGGTCGCCGGCTCGACCGTGATCCGGGTCCCCTCGATCTCGAGCACGCACCAGAGCTGGCCCTTCGTGATGAAGACCGCGCCGGTGTGCATCCACCCGAGGACGAACGACTCGTCGAGCGTCCCGACGATGCGGCGCGAGACCATATCGAAGATCTCCATCTTGCGCTCGTCGTGGATCATCGAGAGGTTCTCGATGAGGTAGCGCCGGGCCCGGCCCGTCCGGACGATCCGGGTGCCGTCGATCCGGATCAGCCGGTGCTCGGCCATCTGGCGGCAGACGTCGTCGAGGAGCGACCCGAAACCCGCAAAGACGTTCGACCGTTCGATCATCTCCCGGATGCGGGAGATCTCGATCTCGCCGTACTCGACCGCGATCGCCGCCACCTGGTTCGCGAGCACGTCGGCAGCACCGGCGGGCGGGACGATCCGTTCGCACTCGTTCGCCTTTGCTCTCCGCGCAATCACGAGCGATTCCAGGAGGTCGTCGAACCCCGTTGCAAGGACGGTTCCGCGCGATACGGCGTCGAGACGGTGGCCGGCCCTGCCGACCCGCTGCACCAGGCGCGAGACCTGCCGGGGGGAGCCGAACTGGACGACGTGCTCGATGTGCCCGATGTCGATCCCGAGTTCCATCGAGGACGTGGCAATCAGCGTCCGAACGTCGCCCTTCCGGAACCGCTCCTCGGCATCGACCCTGACGTCCCGCGAGAGCGAGCCGTGATGAACCTCGACGTCCCCGCGGGAGTAGAGGTGGTGGCCGAGCGCTTCGGCGGTCACCCGGGTGTTGACGAAGACGAGGGTGGAGCCCGGCGCGTCCAGGCACTTCCCGACGGCACGCGCCTGGGCGCCGAACTCCTCCCCAGCGAACCGGACGCCGATATCGAGGCTGCTCGCGACCGGCACCTCGACGAGGGAGAACGACCTCGCCCCGCAGAGGAACCGACCGATATCGTCCGGGTTCCCGACGGTCGCCGAAAGGCCGATTCGCTGGAACTCTCCCGCGTATTCGGCAAGGCGTTCGATCGCCACCGCGAGCTGCGCTCCCCGCTTGCTGTCGGCGAGCTCATGGATCTCGTCGATGATGACGTATCTTACGTTTTTCAGGTGCTCGCGGAGACGTTTGCCCATGAAGAGCGCCTGCAGCGACTCCGGGGTGGTGATGAGCAGGTCGGGGGCGTTCAGCGCCTGTTTTCGCCGCTCGTTCTGCGGCGTGTCGCCGTGCCGGACGCCGACCGAGAGACCGAGTTCCCGGCACCACCACTCCATCCGGTTAAGGATATCCCGGTTCAGGGACCGGAGGGGCGTGATGTAGAGCGCCTTGAACCCCGCACCGACGGTCTCGAGGAGCCGGTCGAAGACCGGGAGCATCGCGCTCTCGGTCTTCCCTGTGCCGGTCGGCGCCACCAGGACCAGGTGCTCCCCCGCAAGGAGCCGGGGAATAGCCTGCTCCTGCGCCTCCGAGAACCCGGTGAACCCGCGTTTTCTGACGACATCCCGCACCCGCGGGTCGAGGAGGTCAGCGGTCGTCTGCGGGGCAGAGCGTGGCCGGTGAGCCGACGTACGTGCCATCTGCGAGAAACACCTCCGCATTCTTTTCGTCGATGCACCGGGAGAGGGGGCCGAGCCCGCTCTCCCGCAGCCGTCCGACGTCTATCCCGCCCGCGAACTCGTTGAAGGCCGGGACGAAGAGGAGTCGGGTGCGCTCCCCGGACGGCTCCTCGACCGTCGAGTAGAGGTAGGCCGGGCGGGCGCGTGCGGCGCACCCGACGGAGTCGACGAGCGAGACGACCGGGTGGTGGTGGCCGACGACGACGAGGTGACCGGGGAGGTCGGGGGCGGGATGGGTGTGACCGTGAAGGTAGCCGACGCCGTCGATGAGCGCACCGTCGGCGGGCAGAAGTTCGCCGGGTTCGAGGAACCTCCCGATACCCCCGTCGTGGTTGCCCGGGGCGACGGCTATCGGCACCCGGTCCCGGAACGACCGGAGGACGCCGGGGAGCTCCCGGTACTCCTGCCTGCTCGTTATCGGGACGTTGTGCTTGACGTCACCGAGGAGGAGGAGGAGATCGGGCTCTGCCTCCTCGATGCAGGCGATCACCCGGTCGGCCCGGTCGGTGCTCCGGCTCGCGATGTGGACGCCGTGACGTTCGAGCCCCGATTCGATGCCCATGTGCAGGTCGGCGACGACCAGCACCCGCCGGTCGTGCTCGACCAGGAGAGCAGGGCCGTTCTCGATGAAATGGAGGTGCATTATCGTGTCAGATCAGTTTTATCATGCCCGATGCGGGCTGGTAACACTCACCTGCGGCGAGGAGTTCCTCGAGCGCGGCGCGGGCCTCCCGGGCGGAGAGGCCCGCCCGCACCCCGGCGGCGACGGCGTCCTCAAACCCGACGCCCCGGGCGCCGCCCTCCCCTTCGAGGGCATCGAGGAGGAGGTCGGGGGCGGCGAGGGGTGCGATCTCGCCGACGGCGATATCCGGGCGGACGGTTGCAAGCGCCGTGCGCACCATCGCGGCCATCCCACGGATATCCTCGTCCGTGGTCCCGTAGAGGCGGCGGGCGGCCGAGGCCTGTTCGTCGCCGCCGTCCCGGAGCGCTTCAAGCCTATCAAGCGTCGCGCCGGCGGTCGATAGCACCCAGAGGTCGCGGGCGGTGCGGGTCACCACAGAGAGCGCCTCGGCCTCCACCGTCGCGCATGCCCTCTCACCGGTTCCGGTCAGCGTCGCCCGGCCGGTGACGGCGACGAACGCGGGCGGTTCCACGTAGCCGAGCGTCTCGACCGCGTCCGGGCTCTGCCAGTCGACCGAGACCTGGAACGCGCCGGTCGGATCGGCAAGCCGGGCCTGCATGACGTCGCCGCTTCCCCTCTTCTCGGTAAGGGCGCCGACGATGAAGAGGCGGCGGCACCAGGCGGCACCCGGCGTCACCACGTACGGGCCGCCCCGACCGTCGCCCGAGTCCGCCGTGTGCCGCGCGGCGGAGAAGTCCTGCGCAAATACCCGCTCTACAGGTTCCATACATCCGTCCGTTCGAGGAAGGGAGCGAGGATATGCCGGTGCGGGAGGACCTTGCGGATCTCCACGCGAACCACCGGCAGTTCCATAGCGTTTCGGTACCTACCTGTTCGCCCTCAACCCTCTAAAAAGGATCACCGGAACGGATGACGATCCTTTTACGATGGACGAGCACCAACACCTATGCAAATGGACGGCAACCACACCATCTGGATAGAGAAGTATCGGCCCAAAAGGCTCGACGAGATGGTCGGGCAGAAGGAGATCGTGGTACGCCTCCAGTCCTACGTGAAGACCGGAAACCTGCCGCACCTCCTTTTTACGGGCAGCGCAGGGATCGGCAAGACCACCGCCGCCGTGGCGCTCGCCCGGGAGTTCTTCGGCGACTCCTGGCAGATGAACTTCCGGGAGATGAACGCCTCCGACGAACGGGGAATCGACGTCGTCCGGAACCAGATCAAGGAGTTTGCCCGGACGTCGCCGCTTGCCGGCGCGACGTTCAAGATCCTCTTCCTGGATGAGGCGGACGCGCTCACCACGGACGCGCAGGCAGCTCTCCGGCGGACGATGGAGACCTACGCCCGAACCTGCCGGTTCATCCTCTCGTGCAACTACTCCTCGAAGATCATCGACCCCATCCAGAGCCGGTGCGCCATCTACCGGTTCAGGCCGCTTGACCGGGAGGCGGTCATCGAGGAGACCAGGAGGATTGCCGCGGCCGAAGGCCTCACGGTCACACAGGGTGCGCTCGACGCCATCGTCTACGTCGCCTCGGGGGATATGAGGAAGGCGATCAACGCCCTGCAGGGTGCCGCGATCGTCCGGAAGGATATCGACGAGGAGACGGTCTACGCGATCACCGCGACCGCCCGCCCGGACGAGATCGATGAACTCCTCGACCTCTCGATAGCGGGGAAGTTCGACGAGGCGGAGCAAGCGCTCTCCGATCTGACCCGCGGCCGCGGCATCGCCCCGAACGAGCTGATCAACCAGTGCTACCGGGCGCTGGTCCAGCGCGATATTGACCGGACGCTCAAAGTGAAACTGATCGACGCCCTCGGTGAGACCGATTTCCGCCTCTCGGAAGGGGCGAGCAGCGATATCCAGATGGAGGCGCTGCTCGCGCGGTTCGTCCTCGCCGCAGAGCAGCACCGCTGAGGACTCCGTCTTGACCGAAGAGATAACCGTCGAAGTCACCGATAACGTCGGTGAGTGGACGAAGTTTCTGAAGAAACAGTACAAGCGCGAGCTTGCCGAACTCTCCCGCGAGTACCCGCACAACCACTCACTCATCATCGACTACCGCAAGATCCTGAACAACAGGTTGGCATTTGAACTCCTGAGGAGTCCGGGGAAGGTCATCGGGGATATCAAGGACGCGATCGTCCAGAACAAACTCCTCAAACTGAAGGATGGCCAGGACCCGGATCTCGTCAACATCCGGTTCACGAACCTGCCGCAGAAGACGAACGTCCGCGACATCCGGGCGGACCAGATCAACACCTTCGTCGCCATCGAGGGGATCCTCCGAAAGACCACGGAGGTCCGCCCCCGGATCGTCACCGCGGTCTTCCGGTGCCGCTCCTGCGACAAGAACACCGACCCGGTACCCCAGGGCTACGGGCGGTTCGACGAGCCCGACTTCTGTCCGAACTGCGAGAGGAAGACCCGTCTCGATCTCGTCATGAACCGGTGCAGGTTCGTCGACGCCCAGAAACTCCGGATCCAGGAGTCCCCGGAAGGCCTTCGGGGCGGGGAACAGCCCCAGACGCTCGATATCGACGTCACCGACGACCTTACCGGGATGGTCTCGCCGGGCGACCGGGTGGTGGTGAACGGCATCCTCCGGTCGGTGCAGAGGATCAACTACGGCCAGAAGAGCACGCTCTTTGACATCTACCTCGAGTGCAACTCCATCGAGGTTGCCGAGAAGGAGTTCGAGGAGGTCTCGATCACCGAGGAGGACGAGACGAAGATCATGGCGCTCGCCCGCGACCCGATGATCTACAAGAAGATCGCCCGGTCGATCGCGCCGACGATCTACGGCACCGACGACGTGAAGGAGGCGATCGCGCTCCAGCTCTTCGGCGGGATCGCGAAAGATATGCCGGACGGCTCCCGCCTCCGCGGCGACGTCCACGTCCTCCTGGTCGGCGACCCGGGTATCGCAAAGAGTCAGATCTTGCGGTACGTCGTGAAACTCTCGCCCCGCGGGATCTACACGAGCGGCAAGTCGTCGACCTCCGCCGGGTTGACGGCGACGGCGGTCAAGGACGAGTTCGGCGACGGGCGGTGGACGCTCGAAGCCGGTGCGCTGGTCCTCGCGGATATGGGGATCGCCGCCGTCGACGAGATGGACAAGATGGCAAAGGAGGACCGGAGCGCACTCCATGAGGCGATGGAGCAGCAGTGCTACGACGACAAGACGGAGGTCCTCACGGAGAGCGGGTGGAAATTCTTCCGCGACGTGACCGCGGACGATCGTGTCGCGACGCTCTCTCCCGACGGCAGGCTGGAGTACGCATCGCCGTCGAACTTCGTGGCGTCGGAGTATGACGGGGAGTTGTACTACGTCAGATCACGGCAGGTCGACCTCGCGGTCACGCCGAACCACCGGATGTACGTCAACCTGAACCGGCGCGCCGACGAGTGGGAGGGGTTCCGGCTCGTCCGCATGGACGAGATCCCCATCCACAAGAGGATGCGGTTCAAGAAGAACGCCGTATGGACGGGGGAACGGCAGGAGACCTACGAGATTCCGCCCGTCGTCAAGTTCGCGAACCAGAACTCGGAAGGAAAACTTACCGATCCTGTCACGGTCGGGATGGACGACTGGCTTGAGTTCCTGGGCTACTTCCTCTCGGAAGGGTCGGTTCAGTGCCACTACCAGACGGGGGTTCCTTACCGCGTGATCATATCGCAGACGAACCCTGAGTCTGCCGAAACGATCCGGCAGTGTCTCGAACGGCTGCCGTTCCGGTTCTCCTACGATGGGAAGAACTTCGCGATCAACGCAAAGCAACTCGCAGAACATCTTACGCCGTTCGGCAAATGCCACGAGAAGTACGTCCCCGGCTACGCGAAGAGCCTACCCCCGGAGCAGATCGGGATACTCCTCGACGCGCTCATGCTCGGGGACGGCTACGTCAACAAAACGACCGGAGTCTCGATATACACGACCTCTTCGAAGAAGCTCGTCGACGACGTCACCGAGCTCCTGCTGAAGAAGGGGTGGTCGGGGAACACCTATCGATTGCGGGAGGCCGGGGAGGTCGTATCCAACCCGCGGGGCGGGACCTCGACCGTGACCCACGACGTCTTCCAGGTGACGTTCATCCGCGACGGCCAGAACGAGCCGAACATCAACACAAACGGAAAGCAGCATATCGAGAAGCGCCCGTATAAGGGCACGATCTACTGCCTTGAGGTCCCGAACCACACCCTCTACGTGCGGCGAAACGGCATCCCGGTCTGGTGTGGCAACTCGATCTCGGTCGCAAAAGCCGGCATCACCGCGACCCTGAAGTCCCGGTGCGCCCTCCTCGGCGCCGCTAACCCGAAACTCGGGCGGTTCGACCAGTTCGTTCCGATCGGCGAGCAGATCAACATGCCGCCGTCGCTCCTCTCCCGGTTCGACCTCATCTTCGTGATGACCGATCAGCCGGAGGCCGAGCGCGACGGGGCGATTGCGCAACACATCATCAAGACCCACAGCGTGGGCGAGTTGATCAAGCAGCACGCGTACGAGCCGCTGCCCGATGTCGACGACGAGTACATCGAACGGGCGCTTGCGCCGGTCATCCCTGACATCGACCCGACACTCTTACGGAAGTACATCGCCTACGCGAAACGGACGTGCTTCCCCATCCTCTCCGACGGGGCGAAGGAGGCGCTGATCGCCTACTACATGCGCCTGCGGAACCTCGCGAGCGGGAACAAGCCCGTCCCGGTCACCGCCCGGCAGCTCGAGGCGCTGGTCCGGCTTGCGGAGGCGAGCGCGAGGATGCGGCTCTCGAACACCGTCGATACGGAGGATACCGACCGGATATTAAAGATCGTGGATGCCTGTCTCCGGCAGGTGGCCTACGACGCAGAGAGCGGGAGTTTCGATATCGACAAGCTCGTGACCGGGGTCACGAAGTCGCAGCGCGACATCATCCGCTCGGTGAAGGAGACGATCCGGAACGTCTCGGGCGACTCCGGCGGCCAGGCGCGGGTCGACGAGGTGATCGAGATTCTGGTGCAGCAGGGATTCTCCCGCGACAAGGTCGAGCACACCCTCGAGCAGCTCAAGCGCGGCGGCGAGGTGCTCGAACCCCGGCACGGGCTGGTGAAGCTGATCGGGTGAGGGGGAGGGTCAACCCTTTATTCATGGAGGACAGGCCGGGCTCTTCCGGGGGGATGCCCGATCCGGTGGAACTAGAATGTCGGTCAACGTAGCCCGCCAGAGTTGACGTTCACATGCGCCGGCCTAGAGCAGATCGTTTAACTCTTCGACCGTCAGCTCGGCCTGTTTTAAAATGTGTGACAGCGTTGAGCGCTTGATCGGCTTATGCATGGGGACTGTCAGTTTGAGTATTCTATCCGGCAGGCGCTTATGCAGGCGGATGTGACTGCCATGCGTCCGGACGACAACCCATCCACCTCTTTGAAGAGCGATCACGATCCTGTCATAATTAAGAACCGGCACCTTGCTCATACGGCAATCTCAACCTGCTCGGCTGTTTCACTACAAACGAGATCATCCTCAACGACTTCGAGATACAGCTCGATAGCTTCCCTGATATTTTCCAATGCCTCTTCCCTCGTATCGCCCTCGCTGATACAGCCGGGAAGGCTTGGTACATAGACCGTATATCCCCCTTCCTCACTGGGTTCGAGCACTACACGCAGTCTCATACCTTAACCTATCCAGCAGACGTATACTTAATTGTAATACCGTACGACATTCCGCAGCATTGATTGAATCCGCCGGTTTTGATCAAAACTACCTCTGGTTCACCGCGCTTACGACGATCCGGGTCAGGTTCTTCGCAGAACAAAAGCCATTGGGGTATTCACGATCACATCGCCGCCACTGGCAGGTCAGAGGTGTCGTACGAGTGCCTGGTTGCCGGAGAATAGCGTACCCTGCCGGATCCGCTTCGCCGTGAGAACGGTCTTTCCCTCCTGTCCCCGGCCCCCGGAGCAGAATCGTTCGCCCTGCTTTTGCAAACAGTTGAAAGTCGTGTAGATGATTGTGAGAGAAATGCTATATAAGCCCGGGTCTATCTCCTTGTACGGATGCCCAAAACGCGTTCGCAGAACGGCGGAGGTTCATCCACCCCTCCAAGGTCGGATGAATCCCCCACTACTCTCAGGCGAGAGCATGGTTCGCATTCCATGTGCTTAAGGTTGAACCTCGTTTGCCTCTGGGGATGTTACAGGAGGAAAAATCACGTGAAGCCTCACTACACCATGGTAATATTCTTTTTTATTCTCCTCACAGCGGGGTGCATCGAGCCCGTGACCACCGATCCCGCAGAGGTTACGCCGTCACCCATAACCGAACTTCCCCCCGATAATGCACCATCACTCCGTGATTCAGCCTTCATCAGGATTGAGGAATGGGAGGAGCCCGCCGAATACACGAGTTTCTCTCCGCCGTCATACATCCCCGGGGAGTATACCCTCTACGGCCTCCTGATAGCCACTGCCTGGAACGAGTCCTACGGCCACTACACAACGGTCGGCGAGACCCTGCGCTACGCACGCAACGATACAATGCAGAACGCATCGTGGACTACCGATATGACGCTGCTCGAGATCTCCTGGAGCAACTACGGGTATGACCCCTATGCGAAAGATCCGATCGTTAACAGAGAACCAAAACCCGTTGATATCAGGGAGTATATGGGACGGATCTACGAAACCGAAGAAGAACACCTGATCGTCTGGACGGCGGCCGGGAACGCTACGTATCAGGTGCGCGGGTCGCTTGACCGCGACGAATTGCTCCGGGTGGCGCGGTCGATCGCCTGTTAATCGGCGGATATCATGGAGGGGAGATGAACCATCTCTGCAAGCAGTTATTACGGCTCCGAGAAACACTGTACAGCGAAATCAATTGCAGAGGACCATCAAAGAGGAGAGCAGGCTCTGTAACGCTTCAGAATGAAATCAGACGCACGTTAACAACAGGAGATTGCAAATGGGCTGCATAAACACCTCAGGTATCCACCGCCTCTACGAGCACCTCTCCCAAAGCCGGCTGCGGTTCGTAATCCCGCCGCTCGTCGCGGTCATCGCGTGGATCGTCTGGGCAGGGGTCTTCAGCATTGCCTCGGGCCATCCGGGGCCAGCACCGCTCTACGCCCTCCTCACCTTCTTTCTGGTGATCATGATCCTTGCGGTTGCCGGAGCCGCGACACCGTTCCCGCTCGTTGCAGGCGTCCTCTCATTTCACGGAAAAATCCAGACAATGCTCGTCACCGCCGCAGCGATGACCCCGCTGGTATTCCCCCTGTTCATAACCCCACACCGCTGGAGAGGCGAGCCCCCGCTGCTCGCGGACAGGCTGCCGATCTTCGGGTGGCTCTTCGACGCCTTCATGAACGCACTGCCGTTCGCCGAAGGTACATTCGCACACGATCTGGCGTTCTCTGCGTTCCTGCTCCTCGGGTTCTACCTCGAGTGCGTGCTGGTCGCCGCCGTCTTCTACGCAGTTCTCCGGGTGGTCATCTCCCTCCGCCGCCCGGACTCCGGGGATGGGGGTGGTGTATAATGAACCTGGTGCCTGCCCGGACAGGATAGAGGGGAGATGAGTCCATGAAGACCTTAAAAATCATCGTCGAGAAACACCCGGACAGCTATGTCGCCTACCCTCTGGGTCTGAAGGGTGTCGTCGTTGCAGAGGGGGACAACCTTACGAAGAGGCGCTTACCGAGGTGAAATCTGCCATACAGTTTCACATAGAGACCTTCGGGAACGATGCGTTCGAGAACAATGACATCATGGAGACCTTCGTCGCCGAAGTTGCCGTATAGATGAAGTTCCCACACGATGCGCCCCAGCGGAAGGTGCTGAAAACGCTGGAAGCGCTCGGTTTTCAGGTTGTCAGGACGGGCAACCATATCGCACTAATCAAGGTTGCCATAAAAAGATCTATGAACCTCCAGTATACCCATATCGAAACACTTTCCCCTAAGGGTTCTGCCATCTGAACCATATTTGATGCAAGAAGGGTGAAACGGCTTTCCACTGGATATCGCCACGCGGGGGTGGGACCGGGAGGGGGTGTCCCCCTCCCGGCGAAGGTGTTTTGGGATGCCCACATCCGCAGCAATTCGGACGGCACAACGACGCCGCTCACGATGCCGAATCACCCCAAAATCAAAGGCCCGACCCTCCGAACCATCTGCACGCAGGCAGGTATCTCTCGAGAAGAGTTCCTGCGTGTTTATGAGCGCGTGTAAAACAGAACCCCTTCTTTCTCACCCCCCCGGGGCGCACCTTCTTACTTCCATACCCACAAACCTACTAACCATGATCACCGACCGCGAGAGAGCGGCCTTCGAAGCCGGTATCAAACTCGGCGCCCTCTACCACCAGTTCGTCGGGACGCCCATCGCCCGCGAGACCGCCGCGACCGTCGAGGCCGCCATCGAGCAGGCCGTCGGGCTCCAGCCTTACGTGACCGGCATCACCGTCCGGCTGAACCGCGACATGATGGTCTCGAACCGGTTCGGCTACTCGGAACTTGCCGGGCGGATGTTCGACGCCGCTATCACGACAACGGTCGGCGCAACCGTCTGCCGCGCCCGGCTGCACCTCGAGGACGACTACCCCATGATGGAGATCGTCGAGTTCCATGAAACTCCCCGCGATACCGATCACTGACGACCATATCCACATCGACCCGGCAAACGGCCGGGGGGTAGAGGCCGCGAAGGACTTTCGCCGCAGCGGGGGGACGCACATCTTCCTGGTCGCGAAACCCTCCTGGTCGCTTGGGGTCGAGCCGTCGTCGGGCGAGGATTACCGGGAGGTCTTTGATAGAACGCTCCATGTGGCGGAGATGGTCCGGGAGACCGGGCTTATCGTCTACCCGGTCCTCGGCGTCCACCCGGCGGAGATGAACCGCCTCACGGAGAGGATGAGCCTTGAAGCGGCCGCCGGCGTGATGACGGCCGGGCTTGACCTCGCCGCCCGCTACGTCGGGGAAGGGCGGGCCGTCGCCCTCAAGAGCGGCCGGCCCCACTACGAGGTCGCGCCGGAGGTGCTTGCGGCCTCGAACGCGGTCCTCTTCCACGCGCTCGAACTCGGGGCCGACTGCGGCTGCGCCGTCCAGCTCCACGCCGAGAGCGGGCCCTGCACCGACGTCGTCGATATGGCACGGCGGGCCGGTATCCCGGTCGAGCGGGTCGTCAAGCATTTCGCGACGCCCGATACGCCCCTCATGCCCTCCTTCATCGCGCGGCACGAGGATATCCCCGCGCTCGCCCGGTCGGGCCGGCGGTTCACGATGGAGAGCGACTACATGGACGAGAACTCCCGGCCCGGCGCGGTCATCGGGCCGAAGTCGGTGCCGCGGTTCACGCGCCGGTACCTGGAAGAGGGGCTCATCGCCGAAGAGGACGCCTGGCGCATCCACGCCGAGACGCCGTCGCGCACCTACGGCGTGGATATCGCGCTCCCTTGACGGAACTGCGCACCTTTTTGACGACTCCCGTCAAACGGTATGTGATGTACTTAAAAGTGCACCGCATACCGGGCGCCGGTGAGGTGGTGGCTGCCTGCGACGCCGAACTCATGGACGCCACCCTGATGCACGGAGATATTGAGGTCTGCATCACCGGAGGATTCTACGGCACCGAGCGTGCCGGCGAAGAGGACGTCCGGGGGGCGCTCGCGGGCGCGGAGAACGCCAATATCATCGGCAAACGCGTCGTAGCCCTCGCCGTCGCCATGGGGCTCATCTCGGAGAACGACTGCATCATGATCGGCGACGTGCCGCATGCCCAGATATTCAGGATCTGAACCATGACCATCCAGACGAGCATCTGCCCCCGTTGCGGGAAGCCGAGCGAGGAAGGATTCTGCCCGGAGTGCCGGGCGGCGGATGTGCGGTTGCTGACCTGCGAGCCTCACGTGACCACCGTCTACTGTCCGGTCTGCGAGTCGCAGAAACGCGGCAAGACCTGGTCCGACCTGCAGATGCCCCACGTTGACCGCATCACCGAACTGGCGGTATCGGCGGTCAGCATCCACGAGGATGCGAAGGATATCCGGATAACCGTCCGGTCAGAAGATATCGCGTCGAACAGGACGGCCTGCACCGTCGAAGTGGAGGCGAGCCTGTATGGTGTCCCGGTCCGGGAGACCTGCAGTACCGAGATCCGCTGGCAGAAGGAGTCCTGCGACCGGTGCAGCCGCATCTCCGGGGGCTACTACGAGGGGATCGTCCAGGTGCGGGCTACGGGCAGGAAGATCAACGCCTACGAGCGCGAGGTCGCCGCGAGCCTTGCACAGCAGGTCGAAGAGTCGCTCCAGCAGTCGGGCGACCGGTTCTCGTTCATATCGGATCTCGAGGACGCAAAGGACGGCGTCGATATCACCGTCGGGACGCAGCACCTCGGCCAGGATATCGCGAGGGCGATCACGGGGGCGCTCGGCGGGCGGTTCACGACCCACCCGAAGCTGGTCGGCGAGAAGGAAGGAAAAGCGCTCTACCGGGTCACCTACTCCATCCGGCTGCCGTTCTACCAGAAAGGCGACGTGGTGGTATCCCGCGGCAACTACTTCGAGGTGCGCGAGATCGACGGGCAGCGCCTCCGGGTCTTCGATCTCGCGGCCGGCGTTGCCCGGACGCTCACCGAGGACGAGGTCGAGCGCCTCCTCGGGAACGTGCGCGAGGCCGAGTCCGCGCTCGTCGTCTTCACGCAGCCGGGCGTTGTGGGGCTGATGGATCCGAAGACCTACCGGACACGGGAACTCAATACGGTTCCCTGGACGTTCCCGATAGAGGGGCAGCCGATCCGGGTGCTTCGCGACGAGGAGCAGGATCGGCTGGTCATCGTCGGGTGAGTCCTGCCATGCGTGCGCGGAAGGTGCCGGCAGCCGCCCTCGCCGATATCGCGGACGCGGAGTGGGTGGACACCTCCCGCCGGCCGTATGTCGAGGGCGGCATCGCCTGGGTTCCGGTCAGGGAGGGCTATTCTGCCGACGAAGACCTTCCGGAGCGGGAGGCTTACCGCGGCCGCGGCTACCACCTCATCGGCGACGTCGCGGTCGTCCACGGTGACGCGCCGACGGAGGAGGAACTTGCCGCGATCGTGGAGCACTGCCGTCCCCGAGGAGTCGTTTGGGTGAAGGGGTTTTCGAGCGAGATGCGCATCCCGGACGTAGAGATCCTCTACGGCACCGCCGGCGAGGTGCGGCACCGCGAGCAGGGCTGCACCTTCTTCCTCGACCCGACGAGGGTGATGTTTGCGCAGGGTAACCGCAACGAGAAGGCGAGGATCGCCGCCCTTGTCCGGCCCGGCGAGCGGATTGCCGATATGTTCGCCGGGATCGGCTACTTCACCATACCGGCGGCCATGAGCGGTGCACGGGTCCACGCGATGGAGATCAACCCAATAGCCTTTGAATACCTGCAACGTAACATTATGGCAAACCACGTTCGAGGCCGGGCCGCGGGCGAACTCGGCGACTGCCGGGAACTCCTCTCCGGTGTCTACGACCGGGTCCTGATGGGGCATTTCGACGCCCCCTCAATGCTCGCCGACGCCCTCGTCCACGTCCGGGAGGGGAGCGTGCTCCACGTCCACAGCATCGGGGACGTGAGCGAGACGATCCGGGAACGGGTGGGCGAGGCCGGCTTTTCGGCGGCGGTGACCTCCCGGCGGGTGAAGAAGTACGGCCCGCACGCGTGGCACATGGTGCAGGATGTGACGATATCGTGAAGACGCTTTCGGGAAAGACGGTGGTGCTTGCCGTGACGGGGAGCATCGCGGCCGTCGAGACGGTGAAACTCGCCCACGCCCTGCGCCGCCGGGGCGCGACGGTGCAGGCGGTGATGACGGAGGCAGCAGCCGGGATCGTCCACCCCGACGCCCTGACCTACGCAACGGGGCGGCCGGCGATCACCCGGATCACCGGCCTGGTAGAGCACGTTCTCTACTGCGGGGAGGGCGGGGAGGCCGACCTCCTGCTCGTCGCACCCTGCACGGCCAATACCATCGGCAAGATCGCCTGCGGGATCGACGACACCCCGGCCACGACCTTCGCCACGACGGCGCTCGGGCGGCGGATGCCGGTGGTGGTCGTCCCGGCGATGCACGAGAGCATGTACCGCCACCCCGGGGTCGCGGAGAACTTACGAAGGCTCCGCTCCTGGGGGATCGATGTCGTCGACCCCCGGATCGAGGAGGGGAAGGCGAAGATCGCCGATACCAATACGATCGTCCTCCACGCCGAGCGTGCGGTCTCCGGCCGGCCGCTCGCGGGGAAACGGGTGCTGATCACGAGCGGGGCATGCGCGGAGCCCCTCGACGACGTGCGGGTTCTCACCACCCGGTCAACCGGGCGGATGGGACAGGCCCTCGCGCTCGAGGCCTTCCGGCTCGGAGCGGACGTGACGGTGGTGCACGCGGGGTCGATCCCCTGCGTCCGAAACGTCCGTGCGACGACCGCGGCCGGGATGCGGGACGCGGTTCTCTCGGTCTGCCGCGACGAGGGGGTCGATATCTACGTCAGCGCGGCCGCGATATCGGACTTTGCCCCCGAACGGCACGAGGGGAAGATCCCGAGCGGTTCACCCCTGACCGTCCGGCTCAACCCCCTCCCGAAGGTCATCGACGAGGTGATGGCCGCCTGCCGGCCCGTGACGGTGGCGTTCAAACTGGGCTGGGACGAGGAGGAGCGGGCGAGAACGATGCTTGAAGGAGGCGCGAGCGTTGTCGTCGTGAACGCTCCCCCGACGATGGGCGCGACGGAAGGGTCATTCCGGATCATGACCGCCCGCGGGGCGCGGGACGTCTCCGGGAGCAAAGAGGAGGTCGCCAGGGCGATATGGTCCGAACTGCTGTAGCCTTCTCTCCCGGCCACATATCCGGCTACTTCAGGCGCGTCGAGGGGGCCGGCCCGGAGAAGACCGGGAGCGTCGGGGCCGGCGTGGTCATCAGTGAAGGGGTGCGCTCGACGGTTGAACCCGCCCGCGAAACAAGCGTCCGGGTGGTCCGGCAGGGTCACGTAAGCGCCGGGTCGCCGCTGATCGAGTACGCCCTCGAACGGCTGGGTGTCGCCGCCCGCGTCACGACGGAGTGCCGGCTCCCCATCGGCGCCGGGTTCGGCCTCTCGGCGGCGGCGCTGCTTGCGACGCTCACGGCCGTAAACCATCTCTTCGACCTCGGCCTCTCCACGGAGGAGGTGGCCGCACGGGCACACGAGGCCGAGGTTCTCCACCGCACCGGGCTCGGGGACGTCGCCGCGAGCAGATCCGGTGGGGTCGTCTGCCGGAAGGGGCCGGGAATCCACGCGGAGATCACCCGCATTTACCCACGGGAACCCCTCTACGCCGTGAGCCTCGGGGCGCTCCCGACCGCTTCGGTCCTCTCGTCGGCGGAGGCCATGGAACGGATAGCCGCCGCGTTCCCGGATCGCTGCCCCCGTGATCTCCCCGACTTCTGCCGGCTCTCGCGGGGGTTCGCCGAGAAGAGCGGCCTTATTGCGCCGGAGGTGCGGCGGGTGCTCGAAGCCTGCGACGCCGAGAGGGTTCCCGCCAGCATGACGATGCTTGGAAACGGCGTCTTTGCCTGCGGTGGGGCTGCGGAGCAGGTGCTCTCTCCGTTCGGAGAGGTCTACACCCTCCGCGTCGCCCGCCGCGGCGCATACCTGATCGAGGTGAAACCATGATTCCGAAAGACCATCCACGCTACCGCTCCCTTGTCGCCCGCGAACGGATTGCCCGGTGCGCACGCGAGGGCGTCGTCGCCCTGGAGGGGCTCGCCGCCCACGGACGCGGGGAAGCGTTCGACTACCTGATCGGCGAGAAGACGACCGAGAGTGCCGCCCTTGCCGCCCGGACGGCCGCGGCGATGCTCCTCTCTGCCCGGCACGCGGTGATATCGGTGAACGGCAACACGGCGGCGCTTGCGGCGGCGGAGATCGCGGCGCTCCAGCGGGCGAGCGGCGCCGACGTCGAGGTGAACCTCTTCCACCGGACAGAGGAGCGGATCGAGCGGATCAACCGGCTTCTTACGGGGAACGGCGTCCGTGTCCTCAGGGGTACGCCGGAGCGGCTCGTCCCGCTCTCCCACGACCGCGCCCTCTGCCTCCCGGAGGGCATCGGGGACGCCGACGTGGTGCTGGTGCCGCTCGAGGACGGGGACCGGTGTGCTGCACTCCGGGAGATGGGCAAAGCGGTCATCACCGTCGACCTAAACCCGCTCTCCCGGACCGCCCGCACGGCGACGCTGACGATCATCGACGAGGTGACGCGCGCCATTCCCGCGATCACCGCGGCGTGCGCCTCCCTCGCTGCCGGCGAGGCCGAACGACTGGTCGCCTCGCTTGACAATACCTATCTCCTTCGGGCGGCAATAGATGAGATGAGAGAGAGACTGGCCCATGCTCTGGAGTGAGATCTACCGCCCGAGGCGGTGCGACGATATCATCGGACAGGACGAGGTCGTTCGTCACCTGACGGCGTTTGCGGATTCCGGCAGCGTGCCCCATATGCTCATCTCCGGCCCGCACGGCACCGGGAAGACCGCGGCCGTCGAGTGCCTCGCAAGAAGGCTCTACGGCGAGAACTGGAAGGCGAACACGACCGTCTTCAGCGCGACCGATCTCCTCGGGAGGGGAAGGAGCGCGCTTGAGACGGACGAGCGGTTCAGCATGGTCTACCGCAAGGACCGGAGCCTGATCGTCAACTTCAAGCAGATCGTGAAGTGGTACGCCTCGATGCGGCCGCTCGACGCCGACTTCAAGCTGATGGTCTTTGAGGACGCGCACGGCCTGACGTTCGAGGCGCAGCAGGCCCTGCGCCGGACGATGGAGCGATACAGCGCCACCTGCCGGTTCATCTTCGTCACCGTCCGCCCCTCGACGATCATCCCCGCCATCGCGTCGCGCTGCCTGCCGCTCTTCTTCGCCCCGATTGAGAGCGGTCTTGTCCGGGCACGGCTCGAGGAGATCCTGGCCGCGGAAGGGGCTGCGGTTCCGGCCGACGACATCGACCTGATCGTGCATGCCGCGCAGGGGGACCTGCGGCGTGCGATCATGTACCTGCAGATCGCCGCGAGAGCGGAGAAGGACTTCGATCTCGCGGAGATCTCGCGCTCCGAGACCGCGAACGTCGCTACGTCGGCGTTCATCGCCCTCCGGGACGGCAACTTCGACGCCGCCCGCTGGATAGCCGAGTCGCTGATGATCGAGTACGGTCTCTCGGCGCGGGAGGTCGTCGGCGAACTCCGGCAGGCGGTCAGGCGCGAGTACAACCATCCGGCCCTTGCCGTCGCGCTTGCCGACGCGGATCTCCGGCTTACCCACAACGCAAACGATTTTGTGCAGATCAATGCACTACTTGCCCGGATAGCCCGGGAGGTGTTCAGTGAAGAAAGTACAACAGCATTATGACGAGGTCGCGGATATCTACGACGAGCGTTACGACGGCAGCCGCGGGAAATATTATCACGGGCACATCTCCGACCACGTGATGCGGGAGCTCCCGAAAGATGGGTTCCTTCTCGACGTCGGGTGCGGAACCGGACTCTTCGTGCAACGCTACGTCGAGGAGGGCGGCCGGGCGGTGGGGCTCGATATCAGCCCGGGAATGGTCAGGCACGGGCGGCAGCGGTGCCCGGAGAGCGGGTTCTGCGTCGGTACGGCCGACGTCCTCCCGTTCAAGGACGCCACCTTCGACGCCCTTGCGAGCCTGCTCGCCTTCAGCTACGTCCCCGACCCGGAGGGGATGCTCCGGGAGTGCTACCGGGTCCTGAAGCCCGGCGGCCGGATCGCCGTTTGCACCCTCTCGCGGACGATATTTACGAGCATCGTTCCTGTCGTCTACCAGATGGGGGAGAAGGTCGGTCTGAAGAAGGTGGGCGTCGGGGATTTCGATGAGCACTACTACACCAACGTCGAGATCGCCTCGCTCTTCCGCGAGGCCGGGTTCGAGGATGTCTCGGTCGGGCGGTGCTCGTTTGCACACTTGAACCTCGCCGACCCGGTCTTTAACCTCGCACGGAAGGTGGAGCCGATCATCGAGGAGAAACTGCCGTACCTGGCGTATAACGTCTGTGCGGCGGGGAAGAAACCGAAAGAGTAGGTTGTTTTGTGAACGGGCGCAGGGGTCGTTCCCTGCTCCCGCCCGACCCGGGCTGCGCGGAGGGGCTTCATCTTACGCTACGGCGACGGTAACGGAATAGTTATATTCTGTCTTTCCGAACCGCTCCCCAATGGAGCCAGTTGATATCGTCCTGACGAAGGATACGTTCGAGGTGCTCGCATCCGAGACCCGGCTTGATATTCTAAAGACCTTATCCACACGCAGGATGACGGTCACGGAACTCGCGGACAGCCTTAACATAGCAAAGTCCACGGTTCATCACCACCTGCAGAGACTGGCCGGCTCCGGTTTTGTCGCAGCCGGGGAGGACGGGCATGCCTGGGTGTACTACGCGCTCACGCCGGAGGGACGCGCCCTCCTGCAGCCGCACGGCGGCGCCCGGATCCGGATCCTCCTGGCAGCAGGACTGGCAAGCCTCGCCGGAGGCGTCTGTGCCCTCGCGGCCTTCCTGACCGCGCTGGTCCGGGAAGAACCGGTGCCCCCGCTTGCGGGAGGGGGAGGCATCCCGGTCCCGGAGGGGGCTCCCGTGGAACTGCTCATTGCCGGGATCGCGCTCATGGTGATTGGGGGAGCCCTGGTGGCGTATGCCTATGTCCGGTGGCGGAAGAGGCGTGCAGCGACGCAGTCTCCCGATCCTGCGGGTGGGGAAGCCACGTGACTGATATAGTTTTTGAACCCGTTCGACCGGGATCGAACGTTTTCGCCGGTATTATCGTCTTCCTGCAGAAAGACTCCGTGTGGATGCCCGGAAGTTACCCGGTTCGCGGATCACCGGCCACCTCGATGCCATCCACAGGAGAGAACGATGAAAAAACTATTGATCTCTGGAATAGGCATCCTGGTTCTGGCGCTCATTGTTACGGGACTGGCTGTCTGCGGGACCGTACCTCTGAGCACGAATTCCATCTCCGGCGTACACGTAGCCGACGACACTGTGGCGGCCGGGAACAACCGGTTTGCGTTCGACCTCTACCGGCAGCTTGCTAACGACCCGGTGCATGCGCGAGACAACCTCTTCTTCTCGCCCTACAGCATCTCCTCAGCCCTCGCGATCACCTACGAGGGCGCTCGCGGCACGACCGCCGACGAGATCGAATCGGTGCTGCACCTCCCAACAAACGAGACCCTCCGGCGGGCGGGGTTTGCCGGGCTGGATGCCAGCCTCAACCGGAGGAGCGGCAACTACACCCTCCGAACCGCAAACGCCCTCTGGGCGGAGGAGACCTATTCGTTCCTCCCGGCGTACATCGATGCGGCCGCCCGTTGGTACGGGGCGAACGTCACGAACCTCGACTTCGTCAATGACCCCCGGGGGTCGCGGGAGACGATCAACCGGTGGGTGGAAGAGCAGACCGAGGATAAAATCCGCGACCTTCTCCCAGCCGACTCGATCGACGACCTCACCCGGCTCGTGATCACGAACGCTATCTACTTCAAGGGTACCTGGGTCAAGCAGTTCGATCCCGCCGAGACGGCGGAGGAGGCGTTCCGGATCGCTCAGGACGAGATAGTGCGGGTCCAGATGATGCACCGGACGGACGAGGATGCAATTTACGGGTATACCGAGACCGGGACCCTCCAGGTGCTCAGGATGCCGTATGCGCACGGGAACGGAACGGAACTCTCGATGCTCGTCATCCTCCCGAAGGAAGATAACCTGACAGCGGCGGAGGAGGCTCTCGACCCCGAAAAGCTCGACGAACTCCGGGGCTCGCTGACCGACCGACGCGTCAGAGTCGTCTTCCCGAAGTTCACGCTTGAGACGGAGTACAGTCTCCCGAAGGCGCTCGCAGCGATGGGGATGCCGACAGCGTTCTCCCCTGACGCCGACCTCTCGGGGATGGACGGCACGGATATGCTCTTCGTCAGCGATGTCGTCCACAAGGCGTTCGTCGACGTGAACGAGGAGGGGACCGAGGCAGCGGCGGCGACCGCCGTCATCGTCGCGGGCGGGGGGGCTGTAGGTCCGGAGACCGCACCCATCTTCCGTGCGGACCACCCGTTCGTCTTCCTCATCGTTGAGAAGGATTCAGGCACGATCCTCTTCATGGGGAGGGTCGTCAACCCCGAAGGCCCGTGAGGTGGACAGAGGAGGGGCGCTCTACCCGGCGCCTTCTGTGCCGCCGAGCAAAGAGAGGAGCGCCACGACCTCCTCCTCGAGTGCGGGGATATCCTGATCCACGACCGCCCAGACCTCCAGGGGATCCACGCGGGAGTATGCATGAACCAGAACGTTCCGAAGGCCGATCACCTGCTTCCAGGGAACACCGGGAGAAGCGCTTCGAAGATCAGGAGGGACGCGACGTTCCAGAGGGAGCGGAGCGTGAGAAGACCTCTGGTCTTCGAAGACGTGCGGCTGCTTCCCCGATGATCTGGAGATGATGTACCATCCAGACCTGCACCAGTTCGTCCTGCAAAAAAGTGTCTCTGCCCCGGATCGCATACCGCTCAATCTCCTTGATCGCTTCCAGGATGTCGAGGAGCCGGTCGATCCCGTCCCTCATAACGGCACTGCCTCTTTGAGGATCCGCTTTTTGTAGCGCTCCTTGAGCGCAGTTTCCGTCACCACGTCCACCCGGCACCCCAGGGCCTCCTCCAGGTCCTGGATGAGCGCGATATGATCGAGGAGGCTCCTTCCCGGCTCCAGCTCCACCAGAAGGTCAAGATCGCTCTCCGGGCCTGCCTCGCCCCGGGCGACCGAGCCGAAGACCCGCAGGTTCCTGGCACCGTGCCGCCCGGCTATTGCGAGAATCCTGGACCGCTTCTTCCGGATCAGATCCTGTGTGACGGGTATTGCTGTTCAATATCTCCTGTCGGGAGCTGGCGATATAAATTTGCCCCCGATGACCGCGTCGTCACGAGACCCCTGGCAGGACAGGGCCTCCCTATGGGAACGGCCGTCCTGCCCTCCCGATAGCGTGGGGCAGATACCCTCCCACCCGGCCGGAGCGGTTCGACAACGGTCATCGGCAAGAGTCACAACGATCTATCTCCTCACGAAGAGCGGAGCCGGGAGAGGATCCGTTCCTTCTTCGCGAGCGCCGCCTCCGCCGCCCGCTCGACCCCGGCCTTCATCTCCTCGAAGTCCCGTTTGTCCTCGTCCACGACCTTCTTCACCGGGGTGTATGCCGACTCCCGGAACCGGGGCGTGAAGTCCCGGATCTCGCCGCCGACCGAGAGGACGGACTCGGGCGCTCCTTCCTCGACGTAACCGACCTCTTTCATCGCGACGCCGGCGGACTCCACGACCCGCCGGATCTCCGGCGCAGCCTCGGGCGGCGCGACGACCAGGAGGGCGTCGAGCGATACGCCGAGGTAGTCGATCTCGAGCGCGTCGAGCATCTCAAGGACCTTCGGCTCCACGAGCGTGCGGAGTTCATCCTCGACGACGACAATCCTGCAGCCGGCGGTCTCAGCCATCTCGTAGGCGTCGCCCCGGAGCCCGCCGTTCGTGACGTCGGTCATGGCGTGGATGCTCGCGAGGACGTCGCTCGCAAGGAGCGCCTCGCAGGCTTTGAGGAAGTGGAGGTTGATCGTCTCCTCGACGACCTCAGGGAACCCGGAGTAGATCGCGGCGGTGGTGATCGTCCCGCCCCCTGCCCCTTCGGTCATGAGGAGGACGTCGCCGGGGGCGATCTGCTTTCGGGCGGTGAGGTGGTTCGCGACGCCGACGGTGCCGACGCACCCGGTCATCCGGGAGCCGAGCACCATGTCCCCGCCGATGCGGAGAGTCGAGCCGGTGACGAGCGGGACGCCCATCGCCTCGCCGACGGCGGAGACACCCGCCGTGTAGTCGAATATCTTCGCAACGTCGCCGTCGTCGGCGACGTGGATATCGGAGAGGAGCGCGACGGGTTTTGCGCCCATGACGTAGACGTCACGGAGCGTCGCCCGGGTGACGTGGAACCCGGCAAGGAAGGGGAAGTCGGAGAGGCGGGAGTGCATCCCGTCGACGGTGGTGACGATGTAGTCTCCGCCGGCACGGACGGCGCCGGCATCGTCCATCTCGTCGACGCCGACCGCTGCCTCCGTCCGGCCGATGATCCGGGCGAGCTGCCGGTGGGCGAAGAAGTCGCCCGTTCCCCTCGAACCGACGCCGAACTCTCCCATGGTCGAACCGGAGGGCTCGAACGTAAAGAGGTCGCCGGCAAGGCCGGTCGAGTTCTTCGCTTCGGCGAGGACCGCCCGGGCGAATGCCCCGGCGTATGCGGGTGTTACGCGGTGGTGCTTGATCGAGAGGATATCCCGGGAGAGAAGGCGCACGATCTCGTCGTCAGGGGTGCCGGCGGCGAGGTGCCGGCGGCTGATCTCTTCTACATCCATTGTAAGAGTGGTCGGTGCAGGACGAGATAAAGGGAATGGCGCAGGAGAGGCAAAGATTCAAGCGGATACCGGGCGACACCTGAGGGATGACGGATGCGCAGATGATTGCCGCCTGCTCCGTCGCCGGTTCGGACTCGGGGGGAGGGGCGGGCATCCAGGCGGACTTGAAGACGTTCACGGCGCTCGGGGTCTTTGGGCTGACGGTCGTTACGGCGGTAACGGCCCAGAACACCCGCGAGGTGCGGGGAACCTGGGTGCTCCCGCCGGACGCGGTCCGGACGCAGATGGAAGCGGTCGCCGACGACTTCTCGATCGGAGCGTGGAAGACCGGGATGCTCGGGAACGCCCCGATCGTCCGTTCGGTCGCAAAGACCCTGCCGGAAGGGGCCGCGCTCGTGATCGACCCGGTGATGATCTCGACGTCGGGCCATCGGCTGCTCGCGGAGGATGCCGTCAGGGATCTTGCGGAACTCCTCATCCCCCGGGCGGCGGTCGTCACCCCGAACATCCCGGAGGCGGAGGTGCTCAGCCGGATGCGAGTCACGACCGTCGAGGAGATGCATGAAGCCGGGCAACGGATCCTCGACCTCGGCGCCCGTGCCGTGGTGGTGAAGGGCGGGCATCTCGCCGGCGGTGCGGCGGTCGATATCCTGGTCGACCGGGACGGTGGGTTACAGCTCTCCGGGGAGCGATACCCCTACTCGGTACACGGGTCGGGATGCTGCTTCTCGGCGGCGCTCGCTGCCTGCCTCGCCCGGGGGATGCCCGTGGAGGAGGGGTTCCGCGCGGCAAGAGCGTTCATCGATACGGCCATCCGGGAAGCAGCGGGAGGAACCGGGCCGGTCAGGATTGTCAACCCGGGAGGAACGATTTTTCACAGGGGATGAAATGAGATTTCCACATTACCGAGATCATCTAAATTTTGTTTCCACCCTCCCCGGGGAAACATGCATTTAATCACCTGGCGGAGCCCCGACAAAACTCCCAGATACTCCTCATTATCCGGTAGAAACGAAAAATAATCCACTCAGATTATAAAAGCAAATGCGGAATTGTTATTAATAAAAACTTGTAACTATTGTATGAATGGACGAGATCGACGACGCGATCCTTCGGGAACTGCAGAAAGACGGGCGAATGTCTATGGCAGAACTCGGCTCAATGCTGGGTATCGCACCGTCGACGGTCTTTAAACGGATCGAGAAGCTGAAGAACGCCGGTATCCTCGAGCGGTTCACGATCGTCATCAACCAGAAGTGTTTCGAGCATACTCTGGTCGCTTTTCTGAACGTCAGGGTTCACCCTGACGGGAAACCGGAGGTCGAGGAGTTCATGCGGAGTCTCCCGAGCATCCTTGAACTCTACGAGGTTCTTGAGCCGGGCGACTTCTTCGTCAAGGTCCGGGTGCAGAACATATCCGAGTTGAAACGGAGCGTGCTCGTCCCCCTCTCCGGCCTTCCAGGGGTGAGGGATATCCAGACGATCATCTCGGTGAGGAAGGTCAAGGAACAGACATGAACGGAATGGAAGTTGAGACCATACAGCAGATGCTTGCGATCGTGACGCTTCTTTTAGGAGCGCTCCTCATCGGCATCATCTTCAATGCCTACCGGATCGTGAGGCAGCCTACCCTGCTTCTCTTCATCTACGGGCTGTTTACGCTGGTCGTAGGGATCACGTTCGCCGATCTCGTGAGCATCTTCACGCCCGATGCATTCATCGTCGCCTGGTCGGCGATCTTCTCCCGCATCGTGGTGATCCTCGGCCTCTGCGTGATGGCTTACGGTATCCTGAGAGGATAATATGCGCACCGGTACTTCGTTTGCCCGGGACTGGCAGCTGATCAAGGTGGCACGGTCGCTGCAGCGGCACGACGTCACCGGATCGCTCGTGCAGAAACTCCTTGCGGACGCCCCGGCCGGGCTCACGGAGCGGATAGCCGCCATCGCCAGGCGGCTCGGCGAAGAGAACGGAACGGAACTCCTCACTCACGCTGAGGAGCAGCTCAATCCCCCAACCCTGATGGAGGGGCTCCTCCTGACGTGGGGGATCCCCTGCGAGTCCTCGGACACCGCCGACGGAGGAGTCTCCATCGCGGTCGACGGCGCGGCAACGGTGGTCCGGGAGGCCTTCGCGGACGTCCGGGTGGCCGGGCCCTATCTTGAGGGCTACGCCCGGGCGCTCCAGCGCGACGCGGTGCTCGAGCACGGCGGAGGCGGCAGGATGACAATCCGGTTCCCGCCCCGAAATGAGTAGACGACGGCTCGCTCCGGCAGCAACACGGGTGCGGCCGCGTTTTTAGCGAACTTTTTTGCAAATATTTATCTCCTGCGCGTTCGTTTGCTTATTTACAGTCGCTAAAAGGAGATTGTAGAATGACAGACGGGATACGTACGTGCCAGAGCTGTGGGATGCCGATGAGCGCAAAGGAGCAGTTCGGGACGGAAGCAGACGGCGCACTCTCGAAGGACTACTGCACCTACTGCTACCGGGACGGGGCGTTCACGGCGCCCGGGATCACCATCGACGAGATGGCGAAGATCGGCGGAGGGATGATGGCACAGATGTATGCGATTCCCCCCGAGAAGGCGATAGCGTTCACGAAGGAGCAGATATCGTGCCTGAAGCGGTGGGCCGGCCGGGAGATCGCGCTCTGCGAGAGCTGCGGGATGCCCCTTGCCCGCGACGAGGACGCCGGGACGGAGGCGGACGGGTCGCTCTCGGTGAAATACTGCACCTACTGCTACCGCGACGGGGGGTTCATTGAGCCTGAGCTGACGCGGGAGCAGGCAATCGAGCAGTACGCGCCGATGATGGCCGCGAACCTCGGCATGCCGCTTGAGAAGGCGAAGGAGATGGTCGGCCAGTACCTCTCGACGCTGCCGAGGTGGCGGGGGTAGGCGGATCTCTCCCCACCGGATTCCGGGAGAACTCTTATATCCCCCGGTTCATAAGATCGATACAGGGGAGAGACCGGTTGAGCCTGCACGCCGAGCTGCTTGAAAGGAGGGAGGAGATCCTCGCAGTCGCAGCGAGGCATGGCGCCCGGACGGTCAGGATCTTCGGGTCGGTGGCCCGGGACGAGGAGACCCCGGAGAGCGACCTCGACCTCCTCGTCGAGTTCGAGCCGGGAAGGAGTCTCCTCGATCACATTGTTCTCGCTCAGGACTTAGAGGATCTGCTCGGCCGCGAGGTCGACGTGGTGACCGAGGGAGGACTGCACTGGTACGTCAGGGATCGCATCTCTCCGGAAGCCGTGCCGCTGTGAAGGATGCCCGGCTTTATCTGATCCACATCCTTGAGTCGATAGAGAAGGTCGAGGACTATACTCGCAAAGGGCGAGACGCGTTCATGTCCTGATCTTCATTCTGCAACGCCGTCCCGGGGGCGCCCGGCATGATCCACGGTGCGCAGATACCTCTCCCATAGCGGCTGCGTCTGCACGTCGCCCCGGACCCGGCCCGCTCGAACCACCATGACGCCCCACCCCGCCGCACCCGGGCGGCACACCGGAAGGGGGCCTTTTTTATATGTGCATACCGATGAACTCGTATTACCCACAAAACGGCATTCTGAGCCTGTTTGTTCTTTTCGGCAAACTATGTATTCCATGAAAGATTCTTTCATGCGACCGACGACAGGGACACAAAATCATTCCGGAAAGAATCACTACAATATCTTTATATATCTTGCAAAATCAGTTTGTTTCATCGACTGCCTGCCCCATCGGGGCTCGGAGTCTAGAGGTGTGTATGATGAACTTCAGAGAGAATGAAGAAGCAGTATCGCCGGTTATCGGCGTCATCCTGATGGTCGCCATCACGGTGATCCTCGCCGCGGTTATTGCGGCGTTCGTGTTCGGAATGACGGGGAATGTGCAGACGACGAAGACGGTTGCGGTTACGGCGCATGTGGATGATAACAAATACCTTGTGGTAACTTTCCAGGGTGGTGCTGATGCCGGCTCTGTGGAAAATCTAAACCTGACTATCAACGGCTCAGGTACCGCCGATACAAATAACGTAAATACGCCTAAGATCGGCCAATCCTTCAAGAGCACTGGCACAGTTGTCCCTGGAGACTGCCATGCAGTAGTTGTGGCAACGTTCAAGGACGGTTCGTCCCAGGTCGTCCTAGAGCGGCAATTCTAAAATCACTTTTTTCAGGCCAGGATAATTCCCTCAAGGCACCGTGAATAAATCCCAATCAAGCAGCCGATTTTCAGCGGTAAGAACTCCGGAACGGCAGTTATTTTGCAACCCTCGCGCATTAATCATCAATGCGAGAGGCATGTTGCTGATGACGCACCGGATTCGACGGTAATTTTGAGGATGAACATCTTACTGCAGAAATCGACGGAACCACACCGGCGGTCTTTTTAGTCCGCCAAACCAAGGATCTACATAACGCCCATCCAAAAGGAGATATCAGAATGTCCGTAACCACTAGATCCCTCCTCCCCGCCCTCCTCGCCGCCGTCCTTCTCCTCCCGGCGAACATCTACGCTATCGGCAATGCCGTCGGCGCCGGCCTCCGCTTCCCCTTGTTCCTGTACCAGGATACCACCTACGGCGCCTCTCTGATCCCGGTCTGGCGCGAGATCTCCTACGTCACATCCGGCATCATCGGCGGCCGGTCGGCCCTCTCCATCCTCCTCTGGGTTCTCGGCACCGCCCTCCTCATCGCCGCAATCGTCTACTTCGTCGCCAACCGGCATGAAGACTACGAGGCGTTCCGAAAACTCCTCGCCCTCCTCGTCTCCGGCGGCGCCGTCGCCTACCTCCTCTCCTGCGTCGCCCAGTACGGCCTGACTCTTTACGGCCCGGCGGGATTCGCCGTCCCGGTCGGCGTGCCGCTCATCCTCGCTGTGGCGGGGTATATCATGACGGCGGAGGAGGACGATAAATTGGAGGAGGAGGAGGAAGAAGGGGACTATGGGGGAGAGGTGGAAGAGGAACAATAACAAATCGTTTTTTACGGATTGAATCTCTTTTTTGTTCGTTCTCGCCGGTTGCCCGCGTTGGAAAGCGCCCAAAGTCACGGTGTTCGCTCAGCCACGCAGACCCGAGCATGGTTTTCGAGGGAATATCGCCATTGGGGGTGGGGCCGACGGGGAGTGCGATGTTCCGTAGGAACTGAGCTCGAGCACCCGAAGGGTGCGGAGTGCGAGCGAAGCGAGCTTGAGCACCGGAGGTGCGAAGGGGGATGCAGCCCCCCTCCCCTGTCTCCATCGCATTGGGCGTATTTGTAAACCCCACCCCGCCCGCGCTTCGCGCTCCTCCCCCGCACCTGACGGTGCTTTAACTCCTGCCGTTCCGGCAGTCGTTCCCCGCCCCAAGGGGCGGGGGCAGTGCTGGCGATACCCCCACGGTCCACTGCACCGGGTTTTTTCCTCGGTTAAAATGCCTGAGTGATTCCGCTAATGAAGCAGAATCCCACATGCAACAGCACAACCACACTCAAAAATCAAAAAAACGGCAACGCGAAAAGCGCATGGTCTTACAGAGCGCTGCTATTCGTTACTGCTCGTCCTTATGGTAGAGATCCAGAAAGATCAGGAGATCATTTCGCTCATCATAGCAGTATGACAACCGGAATGGAGGGATATATACCTCCCTCGTCTGCTTTCTACCATATCTCATCGGTTTTCCGATCTTCGGATCGTCGATGATCTTAAGGATCTGTTGTTTCACCCGGTCCTTTATCCTGCCGTCACGGATCTTCCTGATCGTCCTCTCAAAGGATGCGCCGTAGGCAACGGTCACCATGATTCAAGATCACGAACAAAATCGGCATGGTCCTTCTTGACAAATTTGCCCTCTTTAAACTCCTGAAGCGCCCGCTCTGTCCTTTCTGCAAAGAGAATATCCTCTTTCAGCTCCGGCTCCAGTTCATCAAGCGGTTTTACGATAAAGCGGTCCCCCTCCCTGACGATGAGCAGTTGTGTACCCTCAGGAAACCCCCTCCGCATGAATGCCGGAATGACAATCTGCCCCTTTGAACTCAGTCTGGTGATACCGATATCCATAGACCATCGTAAGATATATCTTACTCGATCCTATATGAGGTTTTGCATGGCACCAGGCACACCCTTCAGAAACCCGTGAGCGGCCGCCCGCTCACAGGGTTGGAGAAGCAGGCGTGTTCTTCCATCCCGGGGCTGCCCGCCCGCAAGTCGGCGGTCATCATAACCTCGCCCAAAACAGTTTGTGAATTTTCGGTGTACCATACAGGGCTTCCGCCACCAGGACCATAGCCGGGGTCAGAACCCGGACCTTCAGCCCGACAACGCCTTCCCTCCTCGCCCCAGCGGCCGGGTGCGCCCCCTCCTGCCTCGCGATCATTGACCTCCCGCTCATCTTCATCGACCTCCAGGTCATCGCCGGCAACAACCCCGGCGGGCAGGTCACGTTCATCACGACCCACACCTATCTCTTCCTCGCCGGAACCGCGGTGCTCTATGTCGCCGTCCTCGCCCGCCGAGCCTCCCCCCGCCTCCTCGCCTACGCGGTCCCGGTGGTGATACTCCTCCCGCTCGCCTGGGAGGTCGTCGTCGACTTCCAGTTCGCCACCAGCTGCCGGGAGGGCTACCACTTCTGGATACCCGTGGTGGAATACATCTGGTACATTCAGTACGCGATCTTCCCGTTCTGAGGGGGGAGCGGTCGCATCATATCGCCAATGTTCCAGGGAAGCCTCCCTGAAGGTCAAACCGCTGACCTCCATTCGCAACCGAATGGTTGGTCGCGCCCCGCCCCCCACACCTGATGGTGCTCACGCTCCTGCCCCGGCATGAGGGGGACTTCCATCCCCCACACAATGTTCTCAAGTGTCGGGGCACAGATCGCCCCGATAAACACACCCTCTTCAGACAGAGATATGTAGATTGAAGCACCAGAAGATGATATACCCAGAGGTGAGACGACCATGACCCAGGTGAAAGAGGAGATCATCAGTGAACTGAACGACCTCCCGCCCCGGACATACGGTGAGGTGCTTGATTTCATCCGGTTCCTCAAGTTCCGGCGCCGAAAGGCCGCCCTGGACACCGCCCTCGCAAGCGAGCCTGTGCTCCGGAAGGACTGGCTCCGGCCCGAGGAGGAAGAGGCGTGGAGCGATTTGTAAAGGGCGATGTTGTCGTTGTGCCGTTTCCCTTCTCAGACCTGTCGACGGTGAAGCGGCGACCGGCCCTTGTCGTTGCGGCACCCGGCGGGGACGATGTCATCCTCTGTCAAATCACGAGCCAGCAGATCCGGGATCGCTACGCCGTTGGTATTACCGAACCTGACTTTACAGAGGGAACACTCCACAAGCCGAGCAACATCCGGCCAAACCGGCTTTTTTCGGCCAGTGTCGACCTGATTCTTTATCGCGCCGGCCATCTCAATGACCAGACCGTCACGTCGGTTATCGATGGGATCATCGAGATCCTGGAGGCAGAGTAACTTCCTGTCCCAACGTTCTGCCGGGATCCCACAGTTTTTGCCTTCGCACCCCTTCACGTTCAGCCCGCGCACGGCCCGCCTTTATCAATCCCTTTTTCCCAGACTCATCCATGATACGCTCCCTCTTCACCGCGACAAGACCCTTTTTAGCGATCCTGACGTCTTCGAGCCCACGTTCGTTCCCAGAAGTACGCCGGTCTCGACGCCGACGGGGTGAAGGAGGCGCTCCGGACGCTCTTCTGGCTCGCGGTCATCGGCATCCCGCTCATCTTCGTCGTCCTCCAGGTCATCGCCGGCCGGAGCCTCGGCGGGCAGGTCACGTTCATCACGACCCTCACCTGCATCTTCCTCGCCGGGGCCGCGGTGCTCTATGTCGCCGTCTTCGCACCTAACGGTGCTCACGCTCCTGCCCTGCGGCCAGTCGCTCCTCGCAAAACGCGCCTCCCCCCGCCTCCTCGCCTACGCCGGCGCGGTGCTGATGCTCTTCCCGCTTGCCTGGGAACTTGTCGTCGACTTCCGGTTCGCTACGAGTTGCTGGGAGGGCTACCACTTCTGGATACCGGTGGTGGAGTACGTCTGGTACATCCAGTACGCGATCTTCCCGCTCTGAAGGGCAGGGAGTTGACGTTTGTAGGTTCGTCGCAACCCCGGGTACGGCCCCACCCTGTACGGCCCGGCGGGGTTTGCCGTCCCGGTCGGGGTGCCGGTCATCCTCGCCGTCGCGGGGTACGTCCTGGAGACCGAGGGCGCTGAGGATGAATACGACGACTACGAGGAAGAGACGGGAGGTGAGGAGTGATGCGCTCCCCGCTTCCCCGTCGTGCCTTTGCGGGGGTGGAGCTTGAGCACCGGAGGCGCGAACGGCAGAGCGGAAAGACCCCCTGTGCAAAGTCGGGGGGTGGTTCACGTGATTTTACAACATCGCAGTCAGGCTGAATAGTTGTACGATAGCGTTAACAGTTGACCTCGGAGGGGTTAGAAACGCCCATACCGCTTGTGCGCTCGCTCGATCGGCATCACGGCGAGAACATGAACCTCCTGCTCTGCCTCATGAATGCGATAGAATGCCGTGAAGGTATGGCTTATATGAAGGCGATAAGTGTCCTCCCGTCCCTGAACATACAGACGTTCCTTATCGCTTCCGCCACCGGGGAACGGATCTTCTTGAAGCGTCTTCAGTTTCTCCATGACGATCCGCCGGCTCTTCGGGCGGAAACTCTGGATACTCTCAAGGGCCTTGCGGTTAATCAGTATCCGGAACGTCAAAATTCAGCTCCACAAAATCCCCCTCCGCCTCGATACGATCCATATCCTCGATGAACCGGCGCTTTTTCTCCAGTTCCACCATGTGGGAAAGGAGATCATCGAACGTCTGTCCCGGGCGCTTGAGATCGGAGATGTCCTCCCATACACCTTCTGAGACCGGTATCCGCTTGGTTGCAGCCATGACAATACTGTAAGTGCTGATCATATTTACAATGGTTGGTGAAGGCTCTTCCCGCTTGCGTGGGAGGTCGTCGTCGACTTCCGGTTCGCGACGAGTTGCTGGGAGGGCTATCACTTCTGGATACCGGTGGTGTAGTATATCTGGTACATCCAGTACGCGATCTTCCCGCTGTGAGGGGGGAGCGGCCCCTGTTTGACAGACCGGGGAGAGGATCCGATCGAGCAGGGGGGCGGGTTTCGCCGCATTCTAGACGAGGCAGAGGAACAGAATCTGCCTGGGCCTGTGCTCGAAGAGGCTGAAAAACAAGTGACCGAACAAGGGGATGGCCACGATCGAGATCACCAGATCCAACCGGGACCGGCTGAACCGCCTGCGCCGCTACCCCAGAGAACCATACCGAACCATAGTCCGCCGGCTGATGGACCAGAGCGAGGACCCCGAGCCCCTGAGCCCTGAGACGATTGCCGACATCCAGGCGTCGCTCGATGAGATCAGGCGGGGCGAGTTTGTGACGCACGAGGAGTTGAAGCGGGATCTGGGGATTGAGTGAGGTACACGCTCATCTACTCGAAAAGAGCCCAGCGTAAATTAAAGCGCCTCCCAAAGGAGACTGCGGCCCGGATCGTCAGGGTACTTGAACTGCTGGCTGAAGAAGAATACCCTCACCTGCAGGTGAAGCGCCTGACGAACTTACCGCTATTCTCCCTGCGAATAGGGACGCACCGGGTTATCCTGGCATCTGAGCATCGGCAACTCGTTATTATGGCGGTCGATCTCGATCATCGAAAGAATGCCTATGATAACCTGTGAGATATCGCTGATGCTCATGCCCTCGAACCCGTGCCGGGACCCGGACAATCGAGGCCCCTCCACCGGAATACGAGACCGGCGGCTCCGCCTGTAGAGGCAGACCGCCCGGCGCATTAGAGCGTCTTATCAAGCAGTATCCACGACTTGTTATCACCAGACGTCCCGACGATAACAACCCGCGTCGCGTCCGGGATGCTGGATGTATTGGTCGCCCCGGCCCGGACGTCGAGTTTGAAGTTCACGTTCCCCTCCCCAACCCCGCCGATCCAGCACCGGATCTCCGTGACTCGGTCCATGTTCATCCCGCCGTGCACCATGAATGTGACGTTCTCCCCGGACCGTGTCGCCGTCACCATGACGGTCTTCGGCTCCTCCGGGAGCCCGATCCCGAAGACCATCGATGCCACGATCGCCGCGAGGATGACCACGACCGCCACCATCAGGATCGTACTCACCACCTCCGAGACCCCGCCCTCGGTATCCGCACCTGCCATAGAAGAGAATATCCCGGTTAATCGGATAAAAGGCTGCTCATTTCGAACCGGACGGCAGGGATGCTTCCCCGTTCGAGAGATGCGCGGAGAACACTCCTTGAGCGAAACAGGGACGGGAGGTGTCCGGGGATACTCACCGGTATCCGGGCATCGCTCGATGAGATCCGGCGGGGCGAGTTCGTGACCCATAAAGCGCTGAAGGGATCTGGGGATAGAGTAATCCGGGGTGTCGCTCAGGGCCTATCCTCCGGACCGGTCATTACAACGGTCGGCATGCTCCATCATCCTGCGGGCCATCGCAACCCGCCTCTGCGGCGGCATCCCGGCCCGGGATCATCGAACCGTCACGTAACGGACGTGAGCCCCTGCACCTCCTTCCGAATCGGCAAACGCGGCAACCTCATGGTGGAGTGTCCTTGAGGGCGCCCTCTTGAACTCAACCCGCTCTGACTCTCCACCCCGGATGAGGGCGAGGAGGTGATCGAGATCCATAGTTACTGTAAACTTCTGTAACAGGGAGGAATACTACGATAGATGATTTACTGTATCATAATACGATGATTCAGTGTGATACGGTAACATCCGGATGAATGGCGCCGGCTCATTCACAACCGCCCGGCAAAGAACCTAGTCTTCACCACCTCGACCACCGCAAGGTAACCCACCACCAGCCCGGCGAGGACCAGGTAGAAGTGCGGAGGCAGCGGAACAAAGCCGAAGGCTGCCCCCAGGGAGAGGAAGGGCACCACGAGGGCGGCGGCGACGACCGCGACGGTGCTGAGGGCCAGCTGCCAGCTCGGTCTGCTCCGGTAGAACGGGCTCATCCGCGTCCTGATGATGAAGATGATCAGGGTCTGGGTGACAATCGACTCGATGAACCACGCGGTCTGGAAGAGAGGGGCCGTTGCATGAAAGACCAGCAGGAGGACACCGAAGGTGATGAAGTCGAAGAGCGAGCTGATGGGGCCGAAGACGAGGATGAAGTCCCTGATGAAGTGGATGTCCCAGCGCCTCGGGCGGGATATGTACTCGTCGTCGACCCGGTCGGTCGGGATCGTCGACTCGGAGAGGTCGTAGAGGAGGTTGTTGAGGAGGATCTGGATCGGGAGCATCGGCAGGAAAGGCAGGAACAGCGACGCTCCTGCGACGCTGAACATATTGCCGAAGTTCGAACTCGTCCCCATCATGAGGTACTTCATCGTGTTCCCGAACGTCCTGCGCCCCTCCATGACGCCGTCCCCGAGGACCTGAAGGTCTTTTTCAAGGAGGACGATGTCTGCAGACTCCTTTGCAATATCCACCGCCGTATCGACCGAAATACCGACGTCGGCGGTCCGCAGGGCCGGAGCATCGTTGATCCCGTCTCCCAGAAAACCGACGATGTGGTTGTTTCTCATCAGCGCCCGGATGATCTGGTCCTTCTGGATGGGCGTCACCCGGGCAAAGATCGTGGTCTCGTCGACCACCCGCGCAAGCGCCTCATCGGTCATGTGGGTGATCTCGGCACCGGTCAGGGACCGGCGCACCGGGAAGTCCAGGTCGCGGCAGATCTTCCTTGTGACCTGCTCGTTATCCCCGGTGACGATCTTCAGGTCAACCCCGTCGCTGACAAGCCGCTGGAGCGACTCCCGCGCCTTCTCCTTCGGTGGGTCGATGAAGGCCACAAAGCCAAGCAAGACCAGGTCCTTCTCGTCGTCGGGCGTATAGACCGCCTTTGCATCTCCGGTTTGCCGGCAGGCAACCGCAAGAACCCGGAAACCGTCGGCGCTCAGTGCCTCGTAGCGGTGTTCCACCTCCTCCTGCAGTTCGCCGGTGAACGGCCGGACCCCTGCCCGGTCTCTGGTCGAAGAACAGATAGCAAAGACCTGCTCCGGCGCACCCTTTGTGACCAGAAACCGCTTGCCGTCCTTCTCGACGGTGACGGAGGCCCGCTTCCTGACAAAGTCGAAGGGAATCTCGTCGATCTTCCTGTAGCCCTCGACCGGGATGTCGCGGTACGCGAGGATTGCCTCATCAAGCGGGCTCTTCAATCCTGTCTGGTTGAGGCTGTTAAGGTACGAGAAGAGCAGCACCGTCTCGTCGTCGTGCCCCTCCGGATCGGTGTGGAGCACGAGGGATATGGCGTTCTCCGTCAGCGTACCGGTCTTGTCGGTGCAGAGGACGTCCATGCTCCCGAAGTTCTGGATCGCCTCAGGGTGCTTCACGAGGACGCCCTTCTCCGACATGGCAATGGCACCTTTTGCAAGGTTGAGGGAGAGGATCATGGGGAGGAGTTCGGGTGTCAGCCCGACGGCGAGGGCCACGGCGAAGAGGAGGGATTCAAGGACGCCGTGTTTGAAGACAGCGTTGACCAGGAATACGATCAGCACCAGGAGGAAGGTGGTGCGCATGATCAGGTAGCCGAAGTGCCGAAGCCCCCTCTCGAACTCGGTCTCAGGAGGACGTGCGGCAAGCGCCTCTGCGATATGCCCGTATTCGGTATTCTTCCCGGTCATGGCGACCACGGCGGTCGCGTGGCCGCTCACCACCGATGTCCCGAGGAAGAGGTAGTTATTCCACACGGTCCGATCCGCATCTGCCGCAGGAAGGGGGTCTGCGGTCTTCTCCACCGGGAACGGTTCGCCGGTCAGGGCCGACTGGTTGATGAAGAAGTCGCGGGCGGCAAGGACGCGGGCGTCTGCGGGCACGATGTTCCCGGCAGTGAGGTCGATGACGTCTCCGGGAACCAGCTCGGTCATCCTGATCTCCCGGCGTTCTCCATCGCGAAGCGTCGTTGCCGTCCTGGTAATCTTCTGTTTTAAGAGATTGACCGCCGATTCGGCCCGGTATTCCTGGAAGAAGTCCAGGGTAACACTGAGGACGACGATGACGAGGATGATTGCGGCCTCAACGATCTCGCCGACGAAAGCCGATACGATCGCGGCGATGACGAGGATGATCACGAGCGGATTCTTCAGGTGGCCGAGGAAGGCGATCAGGCCGCGATACCGGCGCGCCTCTGCGATCTCGTTCATCCCGTACCGCCTCTGCCTCAGGGCCGCCTCGGCGGTCGAGAGGCCGGAGGGAGACGACCCGAGGTGAGCGAGGCAGTCGTTGGCGGTCATCGTGAGCAGGTCCTCGGTCCTCATGTACCCCTGCAACAGACGGCGGCCATGCGATAATAGTTTCGAGGGCCTGTCTCTGCACGCCTTGAACTTATATCCGGGTGGACGACAAGACCGGAGCCCATACGCCGCCTCACCCAAAAAGATCGATCAACCCCCTCAAACCATCCCATCAAACAAGATTCACGACTCATTTCCGGCAAACCCACGACCCGTGTCGCCTCCGGAACGATGCGCGTCCCGGTCGCTCCGACCCGGTCCAGGCGAGTTTTGGGATTCAAACATCCTGTCTGCCATAGGCCGACTTCCATCTGCGCCCCCGGCCATTGTCTCCCAGAACACGCAGCGATCCACCGACACAGGCCGGCCTGCCGGGGTCGCCGTGAACCGAAATGGACGTACTCGTTTTCCCGTCATAGAGAGAACGAACAGCCTCCTCCGCCCTAAATCATTAAATGGTACCTGTGCATCATAAGGGGTATGAGCCTGGTTGGCGGCGTTGTACGGGGCCTTTCAACCCGGTCCTTGCGGGAGGGACGGAGTTCCGGCATTGAACGCCCCGGCTGTGGTGTTGGCGCGATGCGGGAGACGGACATTCTCGGGGGAACGGACATCCGGGTCCTCCCCCTTCGGCAGGGAGTTGCTTTCCGGCCACAGACCGGCGACGATAACCGGCACCAGCGATCCGGCGACCGCAGGCGTATCCCGATACCCCGGAGGTTCGGGTCGGGGAGGATGCAGGCGAGAGTACACGGTTCGGTGGCGATCTTTGAGTGACCGACGGTAGATGAGAGAACACGATGCCGGCGATACCATATCCCCAAAAGAGAGGCGGACGCGCGCTTATTGCCATAATCATCGTGATAGCAGCCGTGTGCGCCGTTTTGCTGGCATTGCATCTTCAGCCGTGGAAACCGACTCCGTCCGGCCCGCCGGTGCCGGCAATACCGACTCCCGTGGTGCCGACGGTGACAGAACCCACTATCATCGTCGCAGCGAGCGACAGCAGTGCGGCATCGAAAGCCGGAGCAGATTATATCTGTGACGGTATCGACGATCAATATGAGATCCAGGCTGCGATCGATGCCCTCCCCGCCCGCGGCGGGACCGTCCAGCTGACGGAAGGAACGTTCAAGTGCTCCGGAAACATTCTGCCCGGATCATATACGACTCTCTCCGGCCAGGGTGATGAACGTACCACCCTTATTTTTACAAATAACGGCCTGATCTGGTTGAAAAATGATTCTATTGCACTGGAAGGGTTCCGGGCAACCGGATCCGGCTACTCCGGGCAATCGGCGCACAGGGGTGTGATCTACATCACTGCAAGCCATATGTGGATCAAAGACGTCACGGCCACGGCTGACAGGTCCATCCAGGCTGTTTTTTACGTGCAGTCCATCGAAGGCTATAACAGGGATATCGAGTACATTGCGTTCATCGGCTGTGTGGCCGATAGTCCCGGAACGTACGGATTTCTCCATAGTTCGCAGGATACCGAGTACAGGGTACACAGATACGTCCAGTATACCGACTGCAGGGCAACCGACTGCGGCCGATATTCCAGATTCAATAACTGGGTCACAGGATTCGATTTTGCGGAACTCAACGACATCGAGAGCCTGCGGGTGACCCGGTGTATCGCCGAAGGCAACTGGGAATCCGGGTTTCACCTCGAATGGGCTCCCGACAAGAACGACGTCGTCTTCACCGACTGCATCAGCAGAAACAACGGCCGGAAACCCTACCCCGACTATTACGACACAAGCGGCGAGTACTACTTCGGTGCCGGCTACTACGCGCCGAAGGGCTCGTACACGTTCAACAACTGCACCGCGGAAGGGAACAGCGCCTACGGATTCTTCTTCAGTTACCCCGACGGTGTCTACCTGTACGACTGCACGGACTTCGAGACGGGCCGGGGGAAGACCGACTACTCGCAGGTGAAACCGACGTCGTTCTTCATCGTGCAGTCGCTATTGACGCACGCCAACCCCTCGATCGTCATGGAGAACTGTGAAAGCATCGAATCTTTCGGATACGGTCTGCACATTGCGCTGATGGATCACGTACAGATCAACAACTTCCGGTTGACCGATCCGGCCGGGATCGACGGCAAGGGCGCCGTGGTGGGGGGTTCGCCGCGAGGAGCGTTATTTATGGATTCCAGCATCGACATCCATGCAACGGGGGATCGAGTCTCCACTCTGATATATGCGATGGGTAACAGGAATGTCGTATACTCCGGGCAGATAGATTCAAACGCGGCGCATCCATTCGTTATCGACGGATATGGGACCAGCAATGTACGGGTACAGAACATGCAGATGTTACCGGTTGGCTCAGCGGGCATAATGTTGACGCAGGATGTACCCGAGGGTGCAGTAACGATCGTAAAGTCGTGACACGTGTTCGGCAGACACGAGAATCGCCCGCTCTGTATGCGGAGCATCCGTTTGAACCGCATCCGCACTCCTCCTATCCACTCTCCGGCACAAAAGATCTCCGGGTTCGATACGTCCTGATCGCTCCTGTCGCCCGGGATCCGGTTTCAGGGTTTATTCCGCCTCTTCCGGCCGACGGCCTTTTCACCGGCCGGGGATAGGGCCGTCCGACACCTGCGGGCACGGTGTCCGGCGACGACGGTTGCGGACATGTGATCGCCCCGGGGTATTTGCTCCGATTCAAACACATGAAATGGCTATCGGACTGCGAAAAACCATTATTTTGTATGCCGGTTGTTCTTCCGGGCAGCCATACGGTCGCGTGCGAGTTCGCGTCGTTCATGCCCATAGTTTAAATAACATGATAAATATATTATTTTTATATAAAAAAAGCAATTTAATTTTATTTTAGAATTATTGCGGTTTTAATCAGTCTGATTTAAAATATCGTAGATTATATATCTCTAATAAATTTAAATATTTTTATATATTACAATTTTCTGATACTGGGTATCGCCTGAACGAGGTGACTTAGTGATAGTCAAAAGAACAACGAGGCTAATTATTGCAGTGTTCCTGGTATTCGGCATGGTGCCGTTTGTCGGAGCACTGGAGCCCAGCACGGCCACGATAACCGTGGCTGCAAGTGACAGCACCAGCACAGCGAAGGCACAGGCCGACTACGTCTGTGACGGATCAAACGATCAGGCGGAGATCCAGAACGCCATCAACGCCCTCCCCGCCAGCGGCGGAACCGTCCAGCTGACGGAAGGGACGTTCAATTGCGCCGGAAGCATTCTGCCCAAGGCACATACGACTCTCTCCGGCCAGGGCGATGACAAGACCTTTATTCGGTTCACGAACGACGGGATTCTCCGGGTCGATGCCGAATACGTGACGCTGGAGAACTTCCATGTCAAAGGCACCGGTTACAGCGCATCGCGCGACTTCGGCGTGGTGTACATCCGTGCAGGTCACAACGCTGTCCGGGACGTCACCGGAACTGCCGACCGGACCATCCAGGGGCTCTTCTATGTGCGCTCCGTCGGTCTCGGCAACAAGAACATCGAGGACATCGAGTTCACCCGGGTGGTTGCAGACAGTCCCGGAACCTACGGGTTTCTCCACAGTTCATGGGGCACCAACTACAAGGTGCACAAGAACGTACGGTATACCGACTGCAAGGCAATCGACTGCGGTCGATACAGCGCCTACAACCCCTGGGTTACCGGGTTCGACTTCGCAGAACTCAACGACATCGAGAACCTGCGGGTGACCCGGTGTGTCGCCGAAGGCACGCTTGAGTCCGGGTTCCATTTCGAGTACGGTCCAACCAAGAAGGATATCGTTCTCACCGACTGCATCAGCAGAAACAACGGCCAGAAGCCGTTCCCGAAGACCTACAGCCTGGGCGGCGAGGACTACTTCGGTTCCGGTTACTACGCGCCGAAGGGCTCGTACACGTTCAACAACTGCACCGCGGAAGGGAACAGCGCCTACGGGTTCTTCTTCAGCTACCCTGACGGCGTCTACCTGTACGACTGCACGGACTTCGAGACGGGCCGGGGGAAGACCGACTACTCAGCGGTGAAGCCGACATCGTTCTTCATCGTACAGTCGCAGCTGACAAACGCCAACCCCTCGATCGTCATGGAGAACTGCGCGAGCATCAACTCCCACGGTCGCGGTCTCTACGCAACGCTCGTCGACTACGTCCAGATCAAGAACTTCACGATGACCAACCCAAGAGGCATCGACGGTGTCGGCGCTCTGATAGGAGACCCCGCACTGGGAGTGGGTTTTGTCTCTTCAAACCTCGACATCCATGCCTCAGGGAACAGCGCGTCCAAACTTGTCACGGTGAACAGCGCATCCAATTCAAAATTCACCGGGAGCATTGTATCCGACGTGGCGACGCCGTTCACCGTAGCGGGAGGAGGGACCAACAACGTCGTCGTTGAAGGTATCAAGACGGTTTCGAATACGCTTCCGGTGGGTTCGTCGGGAATCACGACGAGCAGCGTCAACTCGGGAGCGGTCAGGATCACCGACTGTACGGTCGTCAGGCCCGGCAGCACCCCGCTCCCGACCCCGACCGTTCCCACCACGCCGGCTCCCTCCGGGAAGCCGGACCTGGTGGTGACCGACATCGCCTGGACGCCGGCAAACCCCGCCTCCGGGGATGCGGTGACGCTGAAGGCCACGATCAAGAACCAGGGCGACGCCCCCACGCCTGCGGGCACCCGGCACGGCGTCCTCTTCACGTTCGATGACGGTGCCGCCGGTGCAGGGGTCTGGTCCGACGCCCACACGGCATCGATCGCCCCCGGCTCCTGGGTCACCCTGACCGCGAACGGCGGTTCGGCCGGTGCAACCTGGACGGCCGTCGAGGGTACGCACACCGTGAAGGCCACCGTCGACGACGTCAACCGGATTGCTGAGTCGAACGAGGCCAACAACGTTCGCACCGAACAGATCGCGGTCTCGAAGGCCGCGTCGGGGTCCACCCCGACCCCCACCCCCACCACGCCGGCCCCCTCCGGGAAGCCGGACCTGGTGGTGACCGACATCGCCTGGACGCCGGCAAACCCGGCCACGGGGGATGCAGTGACGCTCAAGGCCACGATCAAGAACCAGGGTACCGCCCCCACGCCTGCGGGCACCAAGCACGGCGTCCTCTTCACGTTCGATGACGGTGCTGCAGGCCCCGGCGCCTGGTCGGACACCCACGCCACGGCGATCGCTCCCGGTGCATCGGTCACCCTGACCGCGAACGGCGGCTCGGCCGGTGCAACCTGGAAAGCCATGGTGGGCACGCACACCGTGAAGGCCACCGTCGACGACGTCAACCGGATCGCCGAAAGCGACGAGACGAACAACGTTATGAGCAAGGCGATTATCGTCAAAAACCTGCCGGTTCCCGTCAGGGGCGACCTCAACGGAGACGGCAACGTCGATTGGGTCGACGTGACGATCGCTGCCGAGATGGCGCAGAAAACAACGCCGTCCGACCCGGCTGCCGACGTTAATGGAGACGGCACCGTGGACTGGAAGGATGTTGCCCTGATCGCCGACGTCTTCTTCGGCAGGACCTCTTCTCTCTAAAGCGTCTGCCGGGAGGAGTGGTTGATCCCTCCTCTCCTCCCGGTTTTGCCACGGGTACCGCCCCGTAACACCTGTGCAGTACGTGGTCATATTGATTATGGACAGGTTTTTTCACCTGATCCGGGGCTGCCCGGATCCGTCGTCAGTAACAGCCCATGCTCTTTCGGGCTACGGCGACACCGCACTTCGCGCCTCTCGCTGAACAGGAGGATGCGTGGACATGCCGGCCGTTCTGGATCCTTTTTTGCCGGAATGGGCCCCCTCGATACGGCGATACCGGTGCAGGAGAGCCTTCAGGACGGATAATTTGATATACGCGATACATCCATTGGGGGGTAATGCACGCGTTCCCAAAAAGCCCCATTGAGCTGAAGACCTATCTTGTAGACCCGCTGTACAGGAACACGTTCTTCATCATCATCACATCAATCTCAAGTGCAGGCTTTGGTTTCATCTTCTGGATGCTTGCAGCACGGTTCTACCCGCAAGAAGACGTAGGAGTTGCAACGGCCCTTATCTCATCCATGGGGATGCTGATCCTCTTATCGAAGCTCGGGTTCGATCAATCGATCATACGGTTTTTTCCGACGCGGGATAAATCCAGAGTCCTCGGGACGGCAATAACCGTCACGACACTATTCGGGCTTGTCCTGGGAGTTCTGTTCATAGCTACGGTGGATATCTGGTCGCCCGGGCTGCACCAGGTCAAGGACTATGCGCTCCTCTACATCGCTTTTCTGATAGCCAACTCCGTAACGGCCTTCATCGGTGCAGCGTTCGTTGCACTGCGGAAATCCGAGTTCTACTTCCTTCAGAGCCTCCTTTTCGGTTCAAGGCTCCTTATTCTCATTCCCCTGGTTTTTCTCGGAGCACTTGGAATCTTCAGTTCGCTGGGTCTCTCGTTCATCATCGCCCTCATAGTTTCGGTCTTCCTGCTCTACAGGTCGGGGATTCATCTATCCGGCCTTGATCAGGAATTTTTGCTCGATTCGTTTCGCTTCTCTGCAGGAAACTACATTTCCGGATTGCTCATTGCGGCCCCGAGCACGATCCTCCCGATCCTTGTGTTGAACATTCTCGGTGCAGAACAAGCCGCTCAGTACTTCATTGCGTATGCGATTGTCATGTTCTTATTCCTCATACCCACGTCATTTACGACATCGCTCTTTGTCGAGGGGAGCCACGGCGAAGCACTGAAGAGAAACGTGCTGAAATCGCTCGCCGGAATTTTTGCGCTGCTCGTTCCGGCGGTTGTGGGCCTCTTCGTATTTGGAGAGTATATCCTCGGTTTGATCGGTCCGGATTATGTAGCAGGGCTCGAACTAGTCAAGGTTCTGGCGATTTCAAGTTTTTTCTTCTCGTTTTCAGAAGTATTTATTGCAATCAAGAAAGTCCAGTACGGGCTGAAGAGCCTGATCGTCATCAGCGCCATCATTTTCATCCTGCTTCTGGGATCCAGTTATGCCTTGATGCTGCAGTTCGGGATCCTCGGTGTGGGGTATGCATGGATCCTGACATACGCATCGATCGGCATCGTTGTCGTGCTGTCCATGGCCAGGCGGTACGTTCTGTGATTCGGTAGTGCCCTGCGAACACCTGGTAGTCTGAGATCCCTCCGGGTGTTCCCGCGCTTGCCTGCCATCCTATCATCACCCCCACCCCTCCCCGCGAGCCGCCACGATCCGCGGCATGCAGACGTGAATGACAGCCGGAATAGGACTTTACCAGAGCCCGATATGGGAAATTTATCAGGTATATGCCGGGGCACTACCCGTGATCCGCTCTCCCGTGCACACCCGGACGTCAAAGAGCGAACGCCGAACCCGGGACGGAGGGAGCATCACTCGTTCCGATAGATCCCGCTCTGACCGTTTGAATACACCTTGTTGTTGCGGTAGATCGCGGGATATATCTCTTCGATGCTCCAGTGATCATAATACTCCTCAGGACCGCTTGCAGAGCGCTCGACGACGTTATATGTGCCCAGATAGGTATATGCGCCCCAAACCGGTTTGAAGTCTGTTTTGGGCAAAAAGGGGGGGTTCCTCGCGAGGTTGCCGTAGGAAGTCAGTACATTGTCTTTCCGTGTTCTATCCGCATAGACGATCGAACCGTCCCTCATGTACTCACCCAGCCAGCGGGCACCAAAAACGTCGTGCTCCGGTATGAACGTTCCATAGAAGACATTTTTCGGTGTATCGCCCCCGTATTTCTTGATCGAATCCTGGCTTAGCGCGATGGATGACGGCTGATCGTTGGCGCACTCGTAGATCCAGCCTGTACTGAAGAGGAACAGCAGTGAGAAGAGAACCGAGATCAGTACCAGCGGCGTCCGTCCCGTGAGCCATCCGCTCCGGAGTTTACTGATGTATGTTCCCGGTGCCGCAAGTATGCTGATGCCGCCGATAACGCAGAGCGGGGCAAGGAAGATGAGCACAATCTGGTACAGTCTCGAGGTGTTGAGTGTGCTGGAAAAGTTCGGTACGAGGACGCCCGCAACTCCGAAAAGGAGCGCAATAAAAGAAAACGCAACGTATTCCCGTGAAAAGTTGGTGTTGGTGCGCCGGAAACAGATGGCGATGAACCCGACGACGATGAGTGCCAGAGTTATGAGGTGGAGGCCCTTGGCGACAGTATGCAGGGGCGATTGAGGAGTACTGATGAGAAGATCCAGTCCTTCGGTTGCCTCGGGGTTCAGCAGGTCCACAAAGATCGTATTGCCGATGTGATCGATGATCGATACGATTGTATCGAAGGATGTCCCTCCCGCGACGAGCATATACCACCCGAGCGTGAATCCGGTAAAGAAAAGGACGTGGGCGAGCGTTATCGTCCTTCCATCGTCTTTCCGGCTCAAGGAGCCTCCGCCTGATGATCTCTCCCCCACTGCTGTTCGCGAACGGTTGAGCATAGTATCGCCGCGGGTTGCGGCGATCGAGGAGAGCGTCATGTAGAGCCAGACCGCGATGAGGGCGAGCAGGTAGATATACGATGTTCCGTAATGCGAGATAGCCAGAGAGGCACCGAATACAACAAATAACGTGAAATTCGTTGTTCTGGGTATATTCCTCGCGACCATGAGCATGATGAGCAGGACGAGAAAGAGTTCTGCAATCTCCTGACGCGCCAGAGAGGCCATTTCCGCGTAAAATATGATGAACGAGACGAAGAAGAAGCATGCAAGGAAAGCGCTCTTTGCCTCCACCTGCCTTCGGAAAACATGATACAGTCCCAGGGGCACAAGGGCGAACGTAAGCGGATAGACTAATTTGAACACCCATGTCAGGTCCAGTCCCGTGATATACGAGTAGATCGGAGCCATCAGGACGACGGAGAGCATTGCGTTCACGTTTCCGGGACTTGTGGAGTCCCAGAATGCGTTGTCCATGACGAGGTTTGCAAGGAACGTCTCATAGTGGATATCGTAGCCCCAGAGATACAGGGATATGAGCGATGTGTGAAGCAACAGCGAGACGGAGATGGATAAGATCGCCAGAGGATACAGTGCTTCCGGGATCACCCGATCAAATCCAACCAGTATAGGGATAACCGCGATGAACGCGATCACCAGCATGAGAATTCCGTTGCTGTGATACTGGTTTACAAAATAGGTCCCGATAATTGTCAGCAGCGGCACCAGGTACAGGAGAAGCGCAGGTCTCGAGAGAACCATCTCCGTATCGATATAGCCCGATTCGACGGGTTCTTTATCTCGGACGAGGCTGAGCAAGAGCAGGATCGATGTCGTGACGTTGATCGTCATCAGGATTGAACCGGATGACAGCGGCCGGGAGATCCCAACGAGGGGATAAAGCACGCTCATGAGCAATCCGGTGAACATGAGGATTGCTATACTCAATCCAACTGCATAGAGAAGCGTCTCGATGGTGCTTAGATAATGCACCCTCATGATTCTGAGGACGATTATGCCCGGAATAAATGAGAAAAAAGCAAATCCCAGGATCGCCTGCAGAACCAGGATATGCGAGTTCGTACTCCCGAGGAGTTGTATAACCAGCAGCCCCAGCTGGAACACCAGGATCGCAATGAAATAACTCCGGATCCTCCAGTCGTTTAGCGTAATGGGGTTTCGGATCTGCATGGCACCATCTATGCGAAGCCGGTATGACGGGCACCTGACCCCGAAACCAGCGTCCGGTACAGGTCTTCCAGATTCCCTCCGATTATTCGCCAGTCGTATTTCGCTTCGGCCAGTGCTCGAGCATTATCTCCGATTCTCTTCCGTTCGTCTTTATCGTCGATCAGATACCTGATCCCTGCTATGAACTCCTCGTCGATGTCGTCGACGATGATCGCATGCTCGTAATGTTCGGCATCGATTCCTTCGATTCCTTTCTTCGTGGTCACGATGGGGAGACCGGCGCTCATATAATCGAATATCTTCAGTCTTGTTCCTCCTCCGCTTCTCAGAGGTACGATGGCGATATCGGCGCCGGCAATATTCTGGATATCGGTGATGAATCCAAGCGACCTGACGTTTGCTTCTTCAAACTTCGGAACCTGCGTTCCACCGATGACAAATGATACGTCCGGGTTTGTATCGGCAAAACGAGGCGCGATATACGATTGAATAAGATCGAACCCTTCCCGGTTCGGCGGATGCCTGTAGAGACCGTGGAAGAATACGGCAATATCCGCGGGATGCAGCCCCATCTCTTCGCGAATCCTGGTTCTTGCTTCATCAGATATCCGCGGACGGATACTGCAACCCGAAGGAACGACACTGATCGTCCCGTCTTTGAGATGATACCTTCTCCTGAACGTACCTGCATCATTGTCGCTCACGGCGGTGATGTGGTCGACGAGGTACTTGCAGGAGACCCTCTCCAGTAAATTCGTATAGGCGGGTATGAGTTTCCGCTCCACCAGGGAGTAGTGGTTATGGTTCGCAAAGGTCTGTTGAATGAAATCAGATTCGACATTGTGAGCATCGTAGACTACCGTTATCTTCCTGCGCGTAAGGAGACCGAGCAGCCTGGCCACCAATGCTCCGCTGGGATGGGTGATCTGGACGAGATCGATCTCTTCGTCCCTGATGATCCGTGCCGCCTTACGGATGAAATCGGGATTGATGTCCCTGAATATGGATAGTCTCCTCCGGAGCGCCTCGATATCGTGATAGGTGTATACCTGCGCGACATCGTCATCGCTCTCATCATACAGGTGAGCCGGTTCGAGCACAACGATACGGTTATTTGCGGCCTGGCACTTGACAAGGTTGCAAAACCTGTTCTGGCCCCCGCTCTGGGGTTTTGACAACCCGACGGTTGTCGGGATCGCCAGTATGTTCATAGGCACTTCCGGTATTCCTGTTCGAGTTTTTCCACGACCCGGTCCCATGTCAGATTCTCTCGAACGAACTCCTGTCCTCGCTGAATCATTTTTCTCCCTTCCCCGGGATTTTCAAGGCAGAATGCCATTTTCTCCGCCAGATCCGCACAGTCTCCGTATCGTACCGTCAGGCCGCAGTCGCCTTTCCTGATGAGCTCTCCGCTGCCGTTGCCGTCTGTCACAATCACCGGAGTTCCGCTCATGATCGCCTCGAACGGAACAAGCCCGAATATCTCATACTTTCCCGGATAGACAAGCAGATCGGCATCCTGGTAGGCAAAGCCGACATCATCGATATACCCGACAAACCGTACCCGGTCCTGAATACCGAGAGCCCGTACTTTCTCCTCGAGTTCCCGTTTGTAACCCCATTCCGGCCCGACAATGACCAGGATGGCGTCTTTTTGTTCCTGTACCAGCCGGTAAAACGCTTCTATCAGAAAATCGATCCCCTTGATTCTATCGATTCTGCCCAGGTATAGAATGAGATTGCTTCCGTTCTCTATTCCGCAAAATTTCCGGAACTCCCCCTTGCTCCTGGCGGTAACGCACCTCTCGAAACTGATGCCGTTGGGAATAACGGCGATCTTATCCTCATGAATGCCCATCAGTATATTCTGCTCCTTTTCCATGCTGTTCATGACGATCAGTCTTGATGCAGCATCTAAAATGGCGGATCCGAAGATAAAATCAAAGACATTTTTCACCCTGGCCTTACCCAGGGTTTTGTTCTTCGGGAGCGAGCCGTGTGGTTGCAGGACGTAGGGAACGCCGTACTCCCTGGCATAATGACTTACCATGGCCGCAAGGAGCGTCCTGTGCTCGTGGATGTGAATTATATCATAATTCTGCAGATCCCGGCGTGCAACGAACGGTAAATAGTACGGGACTATGGGCGGTGCTGCTGTGCCCGGAAAATACTTCCGTAAATTTTCAAAATAGTAAACCTTCATCCCCTCGACATTGAGGGGTCTGTTCGTGGGAAGCCCGGTCGGGTAAGTGCTCCGATTCGTCGTATATACAGTGACGTCGTGGCCTGCTCTCTGGAGACGCTTTGAGATCTCATATGCCGCACGTGCCACACCCCCGGACTCCCAGCTCGGCTTGAAGAACGGTGTCACCTGGAGAATCTTCATACGCGATCACAAACCTGCTGCTTGAGCCGTCGTCTGATTATGCCGGCGTAGTAGTTCCGGCGGGACAAAGGGAGAAGCCGGACCCCGCATTCGGCGAGGGATGCGAGCCCATGCTCTCCGATGCGGTACGGGCAGGCTGCAGGGCTGCAGGTGAGTGTCTCCTCACCGTCTGTAGTAGGCCGGTGGTTCCGGCTCCGGCTGCCGGCGTCGGAGGAGATCGTCTCCAGATCCCCGGAAAGCCGATCGTTCCGCTGAGGTTCCTCCCGCACCCTCGCAAACGGATTTTTCCCGTTGTTTGTCCCGGGAGGGATATCCCCAACGTCCTGCAGCCGTACCGACATCATCCGACATCCTCTGCAGGGTAGGTACCGCTCAACCGCCGGCACTCTATGTCTGGATGCCGAGGAGGCCTACATTTCGTATCGATCGAGCAAAACTCCAGCAGGTGAGCGTGTCGCCGAATATCACTCCCTCCTTAGGTGTCGAGTTCCATGCTGGCACTCGGAATATATAATACTTTGCTCAAAATATTCAATCATTAATATAGAAATACGGATATGCTCACCTCCCCGGGGGTTTGATTGGCAAACAGAACGGTCTGCGACGGAGACCAGGGTCCCCCTTTCATCTTCCCCGATAGGGTGCGCCCCGGTCGAATGCTTACCGTCTCAGCCGTATGGGAAGAGTTTCGCAGAAAATCAGCAGCGTTTCTGCAGACACTGCCGGAAATATTGTCGGGATGAAATGGCTCCGCTCTCCCACTCGGGCCTTGACCGGGGAAAGGAGCCGGGCAGGCTTGATGCGTCCGCCCGCTACTTGCACGAACGCCCCGACGAACCCGCTACGACGCCGTGGTGTGGGTCGCCAGGCGGAAGAACCGGCGGGACCTTGCGGTGATGCGCCGCCCGGCCGGGCACCCGGTCCTTCTGCAAGAGATTTAACGAAAAATTCGCGACAGGAATGGTCCGGGGGAGAATATACGCGGCCACCGGCCTCCTCCCCCGCCGGCAGGAAGCAGTTTGAAAAAGCTCCCTCCGGATCTCTCTCTGCCCATAAGGATGCATACGAGATCCCTGTTTTTATTATAAAAATTCGAGAATAAATCACCGTAAAGGATATATATTTATACCGCCATCCACCCACTCACCGGCTACCATATGACCGGGTCTTAAATCGGAATTCGCTCTCCGTCTGCCGGACGCTCCGGCGAGCACCTGCTTTAGCCAGCCTGTTTGCGCTACCGGAAGGTCCGCGCCGCCGTCCTGCGGACAGGGAGCGATTGTCAAGGGGGAAAAATGACAAAACACACATATCTGCTACTATTGTGCGCAGTCGTCGCGATCGGGCTGCTGATCCCGCCGGTCATGGCGGTAGAGGCTGCGCCGGGGGAGGATCTCTATTCTCCCTTCAATAAAGCGCAGGAATGGCCTGATATCGACGGCAACATGATCGTCTGGGAAGACGACAGGAACGGTAACAAGGACATCTACTTTGGGACGGTAGACAAATTCAGGGCAGATCCATATCGGGGTATGCAGTATCCTTCCTACTCGGGCGAGAGTATAACGGATAACCCTGCCTCGCAGGAGAAACCGTCCATCTCAGGAGACTACATCGTCTGGCAGGACAACCGGAACGGGAACTGGGATATCTACCTCCACCGGCGCTCGACGGGTGAAGAGACACAGCTCACAACCGACCCGGGCAAACAGTGGATGCCCATCGTCCGCGGGGACTACGTTGCCTGGTACGACGACAGTACCGGCAGCACAAACATCGTCCTCTATGACATCCGCGAGGGGGCCGTGAAGGCCACTATCGACGCTGACGCAAAGACGACGATTTCTGGCGGGAGCACTGAGTTCAAGCCCGCTCTCTCTGAGAGGTATGTTGCCTGGGTAAACGCGTCGGACGGTGAGAGAGTCTGGTACTACGATATCGATGCAGGAACGTCCGGCCCGGTATCCACGAACAAGGTGACACAATCCTGGCCGTCGCTGTACGGGAGCATCATCACATGGGAAGATCGCCGGGTGAACGCCGACATTTACATGACTGATCTCGACGATCCGTCCGGAGGAGAGCAGAGGATCACGTTCGACACTTCCGAACAGGTCTCGCCGGCAATCAGCGCGAGCATCATCGCCTGGGAGGACATGCGGCCTTCGGGACGGAGCATCTTCATGTACGACCACCTCTCCGGTGGAGAAGAGATGTCCGTTGGTCTGGCCGAAGACAGATTTGACGAACATCTCTACCCCGCCATCAGCGGAAACACCATCGTCTGGCAGAGGGGCCGTGGCTCGGACTCGAACCTCTACATATTCGTCTACGAACCGGGAGCACCGGTCGAACCGGAACTGACAACCATCGAGGTTAACCCCTCCGCGCCCACCCTGGAGATTGGCGACACCGAGCAGTTTAACGCGACCGCTTTCGACCAGAACGACCTTGAAATAACCGACGTCGAGTTCAATTGGTCGTGCAGTAACACGACCGTCGGCACCATCGATGGCACCGGTCTCTTCACCGCCCATGCAGCGGGCACCGCGACCATCACTGCAACCGCCGAAGGCGTCCCCGGAACCGCGACCGTCACCGTCAACGCAGAAGACCCCGCTGAACCGGTGCTCACGAGTATCACACTCACACCGCCCACGCCCACCCTGAAGATCGACGGCACACAGCAGTTCACCGCAACCGCCTTCGACCAGTTCGAAGAAGAGATGAACGGCATTGCATTCAACTGGTCGTGCGACAACGAAACCGTCGGAACCATCGACAATGCCAGCGGCTTCTTCACCGCTCTCGCCGCAGGCACCGCGACCATTACCGCGACCGCCGAAGGCGTCCCCGGAACCACGACCGTCACGGTCACCGCCGACGAACCGGTAGTACCGGTCGTGACGCGCATCGCGATCGACCCGTCCACGTTCACACTTGATCTCAACGCGACGAAGCAGTTCAACGCGACCGCCTACGACCAGGATGACAACGCAATGACCGGCGTTGAGTTCAACTGGTCGTGCAATGACGAGACCATCGGTGAGATCGACAGTACCGGCGTCTTCACCGCAAAGGTCGCAGGCACGGCGACCATCGTTGCGTCGGCAGACGGCAAATCCGGAGAAGCTACCGTCACCGTCACCGACGAAGCACCGGTTGCAAGAAGCATCACGGTCACACCGTCCACGCCCACGCTCGCCATCGACGACACACAGCAGTTCTCGGCAACCGTCCTCGACCAGTTCGGCGGCGCAATGACCGGCGTTGCGGTCATCTGGTCGTGCAGCAATGAGACCGTCGGCGAGATCGACGGTACCGGTGTCTTCACCGCGAAGGCCGCGGGCACCGCAACCATCGTTGCGTCGGCAGACGGCAAATCCGGAGAAGCTACCGTCACCATCACCGCCAAGGACCCGGTAGGGCCGGAAGAGCCGGTGCTCACGAGTATCACGCTCACACCGCCCCGGGCCACACTGGACGCCGAGGACATCCAGAGATTCATGGTGACGGGCCACGACCAGAACGGCAACGCCATGCCCGCCGGTGAGATCGACTGGGCCTGCAGCGACGAAGCCGTCGGGACCATCGACGGGGAAGGACGCTTCACCGCCCTTGCCGCGGGAACCGCGACCGTAACCGCAACGGCAGGCACCTGCTCTGCGGAAGCAGCCATCACCGTCTGCGAAGAAGAGCCTCCGCTCGCGAAGATCGCGGTCGTGCCGTCGGCGGCAAAACTCGAGACCGGCGACGAACTGGAGTTCCGTGCCGTCGCGTTCGACCGGTTCGGCAACATCGTCGAGGACGCCGAGATCACCTGGGAGAGCAGCGATCCGTGCGTCGGCACCATCGATGAGTGCGGCGTCTTCACCGCCCGTGACGGCGGCACGGCGACCATCACCGCATGCGGAGACGGTGCTGAAGGAACCGCAACCGTCACCGTGAACTGCAACGACCCGGTCGTGACGTCCATCGTCGTCACCCCGGCCGCGATAACGCTCGCCGCCGGCGACACCGCGGCGTTCACCGCAACCGCCCTCGACCAGGACGGCTGCGAGATACCCGACGTTACAATCGAGTGGGGCTGCTGCGCTGAGACCGTCGGCGAAGTCGACGACACCGGGTTCTTCACGGCCCACGCCGCGGGCACGGCGACCGTAACCGCATCGGCCGAAGGGGTCGCTGGGACGGCGGAGATAGAGGTCACCGAGGAATCCGCAGGTGTCGTGGTCTCCCCGTCGGCGATCATCCTGAACCGCGGGGACAAGTGGCAGTTCACGACCGTGCATGACCTGCAGGACAACGCAGGTTCCATGATTACCCGGTGGTCATGCGAAGAAGACGAGGGTGTCGGGACCATCGACGAGTCCAGCGGCCTCTTCACCGCGCTCTGCGGGGGAACCACGTCCGTCACCGCAACAATCGACGGAGTCGACGAGGTTGGAACCGCGACGGTGACCGTCCGGTCGACGGCGCCTGAACTTGCGCGGATCGAGGTCAGCCCGTCCGACTTCTGCATCCCGGCCGGGAACTGCCTGACGCTCACTGCGAGAGGGTTCGACCAGTACGGTCTCCCCATGGACGTCGATGTGGATTGGGAGAGCAGCGACCCGTGCGTCGGCGAGATCGATCTCTGCAGCGGCGCCTTCACCGCTCTTGCGGAAGGGGAAGTGACTCTCACCGCATCGGCGAACGGGGTCTCCGGCTCCGCCTGCGTGACCGTCGAGCCCTCGCTCCCGGTTCCGGCCTGCATCGAGGTCGCCCCGCCTGACGCCACGCTCACGGCCGGAGGAACCCGGGAGTTCACGGCCACGGTGTTCGACCAGTGCGAGATCGAGATGGACTGGGTCAGGGTCAGATGGTCGTGCTCCGACGACGATATCGGCACGATCGACCGCTCGGGCCTCTTCGCAGCCTTCTCACAGGGCTCCACGGACGTGACGGCGTGTGCCGGCGGCGTTGAAGGAACGGCCACGGTCACCATCACGGCGGCGCCCACGACCGACCCCACACCCGATCCCACGCCCAATCCCACGCCCGATCCCACGCCCAATCCCGGGAACAACGGCGGGTCGGCAAACGATGGCGGCTGGAGCCCCCGCACCCACTATGCAGGGATCTGTGAGGATCTAAAGAGCGGCGAGACGCACACGTTCTCGGGTATCGACGTCACGTCGGTCGGCAGCATCGCTATCACGGCGGCCGACAACATCCCGCGGCTGCTGATGACCGTGAAGGAGACGGGGTGCCCCAACCTGGCGGCGCCTCCCGGCGGCAGCACCTACGAGTACGTCGAGATCGCCGTATCATGGGCGAACCCGAACCAGATCGGCGGCGCGACCTTGACCTTCACCATCCCGGCGAAGTGGCTTGAGGAGCACGACATGCTCCCGGAGGACGTCAGGCTCATGCGTTACGTCAACGGGGGCTGGCAGATCCTGGAGACCGAGGTCCTCGGTGAAGAGAGCGGATCGTACCGCTTCCGGGCGACCACTCCGGGGTTCTCCACCTTCGCCATCGCCGCGATGCCGGAGAACACGACCATGACGGCGGAGACGAACGTCACGACAGAGGCTACCGCGACGCCCGAAGGGACAGAAACGATGACGACCGGGCCGACCGTCGCGGCGACGACGACACCCGCGGCACCGCTCGTCTACGCGCCCTTCCTTGCACCGCTGGCCTTCCTCCTCTGGGCGAGGAGGAGACACTAACCCTACTTTTTTAGCGCACCTCTCCTGCCGCTCCCGGAACGACGGAGACCCGGGTTCGACAGGACTCCCCGCGACTCGTCCACCTCTACGGGGATCCCCTGTCCTTCTTCCGGAGCGCTTCCCAGTACTCGCGGTTGTTGCTGCATCCGGGGTCCGGCGCGTGGATATCCGGACCGTCGGTCTTCTCACGCCCCGGTCCTGCCGAATTATCGCGACCGGAACAGCCCGGGGGAGATCGCGAGCACGGACCCAAGGAGGAGAGCGGCGAGGACCGGGGCGAGGGCGAATGCCTCCGGGGCGGCGAGGAGGGCCGCGTAGAGGTACCAGAAGGGGAGAAAAACCTGCGTATACGGGGCGGGCGCGACGAGCCCGGAGAGGGCGATGGCGGCCATGACCGTGACGACCGCATAAAGGTGCCCCTCGCCCGATGAGCCCGGGACGACCGCCACCAGGACGCCGAGAGCGTTTGCCGCAACCACGGCGGAGGCGAACGATACAACCGCATACAGGATCCCCGCCGGGACCGGCGGGTGGACGAGCAGGAAGGCGGCGAGGGGGATCGCGACCTGCGTCCCGTCGAGGAGGGCGTTCGCGAGGACGTATCCGGCGGTCAGCCGGCGGGGAGAGACGGGCAGCAGGGCCATCCGGTCCAGCATGCCGCTCTCGCGGATGCGGACGAGCCCGATCGACGACCCGAAGACCCCGGAGAAGACGACGGCGACCGTGATGCCGGCAGCCTGCAGGGATGCGGGCACGTCGGCGAGGATGAGGGGAAGCAGGAGCGCCGCCGGCAGGGCGAACTTGAGGATGAGCCCCCGGCGGTTCCGGAGGTCTTCGAGGAGCTCCTTCTGGAAGAACGAGTCAGGGTGCATCTGCCCCCTCCCCCGTATACGCGAGAAAGAGATCCGGGAGCCCCGGGGCCCGCAGATCGACGCCCACGACCATCCCGCCCTCTCTCGCCACCGCGTGGACGATCCGGGCGAGGAGAAACGACGGGCTGGACTCGTCCGGCGCGGCTATCACCGTCACGCAAAATCCGTCCTCCCGCTCCTCCGCGCCCACGCTCTCGACGCCGGGGACCTCGCCGAGCGGCTGGAGCGCGACCGGCGCCGTCAGCCGGAGGTCGATCGTCACCTTCGCACCGAGCGACCGGACGAGAGCGGCCGGTTCCCCCGAGACGAGCAGCCTGCCCCGGTCGAAGAGAGCAACCCGGTCGGCAAGACCTGCCGCTTCGCTCACGTCGTTCGTGGAGAAGACGACCGCAGCCCCCCGCCGGGCTGCCGTGCGGAGCAGCCCGGCAAGGGTGATCCTCGCCCGGTAGTCTAGGCCGATCGACGGCTCGTCCAGCAGAATGAGGGAGGGCTCGTGCGCCAGGGCCTCGATCAGGCCGAGTTTCCGCCGCATCCCGTAGGAGTAGGTAGAGACCGGGTCGTCCCGCCGCTCCCGGAGCCCGAAGCGCGAGAACAGGTCTTCGAGCCGGTCATGCGCCGCCGAAGGGTCCATGCCGTAGGAGCGGGCAAAGAACCGGGCGTTCTCGTAGCCGGTGAGCGTCTCCCAGTGGGCGGTATGGTCAAAGAGCATCCCGGTGCGGCGCATCATCGCCCGCCCGGCCGCCGGGAGGGTGACGGTCCCTTCGTCGGGAGAGATCAGGCAGGCGACGACTTTCAACAGGGTCGACTTCCCCGACCCGTTGGGGCCGAGGAGGCCGAGGATCTCTCCCTCCCCCACGTCGAGCGTGACCCTATCAAGCGCCCGGACGGAGCCGAACCGTTTCGTCACGTCACGCAGGGAGACAGCCATCGCTCTCTCTCACCGGAACTCAAGGAGGGTGGACCGGGTGACCCGCACCGCCCCTCCGGGGATGGTCTCGGCGACCTCGTAGACGAGGATCCGGTCGCCCGGGCGGACGGTCTGCCCCATGACCTTCCCGCGCAGGATATGCCGGTGAAAGTCGGGGGCAAACCGTTTCACCCGGGTAAAGACGACCACCCGGGCGTCGGGGACCTGCACGCTAACCGCCTCCCATACCGAACCGCCGGGCCGCGTCCTGCACGGCGCTCTCCGTGATCCGGGAGAGGCCCCGGGCCCGGGCGTGCTCCTCGATCGCCGTCCGCGCCGCCCCCCGCGCAAACGGCGGCACCCGCGAAAGGAGGGCCTCCGCCTCCGGGGTCCAGGGTATCGCGTCGATAGGCAGGTCCGGCACCGCGATCGGTCCTGCCGGCGGCGCGACGACGAGGACGTTCGTGGTGCTCATCCGGGCGAGGTTCAGGGCGTTCGACCCGACCAGCGACGCCTCCTCCCGGTGGAGCCCGTAGCGGCCGAGGACGAGGAGCCCCGCCCCCCTGGCCGCCGCGTAGTGGTGCACCTGCGGGCAGACCCTGCCGGCAACGACCGCCGTATGGACCCGGGCGCCCAGGGTTCGCGCGAGGGCCGCCCCGCGTTCCAGGTTCCGCCGGTAGAGGTGTTCGAGGCCCCGGTCGATGATCTCGTCGTGGAGGCGTTCCTGGGCCGGAAAGTTGAACCGGCGCTGCGCATCTTCCGGCAGGGCGTCGGCGATGACCGGGAAGACACCGGCGTGAAAGAAGGGATCGTAGACGGCCACCGCCTCGAGCGGCGCATCGAATGCAGCGGCAATCGTGGCCGCTCGGTGCAGGGCCGCGTAACTTGCGTCGCTCCCGTCCACGCCCACGACAACCGGCCGGTTCTTCAGGTTCCAGGGCCGCCGCACCAGCAGGAGATCCCCTTCGCGGGCATACAGGAGCACCCGTTCGGCGAGGCTCCCGAGGGGGATCTCCGGCGTCTGCCCGTGCCCGGTCGCGCCGAGCACCGTAAGATCCGGCCGGCGCTCCCGGATGAGACGGAGGAACTCGACGTAGCCCCTTCCCTCGGCCGTAACCGGCTCGAACGGGACGCCCCGTGCGGCAGCCTTCGCCGCCGGCGGCGCGAGGTAAGCGTCCGATATGAGCGCCATTCCGCCGGATATCAGGTCGTCGTGCGTCGCCCGCAGGGGGCCGAGCCGTTCCTCCTCCCGGTAGCGCTCCGGGAGGCCCGGCTCCATATCCTCAAAGCGCTGCCGGTGCATCCGGGCGGCATACACGTGGCAGCCGGTGCACCTGCCCGTGCCGGCGGCGGAGGCGAAGGCCAGGGCCGCGTCCACCGCCAGGTCGGAACAGGGAGATCCGTCCACACCGACGAAGACCTGCTGATACATCATGCACAAACAAGGCAGAAGAGCGGCACAAACGGCATAAATGCTTCGGGTACGGTTGGCCGGGCCGTAACGGAGGCGTGAAGATCAGGTCCCGGACGGCAGCAGGACGGTGTCAATGCCCTGGATAACACCGTTGTCGGCCGGAAGTTCGGGGATTGCGACCGTGGCGTTGTTCACCATGACGGCCGGGCCGGTAGCGTTCACGGTAAGGTTCCCGCCCTGCAGGGTCCGGAGCGTCGAGGCGTTTCGGAGACCATCGAGCGTGTAGGAGCCGTTTACGATATGGTAGAGCACGATCTCCGTGCTGTTCGCGGAGCCGTTCAGGACCGACTCGCGGGTGCCGGGGTCCATCTTGTCGAACGCAGCGTCGGTCGGGGCGAACACCGTATACGGTCCGGGACCCTCAAGCCTCGCGGCAACGCCCGTCGACTGGAGGAGGCCCGTGAACAGCGTGAAGTTCCCGAACGCGGGGCTCTCCTCAAGGGGGATGCTGGTCTCGGTCGATAAAAGGACCTCCATGATCTTCCCGGCGGGATCCGGCAAGGAGAGGGAGAAGGGGAGGGTTGCACCCGCTCCCATCCCCTGTCCCCCGGTCATGGCGCCGGTCTGGTTCTGCGTCATGTTCTGGGTCATGTTCCGGGTCATGTTCTGGGTCTGGTTCCGTGCCGGGGTATGCGCGACCGCGGGCGTCATCGTCGTCGGGGCCGGAGTGACGGCGGTGGGCGGCACGATCTTCCAGAGTTTGCCGGTGCTGGTGGCGTTGTCAGGGCCTCCCACGTCGTTCGTCAGCACATACATATCCTGGCTGGTGTCCTCGCCGAACCCGCGCAGGAACGCGCCCAGGGTCTCGTTGTTCCGGGCGGTGATGTTCACCATCTGGGCATCCCACATGGCGTTCTCTTCGGGCGTCAGGCTCGCGGCAGTCTGCGGCAGCGCCCCCTCGGCCCATCCCGTCGGGGGTGTCGCGGCGAGAAGGGTGCCGTTCCCTACAGTCCGGCTGTCGCTCCAGTAGCCGAAGAGGTACCTGCCCTGGAGCCCGACATCGGCCGTCCCGCGGTAGACGTTGCCGCCGACGACGACGACGCCGAGGTCATGGCCGCCCTCGAAGATGGGGCCGATCAGGGGCTCGCCCTGGAGCCCGGTGATATTACAGGACGCACCGGGGGCCGTGGTGGCGTTCGGGTCGAAGCAGTGCGTGCCCTCGCGGATGTGCCAGCCGTAGTTCCCGCCGTTCAGGACGACGTCCACCTCCTCAAAGAGGTTCTGCCCCGCATCGGCGACAAAGAGCGTGTTGTTGCCGCCGGAGTCAAAGGCCATGTAGGCGGGGTTCCGGAACCCGTAAGCATAGATCTCGGCCGGAACCGCCGTGTAGGCGTAGGTGTCGAGGATCTCAGGCTGGGTCCCCACGAACGGGTTGTCGGACGGTATGCCGTAGAGGCTGCCGGCAAACGTCGTCCACGTCGGTTCGGGCGGGTTTTCCGTCCGGTTGACGCTCGCGTTCCCGGTCTGGTTCGCCGCCGCGGTCATGGTCGGCTGCGGCATGCCCCCGGTGGCGGTACTGTCCACGTCAATCCGGAGAATCTTGCCGTAGATCTTCGTGAGATCCTGGGCGTTCCCGATACCGGGGGTATGCCCGTTCCCGACGTCGTTCGCCTTCCCGCCGTCACCGAGGGATATGTAGAGATAGCCGTCGGCGGGACTGAAGGCGAGCTGTCCGCCGTTGTGGTTCTGGTAGGGCTTGTCGATGTACATCAGGACCTTCTCGGAGGTCATGTTCACCGTGTTCGGGTTTTCGGGATCGACCTGGAACTCAGAGATGTGGTTCGTGCAACTCCATCCCTCGGGAGCTTCCGGTCTCAAGGGTGCGCTGTAGAACGCGTAGACCTTACCGTTGGTCTTGAAATCGGGGTGGAACGCGATGGAGAGCAGGCCGCGCTCGTCGTAGGTCGGGCTGAGGCCGACGAGTTTGTCCCGGAGATCCAGGAACGGCTCGGGAAGCACGGTACCGTTCGGATCGACGATCTTCACGAGACCGATCTGGTCCACGACGAAGAGCCGCCCGGTCCCGTCGTCAGGCGATGCGACCATCATGGGTGAGGTGAAGTTCCCTGCGATGAGTTCAAGGCCGATGTTGGCCGCAAAACTCGGAATCGGCGTCAGGTTCGTATGGGATGCGTTGTTCTCGAATGCCGCATCAAGCGGGGATCCGGCGTTCGTGAGGTCCGTTGCGTTTCCTGTCGTCTGGTTTGAACTCTCGTTGGTACCGCTGACATTGCTCGATCCCACCACCTGCGCCCCCGCACCCGCAACGAGCGCGAGAACCAGGAGGAGGGATGCTATGACAAGGGTAACTTTTGTCATGCGAGTCCGGACATGACACAGGGGTAGATAATAGTTGTGCCCGATCCTCCGGTCGCATCCCGGCCCGGTGCGGGTCTGGATTTGTGAGATCTATCTATCCTCGCGGGATTCTCGCCCGTCGGGGTCAGACGGAGTCTTCGTCCGCCGGGTGGTACGCCGTCACCTTCGCGACGTACCAGAAGACCACCCACGAGAGCACGAGCACGATCGCCCAGACCCCGGCGATAACCGGCAGAGGGAGGGGGGTCGCGTAGGCCTGGCCGCCCGGGACGGGGATGATCTGGTAGAACGTCCAGGGTGCGCGTGCCGACTCTCGCACGAACCCCATCACGTTCACGATCGCCGTCCCGAGGATACCGGCCGTGAAGGCGGCAAGGAGCGAACCCCGGGTGAGGTAGCCCCACTGCCCTTCCTTCTCCTCGCTCGTCAGGACGATGACGTCGAGCATGACGATCGCAGCACCGATCGCCGCCATAACAAAGAGGGCGACGTATTTCAGCGGCATTCCCCCGATCGGGTTGATCCAGGCCCCGGGGTCGTCGATGAAGAGCGTGCCGAGCCAGGCGGGCTGGACGAGGATGAACCCGGCGACGGCGGTCATGACCAGGAATCCCTTGAAGATCGTCCGGATGGTGCGGTTCTCCGGCCGGGAAAGGAGCTGGTCTCGGCGGGTGAGGAAGTAGGTCCCGATGGTCAAAAATAGCCCGGCAAGAAGCGTCACCATCATGAGCATCTCCCAGGCCCGGGGGCCGTGCATGATCATCGTGAAGGCGGAGGGCGCGTTCTCCTGGATTGCGGTCATGTACAGCTGCCCGAGGATCGGCTGCATGATCAGCCCCGCGAGCCCCCAGGCGATCCCGTATGCAGCCACCCAGTCCCACTGCTTCTTTGCGGCGAAGTCTTTCTGGTCGATGTAGTGGACGGTCGCAAGGGTCGTGATCAGGAACCCGAAGAAGGCGATTGCGGCGGCGACCCGGTGGAAGGTGAGTTCCCAGAGGGTCGGGTTGAACCAGAGCGCCATCGCCTGGTCAAGCGTCATCGGGAGCAGCCCTGCTTCGGTGAAGGTAAACGACTTCACGCCCGGCGTCAGCATCCCGGCGGCGAGGGTATCGATGGTGACGGTCTGGACAAAGACGCTGACCGCGTAGCCGAACCCGAGCGCGAGGTGCACGCCGGGCCGGATCCGGTCCCAGGCGAACCAGAAGGTGAAGAGCAGGAGGATGATGACCCCATAGAGGATGAAGTAGGCAAAGAGCGGCCACCAGTAGAGGTGGAAGACGTTCATGGAGAGGTCCGGGAAGAGCGCGATAAAGGCCATCATCCCCCCCGCCGCAAACGTCGACCCCGCCGAGAAGAGGATGAGGACAAAGAGCGTGAGCGACCGGGCCAGGTTCCTGTAGCGCATGCGCCGGTATCGGAAGTAGAGGAGCGCCGTGACCGCGATCACCCAGGCGCCCCCGACGTGCAGGTTCGCAAAGACGACGTGGATCAGCATGGTAAACGCGATGACGGCGGACCGGCTGATATCCCCGACGCTCTGGATGGGTATGCCGGACGTGGCGTAGTCTGCGGTGCTCTCGCTGAGATTGTTCGCAAGGATGGTTGTCGAGGGTATCGTCCCGCCCTGGAGCGGGACGATGACGACCGCAAGAAAGATGAGGTAGGCTACGATCGCCACGATGATCGCGGATATGAGGCGCAGTCTTCTCCCCGACCCCTCTTCCGCCGTTCTTGTTTCCCGTGTAACCATTCCCGTACCTCCTCTAAAACGGCGGGGGAAGTTTCGTGAACCCGAAGTGCCAGAAGACGTAGATCGCGACCCCGATGTAGACCGCGATCGCGACCCACATGACGTAGATCAGCGCCCGGCCCCGTCTCCGGCTCATACCTCTTCCTCCCGCTCCGGGTGATAGGATGTCACCCGGGATGTGAACCAGAAGATCGCGAAGACCAGCCCGAGGATGATCAGCCAGAGCACGAAGATCTGGTAGGCCGGCACCGGCGTCGGGTAGGTCTGCTCCCCGGGCACGGGGACGATCTGATAGAACAACCACGGCGAGCGCGCCGATTCCCGGACATACCCCATAACGATGACGATCCAGGTGCCGAGCGCCCCGGCGATGAGCGCCGCCATGCGGGACGCCCGGGAGAGGTTGCCCCACTCCTCGTCCCGGCGCCCGCGGAGGGCCAGGAGGTCGATGCCGACGATGATCGCCCCGATGGCAATCAAGACGAGGAGGGCGATGTGCTTGTAGTACATGATCCCGATCGGATTGAGCCAGGTCCCGGCGTCGTGCTCCATGATCCCCCCGAGCCATGCCGGCTGGACGAGGACGAGCCCCGCCACCCCGGCGATGAGGGCGAACGCCCGAAAGAGGGTTCTGATGTCGTGCCGGCCGAGCCGGACCAGGAGACGCTCCCGCCGCTCGACGAAGTAGACCGAGACGGTGACGATGAGGAGCGAGAGCAGGCCGACCATCATGAGCATCTCCCACGCCCGCGGTCCGGTCATGATGTTGGTGAAGGCCTGGTTCTGGTGGGTGAATATGGTGTACATATACCACAGGCCGAGGAGCGGCTGGGCGATGAGGCCGAGCAGCCCCCAGAGGATGCCGAACGAACCCACCCAGTCCCAGTACTTCTTCGACGGCGGATCGGTCCGGTCGTGGAAGTGGAGCATAGCGAGGAACGCGAGCAGGAAACCGAAGAAGGAGATTGCGGCGGCGACCCGGTGGGACTGGAGCGGCCAGAGCGTGGGGTTGAACCACCACTGCAGGTACTCAGCCCAGGGCATGCCGAGAAGGCCGGGCGCCCCCCAGGTGATGGTCTTCGCGCCCGGCGTCAGCATTCCCGATACGAAGGTGTCGATGGCGAGGGTCTGCAGGTAGATCGAGACCGGGTAGCCGACGGCGAGGAGGACGTGCCAGGCCGCCCCGATCCGGGCCCAGGTGAACCAGAGGGTGTAGACGAAGAAGATCTCGACCCCGAAGAGGATCGCCTCAACGAGGAGCGGCCACCAGTAGATGTGAAATCCCTGCGTGGCGAACGTCGGGTAGAGCGCGATGAAGAACAAGACCCCGGTCGCCGCGAGCGTCGCCCCGGCCGAGAAGAGGATGACGTTGAAGAGCGCGACCGACTTCCCGAGACGGCTGTAGCGCTCTTTCCGGGAGGCGAGAAAGAGGATGACGAGCGAGAGGAGCACCCAGGCGCCCCCGAGGTGCAGGTTCGCAAAGAGGATGTGGGTGAGCATCACGAACGCGATGAAGATCGACCGGCCGGAAGCCCCGAGGTCGACCTCCTGGATGGGCATCTGCTCCTGGAACTGCGGCTCCGCCCCCGAAAGGTCGCTGGAACGTATCGCCGTCGAGGATATGAGCCCGCCCTGCAGGGGTATGACGTAACCGTAGAGGACGATGATGAAGAGCGCAAGCGCGACCAGGATCCCGGCGATCTTCCAGATATCGCCGCGAGTATCGTACTCGCCGGATGCCGGCGGCATTCCACCTGCCTGCGTTCTCGTCCCCCCCCGGCCCGGGCATGGGGAGCCGGACATATAAACGTTATGCCGGGCGACACCGGGAGCGAGGAATTGGGAGATCCTCCGGATCTCCCATCGATGGACGCAGTTACTGCACGACGAAGTCCCCGGTCATCTGCTGGGGATGGACGTCGCAGCGGAAGAAGTAGGTGCCGGGCGTCGCGGGCGCCGTGAAGGTGTAAGTGGTCGTCGCCGGGCCGGTGACGATCTCGCCCTTAAAGATATTCTGGCTCGCGGAGGAGTCGGTGTAGACCGCGAAGTTGTGCGGGATGCCGTTGTCCTTGTTGGTGAAGTTCACCGTCACCTGCGCTCCCGCGGGCACGGTGATCGTGCTCTTGTCGAACTTGATATTCTCGGCGGTGAGATCGACGGTCGTAGCCTGACCGCCCGCTGCGGTGGTCGCCGTGGTTGTGGTGTTCGCTGCTGCCGTGGTTGTGGTTGCTACTGTTGTGGCGTTTGCCGCCGCCGTTGTCGCCGTTGCGGCAGGGGTTTCGGTTCCGGTTGGTGTCGTTACCGTTGCTGTAACGGACGGTGTCCCGGTCCCGGTCGGCGGGGCCGTCGGTGCGGTAACATTTCCGCCCGGCATGGTGCATCCAGCGGCCAGGACTCCGGCGCTCACGATGAGGAGCGCGACCAGAAGGATTACGCTGGGTCTCATGGGGGAGACCATATCATATGTTCTATTTATAAATTCCCCAGGTATGCTCACCCGTGCCGGAGGCAGAGCGGGTCGCCGCCGTTGAGATCGCCGCTCCGGATGTAGGCACGGACCCTGCACCCCGTGCCGCAGACCTCCCGCCGGCCGCAGGTGCTGCATGGACTTCCGGTTCGTGTCCCGTCCGCCCGGAACGCCGCGAGCACCGGGTTCTCCGGATCGTTCCAGATCTCGCCAAACGGCCGGTTCCGCACGTTGCCCGCCAAAAATTCCTCAAACTGCGCGAATTGGCAGGGGTAGACGTTCCCGGAAGGGGCGATATTCGCCACCCGCCTCCCGGCGCTGCACCCGGCCGTGCGGGTAAGGAGGCGGTATACCCGGTCGTATGCCGGATGTGCATCGGCTTCCAGCCTCGCAAGCAGGCAGGCGCCGTCCTGGGGAGCATCGACGGTCAGGAACTCCATCGTCGCGGGATCGGTCCGGAGTGTCTCATGGTAGATCCGGTCGAGGACCGCCCGCACCTCCCCGGGCGCGACCTGCAGGTCGGCGTGGACGTCCCCTCCCCGCCCGGTCGGGACGAGCCAGTAGACGCAGAACCGGTGCACCCCGATCGACCGGGCAAGCGCGATCAGGTCGCCCAGTTCGTTGTGGTTCCTCTTCGTGACCGTGAACCGGACGCCGCACCGGAGGCCCGCATCGATGCAGTTCTGCAGCGCCTGCACCGAACGGTCGAAACTCCCCGGCACTCCCCGGAACGCGTCATGGGTCGCCGCCGTCGCCCCGTCGAGGGATATCCCGGCATACCCGATCCCGGCATCCCGGAGCCTTCGAGCGACCGCCGGGGTGATGAGGGTCCCGTTCGTGCTCAGGACCGCAGGGAGGCCGCGTCGGCGAGCGTGGGCCGCGAGGGTCCAGAAGTCCTCCCGCACCAGCGGCTCCCCGCCGGAGAAGAGGAGGAGCGGGACGCCTGCCCGGGCCAGGTCGTCGATGAGCGCCGTCGCCTCGTCCGTCGTCAGCTCGTCCTCCCGCCTCCGGCCGGGCCCTGATCGGAGGTAGCAGTGCGTGCAGGCGAGGTTGCACCGGGAGGTGACGTTCCAGAAGACCACCGGCCCGGACCTGCTCTCCGCAAGCGCAAGGGCGCTCTGCGATGCCGCACGGCCGCTGACCGGGCCTTCGCCGTGCACGAGGCGCGTGAACCGGATCACCGGACCGCCTCCTGCAGGAGGAGCGCGAGCCCCGGGGGCGCGCGTTTCAGTTCCCGGGTGCTGACGAGGACAGTGTAGTCGTCGATGCCTGCCGCTTGAGAGAGCCGGGCGATGTCGCGGTCGACCTCATCGCGACGCCTGCCGTGCAGGACGACAAAGAGGTTGTACTCCCACCTGCCGGGGATAACGGCACGCTCGTAGCAGTGCGTCACCTCCGGGAACCGGGCCATGATCTCCGCCGCCCGCGCCACGTTCCCGGGCGGCACCCGCCACGCGACCATCGCGTTGACCAGGATACCGGCCTTCCGGTGGTCGAGCCGCACCGCGAACCGCCGGACGACGCCCCGGGAGAGGAGAGTCCCGATCCGGGCAATCACCTCCGCCTCCGTCATGCCGAGGTCCTCCGCGATCGCCTGATACGGCTCGCTGACGAGCGGGACGCCATCCTGCAGCCTGAGCAGGAGCGCACGGTCACGATCGTTCATGTCCCCTCCTCTCCGTCGGGAAGGAAGCGGAACCGGACACCGATCTTGAATCGCCGCACCGAAGGCAGGTCCAGGAGATCGTGCGAGGAGACGCCCGCCCGGGCCGCAAGCCCCCCCACTGTCCTGCGGAGGGCCGCATCGTTGCCGGCCGCGAGCGTGAACCAGAGGTTGTAGTCGTGGTCCCGGAGGTAGTTGTGCGAGACCCCGGGCTCCCGGTTGACGACCGACGCACACTCGTCCACCCGGTCCGGCGGCACCCGCATGCCGATGAGCGTGGAGGCCGGAAGGCCGATCCGCGCCGACTCGAGGACCGGCGATATGGCCAGGACGATGCCCTCGTCGGCGAGCCGGCGCACCCGCCGGAGCACCTCGGTCTCCGGTAGACCGACGCGGTCCCCGATCTCGCGCCACGGCCGCGGGGCCAGGGGAAAGTCGTCCTGCAGTGCTTCGAGAAGTTGCCGATCAAGGGTATCCAAGTCCCGGTCAGTCATGCTTCATCTCTCCCTGCCCCGGCTCGTAGGGGCAGCAGGGGTCTTCCGCCAGGATATCGCCGCCCGGTCCGGAGGAGCGCACCGCTCCCCCGCAGGAATCTTCGCGCCGCCGCCTGACACCGTAGGCCCGGGCACGGCACCCGCCACAGGTCCGGCGATACCCGCACCGCCCGCACTTCCCTCCCAGGCGGTCGGGGTCGCGGAGCGCGGCAAGGATGGGGGAACCGCGCCATATTTCCCCGAACGCCTCCTCCCGGACGCTCCCGACCGGGAGGGGGAGGTACGGGCAGGGCGTCACGTCCCCGGCCGGGGTGATCCGGCAATACGCGGTGCCGGCGATGCACCCCCTCCCCCACAGTGCAGGGTCAAGCCCCATCCGGGCGGCCACCCGGACGAACTGCGGGGCGCAGGTCGGCCGAACCGAGAGCCCCGGATCGCGGGCGTGCGCGAGGATACGCCCGATCGCTCCCTCAGAGGACTCCGGCGGGATATCGGCAAGGTCTTTTCCCCGGCCCGTCGGGACCAGGAAGAAGAACTGGTAATCGCGGACGCCGAGACTCTTCCCGAACGCGACGATCCCGTCGACCTCCCCGGCATCGGGTCCGCCGATCGAGGCGTTGATCTGGACGGGGACGCCCGCTCTCCGGAGAGCGCGGATGCCGTTGACCGCCTGCTCCCAGGCGCCATCGACGCCCCGGAAGGCGTCATGAACCCCCGGGTCCGTGGAGTCGATGCTGACCGCCACCTTCCGGATGCCGGCATCCCGTATCCGGCCCGCGACGGCGTCGGTGACGAGGACGCCGCTCGTGCCCATGGCGACCCGAAGCCCGCGCCCGGCAGCGTAGCCGGCAAGATCGAAGATATCGGGGCGGAGGAGCGGTTCGCCCCCGCTGAGGATCAGGATCGGCCGGCCGACGGCGGCGATCTGGTCGATCAGGGCCATCCCCGCGGCGGTGTCGAGGTCCCCCGGAGACCCGTCTCTGCTCGCATCGATGGAGCAGTGGGCGCAGGCGAGGGTACACCGGGACGTGACGTTCCAGGAGACGATGCGGGGTCCGCTGCCGCCGTTCATACCCCTCTCCATCACCCTGCTCCCTCCTCCCCGTGCGGGAAGATGACGAGCAGCCCGGCAAAGAGCGCGATCAGGTCGAGCGGCGGGAGGAAGCCTGCAACGAGAGCGTATCTCCCGGCCCTGGCGAGATCGCCCCGGCCGATCGTCCGGTATGCCGCAAGCCCAAACCCGATCCCGGCCGTCTTGACTGCGGCAAGGAGAAGCGCCCCCGCCGGGAAGATGCCGGGCCTTGCGGGCAGGCCCCCGATGACGATAGCGAGGAGTGTCGCAACGGCAAAGAGCCCGAAGACCACCGATATGGCGATGAGGACCCGTGCAATCTTCGTCTCCTTTCCCATGCCCCCCATACCGGGCCGCTCCTCTGCGTCGTGGGTATTAACCTTTATCCCGGAGGGGAGCATAAGAGCGGCATGCGCCCCTGATCGCAGAGGCACAGGCTGTCGGGCAGCGTATCGATGAACTTACCCGGGGGTTCCCACCGTGCCCGGCCCATATGGCCCCGGCTGTAACAAGGAGATAAGGGAAGAAGGGGATACGGGGTTGCCCGTTCCCTTTGCCTTCAATGTCTGTTCCTGATCATTGTACGATAAAATTACCGTTCATCGACGGGTGAACATCGCACTGGAAGTAGTAGGTCCCGGGTTCGGACGGTGCCGTGAAGGTGTAGTTCGTCTCGGCAGGCCCGGTGATGATGTCACCCACAAAGATGGATCTGGAACGGAGATTGCTGTCGTAGACCGCGAAGTTGTGGGAGATGCCGTCGTCCTTGTTCACGAAGTGCACGGTCACGTTCGCTCCCGCAGGCACCGTGATCGTGCTCGTATTGAAGGCGGTGTTCTCCGCGGTGAGGTTCACCACCGTCGCGTTCCCGGTTGCGTTCCCGCCGACGGTGACGTTGACCGTGTCAAAGACGAGCGGGATGAGCGGGGTGTGGTCGTTGTTGACCGCCTGTACCGAGAAGTTGTGCGCCCCCGGCGTCACGTTCTCCCAGGTGTGGGAGAGGTTCGTGGAGATGACGTAGCCGCCGGTCTTGGGGATAGCAGGCGCGCTTGCGTTCGTCGGGACCACGGCATCCAGGTAGTAGTGCAGGTGGCCCTCGCCCGGCACGTTCGGCTGCCCGGTCGGCGCAACCAGTGTGAAGTTCGTGACGTTCACGCTCACCGTGACGTTCCCGGCGGCGACGCTGGCATTCGCCTCCGGCGACGTGATCGTGACGTTTGTCGCATTGGTCTCGTTCCCGGCCGCGGCCGCAGTCGGGGTCTGGCCGCCCCCATACTCCTGGGCGACCGCCCCGGAGAAGAGAGCCACACACCCTATCACCAGGGTGAGGATCAGGAGTCTCGCCAATCCAGTCATGCGGGGCGGGGGGACGGGCGCGAGTGCTATATACTTTTCGCAGGGCCGCCACTTGCGCCCCGGAGAGCCGGGATTCACGGGAATAACCCTCATTGTTCGCCTGGTTTCCCCGGAGAGACAGGGTTAAATGACGGGGCGCCGTATCCCCGTCTCATGCTGCGCACAAAGAGGATCTATGAAGAACCCTCGGTGGACGACGGGATCCGGATTCTCGTCGACCGGCTCTGGCCGCGGGGCCTCTCGAAGGAGAAGGCAGAGATCGACCGGTGGGAGAAAGACCTTGCACCGACGAGCGAACTGCGGAAGTGGTTCGGGCACGACCCGGCGAAGTGGGATGAGTTTCTCCGGCGCTACCGGGCCGAACTCGAGGGGAAGGAGGAGGAACTCGCCCGGCTCCGGCAGGAGGCGAGCGAGGGGACCGTCACCCTCCTCTACGCCGCAAAGGACGAGGAGCACAACAACGCCGTGGCCCTGAAACGCTACATCGGGGGAGGGTAGCCGGAGCGCCGACACCTACTTATGGTTTCAGGAGAGGGCACTCCCCATGACCATGGAGAGCGACAGGATATCCTACCACGACTCAGTCCGGACCGTCTACGAACGGCTCAAGAAGGACGGCATGTCGAACGTCTGGGATCGCTACGAGGCTCAGGGCTTCGGGAAAGACCCCGACAAGCGGTGCGGCTTCTGCCAGGCGGGCGCCCGGTGCGACTTCTGCTCGAACGGTCCCTGCCGGGCGGACGCAAGCCGAAACCACCGGGGCGTCTGCGGGATCAACGCCGACGGCATGGCGATGCGGATGATGCTCCTCCGGAACGTCATGGGCGCGTCGAACTACCACTTCCACGCCCAGCAGGCCGTCAGGACCCTCCGGGCGACCGCGGAGGGAAAGACCCCGTTCTCGATCGCCGAGCCGGAGAAACTCCGGACGTTTGCGGGACGGCTCGGCATCGATACCGGCGGGAGCGACGCCGAGGTCGCGCTCCGGCTCTGCGACTTCGTCGAGGAGGACTTCCACCGGTTCACCTACGAGCCGAGCCGGATCGTGGAGCGGCTCGCCCCAGAGGAGCGAAAAGAGGTCTGGAAGCGCCTTGGGCTCTTCCCGGGCGGGATCACGGGCGAGACGATCGTCGTTACCGCGGCCAGCCTGACCAACGTCGACGGGTGGTACGCGAGCCACGCCATGCGGGCGATGCGCCTCGGCGTCGCGATGGCCTACCAGAGCCAGATCGTCCTCGAGTACATCCAGGACATCCTCTACGGTATCCCGCAACCGCACCCCATGCGGGTCGACCTCGGGGTGCTCGACCCCGACTACGTCAACATCCTCCCGAACGGCCACGAGCCCTTCCTCGGGTTCGCCCTCATCGATCTCGCCCACACCGGCGAGTGGCAGCAGAAGGCAAAGGATGCGGGGGCAAAGGGCCTCCGGGTCATCGCGAACATCGAGACCGGGCAGGAACTGATCCAGCGCCGGAAGATGGACGACGTCTTCTACGGCTACACGGGGAACTGGATCATGCAGGAGGCGGTCCTCGCCACCGGGGCGGTTGACGTCTTTGCCGCCGACATGAACTGCTCCCTCCCGCTCGATCCCCTCTACGCCGAGAAGTACCACTTCAAACTGATCCCGGTCAGCGAGGTCGTGGTCTTCGAGGGCGGGACGGACCGGCTCGAGTACGTCCCCGAGGAGGCAAAGGAGCAGGCGGCGGCCCTCCTCCAGATGGGGATCGAGAACTTCAAGAAGCGGCATGCGAAGATCGAACCGATCCGCGGCCTTCCTGTCCGGGAGGCGGTGGTCGGGTTCGCTCCCGAGAGCATCGTCGCGGCGCTCGGCGGGAGCCTCGACCCGCTGCTCGGTGCTATCAAGGACGGCACCATCCGGGGCATCGTCGGGCTCGTCTCCTGCACCACGCTGCGCGACTCCGGTCAGGACGTCCACACCGTTGCGGTCGCAGAGAACCTGATCGCCCGCGACATCCTGGTCCTCGGGATGGGATGCGGCGTCGCCGCGCTCCAGGTCGCCGGGCTCTGCTCACCGGAGGCGAAGGAGAAGGCCGGGCCGGGGCTTAAGGGCCTCTGCACGGCGCTCGGCGTGCCGCCGGTCCTCGGCTTTGGAACCTGCACCGATACCGGCCGGTGCGCCGACCTCCTCTTCTCGGTCTCCGACGCCCTCGGCGGGGTGCCGCTCCCGGACCTCCCGGTCGCCGTCGCCGCCCCGGAGTACATGGAGCAGAAGGCGACGATCGACGCCCTCTTCGCGCTCGCGCTCGGCGTCTATACCTACGTCAACCCGGTCCCGACCGTGACCGGGGGGCCGGACCTCGTCAAACTCCTCACCGAGGACCTCCCCGGCATCACCGGCGGGGTGCTCCACGTCGAGACGGACGCGAGAGAGGCAGCGGAGGGGATGCTTGCGCATATCGAGACGAAGCGGACGAAGTTGGGGCTCTAAGCACCACAATCCTCTTTTTGGCCTGTCACCCGGGATGGTACAGAACCTCCCCCGCTTCCTCCCGGCCCCTCGATCCGCTCCGCAGTCGCGATCATCCTGTTGACGAACTGCCGCTGGACGCAGGTGATGAACGGGAGGGTGATCACGACGGCGTTACGCACTCCGTCCTCCCGGTAGACGATCATGCAGACCCGGTCGTCGGCGATGAAGATGTACTCGAGCAGAAACGCCGCCCCGTCCACCGAGAGCGGGGCGCAGTAGACCTTCTCAAAGACGTTCTCCTGAAAGAAGGTGCAGAAGGGTTTCGGGGCGTAGAGCGATGCGTCTCCGAGCGGCTTTGTGATCCCGCGCTTCCCGTTCGGGAGGAGGACGCTCACCGGATGGTCTCTCGATGCATCGGCGATCAGCCGGGCGAACTCACCGATCTCGCCGTAGTCGAGGCAGACGACCGCGAGGTCGCGGGTGACGCCCGCGGCAAGCGACTCCGCGTGGCGCCGGATGCTCCACTCCCCCTGCACGTACCAGATCGGCGAGTTCTTCGACCGGGCGTCAAGCGAGAGGGCCTCCAGGTCCTGCACCGCCGCCGTCGCCGCGGCATCGGCCGCGCTCTTCAGGTGGCGGATGACGACGGCGGGTTCGGCCGGGATGTAGAGATAGGGGTTCCCCCGCCGGACCGTGATGAAACCCCGTGCGGCAAGCCCTTCGGCAATGTCATACACCCTCGGGCGGGGAACCCCGCTCGCTTCGTGGACCTGGCGGGCGCTCCCCTCGCCGATCCCGACGAGGGCCGCATAGACCCGGGCTTCGTACTCCGTCAATCCGAGCGTCGTCAGGTTCCGGACGAGACCGTTCATAGTTGTTACTATGATAGTTACACCATGATTAAACCTCTCCGCGTCGCATGATCTCCTGTCAAGCTCTGGTGAGACCATGCAGCTGGAAACTATCCTGAACCGTATCCTGCGGCTCATCGGCCGGGAAGACCGTGAGACGTCCGGGGCCGGCCCCGGCGACGCCTGCTCCTTCATCATCGACCCCTTCTCCGGGGATGATGAAGGCGAGGCCGGGGACGGGCAGTCGGTATCGGTGGCGGCGATCAGGAGAGCGTGCCGGCGGATGCAGGAGGCAGCGACGAAGAAGGACCTCCTCTACGTGATCGTCGACGAGATGAAGGTGTTTGACCTGCACGACCTGGAGGTGATGAACGCCCGGTTCGAGCGGAAGGTTGCCGGCCTCCCGGAGGACTACCGCGACCGGCTCCTCGAAAGCGTCCGGGAGGAGATCTTCGGGGCGCACCACCGGCTGGTCCTCCTCTCCCGGAACGGCGGTGGATCCGACGACCCCCCGGACCCGGCGCTCGGCGCCTACTGCGCCATGGTGGCGGAGGCCTGCACCGAGAAGGCTCGGGAGAAGGACCCGAAGTATCTCTACCTGAAGTACCTCCTCTCCGGGTTCACGATGTTTGTCATGGACGAGCCCGCCCACCCGGTCGGCACCCCGTTTCCCGGCGGGCAGATCGTCGACGAGTGGGAGGGGGCCTACCTCTGCCCGGTCAGGGATAAGGCCGACGACGTGGCTTTCGCTCTCTGCCCCTACTGCCCGGCGGTCCAGAGCACGGAGCCGACCTTCCCGGAGATGCGGGCCCGCCGCCATGAGCGGCGGCGGCGGGAGAGCCTGGCGAACTACTGGACCAACTATAAGGGATGAATGCGATCTGACAGACTGGAGATGAATGAGATGAAGATTGTTGATGTAGCAAAGGTACCGATCAGCGAGACGCCGCACCATGTCGACGCCCGGAAGGTCTACGACACCGAGCACGCGAACGCGGTTGTGATCACGCTTGCGCCGGGAGAGTCGCTCAAGAAGCACATAACCCCGGTGGACGTCTTCTTCTACGTCCTCGAAGGGACGGGGATCGTCGAGATCGGCGACGAACGCGCGGAAGTCGGCAAGGACCACCTGGTCGACAGCCCGGCAAAGATCCCGCACCGCCTGGCAAACGAGAGCGAACGCCCCTTCCGGGTGCTCGTGGTGAAGGTCCCGCGCCCGACGACCGGGACGAGACTGCTCTGAGGAAGGGTAAGAAACAATGGTTGTTGAGGCTATCCCGAAAGGCGTAGGCTTCATCTACGCCCTCCTCGCCATCGTCGTCCTCGTCTGGCTCTGGCGCTCCGGCCGGTTCACCCGGCGGCGCGCGCTGCCGTTCCTCGTCGTCTCGGTGCTCCTCGGATTCCTGGTCTTTACGCCGGTCTTCCCCTACCAGTTGCAGCTCCTCGTCCTCCAGGACGCAGCGGGGCTCGGGGCGCCGCTTCCGGGGGTACTCATCGGGACGCTTGCCTTCATCGTCCTTACCCTCGTAGTCGGCCGGATTATCTGCGGGCAGATCTGCCCGGCGGGCGCCGTCCAGGAGGTCATGCACCTCGTGCCGGTGAAGAAATACGGCAGCGCCGAGAGCCGGGTCCCGGTGGCGGTCAGGGCCGGCATCTTCGTCGTCTTCCTCGCCGCCGGCCTCGGGCTCGGGATAAACCTCCTCGGGCTCATAGGCCTCGCAGACTTCTTCAACCTCGCGGTCATGAGCGTATCGTTCTTCGTCTTCCTCGGGATCGTCCTCATATCCGCCGTCGTCTACCGGCCGTTCTGCCGATACGTCTGCCCCTACGGCGCCCTTCTCGCCCCCGCGGCGTCAAGGGCCCTCTACCGGCTCCGGCGGACGGACGCCTGCATAAAGTGCCGGAAGTGCGAACGGGCGTGCCCGACCGGAGCGGCGAGGCCCGACGACCGTCTCGGGGAGTGCTACCTCTGCGGCCGGTGCACGGAGGCCTGCCCGGTTGACGGGGCGCTCGTATACGGGCGGGGGAGATGAGAAGAGTACATATGCGAAGGGCATCAGAGTAAAGAAGAGGTTGGTATACCATGGCTAAAGAGAATCGCGCAGAGTTGCAGGGGAAGGTCCTCCGGCTGGCGGACCTCGTCGCCTACCAGGACGGGACCGTGGCGAGCAGGATGATCATCAACAAACCCTCGGGGAGCATCACCCTCTTCTCGTTCGACGAAGACGAGGGGCTCTCGGAGCACACCGCGCCCTACGACGCGACCGTGACGATCCTCGACGGAGAGTGCGAGGTCTGGGTCGCGGGCGAGACGTTCCAGATGAAAGAGGGGGAGACGATCATCTTCCCGGCCAACGTCCCCCACGCCCTCTCGGCCATAACCCGGTTCAAGATGTCGCTTACGATGATTCGGGAGTGAGGGTATGACAAACGAGAAAGAGGGCGACTACTGCACTATCTGCGGTGGGGTCCGGCCGGACGCGATCAAGATCAAGACGGTCCTCGTGGACGGAAAGGAGACCGGCATCAACCAGCTCGAATTCATCGTCGCCGGTGTGCGGGATCTGCATCTCGAAAACGACGCCGCCATCCGCGACGAACTTCTCAAGTGGGCGAGCGAGTTCAACTACATCCCGACGAAGAAGAAAGCGGCGTACGGCGATGCCCTGATGCAGGAGTACAAGGGAACGCAGGAGTGAGCGGTCGGCACCGGAACGGTCTCCGGCGCCGCACCCCTCAGGAAGTTGCTTTTTTCAACAGGCTCCGTCCCGTGAGCCGCCAAAAAAAGGTCAGGCGCTGATGGCAGCCAGCCTGCCATCTTCGCGCACGAACAGCCAGTAGCCCTCGGTCGGGGAGAGTCCTTGATCGTCGGTCTGGTTGTTGACGATCACCGGCCGGTAAGTCTGGTCATCCGCATTGTAGCCGACGACGTAGACCCAGACGTTTTCCACCGACCTGAGCGTCTCATCCGCAGAATGCGGGGTCAGATCGGAGTAGCCGATGGCGTTCCATCCCGGACTGAGCGTCTTTGTTGCAGGAGCTCTCATCGGGTTGGTGCTGAGGTTCAGCTTCAGGGTCAGATTCTCGGCCGAGTAGACCCAGTATCCCTCAAGGACCTTCAGCGTCTCGTTCTCACCCACCGGAGTGAAGCCGGTCGCCGGGGCAAAGGTGTAGACCGACCTTCCGCCCATGTCGACATCGCCGAAGACTGCTGCCACGGTGTTGTTGCCCGCAGAGAGCGGTTTCGGGATAGAGACAAAGTTCCAGCCCTCATACAGCTCGAGATCCACGGTCTTCCCCGGAGTCGGCGTGACGTTCACCGTCGGAGTCGGAGTAACGTTCACCGTCGGAGTCGGAGTAACGTTCACCGTCGGAGTCGGCGTGACGTTCACCGTCGGAGTCGGAGTAACGTTCACCGTCGGAGTCGGAGTAACGTTCACCGTCGGTGTCGGGGTAACGTTCACCGTCGGTGTCGGAGTAACGTTCACCGTCGGAGTCGGGGTAACGTTCACCGTCGGTGTCGGGGTAACGTTCACCGTCGGTGTCGGCGTGACGTTCACCGTCGGTGTCGGCGTGACGTTCACCGTCGGTGTCGGAGTAACGTTCACCGTCGGGGTTGGGGTCGGGATCGTGGTGCCCGGTGGGATCAGGACACCATCGATCACGTAAACGGTGATGTTGTTCGTGATCTGAATCTGGCGCACGACGACGTTGTTGTTGATGATCAGTCGACCATCGTCGGTGATCGAGACGTTCACGTTCGTTCCCTCAACGGTCGGCAGGGATATCTGGCCGTCGGTCGAATTCCGGCAGAGTTTCACGAGATCTTCGATCGTGTAGTTCCCCTGGATGGTGTGGTAATCAATGATGTTGTTCAGGAGCGTGGTGTCGTTCAGAATCGCCGAGAGCGTCTGGTTGCCCAGGCCGGCGAATGCCTCATTGGTCGGGGCGCATATGACATACGTCACGTTCTGCTGAAGCCTCTGGTCGATCGTCGAATTGTTGATGACGGTGACGAACGTCGTCAGGTTCTCCTCGCCGGAGAGTTTCGTAGCGATCTGAGCGGTCACATTCACTGCCGGCGTCGGTGTCGGCGTGACGTTCACCGTCGGAGTCGGAGTAACGTTCACCGTCGGTGTCGGAGTAACGTTCACCGTCGGAGTCGGAGTAACGTTCACCGTCGGAGTCGGAGTAACGTTCACCGTCGGAGTCGGAGTAACGTTCACCGTCGGAGTCGGAGTAACGTTCACCGTCGGAGTCGGAGTAACGTTCATCGTCGGTGTCGGCGTAACGTTCACCGTCGGAGTCGGAGTAACATTAACTCCTCCAGTGGCCGTCACGTTGACCGTATCGGCAACCAGCGGGATGAGCGGGGTGTGATCGTTGTTGACCAGCTGGACCGAGAGGTTGTGCGCACCCGCCGTCACGTTCTCCCAGGTGTGGGTGAGGTTCGTCGAGATGACGTAGCCGCCGGTCGGCGGGATGGCGGGTTCACTCGCGTTCGTCGGCACCGGGGCGTCCAGGTAGTAGTGCAGGTGGCCCTCGCCCGGCGCGTTCGGCTGCCCGGTCGGCTCCACCAGCGTGAAGTTCGTCACGTTCACGCTCACCGTGACGTTCCCGGCAGTGACGTTGGCACCCTCCATGGGCTCGATGATGGTGACGTTCGCTTCAGTGGGCGGCGTCACGTTCCCGGTCGGTGTCGGGGTGACGTTCCCGGTCGGTGTCGGGGTGACGTTCCCGGTCGGTGTCGGGGTGACGTTCCCGGTCGGTGTCGGGGTGACGTTCCCGGTCGGTGTCGGGGTGACGTTCCCGGTCGGTGTCGGAGTCACGTTCCCGGTCGGAGTCGGCGTCACAACCGCCCCAAGAACGGTCACGTCAATTGTCAACGTATACGTGGCATTCTCTAAGGTGTGATCCGGAGGCCCGTAGGAGAAGGTTAGATTGTCCCCGTCGGTCACGTTCGTCACCGCGGGTCCTGTCGTGCCCGCCTCATCGTTCACCCAGAACGTCCAGTTGTTCGGAGTCCCGTTCACGATCTTGTTCTCAATCCCTGCAATCGCTAGAATGCTGAGATTCCCCTCTTCCGGAGGCAGGTCTTTGGCGACCAGGTACTTAAAATCTCCAAGAATCGAGGCCTCATCGAGTGCTCCAAGCACGGTCGCTTGTGGTACCGCATACGATTCGGTACTGTTCACAGGCGTAATGTTCACAGACTCATCAGGGCTCAGTTCGACAGGCCCTCCTCCAATCAGGACTGCCGTAGTTGCGGCAGTGAGTGACAGGAGAAGAACGAGGCAGAAACCGAGCAGTAAATGTTGCTTCACACATATCCCCCCTTGCAGGCAGGGGAATATTCAATGTTATATAAAAATATTGCGATAATAATTCTGAGATCTCAAATAAGGCGAATAAAGGCCATATCTCCCCATATCCACCGTGAGAATAGATCCTCGGTGGAAGGCCAGGCCGACCCTCCTCTCCGGCGGAAGAAATCAGCAAAACGCCGGCGGCGCTCTCATCCGTGAAAATGCAAAAGGGTGTTACGGTCCGGAACAGGCCTGATAGCCGTCCGGACGGTGCCGGGGGGCCGGTATCGGTGCTTACCGTTCTCCGCCCCGGTAACTTCACCTCACTGCGCGCTGCCCATCAGCATGGTCTGATTCACCACGGCCGCTGTCCCGGTCGGTGTCGTGGTGACCACCGTCCCGGTCGGCATCGTCGTGGTCTGCATCGCGGTCTGGTTCTCCGTCGTCAGGTTCACGCTTGCAGGCACCAGCACCCGGTCGATAACGTGGATCACGCCGTTCGTCGTGTTGATGTCCGCCATGGTGACGGTGGCGTTCTCAACCATGACCTTGCCGTCGACGACGGTGACGTTCAGGTTCTCACCGGCGAGCGTCGTAAGCGTCGTCATGTTCTCGGTCTTACTCCCCATGCCAAGGAGCCCGCTGAAGATATCGAGAATTCCGCCTCCAGTCTGATTTCCGGTCTGGTTCCCGGTCTGGTTTCCCGTCTGGTTGCCGGTCTGGTTACTGGCCATCCTCATGAGGTCCGCCGAGGTGTACTTCCCTTCGACAACATGGTACTGGAGAACCGTGGTCAGGTTGGTGGTATCGTTGAGGAGCTTCCCCACGGTCTCGTTGCCGAGCGCGTTGAACGCATCATTGCTCGGAGCAAAGAGCGTGTAGGGTCCCCCGGAGTTGAGGGTGTCGTAGAGCCCGGCCGCATTGACCGCTTTCGTCAGTCTCGTCAGATTCTGGTCCTGGCCGATATAGGCGGCGATTGTCATATTAGCAGTCTGATTGCCCATCTGCCCGGTATCATTCCCGGGTGTCTGCGTTGCATTCCCGTATCCCACCACCGCCGCCGTCACAGCAAACGGCATCGTCAGAAGGACGAGAATACATACGCATAGCATTGTCCATCGTCTCATACTACCATTCCCCCCTGGGGAGAGGGGGGAAGGATACGTACCACATTATAAAGGTTTTGTTATAATTATCGGGTTGGGGTTTTCAGGCCTACAGCCGCATGAGGACCGCCTGCTCCTCCATGTACTCCTCGAGCGCCCGGCTGCCGTTCTCCCTGCCGATACCGCTCTCCTTCGTCCCCCCGAACGGCACCTCCGGCGGGATCCGCAGGTGCTGGTTGACCCAGACGATCCCCGCATCGAGTTCTTCCGTCGCCCGGGCGATCACGTCGGCGCTCCGGGTCCATACCGATGCCCCGAGCCCGTACCGGGAGTTGTTCGCCAGGGTCAGCGCCTCATCGAACCCCGAGACGGTCGCCACCGGCAGCACCGGGCCGAAGACCTCCTCCGAGAAGAGGACGGAGTCGTGCGGCACACCGGCGATGAGCGTCGGCAGGAAGAAGAGGCCCCGGTCGTAGTTCTCCCCGGAAGGAGCCCGTCCGCCCGCGACGATCTCTCCCTCGCCCCGTTCCCGGACGGCCTCCACCAGGCCGGCGACCCGGAGAAGCCCCGCCCGGTTGTTCAGCGGCCCCATCTCGACGCCGCGGTCCATGCCGTTCCCGACCGCGATCGCCTCGACCCTCGCGGTGAGGCGCCGGATGAACTCGTCTGCGATCGACTCGTCAACGTAGAGCCGTTTGACCGCCGTGCAGACCTGGCCGCAGTTGTAGTACCGTCCTCTGATGACCCCTTCGACTGCCTTCCCGATATCGGCGTCGTCGCAGACGATCATCGGATCGCTCCCCCCGAGTTCCAGCGTCAGCCGCTTTAAGGCCGGGGCGGCGTCGAGAGCGACCTGCCTCCCCGTCTCGACCTCCCCGGTGAACGAGACCTTCCGGATAGCCGGGTTTCTCGCGATCTCCCGGCCGACCGTCTCCCCCGGCCCGGTGACGACGTTGAGGACACCGGGCGGGAGACCTGCCTCCCCGAGGATCTCCGCGAGCCTCATGCAGGTCAACGGCGCGGTCCGGGCAGGTTTTAAGACCACCGTGTTCCCCGCCGCGAGAGCCGCCCCGATCTTCCAGCCCATGATGATCGCCGGCATGTTCCAGGGGATGATCGCGCCGCAGATGCCGAGCGGCCGTCTCCGGACGGTGGTGCGGCCGTAGCCTTTGAGGTTCGCGAACTCGCCCCGCGGCACCGCCGAGATGCCGTGGTAGTACTCGAGGATGTTTGCGAACCCGTTGATCTCGTCGACCGCCTCGCGGATGGGTTTGCCCTGTTCGGCGGTCAGGAGCGCCGCAAGGTCGGTATTCCTGCGCCGGACCTCCCCTGCGGCGAAGAAGAGGATCTTCGCCCGGTCCCTCGGGCTTTTCGCGGCCCAATCGGGAAATGCCTCCCCGGCGGCCTCGATCGCGGATACGACATCATCCGCGCCCCCGAGCGGCGCTTCACCGACCACGTCGCCTGTTGCGGGGTTGTGCACCGGAAAGATCCTGCCGGAGATCGAATCGCGCCGTTCGCCGTTGATGAGCATCTTCATGGGTGATTCTATGACCGGGGGGGTAATATGCGCTCCGTCACCCGCGGTACTCGCACCGGCACCTGCCGATGGGGACGGCCACCGCCGCCGCCATTCCGGCCATCAGGAGGAATGCAGCCAGGAACCCGACATTTCCGGCGACCAGCCCGGCAACGGCGGAGAGGAAGGTGAACCCGGCGTAGGATGCGGTGTTGAAGAGCCCGGTCATCACGCCCTGCTCGATCCTCGTCTCCGCGAGGAACGCGAGCGTCGCGACGATGATCACGCCCGAGAGCGCCCCGATGACGGGGAACGCGTACGGCGTACCGTAACTCGCCAGAACCGCCGCCCCCATCAGGATCGCGGCGGCCCGGATGGTAGGAACAGGACGGAAGTTGATCCGGGGGGCGACGAGAACGGCAACGACGGTCGCGATGTTGATCGTCGCCAGCTGCAGGGCAAGCACCGACGGGTTGTTCCCGGTATACCCGGGATAGATGGCCGCCACCGCCCCGGTCATCCCCACCAGAACGACCGCCGCGGCAAAGAGCCAGAAGTAGTTCCGCACGACCCCTGCGAGATCCGCTTTCGCAAAGCCCACGCGCTCGCTCTCCCGGACGGCGAACCCCATTACGGCCGCGGGGACGGCAAGCACCGTAAAGAGGGCGATCCCCGCAAGATGGGAGTCGAGGACAGCATCGAGCCAGCCCGCCGCGAGAAGCCCCACGACCAGACCGAGGTTCAGGGCCGCCATGACGTAACCGCTGAGCTGCCCGGACGACGGGTGCGAGTTCGCCCACGCGAGCGCCGCCGAGAGAAAGAGCCCGGCACCGATTCCCTCGACCACCCGGAAGACGAGGAGCGGCAGGCCTGAAGGGAAGAGCAGGATACAGACGCCGCTTGCAAGAGTCAGGAGAAGCCCGGTGCGGATGAGGGGGACGCTGCCAATCCGGTCGCTCGCAATCCCCCCCGGCAGCACCGTGAGAAACGCGCCTAAAAAGTATGCAGAGTAGACCACGCCCTGCAGCGCCGCCCCCTCGGCAAAATCGGGAAGCACCGGGACGACGGCGTTCGAGAGCGCCATCACCACGAATATCCCGAGGAGGACGGGGAGTTTCTGCAGCATTCCTAGATCATGCGGTAGGTCTCGAGGTTCATGGGGGAGTGCGTCTCGATACGGTGCCGCTTGTAGATGGAACTTGCAAGGTCAATGGTCTTATTCTCGTCGCCGTGGATGGTAAAGATCTTCTCCGGGCGCGGCTGGAGGTGAGCGACGTAGTTCATCAGCTGTTTGCGGTCGGAGTGGCCGGAGAACCCGTCGCTCGTCGCGATCTCGAGGTTGATCACGATCGTCTCGCGCCAGCCGAGCGGGATCTCGCGCCATCCCTTCTGGATACGCCGCCCGAGCGTCCCATCCGCCTGGTAGCCGACGAAGACGAGGGTGTTGCGCTCGTCCGGGCCGAGAGCCTTGAGATACTCCATCACCGGCCCGCCGCTTAACATACCGCTCGTGGTGATGATGACGCAGGGGTCGCCCGTTATCACCTTCTCCCGGATGGCCGGCGAGTCCACCTGGACGAAGGCCTCGGAGAGGAAGGGGTTCAGCCCTTCGCGGAAGATCTGGTTCCGGAGATCGCTGTTGAGGTACTCCGGGTAGGTCGTATGGATCGCCGTCGCCTCTTTGATCATGCCGTCGAGGTAGATCTTCACCGGCGGGATCTTCTGTTTCCGGATCCCCTCCTCGAGGGCGAGCATGACTTCCTGCGACCGCCCGACGGCGAACGCGGGGATGATCACTTTGCCGCCGCGCTTGATCGTCGTCGAGACCGTCTCGTAGAGTTTATCCTCGGCGTCTTTCCTCTGGGGCTGGATATCGTTCGCCCCGCCGTAGGTGCTCTCCATGAAGAGCGCCTCAAGCCGGGGGAAGGACGAGACTGCCGGGGAGAAGAGCCTCGTCTTCTGGTAGTTGAAGTCGCCGGTGAACGCGATGTTGTAGAGCCCCTCGCCGATATGGAAGTGCGCGATGGCCGAGCCGAGGATATGCCCCGCGTTGTGGAAGGTGAGTTTGACGTCGGGGGCGATATCGGTCACGCTGCCGTAGTTGAGGGTGATCGAGTGCTTCATGTAGGTCCGCACCTCGTTCGAGGTGTAGGGGATCTTGTCCGTCTCCTTCCGGACGACGTCCAGGTAGTCGAGCTGGAGCATCGTCGAGAGGTCTCTCGTCGGCGCGGTCGAGTAAACCGGGCCCTCGTAGCCGTATTTGTAGAGGAGCGGGACGAGGGCGCAGTGGTCGAGGTGCGCGTGGGTGAGCACCACCGCGTCGAGCGAGTCGAGGGGGTAGATCTCGGGCACGTAGAGGTACGGCGTCCCGTTCGCGATGTTGCCGGGTTTCTCCCCGCAGTCGACCAGGATCTTGCTCTCCGGCGTCGATATCAGGAACGCGGCGCGACCGACCTCGCGGCAGCACCCGAGCGTCGTGACCCGCAGCCACTGGTCTTTGCTCGTGACCTCGCGGTGGATACGGCGGCCGATCGTCCGCAGGAACGCCTTGCGCTCGTCTTTGACCGACCGCAGGTAAGTGCGGATCTGCTTCACCGTCGAGCTCTCGATGGGCGGCGTCCGGACAACCTTCGGCGTCCAGCCGATCTGTTTCGTGATCTCCCGGAGGGTTACCCCGTTCTTACCGATGACGACGCCGGGCTTCTCCGCCTCGATCAGGACCTCCCCCGTCTCCGGGTCGAAGAAGAGGTCGGTGATCCCCGCGTTCTCCGGCACGACCGCCCGGATCTCCTGGGCGGCCCGCTCGGGGTCTTCAAGGATGTTCGGGCGCACGACGATCCGCTTCCGAAGATCGCGCGCCAGTATCTTTATCAGGTCTGCCTGGTCGGCAAACTGTTTCGGGTCATCGGTGTAGATGACGAGCTCGGGGCCTTCAAACTCGACGTCCGAGATCGTTATCCCGCTGGGAACGATCTTGTTGATCTGCTCCTTAAGCTCCTGGAGTTTATCTTCAATAACCATTAAAATCGTCCTAAAAAAATATCAGGGTGTTGGGCGGGCTGCGGATGGTTTCTGCAACCCGCTCTCGATCTGTTCTTCGTATTTGTCCTTCGTGATCACGACCACCATGATATCCTCGCCGGATGCGGAGTCACGGCGCATCGCCGATCTGACGGCACGGACGGCGAGATCTTTCGCCTCGTCCTCCTTCATGCCGGGCTGATACTGGTCTTCGAGCACACCATAGGCAAACGGCGACCCCGAGCCGGTGGCGACGATATCCTCTTCCCGGGTCGCCCCGCCCATGGCGTCGACGGAGTAGACGCTCGGCCCCTCGTCGTCGAACCCGCCCATCAGGAGCTGGACATAGTAGGGATAGTAGCGGTTCTGGTTCAGGTAGTTCGAGAGCAGGGTCGACGCAGCACCGACAGACATCGTCTTGCCGCGGCGCATCTCGAAGAGATTGCACTCGACCTGCAGAATCCGGACGAGTTGCTGTGCGTCGCCGACGCCGCCGGCGGTCGTGAGGCCGATCCTCGGCGTGATCTGGTAGATCTTCTTCGCACGCTTGCTTGCGATCATGTTCCCCATCGTCGCCCGCATCTCCGTTGCAAGAACCACGCCGCCGTCGAAGATCAACCCGACCGTGGTTGTACCTTTCATAATCTCTTGGGAAGTATCAAGCATTGAAGCACCCCTAAAACCATTAAAACGCTTTATCTCGCTCAAAAGCGGTTAAGCGTATAGCGATATCATAAAACATAAATTTATCGCCGTACCGGGTCACGGTACGACATGGATAGACATCTGTATATTATATGAACATTGCCCCTTAATTCTTTCGCAGGGCCTGCTGGTCCGGCAGCAGCACCTTGATCAACTCGCGGTCGAAGAGCATGGCGACAAGCCGCTTGTTTCCGTTGACCACCGGGAGCTGGTCGACCCGGGCCCGCCGCATCTTCAGTGCGCATTCGCCGACCTCGGCGTTCAGGGGGACGGCGAGGACGTTCTTGACCATCGCGTTCTTCACGGGGATCGGGAGGAGCTGGATCCGGGAGATCCCGTAACTGATGGTGTGCATGTCCCGGATGCTCTCCCACGTCCACTCGTCGTCGTCCGTGCCGTTCGAGAAGTCGCTGACCTCGACGCCGTCCTCGATGCGGGAATGCCTGATGAGATCCCGCTCCGATATGATGCCGGTGAGCGTGCCGTCCTCAACCAGGACGGGGATGGCATCGTAACCCGAGATTTCGAGGATACGACCGACGAGCGAGAGGGGCGTCTCCTCCCAGAGGGCGTAGGTCTTGCTGATGTAGTTGTCCCTGATAGGGAGGGTGATGCGCAACTGGGCGATGGCGCCGATGAGGTCGGCCACGCTGATCAGCCCGACCATCTTCCCGGCATCCATGACGGGAAGTCTCCTGATGTTGTGGCGCACCATCAGCTGGGCCGCCTCCGAGATGGGGGCGTCCGGCCGGATGACGACCGGATCGGGCGTCATCAGGAGCCCGAGCTGGGTCTCTTCCGCCTTACGGAGGAGATCCTTTCGGGTGATGATGCCGACGAGCTCGCCGTCTTTGAGGACGGGAACACCGCTGATGCCCGTGCGTTTCAGGATACGCAGGACGTCGTCCCGGTTGCCGGGGATCTCGACGCAGACAACGTCGGCCACCATGAAGTCCCGGACGAGCATCTGCTGCAGAGAGGTTATGATCTCACCACCGTTGTCGTAATGGGACTGTTTTGCACCACGTAGTCGGTCACGCTCCCGAGCAGGAGCCGGTCGACACCGCTCTTCCCGTAGGAGCCGAGAACGATGAGATCGATGCCCAGCTCTTCGGCGAGCGAGACGATCTGGGAACCCGCGTGCCCCTGCCGGAGATGCGTGGTCAGCGAAACGCCCGCCGCATCCGCCTTCTTCCGGGCTGTTTCAAGAACATCCTCGCCCTCCTTCTGCAAAACACTATAGATGATCTCGAGTGTGTTGTCCATGGGAAGGGAAGAAAATAGCCCGGATTCGACCACATATACAGCGTGAACTTCGGCTTTCCACACGCCGGCCTCGCCGAGAGCTGTCTCGAATGCCCGGTCGGCCGGTTCGGAGCCGTCTATAGCAACAAGTATCTTACGGAACATACACACCACGCAGAACAGATACTTTTTATCAGGTTTCTATTGCATGGTTAAAACTGTTTGGCAAATAGATGAAGAATCCAGCCGTTTCACGATTGTCGTCCTGATATCCCGGCTGAAGGAAATATTTTTTTCTGACGGGTTTATGACCATGAAATTCGCTTTCTGCCCTTCCTCAAGGTACCCGGACACCCCCGCCAGCCGGGCTCCGGACACCGCGGCGCGGAGGATCTCTTCGGGGGGCGCGCGGTATACCGTCGCGGTAAACGCCATCTCCCGGAGCATGTCGGGCTGGACGAACATCACATTGTCCGTCCCGAGGTAGAGTGTTCCCCCGAGTTCGAGGATGCGCGCGATAGGCGGGTGGGCCGCCGACGCCGCGACTCCGAGCAGCCAGTTCGACCTCGGGCAGACGACGATGGGGATCTCCATATCGACGATCCGGCGGAGCTGCGCATCCGTCGCGTGGGTGCAGTGGACGAGCAGGTCGGGCTCGAACGCGAGCGCGTCGTCGACGTCGTTCGGGTTCCTCTCCCCGGCGTGGAAGGCGACGAGTTTCCCTCTCGCCCGCGCATTCCTGACGACCTCTTCGGCGTTCGCCACGTCGTGAACGCTGCTGATGCCCGCCCCGTCGCTCACCGCCTCCCCGCCTTCGCGGCCGAGGATGACCGGCCGGCAGTCGAGCCCGGCCGCCGCCTCGCGGAGCGCCGCGACGCCCGCGATCCCTCCTTCGCGGAAGTCGGCAAACCCGGTCGTCCCGGTGGCGAGCATCGCCGAGATGCTCGATCGCATCCCCCGGACGAGTTCGGCCTGCGGGGTCGCTGCGAGGATCCTGTGCTTCAAGCCGTTCGGAGGTTTGACGAGGTCGGCGAGGCTGCCCCGGGCGGGGAGATCCATCGCGACGGTGTCGCCGAGGTGCGTGTGGGCGTTGAAGAAGGCGGGCACGATCCACCTATCGGGCGTCCGGGACGCGGGCTCTATCGAGGTGACGACCCCCCCTGAGACGGTGATGGTGACGTCTTCTTCCCGGAGGTCTTCGCCGAGGAGCGCACGGCCGGTGACGACGTAGGGTGAGACTTCCTGCATGGTCGATCCTCTGTTTTATATATTGCAAAGGAGAATATTTCAGTATGGCGAAGAAATCTGGCGGAAGACTGGTATCCTCTGCCGGCCTGGTCAATTACTACGACAGCGACGATCACCGGGCCATCCATATCAGCCCGATAGCCGTTGTTGTGATAACCGCCGTGACCGGAGTGGCAGTCTTTGTTCTCAATGCCCTCTTCTAATCCTTTTTGTTCTCCTTCAAGGCAATCCTGATGATGTCTTCCCTGGGCGTGAAGTAGACGCTGTCGTGCCCGTTCCACGCCCGGCAGTTCCGGAAGACCACCGCAGGCACACCCTGGTGGCTCTCGCCCATGACGAAGTTCGCGAAGGCCGCGATCTCGTCGACGACCGCTTCTTCGGTGATCTCGAGGACGTGGCCGAAGAGATCGGTGTCGCCCCGGTAGTCGTCGATGGCCGTCATACCCGCCCAGCCGATGGCGATGCCGGTCTGGCCGCGCCGGAACGCCCGCCCGCAGGTGTCGGTGACGATCACCCGGACGTCCTTTCCGGTGATGCGGCGGATAGCGTCCCGGACCTCGGCGGCGGCGCCCATGGGGTCGGGCGGGAGGATGATCAGCCGGCCGTCTTCGACGTTGCTGTGGTCGACGCCCGCCCGGACGCCGATGTGGCCGGACGGCAGTTCGGAGAGGATGAACGGGTATTCGAGCAGGATGTCGGTGGACGAGTCCAGCACCGCCTGTACGAAGCGCGGGTCTTCCTTCGTCTTTGCCGCGATCCGCACGGCTTCCGCGCCGGGGGTGATGGCGGCGAGTTCGCGGGTGAAACCCTTGGCCTTCGAGTAGACGGACGAGGCGACGGTGAGGATGTCCCCGTCCTCGAACGCGACCTTTTCACAGATCAGGGCGGGAAGATCGTCTCCTCGCTGGATCAGGGGAAGATCCCGAACACCGATTACCTGGATATCCATTGGACTCACGGATCAGTGGTCGTCTCCGCATGCAGAAAAAGGCTCGGATTTTCACGCAGGGGGCTCTGACGGATTGTGGGGATTACTCGTGATTCCGGCCGGGCGCGGCGGACGGGGAGGCCCGGGCATGAGCGCCGGCAGGTGTGGGTTGTGACGGATGGGAGGGCAGGAGCTCAAGAAGGGCGATGGCCCTTCGCTGTGCGACAGACTAAACAGCCGAAGCGAGAAACAAGCCCGGTATAGTGGACCGTGGTGGCTGCGCACCCTCGGTGCTCGTGTTCCTGCCCTTCGGCCAGTCGCATATCGCGACTGGGGATGGCGGCTCGCGGGGAGGGGGGCGTGCCCCCCTCCCCTGTCCCCACCTGTAAACTGACCTACAAGCCCCACCCCGCCCGCGCTCCGCGCTCCTCCCCCGCCCCCAGGGCGGGGGCAGTGCGTGGCGATAGGCGATGGAAATCCGTGTCCCGGCTTCCCCCCAGGACTCCATCCATCTCTAGCGTCTCCCCATGCAGTGGACCGTGGGGATATCGCCATTGGGGAGGGGCCGACGGGGAGGGGGCCTGCCCCCTCCCCTGTCTCTGCCATACACAGAGACCTTTGTAACCCCCACCGCCCACCGCTCACCCGCACGACAACCCCACATCCTTCCTCAACCGAAACTCCGGCTCGAACGCGGCGATCAGGTCGAGGTACTGCTCGACGGTGCGAGTGAAGAGGAAGCGCTCCCGCACCCTCTCGCGCGCCGCGTTCCCGAGCCGGTCGCGGAGATCGGGGTCTCGGAGCAGCCGGACGATCCTCTCCGCCGCCTCGTCGACGGATGAGACCAGGAACCCGCTCTTCCCGTCCTCTATCTGCTGGCGGATGCCGCCGACGTTCCCGCCGATCACCGCCGCGCCCTTCCACATCGCCTCCGATACCGTCAGCCCGAACCCCTCCCGGAGGGACTTCTGCAGGACGACCGCCGCCCGCCGCTGGAGCGCGTTCACGAGCGCACCGTCCTGGACGCTTTTGACGATGATCCGTTCGTTCCTGTGGGCAAGAAGCGACCGGTAGACCTCCGCACCTTCCGGGTCGTCGGTCGCGACGTTCCCGACGAGAACCAGGGTGCACTCCTCCTCCTTCCGGGCTTTCTGGAACGCCCGGATGACGCCCAGGGGGTCCTTCCAGCGATCGAACCGGGATATCTGGACGACGAGAGGGAGATCGGTCGGGATGCCGTAGTGATCGAGGCGCTCGTCGATGGCGCTCCCGGAGAGTTCCTTGTTCACGATGGAGAAGGGGTCGATCCCGGGCGTGAAGAAGACCTGCGGTCTCGTGAGGTCCTGCCGGTACTCTCCGCAGGAGAGGACAACGGCGTCGTACTTCTCAATGAACGGGACCAGGTAGTTCCAGACCTCCCGGTTCGGCGCGGTGAGGTCGAGGTGGCAGCGCCACACCCAGGGGCATTTCTTCCGGTAATGGGTGATCAGCGGGAGCGGCTGCGGGTCGTGGACGAAGACCATGTCGTGGTCGATATGGTTCCTCACGGCGTTCTCGTGGATGACGTCCTCGTAGATCTCCTTCTTCCGGCCGGAGAGGTTGATCTCTGCCCCCTGGAGGGCGTTATGAAACTTCTTTGTCACGCTGAAGAAGTCCGGGGGGCCGTGGACGACGCGCCACCCGGTCTCTATGCCGAGGCTGTTTGTCAGGAGCGTCAGGGATGAGAGGATCTGGGAGACTCCCCCGCCGTAGTAGGTGGAGTTCATGTGCAGGACGTGCATGTCGTGGAGCGGCCGTGCCTTCGCCTCGATGCGGCGTACGACCTCTTTTCCGACGTACTGTTCGTAGTCCCCGATGGTGTGAATCACGCTCATCCCAATCGCCCCTGCATCGAAGCGTTCGCTCTTATGCATACCGGTGGGTTCCGGTAGATGACGGTCCTGCATAACGATATATAGGTGCCGCGGCACCCACCAGCGAAGAGAGGAAGAAGCATGGAAGAGGCACCGGAACGGGACGCGAGTCTGCCGGGAAGGGCGGAGTCGTACTGGATGGCCACCTCGCCGGAGACGGGGTTTCCGCCGCTCGACGGGGACGGGCGCGTGGACGTCACGGTGATCGGCGGCGGGATTGCAGGCATTACCACGGCGTTTCTGCTGAAGAAGGCGGGGCTGACCGTCGCCCTCATCGACGCCTACCGGATCGTCACGGGCGCCACCGGTCATACGACGGCGAAGGTCACGGTGCTCCACCGCCTTATCTACGCCGATCTGATCGACCGGCTCGGGAGCGTGAAGGCCCGGCAGTATGCCGCTGCGAACCGGGCGGGGGTCGAGACGGTCGCGTCCCTCGTCCGGGAGTACGACATCCCGTGCAGTTTCGAGCGGAAACCCGCCTACACCTACGCGGAGTCGGAGGAGTCCCGCGAGAAGGTCATGGCCGAGGTTGACGCGGCACGGCACCTCGGGCTTCCTGCGGCGTTCACGGAGGATGTCCCGCTGCCGGGAGAAAGTCATGGGGCGGTGGTCCTCGAAGGCCAGGCGCAGTTTCACCCGCGTAACTACCTCCTGCTCCTCGCCGGACACCTCCCGGGGGAGGGGAGTTACGTCTTTGAGATGACGAGAGCCGTAGGCATCGAGGAGCGGGCGGACGGCGTCGCGGTGAAGACAGACCGGGGCACGCTCCACTCCGGTCACGCGGTTCTCGCGACCCACTACCCCATCTACGACCGTCCCGGTGCATACTACGCCCGGATGCAGCCGTCGCGGTCTTACGCACTCGGCATCCGGATCGACGAGCCGTTCCCGGACGGGATCTTCATCAACGCGAGCGACCCCGTTCACTCGTGGCGATCACAGCCCGCCGGCGACGGCGACCTCGTCATCGTCACCGGCGCGGCGCATGGCACCGGGCAGGTGACCGACACCCGGGCGCATTACCGCGATCTCGAGGCCTACGCCCGGTCGGTCTACCCGGCGAGATCGGTCGACTACCACTGGTCGGCGCAGGACTACATCACGGCCGACCGCGTCCCCTACATCGGCCGCCTTGCCGGGGGGCACGACCGCGTCTTTGTCGCGACGGGGTTCGGCAAATGGGGGATGGCCGCCGGCACGGCGGCGGGGATGATCCTCACCGACCTGATCCGGGGCCGCACGAACCCCTGGGCGGAGGTCTTCGACCCCTCCCGGTTCCGGGAGCGGCCGGAGTTCCCCGACCGGGTGCAAAAGAGACTCGAGGCCGCGGGAGGGGCGATCGAGGTCGGCGCAGCCGGTTTCGACCGGGAGGTCGCGGCAATACCGCCCGGGGAGGGGAAGGTCGTCGAGGCGGGCGGGCAGAATGTCGCGGTCTTCCGGGACGAACGCGGCGGGATCCGCACGCTGGATCCGACCTGCATGCACATGGGCTGCACCGTCGCGTGGAACAACGCGGAGAAGTCCTGGGACTGCCCCTGCCACGGTTCCCGCTACGCCGCCGACGGGAGGGTGATCGAGAGCCCGACAGTGAGGAACCTGCGGAGGAAAGAGGTCGTGCGGCGGTAACCCCGGGGTGGGGGGACAGTGCACTGCACCGCTCTCCGGCCCGGCCCCATACCCACACTATATATGCTCCCGGCGAAAGGGGCTGGGCATGGAGCATTGGCCGGATGTATATGATCTGCCGGGCAGGCACGGATCGTTCTGGATGGAGACTACCGCGGCGGAGACGCCGCATCCTCCGCTGCCGGGGAACCTGGAGACCGACGTGGCGGTCGTGGGCGGGGGTATCGTCGGGATCACCGCCGCCGTCCTGCTCAAACGGGCCGGTTATGCGGTCACCCTGATCGAGGGGGACCGGATCGCCCGGGGGGTGACCGGGCACACGACGGCGAAGGTCACGGCGCTCCACCGGTTGATCTACAAGGATCTCATCGACCGGTTCGGGGGCAGGCTGGCGCAACAGTACGCCGAAGCAAACCAGGCGGCGATCGAGGCGATAGCATCGCTCGTCCGGGAGCATACTATCGCCTGCGACTTCATCCGGAAACCGGCCTACACCTACGCGGAGTCGGAAGTGGAGCGGAAGAAGGTCGAGGCCGAGGCGGATGCGGCACGGAGTCTCGGGCTTCCTGCGGCGTTCGTCGAGGAGATCCCGCTCCCCGCCCGGAGTTACGGCGCGGTGGTCATGGAGAACCAGGCGCAGTTCCACCCAGTGAAGTACCTCCTCCACCTGGCGTCGCTGATCCCCGGCGACGGGAGCCGGATCTACGAGAAGACCCGGGCGCTCGAGGTGCAGGACGGGGGAGGCCGCTGCACGGTCAGGACGACGTCGGGAACCGTCACGGCAGAGAGCGTGGTTCTCGCGACCCACTACCCCTTCTACGATGCGCCCGGGTTCTACTTCGCCCGGATGGAGCCGTCGCGGTCTTACGCGCTCGGTGTCCGGATCGACGAGCCGTTCCCGGACGGGCTCTTCATCAACGCCGATGGCCCCGTCCACTCCTGGCGATCGCAGCCTGCCGGCGACGGTGAACTCGTCATCGTCGGCGGCATGGAGCACCGGACCGGCGAGGGCGTGGACACGCGGAGGCACTACCGCGACCTCGAGGCCTACGCCCGGTCGGTCTACCCGGTAACGTCCGTCGACTACCGGTGGTCGGCGCAGGACTACATCACCATCGACGGCGTCCCCTACATCGGCAGGCTCGCCGACGGCCACGAGAACGTCTACATCGCGACCGGATTCCGGAAGTGGGGGATGACCAACGGCACCGCGGCTGCAACGATCATCACCGACATGATCCGGGGGCGCGAGAACCCCTGGGCGGAAGTCTACGCCCCCAACCGGTTCAAACCGGCGGCATCCGCCTGGCGGTTCCTCGCGCACAACATCGAGGTCGCCGAGAAGTACATCGGCGGCGCGATATCCCGGCCGGCCGGGGACCTCGCGGACGTCGCACCCGGCGAGGGAAGGGTCCTGATGATCGAGGGGAAGAAGGCCGGCGTCTTCCGGGACGAGAAAGGGCGGGTTCACGCGGTCAACCCAACCTGCACCCACCTCGGGTGCGTCGCCGCGTGGAACAGCGCCGAGGAGACCTGGGACTGCCCCTGCCACGGCTCCCGCTACGATGCCGACGGAAGGGTGATCCACGGGCCGGCGGTGAGGGATCTCAAGCCGCGGAGAGGGTGAGCGAACCTGAGATCTGTGCGAAAATATCGAGATTCTTCATGTTACAACGGCACGGTAACAAAAAGGGCATGTGAACACGACTGAACTTCGCTATGCATTCAGAAGAACGGCAGAACGAGGAGTAATTCCCACACAGTGGACCGTGGTGGCTATCGCCACGCACTGCCCGCCCCTCAGGGGGGCGGAACGACGTTCCATCAGGAGCGGAGTTTGAGCACCGTCAGGTGCGAATGAGGAGCGCGAAGCGCGGGCGGTGGGGGGTTACAGGAATCCCTTCGTATGTGGAGACAGGGGAGGGGGGATGCTCCCCCCTCCCCGTCAGCCCCTCCCCAACGGCGATATCCCCTCGAAAGCCGTGTCAGAAGAGTAACTGAAAGAGATCAAAGTCCCGATTTTAGATTCACAAACGTCCTGGCAGTCATCCGTTAAAGATCTTCAACCCTCTCAACCTCCACCCCGCAAAAGCATCATCCAAGAAGACACCTCTGCCCAGTAGAAAACTCCAGATGGATAACTATAAATCCGCCCGCCCGCACAACTCCCATTGATCATGTATCTCGTCATCCGCTGTCCGGGCTGCAAGACCTTCAACTATGTCGACCGTTATCAGCGCTGGAGGCTCTGCCCGATGTGCGGCGAGGTGATCAACGTCCAGCGGGTGCCGGTCTACCTGGACGCCGACGACTTCCAGGACGCGGAACGGGTGGTGGAGCAGCTCGAGTCCTACCTGCACCAGACCGGGAAAAAAGACCTGACGGAACAGGACATCCGCCAGCTCAGGGCACAGTATGCCCGGTGGGTGAAGAACCGGGTCTGACCGGTCACCAGAGACGCCCGCAGCCCGGGCAGAGCATACTCACTCTTCTTCCGCAGTGCGGGCAGTAAAGGCCCGTGCGCTCGTTGTTCTCCAGCGGCCTCCCGCACCGCTTGCAGTGGATCGGGGCCTCGAACCCACACTCGTGCCTGACCATCAGTCCAGATATTCGTAGTCCTTCACAAAAAGGTTTCCTTTTCCGCGGTTCGCAAGATCGCCGGCAAACTGGATAAGCGTACGCCCGTCGTGCTGTACCGTCCCGATCTTCCTGAAGGTGGGGATCATCCCCCGCGCGGTGCCGTAGACGTAGCAGGAGCCGCCCTTCATGTTCGCGGCCGGGCGGCTGCAGTTCCCGTGGACGACGAGCGTACCGCCGCGCATCTCCGCCCCGGTCATATCCCCGGCATCGCCGTGCACGATCACCGTGCCGCCGGCGATGCTCTCCGCGAGGAAATCCCCGGCACGGCCGAAGACCTCCACGGCGCCTCCCTTCATCCCCTTCCGGCCGCCGCGGTATCCCGAGGCGCAGTAGTCGGCGGCGTCGCCCCGGCAGATGATGGTCCCTCCCGCCATCTCCCGGCCGAGCCAGCCGTCGGCGTTCCCGTGGATCTCGATCGTCCCGCCGCTCATGAAGTTGCCGCAGTGCATCCCGATACCGCCGAGGACGGTGATCTTCCCTCCGTCCATGTACTCGCCGACCCTTTTTAACCGGAACGTGTCCCCCGAGAGGACGACCTCGACATCCTCTGAGCAGTCGGCGCTCCCCTCCACCGAGACCGAGAAGAGCTCGTCGAGCCGAAGCTCCCGATTCCCCCGCCAGACCGAGAGGTCGGTGCCGGAGAGGAAGTTCTTCGGGACGATCGACTCCGCCTCGATGGGGATGAAACCCGTCGCCGCTGGTTTCATCGCGAGCGTGACCTTCATAGGTCGGCCTCCGTCTCGATGCACCGGCTCCGGGTCAGGTACTCATCCTGCACCGGGTAGTTCCTCATACGGACGGTGTAGTAGCGGTCGAACTTCTCGATGAAGTCGGGATCTTTCCCCATATCGTATGCCTCCGAGACCTTCGGCGCGACCCAGAACGTGGCGTTGCTCCCGTCGACCAGGCACTCGCCCCGCCGGGCGACGACCCGGCCCCGCTTGATCGTATATTCGGTCCGGCTGAACCCGTCGATCACCCTCTGGTACTCAGCCGACGGGTCGACCTCGTCGATCTTGAGGGGGTAGATGGCGACGTCCGCATCGGCACCCGGAGCGAGATGTCCTTTCCCGAGATCCTGGATCCCGAGCGCCCGCGCCGCACCGGCCCGGGTCATCACCGCGATCTCGTGCCAGTCGAGTTCGCGCTCGATCGCCGGGAGGGGCACCCGGGACCCCGTATCGGGGTGAATCGTCGCGAACTCGGCGTCGCGGTACCGCTTGCTCATCAGGAGAGCGATGATCTCCGGGTACTTGACGAACGGCGCACCGTTCGGGTTGTCCGTCGTGAGCAGGCACTGCCAGGGACTCTTCGTGAGGAGGGCGAGTTCGAGGCCTATCGCCCACATGATCGAGTTGACCAGGTTCTTGCGCCGGTAGACGACCGGGATGATCCCCGAACCGGTCTCGAGTTCCACGTCGTGGTTGCTCCACTTGTCGTGATGGAGGCGGTAGAGGTTGAACTCCATCGGCCCGTCGGCGGTCATCGTCGTCGTCCGGCCGAACATCACCTGCCCCATATCCATGACGATCTGGGGGCGCATGTTGACGAAGTTCGCAATCGGCTCGCTCTTCGAGCAGAAATCCTTCCACCCCGAACCGCCGTAGGCGTGGAACTGAACATGGGTCGCATACAGTGTCTGCCTCTTTTTGTTCAGGTCGGGGATGAGGCCGAACGACCCGAGCGTGCAGGTGTAGTTCCCCGGGGTGCCGAGGTTATTGCAGTGGAGGTGCACCGAGTGCGGGAGGTGCAGGAGTTCGTTCGCCTCCACGACCGACCGGATGATCTCGGCCGGCGTCACCTCGAAGTAGGGCACCGGGTCGCGGATGCAGGTGACGTTCTTGCCCCACTGCCAGGCCTCGGTGCCGCCGGGGTTCGTGAGTTTGACGCCGAACCCTTTTACGGCCGAAAGCGTCCAGGCGATGATGGCGGCGACCCGTTTCGTATCGCCGTCGCGGATCGCCTCCAGGATCCCCCAGTTCCCATCGAAGAGGGTGTTCGCCATCGTGTCCTGCAGCGGCGTGTAGGAGAACTCCTCGTGGGTGTGCCGTGCTTCGAGCGGCGCCATCGCGCCTTCGAGCAGGGTGGTGTAGCCCATCACGCTGTAGCGGTAGCTGTTGCCGTAGGTCGTCGGGACGCTGTAGCCGGAGGTGGCGTGCATCGCCCCCCGGCGGGGCGTTCTTCCCGCCCGCATATCCTCCGGGCTCATGTAGCGCCCGAAGTTCACCTTCGTCCCGCAGATATGGGTGTGGGAGTCGATCCCGCCCGGCATCGTGAGCATCCCGTGAGCGTCGACCACCTCTGCGGCATCGCTCACCTCCTCGACGATCTTCCCGTCCCGGATGGCAAGATCCATCACCTCGCCGTTGATCCCGCTGAGCGGATCGATCACGCAGGCGTTCTTCACCAGGAGTTCGGTCATGGACGGGGTTCCTCCTGCATCAGGGCATACATCCGGGAGAGAACCTCCTCGTCGGAGAGGTAGTCGGTCGAGAGGACTCGCCTCGTCCGGATCGGCACCCCGTCCATCCGGTAGGCGGTTCCTTCCGCGTCGATACCGGTCACCGCGACCGGGATCTGGACGTTGCAGAACGCGGTGGTGGCGTTCGGGTAGGGGTCGAGCTGGACGACCGGGATCTCGGCGAGGTGTTCGAGACACTTCCGCGGGAAATGGGCGGCCGGGTCGCTCCCGACGATCAGCGCCGCGTCGCACTCCTTCCGGGCGAGAATATCCACCGCCGTCGTCTCTCCCGGGTTGTAGAAGGCGATCCCCCGCGAGAAGTCGATCCCGAAGGGGTAGCCGGTCATCCACGTGTTCACTTCGTTCGAACCGTAGACGTTGTAGTGGCCGCGCATCGCCGAGATGGTGAACTTCGTGTGCCGGTTCAACTCCGATATGAATTCGATGGCGTTCCGGATGTTCTTGTACTTCCCCTGCGTCATCGTGAGCCCGAGCCCGAAGTAAACCGCCCCGAACTTCGCGGATTTGCAGAGGTTTGCCACCCGGATAAGCTGTTCGCGGGTGACGCCCGCGACCGTCCGCGGGATCGTGTCCGTCTTCCCCTGGACGATCGCCCGGAGCGCCGAGAGCACCGCATAGTCCCCGCCGGGTTTGATCTGGACGAACTCGTCGGCGATGTTCGCGGTCTCGGTCTTCCGGACGTCGACGACGATCACCTTCCGGTCGCGGAAGGCGTTCTCGAGGAAGAACCCTTCCGCGTACCGCGTGTAACGCGAAAGGTGGCGGGGATGGGCGTCGATCGGGTTCGATCCCCAGTAGATGACGAGATCCGCCCGGTTCTTCACCACCCCGAGCGTGCATCCCGGGTGCCCGACCTCCTGGATGGCGAGGATCGAGGGGCCGTGGCAGACCGAGGAGGTGTTGTCGATGACGCCATGGATGAGTTCGGCCATATGCACCCCCACGCACTGCGCCTCCCCGTGGGTGCCGCTCCACCCGTAGAGGAGCGGCCGCTCGGCGGATAGAAGCATATCGGCGGCGTACCGGATGGCCTCGTCGTAGGTGATATCCTTCCACTCGTTTTCGACGCGCAGGATCGGGTTCTTCAGCCTCTTCTCGCCCATGAACTTCGTCATCCCGAGCTCGCAGGCGTTCGTGACGGCGACCACCCGGTTCCCTTCGACCTCCACCTCGATGTCGTCGCAGAGGCATCCGCAGAACGGGCAGACCGCGTCCTTAACGATCATAGGCGAGGCCTCCCAGGTCTTCCATCAGTTTGTGAACCAGTTTCGGCTCTTCGTCGGTCGGTTCGATCTCCACCTCGTGGGACTTGAAGTCCGGCATCCCGGTGGACCGGGTGCCGGCGGCGACGATGTGGTTTGCGTAGGGCCCGTAGGGGACGAAGACGGTTCCCATCTCCACTTCCAGCGACGCCGCCGCCCGCATGACGACATCGCCGCACGGCCCGGTCACCCGGATCGCGTCTCCGTCGTCGAGCCCGAGTTCCATCATATCGAACTCGTGCATGAAGCAGGTCGAGGTCTCGGCCGCGTACTCGGGCGACGTCTTGTTCTCGACGGTCACGCCCTGGTTCACCGTCCTCCCGGTGATCATGAGGAAACTCATACCTCCGCCTCCCCGATCTGCACCCCTTCCACCATCCGGGCGACCCGGATCGCGCGGTTGGGGCACTGGGTCTCGCAGGTCTTGCACCCCGTGCACTTCTCCTCGTGGAGGATCCGCACGCGGCCGCCCTCGACCCGCATGATCACCTCGTCGCTTGAGGATGTCCCCGACCCTGCAAGCTGCGGGTCGATCTCCCGGTTGACCGGGCATGAGACGCAACAGTTTCCGCACCGCATGCAGAGGTTGTCGTCGACCTGGAGGTGATACCACGACCAGAACGCCGTCCCGTCGCGCCGGGTGACGTCGAGGATCCGGCCGCTCGAGAGAACGCCCTCGGGGCACGCCTCGACGCAGAGGCCGCACCGGATACAGTGGCCGGGGTAGATCTCCGGCTCCCACCCGTCCCTCGTGCGGAGAACCGCGATCGCCTTGGGCGCGGGGCAGATCATCATGCAGGAGAGGCACGCCGTGCACTCGTTCCCCGTCAGGGTCGGGTAGCCCTTGAAGTAGGAGGGGGTCTCGAGCGGCGCGGTCTTCGCGAAGAAGAACTTCCGGATCCATTCCGGTCGGAGGAACTCTCGCAGATAGTAGATGATCGATCGCATCTCTTCACCTCTCGTTGCACGCGATGCAGGGGTCGCTGCTGATGAACGTCGACGTCACGTCGGCGATCGACGCGGCGTCCTTGATCATCGCGTGGGCGCAGGCCTCGATGTTCATGACCGACGGCGTCCGGATCGCGATATCGACCACCCTGCCGTAGTCGTCGGTCCTGATGGTGTAGGTCAGCTCGCCCCGGGGGGCTTCACCGGCATACGACGTCTCCCCCGCCTTGCAGAACCCGCCGCCCCGGATGGGGCCTTCGGGGAGGGTGTCGATGCACTTCCTTATCAGGTCGATGCTCTGGAAGACCTCCTGGAACCGGACCATCACCCGGGCGAAGTTGTCGCCCTCCGTCCGGGTTACTTGCGTAAACCCGAGTTCGCGGTAGGTCGGGTGGCGGAGGCGGAGGTCGCAGTCCTCGACACCGCTCGCCCGGGCGGTGGGGCCGACGGTGTGGGCGCGGATCGCATCTTCCCGGCTCATGAACCCGATCCCTTTGCTCCTGAGCGCAATCAGCGGGCCGGTCTCGAAGATCCGGGTATGCCGCCTCATCTCCTCCTCCACCTTCGCGAGGTCGGCGAGCATCGCCGCGGCGTCCCCGGGGAGGAGGTCGAACCGGACGCCGCCCGGGATCATGTAGGCGGTGTTGATCCGCGAGCCCGTGAGCCGCTCCAGGTTGTCGAGCACCGTCTCCCGGGTATTCAGGAGGTACATCGCGAGCGTCTCGTGCTCGATCGTGTAGCAGTAGGAGAAGTTCGCGAGGATGTGGCTTGCTATCCGGTCGAGTTCGTTCGCGACGACCCGGAGGTAGGCCGCCCGCGGCGGGACGGCGATATCGCTGATCTTCTCCATCGCCTCGATGAAGACCATGTTGTGGACGACCGAGCAGATGCCGCAGACCCGTTCGGCGAGGAACATCACCTCCTGCCAGGGGCGGCCCTGCATGATCCGCTCGATCCCCTTCTTCATGTAGCCGAGTTCGACCTCGGCGCGGAGCACCCGCTCGCCCGCCGTCTCGCACTTGAGGCGGACGGGCTCCTTCCAGCAAGGGTGCATCGGGCCGAGCGGGATGGAGACGTCGACAGTCTTCTTCATGGCTGTTTCTCCTCGTAGTCTTTGAATATCAGCGGCGCGACCGAGAGTATGGCGTTCAATATCTCCGTAGGGCGGGGCGGGCAGCCCGGCACCTGTGCGGCTATCGGTATGTACTTCTCGGCGGGTGGGCTCGTCAAGGTACCTCTCCGGGCATAGACACATCCCGATATGGGGCAGTTGCCGATGGCAACGGCAACTTTCGGATCCGGGATCTTATCCCAGATCTCGCGGAGTTTGTCCACCCACTGGGGGGTAACGGAGCCGATCACCAGGAGGACGTCGGCCTCCCGGGGGTTGTTGTGGACGTAGATTCCGTACTGCTCGATGTCGTAGCGCGGCGCGAGGCAGGCGAGCACCTCGATGTCGCAGCCGTTGCACGACCCGACGTCGACGTAGGCGACGTGGATCGACCGGGAGCGGACGGTGTTCTTGATCTTCTGGAGGATGCTCATGGGCGGATCGCCTCCCGGACCCGTGCTTTTCCTCTCGCGATCGCCTCTTCAAAGGGCATCTGCTGTGTCATTGCTGTCGTATCACTGTAGATCGTCTGCATCGTTTCCGTATCCACGAGGGGGATGAACCGGGTGAAGAGTTCGTAGCCGAGTTCTTCCGCGACCGGGTCGCCGTCGTTCGCGTGCCGCTGCCCCATCTGCCACCGGGATTCGAGGTTTTCAAGCAGGGACATGTCGAACCGCCGGATCAGCATCATCCGGAGTTTGGCATCGCTCATCCCGAGGCGCTCTGCAATCGCACGGACGGTCTCGTCGTGTTTCGTGCTCGTCAGGATGGTGTACTTCATCTGCCGGAGATCCTTCTCGTAGAGGTAGCCGGTCATACGAACCCTCCGGCCTTTGCGAGGGCGTAGACGACAAAGAGGCCGATCACCAGCCAGAGTAACGCCATCTCGAGCTGTTTGAGCCGCCTTTCATCTGAGGCGTAGTGGACGAGCGAGAGGGCCGCGAGGATCCCGGAGAGGACCACTGCCTCAGCGAAAACCGTCCGGTTCGTCACCCATTGCAGGATCGCTATGACGATGTAGATGACCGCCCCTAAGAGCACCATCCTGCGGATCATGGCATCACCCACCAGAGAACCGCAGCGTAGCCGACCATCAGCAGGGTGACGATCCCCTGGACAGTGACACTGTCGAACGGCGAGAGCATGGGCGTCACCGCGCAGACGAACGAGAGCGATACGAGGACGACCGTCATGATGACGAGGGCCAGAGAGAACGGCACGGCCCCGATGAAGATCGCGACGAACGCGAAGAGGAGGACGAACGTCTTAAGCCCGTCGATGACGGAGATCCCGGCCCGCCAGACACCGAAGTGCTCGGTCTTGTAGCCGCTCACGAGTTCTTTGGACTCGACGATCGAGAAGGGGCCGTAGGGCAGTTTCGAGAGGATGACGAGGTACATAGCGATCGCGGCGGGCGGTGCGATCAGGAGGAGCGGGCCGTGGATCGCCTGGTAGGCGATGATATCACGGAGGAGGAGCGAGTCCGTGAAGAAGTAGATCGCGGCGATCGTGACGAAGAGCGGGATCTCGGAGGCCGCGGATATGACCGACCGGACGCCGCCGAACTTCCCGTAGGGCGACCCCGACGAGAGCCCGAACCCGTGCTCGACGACCTTGTGCAGCATGTAGATCGCAAAGAGGATCAGGATGCTCTCGCCCGCAAGGACGACGAAGAGCGCGGCGCTCCATATGCCGATGCCGATGAGCACGACCCCGACGTAGAGCAGGCTGCTCGCCGTCTTCGGGACCCAGGTGCTCTTGAACGAGAACTTCAGGGCGTGGAGGATTTCCTGCCAGACCGGGGGGCCCGGTCGCATCTGTACCCGTGCGATGACTTTCCGGTGGAGCCCCAGCAGGAGGAGGCCGAATGCTGCTGCAAATACCAGGTACTCGATCATGTCAGTATCCTATGAAGGGGATGTCCTCTTCTCCGCCCGGCGCCCGCCACCAGAGCCCCAGGAAGAGCACCAGTACGGGAAAGGCGATCACGATGGCCGTCTCGGCCGCCCAGAGCGGTATGAGGGATGCCGCGAGCAGCCCCCATGCGACGACGATGACAAGGGCCGATGCCGCGAGTCCGTAGGTAACTGTCGTTTTCTTCATGGCTATCAGATGGTTATGACAATCTCCACGACGCGGAGGAAGATCAACAGCGACGAGAGGGAACACATGATGACGTAGGGGGCGCCGGGCGCCCGGAACATCTCGGCCTTCGCCGCGTAGAACGGCGCCATCCCCTCTCCGATGACACCGAGGGCGAGGAAGGCTTTCGCCACCAGCGGGACCGCAAAGCCGCCGCCCGCAAGGACCGGTATCGCGAGCGTGCCGGTGGTCGCAGCGACCAGGGCCGCGCCCCCGAATAGCGGCAGGGTGGCGACCATGGCGACGATGCCGTATTCGTATGCGGCGTCGAGGACGTGGCGGCTTTTGACCGCCGCGACGATGCCGATGTTCGCGATCCCGACGAGGGAGACGAAGAGCGTGAAGTTGAAGAGGTCCCCGCTCCCCATCGCCCCCATCGTTGCAAGGCCGCAGGCGATCGCCATGAACCGCCGGAACCGCATCTCCGAGACCGTCGTCTCCTTCGCGTAGTAGGCGTCGCCCCCGAACGCGATATCGATCTGCCGTTCAGGCCTGCTTGCGATAGCAAGGCCCGTAAAGATCAGCGCGAGCAGGAAGAGCGTGATCGTGTAGGGGGTGTAGTAATGGAGGATATCCCCGAACTCCAGCACGAAGAGAGGTTCGCCGCCGATATCAGGCATTCGGACCACCCCGCATGGTGCCGATGAGCGACATCTTGGCCATGACCTTGACGAGGATCGCGGAGCCCGAGAGCATGACCGCGAAGAACCAGTACTGCGGGAGGATCATGAAGATGAAGAACGCGATGATCCAGAGCGCCCACGAGTAGCCGCTCGCCGTCTCGATCAGCTCGAACCGCTCGTTATGGCCGCGGCAGAGGAGGTAGAAGAGCACGCCGAGGCCGGCGACGACCCCGCCGGAGAACCCGGAGAGGACGATGCCGTAGACGACGAGGAGCGCGGCAAGGATGCCGGGTGCGCTCTCCATCACCTCGATCTGCAGGCCGGCGTCGGGCGGCCGCGTGTAGCCTTCCTTGATCCGGTAGATCTCCGAGAGCGCGATCAACTCGGACGTGCCGACGACAAGGCCCGGGAGGATGAGGGCCTCCGCGAGGTCGGTGCCGATCAGCGCGATGAACGCGAGGCTGACGACCTCGATGAGGTCCGTGAGGAGGAGCCGGTGGAAGCCGTCGGTCTCCCGCATCATGGCGAAGAACGCGACTCCCATCGCTGCGAACGCCACGAGGAGGCCGAGCGAGTACTCGGGGATGATCATTCTTCCTCCCTCCGGTAGAGGTATGATGCGATCGCAAACGCCGTGAAGAGGATGCTCGTCTCGACGACGGTGTCGGCCCCCCGGGTGTTGTAGAGGATCTCGTCGATGATCCCGCCCGGGTGAGCGACGATCGTTGTGCCGATGTAGAGCGTGTTCTCCGAGAGGTAGAGTGAGAGCGGGGTTAAGTAGGTGGTGACGTAACCCGCGTAGGGCGAGTTCTCCGGGTACTGGCAGATGACCTCCGTTGTGCCGAACGGCACGCCTCCCCGGTCGTAGGGGTAGAGCCCGCTGGTGGGGTCGAGCCGCGTCTTCGGGTAGAGCTGGTTCTCCTCGAACGCGAGCGGCAGGGAGAGGATCCCGATGAGGGAGACGAGGATGCACGCACCGGCGAAGAGCGCAGCGAGGTTCTTGAAGTTGGAGAGGATCCGTGAGATCCGCGTGATGATCAGCACGATGCATCCCTCCACTCCATCAGGCGGACGATGACGAACGTGCTGATTGCGGTGACGGCAATGAACGTCATGAGCGCCAGGGCTTCGTCATAGGCGAGCATGACGAGGAGGAGGCCCCACCCCGGGATCTCGAGGTTGATCAGCCGGGCGATGTAGGTCTTCGGCCGCACGAAGGCGACGGAGAAGACGCCGATCAGGAGGATGGCAAGACCGAGGATGAATGTGGTATTCACGTCTCGGCCCTCCGGACGGCCATGAGGACGAATATCGTCGAGATCGGGGCGATGAGGGAGGCCACGATCGCGACGTCCAGGTAGCCGCGGTCCACGATGAACGGCAGGGCGCCGGAGACCAGGATCCCGAGCGCGATCAGCTTCGCGTAGGGGTCCTTGAGGAGCGCGGCGGAAAGAGCGCCCGCGAGCGCGATGAGCCCGAAGGCAATCTCTAACGCAAGGATCATCGCTTCATCCTCCCGGCGTAGGTGCTTGCGATGGCGTTTGCCTCAAGCGTGGAGCCGACGAAGTAGGCTGCCGCCGCAACGAGGGTGATCGGGTGATCGAGCAGCAGGACGAGGCTGCCTGCGACGGCGAAGTTCAGGACGTTCGCGTACGGGAACCTCCGGCCGGTGTTCCGCTCGAGGATGGCTCGTGCGGCGGCATAGACCGCGATCGCGGCCACAACGTAGAGCGCGATCACTCCCGGATCCTCCAGAGCCGTCCAAGGAGCCGGCTCGCGTGGGTATGGGAGAGCCCCTGGATGGTGAGGATGGCAATCACCATCCCCGCGATGAAGTCCGAGGCGGCAAACCCGACCTGGGTGAAGCCGTAGATGACGAACGTGGCGAGGACCGCTCCGGTGGTCCCGGCGTAGCCGGGGTCGTAGCAGATACGGTTGCCGATATAGACCATCACGGCCGCCGCGAGCCCGCCGGGGATGCCGGCGAGGTAGACGCCGCAGGCGGCAAGGAGCGTCCCGGCCGAGGCGTCGGGGGAGCAGACGATGTTCCCCATCATGGTGCCGCCGGAGATATCGCCGCCGCCGGCCTCGATATCCCGGGCGATTGCCGTGGCTCCGACGACTCCTCCCGCCTCCGGCAGTTTGAAGAAGATGTCGACGGCTACGAAGAGGATCCAGCTGATAATCGCCGCTGCCGGGATATGGAGGAGCTCGCTCAGCATTTCAGTTCAACTACAGGAGAATACGGTCGATCAATTCAATAAATGTTTTGTTGTTACCATTCCGGGCGCGATTCGGCCGGAATGCACCGGTGAAGCACCCCCGGCACAATGCACCCCCGGGTTAATTTTGTATATTATATAATATATTTTACAAACAATATAATTTTCCACGCCCGTTCCGGGGCCGTTGCGCGCCGCAGATGCCGGGTCGCTGCCGGAGGTTCGGGTGCCGGGAGCCGGCAGGATATGCCCGGGACGGCGATGGATAAACGGCGGGATTCGGGGTGCCGGGAGGAGAGGGGAACAAGTATAATGCTCCGTGTGCCGACATATATGCACGCGGGGGTTGCCGAGCCAGGTCAAAGGCGCTGGATTTAGGGTCCAGTCTCGAAGGAGTTCAAGGGTTCGAATCCCTTCCCCCGCATCCTGACTTCGGGTTTGATTCTCTTCTGTCGAACGGGATTGGGATTGATCTATATTCTGGCTAGGGGAATCACAGGTATTTTCTCTATTCTGAGTCCAATTCAGAGCCCATCCGAGTAATGCAAGACCGATACTAAAGAAGACGAGACCGTCTCGCTCAAGGGGAGTTAGTTCTGGTGCGGGGAGTCCAGAATACATCAGAGTGCCAATAATTACCAAGGATCCTCCTGCAGTAACCAAGCTCCAAGTTGAAAAAACCGATAAGAAACTCTGTTTCTGAAAATTTTCCCACACGCGCCTGCTAAAAGCAGTAAGAAGAAATACCCCAAGTAACACAACTCCTGCAATGGCTAGTTCCAGCGCCATGATTGATCGTCTCGCGATTGTCTAAAAGAAAGTGTTATAGATTTCGATTCTGGTTTGATCCAGAACTCTATGGAATACCGTGTCGTTGAACGAGTCTGCAGTTGAAGCGAGACATTTATAGCGATCAAACACGATTGCCTTCTTAATGGGTGAAATCTGTGAAGAGAAGTTCTAAATCAATAATATTAATTGGAGTCATAATTGTTTGGGCTATATATATTATTGTCGCACTTGGAAATATCGTTGAGTTATCTCATATAGCTGGAATAACACTCTCAATATTCGTAATTATAGGATTATACCTGTTTGGCATATTCTATCTCGATACATCCGTTGCGTATATATTATATTGGTATTTTTTTATTTTACAAGCGAGAAAATCGAATTTTTCAGTTCAAACCCAGATACCTCCAGTTCAAGCCCCTGAATGCCGTTCAAATTTAGAACAATTAAACTTAAAACACTTCATTCTTGAATCAGCAGCAGTTGAGACTTATATTACTAAAATACAAGGACACATTGATAGGGTTCCCGGGAATGCCTGTGAGTTTGAAAAGTACATTGGCTTTTTAGAGCGCACTGTAGGAATTCTATTGATCATGACAGGCAATATAGTTGCAGTAACGCTTCTTTTCATCGCAAAAAACTTGCTTGTTACCCCCTCTTCAGATAGTGTTCGTAGCAGTGAATATACACTTATGGGGACGATGCTTTCTTTGGTAATTGTACTTATAATTGGATTGCTGGCCCGCCTTGTACTGATAGTAATGATACAGCAAGGCGGAATCGATTTCATAAATACAGCAAGTATATTCTTCAACTTGCGTTAAGGTTAAAGGGTTGCATTCGTGGGTGACATCCCGGCAAATTTTCCGGGAGGTTCAGACGGCCGCCTCGTCGTCACGGGAGCGAGCGAACCGCATCAGCACCCGCATCAGCACCCGCATCAGCACCCACATCAGCACCCACACCTGCAGCACAGAGGCCCCCGCAACCGCCACCGTCAGCGCGCAGAAGACCCCCCAGGCAATCGGGGCGGGCCACCCGACCAGCCAGACCAACAGGGCGGCGATGAAGAACCGGAATGCCCACTCGCCGGGGTAGAGCAGGTCCCGCCAAGTTTGTTCTGCAACCAATGTATCACCGCCCTCGTTTATGATCTTCATAATAAGCCCACAATAGCCCCCATATTACGACGCCAAGGATGATCAAGAAGATCCCAAACATCCGCATTTTCGCAATATCAAGCACAAATCCCTTCCCCCGCATCCTGACTCCGGGTTGAACCTCTTTTCTGCACATCTTTGGTGGAGCGCGTCCTTGGTAAGGACGGGGTCGTTCATGCATTGACCCCCTCCACAACCGCGATCTCCTCCTCCGTGAGCCCGTAGACCGGTCTATCGATCTGCCGGTCGGTCGCGTCGATCATCCCGGCGAGCACCTCCTTCTCGTGCGGGGCCTTCGCCGCCGCGAGGCGCCTGTTCAGGTCGAGCATCTTCTCGACGAGGACGACGATCTGGTCGCGGCGGGCGACGTCGGCGGGGTGCGTTTGAGGGTGGCAGGGGACGAGCACTTCCTACCAGACCATGACCGGTGAGTTCCGAGTCGGTCTTGGTCGTCGGAGGTCCCGTATGGGAAGAAGGGATCAGGCAGACGCTACGACCGGAGGAAGTGTGGTCTGCCAGTGGAGGAACTTTGTCAACGGACTTTCCTTGGCGACAGGCTCGATCAGGTATCGGGCCGCTTTTCAGTAACTCCAGGTCTCGTGGCCCAGTGGGGCCTGATTTAGCACATCCCGATAGTGCCGCCACTGTGGCATGAACTGATCCATCAGTTCTCTGAACCGGTCGGTATGATTTCGTTCAAGGAGGTGCACCATCTCGTGCACAACAACGTATTCAAGGCACTGAACCGGTTTTTTTGCGAGTTCCAGATTCAGCCAGATCCGCCGGGCTTCGATGTTGCAACTGCCCCACTTTGTCTTCATCTTTTTAACTCTCCAGTCGTCGACCGTTACCCCGAGCGTATCCTGCCACTTCGTGATCAGCGGCACGAGCAGGGCTTTGAGCTCCTTGCGATACCACTTGAGCATGACCTGTTCTCGTTTCTCGGCATCGCTTCCCACCGGAACATACAGGTCAATCCTTGCTTTATTAGCCTCAGCCCGGGAAGGGCCTGCATCCTCGATAACATTTAGCAGATAGCGTTTACCGAGATAGTAGTGTGTCTCGCGGTAGGTGTACTCTCGCGGGCTCTGGCGTTCCTGGCTCCTGAATCGGGTCTGCTGCCGTTTGATCCACGGCAGTTTCGTGATCACCGCCAGTCGCACCGCTTCATCGTCCACGCGTAACGGCGCCGCCACCCTGACCCGGCCTTCAGGAGGGTATACCCCAAGATGCAGGTTCTTGATGTCCTTTCGGACCACGTCGACCTGCATGTCATTTACGGAGATTCTGTGCATTCAAGCATACTCCTGCTGGTTTTTGACCAGTTCAAGGATCTTGTCGAGTTCCTCGTCGTCCTGGACGACCTTCTTGATGGCGATACGGACCATCTTCGTTTTGATAGGGTTGTGCGTCCAGTCGTCCTGTTTGGTCAAGGTTACCGCTTCATGGACCGCGAGCGCGATCGCTTCGTCCTCGCCGAGGTTGTCGTAGAGAGCCTGTTTTGCAGGGCTGTCAAGGGTCCTGGGATACCGTGCGCTGTCGCCGGGGCGCTTGATCTGCTTTGTCAGTTCAACGATCTTTTTGAGGTATTCCTGGTACCCGAGAGCCTGCGCCCGGCGTTCTTTGATCAGCGCGTCCAGCAGTTCGGACATCTTTTCGTAATACTTCGGGTTGATCGGTGTCTCGTCGATGATCAACTTGCGGACGTTGTTCTCGATGGTTTCCGCAACCGCTTCGCGATCACGCCGTATGCCCGGCGGGAGCGTCTCCACGGCATCGACACCGTGCTCAAGGAGGAGCTGAACCAGTGGTATATCATCGAATGCCGATATCTTCACGCTCTCTTCGGCGCGGATGTAGGTGTCGAGGAGATGCCGCATGGCCGGCTCGTAGAGTTTCAGGTCGATATAGTCGCCGCTTGCTCGCATGACTTCTTTGCGGACGTTGTCGTAGTGGGTGACCTCGGCCCGGATCTCTGCGGCCTCGGCGTCGGTGTATCCGGCATCGTGCATCTCGTTCGCCAGGCCGGCATACGCCCGGAGGAGGGCGGCGGTCAGTTTGTAGAGGGCAAGCCGTTTGCGCTCGTTCTCCTTGAGCGCCTCGGGTTCGGTGGTATCAGCTGCACAGAAAAAATGCTGATACGCAAGGGTGTCCCGGGGAGGTTCGATCGGCTCGCACAACGTCCTGATCGCCTCAAGGGCGTCGTCGAGTCGCTCCCGCCCTTTCTCCAGGCGGTCTTTCAACAGCCCCGATACGTCCTCTCTGTCGAAGCCACCGAAGGCCTCGCCGGTGTAGTCCTTGATCGACTTCTCAAGCGACCGGAAGAGGTCTTTGTAGTCGATGATGTAGCCGTACTCCTTGTCCTCGCCGTCGAGGCGGTTCACGCGGCAGATCGCCTGGAAGAGGCCGTGGTCACGCATCTGTTTGTCGATGTAGAGGTAGGTCGCCGGCGGGGCGTCAAATCCGGTCAGGAGTTTGTCGACGACGATCAGGAGTTTCATCTGTCCGGGCTCGTGGATGAACCGCTTCTTTATCTCCTTCTCGAACTGTTCGACCTTGTACATCGCCGTGTCCTCCGGTTCGTCGAAGTGTTCGGCGAGCATCTTGCGGTAGATCTCGTACTGCCGCAGTCTCTCGGTCAGCCCTTCGCCGGCCTCTTCGCCCTTGATGTCCGAAGGTTGCGGCGCGTAGGAGGTGATGATCGCGCATCTGCCCGCAAGGTCGGTCTTGTTGAACATCTCGAAGAACCGGCAGGCCGAGTAGATGCTGCTGGTGACGAGGAGCGCATTCCCGCGGCCGCTCCTGAGCCGGTCGCGCAGTTCCATGTCGAGCAGGACGTCGGCGACGATCTTCTCCAGGCGGTCCTGTGCGCTGAGCACTTTCTGCATGGTTCCCCACCGCTTCTTGAGCTGGGCTCTCGCGGCGTCGGTCAGGCCCCGGGTCTTGATCTCGAACCACTGGTCGATCTTCTCCTGCGAGGTGATGCTCTGGTCGATGTCACGGGCTTCGTACTGGAGGTCCAGGACGACGCCGTCACGCACGGCCTCGTCGTACTTGTAGGTGTGGATGTAGGGGCCGAAGACCTCGATACTCTTCTGTTTGTCCTGTTTGAGTAGGGGAGTGCCGGTGAACCCGATCAGCATCGCCCCAGGGAGGAGCGCCTTCATCGCCTGGTGCAGTTTGCCGGACTGGGTGCGGTGGCATTCGTCGACGAAGACGAAGAACTCGCCTTTGGGGGAGAATCCCCGGGGCAGGTTGCGTTTGATCTCTTCGATATAGGTCTCGAGATCGGCGTCGCTGAGGTCGTCGCCACGGCCGAACTTGTGGATCAGCGAACAGACCAGCCATTCTGTGTCGGTGTTGAGAACGCGGACGAGGTCGGCACCGCTTTTGGTGCGGTAGATATCCTCGCTGACGCCTAAAAAGACCTTCTCGATCTGGTCGTCGAGTTCGGTGCGGTCGGTGACGAGCAGGACGCGGGCGCCCGGCACGTGTTCGCGGATCCATTTGGCGAGCCAGACCATGATCAGGCTCTTGCCGCTGCCCTGGGTGTGCCAGATGATCCCGCCCTCGCGCCGCTTCACGCGCTCCTGTGCCGCTTTGACCCCGAAGTACTGGTTGTGCCGGCAGGTCTTCTTGGTCCCGGCATCGAAGACGATGAAGTCGTGGACGATCTCAAGCAGGCGGTCTTTCCGGCAGAGCTGGTCGAGTTCTCGGAGGAGCGGGTTTTTTCCGGCGGCAGGCGGGGCGTCGGCTTCTTTCCAGCGCAGGTAGTACTTCTCCGGCGTCTCGATCACGCCGTAGCGGAGCCCTTCGGTCTCGTTGCCGGCCATCACGAGCTGCACGGTGGAAAAGAAGGGGCGGATGAAGATCTTCTTCTGGTTGTCGAGGTTCTGGCGGATGCCCTCGGATACGGAGACGATCGAGCGCTTGAGTTCGAGGACGCAGAGAGCGATGCCGTTGACGTAGAGCACGATGTCGGGGCGCTTGCTGTTCTCGCCGGTGATGGTGACCTCTTCGGCGACGGCGAAGTCGTTCTTCTCCGGGTGGTCCCAGTCGATGAGCCAGACGGTGATGTGCTGCTCGCCGATGTCGGGCCGGACCTTCACCCCGTAGCGGAGCAGCCCGTAGACCTCACGGTTGGCGTCGTAGAGGCTCTTGCTCCCGCCGACCGCCTTCGCTTTGCCGAGTTCGTAGAGGACTTTCCCGACGATCTTCTCGCTGTAGCCCCGGCGCGTGAGCCACGCGGCGAGCAGTCCCTCCTCGACGTTGCTGTTCCCCTCGCGGTGTTCCCAATCGCCCAGGTAACGGTACTTGAGGGCATCGCGGAAGTAAGCGACAACCCGCTCCTGCGTGAGACGCTCACGCTCGCCGACAGTACTCATCTTTGCCTCCGATAATTTCCCAATGGCCGCCTTTCTTCGGACCGACCCGCCTGTCTCAATCGCCGGACCTGCCACTCAATCCCTTTCGGCGTGATGCCGATCCGCTCTGCGAGTTCACGTGTACTGATGGTCGGCTCGGCGAGGAACGGGTTCGCCGGCACCGGCCCGTGAGGCCGGTCGGCAAAGAGCATCACCTGGACGCTGCCGTTGCTCGCGTAGTCGCGGTGGGCGACGGCGTTCACGATCGCCTCCGCCACCACCTCTCTTGGGATCTCGTAGCGCACCGGGGCCTGTTGCCGGGTAGTGCAGGCGGTCACGGCGTATCCCTTCCGGCAAGCAGGGCACGGCCCCTCTCGGTGATCCGGTACTTCTGGTTGCTGCTCCGGGGCCTGTCCGGAATGGTCATCTCGATCAACCCCGCCTGCATCAGTGGCTTCAGTACGGAGTTCCTGAACTTGGTGCGGTTCGTCCTCCCTGCAACGTCCATAAGTTCGGAGATCGACGTCTCCGTCACACAGATGCGCAGCACTTCGACTTGGTCCCCACTTAGTCCCAACTTGGTCCCCACCAGGTCCCCTGTTTGAGCACCTATCACCCGGTCTTGCTTGGGGCGCCACAGAACCTGGACGAACTGTTCGCCGTTCTGCCGGAATTCCGGCGGCGGCAGGCCGGCCCTGGCACATTGCTCGATCATGTCGAGGGTTCCGGTGCCGGCTTTCTCGATATAGCGAGTCAGGAAGAGCGGCTCTGCGATGAGAGGGTTGCGCGGGATAGAGGGGTGCGGGACACGGAGTGCCTCGGGCGAAAGGGACGGCGGCAGCTGACCGGGATTCCACACCTCCAGCCGGTCGGCAAAGAGCATGACCTGAACCGAGGCGTTCGAAGCATAGTCCCGGTGCGCAATGGCGTTGATGATGGCCTCGCCCACAGCCTCCGGGGGGACCTCGTACGTCGCCGGTGCCGTTGGCCCCCCGGCCCGGGTGCCGATAGAACAGGCAATCTTGGAGAGTACGAAGTCAAGCGATTGATCGACCAGTTCAAAGACAGTGCCCTTGTAAATCTGGTAGGAGGGAATGGGTTTACTCACCTCGATGCCGTGGAAATGAAGGCACTTGACCTCGGAGCCGGCGAGGAAACGCTGTGGCTGTTTTCCGAACAGGAGCACGGCCGCGTTGTTGGGGAGACTCCCGTCAAGCAGGTTCAGGTGCGCCAGCGCCTTGCGCACCGGGGTATCGGGGCTGAGGGCATACCCTCGACTTTGCTGAGCCCGGGAAAGAAACTCCCCGACCTTCTCCTGCGAGATATCGTCGAGCGTAGCATCAACACATGCGGAGGCATCAAACGGGCGGGTTCGCAGCGTGCCGGTGCGGTCCAGGTGTTCGACAAGGCTGGCATAAACCTCCGCCGTCAACTCCGGAACGCTGCCGAAACGGCGGCGGATGAGCTGGCCGTCAATGTTGCGGAGAAGAGCAAGCACCTTCGGGTCGCGCACCGAGTCATCGTTGCCTTTGACGAAGACCAGGCGTTCTTTACCGCCGGCAGTGGCACGATCAAACTCCCGCTCGGTGGGCGAGCGACCGTCGGTATCCGCACGACCGTACTCGTTGCCAAGCAGGCAGAGGTAGATGCCGCAGCGGTCCACCTCTGCCAGATAGGTCTCGTCCGGCCGGCGCCCGGAAGCCGGCAGGTCTTCGAAGAGGAATACATCGTAAAAACGATGCAGCAGGGGGTCCCGCCTGATGTAATCGCTTAACGCCCGCCGCTCTTCGGCGAACTCCTTCTGCACGCTGCTGACGAAGATCCGGATGGGGGTCATGCCTCCCCCTCTTCCTCACCGACTTCATCGATCTTACGTGCAGCGTTCCAGAATGTGTTAAACACAAGTTTGAGACCAAGCCACCAGGCATACACCGCATAAACGGTTTGACAGGCTTTGTCGTCGAGAAGGCCGTGTGCGAGCTCATTACGGAGGTTCGGCCCGCAAGCGTCACAGAATAGCGCTTTTATCTCAAACGTCAGATCCTCGCCAAATATCTTTTCGCATTCTGGCAGCTCTATCAGTGTGCTCAGGCCATTTTCTGTCTCAATGCCTCTATTATCCAGGGTTGTGGTCTTGACACCGGCGGATTTTAAATGATACCTGACCATATGCTCGATCTGCGGTACCAGGAGGTGGAGCGTCGTCACGAAGTCGTTGTCGTAACCGGAAAACAGAGCCATTCCAAAGAGACGTTCGCGGCCTGGGGGTACGATCGGCGAACGACTGGCAAGATAAATGAAGTCTGGTTCACGTAAGCGGTGCTCTAATTGTAGAACTTCAAGTGCAGGCAAGATACGGCCCCGAACGACCATTTCGACCATGATACCGTGATCGTGGATCATCTCGGCACAGATGACGGCCTTATTTTCTTCGGAAGATATATCGCTAAGATTCATCCATGGCCGTTTGGCTATAACGCGACCATCACGACCCATCACGATCCCCGGGATGATAGCCTGAAGAGGGTACTTCCGAAGTCTCTCGTTTACTTGTCGGCGAAGTTCTTTGGCTTTTGAATATGGTTCTAGATCGGCGAACGCCTCGAGGGCCTCTATAGTGCTCTTGCCATGCACTGAATTCCTAGCGTCTTCAATACACTGACTGAGATCTATACCGGGGATGCTTATGACACGCATCTCATCCAGCGCCATCTTTCCCGATTCGTTGAGACGTAATTGAAGCTCTTTGAGACGCTCATCTACCCGGTGAGCAGGGCGTTCAGAGCGGGGAATTGTGCGGTAGGTCTGGATCGCATCCTCGTAGAAGCTCGCGGCAGCCATATGGCTTGGTTTCTCAGCTGCAATTCTAGCTTCAGCTTCCTTGACAAAACTTTCCGCCACGGCAACCGTCATTTCAATTGACTTTGGGGTATCGCCGGCTGCCTTAAACCACTTTGCTGAAGCCTTAAAGAATTCGCGGGCGCGGCGGAAATCACCCTCGTCATCGAACTCGCGTGCCAAGGACTCGAGTTTCTGCGCGATAATTGATTGTTTGTCCCGACCGAGTCCATTATCGAAGAGCAGGTCTGCCAGCCAGAGGGCGAGAAAGCCATCCCGACATGTTGCCGTTTCGAATGCCCTGATAACGGCGTTTTCCATCTCTCTCAAGCGGTCTTTGGACCCCGCTTTGAGCATGTGAGCCAAGCCTATGGCACGCTCCCAGCACTCTCGACCATCGGACACCCATGTCTCGGTATCCAATGGGATCGAGCGATAACTATCGATTGCCACCAGAGCATACCTGACATCGCGTGGTCGTTTTCTGATCCAGACAAGGTCCGCCAGACGCGCTTTCAACCACGGATCGTCAATACTATCCACTATTTCAGAAAGGAATGTTATGTCGGAATCCAACAAGTCCTCGGGGATTGCCGACCGTCCCTCCCTCATTACCGTAGCGGGCTTGAAGGGTTCGTTGATGCTTTTAGGAGACAGCATCATCGAGCAAGCGTCGCCCAACAGCCAGAGCACCTTTGCGTCGGATTGCTGCCCATCTGCCGTTGCCCGTTGTGCAGCGGCATGAAAGGCCTGCCACATAGACCAATAACCGTCTCGCTCTGTCTGGGCCAAGACCTCTTTCCAGCCACAATCCGCGAAGTCTTGGTGCGTGATCCCAAGGTCTGCGGGGCAACGCTCAGCGCTCATTGTGTGCTCACCCCGCCTACTGATGGCAATCGGATGCGCCCGGTGAGGAGCTGCTGCATCATGCCCTGCTTGATCTGCTTTGCCTTCTCCCGGCGGCGTTCGAGGGCGGCGATCTCGGCGTCCATGTCGGAGAGGACGGCGGCGATAGCGGTTTGCTCGGGAAGAGGAGGGGTTGGAATGGAAAAAGTTTTAATTTCCTTCGTATTAATGCTGGCCTGACTGACGGCTTGTTTAGCAATAGAACGTGCCCAATTCCGGGAAAAATCGGAGTTTAGAACATAGAATAGCCATTTTGAATTAGTATTATTACCAGAGCGTATCATTAGCAAGTTCATTCCATGATATAACTCCTGAACATCGCTAACTAGAGCAACTTTCCCTATATGATCAATACTGTTGATATGACTATATAGAATGTCGCCCGGTTGTAATTTGTAACTCTCAACTACCTTGCTGTATTTAGCATAGCCAACTTTGGAAAAATCCACAAACCCACTTGATATAGTCTCTATTCTTGTGATAGGTACTCCATCACGCAAAGAGGCGACGTATGTCGTTCCGTTGCGGATCAGAGTTGCGTGATCCCCAAGTTGCTTTGTCTCCCACTCGCCTGCAAACCCCGGCAGCCTCTTCTTCCCCGTGAGGAGCTGCTGCATGGCGGCCTGCTTGATGGCCCGCTTCTTTTCGATGAGCGCATCCAGCGCCCCGATGAGCCCGTCCACATCGGAGAGGGCGGTGACAATGGCGCGTTGTTCATGCAGGGGAGGTAGACAGATCTCAAAGTTTTGCATAATATCCCAATCTGTACGCGGCATGTGTGTCCCATAGGAGATGCTCGCCGCCTCAACGAACCGATCGCTTTGGACGATGGCGAACAGGAAAGCACTATCTACCTGCGCCGCATCAGCCACCAAAGGCCAGATCTCGGTAGTACAGATGCCATCACGATCTGCATGCCAGAACTTGCGAAGATATGAACGCAGCCGTCCGAACAAGACATTCCCAGCAAAAAATCGATAATTGGATGATGTCGAGCATCGTGCTGTGGTACACTCTAGCAACCGCCCATTGCCTTGGCCGATATGCTCAAGTTGTACACACGGTGTATCTGGATCCACACTCGAAGGTACTACTTTCTGATTGCGAATTGCTGCGATATTTCCCAACCGTTTCGTTTCCCACTCATCCGGTATCACCCCCAAATCCGTCCGCTTATACCCCGGCGGCACGTCCTCCACCCCTGCCTGCCGGTCGGTCATCCCCTACCTCCTCCCGGCACGGCACCTCTGCCAATCACGGTCGAACTCCCCAACCGCCGGCAGAACGGACTTGAGATGAGCCGGGAGGGCGCAGATAACACCCCCGCCGTTTGTGCCACCGCCCGTGGCACAATTCCACCCCCGCCGAGCTCCGGGTACTCGCGGTAGAAGGCGAGCATCCGCTTGATATTTCGCTCCGAAAAGCCCTTCACCTCCGGCAGCTCGTTCTTCAGCGCCGAAGAGAGGCGCGGGATGACCGCAGCCCCCCATCCCTCCGAACGCTGCCGCTCGTGAATGATCCGGCCAACCTCCCAGTAGAGCCGGACGAGCTCGGCGTTGACCGCCAGGACCGCCCTGGTCCGTGCCGAGAGGATCCGCTCCTTCACGTCGACGAGCAGGCCGGCAAAATCGTCCGGGGCAACATCCGATCCGCCTCTCATCACCACACCAACCCCATCCTCTTCAGGTGCGCCTCGACCTTCTTACCGAACGCCTCCACCTCCCGCTCCAGCTCCGGCAGCGGGCGGGCATACCGCTCGTCCAGTTCCTTCACCCGGCCGGCGAGCCGCTGCGTCAGCCGCTCAACCTCGTCCTCGACGGCAGCCCGGATCGAAGCAAACCACTTATCCTCCACCACGAGCGTCCTGATCTCGTCCACAGCAAGGGTCGCGTAGCGGGCCAGCACCCGCTCATCGAGCGCCGCCCGTGCCTCCTTCACCGCTTTGCCAGCCCGGGCCTCGGCCTCGATCAACTCCAGGCACCGCGTGAGGGCCTCGCGCTCCTCGGCAAACTCCGCAGCTCTGCCGATCTCCTTCAACCGGTCGTTCACTGCCTTTCTGGTGACGTTCCCCTTCTCGTTCACCACGTCCTCGAGCAGGACCTCCTCCCCGGTATGCTCCTCGACGAACTCCTCGAGCTCGCGGGCGGCCGCCTCCTGCCGGGCCGCGAGGTCGTCGATGGCCGCCTCCTCGGCGGCGAAGTAGCGGTGAACGATCAGGGCCGGCGGGATCAGGTCCATCTTATACTTCCGCCGGCCGATGACGAGATCGGGCGTCTCCTTGATCTTCCTCTCCTTATCCTCGATGATCCCGCGGGGCTTCGCCCCCGCGACCCATCCCTCGGCGGCGACGAGATCGACGTCGTCCTGCATCCCCCCGGCCCAGTAATCCATCAGGCACTGGTAGGCGTCGTACTTATCCAGCAGCGGCAGGCCGGCGAACCGCACGAGCATATCCTCCGAGAGCGCACGAACGACCTCCCGTGGTTTTGCGCCGGCATCGAGCGCCCAAAGACGCGGCTCGTGCGCCGTCCGCCACTCATCGAAGACGGCGGCGACGCGGGCCGCGTAGGCCGAAAACTCCGGGTGAGCGAGGATGGTCGCCTTCACCTGCGCGGGCTCGACCCTCGGCTCCAGGTACCCGGGGCGGCCGTTCGACCGGAACAACGCATCCCGGAGCGTCGGGAAGACCGACCAGTAGTGCTCCAGGGCGTCGACGTCCCGCACCGGGATGCCGCCGCTTAAGTGGGCGTCGAGATCGTGGAGGTCCTCGGGCTCGCTCGAATCGATGTAGCGCGGGATGTTCAGGTTGTAATCGTTCGCACCGCTCGCGATCTCCGCGATGGGAACCATGCGGGAGTAGCGGGGCAACTCGATCCGGTTGTTGAAGACGTCCACAATCTTCCTGATATCCTGCGACCGGAGCCGGTTCTTGTTCCCGTCCTTCTCGAACCCTCTTGATGCATCGATCATGAAGATACCCGTCCGGGAAGAGGCGTTCTCCTTGTCGACGACGATGATGCAGGCCGGGATACCCGTCCCGTAAAAGAGGTTCGGGGGCAGGCCGATGATGCCCGCAATTAACCCGTGCCGGACGAGATTCCGCCGGATATCGGCCTCCTTGTTGCCGCGGAAGAGCACCCCGTGCGGGAGGATGATCGCGCCCTTCCCGGTGCTCTTGAGCGACGTGATCAGGTGGAGGAGAAACGCATAATCGCCGTTCTTCGCCGGCGGGACGCCATACTCGAAGCGTTTGAACTCGTCGTTCTCCGGGTCGAGCCCGTTCGTCCAGGCTTTGGAGGAGAATGGGGGATTTGCGACCGCGAAGTCGAACTTCTTCAGGCTCCCGTCGGGGTTCTTGAAGTGCGGGTCGGCAAGGGTATTGCCGCGCCAGATCTCCGCCCCGGGGTGGCCGTGGAGGATCATATTCATCCGCGACAGCGCCCAGGTGGCGTTGTCCATCTCCTGGCCGTAGATCGTGATCCCCCGCGGGGCCTCGTCGCTTGCCTTGAGGAGGAGAGACCCCGACCCGCAGGCAGGGTCGTAGAGGGTCTGGTCCTGGCGCGTCTCGGGGCCGATACCGATCACCTTCGCAATGACCCGGGAGACCTCGGCCGGGGTGTAGAACTGCCCTTTGCTCTTGCCCGACTCGGTGGCGAAATGCCGCATCAGGTACTCGTAGGCATCACCGAGCAGGTCGTCGCCCTCGGCGCGGTTTGCCCGGAGGTCCAGGCCGTCGAAGATCGCCACCAGCTTGGAGAGCCGGTCCTGCATCTCCTTGCCCCGCCCGAGTTTATCCTCGTCGTTGAAGTTAGCCTGGTCGATGACCCCCTTGAGCCCGTTCACCTCTGCGAGCCTGCCGATGATCTTGTTGATCTTATCCCCGATCTCCTTGTCGCCCTTCAGCCTCACCATATCAGTGAAACTTCCCCCTTCGGGAACCTCGATGACCGCGTCCTCCTTCCCCGCGTATTTGTCAGAGACGTATTTCACGAAGAGCAGCGTGAGGATGTAATCCTTGTATTGTGAAGCATCCATGCCCCCGCGGAGCTCGTCGCAGCTGCTCCAGAGCGAGCTATAGAGTTCGGATTTTTTGATTGCCATTGTTCTCCTCCCTTATGTATTCAGTTTTTGTCCGGTCATTATTTCGCAGATTTTGGATTATCCGACTTCAGGACATGCGGATCTTTTGAATTTGCCGCAACCCGGGTTAGATTCAATTCGGACTGCATAAACGTTAATGTTTTTGTGCCGGGCGGCGCCGACCGCTCAAGTACGGGGGACCAACGAACACAACTGCCGGTAACTGGAGGAGAACGGCGGGGGTCACCGTATTCCCTCCCGCACCAGGACGTTCACGGGGCGGAGCAGCGGATGAAAATTTTCCCTCAGGGGCCGGTGCATTCACCGCCAGTGTTCCCGGTACCTTTTCCAAATGCGAAGTGCATTACCGGTGTATGGCCCACTGGATCGCCTCCTCCAACCGCGACAACCAAAAGATCCCTGATGCGGAAACGTTGCCGGGCGATAGAACAAGGGCACCGATGTTCTCCTCAAGCCAAATGGTGAAGTCGTATGCCTCGTCTCTCCGGACATTATGCAGATCCTGATCTCGAATCTCTCCTATCACACATGTTCCCCTTCAAGGTACCGCGCCGGAGATCGCAAGGCGGTCGGAGAAGAGCATCACCTGAACGCTCCCGTTACTGGTGCGGCCGTGGTGGGCGACGGCATTCACGATCGCCTCCGCCACCGCCTCCTCCGGGATCTCGTAGCGCCCCCGGCTCCTCTCACGCCAGTTCGTGCCGCCGCAGAAACTCCCGGACCTGCCTCGACTCGATCCAGCCCCGGTCAAGGGCCGTGATGTAGCCGTTGATCCGGTCGACCTGCTCCCGGATCCTCCCCGTAGCCCCCCCATCATCGATCAGCTCGGTCATGCCCAGGATCACCTGGAGCGGTTGGCGGATATGGTCGCCGAGGATCGCGAACTGCTCGATGTTCCGCTCGATCTGTTCGAACGCGCGCTGCCGGAGGCGCTCGTTCTGCTTCCGGTCGGTGATGTCCCTGCCGACCACGTGAACCCCGATCACCGAGAGGTCGCGGATGATCGGCGACTCGTTCAGTTCGAGGTAGGTCACCGACCCGTCTTTGCGGCGGAACTCGATCTCGAGCCCTTCGACCGGCTCGCCACAGGAGATCTTCGCTCGCCCCTCCTCCCAGGCGGGGAGCGACGAGGGGACGACGAAGTCCCGGCACCTCCTGCCGATGATCTCATCGGGAGCGTAGCCGAGGATGCGGGTCACCGCCGGGGAGATGTAGGCGATCCCGCCCTCGTGGTAGCAGGTGTAGATCATGTCGAAACTCTGTTGCATGATCTCCCGGAACTGTGATTCGCTCTTCTCGAGGGAGTCCCAGGCCTGGAATCGCTCTATCATGCTTCCGAGCCGCCTGGCGACGGTATCGAGCAGCGCCCGCTCTTCGGCAAGGAACGGGCCTTCGTCCCTCTCGGGCCTCTCGTGAAGGTAATAGATCTCCACCATCCCGACCGTCTCCCCGAGGACGACGATAGGTGATGCCTGCCGCCAGGGCGTCTCCGCGAAGCGTTCCGTTGCAAACCGATGCCCGTGCACCGTGATCCTCGCAACGGTATCCTCCGGATACTGCCAGCCGGTGGAGAGAACCCGGATGATTTCGAGAAAGACCTCATCGAGTGAGGTCTCCGATCGCCGTTCGATGATCCGTGATATCTCGTACAGGATCGAGAGCTCCTTCACCCGCTCGTTCAGGTCGTGCGTCCGCTTCCGCAGGGCGTCCTCCCCCCGCTTCTTCCCGGTGACGTCCCGCGCAATCGCCGCAACCCGGATGACGTTGCCCCGCTCGTCGGCGGCCGGGTAGAGGACGACGTCGTACAGCCGCCCCTTCCATGCATCCTCGAACCGTGCAGGTCGGCCCGACGCGACGACATCCCTGAGGCGGGCCGCGTACGCCGCCGCCTCATCCGGCGGGAAGAGTTGGAATATGTTCCGGTCGATGAGATCCTCCCGGCTGCGCGCAAATCGCCGTGTCGTCGTCTCGTTGATCTCGATGAGCCGGCCATCCCTATCGAGGAGAACGATGATCTCGCTCGGGGCGTTAAGGAGCGCCCGAGCCGTCGCCTCGCTCTCCCGGAGTTCGTCCTCGGCACGCCTCCGGTCGGTGACGTCGTAGAGCTGCTCGACGATGAACGCCACCTCGCCCATCTCGTCGAGGATCGGGCTTGAGCGGCACTCCAGGTACCTCCCGAGTTCGGGCACGAACTTCTCCACGACCTCCCGCTTCTTGCTCGCGATTGCAGACTCCGTCGCGCAGACCGAACAGGGCGCTGCTCTCCCGATGAGGTTGTAGCACTTCCGCCCCTCCACCTCCTCCGGCGTCATCCCGAGCATCTCGTAGCTGGCGCGGTTGTAGCGCAGGATCGTCCTGTCCGGGAGCTGGATGCCGACGATGTCGCCGAGGTTCTCAAAGAGCCCCGCGAGCAGGGTGTTCGCCTCCGCGAGGCGGCGGCGTGTCCGCTCCTCTCCGGTGACGTCCTGCCAGGTGACGGCGGCGCCGGAGACGGCCCCGTCCGTGACAACCGGCGAGGCGGATACGACGACGTGAAGATCCTCCCCGCCGGGGTCGTGGACGGTGTACCGGCAGGACGCGAGCCTCTCTCCCCTGAGCGCCCGGCACCCGGGGAGGTCGCCGGGCAGAACCGGTTCGCCGCCGGGGTACCTGAGCGATACGTCCTGCCTCCCGAGGAGCGCCCGGGCAATCCGATCCTCCTCGCCCGGGCCCGCCGTGATCACCCCTCCGTCGGCGTCGTAGACGAAACCCTGCCTGCCGACGGCGGCAAGAAGTGCATCGCGCTCCAGTTCTGCGCGGGCGGCACGGGCGGCAAGGCCGCGGTTTTCATCGAGCAGGGCCTCGATCCCCGCCGCCAGCCTCTCCCGCGACCGGCAATCGAGGGCTGGAGCGGCATCCTGCAGTATCTCCAGAAGATCCGCCGGTAATACATCTTGCAGGTTCTCCATAGTTCACCAAACAGTTCCGGTATCCAGATACGTTCCCGCTTTTCGTGCCCGCCCGGCAGGTGCATCCCCGCGCTCCAATCGGTTGCAGGCCCCCTCCGTCGGATTCGCCGGTTGGACGGCGTTTCCCGGGGGGTCGAAAGGCACAGCCCGGGTACGAGCCGGCGAACCGTCACCCGCCGGGACAAATAATGCGAGTATAAAATATAATTCTGATCGGATAAAAGTGATCGGCATCTGAGACGGGTGAGGCGCAACCGCGGCAGGCGACCAGAACGTAGATAACCGATACGCACCACGGAGGTGGTGCGGCCGGAGATCCCATCGACCCGCACCGGGTGCGAGCATGCACCGTCGCAAAAATCGCTTCTTCCCGGAACCTGGCAGAAAGGCAGTGCCGGCGGCACACAGCCAGTTCGCGATCATAGCTCCCGAACTCGGGCTCATATTCCTCTTCATCGCGCTGGTGTCGTGCTCCCCGTTCCTGGTCGCCCTCTGGTACGGCGAAGGCAGCCTCCTTCTCCCTATGGCCTCGGCACCGGCGGGGTTCAGCATCATCGGGGTCTGGCTTGCCGGCGTCCCGAAGGTTGAGGGAGAGGCGCGCCTCTCCGTCGCGCTCTCGGCGGTCGCGCTGATCTGGCTCGCCGCCGCCCTGATCGGCGCGCTGCCGTACACGTTCGGCCTCAACCTCCCCTATACCGACAGCGTCTTCGAAGCGATGTCGGGCTGGACGGGCACGGGGTTCTCCCTCCTCCCGTCGGTCGACGCCACGCCGAAGGCGATCCTCTTCTGGCGGTCGCTGACCCAGTGGATGGGCGGGCTCGGGATCGTCGCGTTCACCATCGCTCTCGCGGGCAGATCGGGCCTGACCCGGTTCCGGCTCTACCGCTCGGAAGGGCGGTCAGAGACGCTCGTGCCGGGCGTCGTGACCACGGCCATCGAGATGTGGCGGATATACCTGGTGCTCACCGCCCTCGGCATCGGGCTCGTCCTCCTCTCGGGCATCCCCCTCTGGGACGCCGTAAACATCGTCATGACGGCGATATCGACCGGCGGGTTCTCGGTGCATTCGGCCGGCATCCTCTACTACGACAGCCCGCTGCTCGAGATGCTCGTCGTCCCGATCATGATCGCCGGGGCGCTGCCGTTCAAACTCTACTTCCTGCTCTACTACAAAAAGAGGTTCCAGTTCTTCTCCGACCGCCAGGCGATCCTCCTCTTCGCGCTCATCCTTGCCGGGTGCGCCGTCATCACCCTCGACCTCGCAACCGTCTCGGCCCTTCCCCCCGCCGAGGCGCTCCGGCAGGGCATCTTCATGACCGTGAGCGGCATCACCTGCACCGGGTTCCAGAACACCGACCCTAAAACCTGGTACGGCTCGACGGTGATGGTTCTCGCCGCGCTGATGTTCATCGGCGGATCGGCCGGGAGCACCGCCGGCGGCATCAAACTCGGCCGGGTCATCCTCGGCCTCGAGATGCTCCGATGGTGGTTTCGGCGGCTTCATACCGGCTGGCGGACAATCACCCCGCTCCGGCACGACGGGCGGCCGATCCTCGAACACCTCCCGGAGTACGAGGTCTCGAAGAGCATGCTCGTCGTCGTGCTCTTCGTCCTGATGGTCGCAATCGCCACTCTCCTCCTGCTCCACCTCGCGCCGCAGGACGGGTTCGACTCCGCCGACATCATCTTCGAGGTCGTCTCCGCCTCATCCAGCGTCGGGCTCAGCACCGGGTTTGTGAACCCCGGGCTCTCCCCCGCAGCGAAATGGCTCTTCGTCATCGTGATGTGGGCAGGAAGGCTCGAGATCGTGCCGGTCCTCGCCCTGGTCTTCGGGGCGGCGCGGAGACGCCGGCCCGCTGGCCCCGGGCCGGGCCGCAGACGGCCGCCCACATCGCGAAGACAGCTATTTTAAGCCAAATACAGAATTATTATCTGAAAAGAACGGCAACAACTCATCATATTCCGCCTGCCGCGTTGCCGCAAAGCCGGGTGCATCCCCCGCGGAGCGGAGGGCGGTTCAGCCCCGGGTGCGCGTGCCGCACGCCGGGATACGACAGCAAGGAACCCTGCCATGGACACAGCCTTTCTCGAACAGATCCTGATCATATTCGCCCTCTCCATCGGAGCGCTCGCCCTCTGCTACCGGCTGAAGATACCGGGAATCGTGGCGTTCTTCCTCGCCGGCATCATCGCAGGGCCCTACGGTCTCGGTTTCATCACGAACCGGGCCGACGTCGAGATCCTCGCGGAACTCGGTATCATCTTCCTCCTCTTCACCATAGGGATGGAACTCTCGCTCAAGAGTTTCCTCGAGATGAAGAAAGGAATGCTCACCGGCGGGGTGCTCCAGATCGGCATCACCATCGGCGTCGTCGCGGTGATAGCATCCGCCCTCGGCCTCGCGGCGCCGGAAGCAATCTTCTTCGGGATGCTCCTCGCCCACACGAGCACCACCGTGATGCTGACCGTCTTCCAGCACCGGGGAGAGGTGGATACGCCGCCGGTGCGGCTCGCGCTCGGCATATCGGTCCTCCAGGACCTGAGCACCGTGCCGATGATCCTCCTCGTCCCCATGCTCGGCGGCATGGGGTCGGCCGGGGTCGTCCCGTCGCTCATCAACTTCGCTCTCGGTCTCGTCCTCCTCGGCGTCGTCACGGCAAGCGCCCTCTGGGTCGTCCCCCGTCTCCTCTACCGGGTCGCAAGCCTCCGGAGCCGGGAACTCTTCATGATCACCGTCATCGCGCTCTGTCTCGGGACGGCGTGGCTCACCTCGCGGGCCGGTCTCTCCCTCGCCCTCGGGGCCTTCCTCGCGGGCCTGATCATATCCGAGTCCGAGTACAGCAACGCGGCCCTCTCCACCGTCATCCCCTTCCGCGACGTCTTCACCAGTTTCTTCTTCGTCTCAATGGGGATGCTCCTCAACACCGGGTTCTTCGCGGCCCACGCGCTCGTGATCGTCGCGATCATTCTCGGCGTCATCGTCCTCAAGGCGATCATCGGGGCCGTCGCCGTCCTCCCGGCAGGGGTCTCCCTCCGGACCGCCGTCCTCACCGGGCTTGCCATCGGCCAGATCGGCGAGTTCGCCTTCATCCTCTCGCGGTCGGGGATCGAGTACGGGCTCCTCGGCCCCGACCTCGAGCAGATCTTCCTCGCGGTATCGGTCGGGACGATGACGGTCGCCCCGTTCGTCATCGGGTCGGCCCCGGGGGTGACCGCCGCCGTCCGCCGCCTTCCCCTGCCGGAACGGCTCAGGGCACGGGACGCGCCCCTGAAGACGGCTCCCGCGAACGGCCCGAAGGAAGGGCATATCATCATCGTCGGGTTCGGGCCGATGGGGCGGCACGTCGCCGAGGCGGCACGGAGCACCGGGGTCCCCTACATGGCCGTCGAACTCAACCCGAAGACGGTGCGGGAGAAACGCACGAGTGGCGAACCGATCTTCTACGGCGACGCCGCCAACGAGGGAGTGCTCGCCCATGCCGGGATCGAACGCGCCCGCGTGGTGGTCGTCACCATCCCGAACGCGGCCACGGCACGCCAGGTGACGGCGATTGCCCGGAAGATGAACCCGGAGTGCGCGATAGTCACCCGGACCCGGTACATGGAGGATTCCCTCCCCCTCTACGCGCTCGGGGCGGACGACGTCATCTGCGAAGAGTTCGAGACCGCAGCGGAGGTGCTCGCGCGGGTCCTGATCAAGTACCCGGTGCAAAAGAGCGATATCGACAGGCTCGTCGCCTCGATGCGGACCGGGAACTATGAGATGCTCCGGGAGGCGTCGGGACAGGTGCCGTCGCTCCGCGACATCGGGCTGCACCTCGATAACGCCGAGATATCCATCGTCCGGGTGGAGAAGGGCGCCCCGATAGCCGGGAAGACCCTGGCCGAGACCGATCTGCGGCGGAGGTACGCGGTGACGGTGCTCGCGATCAGGAGGGGCGCGGAGACGCTCGCCGGGCCGGACGGCGGGACGCTGATCGAGGCCGGGGACCTCTGCATCCTCGTCGAAGCCGGGCAGAAGAACGAAGAGGTATCCTCCCTCTTCCGCCCGGGACCGGAGGCGTGAACCGCTCGCGCCCCCGGCCGCCATGAGGGGGGGGATGCGCGCTTGCGGCGCGGGAGGGAGAAGGGGCGGTGTCCGGCCCCGCAATTCGCGCGGATCCGGGACCGGGGCCGGCACGCGACTGCATCCTCATATACCCGGCCGGGCGACGCTCCCATATGGACTTCCTCTCCGCCGGCACCCTCACCCCGGTCCTCATCCCGCTCCTCGTCTTCGGGGCGCGGGTGATCGACGTCAGCCTCGAAACGCTCAGGATCATACTCCTTGCCCGGGGCGGCCGCCTCATCGTTCCCGCCATCGCCTTCGTCGAGATCCTCTTCTGGATCGTCTCCCTCGGCCTCGTCGTCAACGAATTCACCAATCCGGTCTACCTCATCTCCTACGGGGCCGGTTTCGCTGCCGGGAACTATGTCGGTATCCTCCTCGAAGAGAGGCTCGCTATGGGGATCTGCGTCCTCCGGGTGATCACCTCGGAAGAAGACCGTGCCCTCATCGACGCTATCAGGGCCGCCGGCTACGGCGTCACGGTCGTTGCCGCGGAAGGGCTCCATGGACCCTGCACCATCTTCTACTCCGTGGTGCGGCGGTGCGACCTCCTGCCGATAGCCCGGGTGGTCGAAGAGATGAGCCCCTGCGCATTCTGCACCGTCGAGGACGTCCGGTCGACCACCCACGGGACCTTCCCCCGGTCCGGCGAGGGCACGTGGTCGGGCATCCAACGCCGGGCGGTGCGGATCGGGAAGTGAACCGGGAAGACGGCGGATGAAACCGGGGATGCAGCTAACGGGGAAGAAGAGTGTGCCGAACCGGATACCCGGCCGGGAAAAATGGGTGTGATAAGGTCAGAGCCTAGTTCTTCTTGGCCTTGTCCTGAACCTTCTCCGCCTTCTTTTCCTGCTTCTTATCCTGGGGCTTCTTGTCCTTTGCCATGGATGACACACCTCCCTCCCGAGGTGGGATAGATCTGATGTCATCACGCCGGGATATAAATTTTACGGACAGTCCTCCCCGCTACGCAGAATCTGGACAAAAAAATAAGAAGTTTCCCGGTATCCTGGCTGTAGCGGGAGAGAGGGTCGCATCGGAGCGTCCTATGCCCTGCGCCCGGCACTGGAGAGCGTGTAGAGCACGACGAGCGTGAGCGCCCCCACCACCTGGACGCCGATCACGAGGGGCACGACGGGGATCGCGCCGGCAACCGCGAAACCCCCGGGTATCGGGCCGATATCGGCCGGCGTCCCTGCAGGCGCCGAGCCGGGTTCGGCAAGCCAGGCGCAGAAGAGCGCTGCGCCGACCGCAAACATGACGACCGCCATGAGTATGAAGATAAACAGCCCGAGCACCTCGCTCTTTCGGAGCGTCCTTCCTCCAACGCGCATCGATATCAACTTTGCACCCCCGCTCTCATGCAACTTCGTCACCCCACATTCCCCATCCGGCGATTATGGTTCCGGACAGGGGCACACCCTCGACTGTCATGACGGGAGACCCCGGTCGATCCGGGTTCTCCCCGTTTGCCGGTGTAGAATTGCTGAAACGCCGGAACCTGGCCGGCGGGCATAATTCTACATGATTTAACATGATAATACTATGAGACAGTGCGTATATTTAATAGTTGTTCTTCCCCTCCCCGTCACGGCCGAAGAGCCCGATTCACGGGAATCAGGATACTCAACCCGGGTTCCGGAGGCCGGTGCGGCGGGGCGAACCGCCGCCGGAGAGATTACGGCGGGAAAGACGTAGAATACACCCAAGACTTTTATTCGTTTCGCCCCAACGAATATGCGAATGCCCCGCATCTACCTCGGCAAGATCCTGCTTCGCTGGTGCGACGCATGCCATGCCCCCGTGCTCTCCGGGGTCTGCGCCTGCGGCGCCCCCACCCGTCCGGTAGCCGTCACGCCGCCGGGAGACGCCCGGCCCGCGTTCCCCGACGACATCGAGCGGATAAACCGCATATTCCGCGACCATTTCGGAGCGGCGCTGATACCGGAGGGCCATATCGCGCTCCTGAACAAGGTTCCCGCCGACGACCGCATGGACGAGATCGTCCTCGGCGGGGCGGTCGTCGGCGCGGTCCGCTACATCCCGGACGAGCGCCGCTGGGAGCCCCTCCCGCGCCCGGCCGCCGCGAAGTACCTGCGGCCGACGAAGCGGTATGTCGTCGTCGACGACGGCGCGATTCCGTCCATCCGTGAGTCCGGGGCAAGCGTTCTCGCACCGGGCCTCGTCTCGATCGACCCCGCCGTCGCCGAAGGCGACGAGGTCTTCATCCTGACGAAGGCCGGGGACTGCATCGGCGTCGGGAGGGCAAAAGTCGACGCCGCAACCGCCGGGACGATGGAGCGGGGGGTCATCGTCAGGACGAGAAAGAACGTCCAGTCGGTGTGTGTCCCCGGTGAGGCGACATGGGACGATGCCGTACGGGCAAACGAACCGGCTCTCGCGGATTACGAGGCGAAAAGCATCCGGTTCGTCCGCGAGGTCGCGGAGCAGAACCGCGAGAGGCCCACGGTCTCCTACTCCGGCGGCAAGGACAGCCTCGCGACCCTGCTCGTCGTCTTAAAAGCGCTCGGCCCGGTGCCGCTCCTCTTTGCGGACACGGGGCTCGAGTTCCCCGAAACCTGCGAGAACGTGGACGCGGTGGCGGAGCGCTACGGCCTTGAAGTCCTGCGGGTCCGTGACGATGAGACCTTCTGGAAGACGTTCGAGGAGAGCGGCCCGCCTGCCGTCGACAACCGCTGGTGCTGCAAGGTCTGCAAACTCCACCCTGTCGGCCGCCTGATCGGCGAGAACTGGGGAGAATGCCTCTCGTTCATCGGGCAGCGGAAGTACGAGTCGGTGAAGCGGATGCAGAGCAGACGGGTCTGGCGGAACGCCCACGTCCCGGAGCAGCTCTCGGCGGCCCCCATCCAGCAGTGGACGGCGATGCACGTCTGGCTCTACATCTTCCGCGAGAAGGCGCCCTACAACACCCTCTACGAGCGGGGACTCGACCGCATCGGGTGTTTCATGTGTCCCTCAAGCGACCTTGCGACGTTTGCGATCATCGGGGATTCTCATCCCGAACTCCTGGAGATGTGGAACGAGAACCTCGCCCGGTGGCAGGAGAACCGGGGGCTCCCCGACGACTGGATCGAGCGCGGGCTCTGGCGGAAACGGGGGGATGCGGATGAAGAAGAGGATAGTTATAATTGATTACGGCCTCGGCAACCTGCGAAGCGTGTTGCGCGGTCTCGAACGGGCGGGGGCGGCGCCGACGATCACGGCCGACCCGGAGGCGATCGCGTCCGCCGACGGCATCGTCCTCCCCGGCGTCGGGGCGTTCCGGGACGGGATGGAGATGCTCGGCGGACTCGCGGATACCGTTCTCTCTGCCGCGAACGAGACGCCGCTCCTCGGGATCTGCCTCGGGATGCAGATGCTCATGGACAGCAGCGAAGAGCACGGCATCCACCGCGGGCTCGGCCTCGTGCCGGGCGACGTAAAGCGGTTCATCCCGGCCGCCGGGGAGAAGGTTCCCCACATGGGCTGGAACACCATCCATATCGACCCCGAAAACCCGCTCTTTGACGGGCTCCACGAGGAGGAGTACGTCTACTTCGTCCACTCCTACTACGCGGCGGCCGCACCGCCGAACACCATCGCGAGCACCACCTACATCCACTCCTTCGCCTCGGCGGTCAATAGCGGGCTCACCTACGGTGTCCAGTTCCACCCCGAGAAGAGCGGCGCGGTGGGGCTGAAGATTCTTGAGAATTTTATCGAGCGGGTTTGCTGACCGGAGGCCTGCAGACAGGCTTTTTGCCGCCGATGAGGATGGTGTTCTTTTTTGGTGCACGAGGCCGCGGCGGGGTTGATGGTTATCAGATTTACGCTTAGGATCGCCTCAAGAGAGTTCGGGCGCCGCGAGGTGCGATACGAGTTTCTGGAGTGCAACAGACAAAACGGCCCGAACGAGGAGCAAACACCGCGCAGTGGACCGTGGTGGCTATCGCCACGCGGGTGGCGGCTCGCTGGGAGGGGGTCTCCCCCTCCCCTGTCTCTGCACAAAAGGACACTTCTAACCCCCACCCCACCCGCGCTTCGCGCTCCTCCCCCGCCCCTCGGGGCGGGGGCAGTCATGGCGATATCAAAGGGAAAGCCGTACCTCAATTTTTGTGGGCATCGCCCAGGTAAAAAAGGGAACGGGCGGTTCAGTTCCCGTTGTTGCTCTTGCGCAGTTCCTGGTCGCGCAGGACGTTCCTCTGGATCTTGCCGGATATCGTCTTCGGGAGTTCCTGGACGAACTCGATCAGCCGCGGGTACTTGTACGGGGCGGTGGTGTTCCGGACGTGGGCCTGGAGTTCCTTGACCAGCGATTCGGACGGCTTATAGCCGGGCTTTAAGACGATGAAGGCCTTGACGACCATCCCGCGGATGAGGTCGGGCGACCCGACGACCGCCGACTCCTGGACGGCCGAGTGCTCCATGAGGGCGCTCTCGACCTCGAACGGCCCGATCCGGTAGCCGGACGACTTGATGACGTCGTCGCTACGTCCGATGAACCAGAAGTAGCCGTCCTCGTCCATACGCGCCTTGTCGCCGGTGTAGTAGTACCCGTTCTGGAACGACTCCCGGTTCGCCTCGGGGTTGTCCAGGTACTCCACGAAGAGCCCGACCGGCCGGGGGTCGAGTTTGACCGCGATCCGCCCCTCCTCCCCGGCGCCGACACGGTTGCCGTCGTCGTCGTGGAGCTCGATATGCCAGCCCGGAGCGGGTTTACCCATGGAACCGGGCTTATGCTTCATGCAGGGGAACGTCGCGATGCAGCAGACGGTCTCCGTCTGGCCGTATCCCTCGTAGATGGGCTCGCCGGTGCCGTCCTCCCAGACGCGGATCACCTCGGGGTTGAGCGGCTCCCCGGCGCTGCAGCAGTGCCGCAGGTCGCGGAAGTCGAACTTCTCGAGGTCGGCAAGGATCAGCATCCGGTAGACCGTCGGCGGCGCACAGAACGTGGTCACCTCGTACTTCTCGATCAGCGGAAGGAGCTCGGTCGCCCCGAACTTCCCCCGGATATCGTAGACGAAGATGCAGGCTCCGGCGATCCACTGGCCGAATATCTTGCCCCAGGCGCACTTCGCCCACCCGGTGTCGGAGAAGGTCAGGTGCAGGTCGTTCTCCGTGACGTCCTGCCAGAGCGAGGCGGTGATGATGTGCCCGAGCGGGTAGGAGTGGTCGTGCAGCACCATCTTGGCTTCGCCGGTGGTGCCCGAGGTGAAGTAGATCAGCATCGGGTCGGTCGATCTCGTCCTTTTCGCGACCGGCATGCTGACCTTGTGGTGCGATACCGGTGCGGGGTACTCGAGCTCGTGCAGGTAACTCGCCCAGCCCTCCCGCTCCCCGTCCACGAGGAAGAGAGTGTCGAGCAGCGAGCAGGAATCGGCGACCTCATCGATCTTCTCGGCATTCTCGCAGTTGGTGATGATCATCCGGAACTTCCCGGCCTTGATGCGGTATTTGATATCTTTCGGAGTCAGCATCGTCGGGCAGGGGCAGAAGACCGCGCCGAGTTTGATGAGCGCGATGACGAAGATCCACCATTCCGGGACACGCGGGAGCATCAGCATCACCCGGTCGCCCTTCTTGATGCCGTACTTGAGGAGGATGTTTGCGGCGCCGTTGGAGAGGTACCGCAGATCGCGGAAGGTGTATTTCTTCTCGTTTCCCTCCTGGTCAACCCAGATCATCGCCAGTTTGTTCCGGTCGGTCTCGGCCCACCGGTCGATCACGTCGTAGCCGAAGTTGAACTGCTCGGGGACGTCGATCCTGAAGTTGGCGCAGGCGGCCTCGTAATCGGTCATGTTCGGCTCACGGGTGTTTGCAGACTGTACCCCCGCGGGAACCGCGGTCTGCACGCCTTTCGCGGATGCACCGTTGAGGTACTTCGTGCAGAGGTCGTTGAGCCATTCCGACCGGGACATATCCCGGTATTCGCGTATCCTGTCGATTGCTTTCACGAGGTCGTCATCCATCGTGACCGAGTATCGCACCATACAGTACAGGTTTGTGGTGCAGTATATCACCTTTTTGATTCTCAACGCACCGCCGCCCGGGAAACCAGCCCCGTAAAGTGCACCATTGCGGAGTGTGTGCCGTGGAGCGCACCAACCCAGGGCACCGCCACGTTCAAATAGAGCGGGCATACACCCGGACCGCGTATGGCGGAGCAGACCATCCTCGTCACGGGCTCGACGGACGGTATCGGGAAGGCGACCGCACGCGAACTCTCCCGGCAGGGCCACCGCGTGCTGCTCCACGGCAGAAACCCCGGGAAGGGCAGAAGGGTTCTTGCCGAACTGGAGGCGGCCACCGGCTCCGGCCGGCTCGATCTCTTCACCGCCGACCTCTCGGTGCAGGACCAGGTCAGAGATCTTGCGGAGGAGGTCGCCGGGGCTTATGACCGGCTCGACGTCCTCGTCAACAACGCCGGGGTCTTCATGCCGGAGCGGGAGGTCGCTCCCGGCGGGATCGAGACGACGTTCGCCGTGAACTTTCTTGCGCAGGTCCTGCTCGCCCACGAACTCCTTCCGCTCCTTGAGCGGGGCGCCCCGGCACGGATCGTCAACGTCGCGTCGATCGCTCACCGGAGCGTGCGGTCGGTCGACTGGGAGAACCTGCCGGGTTTTCCGGACTACGACGCCTACGATGCCTACGCCGTATCGAAGGTAGGGGTCGTCGCCTTCACCGCCCGGCTCGCCCGGACGCTCGAAGGGACGGGGGTGACGGCGAACTGCCTCCACCCGGGGGTGATCGAGACGAAGCTCCTCCGGGCGTATACTCACGGCAGGGACGGCGGTGCACCGCCGGAGAAGGGGGCGGAGGTCGAGGTGCACCTCGCCCTCTCCCCGGATGCCGGAGAGACGAGCGGCGGCTACTTCGAGGAGAGCCAGTGGAGACGCCCGTCGTCCCTCGCCCTCGATGCGGGGGTGCAGGAACGGTTCTGGGAGATGGGGAGCAGCCTCACCGGGGCGGTGCGGTGGGCCAACCCGAAAGCATATGCACGATGAGGGCGAGCGAGCACCACCCGGAGGGAGAGCAGCATGGCAAAACGCAAGTTGAAAGGCGAAGAGAAGGCAGAGACGAAGGAGTACTGGTGCGAGATCTGCGGGGCGGCCTGCGACGAGATCACCGAAGAGAACTACCCCGACCTCGAGAAGGCGAGGGCGCTCTGTCCGGACTGCAGGAAGTCCTACGAGGAGTCCTGCAGGATCAGGTGACGGGCGAGAAAAACTTCATGACCGGACGCGGCGGAGCAGATCCCCGGATGAAACCGGCACCTGCCGGTGCTTCATGTCGCGCCAGACGGCAAGCTGCCGATACAGCCAGTAGTCCAGATCGTCCGGATTGTCGGCATAGAGCACCGCATGCGCCTCAAGAACCGCGCCCCTGAGGTACCAGGGGATCTCGTCGAAGATGACGATATCGTAGCGCTCTCCCGCCGTGAGCATCCGCCCATAAACCGGAGCGCGGTCAGCACTCTCGTGCAGGATGAGGCAGATGTCGATATCCGACCGCTCGTCTGCGTAGCCTTTGACGTGCGACCCGTAGATGAGGATACCCCTGATGGACGGCAGCACCTCGCGGAAGTGTTCGAGGAGTTCGGTTATCCGTGGAGCCACGTGAGTATCACCCCGGAAAATTCGCGCAGGGCTTCGGTGAGCCGTGCGATTGAGGCATACGCTATTCGGTCGTTGACGCCGTCGTATTCATGGACCAGTCGGTTCCGGAGCCCGTTTGCCTCCTTCAGGGATTGGCCGAGATCCGCCGAAACGATCTCCCGTTCGACCAGGTAGTCGACGTTGCTGTAGTCGTCCTGCGCCGAAGAGTCCAGGCTGCGCCTCATGAGGGCACAGATGTCGGCCGCGGCTTCGACCGCTTCCTGGAACTCCTTGTACATTGCCTTCCTGAGTATCCTGTCGGTGAGGATCTCTTCGGAGAAGTGCAGATCGATAAACTCCACCCGGTCGATCAGCATTTCGCATTTCTGCACCACCCTCTCCGCGATCGTCTGGGTGTGAGTCGCCATCGCTGAAGTTTCACCCGAAGTCGTATTTGAGTGTATGCATTTGCGGGAAGCGTCGTAACAACCGGCTCCGGCGGGCGGGGTTTCCGGCGCCGGTAACCCCTCCCGGATCCCCGCCGGGGGTAGATCACTTCCCGCCTTTCTTCAACTCCTCGATCATCTCCTCGACTTCTTCGTAGCCGTGCCGGTAGAACTCCTCTTCGGCGGGCTCGATCTCCCGGAGCAGCCGCAGAAACTCTCCCGCGTGCTCTTTCTCCTCGTCCGCGATATCGCGCATCACCTTCCGGACCAGCGGGTCGTCGGTCGACTCGGCGATCTGGATGTAGAACTGGATCGCCTCGTACTCGGCGGCGATCGAGAACCGGATCGTCCTGATGAGTTCTCCCCGGTCCAGTTTGCGCTCCATACGGTTCCCGGAGAACGGCTGTGCAAATTCAGGCATCTCGGATGACCTCCGGGGCGGTCATGGGAAGAGGCGTTATATATACGTTAGGCCGGTTGCCGCCCCATGATCATGGAACGGTGATATCCTCACCCCGAAACGAATTTCACGAACAGATGGGCTCCAACCTCATCGACGAGAGTATGGTAGAAGATATTCTGGATCTCAAAAGACGGATACTAAAGGGTAAGGGAAGAATCCCGACCGGAGGCTCCTGACCGGAGGGAGACGTGGACGGTATCGGTCAAATAACACCCTGTCCGGCCTTCGCGATCCTCCCCTCCGGCTTCGCGTCCACCGGCTCCGGAAGGGACTCCATATATGCGACCAGGGCATCGACGTCGTACGGGCCGTTGACGATATTCGTCCCTTCCCTGAAGACGGCGTACTTATCGCCGCCGGTCGCGAGGAAATCGACCATCGCCGCCGTGTAACTCCCGTTCGGGTCGAGCAGGGTGCCATTCACCCGGATATCGACGATCCTATCCCCAGCAGGCTTTCTCTCGTCGAAGGTATACGTCAGCCCGGATACGGCAAGGTTATGGGGCGGTAACGGCGCCTCCCACTGCCGCTCCAGGACGTTCCGGACCTGTTCTCCCGTCAGGGTCATCGAGAGGACGGTCGACGAGAACGGCTGCACCGCATACAGGTCGCCCCGGGTGACGTTCCCCTTCGCGATCTCCGCCCGGAGCGAGCCGGTGGTGACGAACGCTATATCGGCGCCCATCGCCGCCCGCTGGCTGTCGGCGACGAGGTTGCCGAGCGCGGATTCGCCGGCATCGGTCTGCAGCCGCGTGATCTCGGTAGAAGTAGTCGTTATGACCCGGGCCGTCAGCGGTTCGACCGCTGCTTCGCAGGCCTCAAGCAGGGCCAGGGCTTCCGGGTCGGGGCTGGTGCCGTTTCTGTACGCCGGGACGATCCGTGCCGACGTATGGGTGACCTCGCCGGTGAGGGGATCGATGACGATATCGACGTCGGCGAACGCCCTGCCGTAACTGTACGCCTGCGTCACCAGCACCGGGTTTTGGCCGGCGTTCTCCAGGTAGGCGTTGGTGAACGCATGGGTGTGACCCGAGAGGACGACGTCCACGTCCGCATCAAGGCCGGCGACGATCGCGGCGACCCTGCCGGTGACGTTCTCCCCCTCCCGGGTCGGGCCGTCATAGGGCTCCTGCACCCCGCCCTCGTGGAGGACGACGACGATCGCGTGGACTCCCTGTTGCTGGATCTCCGGGACGTAGCGGTTGATCGACTCGGTCTCATCTTCGAAGAGAACCTCCTCGATGTTGATCGCCTTCTGGATCGAGGGCGTCTCGACGGTCGTGGCGCCGATGAACGCGATCTTTGCACCGCCGGCATCGCGGATGGTGTAGGGGGCGGCAAGGAGGGTGCCGTTCGTCTTCCAGACCACGTTCGAGGAGACATACTCCGCCGCCGCGCCAGGGTAGGGGTCTACCGGGCGGGCGAGGGGCGCCGTGCCGTTCCCGCCGCGAACCATCCGCAGCAGCTCGTCCGTGCCCCGGTCGAACTCGTGGTTGCCGAAGGTCGCGATCATCCCCGGGTAGTCATCCGCGAGGCCGTTGAAGAAGAGCACGGCGGGTTCGTCCAGCAGCAGCCCGGATTCGGGCGGCGATGCCCCGACGGCGTCCCCGGGGAGCGCGATGAACGTTGTTGTGCCGCCGTCGTCCGCCGCCGCGGATCTGAGGTACGACGCAAGCACCGGGGCGCTCCCGGCTGGTTCGCCGTTGAGTTTCTGCCCGTCGGGGATCTGCCCGTGGAAGTCGTTGACCGCGAGGATCCTGACATGCACCGGTTCGGGATCCGGGGAGAAGTATCCAGAGAGTGCGATGGGGGCGAGAGCGACGGCGAGAAGAACCAGTAATCCGATGATCGCCTGCCGCCGGGGCGATCCGGCGCCTGTGGGCGATCCGGCTGTCATGAAAAGAGGTCTTCCCGCACGGGATAAATACCAGCTGGAACAGATCCGGGTGAGAGCGAAGAAACAGGGCGGTTATGCCGCAGGATAGGGATAACGCCCAGCCCGGCGCGGCGGGATCTATCCGGTTGTTCCGGGGCGGCCGCTCAGCCGTCCCGGGGGAGGATCGTCTCGACGGTGATCGTATAGGTGATCGTCTCCCCGGCAAGCGGGTGGTTCGCGTCGACAGTGATACGCTTCTCGTCCACGTCGAGGACGGTCACCAGGCAGGGTTTCCCCATCACCTCGACCTTGATGAACTCACCGGGAACCGGTTCGTGGTCGAGTCTCAGCCTCGTGCGCTTTATCGTGACCACGAGTTTCCTCCGGAACTTCCCGTAGGCCTTCTCCGGGGGCAGCACCACGGTCACCGTCTCGCCCGGCTCTCTTCCGATCAGCGCCTCCTCAAAGAGGGGATTGATCTGGTTCGCACCGAGGGTGACCCGGACGGGTTCGCCCGAACGGGTGTCCTCGAAGACCTCGCCGTCGGGGCGGGTGCTGGTGAAGTGCAGGAGCAGGGTGTCTCCGTCCGTCACGGGTGCCATAGATGCCTGATCGGTTTGTCGGGCAGGGGTTTAATTCATTGGGAATGCAGCGGATCCCGGGCATCGCTCCCGGAAGGCTTACGCGCAAACGAACCTCCCAGGACCATCTTCCGCCACGCTTACCCGGGACGGTCTGCCTCCCTCGCCGTTGTATCCTAGGGTTTCACCGCAGGCACCTCACCAGATGTCCCCGCAGGCACACCACCAGATGTCCCCGCAGGCACACCACCAGATGTCCCCGCAGGCACACCACCAGATGTCCCCGCAGGCACACCACCAGATGTCCCCGCAGGCACACCACCAGGTTTCTCAGCGGGTTGCTGGCGTGCACCTTCACTCGCGCTCTCAGCGGCACGGCCGCCGAAGAAGAACCCGATGATGGATGCAAGCGCACCCGTCAGGACACCGATGATGGTCTTTAGCAGTTCGCTATTCGGGTCTTTAATGACAAGATACAGGACAGCCGTCCCGACGAGCAGCGTCACCGCCAGCATCAGCGAGAATCGTGACAGTCCTTTCCGTTCAGGTATCTGAACGAGAAGCATCTCGCAGTACTTCAGCCTCAGATTTTCATCCCGGACATTGTGAATATCGGCTATAATTGTGTTGCGCAGGTGGATATTCGAGTAGGTTACGACGAGCCAGGGAAGAATGATCAAGATGCCGATAACAAGCAGGACAAGAAACAGCAGCAAGATACTAGTGGGGTCAGGAGACACCGGCGTTTCCGTGCCTGCCGTTACCGTCTCTTTGGTGGTTGGGGTCACCGCCCCTCCCGTGACCGTTGCCGTCTCCTGAGCCACTGTACCCTGGGCCAGTGCGCAGCCGACGAGAAGCGACACTAAAATTACGAGAATCGCAATCTTTCGCACATCCATCCCCCCAATTCCAGCGTTCTGGAATTAAGCACCCAGAGGATTGTCACAACATAAAGGTATGGCTCCACAGAGTCGGGACGGGACGGGCACTGCAATCAACGGCGGCTCGATCGCTACCTACAAATACCATCCCGGATCCGGGCGGTTCCGCCCTCGACGCAGGGCCGACCGGCTGCGCCGTTCGATGATCACCGACGCCAACGATCTCCTGCCCGAAACCCGACGGTACCGACTCTTACCGTCGAAACAAAGACATGTGAGAAGAGCATGCTGCGGGCTTGTAGAAACAGAGTTCTTAACGAAAAAGGCGTTCTGGGGCAACCAGAGCACGATGATGATCGCGACGTACTCGCACCTGGTAGACGAGGATGTCGATAACGCCTTCGCCGCCCTCGCCGGAGTGGAGTTGCCCGAGAGCGACCGGGCGAGCGAGTCGCCGGAGCCGGTGCAGTGTGGCCAGTGTCACTGCGTCATGCCCCCCGGGTCCCGGTTCTGCGCCCGGTGCGGGATGACGCTCACGGTCGAGGCGGCGGAGTCCCTGAACACGGTCATCAGGGCCGCCGAAGCGGTCATATCGAACCCGAACGATCCTGAGGTGCTTACGATCCTGCTTGAGGCCCGGGCGAGGATGGCGATGAAGGGCGGCGGGGAGACGTGATCCGGGAGAAACCTATTTTAGGTACGCCGGGGTATTTTATCATATCACGAGGGAAGAAAGATGGCAAAACCGATCGAACTTGGGCTTGTTCTGGAGGGGGAAGACGCCCGGCGGTTCCAGCGCTACCTGGACCACCCCACCGACACCGATGACGGCCGTGAGCTGATCCGCGAAGCCGCCATCCTCGCCCGCGAGATGCGATTGTGACCGTAAGAATACCCTTCGACAATCTCTCTTTTTCTGTTCTCACCGAAGACATCGACGTTTCATCGTTCCGGTGCGGAGAGCCGGATCTGACGGAGTTCCTGATCGAAGACGCGCTTGAAAATCAGGCCGCCCGGCTGTCGGTCACACGGCTCGTGTCGTATGAAGGGCAGATTGTCGGTTTTTTCACACTCACCAACGACTGTATCATCAGGAAAGGGATCAGTGACGACGACGGTGAAGAATGGTATCCCTATCCGCACTATCCGGCGCTGAAGATCGCACGACTGGCAACGCACCAGGAGTTCGAAGGCCGGGGTGTCGGGCGGGCCATGTTGTTGAAGACGGTGGCCATCGCCATGCGGCTCTCGCAGTATGTGGGGTGCCGCATGATCACGGTTGACTCTAAGCCGAAATCCGAGGGGTTTTATCTGAAATACGGCTTCCAGAGGGCTTTGATGAAAAAGAAAAAGGATACGATCCCTCTCTACCGTGACTTCTATCGGTCCTACCAGGAAGCCGAGAGGAGGATGAGTCCGCCGCTGTCTGTTTTCGATGGCGGCGGCCGTCGAGAGCCTTGATACGCCCCTGGCGGAGGATGCTGTTCTGCGGGTGACGGTGCTGGCGACCTGCTCATGCTGTGGCGCTATCCTGAGAGAAGGGGATCGCTTCTGCACCGGGTGCGGGACGCCGCAGACGATGGAGGCCGCGGCCGAGCGCCTGGGCGACCTGCTCGCGAAAGACGCCGGAATCGCCCGGGACGATCCCCGGCTGCAGGCGGCGCTTGCCCGCGTCCGCAACGAGGAGCCGGAGGCGTGGAACGCCTTATTGAAGAAGATCGGCCCGCGGGCGACGGCATAACCCTACTCTCTTTTTTGTGCCCGGATTCTCGTGCACGCGACGGCGTGCGCCCCTTTCAAAACTGATCCGAAAATAACGCTGATACGAGCTTCTTTTCAAGAAGGGATTAAGAACTTGGGTTCTTAGAGCCTCAGGCGAGATTCGAACTCGCGACCTCGTCCTTACCAAGGACGCGCTCTACCGGCTGAGCCACTGAGGCGTGACGCACCAATTATGTTGGAGGTTTACCCTATAAAAGGTTACGGCCGAAACCGGGGAAAGAACCAGGCGGGACCGACCCTATTCACTCCGTCCGGCGGCGTCGATCGCCGCGAGCGCGGATATACTGGCGGTCACCCCTTCGAAGGTCTCCACCTCGACGATGGGGATGGCGCCGCTCCTCCGCACAGCCTTCATCACGGCCGAAAAGTCGATCTTCCCGTCCCCGACCGGTGAATGCGTATCTTCGGTGCCGTCGTTGTCGTGCAGGTGGAAGTGCGCCGCCGGGTGGGCGAGGAAACAGTCCAGGCACCCGTTCAGGTTCGCGTGGCCGACGTCGAGCGCGAGCCCGATCCCGATCCCGTCGATGAGCGGCAGGTCGTCGCAGGAGCGCAGGAAGAAGTACTCCCAGTTCCCCATGTTCTCGACGAAGAACGTGACCGAGAGGTCGGCGGCCGCGAGAGTCAGTTCGGAGAGCGACTGCCGGAACCGCTCCACCGCCTGCTCCCGCTCCGCGCTCCACGCATAGTAGCCCGGGTGGATGACCACGTCCGCACCGACCTCGGCGGCGACGGCGAAGGACTGCGTCAGAACCTCGACGCTCGCCCGCCGGATCGGGTCGAGGAGGCTTGCGATATTGACCCCCCGGGACGGTGCGTGGATGAAGTACCGGTACGAGTAACTTTCGAGCGGCTCCGCACTCTCCAGGTAGTGCAGGCCGTCGTCCATCACCTCCACGCAATCGGTGATGGGAGCGAGACGCTCAAGCGCGAGGGAGAGCGGCTCGTGGTGAAGACAGTAGGTGGAGACGCCGAACATACAGAATGTTCCGGCCGGGACGATAAATAGGTTCGGAACAGGCAACTTCCGGCGTATCGCCGTCCCACCCCCCGGGCGGACCGGATCGCCCAATCCGGCACGAGACAGCCCTCCGGCGGCAAAAAAGACCAATCCGCATGGTTTATACAATCAACACCACTATGAATAATCATGGCTGACGGCTTCGTCCCGGAGGTTGTTGTCTCGAACCGGCTTGAGAAGGCAAAGGCCGAGATCTTCTCCTACATAGAATCCAACGCCGAAGCCATCGACGAGAACTTCGCCATCTTCTTCGGGAACGTCATCACGATCCTCGACCGTGCGGGTGTTCCCATCACCGACGCAGTCTACGACGAGTTCATCGACGCAATCGTATTCCGGGTCTTTGAGGTCAGCAAACGGGCCGGGGACATGAAGTACCTCAACCGTGCCTGTGAACTCGCCTGCGGGATGAAA